>NZ_JBWKVV010000005.1:0-201258 GCF_059421875.1 Sphingomonas sp. GW821-FHT02B09
TCTTCCCCCCTTTCTTTTTGTGGGGAAACCCCTACGTTCCCCCCCACGCCAGGTGACCGGGCGCGCGCTGCCTGAGGCACGGCCCCGTCGGGCCGCACCTGGTCAGCGCGCGCCCGGTCACCTTCCCCCTTCCGGTATGGCGCTGCCGCAGGTTCGCGGGAGCGGCGGTGATCGCGCCGACCCGGCTCGCCCAGCGGTGAGGGAGGACGGAGTAGAGCGAGATAGCTCGATGTTGGAGGCAGGCAGGTTTGGTGGTTTTCGCGGGGAACGAGCGGGTAGCTGACGATCGCACGATTGGCGTTCCCTTCGGGCCTGAAACCCCTGCCCCGGCACCCCGCTCGCTCGCATCGGTCCGGCCCTTCGGCCTCCCCTTGCTACGCCTCGGCCGGGGAAGCACCAGTGCGGGCATCGAGCCCGCCCCGGCGCTGCTGCCGCGGAGGAATTTGTCTCTCTGTAGTCCCATCGTGGCGGCCGGGGCGACAGGCCTCAAGGACGGCGGGGCCCCACCATTTTGCTTCGCAAAATCGTGACCCCCACCGCCGCTGACGCGGCCGCTACGCGGTCCTTGACCCCTGCCACCCCGACCACCGGGAGGACTTCGTCATCGACGAAGGAGGTTCACGTGCACAACGTCTTGGAAATCTACGGCTACGACCCTGACCCGTTCGGTATCGACCGGATGGACGACGCGCAGCTGAGCAGCCGCGCGCAGTGCCTCACCACCGAGATCGGATCGCTGAAACGTCGGCTCGAGCGCTTCGAGGATTTCCTCGACCGGGTTGATCTGGATGCGCTCGGAAAGGCAACCGTTGAGGAAATGATCGACCGTGCAGGCGGCGATGACTGGCGGTTGCGCGAGGCAGGCGTCGAGCTGGACGACATCGAGCGCTCGCTCTCATGCAGGCAGGCGGCGCAAGCAGAGTCCGACCGCATGGAGGCATGGAGCGACACCAGCGACTGGCTTTGGGACGACTGAGGGGGCCACGCGCCCCCCTTTTCATCGCGCCCGCCGCCCGGCTCGCTCGCATCGGTCCGGCCCTTCGGCCTCCCCTCGCTACGCCTCGGCCGGCGAAGCACCAGTGCGGGCATCGAGCCCGCCCCGGCGCTGCTGCCGCGGGGGGGAACTCTCTCTCAAGTCGTCCCAGTCTGTCGGCCGGTGCGGCGAGCCTCAAGGACGGCGGGGCCCCACCATTTTGCTTTGCAAAATCGTGACCCCCACCGCCGCTGACGCGGCCGCTACGCGGTCCTTGACCCTCACCACCCCGACCGACGGGTGATCTCCGTCATGAAGACAAAGGAGGAACGGTTATGCAGGTTCTGTTGTTTCGTGCTCTGAAGGACGCTAATGTCGAGGATGACAAAGCGGCTGCGGTAGTCGCGGCGATCGAGGAGCACGTGGACGTGGCAGTCGGTCAGGCAAACAAGGCACTTGAGGCGAAGCTCACGGGCATCGACAGCAAGATCGAGACGACGCGGTCGACGCTGACCATCTGGTTCGGCGTGCAAACAGCCCTGCTCGCACTGCTCGGCGCTGCCGCCATCTGGAGCAACTTTCTCAAATAGAAGGGCGGGAGGCTGGACGCTCTCCGTCCCGTCAAAACAAAGGGCCGCTCGGTGATCCGGGCGGCCTTTTTGCTGCTTGCGATCGGCGCATGACCTAGCCGCCTCGCTCGCATCGGAGCGGCCCCGTCGGGCCGCCCTTGCTACGCCTCGGCCGGGGAAGCGCCAGCGCGGGCATCGAGCCCGCCCTGGCGCTGCTGACGCGCCCAATAGCCAAGCGCCAGCACCCTCACCGACCCTTTGCTCGCACCTAGTTTCAAGGGTCCGGAATCATCGCCGGAGAGGAGGGAGAAAGGGAGACGCGGTTTCAACGAAGGAGGTCGAGATGACCATCACGTTCCGCGTCGACGACGGACACAATATCCTGTCCCCCTCACCTGCCGTCATCACCCCCGACCAGCTCGGCGCACTGCGCGATCTACTCGCCGAGCATAACGCCCGGACCGGGGCTCCAATGGTCATGCCGATCCACGGCGAACCAGTCTGCGGGTCGTTCGAGATCGAAGCCCGTGTTTGCCCGCTGGCGCTCGCTTCGATCGCCCGCTGCTTCGACCACGATCCGGCCGTCATTGCGGTGATCGACGAAGCACAGTTTCGCGGTCGGCGCGTCCGCATTTGGCAGGAGGAACCGACCGGCGACATCCGGCTCGGCCTTGGCCTCAATCCCGATGGCGCTCCGGAATTGGAGCTCGCCAGCGGAAACGCTTTCGCCCTCCTCGCGAGCCTTGGACTGGACGAGGAGTCGTGCGGGACGATCCCGATGTCGCAGCTTCGGCAAAGGCTCATGGATCCACGCATTCGCCGACGGCTCGATGAGGACCCGCACATGTCCGGCTACGTCGAGGCCCTGACCACCATGGCGGCCCTGAAACCGACCGAGGGGGAATACCATCTCGCATGGACCTGACGGTCCAGCGGAACGCGCCTAGCGACCCATAGGGACGCCCAGCCTACCGGCTGGCGCGTCCCTTTTTTTGCCTGCCAATCTCAAGATGGCTGCGCCTCTATCCCATTCGAAAACAGAATGGCCGCATGAGGTAGCAGCCCCATGCGGCCATCGCCGTTACCATGGTCGTGAACCGGTTCAGGCTTACGCCGTGAGCCGCTTCTCGACTTCGTCGACGCCCAGCGTCTTCACCGCCTTCATCAGCCCCTCCAGTCGATCGAGTGGGACCTTGAACAGTCCCGCCTTTTCGACTGCTCCGACAGCCGCCTCCCGCACCTTCGCCTGATGCGCCTGACGGCGCTCGGCGAGCTTGCGTTCCTCGGCTGCGATCGCGGCCAGCTCAGCATCCAGTGACTTCGCCATAGTGTGTCCTTTTCGGTACGGCTTATCGGCTCTGAACGGGATCGATATACCGGTCATTGAGGCGCTCTGAAACCCACTAGAACGATCATGGAGCAATCCAATGATTTCTCACCTGACGATGCGTCTCAGATCCGGCGCGCAGCGCCCTTCGGGCATCTGCTTTCCGCCTCGCGGCGGTTGGGGTCCCGGCAGAAACCGGGGACGAACCCAGCCCAGTCCGGAAGACCAGAAGCACCAGAACTATACGGAGGAATCGGGACTACAGTAGAGCACACCCTACGCAAGCTTCGCTTGCCTTTTTCCGCAGTTTTCTGCGGGTTTTGAGCCTTTCTATAGGCGATCCCATTCGACTAGTTTTTGATCCCATCCGATCCCGCTTCAAAAATGGCGGAAATCCTCGCCTTTTTCGGGATCGCCTGGGATCGCTTTTTTGGTTTTCAAGAACGTAGCGATTGCCAACGGCCTACGCTGTCGCGTATACCCATGTGGTCGCAGAGCCCACCAACCTCCCTGCTAGGAGGTTGGATTGAAACGCCCTTACACCCAGCGAACCGTCCGGTTCGACCCGCTCCAGTTTGCGAGAATGGAAGAGCTTGCCGAGGCGCAAGGTCGTTCCATTGCGGACGTCCTGCGCCTCGCTATCGCGCAGTATATCGCGGGCAATCAGATCCTTTCCGAGAGCCAGCAACGCCATCTCCGAGTGACGGAGTTCACGCAGATCGCACTCGATGCGATCATCCGCGAAAACCACCCTGAGCTGCGCGACCATTTGATCGCCCAAACCGACCTTCGGATGGAGCAGTATCATGGCACGCGATGACCCCAAGAACGTGCGTCGTGACATCCGCAACGATGGCCGCGCCATACCTCAGGAGCATCATTCCGCACGGGGCGAGCTACCGCGTAACTCGGGCAACTTCACGCGCGGTTCCCAGCTCCTAAATACCCAGGTCTTGATGTGGCTTCAGGGGGCAAAACTGCCGATCCTGATGTGGCTCGGCGTATTTGCCCTCTCCTACGTCATCATCCTCTCGATCACCTTGGACGAAAACAACGTCCAGCTGATCTGCATGAGGATCCTGGCGGGCCTGTGGAATTGGGTCGCGCTCGACAACCTGAAGCAGGTCGACCTGCGGATGCCCGACAACACACTCCACCGGACGATCATGGGCTATGTTCCCTACGTTCCGGAGGTCGCCCGCGCGTGGGATAAAGCCGTTCGTGGGGTCATCGGTTCGTGCATGATCGCCTCGTGCATCACGGTGCCGCTGGCCATCTGGTACGTCGACTTTTCCAAGCGACGCGGCAAAGCCATGGTGCAGGAGCGGCACGAGCGCGGCGCCATGCTGGTCGACCGGAATGTGCTTTACGCCGAGATCGTCCAGCACAACAAAATCGAGTTCGTGAAGGAGGCTCAGAGCCTCTTCCCCAACAAGACCCCCGAGCAAGTCCTGAAGCTGCCCTTCGGGGCGAGAAAGGCAGGTGGTATCCACCACCCTTACACCATCGCCGGGATCCCCTACCCGCATCGCCTTGAGCAGTCGCATTCGCTGCTTTTGGGTACGACCGGCGCAGGTAAAACGACCGCACTTCGGAAGACGATCGCGCAGATCCGGGAGCGGCAAGATAGCGCCGTCGTGTTCGATCTGACGGGCGCCTACGTAGAGGCATTCTACGACCCGGAACGCGACACCATCCTGAACCCGATGGATGCCCGATGCCCGGCTTGGTCGATCTTCAACGACTGCAGAACCTACAGCGAGTTCACGGCCGCAGCCGCTGCACTGATCCCGTCCGACGGCGGTTCCTCCGAGCCCTTCTGGGCGCTCGCCGCTCGCACCCTCTTCATCGAAATGTGCATGAAGCTCATCGAGAAGAAAATGATGTCGAACCAGGCGCTGGCCGACAACCTCATGACGGCCGACCTGAAGCAGGTCCACAAGCACCTCGCCAAGACGATCGCCGACCCGCTGACCGCCCCCGAAGCTGCCCGCATGGCGGAGTCCATCCGAGCCGTGTTCAACACCAACGCGCAGGTGCTCCGCTTCCTTCCCGACGAGGGGCGAAGCTACTCGATCAAGGATTGGATGACGGGCGAAAAGAAGCCCGGTTCGATCCTCTTCATTACCTCGAATTACACCGATCTGGAGATGAACCGCGCGCTCCTGACGCTGTGGTCCAACCTCGCGATCCACTCGCTGATGACGATGCCGAAAACTCGGTCGCTGCGGACCTGGTTTATGTTCGACGAGCTTGGCGCACTGCATCGGCTACCGGCGATCGAAAGCGGCTTGCAGACAGCCCGAAACTTCGGCGGTGCAATGATCCTCGGGCTGCACTCGTTCGACAAGCTGGTGCAGGTTTACGGCGAAGAAAATGCCCGCAATCTCTCCTCCCTGGCCCGCACCAAATTGATCCTCGCCGCGGCGGACCTCGACACCGCCGAGCAGTGCGCCAAATACATCGGGAACCGCGAAATCCGGCAGATGGATGAGGGGTATAGCTACGGCTACAATAACACCCGTGACGCCTCCACCCTGACCCCTCGCAAGCAGGTCGAGCCGCTGGTCATTCCAGACGACATCACGAACCTTCCGTCGATGCACGGCTTCGTCAAATTTCCCGACGGCTTTCCCGCCGCCCGCATCCAGCTGGAGTGGGAGCACTACCCCAAGGTCGCAGAGGGCTTCATCCCTCGGAAACCGCAGGATCCGAATGCACCCGGCGCTGGTGTTCGCGGAGGTGGTGGAAAGCCAAACGGTAGTGGTGACGACGGCGGGCGTGGGGAATCGCTGGCACTGTCGGAGAAAGAGGTCGAACCGGCCAACGTGGCGAACAATCTCGCTGCAAATATCCTCTCCCAACCCAGTGAGGGTGAGGTCGATAATTCCCGGGATGGCGTGTCGGCCGAAGCCACTGTTGTCAGCGGCGCCGACGCGCGGCCACCCGCCGACCATACGCGCACGAGCGATGACGATCGCGACGATCGCTCCCGCTCGATGAATGGACAGAGCGCCCCTGCCCGCAGCGACGACAGGACGCGTGACGACCCCACGCCGACCGGAGAGCGGCCGGAAGACCTGTCGGTTCGGGAGGCACGCGATGCCTTTCCGGATGACGACGGGATCGGGCTCTAACGATGCACTCGATCGCTACCGTTAAATCCGCCTCCGGCGCGGCGAAATATTTCACCAAGGATGACTATGTCGCTGGTGATTATTACACCGATGAGAAAGCCGGCGACGTCAGCCTATGGGGCGGCGAAGGCGCGGCCGCGGCCGGTCTCAGCGGCCCCGTTAGTCAGGAGGCGTTCTCTAAGGCGCTGCACGGCGAGCTACCGTCGGGAGAGAAGGTCGACCAGCGGGAAGGTCGACGGCCCGGTTACGACCTCACCTTCTCTGCGCCGAAGTCTGTGTCGCTCATGGCCTATGTGGCCGGGGACAAGCGTATCCTCGGCCCTGACGGTGCTCACACCAAAGCGGTCCAGCAGACGTTAGCGTGGATCGAGAAAAACCTCGCTGAAACTAGGATCACCAAGGACGGCAAGACGGAGGCGGTCAAGACCGGCAACCTGGTCTATGCGTTGTTCCAACACGACACGAGCCGAGCGCTCGACCCGCAGCTCCACATCCATGCAATTCTATCGAACCTGACGAAGGGTCCGGACGGAGAATGGCACGCGCTTCACGCCGACAAGATCTGGGCGAACAACACCGTTATCGGAGCGATCTACCACGCCCATCTGCGCAACGAGTTGGAGAAGTTGGGCTACCAGCTGGTGGCAACCGGTAAGCATGGAACGTTCGAGATCGTCGGGGTGCCGAAGAACGTGCTGGAGACGTTCAGCCAGCGCCGGGAGCAGATCCTCGAGAAGGCCGCAGAGCTCGGCATCGTTTCGCCGAAAGGACGTGACGGCGTCACGGTCACCACGCGAGATCCGAAGCTGAACATCGCAGATCGCGATGGCTTGGTGCTCGACTGGATGAAGGACGCGGCAGCTGCCGGATGGGATAGCAAGGCGCTGCTAGAAGGCGCGATGAAGGCCGCTGCAAAAATGGAGCAGCGGGAGAACGCCGGCGCGATCGGTCGCAGCTACCACGCCATTGCGGACGCGGTGAAGGTGGCGAAAGAAACTGTGGCGGACCTAATGCGTTCGCCAGACCCGCTTGTAGACCGTGGCTTCGTGCGACTGGCGCAAAGTGTCGGGGAAGCCAACTCTCAGCTCGCCGTCGCGTCAGCAATCCGAACTTTGGGCCAGCGTGAGGCGGCGTTCGAGAAGAACCAGGTCGCCAAGAAGGCCCTCGACTTCAACCTGAAAGGGGTGACGATCGACCACGTCGAGGCGCGCATCGATCAGCTGACCGAAAAGGGGAAACTGCTCGCTGGCGAGATCCGCAGCAGCGCCGGGATGGTGGCTGCAGTGACGACGCCGGAGTCGCTCGGGACTGAGGAGAGGATCCTCGAGAGGGTAGAGGCAGGCAAAGGCGCGGCGACGCCGCTTGTAGCGCCCTCTGAGGCCCCTGACAGGCTGCAGGCAGCGTCCCCTCATGCCCTGAATGAGGGCCAGCTGGCGGCCGCAACGCTGATAGTGTCCTCACCTGACAAGATCGTCGCCGTGCAGGGCATCGCGGGAGCGGGCAAGTCGACGATGCTGCAGGCCGTGGCGCGTGTTGCAGAGTCCGAGGGCAAGTCGGTGCTCGGCCTCGCCTTTCAGAACAAGATGGTCGCCGACATGAAAGAGGGCATGGCGCGCCCCGACGCGATCCCAAACCGCGAGATGTCGGTCGACCAGATGCAGGACGCCGGGGTGACTGCCGAGACAATCGCCCACTTCATCTGGCATAACGAGAAACACGCTAATAATCCGCAGACTCCGGCTGCTCAGGCGCGACGTGACGAGCTGAAGGACACGATCATCGTCGTCGACGAGACGTCGATGGTTTCTAATCAGGACATGTTGAAAATGCTGACGATCGCCGAGGCACTCGGCGTCGAGCGCATCGCACTTGTCGGAGATCGGCAGCAGCTGCTCCCAATCGACGCCGGCAAGGCGTTCGCGATGATGCAGGCTGCGAATATTGGCATGGCGCGGATGGACGAAAACCTCCGCCAGCAAACGGACCAGCTTCGGACGGTCGCGGCGCTCGCCAACGTCGGGAAGGCGGGACAGGCGCTCAAGGTGCTCGGCGACAAAGTAGTCGAGCACGAAGACCCGGCCGAACGCGCGGCAGAGCTATGGCTCGACCTCTCGCCGGAGAAGCGTGCTGATACGACGATCCTGGCCTCCGGTCGTGAAACACGCGCGGACATCAACAACGCCGTCCAGAAGGGCTTGCGAGATGAGGGCACGCTCAAGGGCGATGGCCTGTTCGTGACCGTCTTGCAGAACATCAATCTGACCCGCGAGGAGCTGCGGTACGCTCAAGCCTATGAGAAGGGGCAGCAGCTTCAGGTGCAGCAGGCAATGCCCGAACTGGGCCTGAGCCGCGGTGTCGCAGAAGTACGGCGCACATTCGCCAACGGCAGGGTCGAGGTGGTCCAGAACGGGCGTGCCATCAAATTCAACCCACAGCGCATCGACCCCATGATCGCCAAGGATCGGATGTCGCTCGCGACCCTGGAGACGATCCGTATCCATGAAGGAGACCGCATACGGTGGACCGATAACGACAAAGAGCGTGGGATCTTCAACTCCTCGATGGGGACGATCACGCGGATCGAGGACGGGAAGGTAACGGTCCAGCTGGCCAACAAGGATGAGGTCACGCTCGAGAACGGTGACCGGATGATGCACCGCATGGATCTGGCCTACGCCCTGAACATGCACATGGCACAGGGCGTCACGACCAATGACGCGATCGTCGCCATGCGCAGCTTCGAGCGTAATCTGTCCAACCAGCGCCTCTTCAACGTCGCCGTTACCCGCGTCCGTTTCGAGCTGACGATGGTCATCGACAACCTCCAGAAGCTGGAGCGCCAGCTCGACAGCAATCCCGGCAACAAGACGGCCTCGCTCGAAACCCTGGGACGCCTCGATATCGACGGCCCCGGCCGACATACGAAAGCCGCAGACGACGCGCTCAGCGCAGCAGCAGCGACGCTGGATCGAGATGATGGCCAGAAGATCGTTTTCGACGCCTCTCTGACCTCGGCTGACGACCTACCGCCTATGGGCAAGTCGGAAACCGATTACTCCGATCTGAAGCAGATGGAACGCGACGGGGTCACGCTCGATCGCAAGGACGACGAGGATCGGCAAAAACGCCCCGACACACGGAAGGACGATGAGCTGGGGATGCGCCCGCTCGACATGGACGACCTGAGCTCCCTGCCAGCCATGCCAGGTCACGGGGACCAGATGCCCGGCCTACCTCAGAAGAATCTCAGCTTGGACATGTGAGAGAGACAATGACCATCATCCTTTGCGGAACAAGCGAAACGATCCCAAGCGATGTGCTGCAGCAGCTTATGGATTCAGCACATGCAGGGAAGGAACGCCTAACTGTCGTTGACGAAGGGAGCCAATTGACGCGCCTGTACGCCGACTTGGACCGGGATATCTTGCTCGATCCATCCCGTGGTAATTGGGACTTCTTCGCTGACCATGTATCTGAGCTTGAGCTTGCGCAAGCAAGCGAAGCAATCCTGCGGTCTACGAAGGCCCCCAAACCCGCCTACCACGGCGCAAGCTGCATTCTCTCTGGCCTACTCTGGGGGGCTGCTGGCCAACCAGGGGCGACGCTGCATGACGTTTCGACCCTCGTCCGAGGCTTGAGCTATGCTCGCATCGCAGAAGATTTGCGCCTTGATCTAGGCTCTAGCGCCGATACGCGGACTGGCTGGTCGGCATTGGCTCTTCTGCAAGAAAACGCGGGGCGGTTCGCGAAACGTTGCCCTACCCTGCCCCCTATCTCCCTACGACGGTGGCTGATCGAGAAACCACGGTCGGTGCTGTTCATAACCGCGGGAGCGGGCGTCCACGATGGCGCATGCAGATCCGTGGCGGGGGCTCTCGCACGGATCGCCACACTTGAAGCCGACGCTGGCCGCGAGGTCGAGGTGGCATGGGATGGCACGAACCAGACGCCGATCTCGGCGGAGTGGATGACCGTTTCCGACATGAGCGCGCATCCAGAACCTAGCCGTGTTGAGAGAATGCAACGATGATCGCGAAGCCATCGACGAAGACGCATGAATGCGACGATCTAAACCTTTTCATTAACTCGCCAGACTTCGACCACCTTACCGACCGCGCTAAAAAGAACGCTCTTGCTCGCAAACGCGGCCTGGAGGGGGAGCGCTCGACGGCACATATTTTAGACCGGCATTTCTATAAAAGCACGGATCACGCACTCTTACATGATTTACGGATCCCGGACGGCATCGGCGGATTTGCGCAGTTCGATCACGTGATCCTTTCGCGCCTGTCCAAGACCGCGGCGGTAATTGAAGTGAAGAACTATAGAGGCCGCCTCTCCAAGAACGATCATAACGAGTGGCTGGTATGGTACGAAGGCCGGCGTCGGCCGATCGATATACCGAACCCAACAGCGCAGGCGCGGCGTCAACGGGAGGTCCTACGAGCGTGGCTAGTCACGCACCGGCACGATGCGGCGTTTGAGAAAATCGCCGCCTACGTCATCATCCCGCCAGACTGTTCGATCGACCGGTCGAAGGTTGGCCACGACGTGCCGATTTACAAAGCAGACAACTTCATAACGGCGTGGACCGAGTTTGGCGGCATCACGAATTTTGGGAAGCTTTTTTCGACGGGCGTTTCTGCCGCTTCGTTGCAGAGCATCGGACGTCAACTCGCAGCAAGCAATGTCGCGGACGAACGAACGATTGCTGAAAAGATTGGTGCAAGCCGCAGCTCGACGATGATCGACGCAACAGCATCGGAGAGCGAGGTCAAGGAGCCCGCCATTGCAGATGCCGTCCTCGTGGAGGTGCCAGCGGATGAGCTTCAGCCAGTGCAGAAGATTCCAGAAATCGAACCGGTCACCGTACTGCCCGACAATAATAACCCGCTTTCAGGCGCCCTGACATCCTCCAAAGCAGGGCAGAAGATTGAGATCGTACCAGGGCTGTTCGAGCGCCAGCTACCAGACGGGCGTATCGCCTTTCTCGCAGGGGCCGATGAGGGTGACCGCGTTCGATTGTCGGCCGCTTGCAAAGGATTGGCTCATTGGAATCCTCGCTTCCGGAACTGGATCGCCGGCGACGAGGAGGCGGCCGCCATCCGGGAGGCGCTCTTCAGAGGCGAGCGTATGCAAGGAGGATCTAGCAATGGCGTACAGTGAGCAGCTCGGAAAAGAGGCGGCGCCTAGGAGTACCGCACTTGCTTTCTCACAGTCCGAACCGGGTCATGACGATCATCGTCCCCCACTCGCAGACGCGGAGTTAGCAGATAGCTTCCGGGAGCAATCCTTCCACCTGATGACAACCCATCCAATCGCCGCGGCCCATCTCGTGCTCGCGGCTGCTTCGATCGCGCCCGAGTGCGAGGACGAGAGGAATGTGGCGGACGAGTTCTCCTACGTGATTGCCGACTTCGTACAGATGCTTGGCATCCTGCATCGGAGGGCGGTGCTGCGTCGAGCCTCCGAACCGGAAGGGTCCGATGGGGATCGCTGATCGAGCGCGCAGACGGCGCCAAGGGCTTTTTGAATTAGGTCGGCCCAGTCACAACACACTGAGATGACCTTAAAGTTATGATACACATTCGCTGAACCAGGGAGGGTTACCATGTACCGCAAATTGGCATTGATAGCATTGCTCGCAGCATCGACATCGCCTGCGCTTGCGCAAAAGGCGGGCAAGGGCGGCATCGGGATCGACGAGAACACGCAAGTGCCACGATGCGAACGACCCTACGGTACGATCGCGCTGGTGGAGGAGCGTGCCGCTGGTGGCACGGCAGAAGGCATTCCCCCAGGTCTCGCGGCGCTGATGCGAATGGCAGAAGCACAGAACGGCGGTAGCCAGCGCGTCGACCCGATCCCTCTCCTGAAGCTTCTGGTTGCACAATCGGGGTGCTTCCAGGTCGTTGATCGTGGTGAAGGTTTCGACGCCTTACAGCGCGAGCGTCAGCTTGCAGCCGGGGGGAGCGTCGCCGGCGCGAACAACCAGGCCACGCTGAAGGCGGCAGATTACCTACTGCAAGCCAAGGTGCTCTATTCCGATTCCGATGCGGGCGGCAGCGGGGGCGGTCTCGGCACGATGTTCCCCGGTGGCCTCGGCTTCAAGCAAAAGGTCAAATCGAGCCAGACGATGCTCACCTTGATCGAGGTGAAAACCGGCATCCAACAGGCGATCGCCACAGGCTCGGCCCGCAAGAAGGATCTATCGATCCTTGGGGGCGGTCTGCTCACCAACGCTGGCGTCGGGGCTCTGGGAGGTGCTTATACCAGCACAGACATGGGAAAGATCACCTCGGTCGCGATGCTCGACGCCTTCGTCAAGCTGACCAATCAGGCACAGACGCGATTGCCCCAGCCAACTGCGAGTTCGACCGCACCGGCACCGTCTCCGGCGCCTCCGATGGCACCACCAGCGCCGAGGCAATAGGCTTTAGAGATGAGAGGGGGTGAGGAAGCGGGCGAAAGCATCGCTCGAAAGCCCCCTCCCCCATCGTCGGCAGGTGCCCACATGAAACACGCGCGCATTCAGCAGCGGGACTTCTTTGATCCTGCCCCCGATTTAGTCATAGAGCCGCTGGACGCGGCCGAGATCGAAGCCACGCGTGGCGAACCGATCGCTATCCCGTGCGGCTTCATGACGAGGAACAACGACCGGTGTCAGAGGCTGGCCCACAGGCCTGTCATGCTCGAGGGGCACCAGATGACTTGTAGAGGCCGTCCGATGCTATTTTGCGATCCTGCCTGCTACGACGCCGCTACGCAGGCCGATGTAGCTGCCGCGGAGCTCGCAGTGGGTCCGACCAGTTAATCGATGCCGACGGCCCCCTCCCCTGCCGCGCCAATCTGCGGCTACTGCGGCCGTGGTTTCACTGCTTGGCCGCCGCGCGCACCAGTCGAGCCATGTCACATCTGCCGACGGCCAACGATGTTTCTTGCCATCCCATGGACCCGACCGCGACGCCTTCTGGTGTCGGGTCTCCTTGATGCCGGAGCGTCGCTTTACGGCATCGCCACGGTATGTCTCGTCGTTGCCTTCGCGATCGCCCCAACATCAGGACGCGAGTTCGTAAAAGTCTTCACCCTCATGCTGTTTGTGATTGGCTCCGTTTTGGCGGTCGACGGCATATTGGCGGTGCGGACTGGGATAGATCGCACATGGTCGGTTCGGCGCACCGGCCGACCCGCTCGGGTCTTGGGCGTAGCGAAGGTGCTGACCTCAGCGGCTGCATTGCTGTTGGTGATGGTCGGCATCCTACTGTAGCGCGCATCTGCGCATCTGCGCAGTTGTGCACAGGTGCGACGGTACGCCACATCGCACCCTCAGATCTCAGCCGTCAACGAGGAAGCCTGCACCCGTGATGGACCGATGACCGGGCTCACTATCGAAAGACAAGCAGCGTTCTTACCGCCAAGTCGCACATGTGCACAATCGCGAGAGCGCATCCGCGCGCGGGTGTGACAGTGCAGCCGTGCGAGCGAGCATCACTTGCAACGGCGTCGTCGAACGACCGAACGCTTAACAACCTCTCTCGTCGAGGTAAGCGGTCCAACGCCGCAAACACCTGCCCAGCCGATCGTCACACCTCTAACCGGATGCGCTAGTGCAGCGGTGCACATATGCACAAACCCACAACTGCACAATCGGACAGCTGCACAGTTTTGATGGACGATCGTCTAACGGCCTGCACCCACGAATGCCCGAGTTGGCGCAGCCAGATGATGCCATAGCCCCGACAGGCTCAGAACCTGCGGGCGAAGTGTGACTATGCACCTTCGCACTCCCGCACAGGCGCACCGTCGCACAGCTGCACAGTCGCACGAATGTGCTGTCGCACCGTCGCCCGTGCCCACGCTGCTTCGACGAGCTTCTGCGAGCAAGCGGCCGTCCGGGCGTGTCGACGAACGTGAGACACGGCGAGTAAATCGCCAAGGGAGAGGCGGACGTTGAATGACGGCCTTCTCGCGGAGCCGGCCAGGAAACGGAGCCAGCCCACGGGACGTTCGACTATACCGAGCTCGGGCGTGGATCAGCTTCGGATCCGAAGAACCAGACGTAGCAGCGCAGAGTCTGTGCGCCTGTGCACAAGCGCGCAGGTGCGGATTCGCGCTTGTGCGACTGAGCGACTGTTGGCATATGTACGCCCGCATCATCGCACGTGTGCACAGTTGCGATCGTTCATGGAAGGCGAGGGGTTTTCGATGCAGACAATAGCTCTGATTGCGCAAAAGGGGGGGGTCGGGAAGACGACCCTAGCGATCCATCTGGCGACGGCGTTCGCCGCGACCGGCAAGAACACGCTCCTCTTGGATCTCGACCCGCAGGCCAGCGCCGCTGAATGGAAAGATCACCGCGCAGACGAGACGCCGGCTGTCCTATCGATCCAGCCCTCACGTCTGACGAAGGTCCTTGAAGAGGCAAAGGCGATGGGCGCTGACGTCGTGATCCTCGACACCGCGCCGCATAGCGAAAGCACCGCTCTCGAAGCGGCGAAAGCGGCAGATCTGATCCTCGTGCCATGTCAGCCGACCATCATGGATCTTCGCGCGATGTCGAAGACGGTGGAGCTGCTCAAGCTGGTTGGGAAAACAGCCTACGCGGTACTCAACAGCGTACCGCACCAAGGGACAGGCGGCCAAGAGGCGGCTGAGACGATCGTATCGTCCTTCGGCCTTCAGGTCGCTGACGCATCGTTCGGGGACCGCGTTGCCTTCAGCCGTTGCATGATCTCGGGCCAAGCTGCGCAAGAGGTCGAGCCCCAGGGCAAGGCGGCAAACGAAGTGAGCGCACTGTTCGATTGGGTAAACGCACAGCTGCACGGACACACACGTGCACCTGTGCGCAAGGCGCGAAAGGGAGTTGCGGCATGAGCAAGAGGGTTGGCTTCGCGGCAGGGCTGAATAAGCTGGAGCAGATAGGCGGTAAGGCGCCAGCAGCCGCGGCTACCGCAACGCGGCCGTCGCCGGTGCCTGAGGCGGGTCAGGGTGACGACGTAAATAGAGATCTGCGGCCCTCTGGCAGATCGGGCAAGGTCAATATCGCCGGCTACTTCGATCCCGCCGTCCGCAAGCAGCTCGCTATGCTCGCTATCGAACGAGACACGGATCAGGTGAAGCTGATGGCAGAGGCGTTGAACCTTCTGTTCGAAAAGTATGGACGCTCACCGATAGCGTCAGCGTGAACGGCCGACAGGAGCCGTTCTTCTGCCTGCGGCAAGGGAAGAGGACGAGGTAATGGTCGAAGGACTGACGCTTAACCAGGACGGGGATGCCAACCTGAGCGACGCCGATAACCGTGAGCTGGTCCGCAAGATCCGAGACGTGGTTCAGGACATCGAGAACCTGTATCGGCCAACACGGGCGTCGATGCCATCAACGAAGGTGCAGACCGATCCGGTGATGCTCGGGCTGTACGCAGCCCGTGACGCGCTGATGGCGGCAGAAGGCGCGATTTTACGGATCCGGATCGATGACCGGCGCCAACCGGCCGAAAAGGATACGCAGGGCGGGACCGACTAGCAGAGTAGGGGGGGGCGCGCTCAGAAGCACAGAGCGGTTCGTATTCCGCTTACAAGGTAAACGAACGCCCGACCTCACATTCGTGCGGTGCAAAGCTCGGAGTTTCGATGCAGGCGCGACCCCAGCACGCGGGTCTCACGCTCCATCTGATCTTCCATCATGGCCCAGATGGTCCGAGCGGCATCACAATAGCCTGATACATCCTCAGCGATTTTCTGGTCCGACCACCTTTCTATGTGTCGATCAGAAAGCAATCGCTTGGAGGTGAAGGCCACGAGAAAATCAGAAAGCGCAGCACGATCATCGCAGTCGGCCGATTCCAGTAATCTAGGAATTACGTGGTCGCTCACGAAGAGCGACCTTTCACGGCTCGCACGCGTAAGTTCTAAGCGTGCCTGAGCTAGTCCTGAACTGTTAGCGCAATCTGTCGCGCAGTGACTCTGAATTAACGCGAGACCAACCCTGATGACTCGGTGGTGCTCCTCCAAACGACGAAGCAGCTCCTTGTCCGTCATGGTAAACCGACGCCTCCCGAATACTGCCGAATGGCAGAAGCTGCTGAACCGTTGGCCGTATCTGGCAAATCAGGTCAGCGATATTCATAACGCTCGTAGCGTGTATTAGATCGTTCGCTAGGACGATTTTTGTTGCGCTGCTGGAACATGGGCCGGGAGAGGGGGCTCCAGTTTGCCTCAGTCGATGGTCTTGGCCTCGAGCTCGGCTTTGCGCAACCGGCGATCGCGAGCGATCTTGGCAAGCAGGGTACGGCTGCATCCTGTCGCGTCCATGATCTCCCGCCAGCTGCGCCCATCGCTCAGCAAGGAGGATATAGCAGCGTTGCGCGTCTTGTTTGCGGGGCGACCCTTGTAGAGCCCTGCGGCCTTGGCCTTCGCGGTTCCCTCGGCCTGGCGACGACGGCGATCCTCATAGTCCTTGCGCGCTACCGCAGCGAGGACGTCGAGCATCATCGCGTTGACCGCTGCGAACATGCGGCCGGTGAACTCGTCGGACGGCGCCGTCAGGGTCCACGATGTGGGGAGATCGAGAGCAACAATTCGGACCTGCTTGGCATCGATCAGGCTACGCAGGCGCAGCCAGTCCGAGGAAGTGAGGCGGGACAGTCGGTCGACCTGCTCCACCAACAGTACGTCGCCGGGTTCGCAGTCGTTGAGCAATCGGAAGAGCTCAGGCCGGTGCAGCTTGGCCCCACTTTCGTTTTCGACATAGCGCGATGCGATCCGCAATCCCTGCTCGACAGCGAAGGCGTCGAGGACGCTGCGGGCCCGTGATGCGTCCTGTTCGGACGTAGATGCGCGGAGGTAAGCCCGGATAAACATGTCTTGGTCTTCGATACGTGGTGCCTATTTGTCCAGTCTTTTTTATGTGGGTAAAACGCCATTAGAGCACTGGTCTAGGACCGGTCCGCGAAAGGCATACGTTAAAAGCACCGGAGATTATGCACGTGGGGCAGCTTCACGTCGATGAGCCATAATCCAAACGGTGTGGTACAAACGAGGCTCGCTGGCATACCGTGGGGACGGTTGCTGCTAAGCCGGGATATCCCTAGAAGATGATGACGATGCTGATCAGAGGTACAGAGGCCGTCATGACGCTACAGATCAACATAACGCCAAACGGGCGCATGAGCCTGCCCGCTGACGTTCGCAAGCGGTTGGGCCTGACGGGTGGCGGTGCGGTATATCTCGACGAAACCGAAGATGGCGTTGTTCTGCGAACCGCCAGCCAAGCGGTGGCAAGGGCGCAGGCGCTGGCCGAGCAATATACCGGCGGTAATCCCGACGCCTCTGTTGACGCATTCCTCAATCGGCGTCGCGAAGATAGCGGCGAATGAGCGTGGTTCTCGACGCCTCGGCTCTCATCGCAATGATCAAGGGTGAAAAGGGATCTACCAAGGTTGCAGCCGGTATCGCCGGTGCGCGAGTGAGCAGCGTGAACTACGCTGAGGTGGTGACCCACTTCATTCATACCGGAATGCCCGAGCGAGAAGTTGATGCCATGCTTGATCCGCTGCCACTGACGGTAGTGCCGGCCGACAAGGCCTTGGCGAAAATCGCCGGGCGGCTGCGCGCCGCGACGGCCGAGGCGGGCCTTAGCCTTGGAGATCGCTTTTGTCTGGCTCTAGCCCGACGGGATGGATTGCCCGCTTGGACCAGCGACCAGAACTGGAAGAAGATCGCGGATGCAGTCGAGGTCAAGGTCGTGACGATCCGCTAGAACTTGGCGGGAAGGGCAGGGGGCAACCACCTGTCGATCCTCTGGAAGCGGAAGGTCTGCATCCTGGTGGAAAACCGCCTGTCCGCTGTTGGGCGGCGTTTCGGCGAAAGCTGCCGGGCGACTTCCGACCCATAGTAAGTCATTCAGGACAACTTTTCTGCTCCCTGAAAGCCGCCGTCCGGCCGCGCGGTTGGCTGCGGCTCAGCTGAACGAGCCGGGCACCGGCTCCTGCGTAGCGACACCGTTAACGCACAGGTTAGCGTGTCGCAGATGTGCGTTGAAAGTCGCGTAATTCCGCGACTGACATTCGCGACAGCTACGCCGTCAGCCGACCACGCTTGAGCTGGTGTAGCGAAACTCAGGATATTCGCGACAATCCTCCCACTAACCCATGACGATCATCTCGGTCGCGATCAGCGCGAGCAGGACCATGACGAGCTGGCGGAAGCGCTCAACGGGCAGACGCTTGATGAGCAAGCACCCCGCCCAGGTGCCAACGATCATCGCCAGCCCCATCGCGATCGCCAGCGGCCAGAAGGTTGGTCCAAGGTCGATCGTCGCGCCGTAAACAATTGTCTTGGCACTGTGCATCACGATCGAGGCGACCGCGTCACTCGCGACATAGGCAAGCGGTGGCAAACCGAGGCTCAGGAACACCGCTGCGCCGAGCGGCCCGGCGCTCCCGACTAGCCCGGACAACAGGCCGGTCACACCGCCCCCGATCACCAGCACGCGGCGCGAGGGTTTAAACGCGATCATGCCCGTGGCCTTCAGGATGACGAACAGCAGGATCGCCACGCCCACGATCCGCGCAACGAGCGCCGTCGGTAGCGACGCGAACGACAATGCGCCCAGCATCGAGAACGGTATGGCAGCGGAGAGGAACAGCAACACGGGCCGCCAACGGATTGGCGCCAGCCCAGCCCATCCCGGCCGGCGCACCGTTGCCGATGATCTGGACGATCGTCAGCAGCGTCACCGCTTCGGTCACGCCGACGACTTAAATCAGCAGCGGCAGCAACAGCAGTGCCCCGCCAAACCCGGCCGAACCCGAGATTGCAGCAGCCGCAAATGCACCGACGATCAGCAGCCCATATTCGATCATTGGTGTCATCGGTCGAACCGCGGCATGACCGACCAGTGTTCCAGCTGCTTGTAGACGATCACCTTGTCGCCGAGCAGGTCGCCATGTCGCCGGCAGAACCGGTCGAGCTGGTCGCGTTCGCCGACGAGTTCGACGCAGATCGTCAGATGGGGATCGGCCGCCTCCGATCCGTTCTCGCGGATCTGGCCGTGGTTGCTGAACCCATAGTGCGTGTGTTGCGCGACGGCATTGATGATGCCGTCTGGATTAGCTCGCGATAGAGCGGCTTGGCAGCCCACAGCGTACGCAGGCTGCGCTCACCAATTCGGTCGGACGGTTTCATGTAGATACGCAGCATGCCGATTTCGCGATGCTGGACGGTGAAACGATTGGGCATGGACAAACCCTCGATTGGTGGGGGGATCAGGAGCGTGGGCTTCGCGAGGCGCGGTGTGCCCGCGCCTCGCGAAGCGTCGCGTTCGGGGTGAGGCCGGTCGCCGGCACCTTCGGCACCGCGACGCGCTGCGACAGGTAGATGCCGTTATGACCGGAGCAGAGGTAGGCGACGAAGCAGGCCACCGCGATCGGCACCGCATAGGCAGCGCCGAACAGTTCGATGCCCATGAAGGTGCAGGCGAGCGGGGTGTTGGCCGCGCCCGCGAACAGCGCGACGAAGCCGAGCGCGGCGAATACGCTGGTGGGCACGCCGAACATGGGGGCGAGTGCGTTGCCGAGCGCCGCGCCGATGAAGAACAGCGGTGTCACCTCGCCACCCTTGAAGCCGGCGCTGAGCGTGACGACGGTGAACAGCAGCTTGATCGCCCAGCTCCACGGATGCGTGTCCGGTCCGAAGAAGCTGGCGATGGTGAGGCTGTCGGGCGTCGCTGCCAACGTGCCGAGTCCGAGATAGTCGCGCGTTCCGAACAGGTAGACGAGCGCGATGACCGCGATGCCGCCAATGGCGGGGCGTAACGGGCCATAGGAGACGATGCGCTTGAGCCACCCGCCGAGCGTGTGATTGGCTTCGGCGAAGGCGAGACCGACCAGCCCGAACGCAACCCCGGCGACGCCCGCCTTGGTGACGAGCAGCGCATCGACCGGCACCAGCGCATCGATCCGGTAGACGCCGTGATGGATGCCCCAGGCAAGGCACGTCCAGTCGCCGACCAGTGCCGCGACCAGGCACGGCACCAGCGCGCGATATTCGACACGCCCGATCGCCAACACCTCCAGTGCGAACACCGCCCCTGCGATGGGCGTGCCGAACACCGCGCCGAACCCGGCCGCAATGCCCCCCATCAGCAGGATGCGGGTGCCGTCAGCATCGAGCTTGAGCGCGCGACCGAAACCGCTGGCGAGACTGCCGCCCAACTGGACGGCGGTGCCTTCGCGCCCGGCCGAACCGCCAAACAGATGGGTCACCACCGTGCCGAAGAAGATCAGCGGTGCCATCCGCAGTGGCACCCCCCCGCCCGGTTCGTGGATCTGCTCGACAATAAGGTTGTTGCCGCCCTCCACCGAGCGGCCGGTCAGATGGTAAAGCAGTCCGACCACGAACCCGCCGATCGGCAGCAGGTAGAGCAGCCAGGGAAAGGCAAAGCGAAGCCGGGTCACGGCATCGAGGCTCCACAAGAAAGCCGCGCAGAGCGTTCCCACCATTGCGGCCATCGGGACCAGGATCAAGGCCCATCGCAGCACCGACATGGCATGGGTGCGGCGATCGCGAATGAACGCTGCCATGTTGAACTGGTCGTAGAGATTGCGAAATGTCGCGCGCACGATTCCTCCTTGCTGCCTTGCGGCGCCTGGTAGGAATCATCGACCCTTGCGAGGGCGGTTCGGCCGAATGGCCCGGCGGAAATCCATCGCCGTGCCGAGCATATGCTGTCCGACGGCGACCTGGTCAACCATCGGCAGGGTCACGATGAGACCATTGTTTTGCTGAGGATCAATAATTGGCTCAACCATGGAATAAATCTCGACGGGCGTCGTCTACGCTTTCGAGACTGATGCGCCGGAGGCTTATGCGTAGACGAAATTGGATGCTGGGTCTGACTGCTTCGGCCATGCTCACCGGCGCAGTCGCGGCCGCCCCCGCCGATGGCTACGCCAGCATGGTATCTGCCGCGATGGACCGGATGATGGCGGGCATGATGGTCAAGCCGTCCGGCGACGTCGACCGCGACTTCGTCGCAATGATGCTTCCGCATCACCAGGGCGCCATTGATATGGCGGTGGCAGAGCTGCGCTACGGTCATAACGAGCAGCTCAAGCGCATTGCGCAGGAGATCATCATCGATCAGCAGCAGGAGATCGCCGCCATGAAGTTGGCGATTGGTCAGCCGCTACCCCCTTCGACGCCAGCCCCGACGCAGGGCGGCGACTACCACAGCCATATGGAGCACTGACATGATCCGGACCTTCCTGCGCTCGGCCGCCTTGCTGATGAGCGCCGCACCGGGCATTGCCATGGCCCAGCAGGCGCCGTGGAACGCCAAGGACGTGCCTGTCAGCCACCGCGACCGCGTCTATGCATCCGAACAATTCTCCAACACGGTGTCGGTGACGGACCCGGCCGACAACAGGTTGCTCGGCGTCATCAAGCTCGGCGATCCGCAGCCGATGAATTTTTCCCCGCTCTACAAGGGGCAGGTGCTGGTTCACGGCCTCGGCTTCTCGCCGGACGGGAAAACACTGGCGGTCGTGTCGATCGGATCCAACGCCGTGTCGTGGATCGACACCGCCACCAACACCGTCAAGCACACGACCTATGTCGGGCGCAGCCCGCATGAGGCGTTCTTCACGCCGGACGGCAAGGAGGTGTGGGTTACGGTACGCGGCGAGGATTACATCGCCGTGCTCGACCCCAAGACGTACAAGGAGACCGGTCGCATCAAGACGCCCGGTGGTCCGGGCATGACGATCTTCTCTCCCGATGGCCGATACGGCTATGTCTGTTCCTCGTTCAATCCGGTGCTGGCCGTGTTCGATGTCTCGACCCACGCGCAGGTCGGACAGGTGGCGCAGCCGAGTCCGTTCTGTCCCAACATCGCCGCGACGCCGGACGGCAAGCAGGTGTGGTTCACGCTGAAGGACATCGGCAAGACGGTCGCATTCGATGCCAAGCCGCCTTTCGCGATCCTCAAGGTGCTGGATACCGGACCGATCACCAATCACGTCAACTTCGCCCGCACGGTCAGGGGACAGTTCGCCTATGTCACGGTAGGCGGGGAAAACGCGGTGAAGGTGTTCCGCACGTCCGACTTCGCGCTTGTCGCCACCATCCCGGTCGGCAAGATGCCGCACGGTGTCTGGCCATCGGGCGACGGCCGGCGCATCTATGTCGGGCTGGAGAATGCTGATGAACTTGCCGCGATCGACACCGCCGGCAACAAGGTCGTTGCCACCGTGCCGGTCGGACAGGCACCGCAGGCGATCGCCTATGTGCCGAACGCTATTCCGACAGGCCTCGGCACCGACAATCTTCAACCGCTCGGTACGGCAGGCAAGGCGGTGCATCTGAACATGGGGCCGGTTCGCGGCAATGGTGCTGCAAGCAGCATTACCCTCTTCGACCAGGGCATCATTCAGGTCGTGCAGAGTGCCGTTACCGGTTTGCAGCCCAAGAAGCCTTACATGCTCGTGCTCACCGCCAACGCGGACGGCAGCGGTGCGGTAGAGCCGCTTGCGAACTTCATGAGCAATCCGGCAGGTGCGGCGATCGTCAACGCGTCGGGTCCGATCCGGCAGATCGTTCAAGGCAGCACCGCGGCACCCCGGCGTTTTCTGGCGGTCGCCGAGGTGGTGAACGGCGCTCCGGGCCGCATCGTGCAGGTGCAGCGCGACTGAGATGGACCCGCTTGCCGCCGCGATCGAGCCACTGATCCCCGGTCTGCGCCGCTATGCCCGGTCGTGGTTGCGCGATCCGGCGATGGCGGATGACGTGGTGCAGGATTGCCTTGAGCGCGCGGTCGGGCGCTGGCGCCAGCGACGGGGTGCGGAGGTTCGCCCATGGGTCTACGCGATCCTGCACAATCTGTTGGTCGACCATCAGCGGCAGCACAGTCGGCGAGGTACGGCGGTTCCGCTCCACCTCGTCGACGACGCTGCGCTCGGCCGCCCGGCCGATCAGGACGTAGGCCTGCACCACCGAGACCTGTTGCGCGCACTTGATGCGTTGCCCGAGGAGCAGCGGACGGTGCTGCTCCTCATTTCCGTCGAAGGTCTGTCATATGGGGAAGTCGCTGCCGTCGTCGGCGTGCCGCTGGGAACGGTGATGTCGCGCATATCGCGGGCGCGCGACCGTCTGGCGACGCTCCTCCGCGAGGGTGAACGGCCACGATTAAGGAGTATTCGATGACCAGCCCGATCGGAGAGGACGATCTGGCCGCGTGGATCGATGGAAGGCTGTCGCCCGAGCGGCAGCGTCTGGTCGACGCTTACCTTGAAGGCCAGCCGGACGTGCATGCCCGTTTGCGGGAGCAGGCGGAGCAGGCGCGAGCCCTTGCGTCCCTGTTCGCTCCCATCGCGGAGGAACCGATCCCGGCGACGATGCGCGTCGCAGCCATCAGGGGACGGCAACGCCAACCGCCTTGGCAACTCGCCATCGCCGCGTCGCTTCTGCTGGCGGTCGGATTTGGCGGTGGTTGGTCGAGCGCGCGGTGGAGCGGCGAACCCCACGCGGGCATCGCGGCGCTGGCCAATGAGGCGAGCGACAATTTCCGTGTCTATGCCGCCGACCGGATTCGACCGGCGGAAATCGGCCCCGACCAGCGCGCCATGCTGATCCGATGGACCTCCAGCCGATTGGGTGAGCGCGTGACCATCCCGGACCTCAGCACAGCGGGTTACCGCTATGGCGGGGGGCGATTGGTCGCGACGCCCCACGGCCCTGCAGCGCTGCTCCTCTATGATGGACCGCAAGCGTCGAAGCTTGCGGTGCTGACGAGGCCCATGCAAATCGACAAGAGCGCAAGCATGACCAGCACGTCCAGCGGGACCATGGGCCGGGTCACATGGGCGGTCGACGGGATCGGCTATAGTGTGGTGGGGGAGCGCCCCGCTGCCGAGCTGCATCCGATCGCCAACGAGGTCCAGCGCCAGGCCGATGCGGCGCTTGTGTCCTGATAGCACCTGGCCAGTTCTCAGCGCCGACAGGCACTGGGCGGACCAGCGGGATCACGGCTTGCGCGCGGCATCGTTCCGGTCGGCCTCTGCCGGAGTCAGCCTGGCCCGTTCGCGAATGCGACGTTCGAGTGGAGCGCCGACGAACAGTACGAGCATCGCAAGGCTCAACCCGCCGATGATGAGCGGCCACACCGCCAACCCTGCTGCCGCGCCGATCGTGGCTGTTACCCAGATGCATGCGGCAGTCGCCAATCCATGCACTTCCTGACCCTGGCCGACCCGCAGCACAGCGCCGGCACCGATGAAGCCGACGCCGGACAGAATGCCCTGCATCGCCCGTCCTGCGGCATCGGCGTTCACATTCGGCAAGCCACTGTGTACGATCGCCTGCACGGCGATGCAGCTCGCCAGACCGACGAGGCCCAGCGTCCGCAAGCCCATGATCTGCCGGTTCTCGCGCGAGCGTTCCCAGCCGAGCACCATCCCAGCCGCGGTCGCCACCACCAGCCGCCCGATCGCATCGATCCAAAAGCCGAGATCCGGTGCCGCTGACGCTTCGATCATTCGACCAGCACGTGCACATGATGCCAGGCGGTGCACAGATAGCCAGCGAAGTTCCACATCGTATCCGGCCGCTCGGGCTGACCCTGTCCAGTGTCGTCGAAGGCGCGCACGACAAGGTGCTGGCGCCCCTTGTCGAGCGTGGCGTCGAGGGTCCAGCGCCGCCAACCCCAGTGCGCCTCCGGATCATCGGTGAACGTCGCCTGTTGCCAGTCGCGACCACCGTTTACCGACACTTCGACCCGAGAGACGCGGCGATCATAGGCGATGGCATAGCCCTCGATCCGCACCTCCCCGGCCGGCAAGCTTTCGCCAGAGCCGGGCACGCAGATCGCGGCGTTGAGCGGCATGGCATTGATGGTCAGACCCTGGCTCCAGTCGACGGTGTCGCTCGTCACATCGGCAGGAAAGAGCTTGTAGTCGTGCGCCTGGATCGGTGCGTCGGATGGCGTCTCGCGCACCTCGATCCGTGTCAGCCATTTGGCGCTCCGCACCCCGGCATAGCCCGGCACCACCATGCGGATCGGTGCGCCGTGTTCGGGCGTCAGCGGCTCGCCGTTCATCGCCCAGGCAATGAGGACGTCGGGTTGCCGCGCCTTGTCCATGGCGATCGAGACCCCGAACAATGCTTCCTCGCCTTCGACGTCCACCTCGTCCGCTCCGGTGAACGCCACGAACAGGTCGGACGCATCCGGCGCACCGACGGCATCCAGTACGTCGGACAGTCGTACGCCGGTCCACTCCGCATTGCCGATCGCGCCCACGTCCCACGGGTCGCCGGACGTTTTTGCGAACTGCTGAAGATCCGTGCGCCGGTTGCCGGCGCACTGGAGAACTGCCGTCACCGTCCGCGTGGCCAACGCGCTCTTCAACTCCTCCACCGAGAAGGAGCGTCTTTCCATGCTCATCCCGCTGACCTCGATCCGGTGATCGGCAGGCAGATCAGGCACCGCACCATGGCTGCGCACGTAGAACAGCGCCTGCGGCGTCAGGAACCGCTCGATCAGCGCGCCGGGCGTCGGCTCGGCGTTGTAGGGCTCGGATTTGCGCTCGATCATATCAGTCATGGACGAACCAACGCCGCAAGCGCGCGGATCGCTTCAAATCTTCAAGACTATCGCAGACGAAGGATTACCGATCGTTCCGATATCCAGATTGAAATAAACGGATCAAACGGTTGGTCGTATCGATAAGATTGCGCGATATAAGCTGCATGACCCTGGAGCAACTCAGAATATTCGTCGGTGTCGCCGAGCGCGAACACGTCACCAAGGCAGCGGAGGTGCTGAACGTCACGCAGTCCGCTGCCTCCGGCGCGGTCGCGGCCCTCGAAGCGCGCTACGGGGTTCCTCTGTTTCACCGTGTCGGGCGTGGCATCCAGCTGACCGAAGCAGGCCGCGGCTTTCTGGAGGAAGCGCGCGCAGTGCTGGGGCGGGCAGCGCATGCCGAGACGATGCTGGCGGACTATGCCGGGCTTGCCCGTGGTTCGTTGCGGATCGTCGCAAGCCAGACGATCGCGAGCTACTGGTTGCCGGCAAAGCTCGCCTCCTTCTACGAACGCCACCCGCAGATCGCGGTCGAACTGGCGATCGACAACACCGAAGGTGCAGCAGCGCAGATCCTGAGCGGCGCGGCGGAGCTCGGTTTCGTCGAGGGCGAGGTGGACGAACCGGCGCTCGCCCTCTGGAATGTCGGGCGTGACCCGATGGTGCTGGTCGGCCATGAGGACGCCGGGCGCGTCGACGAGGACTGGCTTCGCGCTGCACGCTGGATCGTCCGCGAGCAGGGTTCGGGCACGCGCTCGACCTTCGAGGACGTGCTGCGAACGCGCGGGTTTGATCCGGCCCAGCTGACAGTAGCGATGACGCTGCCGTCCAACGAGGCGGTGCGTACCGCGGTCGAGGCCGGTGCCGGCGTCGCTGTGTTGTCGCGATTGGTCGTCGCACGCGCGCTCAAGGCCGGCGATCTGGTCGAGTTGCCGCTTGGGTTACCCGATCGCGCCTTCCACGCGCTGCGCCACAAGGAACGCTATCGCACCCGCGCGGCCGACGCGCTGACGGACCTCATCAAGGAGCAGGTCGCATGACTGCCGACTCACCTTCGGCCCTGACCGGCCTCAAGCCGCTAAGCAGGCTCGATCACCCGCGCGAGATGATCCGCCAGTTCACACCCAACTGGTTCGCCGCGACGATGGGCACCGGCATCCTCGCTCTCGCGCTGCCGCAGGTGCCCAATATCGGCCCCGCGCTCAAACCGATTGGCGAGGTGTTGTGGTTCTTCAACATCGCGCTCTTCATCCTGTTCGCCGGTCTCTATGGCGCGCGCTGGGCGATGTTCGGGCATGAGGCACGGCGCATCTTCGGCCACAACACCGTGTCAATGTTCATCGGGACCATTCCGATGGGCTTGGCGACGATCATCAACGGATGCCTCGCCTTCGGGATCGCGCGGTTCGGTAACGGCATCGTGCCGGTCGCACACGTCCTGTGGTGGATCGACGTCGCCATGTCGCTCGCCTGCGGCGTGTTGATCCCCTACCTGATGTTTACCCGCCACGAGCACAGCCTGGACGGCATGACTGCGGTATGGCTGCTGCCGGTCGTCGCAGCGGAAGTGGCGGGTGCCAGCGGCGGGCTGCTCGCGCCGCATCTGACCGATCCTCACGCGCAGATCGTGACGCTCGCCACTTCCTACGTGCTGTGGGCCTATTCGGTGCCGGTCGCGTTTGGCATCCTCGCTATCCTGATCCTGCGCATGGCGCTCCACAAGCTCCCGCACGAGAGCATGGCGGCATCCTCTTGGCTTGCGCTGGGGCCGATCGGCACCGGGGCGCTGGGTATGCTGGTGCTTGGGGCGGATGCGCCGGCGATCCTCGCGGCGCATGGGCTGGTCGGTGTCGGTACCGTCGCGCAAGGGATCGGCGTCGTCGCCGGGCTCTGTCTGTGGGGTTTCGGCCTGTGGTGGCTGGCGCTCGCGACGCTCATCACCATCCGCTACTGGCGCGCCGGCGTCCCATTCAACCTTGGCTGGTGGGGCTATACCTTCCCGCTCGGCGTCTACACCGTCGCCACCTTCCGCCTCGGTACGACGCTGAACCTAGGCTTCTTCGGTATTGTCGGCACAGTGCTGACGGTCGCGCTCGCGGCGATGTGGCTGCTGGTCGGTGCCAAGACACTCGCCGGAGCATGGCGCGGCAACCTGTTCGTCTCGCCCTGCATCGCTACCCCGAACTGATACACCCTGATGATCGGATCAATCGGTCCGATCACTTGCAGAACGCCGCTTCGAACCGCCAGCGTGGCTGGCCACAGGAGAGCCTTGTCATGGACAATTTTGACGCCGCGCTGGCGAGTGAAACCAGCCGTCGCCGCTTTCTCAGGCGTACGGCGCTCGGCACCGCCGGCCTTGCCGCAGCACCTGCGCTGGCGCAGCAGCTCGTCGACCTGAAGCTGCCTGGCGGCAATGCCGATCGGCCGATGACCAGCGCCTTTCCTGGCAAGGGCAGCATGATCCTCCAACGCATCCATCCTCCGCTGTTGGAGACGCCGATGGACGTGTTCGACAAGTCGGTGTTCACGCCCAACGACCAGTTCTTCGTTCGCTGGCACTGGGCCGACATTCCAACCTCGATCGACGTCGAGAGCTTCCGCCTCAACGTCTTCGGCCACGTCAACCGACCGCTGTCGATTAGCCTCGCCCAACTGCTGCGCCTGCCGCGGGTCGAGATGGCGGCGGTCAACCAGTGTTCGGGCAACAGCCGTGGGCTGTTCCAGCCCCGGGTCGCCGGCGCGCAATGGGGCAACGGCGCGATGGGCAATGCCAAATGGCTCGGCGTGCGCCTGCGCGACGTGCTGGACCTCGCGGGGGTCAAGGCAGGCGCGGTACAGGTGCGCTTTGGCGCGCTCGATCAGCCGGTTGTGGCGGACGCCCCTGACTTCGAGAAGGCGCTCGACATCGACCATGCCCGCGACGGCGAAGTGATGATCGCCTTCGGCATGAACGGCGAGCAGCTGCCGCTCCTCAACGGCTTTCCCTGCCGGCTGATCGTCCCGGGCTGGTATTCGACCTACTGGGTCAAGATGCTGAACGCGATCGAGGTACTGCCCGGCCTTGACGACCAGTATTGGATGGCCAAGGCCTACAAGATACCGGCGACACCCGGCGCGAATGTCGCGCCCGGTGCCAAGGACTTCCCGACCGTGCCGATCAATCGCATGATCCCGCGCAGCTGGATGACCAGCCTGCCCGATGGCCAGGCGATCGCCTATGAGGCGTCGATCCCGGTCGGCGGCATCGCGATGGGCGGCGATTGCGGCGTCGCCAAGGTCGATGTCTCGTCGGATGGTGGGCGCACTTGGTACAAGACGACGCTCGGAGTGGACGAGGGCAGGTACAGCTTCCGTCGGTGGGATGGTCGCGTGCCGCTGAGACGCGGTCCCAACCCGATCATGGTGCGCTGCTGGAACACCAATGGGGTCGCCCAGCCGATGAAGCCGATCTGGAACCCGGGCGGGTTCATGCGCGGCAACATCGAAACCACCACCATCATCGCGGCCTGAGGAGCGAGTAGCATGAAGACCCCGTCTACCGGCATCATGGCCGCTGGCCTGATCGGCCTGACCGGTATTATCCTCGTCTCGATCGGGGCGCCGAGCAGCCGCAAGGCGCCTGCCCCGATCTCCGAGACATCCGAGCCGGCACCGCCCACCAGCGTCTCAGCCCGCGGCTTTTCGCTCGCCTCGACCAGCGTCGACCTGCCGGTCGATGACGTTACCTACCCCGATGGTCCGCACGCCGACGTCATCAACGCCAACTGCACTTCGTGCCACTCGGCCAGCATGGCGCTGACCCAGCCTGCGCTATCGGCGGATCAGTGGAAGGCGACCGTCACCAAGATGCGCGAAGTGTACAAGGCTCCGGTGGCCGAGAAGGACGTCAACGCGATCGTCGCCTATCTCATCGCTATGCCGAGCCACAAGGCGGCACCCGCGACAGGCAAGGCACAGGATCCCGACCCCAAGGCGGCTCCCGATGCCTCAGGTGGAACAGGCTAACCGATCTCCTTCCATAATCCCGAAATACCATCGAGAATGTTGAAAAATGGCTGCTTGCGATGGTGACGAGGGCGTGATTCACTCCTGCAAGGCGGCAGGGGGTCACGGACATGATGGGTCGGCAGGTGGCACAGGGCGCACTGTTCTACGGGTTCCAGCTCGACGACCATGTGCCGGCCGGCCACCTGCTCCGACGCATCGACGGGCTGCTCGACTTCGGCTTCGTGCGCGAGGCGCTGGCGGCGAGCTATAGCACGAGCGGGCGGCCCTCGATCGATCCGGAACTGATGCTCAGGATGCTGTTGATCGGCTACCTGTTCGGCATTCGCTCGGAACGCCGCCTGTGCGAGGAGGTGCACCTCAATCTCGCCTATCGTTGGTTCTGCCGGCTCGATCTGGCTGACCGGGTACCCGACCATTCGACTTTCTCCAAGAACCGGCACGGCCGCTTCCGCGCCTGCGACCTACATCGTCTGCTGTTCGAGCAGGTAGTCGCGCGGTGCGCCGCGGCCGGACTGGTAGCGGGGCGCGACTTGGCGGTGGACGGCAGCACGATCATGGCCGACGCCAGTCGCGAGAAGAGGCTGAAGGGGGCCGACGCCGCAGACGAGCTCCGTGCCGGGGAAAGCATATCGCGACCCGTCGCCGAATATCTGGCGGCGCTCGATGCCGCGTTGCCGCCAAATCCCGATGAACCTGTGTCCGTCGATCCGACCAGCATCTCGCCGACCGACCCGCAGGCGGCGCTCACCTGCAAGCACGGACCGGCGCGCTACGCATACGCCATCAACCCCCTGCTCGACCTCGACACCGACTGCATCCTCGACGTGGAGGCGACGCCTGCCCGCTTCGCAGCCGAGGTGGCGGCGACCCGGACACTGGTGTCACGCGCCGGCATCAGGCTGGGCATCGAACCCGCCAGTCTCTCGGCCGACAAGGCGTATGGTAGCGGTCCGCTGCTCGGCTGGCTGATCGATCGGAACATCACGCCATACATCCCGATCATCGACCGGACCCGCCAGCGGGACGCCTTCTTCACCCGGGATGCCTTCCGCTACGACTGGGAAGCGGATGCCTACCGCTGTCCGGCGGACAAGCTGCTCGGCTATTGCGGCATCAACCGGGCCAAGCAGGTGCGAGTCTACCGAAGCCGGCCGGCCGATTGCGCCGCCTGCGAGCTGAAGCCGCGATGCACCATCGGTCCGAAGCGGGGTGTCACTCGGCTGGTCAACGAGGAAGCCCGCGATACCGTGCGCGCCCTTGCCGGCACCGACGCCTATGTGCACGCACGGCGTCGAAGACAGCGGATCGAGCGCGTGTTCGGCCACCTGAAACGCAACCTGGGGCTACGAACGCTCAAGCTGCGGGGCCTGTCAGGAGCGGCCGAGGAGTTCACCATGGCCGCCGCGGCATACAACCTTCAGCTGCTCGCCCGGCAGGCCGCGCCGGCCTGATACGCGGCGCATCTTCCGGTGTCCGGCGTCACCAGCCATCCGCCACGCCGATTTGGCGCAGGCCTTTTTCAACGGTCTCGAGGGGTTGTGACGCTCAGGCTGGCCGCTTGTCCGAGCAGAAAGGTAGACCTTTCTGCCATCAGACTTACATGATTTATGGTTTTGCGCCCTTTTGGATTAAACCGGTGGCTTCGGCACTCGCCGCTGCGGACGTTGCCTCCGCGGAAACGATGTCTTCCGCCAGCAGCATCAATTCGTGCGTAGTCGACGAACCGACATCGGCGACCTCGCTCAGCGCGAGACCCGATTGGCGGCGGATCGCGACATTCCAATCGGCACGGACCGACGCCCAATAACCTTTGGTCTTTGCCCAATAATCATCTGCGACCTTGATCGGAAAGTCCGTGGCAGGGACGTAGGTATTGACGACATATTCGTGGACGAACGTCGCTGAGCGACCGTCCTTCGTACCGATCTTTGCGTTGTCCTGTTCATGCACCCATCCGACAGGCGTCAGCACATGACGGTTCGTTCCAATATAATGGTCGTAGGGCGGATGCCGGGTAGCATCGCGGCGCGCAAGCGGCCGGCGAGTTTCGTCGCTGGTCCAGCGCGTGGCGCCATCATCGTAGCGCCAGCGGCCGATACCGCCGTAGCGCGGGGAATCATCGGTCTGCCACACTGTCTGCGACCAGGCGCCGCGTCGCTCCGCCTCCGGCACAGTGCGCAAAGTCCAGCGGCCAGGACCGACGTAGACCAGCACGGTGGACGGCTGCCAAGTCCAGTCCTGTCGCCAGTGCTTGACGACCATCGTCTTGCCGTTGCCGTCGTCTACGACCAGCAAGTGCTGGAGGACGATATGATCCGGCGTATCGACGATTGCACGCACCACCTCGTGCCCGCCGCTGACCTTAGCCGGATAGGGCGTGTAACCGGCAACCAGCGACGTCGTCTCACGCATGTCGAAGGTAACCTTGAAGGTTCCAGCCATTGTCAGGATGGCGGCATGGTCACGGGCTCGGTCTCCATATTGCGCCATGGCGGCCGGGGACGAAGCAGTCTGCGCGAGAACAGGCGGCACCGTCAGCGTGGCGAGGCCTACTCCGACGAACATGATATACGAACGGTTCATGGGGTCAGACCTCAAAAGACGAGGGACAAGGAGGCGCCGGCATTGCGGCCCGGTTGCGAATAGGCATCACGGACTATCGACGTGGAGGTGAGACCGCGCACGTCGCTCCACCAGAAGTAGCGCTTGTCGGTGATGTTGAAGACACCCACCCTGATCGTCGCACCATCCCGGATGCGCAGGGAGGCGGTGGCGTCGAACACCCAGAAGCCGTTCGGCGTGAAGCACGATGTCCCTGGCGTTGCCGGCATGGTCGCCGTCCCCGGCCGCGGGGCGACGTTGCAGCTGTTGTTGGTGTCCGACAGGTTCTTGCCGGCGGAATGCGTCGCGATGAACTCGGCGCGGAACGGGCCGTCATCCGGCTGGTAGAACAGGCCGGCGACGACCTTGACCGGCTCCACGCTGTCAAGCGGCTGCGCGTCGGCGACACCATCGGTACGCATCGTGCCCTTGGCGTAGGAAGCGGCTGCGCGTACGCCCAAGCCAATCGGCAGTCGCGCCTCGCCCCTCGCTTCCAGCCCTTCGATCTTCACACGACCGCGATTGATGTATTGGTAGACCGCCGGATTGGCGGCCGTGAACGCCCCCGACACCTGCACCTGGTCGATGAAGTTGCGAAACCGGCTACTGAATGCCGTGCCGCTCAGCGACCAGCGAGTACCGCTCAGGCGCACGCCCCCCTCGATGCTCTTGCTCGTCTCCGGTTTCAGGTCAGGGTTGGGGATCGAACGGTAATTGGCGACGATATTGGCAAAGCCGTTGTTGATCTGGTTGGGCTCGGGCGGTTTGAAGCCCTGCCCGTAACTGGCGAACAGCCGAATGCCGTCCGTCAGCCTCGCTACTGCCCCGATGCGCGGCGTCACCCGCGATCCGCTCTGCCCACGTGGGCTGAAGGTAGTGAACAGCGGATCGTTCTTCGGGTCGAGCCGGTAATGGTCATAACGGATCGCCGGGAACAGCGTCAGCAACCCGTCGCCGATCGCGATCTCGTCCTGCGCGAACACGCCGATCAGCTCGTAGTCGGTGGTGGGAAAGGCACGGGTAGGATAAGTCTCACCCGCGGGCGGCACCGTGCCGTCGCGCACGCCCGTCTGCCGCGTCTTCGAATAATCGGCACCATAGGCGAACAGGTGCGTGGCCGGGCCGGTCACGGCCCTGCTCTCCAGTTGCAGCGTGCCGCCATGGACCTCGTTGTCGAACCGGTTGATGCGGATGCGGTCGGTGCCGACCCGATCTTCCCAGCCGGTCTGCACGGTCCCGCTCTTCTGGTAATAGGCCGCGGCACGCACGCCGCTGACGATCCCGTCGCCGACGTAGCGATAGTCGATCGTGCCGCGGTCGCGTGCCGTGGTGTCGCGCGCCTGGAGGCCCAATACCGCTGTCGTCGACAGTGCACCCGTAGCGGGAGGCTTGGTGATCGCGCTCAGCACGTTCGTCTCCACCACGGAATCGAAGCGTTCGTAGGTCAGTCGTACCCGGCTGGCGTCGCTTGGCGACCAGACGAGCCGGCCCAGTAGCGCGTTGGATGCGATGTCCTGCGGGTTCGGCGTGGTACGATCGGTGTTGGCGCTGTCGTTGGTCCCCTTGTTCTCCAGCTCGTGACCGTCGCGACGGGTATAGGCGACCATCGCCTGGAGGTCGTCTTGCTTCCCGGCGACGACGAAGCCCTTGGTCCAGCTGTCGTCCGATGAGTCGAAGCCGACCCGCGCGCCTCCGCCGACCAGCCTGTCGCCACGCAGGAAATCTTGCGGGTCCTTGGTGATGAAGCTGACCGCGCCTGCCACGCCATCGCTGCCGTACAGCGCGGACGCCGGGCCACGAAGGATCTCGACGGACTTCAGCAGGTCGAGGTCGACGTAATCGCCACGGCCGACCGATTGCGCGCCGAAGCTGAAGGCATCGGGCACGCGCACGCCATCGACGGTGATGAGGACGCGGTTGCCCTCCAGGCCGCGGATGTTGAAACCGCTGTCGCGGTCCCGGCCGGTCGATGAACCCGCTGCCGTGAACCGTGCGGGCGCGCGTCGTACAGCGACGCCGGGTTCGTAGCGGACCAGATCCTTCACGTCCGTCACCAGCCGGTCGTTGATCGTGGCGGCATTAATGACAGAGACCGTCTGCGGCACATCCTCCGCCCGCTTCTCGCCGCGCGTGGCCGTGACCGTAATCACCCGGTCGCCGCTCGCACCCTCCCCTTCATAGTCCTCGATGCGATCGTCCGCACCTGCGACAGGCTGGACGACCGTCTGGGCTACAGTCGCGGTCGGCAGGACGCAGAGGTTCAGGGCCGCGACGGCAACGCCGCGCAGCAGATGTTCGGATATCATTCGTACTTCCCCTTCTCGCCATCATCCGTTAATGCGAGTCACTAGCGTTAGCAAGCCTGCGATCTGGAAGGGCTGGAATGAAGCATATGGTCGAAATGACGAGGTTGGGATCGACGCTGTCGATACTTGCGTTCGTATCGATGTCGACTGCAGCATCTGGCCACATGCCATACATACTGCCCGCCCAGTTCGATCTCGGTACCCGCGCGCAGATCACGCTGGAGGCGTCATTCACTGAAGACGCCTTTCGTCCCGAGGTAGCCATGCGTGACGCGCCGTTCGAGATCACTGCGCCCGATGGAAAAACAACACTTCTAGCCCCTGCGGCACTGGCAGGTGACCGGACGATCGCGGAGGCGACGCTACCGGGGGACGGTATTTACCGGCTTTCATCGGGCCAGCGCACCGGACGATCGGGTAAAATGTACCGGAAGGGGAATGACTGGGTGATGATAGGTGAAGGGACGAATCCCCCGCCAAATGCGACGCTTGTGGAAGTACGCAGCATGACTATGGCGGACGCCTACGTCCTCCGCGGCCGCCCCGGTCCGCGAGGCGCGCTCGCACCCCGGGGCAAGGCGCTGGAAATCCAGCCGCTAGGTGATCCCACCGGGTTCGGCCCGCAAACCGCGGCCGGGTTCGTCATCCTGTATGACGGCAAACCGCTCCCCGGCCAGACAGTAACGTTGTTCCGCGAGGCGGGCCTGTACGACGGCCGGAAGGAGGTCGGCACAGCAACCAGCGACAGTACGGGAAAGGTTGCGCTGACGCCGCCCGACGCGGGACGCTATCTGATGCTAGTGCGCTATCGCACCGCCACACCGGCAGTGGCGGGCGGTTACGCCAGCTTCACCACGACACTGGCGTTTGAAGCCGGGTGAGGATGCGATATGGCCTTCATGGAACGCATCGAACCATCCGTTAGCGACGGAGAACGGACCGTGATCCGGCTATTGCGCCGCTATGGCGCGATGCGCGACCATGAGGACAATGGCTACCAGCTATCTAGCCTCGTCTCACTGGGCCGAACTATGCATATCCCACCTGAGGGAAGCGTCGCGCTGGCAAGCGTTTTTCAATCGACCGAGGCCGTGCTCGGGCGATGCCTGATCACCGAATGCTGCTGCGCGCGTTCCATGAGCTGCGACGAACGGGCGATCCTTCGATTGCTCGCTGTCCGTTTGCCAACCACTCCCGGTACCGGCACACCGGATATTCCTCACGGGTTGCCTGGAGCGCTGGCCTGGGCCGTTCTGAGCGTCAGACGCTTATGCGGGAACATCATCCCGCTAAAGACCCGCCTGGCGTTTGCTGGCGATGCAGGCTGTCCCTTTCCACTCATCACCACAGCCTGACGGACATGCCCTCGCTCTACGACTATCTCGACCGACGCGTATCCGATCTGGGCGATGACGATGTGTTTGTCCTGTCCGCCGTTCGAACATGGGTTTTCGCCGTTCGCAACGGACGCTGTGCTCAAGCAATGTTGCGGAGCGGCTTTACCACCCGCCATGTCGAAGATGCATTGCTGGCTTTCCTTTGCGCCATGACCCTCGTTGATCGGCACGGTTACGGCACGATGCGGTTTGCGCCCTTATGCTGCTCGAACATGACCGACGACGAGGCGAGGATGGTTCATTTGTTCGCCGCTGCGCGAAATAATGAGCCACGAATGATCTCCATTGCTGCTGCCCTCGTCAGCGACGACATGGCTGTTCAGCTGACCGGTGCAGCATTCCAGGTTGGCAGCGCACTGCGTCGTGAAACCAGATGATCATCCCAATCCTAGGCCACGGCCCTTCTGGATGCCACTTTGCTCCGCCGATCGCGTAGATACGATAGCAGCCTGCCGCTCGCCGGTCCGCATCTCGATAGCGTCGGCCAGCTTCTCCTTGCTGTCGGTGTAGATTGCCGCATGCTGCTTGGCCCGGCTGATCGCCACATAGGCGGATTTCGCGTCCACGGTGTTCGCGCGGAAGCTCTCCAGATGCGTCATCGACCGATCGGCGGTCGCGCCCTGGCTGCCGTGCACGGTACCAACCCAGCCGTGCCGGACATGCCTGTCACCGGCATGATCGAGGCTCAACGTATGCTCGCGCCCGCGCGCATCGATCGCGGTCAGCATCCGCTTTTCGGCATCGATCCCGACCACCGCCGCGGTCGCCCCGTTCACACGTCCTACTTCGCGGTCATTACGGGTGAACTGTATCCGGTCGCCGGCTGTGAACTCGCGCGTGACCTCGGCGAAGCTTTCCGACTGCCCACGTCCCCATTTGTCGAGCCGCCAGTCGATCGCCCGACCCTCACGGGTCTGTAGCTCGATACGGTTGGCATCCCGATCGATGCGCGCGATCCGGTAGGCCTGCCCCTTCTCGATCCCATGCCGCTCATAGTCGCGCCGGAACGTCACCACGTCGCCGGCCTCGTAGTTGCGCGCGTGCCGCGTCTCCTCGCGGGTCAGCCCCCTGCTCTCCAACGTAGTCGCGCTGATCGTCTCGCCGCTGAGCGTGCCGTCTCTGCGCAACTCGGCCCGGATCGCCTGGGTCAGCAGCTCGCGCCCTTCCCGCGTCGTATCCATCACCAGCGTGCGGGCGCGCTGGTCCGGAGAAAGCGCGGCATAGTCACGCGCGATGACGGTACGTCGATCGCCGGCGTCGGCGATCTCGGCGACCTTGCCCCCGCCGCGGTCCAGCGCTTCCAACGCCCGCCGGCCGTCGCCGGCGATCGTTGCCTGCACCGCCTCGCGGGTCAGGTCGTTCTCCTGACGAACGATCCTGTCGAGCACGAACGTCTTCATGCCGGCGTCCTGAAGCTGGCCGAACGCCCGCCCCGCCTCCACCGACCCAAGCTGCTTCACGTCACCGACCAGCACCACGCGCGCATTCGCCCGCTCAGCCATGCCCAGCACCCGCGCCATGTCGCGTGCGCTCACCATCGACGCCTCGTCGACGATCCACGCCTCGCGGCCCCGGCTCGCCTCGGTCACGATCTGCTCGCCGGTCAGCACCGCCCTGGCGACCGTCTCGCCCTTCGCCCCGATCGCATCGCTCAGCACGCTCGCCGCGGCCGCCGTGGGTGCAAAGGCACGGACCTCATAGCCGGCGCTGCGCATCCCTTCCGCGTAGGTAGCGAGCACGGTGGTGGTCTTGGCGGTGCCGGCATAGCCCTGCACGCCCGCTACCCGGTCCTGCCCCGTCAGCAGCCCGATCGTCGCCGACTGCTGGCCTTCCGTCCACTTGTGCCCCCGCGCCTCCGCGAAGAATGCCGCAGTTGTGACGATGCGCGCCGCCTCCTGCCGATCGTGCGGCGTGTCGGCAGCGCCACGTGCGCTGTGCTCGATCGCCAGCATCCGGCGCTCGGTCGCGACCGCCTCGCGCGTGGTGAACCCCTGCCCCGCCGCCCCGCGATCCCGGCCGACCAGCTCACCGCCTGCACGCGCCCTGTCCACCGCCGCGGCGATCTCGGTTGCGCTGGCCCGGCCGCCTGCGTGCTCACCGGCGCGCGCCTCCAGCGCCGCGGCGCCGAACACCGCCTCGCGCTCGGATAGCTGACGTGCCGCGGCTGCCACCGCCAGCAAGGCTGCGGCTTCGGCACGGCCGGTATCGGCCAGATTGCGGACCGGCATCCTGGCGGCACGCGCCTCGCTTTCGGCGATGGCGGCCGTCCGCTCGGCCGCGCCGAAGCCGATCCCATCGGCCTGTTCGCGCCAGCCCGGCACCAGCGCCTCGCGCGGGATCTCCTGCTTGGCCTGACGGGTGGCAAGGGTCAGCGTCGCCTTCTCGGCCGCGGTGGCATCGGCGCGGGTCTTGCCACGCTCCGCCAGGGCCGCCTCCACCTGGTTGCCACGGGCGCTGAACTCCTTGATCGCGGCCTCGGGCACCGCGGCCAGCTCGAACATCGATCCCCTGGTTTCGCGCAGACCATAGCCAAGCTCACGCGCCCCTTGCGCCAGCGCTTGCCGGTAGACCGCGCCCGCATCCTTGTAGATGCGATAGAAGGCCAGGCTCTCGACGCTGCGCCAGCTCCCATCCTTGTCCTGGGTAGCGTTGAGGATGACCGAATGGCTGTGGAGCTGCGGGTCCTGCTCGCGGCTGGTGTTGTGGCGGAAGGTCGCCACCGCCAGCTTGCCGGTCTCGACGGTGCGGATATCACCACCGGTACGGATACGGGTAGCGGCGCCGTGCCGCTCGACATAGGCGAGCGCGGTCTTCACCGCCTGGTCATGCGCCGCGATCAGACGCCGATCGCCGGCGACCTCGGCCATGATCGACACCGATTTCGGCGCGGAAAACGTCATGTCCCACCCCGGTCGATGTTCGCGCTCGCCGTTACGGACGGTGCCGAGCTGCTGGCCGTTCGGCAAATCGCCCTCCAGGCCCCGTTTGAAGGCGGCACGGTCGACCTCACCCTCCAGCCCGAGCGCCTTTGCGCCCTCGCCGAACCACGCGCTCGGCGCCTCGCCGCCTTCGGAATAGTAATCGTCGGACTCGTAGTAGCTCGCCGCTTGGCCTGCACTCTTCAGTCCGGCAACGCTGGCGACCACCTACAATGCTCCGCCCGCGGTGCGATCCGTTGCCGGCTCGGGCACAGCCATCGACGACGGGGCGGTGATCGGCCGCGTCGACGATACCGCCAACGGCACGGTCGGCTCGGCGATGTCGGCGCGTTCCATATGCGCACGGTCGATCGAGACGCGCGCGATCGGCAGGCTGGACATGCGCAGGAAGCCGGTCAGCGGCGGTAGATCGCCGATTTCGCTGTCGAGCACGATCTGCTTGGTCGCGCGCATGGTCGATAGCGATCCCTTGTCGCTCCAGGCATCGCTGTCGAGCGAGGCGGAGGAACGGTGCTCCTCGATCTCCGAGCGGCCGAGCAGCTCGGTCGCCCATTTGGTGCTCTCGGGATCGCCCAGCCGCATGACGAGCTGAGTGCCGGCCTGGCCGACGATCGTGCCCGCGGCATTCTGCCCATAGGTGTCGCGAAGCTGGCCGATCGCCTGGAAGGCGATCACCACCGCTGCACCGAACTTGCGCCCTTCGGGCAGCAGCGTGAGCAGTCCCGATGCGCGCGGCAACGCGGGCAGCTCGTCCAGCACCAGCCATGCACGCGGTGCTCCGCGGATCGGCCGGTCCAAGATCGCGGCGACCGCACAATCGAGCCAGCAGCCGAGCAGCGGTTTCGCCGCGGCGAAATTGCGCTTGCGTGAGGCGAGGAATATCCACGGCTTCGCGCCCTCGACGGTGGGCAGGCCCGCATAGAAGTCATCGAAGCTGATCTTCTGCCCGTCCTCCGGCGCCGGCTTCAGCGTGCCGACAATCTTGGCTGCCTCGGCGAGGCAGAACAGCACGCTCGCGGTCGCCTTGTCGGCATCCTTCTGGAACACGCGCGCGGCCTCGGTGCCCTTGGTCAATACCGCCAGCTCGTCGGGCGTCATATCGCGCAGCGCACGGGTCAGCTCGGGAACATTGCCCCTGCCCTGCTCCCACAATCGCCGGATGACGGCCGCGACGACAAGCCGGGCCTGATCGTACCACACGTCGTCACCGGTCGCGTTGCCGCCCGGCTTGGCGACGATGAACCCGGCCAGCCGGTCGGCGTCGGAAGGCGAGCGCACGTCATCGAACGGGTTCCAGTAAGCGCAGCGGGCGTCGAACGGGTTGAGGATCAGGTCGCCACGCTCGGGCCGATAGTAGCGCGCGACATAGCCTCCATCCACGTCGTGCACGAACGCATGCTGCCCGCGTCGCTCTACCTGATCGAGCAATGCCCAGATCGCGGTCGTCTTGCCGGTGCCGGTGGCGCCGGCGAACAGGAAATGCCGTGCCTCCTCGCCTTCGGGCACGGGCACGCCCCCGATCGTCACCGGCCGCTCGGCGGGAGCGATCCGGACCATGCGGGCAAGCTGCGCCGCCTCCACCCGCTCGGCGCCGCGCACCGTCCGGTCGCGGCCGGCGCGCTCGCCTTCCTTCAGCCAGGCCCCGCGACGCCATCGGTAGAGCGGCATACCGACCGCGATGCCGCACAAGAACGCAAAGAAGCCCATCCGCCATAGCAGCCGCTTGAAGCCACGGGCGGCAGGGCTGTCGGGGTCGAGGATCTGATCACGGATGTTGACCCGCATTCCGGCGGCATAGGTGTGCAGATTACGATCGAAGGGGTGCAGCAACTCGGCACCTTGCACCTTCAGGTACAGCGCTGCCGCGCGCCGGGTTAGGTCGGGTGCGGTCTTCCAACCGGCCACGGCGCCGACGCCAGCGCAAAGGAGGAACAGGAGCGCTGCCACCTGGGCACGGGCATTGATCCCCGCCCAATGCCGATTGCGACTCGCCTGACCGCGGGAGAGCGTTTCGGCCCGGCTAGCCATCGTGTCGAACCTTCATGGACATGCCAGCGCCCCCGTCGCACCGATAACGCGCTGCTACCGGCTTCCTCGGGTCCGCATCCTTCCATCACCTCCGACGAATGACAATCCAAGCTTAGCGATGTCGCTCGATTACCCTTCGAAGAACGGTCAATGCCTGTTCGGTGCCGTGCGTCCTGTCGAAACCCGCTTCGAGAAGCCGAGCGCGAATAATGCTCATCAGCAGGTCCATGCTGATCCCGACCCGATCGCATTGGTCCAACATCTTGCGAAACTCAGGCGGAAGCACGTCCACCGGTGCCGACGACATCGCCTCTGCCTGATTGTCGTTCGACGCGTGCATGAACCGGCCTCGTGCTAGGTTGTACCGCAGAAAGAACAGCTCCGCCCCCCCTACCGGCTCAACAGCTTGGCTTTCTGCACATCAAATTCCGCCTGCGTGATGATGCCTTTGTCTTTCAGTCCGGCCAGCTTTCCCAGCTCTTCCGCAACGCCGGTCTGGCCTGAACCGGCGAGGGTCAGGGCAGGCGCATCCTTGAGTTCGGGTTGAAGTTCGGCCCTCTGCCCGGTGTCACAGGTCGACATGGTCTTTCCCTGCTCACCCATGCTGATCGTGCCGTTACCGTCGCTCATGATCCAGAAGCCTGACGCACCGACATAACCACCCATGCGGTTCTTGGCATTGAGCGTGCCGCACGCAATCCAGCCCCAGGTGCGGCGACCGATAAGCGGCTTCGCATACCCCCATTGGAAACCGTCAGTGTAGACGATCTGCGCCGATGACGGATCGAACAAGTTCGACTTCAGCGTCGCTTCCCCCGTCTGACGTACCTTGGCGAAATCAGGCTGCGGTGCCGGAGGCGGATTATCTTTTGCCTGCACAGCACTGCCGAGCAGCAAGCCTGCCAAAATCAATGTCGTTTTCATACATCCCCCTGCCGCGCCCCCCGACGCGCGTGCGCTTTCAAGCACGAGGATCGCAGTGCTGCAAGGCTCTGTCATGGGGTCCGCTGCGACCCGAGGAAATCGAACGCACGGTCATCAGCCGGTAGGGATGACCGTATCGCTTTTCGTGATATGCGATGATTGTCCCCACCGAGCGACGGCTTGGTGGGGACAATCATATCGATCGACCGCCTCTATGCTATCGGCGCCATTCGATCAGTTGGTTTTGACCGTGGCCTTCCGATCGCCGTTCGAACTGACCGCGGTTTCGCGAACCGTCTGATGCTTCACGGTTTTGTGCCCGACCTTCACGCCCAGAACCTTCTTGGGCCGACGCGTCTTACGCTTGGTGGTTTCGGCGACCTTGGTTTTGGTCGTGGCGACACCGTTCTTGACGCTCGTATCGTGATCGACCTTGGTCTCATGCGTCGTCTGCGCAACAGCTGGAGCGCCAGCAAGCAGGACGACGGCAGCAGCAAGGGCCGCGATGTTCCGGTTTTTCATAAAAGCTGCCTTCCATTCAAATCGTCCAAATGACGACCGAAGGATAACCCCACACCCCGTCGCCGGGTTCACCGCACCGTGCCCTCGCATGGATACTACGGCGGTCCCCTTACCTTGGTGCGGCGCTACCAGCTTTGTGGCCCAGACGCTGTTGCAGGTACGCGTTCCGGGCAACTTGCTGATCCGCGACCATAGCCGTCCCACATTCTTCCGACTGTGCTGCCGTCATACTCTGTGCGCTTTTGCAGGCCGCGAGTACCGAGTCACGTTCCGACTTATGTGCGACGAAATAGGCGATCGTCCGCGATCGTGCCGGCGATGGCGGGGTCTGGGAACATGCGCTGAAGGCCAATGCTGGGAGGACGATCAGAGCTGCTTTCATCGAACAAGCGTAGCGGGAAAAGCATTCCCGGCAATCGCGAATCACGCCTCCCATCGCGATCTCCAGCCAACGTCATCCTTGCCGGCTGAAGTGACCGGATCGAACGAGACACAAAAAAGGCCGGTCGAAGCCGGCCTTGAGTTTTTAGGAGAGGATGCCTGAAAGGCAGGACGATGCTCGACCAATCTGTGCTGCGATGCAAGCTATTCTTGTGCGGTGCAGCACGGGCTTTCGGGCAGAAGTTCGTGCTATCGAGGAGGAATAGGCGGCACGGCTCTGCCGTGCCTGCGCACCTGCTCGGGCACGTTCCGCCTGACCTGCCAGCTCGTCCCACCGCGCCGCTGAATGGAGCGCCCTGTTCCTGACATTCGGCAGCGTCGTATCAGCCGCAATCGCCCGCTCGGCATCTGCCCGTTCTCTATACAGTTTTGCCTCGTCCGCCATCGTACACCTGTCCCTCGAACGTTACCGTGCCTTTGCCAGCAGGGGATAGAGGACCCGCTTTTCCCAGTCGATCCGGGTCTGCATCATCGTAAGGATGTCTGCCGCATCGCGTCGAAACCCTTGCCAGTCGCGCGGGACGTTAAGCGCGTTCCATTTGCCGACATGCGCCGACGAGCGTGCCCGATCATGCGCCGCGTCCGCCCGTAACTGACGGACCTGCACGGCATCGGCACCGGCGACCGTATCAAGCAAGGCAGGGTAAACGGTATCCGTCAGAAACCTGGTCCGGGCGGCGCTGGCCTTGCTCAGTCCGAGCCGGGTCCGGGTCACCTCGTCGCGATCGATCGCATCATGCGCGATAAGCTTCCGCATCGTTGCCATCAATGCCAGCAACTCAACGTGCCGCTGTTCCAGTGTCGTCAGCACCTGTCGTCTTCCCTGTCGCTCATCCGATACGCAGTAATGCGTCCTGACCCGGCGTCGTCAGGCGGCATGCTCGATACGGGTGATCGCCGCGCATAGCTCGTCAGCCCCACGACGATCCGCGTCGAACGGAATGACGGAGGTATAGACCGAGCCGTTCCGCTCGAGCTGGTAGCGAATTTCAAGAAATGCCGTTTCGATCGTTCTAGTGGTCGAGCGCGAGCGTCCGCCGGTCGTGTACCCGCCGAACAGGCCACCGCTCGATACCCCGCCAAGCGTGAAGCGGCCACTGTGCTTGGTGTTGGTGATCTGGGTCGCCTCGCGCTCCACGCTGACGTTCACGATCTGCCCCGTTCCCAGCCAAAGATGGGAATAGTCGGTCGACCGATCGACGATGACGAGGTGGCCATCGCGCGTGATCGCCAGCGCGCCTGGTGCGCCGGTCCACCATGACCGCCATAGGTTCGTCGGTACCGGCAGCGACTGCACTTGAGCCGCAAGCTTCGTTGCCGCTCCCTTGTAACGAACGGTCTGCATGGGGCGGATCACCAGCGCGTTGACGATACGAATGACAAAGCCGGCGACGATGAACATGATGATACCACCGAAGATCGCCCCGCCGAAGGATCCGCTAAACAGGCTGCTGACCACGGGCAGACCCACCAGCACGGCCAGGATCACTAGCGGTGTCAGCCGTGCGATCTTTTCCATCTGATCGACGGTGGCACGAACGTCGTCGTTCGGCGATGAGATGCGCTCGACCTGGCTTGGCTGGCCTTCCGTGATCGTGTTCATGCTGTCTCCCTGTATTTGCGTGCAGGCACTTGACCGGTGCCGGGTGGTTATTTCTCGCGTGCGATGACGAGCTGTCGATCGAAGATCCGGTCGGCCTCGTAGGTGATCTGCCCCTTGTGTTCGGCGCTGGTGCCTGGCCCCGCCATTGCCGCGGCATACGCCGCCCCGGCCGCATAAAGGGTGCGCTGGGTCAACCGGTCGCTTAGCTCGGCCCTATGCGTCAGCCGATCGATCGCCTCGCGCAACGCGTCAATCTCGCCGGCGGAAAGGCTGGCTGGCGCCGCCTGAGCAGGCTCTGCTCCGCGGCCTCCGACCAACATCGCGATGCCGAGTTCAAGCGCGCGGACGGTGGCCTGGTAGAGCGGCAAACCGGTCTCCGCCGCGTAGCTTTTCAGCGCCGCGGCCTGGGTATCCGTCACTCTGCCGGTCAACATCACGCGCGCCATCGAGAAGTCCCCACCGTATGCGCGAGAGACTACGCTGTTTTTGGCCCAAGTATAGCGTTGACGAACGCTTTGTGGTGTGGTGCCATCCTCTTATACGCCGATGCGACCACGCATCGACCACGCTTTGGGGGCTGCACGCGTGCGTACGGTGTGGACTAAACTGAGCGAGACATCGTCTCGCCTCTTCTTGCCATCTGCTTTCTTCTGGCGGGTGCTGTCATGGGCTTAAGCGGCTTCGCCTCGGGAGCGCTGGTGGCGGCTCCCGTGGCGGCCGTGCTGACCTGGCTGGCGGTATCGTGGCAGAGCCACGTCGACGTGCGGGTCGAGCGCGATACCGCCGTCGTCCGTGCCGATCGCGCTGCCTTCAATGCCGGCTTCGATCGGGATTGGTCGGCCGCCTCCGGCCAACCCCGCGCCGGCTGCGATCCGAACGCAGCAGCGGAGATTGCCCGGTTGCGCAAACGCGCCAGCGACCTGGAAGCCAGGCTCGCCGGATCGACCGCCGAGCTGGAGCAGGACGCGGCCGAACTGAAGAACCTGATGGTGGAGGAAAAGCGATGATCCGATGTCGTCTCGTTACCCCTTTCGCACTCGCCCTGATGCTGGGCGCATGTGGTGGAGGCGGCTCGTCCGTATCTGGCTCGGCATCCGAAACCGCCGGCTCCAGCTCCGGGCTGTCGAGCTTCTGGGAGCGGGTGAAGAGCCTCGGGATCGAGACCGGCAAGACCTATGAAATGCCGGCGCTCGGGATCATGGCGGAGGCCTTCATGACCGACACCAATTCCCGGCGTGTCGCTCCCGACGCAATCCCGCAATTCGTCATGCAGCGCCGGGACGGGAATATCCCCCGCTTCGATCAGGCGATCGACGGCTTGGTCGAGTCGACACGCAAGGAGCTGGCCTCCATTCCTGCCGCTGAGTTGGCGAAGGCCACCCCGTTCGATGCCGCACACATGATCTACGCGGGCCCGATCGTCGTCGCGATGCAACCGCGCAAGGGCTGGGAAGTCGATGCGATGAAACCCCAGCCGATACCGGCGGCACTCGATACGCCGTTTTTCCGCCGCAACCGCCCACCGTCGACCTATGACGAGGATGTGCACGTCCGCTACATGGAGATGCTGGCGATCTCGGCGATCTACACCAACACCGTGTTCGGGATGATCGACGAGAAGATGGGCACGGCTCGCTTAGCAGACCTGGGTGCTGCACGGCAGCAAGTTCTGACGGCATTCCAGGCGATTCCCGCCGCCACACTCAAGACGGCACTGGCGGATGCCGCTAAGCAGGTGATCGGAGGTGATTTCAGCACTGATCTGACCGGCTCGGGCAACATCCACTTCACCCATACGCCTGCCGGCGATTTCGTGGCGGACCCTCGCGGGCTGACTTGGACCAGAGCCGGCGGCATCTGGTTCGGTGATGGCCGGATCAACGGCCAGACGATCAATCTGCGCCTCGCATCGACCACGTCTCTTTCGCAGCGCCAAGCGCAGTCGGGCACGCAAGGCACGAACGCTGATGCCAAAGTGGAAGGCACAGGCAACATAGGACCCAAACAATGAGCTGGCTTAACCCTTGGGTATCGCGGGCGGGCATCGTATCTCGGGTCGAGGTGACCCGCCCGGTTCTACCAGGCGGCCCCTTCACCACACGCTTCCGAGTAGATGGTCATGCCGTCCATTATCTCGGCAAGCCTGCGCTCCTCTGCGATGGTGATCATGCGGTTGTCGTGGGATGGCGGTATAAGGGCGAGCTTCGGGCTTGTTTTCTGGCAGTGCCAGAATGGGGCTGGTTCTTTCGGTCGCATTCGGCCGTACCGGCGTTCGCTTGGGCCGTGACGACGCTCCTCCTTACCGCCTTGATGCTCGCTAAGTTTTCAGTCCTACTGGGATGCGTTCTGGCTGGGATTGCTGCCATGTCGGTCTTTCATGCTGTTGCGTGGCTCGATGGCGAGAATTTGACACGGAGGGTCATTCTGGCAGAGCTGGAGACTTCAAGCCGGCGCATGCCTCTAGAGCAAATAGGTCAGCGCTAATAACGGTTGAGTTCGTCCAGCTTGGGAGTAGGCCTTGCGCAACTTTGTCTGGGCCACAGGCAAACTTGGTTCAACGATGCAGTAGCAGTAAGCTCTCAACGTGGATTGGGTAATACGGCCGCTGAACGCGAGAGGCCTACCACCCTGACCGGCTACTTGCCCGGCATGGGGGTATGGCTATCTCCCTATGACTCGATATTCGAGTGGATGCTGATCACCGCGATCGTCCACTCAATCTACCCCATCGCGACCAAGCGCTGGCACATCGGTGAGAAGTTCGTCGGGCCGACGCTGTTAATCTACCTGCCAATGCTCGTGGTCCACGTCGTGCTGCTGATTTTTCTAGGCTGGGCGATCCGAATGGCCGACCTCCTCGCACCGTCAGCACTGGGGCTACACCAAGCAATATCGGCTGCTGTAAGACTGGCAAGATGCCTGAGGCCGCTCAGCGCGCTACAGGGTTTGTCAGGCCTCCTGCTGGCCGGCACCCACGGTAGCACTTATTGAGATCCCACGGCCCTAAACCGCAGCTTGGGCATTTGCCCAGCTCCAACGCCTCTATCCGGCCGAGCTATGCGACAGGAGCCAGTTGCTGGCGCTAAGCTCGGGGACGACGTCGCCTGCCCTCGCTGCCCCCAGCACCGGCTCACTGTAGCCAAGCTAGCGGCGTCGAGAACCGCTATCACTCGCTTTGCTCCTCAATCCTGACGGTTCGCGGCGGCAAAGACCCAGCAAGCCGGTGGTTCGCAGTACGTTCTGCTTTGCAAACTGCTGGCGCACTGTAATGCGAATTAGCATGACAAGCTCAAGCGCTTGCCCAGCACCTTAAAACTCTCGCGTCGGCTGCTCATTGCCTCATTTAACATCGTCCGTGTCATATTCGCATCGCCGAGACGAACGATATGTGGAAATGGACGACGGTCGTGCAGCAGGACGCACGATCGCCCGCAGCGTCGAACAGGTAGCTTATGGGGATGTCATGGGTTGTGGCTGCCCGTCGCAGGTCGCCGACCAATTCCCCTGTCGTCTATATTCCGGTCCCGATTTCACCCGATCGGCAAACCGAGCTGTTAGCGACATGCACCCCAGCCGAAGACCGCGAGGGCTATACGTAGCCTACGCCTCGCGGGTCGCCCGACGTCCTTTGCTCCCGCCCTTTGAGAGACAAACGACCAAGGGTAAAAGACACGGTGGTGACGCGCAATACAAATCGCAGTACAAGAGCAATGCATTTTGCTTTGCACTTTGCTTGCGTTTGATAGATCTTTAATCTTGCGAGCGCGTCTCTAGGTCAAGCAGCCGATCGAAGGCGTCCGATTGTGACAATTGCTCTCTGTCGCAGAAGTCATCGAAGCGGATGAACGTCGACGGCTTGATCCGCATAGTGAGCGTCTTGCTTTTCGTCTCACGTACCCGGCGACGTCGAGCGCTGGGCGCTGCTTGATAGTCGTCGGGGAGGCTCATCGGAGCGCTTGGTCGCGCCGAAGGCGTGGCCCGGATGTCCGAGAGATCAAGATCGCTTGGGGCAGGGGAACGGTCCGCTCTCGCGAACTTCTTGGGCCCGGGTGCGGGGGTGTCGCTCATGCTTGTTGTGCTCCTTTGATAATGGCGACGATCTCACGAAGCAACGACTGCACCTGCTGGCGCGCACGCTCGGTGCGAGAGAGCTCGTGAGCATCCAGCTCTTCCAGCGTCATCCGATAGAGGAACATGGCCTTGTAGGCGTCCCCCTGGAAAAGTTCCGAAGAGAACACCTCCACCGCCTCCCGAGTCTGGTCCATGATTTCCCGATCAGCGCGCGACATGATCGCCGCACTACGCTGGGTGAAGACGACTCGGTGGGGCAGGGGCCTTCGGCGTGCGCTCTCGATGAACTCCATCTGATCAAGGAATTCGATCGAGCGCTCGAGGTCTGCTGCAGAAGCCCGCTGGGGAATGACAAGGAGATCTGCTTGACGGGTTGCGTGGAGAATAGCCTCGTTCATGGCGCCTTTGACGTCCACAATGACGAACGGATGCTCGCGCGAAGCCTCATACACCGCCGTTTCCAGCTGCTTCTGCGACATGCGATGGCCGTCCTCAACTACGATCCGATCTTTCAGCTTCCAGTCCTCGTACCAGCGATAGAGCGAGTTCTGGGGGTCCGTGTCGATGATATGGACCGTCTGCCCGGCCGATCGGATCTCCGATGAGAGCGCAAGGGCAGTGGTCGACTTTCCAACCCCCCCCTTGATCGATCCGACGAGTATGACCGGCATGCTATTCCCCGCTATCAACCGCAACAGCTAGAGTGCAGTACATTGCACTGCGCATTGCGCTCCTATGTACGTCGTATGACGCAGTGGGAGGCACTTCGCAATGTGCATTACGATCACATTACAAATCTCCAGCTATTAGTACTGCAGATTGCACTGCATCATGAGCCGCGGTCGAGCACGGAGCTTGATCGTAGAAGGTGGTCAGCGGCCATTTTTTCCATCGATGCAAGAATAGCCTTTCAGAAATGCGATTGGCCTTGCAACCCACGCGAGGATCTCGTCGGCCTGACACGGGCCGTAGCGCTGCGACGTCATAGTAAACCAGTTCGCCTGAACCAGTCGGCATCGTAGCACGGTCGCAGAGCAACCACTTCGCTTTTGGCAGGTCGTCCAGCAGCGCTGCCGCGCCGGTGTAGTCGCTGACTTGGCCCGCGGTCATGAAGAAGCTTAAGGGTGTTTGATCCCATGGTTTGATGGTGCGATCCTTTCGCTGGAATGGAAGGAAGCCGTATGGGACAAGTTCGTCACGGGAGCGCCACGACCACGCACGCCGTCCGAGCAGCAATACAGCGATCGCAAGCTTCGCTCGCGACGTTGAGCCGGGAGCTGGGGATCAACCCGAAGACGGTTGCTAAGTGGCGGAAGAAGGCGACGGTCGAGGATTTGAAGACCGGGCCGAAGGCCCCCCATTCGACCACCCTCACTGAAGCCGAGGAGGCGATGGTTGTGGCGTTCCGGCGCCACACGCTGCTGCCGCTCGACGACTGCCTCTACGCCTTGCAGCCATCGATCCCGCACCTGACACGATCAGCGCTGCATCGGTGCCTGCAGCGGCACGGCATCTCACGATTACCGGATATCGAGGGCGACAAGCCAAAGCGGCAGAGCTTCAAGCATTACCCCATCGGTTTCTTCCATATGGACATCGCCGAGGTGCAGACCGCCGAAGGCAAACTCTATCTGTTTGTCGGCATCGACCGCACCAGTAAGTTCGCGGTCACCCAGCTGGTCGACAAGGCTGATAGGCGGACAGCGTGGGAGTTCCTCGAACACCTGCTGAAAGCCGTGCCCTACCGGATCCACACGATCCTGACCGACAATGGCATCCAGTTCTCCGAGCAGCCCCGCAACCGTAATACCACCTGGTCGCGCCAGATGCGCTTCGACATGATCTGCGAGGCAAACGACATCGAACATCGCCTGACCAAACCCAACCACCCGTGGACGAACGGTCAGGTCGAGCGGATGAACCGGACCATCAAGGAAGCGACCGTCAAACGCTTCCAGAGGGCAGAGCGCTGGTTTGACGCTAAACAACGGCAAGGCAGAACATTTGCGAACAGTCAGCCGGCATAGCGGGCATCCGCGATATTGAGGGGTTTGCGGCGGACGGTTTCAGCTGCGCGATCCCACAGGAAGTCGCCGGAGAATGCAATATGCTCCCACCCGACCGGGGACGTGTGGGCGAGCAGTGCGGGATCAGGTGCCTCGCCGATCGACCGGAGATGCTGGACGGCATCGGCGATGTAGGTGGAGTTCCAGTAGACGATCGCGGCGATCACCAGGTTCAGTCCGGAGGCGCGATATTGCAGCGTCTCGTGGGTCCGGTCGATGATCCGGCCCTGGCGGAACGTGCAGATCGCCTGCGTGAGGACGTGACGCTGCTCACTCTTGTTGAGGCCGGCCTGGCAGCGCCGGCGAAGATCGGGGTTCTCCAGCCAGTCGAGCATGAAGAAGGTCCGCTCGATGCGGCCGATTTCCTAGAGGGCGAGGTCGACCTGGTTCTGGCGTTCGTAGGCGGCCAGCTTGCGTAGCATCGCCGATGGCGCGACATGCCCCGCCTTGAGCGAGGCGACGAGACGCAGGACCTCGCCCCAATGCTCGCGGATCGTATCGGCCTTCACACGCTTGCCGATCAGCGAACCGATCGTCGGGTAGGAGGCCACGGGGCCGAGCGCGGCCAGACGCCGGTCGGGAAAATCCCGCAGGCGCGGACAGAACCGGAACCCCAGCAACGCGCAGAGTGCGAACACATGGTCGGTCGCTCCGCCCGTGTCGGTATAATGCACTCCGATCTTCAACGACGAGCCGTGATGAAGAAGGCCGTCGAGGACATAGGGCGCCTCGTGCGTCGCCGCGGATATGACGGTGACATGGTACGGCGCGTGTTGATCGGAGACATGGGTGTAGAAGCTGAAGCCCGGATCGACGCCGTATCGGGCGTTGATATCGCCGACCGCCATCCTCTTGCCGCCCCGGAAGAACTGCCCGTCCGAACTCGATGTAGTGCCCGTCCCCCAGGTCGAGGCGATCGGCAACCGGGAATGCGCGTCGACCAGGATGGCAAGGGCGCGATGATAGCTGTCCTCCCGGACATAGGCGTCCTTCGTCCAGACCAGCTGGTCGCGGGTCACGCCCTGGCTGGCCGCGGCCATGCGCGCGAGGCCGAGATTGGTGCCATCGGCGAGGATCGCGGCGAGCAGCGCATTGGGGTTGTCGCTTTGCCGTCCGGTTCGCAGGTTGGTGAAGCCGGCAAGGAAGCCAGTTTCGCTGGCGACGTCGTGGAGCAGTTCGGTGATCCTGATCCGCGGCATCAGACCGTCGATGCGGTTGCCCAGGGCCTTGGCCTCGACGTCGGTATCGGTGCGAACCGGCGTGATCTGCAATCGGCCATCGATCAGCCGGACGCCTTCGAGCCGACCGTTCGACAGGTCGTGGACGAAGCGCCTCAACCGAGAATCGAGACTGGCGGTTCGCTCGGCCAGCCAGGCGTCGGCGGACGGGGGAAGGTTCAATCCTGCGACGATCGGCGGGCTCGCCTCGCTCGAGAGAAAATAGCTGTCAAACCGGCGATAGCCCGAGGATCGCTCCACCCAGATATCCCCGGATCGCAGCTTGTTGCGCAGGTGCGCCATCGTCGCGGTTTCATAGAGGCGGCGGTTGATCCGGCCATCCGTGCCCATCACCAGCCTGCGCCATTCCTTGCGGAACGGCATCGGCGCATCGGCCGGTACGTCACGTTTGCCGGAGGCGTTCAGATCGCGCAGCATGTCGATCGCCTTCACGCTGGCGGCACTGCCGCGTCCCGACTGGAAGTCCAGCACCTCGATCAGCAGCGGCGCGAACTTGCGCAGCGTCGCATATCTGTCTGCGGCGGCTAACAGCGGATCCTGCTCGACGGTATCGGCGATCTCGCCCACCTGGCCCCGCGCTTTCATGAGCGCCGGCCATCCGACCGCCGTTTCCAGCGCCGCGATCGGGTCGCAGCCCTCTTCGTCGGCTTGCGCGAGGGTGTCGATGGTGATGCGGAACAGGCGCATCAGCCGCGCCACCTCGCGCGACGACGCGGTATAGCGCCGCTGCTGCATATTGGTGGCGCGCCGGAACATGCCGCCGATGAGCTTGTCGGCGATGTCGAGCGCGGCGTCGATCAGCCTGGCTTCCAGATCGACCAGCAGCGCGACGAGGATCGCGCGTCGCCGGGGCAAGGTGTAGCGCCGGATCAGATAGGCGAGGGACAGCCGTCCTTCCTGCACGAACTGGTGACGCCGGTTGGGATGGACGCCGGTTCCCGCATCGTGGGCGATGCCGATCGCCCGCACGACGCGCAGGCGCTCGACGATATCGCGCACGCTGTCGGTCTTCGTCGCGACCGGAACCATCTTCAGCCAGCCCAGGCGTGCCCCGTCCTGTTCGTCGAACAGCGCATCGATGCGACCGATCTGCACCGGCGACAGGTCGGCGACCATCATGCGCGTGGCGGTCTTCCGCGCGCGGGCGCGGCCGGCGATCCCCGCCCGTTCGATCGTCGAGGGCATCGGCAACAGGATATTGGCCGCACGCAACGCCGCGATGACGGCGGTCGCGATGGGGAGCGCGGCATCGGTCGCCGCAGCAGCGCGTTCGGCGCTCGCGATCATCAACGCGATGTCACCACGCACGGGCGGACGCAGGCCGAGCGCCGCAGCGATCAGCGGGGCGTGATCGGTCATGGTCTGCGGGCGGGTCGCGTAATCGGCGAGAACGCAAGGATCGAGCGAGAGCTGACGGGCGACGAAGACGGCGAGCGCGTGTGGCACGCCGCCTTCGATCTGCATCACCTGCGCAAGCGTCATCCCGGGATAGCGGATCAACGCGAACTGCAATGCCATGCCCAGTCGATTGCGATCGTGACGACGCTGCCCGATCAGGTCGAGGTCGGGCTTTTCGAGGGTGAAGCGACGCGCCAGCGCGTCCGGGTCGGTCGGAATCCCGAACAACGACGCCCATTCGGTATTGCTGAGAAGAACATGCTCGCGTGCTGGCATTCGACCGTCCATGAAACGTCCTTGGCGCGCGTAGACAGCACGGGTTAAAGGGACGTAGTTTGTGGACGGGTTTCGGCAGATCGGCGATCAGTCGGCTGGATCGTCCATGGAACGGTCGTTTGGGAGACACAGGGCGATGGGCGGTATTCTGGGCTACGCCCGCGTCAGCACCGGCGACCAGGATGTCGCCGGCCAGCGGATGCGGCTCGAACAGGCTGGATCGATCCGCGTGTTCACCGACGTGATATCGGGCAAGAGCATGGAGCGCCCTGGTCTGGCCGAACTGCTCGATTATGCCCGCAAGGGCGACACGCTGGCGATCGTCAGGCTCGACCGGCTCGGTCGGTCGCTGGGCGAGCTGCTGGCCACGGTGCAGATGCTGCGCGAGCGTGGCATCGCGCTACTCAGCCTGGAGGAGAAGATCGACACTTCGTCCGCAGCGGGCGAGCTGATCTTCCACGTCTTCGGTGCCATCGCGCATTTCGAGCGACGGCTGATCTCCGAGCGCACGCGCGACGGCATCGCCGCGGCGCGGGCGAAGGGCAAGCTGCCCGGCCGGCAGCCGCTCGACACTGACAAGGTAAGCGCAGCGCTCAAGCTGGTCGCGGCGAGCGTTGCTCCCGCCGAGGCGGCCCGACAGCTCGGGATTGGCAGGTCGACCGTCTACCGCGAGATGAAGCGGCTCGGCATCGCCCGGCCGGCGCAGGTTGGCTGAACCATGGCTACGCAGGATCCAACAACCTTGAACGAGCGGGAGAAGGAAGCGCTTCGGCTGCTTCTGGTCGGCCACGATGCCAAGTCGATCGCAAACACGCTTGGCTTGTCGGTCTACACGATCAACGACCGCCTTCGGGATGCACGGCGCAAATTCGGGGTTTCCAGCAGCCGCGAGGCGGCGCGGCGTCTCGCCGAAATGGATGGGGCAGCACCCAATATTGTTGGGGCCAAGGAAATTGGGAAAGCCCAAGCGACCGTCGCGGTGGAAAGGACCGATCCGCCAGCAGCGCCGCAATCGGCGGTTCATCGCTGGGTATGGCTTGCCGGAGGAATGCTCATCATGTCTATCATCATCGCGGCCGTGGCGCTCTCGACCATGGTCGGGTCGCACAACGACGCACAAGTTCCTGCCCAAAATGTCGCGTCAGCCGCCTCGCGTCCCGCCGAGACGGACGCCTCGTCGGCAGCCCGCTCATGGGCTGCTCTTCTCGACGGTGGGCAGTGGGATGCAAGCTGGCGTGCTGCGGGTTCCATGTTCAAATCGCAGCTAACATCGGCACAATGGGCGACGACCATCCAGTCCGTCCGACAGCCGCTCGGACGCGTTTCGTCACGCACTTTGCAGAGCGTGGTGCAGACGAAAACACTGCCCGGCGCGCCGGCAGGCGACTATCAGGTGCTTCAGTTCCAGACCCGCTTCGCCACCAAGCCGGACGCCGTCGAAACCATCGTGCTCGCTCGCAAAAATGGAAGCTGGCGTGTCAGCGGATATTTCATCCGCTGACCTCAGGGCGGGGGCGCTTACCGTTGTTTAGCGTTGGATCAGCGCCTTGCCCTCTTCCACTACGAGAGCCACAACCAGCTCCGGCCCCACCTCGCCGACTTCATCGCCGCCTATAACTTCGCCCGCCGGCTCAAAACGCTGAGCGGCCTCACACCCTCCGATACATTGCCAAGATCTGGAGGTCAGAGCCAGACCGATTCATCGTTAATCCGATCCACCAGATGCCGGGACTAAACACCTAGATCCTTGCGCCTCGCATCGCTTGAGGTCTGGCGATCCCGTCAATACCGGGATGATCTGCGACCTTGGACCAAACGTAACGTGCCGATCGCGGCGACACAGAAAACGCATGCTTCTTTTGGAAGCATCGCGTCGCGAAGCGGCGCATCCCTCGCTGTGTCACTTGGTTTGGTTGATTTGGTGGAATAGGCTCCATCTTCTCGGTCGTGCCGTTAGGAGTCAGCGCGTTGGCCGACTAGGCCAACTCCTTTTTCCATTTGAGTATAAGAATCTCGGAGTGGTTGACCATTATTCTGAGACTCTTTCTCGATCGTGATCGCCATGCTGTCGAGGATAGCGCGCAGCTCAGGATCGGCAACATCTTCGGCAATCATCTGGCGCGGAGTGCGCCACGTCCGCCAATGGTCAATCTGTTCGACGCGGTCAGCCTCAGCCTGGGTCACGTCGTCCGGCAACGGCACGGGGCGGAGCCGACGTGGCAGGAAAGCGACCAACCGGTTAGGGAAGCGCATCCGATAGACGTTCGAGGTCTGGGCGTTGCGTGCCTTCGGCCGATCGGCCGGGGGATCGATCGGGACGCATCGGCGCTGCTTCTCCAGCATCCCCATCGTGGCAAGCGCCGATAGCGCCCGCCCGACGCTCGCGCGGGAGACGCCGGCCGCGGCCTCTATCCATTCCCACGTCGGGAATACCTTGCCAGCGCAAGTCCGCGCGAGCGTGGTCAGCTCCTTGAACACGCGCAAGGCGGTGTTGGTTATTAGGGTGGCGAGGCGTTCATCCTCGGTCAGCTCGCGCTCTTCGGCACGCGCGAGACGCCGGACGGCGTTCTTGCGCTTCAGCAACTCGGCCGCCTGCTTGTAGAGCCGGTCGGGCTCGCCCTGGGCGTAGCTGTAGAAGAAGTCATCCTCGAACGTGCCAGCTCGCCGGCTGCCGGGATGGACGTGCGCTCGGGTCGGGTTGTGTGACCCTGATCGTGATCGCGCCCGCTCTTGCACCGCCCGTTCCAGGTGCATGAACGTCGCTTGCCCGATCGACATTACTCCCATCTTCCGTCCCCTTTGTGGGGCCGGACCAGGCCAAACGATCCCGTGGCGCGAACCGCGCTCTCTTGAACCAAGGCTCAAAGACCCGTATGTCGGAAGCCGTATCGGGCTCCGTTTCACGCTTGCAGGCGTGCGACATTAGAAGTCTCAAGGGTGCCCGGCTTCGGCCGGGCATTCGTTTATGTGGTCACGGCCGCTCCCTGCTCGGCCGATCGCAATCACAATCAGCTCCGACAGTATTTGTGCCGAATTGAGCGGAACTGCGAAACAGCAACTATTCGTGCTTTCGCCGACCAATCACATAAAAAGTTCGTGCTTTCGCCGACCGTCGTCTGCCGAGTTCGTGCTTTCGCCGACCGAGGTTCGTGCTTTCGACAACCGTTTCATTCGTGCTTTCGCCGACCGTACTCGGATCGAGCACACTGATTCGCGAAAGAGAGGAGGTAGGGTCAGCCGGCGCCAAGTAGCGGTAGCGGCATAATCTTGACGCGCGTCGCGCCGGTTTTGCGTCGCGGACGGCCTTTCGTGGGCGCCAACGGCATTTCGACCAGCTTGAAGGAGAAGTCGGGGACGGTGTTCTCGTCAGCGATGCGCTTCAGCTCGAAGCGGAAATGCTTGAGTGAACTTTGATAGCCGAGCTGCAAACGCAGCTCGTCGATATCAACCTCAACAGCTCCGTTCGCGCAGGTCGATCGCGCAACTTCGTACAGACGACGCTCCACGGGGCCGAGCGTGAAGTAGGACGGTGCGTAGGCGAGGATACGTTGATCGCGAAGGATCGCGCGATATAGCCAGTCACACAGTCTGACTTTGACAGCCTTCAGGCGTCGATCGCCGGCCTTTGTCTTGGTGTATTGGAGCTGCGCGTCGGACAGCCAGGAGAAAAAGCCCGTCTGGCCTTCGCCACCCGCTTCGATGTTCGTCTTGATCTGCGTACCCTGAAGACGTTCCAGGGCGTCCGAGAGTCGCGCATAGGATCGGGCCGAGCCCCCATCGCCGGTAACGCGGAACAGATCATGAGCCGTGAACTGAAAGTCTTGAGCGGGCTGCATCCCGGCCTCCATCTTCGCCACCATGAGGCTCGCGATGTAGAGCAGCACTTCCTTGTCGTAGATCGTCGCGACGCCCTTTGGCGTGGCGATGATCTCAATCGACACGGACTCCGTCTTGTAGGCGAGAGGCTTAGTCCACTTGCCCTTGCTCAACGCGAAGAACGGAAACGCCATCAAGGATCGCTCGCCGCGGACCTCCTTCAGCAGCGGGCTATCGAGTGCGAACAGGTCGCCTTGGTCGACGGGGAAGGTCATACGCTACGCGAACCTACCGGAAAACGCTCGGTCGGCGAAAGCACGAAGATTGAGGGGGTAGGGGAGCCTTCGGCTCGGTAGGCACTCGGATCGGCAGGGGAGGTTCGTGCTTTCGGCGACCGATCTACCGAACCGGCCGGGAAGTTCGTGCTTTCGGCGACCGTTCCGGCGTGGCCTGGGAAGCGCCGGGCGGAGCCTCTCGCAAACGATCCTTTTTGAAGCAGCTTCATGTGCGACACTGTAGCACTATGGCCTTAACGCTGGAACGCACATCGCGAAACGACGCGTGTCGCGGATGTCCTAAGTTTGAGCGTCTCGTATGTCGCCGCTTTTGCGACAGCCGATAAATAGTGTGTGTCAAGTTGCGTATACCGTGATCGAACATGTAGACTTGAACAGCTTTCCTGTTCAATCAGGGCCGCTTGCAGAGATATTGAACACAACGTGGTGAGGGTCTAGAAGCTGTCTGAACAGTTGAGGCTCATATGGCGCTTTTTGGTTACGCACGCGTATCGACCACCGATCAGGATGTAAGCATCCAGGAAGCCGCCTTACGCAACGCTGGATGCCAGACGATACGCTCGGAGAAGAAGTCTGGATCAGAGCGGGGAGGGCGACCCGAGCTTCAGACGCTCCTCGACTTCCTACGCGCCGGCGACACGCTGGTGGTCACGCGCATCGACCGGTTGGCGCGATCGATGAAAGACCTGCAGGACATTGTTCACGAGCTGAAGGGCAGGGGGATCACGCTTAAGGCGACAGAGCAGCCGATCGACACCGGTACGGCTGCAGGGAAGGCTTTCCTCGATATGCTCGGCGTCTTCGCAGAGTTTGAGACCAACCTTCGCCGCGAGCGGCAGGCGGAAGGGATCGAGGCGGCTAAGGCACGTGGCGTTTACAAGGGCGGCAAGGCACGCATCAACCCCAATGCCGTACGGGCGCTGATCGCGGAAGGCGTGAGACCATCGCAGATCGCTCGCCAGCTCGGGATCTCTCGAGGCACCGTCTACCGCTTTGCTGGGGAAAAGGTGCAGCCACCGATCGAGCGGTAGCGGTTAGGCGGGCGCGGGGCGCCCGCCTAGTTTGATCACGCGTCTGCTTTGCCTTCGCTGGGGCCGGCAGCCACATCGTCCGTGCTCTTGCGACCAAGGCCGAGGGTCTTGGCCATCGCATTACGGCTCTCGCTATAGGACGGGGCAACCATCGAGTAATCGGACTTGAGACCATAACGCTGCCGGTACTCGTGCGGGGTCAGGCCATTGGTCGCGAGATGACGACGCAGCGTCCGGTATGGCTTGCCGTCGATCATCGAGATGATGTGATCTCTGGACGCGAGCGACTTGCGCACTGACACGGCCGGAGTGACATTTGACGAGCTCGTGTCCTCCTCTACGTCGGGCTCACCAAGCTTCGTCACCGCTGCATGCAGCGACTGCAGAAAGGCTGGAACGTCATCCGCGGACGTGCGGGTATCGGAATTGCGCAGCCAGGGGTCGGCACATAGGACGGACCTAAAACTACGCTAAGGCGTCGGAAAACCCGTTCTCGGCTGTTTCCGTCAGTAGGATCAATCCGACAAGGTTTGCCGCATCAGCGTTGTGACGTGACCAGCAGCGATCATCGTTCCCTGCTCGGCCTGTCGAGAAACAGATGTTTATCGTGATGCTGTTAGGCGAGGTGTCGAAGAACGTCCGGTAGTTGCTCAACCTGCCAAGCACGCTCGGCGTCCGCGTTTTCTCCACAAGCCGCCCGAGCCTTGCGCGCGTAATTCGCCGCGTGAGGAGCATGGGTTGCGACATGTGCAGTTGCCGCCGCATGACCGGCCGCCCTTGCCGCTGCTATAGCCGCTTTGCCGATTGGCTGTCTCGCGGCGGCATGTGCGGCGAACGCCATCTTTCGCGCCATCGTCATCGGCATAGCACCACTTTGCCAAAGTCGAGCGGCCTCAATCGCTTGGCGAGGACGCATATCCCCCGAACATTCGGCTTCAAAGAGGGGTAGAACGCGCTCGGCGCAATCAGCGGCCCATATCGCCAGTTCCTGATGGTGGTTCACCCATCGGCCTCCAACGTAACGTGTAGGCACAACCGTATATCTGTGCCCGTTCTATGTCATGACCCCAGCCAGGCGATAGTGAGTTCGGTGGCAAGCTCGACGGTGTTAGTAGACTGGGACATTCTCACTCACTCGTTACAGAGCTCCCGCAGCTAAGCCTTTGCATGGATAGCCGTCCTAATAGCGCCTGGCTGAGAGAAAGCTAAAGGCTGATGCCCCGTTTGGCCATTTCAGCGGCTGCCCACTTGACTATCGCCATGGTGGGTTTCGCGTGTAATATATCCGCAAGATCCAGCAGGTCTTCATTGCCGAGCGTGGAGATCGCCTCTTCAATCTCGGCAAGGCTCTGCACCGCGGTTGCGCTATTGGCCGCAAGCCGCTTCGATCGAGTTTTTAGCATCGGGGCATCATAACATGATCTGAGCTGTTTGGCATTGGGTTATGCAACCCACCCATCGCTACGTTAGTTAGCGACTGCCTGACCGGACGCACAAAAGCGGTTTCAGCCGCTCTGAATTTTATCAAGACTTTAAGGGCCCGTGAAACGTCGCTAGTGCGGCTTCGTGTACACCGGGCCGGCCTGTGCTGTATCTGCCCCCCTTAGGGGGATAGGCCTTTCACCTCTCCTATCGCCACGAACATTCAGGTGGGGGCGATCGACGAAACCATGAAGGCGCCGGAGGTGGCAACCGCCACCCCCGCGACGCTCAAGGCCGCAGGGATGGCGATCTAACTAAACGCCCCTCGGGTCATCCGTCCGAACGACAATATGCATTTTTTCTATGCCGAAGTCGTCAGCACGCCTGCCAACCAAAACCGTCTCACTATCGCATGAGAAACTAGCACTATTGAACTCTTGAAAGACTTTGTAGTGCTCGCTTGCCCGTGATTTGTAGACTGTCGTTACCACAGTGCGCTGTGCATCAACGTTCTTCCACACCCCTCCATTTGGAAGAACTGCCCCAGTAATTTCCTCACGATGCAACACGAAAAACTCTTCGCCTAGCTTTGTGTCCTCGCCCAGCAACGCTACTAAAAAATACCGCTCCCCAGAGCTGCCCTCTACAACGAAGGCATCCACTACAGAGTCAGTAGCTTCTGGAACGTATATCCTTTTCGCATCGATAAAATCGATAGGGCTTACGGCGTCGGACACATGTTACCCTTTCCACCAGTGAAGTGGATTGTCTCTGCTACCTTAAGATCAAAGGTTCCAGCCTTGATGTCGATGCGCGGAGAAAATCCAACCCTCGCGCCACCGGAGTAATCTACCCCGACACGCAGCCTGACCGATCCACCCGGTTGAGATACCGCAAGCGTCGTCGCATTACTGAAGCTGGGATTTGGAACGATGGTGTAGCTAGGCTCACCCGCAAGTCGGCTAAGGCCAGAGAACACCTTCCAGGCATCTTGAAAGCCCCCAGGTAGATCGGTGTTGTATCGTCCTGAAGCTGGACGTGGGTTCTCGCCCTTGGTGTCACCTTGCGGTGTATAGGCGATCGGGCACGCCACAGGCTGCATATTCTGCGGCGCAGTATCTCGCGGCGTTGGCCAGAGACCAATTTGCTGAAGCCAGCTCTTCGACGCATTATCTACGGGGCGAGGCTGAAAGTATCCCGCAGTACCATTTGGTTCTGAGCTAGGATACGCGGACGATGATCCGGATCCGCTGCTGGGTCCGAGGTGATATACTATTGGGGGCAGATCATACATTTGTAGCCCAGACGGGTCGGTGCGATTAATTGGATCCCCGCTTACATAGTTGTACCAATTGATCCCATCGCCATATCCGATGGGGTCGGTCTGCATGAAGCGGCCCAGCGTCGGCGAGTACATGCGCGCCTTGTAGTCGTACATGCCAAGCTCGGGCAGCCACACCTGGCCGGTGTACTGAAAGCGGCCCTGGTTATTGGCGCCGGGAATGCCGTATTCATCGTAGCTGTTGATGGCGATAGCGTTGCCGGCATCGTTGCTGATCGCCACCACGCTGCCACGTTCATCGGCATGGAGGTAGCGCCGGTCGCTGGTGCCAGCCCCCTCATACCAGACCAGCACCTCGTCGGCACCGGGCCCGTAGACATAGCGACGCAAGACAGCGCTGCTCGACTCCTGCGCCAGCTGGCCGTCGACCCAGTCGAAGTTGCCAGCCGGCGTCTGGCCGAGCTCCCCGGCCGGGTTGCGGTAGATGAGCTGGCCGGCTGCGTTCATGAATAGCTGGTTGCGGCTGTTGTACTGGTAGGTCGTACCGCCCGAGTTGGTGAGGTTGCCGCGTGCATCATAGCCAAACGTCGTGCCGCCGGCGCTGGTGTACTGATTGAGCCCGTTCACCGCATAGCTGCGATCGACGTTGGCCGCGCCCGTCCAGGCGTAGCTGTCGTTGCTGCTGCTGCGCGTCAGGATCTGGCCTGCCGCATTGTAGGTGAAGCCATAGGTCTGGTCCCAGGCGCTGCCTGCCAGATCCTGGGTTAGGCTAGTGAGCTGTGATGCGCCATTGTAGCCATAACTCGTCACCGTGCCGTTGCCGCGGGTCAGCGAGGTGCGCCGGCCAAGGTCGTCATAAGCGAAGGTCGCTAGCGCCAGGCCGCCGTTCTCGCGGATCACCGTCATCTGACCGGCAGCATTGTATTCGTAGGTAACGTAGAAGCCGTCCGCCCAGGTCTGGCGTGTCTTGCGACCTGCCGCATCATACTGCAGCGTCGTACTCGCAACGTTGCTGCTCTGCGTTGTCGCCCGACCGAGCGCGTCATAGCCGAAATTCTTAGTCCAGCCGTTGCCATCACCTGCGCTGGTCAGACGACCAAGCAGATCATAGCCGTAGCTGACATCGACTTCGGCAACGTTGGTCTTGGGATTGTGGTCGAAGACCCGGCGGTTAAGCGCGTCATAGTCATAGGTCAGCGTCTGCCCGTCACGCAGACGGCGGCCGATGGCGTTGCCATTTGCGTCGTACGTCACCTGATCGTAGCTACCGCCTGGGTAGGTTACCGTCGTTGCCCGGTCCATACCGTCATAGCTATAGGTCGTGACGTTGTTGTTGGCGTCGGTGACAGATGAAAGCTGACCACTCGCCGTGTACGCTGAGCTTTCCGTTGCGGCAACATCCGCTCCGTATCCTCGGGTTACTGTTACAGTCCGCCTCGCTACATCGTAGCTCTGCCGTACGATGCGATCCGCGCCGCTCCCACCCGGCGTACCAAGTGTACAGCCGTCTGGCGGTGACTGGAATGCGCCAGCATTCATACGCGTCGCCGTGCAGATCGTGCGACCCATCGCGTCGTACGCGTATTGAGCCACGGCAATGGTTGTACCGCCCGTCGAAAGCGAAGCCAGCAGTTTGCGATCTGCGGCGTCATACCCAAAACTTAGAGTCTGAACCGCAGAAAAGCTGGATCCGTCCGCATTGGCTGTGCCGGTAACCGCCCCGGTCGCTCTACCCTTCGAATCGTAGCTGTAGCTTGTTGCACGACTCCGTTGGGGTCCTGTCCCATCCGGATCTGCGCCGATAACCATCGTAGTCTGACGGGCGGCATCGTAGATCGACCTTATCGTATCGGCGCTACCCGCAATCGGGCCGTCCACCGAAACTACGTCACCAGCACCATTATAGGCAAAGGATGTCGTCGCGGCGACACTTCCATCCCCGGCAGAGACCGTCGTGCTGGTGGGCAGCAGGTTATTTGCAACACCTGGCTGACCGTAGGCAATAACAGTTCGGGCTTCGTCTGCGGAATTAACGCAGCTACTGGAGGTTCTGCACTCGGATATTGACGTCAGGAGATAGGTCGGTGCTCCGGAGGCGACGAGCGTTCCTGAGCTATTTTTGTAATAGGCCTGGAGCTGCGAATAAGCGTAGCGCCTTTGAGGACGGACTCCGCTTTGATTTGCCGGCAATGTGACACTCGTCACTCCGCCATGGATTGGATCATAAACATAGTCAGTTTGCGCGTTTTTCGCATCGCGCGTCCAATTTGGCTGATTACATGTAATAGAATTGCCGCAAGATGTATCATACCCAGAGGACCTAACTATGTCTGCGGGTGTCCCGGCCGTTGCCGAGACCAACCTGCTTTCGATAACATTGCCACGGCCGTCATATGAGTAACGCTGTTGAACCTGGGTCGGCGATGTTGCGGTCAAAAGTCGGCCGCTGCCGTCATATGAATAGGAGGTCACGGCACCGCTTTCGTCGGTAACCTGAGTCGGAAGGCCGACCGTGACGTTCGATGTCACGGTTCGCGAGGTCCCGTCAGGATTACTGATGGTAACCGTGGTCAGCGGATACGTTCCAGAGTATGAGTATCGCCACGTCTGACCAGCAGCCGTAACCGACGCCACGTTGCCGTAGCCGCTGCTTGGATAAGTGACAGATAGATCATCGGTTGAAGAGCCAGGCCGGCGAATTGTAGTCGTCGTGAAGGTCGTTGTTCGGCTAATGTTGTCAGTAATTGTCCAGCTGCCGGCTGCTGTGCCCGCTGCGACGGTGATTGCCGGCCAGTTCTGTGAGAAGGAGCATGAGTATGCAGTGACACCACATGCGTCCGTTGCCATGTTGAAGGCGGTGATAGTGGTCAGCGTGTTCCAGCTACTGTCGCCTGCTATGGTCGTTGCGTAATCAAAATGCAACTGATAGCCTGAGGAACTGGCAACCGAAATCAATCGCACCTTCCACGGTACGTTGCTTCCACCACCACACTGTTGTTGATACTGACTAGAGCAGCCAACCTGGCGCAAATATGACATCGTCAGTGTACGACCTGATGCAAACTTGACGCTTGTTACTCGCGCGATCCTGTTGCTGTCGACGGACGTCAGCGTCCCGTCATAGGTGTATTTTGTGCCATCGCTAAGCGTTAAAACATATCCGGTGCCCGACTGCGTTAGCGTCGCGCCATCGCCCAAATTTGAGACCCAAACCCCATTTACCTTCGCGAATACGGTGCTTGCAGGACCATTTGGCCCAAGCACACCGACATTCACCGAGGTAGTATCGCCATAGATACCGAGCTCGTACTCTGAGGTTCCTGGCCTACCGTTTCTATGGTCAAGATACAGCGGCAGCTCTTCGTTGCCGCTACCTATCGAGAGGATCTTCACTCGACCGGAGTAGGTGCCGCGGGCAAGATCAACGCCATTTCGATCTTTCTGGTATCGGGCTGGCGGCGCAACGTCCGCTCCTGCGTAACCGATATGCCCCAAACAGCAGACGATCGCCAAAGCTGAAGACGAAACAGCATGCCTCCGCAATGCTAGCCCCATAATACTCCCCTCTTATTGTTGGTATGCTAATTCCCTAACACGAAACAGCATGGCGTTCTATAAAGCAACCTGATTATTTTTGAACATGACGCCTGACTCAATTGGCTGACAGATGAGCAAATCGAATGGATGTGCCCGCCCAGGCAATATGCCAGCACTCAAAAGTGCAGCACGCGGCATGGTGGATACCATAATTAGCAATCGATGCGTGCAGGTCGCTCTGCCCCCGCCGCGCTCCTTAAGTATCGTACCGCTGCTAGTCCTGCTTAGTAAAATGCGAGAGGATTTAGCGACTAGCGCCGGTGATTCGCACCACGACCCGATTATCAACCTTATCGTGGCTGTACGTCGTACTCGTACCGTTGTTGATCGTACCGGTATGCACAACACTGAGGACACGCCCTTTGGCGTCGTACGTGTACGTAATTGTCTCTGCGGCGCTCGCCACATGAGACAACGTCATCAGACAAATGATAAAGATGGCCTTCATGATCACGCCTCCCCCAGGTTTTTGCTCTTGCCGGCAGCGTAGACCCATATTATTTCTGTGAGCAACAATATTTTTGAGGCAGGTCGAAATGGTTGCGTTACAATCAAATTTAGAAAGCCTTTGATCTGGCTTGGCCTCCTTAGATCGATGAAATCCACCTCTGAGCTAGGGGCGTCGTCGGGCACAATAATAAAGGGGTGTGGGATTGATGCACGTGAGATTCACGGCGAAAGCGGCCTCGTTCGGTATAATCGTCAGTCTAACGTTGACCATATCTGCAACGGCCTCTGAGACCGTTCGCTATACATACGACGCTAAGGGTCGCGTGACCAATGTAGATAGCAGCAGCAGCGGATCGAGAGCATATTCTTTCGATAAGGCTGACAACCGAACCCGGATGCAGAACACCGGGGCCAGTGCAGCAGTGCTGAATGGTGACGCAGAAAATCCTGCGGTTTCAAATTATGCTTATAACCCTCCAGCACCGGACCTAGTTTTTTCCGGGGGCGGGGGCATTGCTCAGAATGGCGGAGCGTGGGGCTTTTCAGCGCCATGGTCTGGCAATCAGGTATTCTTCATCCAGGCTAGTGGCAACACGGCTGGCTATGTTGAAATGAAAGCGGTTCGCCTCACCATCGGTCAACGTTACCAATTTGCCTTTGCAAGCGCGCAACGGCCCGGCTTCCCGGCAAACAATATGAAAATCTACATAGACGGTAATTTAGTCTGGGATGCGCCTCCTGACACGGCAGACCGCTTTACCCCGCATCCGACGCAGTCGTTCGTCGCCAGCAAAGATACCGCAACGATACGTTTTGCGGCTACGCCAACGTCTTACGATTCCTCGTCAGCCGTTGATGCTGTAAGCGTCCAGCCGCTAAACTAGATGCATTCCATTGCATCAGCATTGAACGGGAAGACGCGATGCTGAGCAGCAGCCCGGCCGAGCTATCGACGAGTGCTGCGGTTAACTGGCTGGCCACGCTCATGCTGGGCAGCATCGGAACCGCTATAGCCATTCTGGCAGTTGCAGGGCTAGGTATCGCCATGCTGTTAGGCCGCCTTCCTGTACGCAGGGGCGGACAGACATCGGATAGTTGGACTTGAGGCCGTAGCGCTGCCGGTACTCGTCCGGAGTGAGGCCATTGATCGCAGATGGCGACGCGTCCGGTATGGCTTGCCGTCGATCATCGAGATGATGCGATCCCGGGACGCGAGTGACTTGCGCAGCGTCACGGCCGGAGTGACCTGTGCGGAGCCTGGAACCTTCTCTACGTCAGGCTCACCAAGCGTCGTCACGGCTGCATGCATGGATTGCAGAAAGGCCGGAACGTCATCTGCTGACGTGCAGGGCATGTTAAAAGACGATCTAGGCCGGCTGATCGGACACACCAAAGGCGGCATGAACATCAAGCTCCATGCCGTTGTCGACGCGAACGGCCGCCCCTTGAGCTTCTTCATAACCGCTGGGTAGATCAGTGACTACGTCGGCGCGGCAGTGCTGCTGGACGACCTGCCAAAGGCTCAGCGGCTGCTCGGCGACTGCGGCTATGACGCCCACTGGTTCAGGGAGGAGCTCCGGGCCAAAGGCATGCAGCCCTGCATCCCGAATCGACGATCACGCAACAAGCCGATCAGATACGAAAAACGCCGCTATCGGCGTCGCCATTGCATCAAAAGTCATGTCCGGCCGGCTGAAGGACTGGCGCCGCGACGCCACCACCTACGACCATTGCCCGACCGCTTCAATTTGTGCCGCCCCCCGCTGCCACCGTAACCTTCCGGCTATGATAAACGAGCCCTGACCCTAGCCCGCCGCCAAACCAGCACACGCGATTTAACCCTGAAGGGTCAGCGGCTGCTAATAACGTTCATAAGCGAAAGGTTCCTATCCTCGAAGAAAAAAAGATGAACATCTTTTCATAATTGATATTGTGATACTCTAATTACCGAGTTATTCGGTGATTAATTTATGATGATACCGGGAGAATAGCTGTGCCAAAGAAGCGGGTAACGACGCTGATGCGTTCTATGCTTTACCTCTCGGTAACCAGCTTCGCAGCGCCTCCCTGCCTTGCTCAGGCTACATCATCCTATTCATACGACACCGAAGGCCGACTAGTTGGGGTTGCCAATGGGGGCGTGGCAGTGCCGAGCTCAGCCTATCAGTACGATGCGGCAGGCAATCGTACAGTGGTAACAGTTGCGGCTGCGAGCGTTGCCCGGCAACAACGTACAAGCGAAAATACAAGTGATAGATCAGTAGCGTTAAAGAAAGCTCGTATAAACTAAACTAACATTATCTACCGGGAGGTGCGCGATGGTCATTAGTTTGAACCAGACGTCTGGGTATTCAACTCTGCGAGCGTTGATCATGACGGGCGCATTGCTATCGGTATCAATTCCTGCTCTCGTCAGCGCCCAAGCCGTCGGACCCGATCTTCCAGTCCCTTCAGTAGAAACGAATCCCGATAAATATGGTATTGATCTAGCTACGGGTGCTTTGAACTTACAGTTCAACGGGCCATCCGCTGGTACGGCCGCAACGGGGATATCGCACGCTCGATACTGGGTCAGCAATGGTGCCAGAGACAAATTTAATATTACGCTCCAGGTGACGTCTCAAGCGGCAATAATAAGTGACGGAAGTCGTAGCGCGTCATTTACCAACTCAAGCGGAACATTCACGCCTGATGACGGTAGTGGCGCATCGCTGTCAGTATCAGGTCAAACGTATACCTACACTCGATCCGATGGCACGGTAACCACCTTCGAGCAGGTACAGGGAGGGCGGATGATTACGGCCTCGTCCGTTCGCAGGCCTGATGGTGAGACCCTTACTCTCGCATATGATAGAGCACCATTTTTCATCAATAATGTACCGCAGCTTTGGTCTCGTGTGGCAACCGTCGATAGTAATAACGGTTACCGTCTAACTTATTCATATGCCTCTGATGAGGGAGGAACTGATAGCCCGGCAGGATTTATGACATTTAAATCCGTCGTTTTGACTAATACTCAGCGGCCAGAAGCGGGTTCAATCGGCTCATTAGCCATTGCCTATGCTCCAGGAACAACGCCAAGTGATTTTACGTACACTGACATTTCTGGTAGAGCTTCGACTTATCAAGTAAATCAGCAGGGTCGGATAGTAGGTATAATTAGACCAGGCAGTTCGGTTGCTGATCTAACCATTGCGTACGGAGAAACTGGTCGAATTTCAAGCGTAACAGATGCTGCGGGTGTGACATCATACGCATACAGCGATAGCGGTTCGTCGCGAACGACTACCGTAACCGATCCCAATGGAGGTGTTACGAGCTATGTTTTCGACATTGCCTCTCAGAAGCTACAGTCGCGGACCGACGCTACAGGCCACACTACGGCGTGGCAATATGACGGCGCGCGTCGAGTAACGCGCGTTACCCAGCCAGAAGGAAATTTCACCCAATATTCATACGATACATGGGGTAACGTAGTCGAGACCCGCTCCGTTGCCAAGCCAATGTCTGGCATTGCCGACGGTGTAGTGTCAGCATCATTCCCATGTAGTAGCGCTGCCACATGTAATAAGCCTGAGTGGACGCGCGACGAATCTGGAAATCAGACGGACTACGCCTACGATCCCACAAGTGGTAATCTTACGTCGGTGAGTTTGCCGGCAAATCCTGCAGGTGTCCGGGCCGTCACGACCTATTCGTATGGAGATAACGGCGGTGTAGCGCGGCTTGCCGCTGTGACAAGTTGTCTTTCGGCTACAACCTGCGCTGGCACAGTGGATGAAACAATATCAACTATCTCTTATACATCCAACGGCCTTCCTGGAACGGTAACGAACAGATCTGGCGATAGCTCTGCTGTTTCGGCAAACACAATAGCATACGACGCAGCTGGCAATATTGCTAGCGTTGATGGTCCGCTGGACGGCACAGACGACACTACGTTCTTTCGATATGATTCCTTGCGTCAACAAGTAGGTGAAATCTCTGCTGATCCTGATGGGGCTGGCGCAATGTCGCGCCGCGGGACTAAGGTGACCTATGATCTGCGGGGGCGTCGAACGCTTGTTGAGCAAGGGTCTGTTGCGGATGGAAGTGACGCAGCTTGGGCTGCCTTCTCCTCAATCCAGCAGGTGACACGAGCATTCGATGGGCTGGATCGTCCCCTGTCTGAAACGATCAGTGGAGCTGGCGCCAATGTCTCCCTGACGCAATACAGCTATGACGGCAATCGGCTTGATTGCATCGCCATACGAATGAATAGCGCTGAGTGGGGTGGCCTGCCTCCTTCAGCGTGTACCGCTCAAAACGCGTCCGCGGATGGTGCGGACCGTATCACCAAATACGGCTACGACGCCGCAAGTCGGATTATTCAGCAAACATCCTCGTTCGGCACCAATGCACCCGTGTCGGTGGGGACCGCTTTCTCAGCGAATGGCAAGGCCACCGCGCTCACCGATCCAGCTGGAAACGTAACCTCCTTTGCCTACGATGGCTTAGATCGGCTTTCAGTCACTACGTTCCCCGGAGGAAGTTACGAGCAACTCACGTATGACCCAAAAAGTAATATCACCACTCGCCGACTTCGCGATGGAAACTCTATTAACTATGGATTTGACTCTAATAGCCGTCTTATATCGGTAGTTGTTCCAAAACTACAGACGTTTGAGTTCGATCGAGCTTACACGTATGATTTGCTAGGAAATATGATACAGGCTGCAGACTCTAATGGCCATTATGCGAACATGACGTACGACGCCTTGGGGCGTCAGATCAGTGAGACAAGTAACTTCTCGACACGTCAATATTCTTACGACGCTGCCGGACGTAGGACGCGACTGACCTGGCAGGACGGCGCTTATGTCAGCTATGACTACCTCATGACTGGCGAAGTGTCGGGAATTCGAGAAAACTCAGACACTGTCTTGGCAACCTATTCGTATGATGACCTTGGTCGGCGGATATCCGTATCTCGGGCGAACGGCGTTACTACGACATATGGTTTTGATGCCGGTTCTCGACTTGCCAGCTTGACGCAGGACCTAGCGGGTACAGGCAGCGACGTAGCAATTACGTTCACGAATAACGCGGCTGGCCAGATCACTGGCCGATCGGCCTCAAACGCGATTTATGCATGGGACGGCGCAACGCCTGTGTCACGTTCGTACGCGGTCAATGGCTTGAATCAGTATACTCAGGCTGGGGATGTTGCATTCTCATACGATGGCCGAGGAAATCTCACGGCCTCGGGCTCGACACCTTACGGATACACATCCGAAAACCTTCTGGCGTCATCAAATGCAGGCTATTTAGCCTACGATCCACTCGGCCGTCTTTATGACGAAAATGGTCAGCTGACCTTACAGTATGACGGCCCTAATCTCATTACCGAGCAAAACGCTGCTGGGATAGCTCGACGTTATGTCTTTGGGCCGGGGGACGATGAACCGATAGTGTGGTATGAGGGCGCGGGGCTGACTGATCGGCGCTGGCTCATCGCTGACGAACGGGGATCGATCATTGCGATTACCGATGGTGCTGGCAACGCCAATGCTATCAATCGGTACGATGAATACGGCATCCCCGCCGGGACTAATATGGGCCGATTTGAATACACTGGACAGAAGTGGTTGCCCACGTTTGGCCTCTATGATTATAAAGCGCGAACATACTCACCAACTCTAGGACGCTTTCTTCAGCCTGACCCCGCGGGTTTCGCTGACGGAGCGAACCTATATTCCTATGCCGGCAATGACCCGATAAATTATTCCGATCCGACCGGCTTATTCCTAGACCCAGCTACCATAACGGTGATTGGAAAGCCACTAGCTACATTTACGTTCACACAAGCTCTGCCAGCACTATTCACAGGAATAGGCAGCATACTGTCCGGTATCTTTGGTGGCGGCATTAGTCCGGCGCAAGCCCGATTGATCCGAGAGCAGCAGCAGGTACAAAGCGAGCAGAGCAACCGAAATATCGATCCACAATCTGACGAGATAGTGGTCAACGGGCGTAGATTGGCGCGTGATCTGCCGGCTGCCGCAGCACGGGCAGCGTCTGGAGCAGCAGCGCAACAGGGCATTTTGGATCGCCTGGCGTCGGCTGGTAAAACCGCTCTCTGCGCTGATTTTACCGGGGATCTGGCCGACGCTGTGTCGGGCGTTATAACAGGTGGCGCTTCCGCGCGAGGTATCACATTTTTGAATGCTCGATACGCGGCGAGCGTAGGTGGCATTGGGTCTATTGTCGGACGGCGGGCAGTACTTATCGGAGCTGGTCCACAAGTACTTATTGCAGTTGGCGTCGCACTTGCTACGTCTCAGGCCGTGAAGTACGGCCGCAGCCAAATATGCCCTGTTAGTGCGGGAAGATAATGTATGAAGATAGTTAAATACGTTTTCGCCATAGTGGCACTTGCATTAATATCCGTATTTGCTTTTTACGGAGTCAGAGCTATTTTTCCGTTGGTAGATCGTGCTGTCCTGTTCGCTATTTCGTTTGCGTTCGGCGCTACGGCCTTGGTGGTGTACACGAGAAGGCGCCCGGCGGTTTAAAGGAAGCCATATGGTACACAGGCGCTTCGTGGTAGCGGAGATCGTGGTTTCAAGGTGGTCACCGCTTGGCACGGCACACGACAGCTTCTCCGATCCCTCCGGGTCCGGCCCCGATCGTTGGTGCTGTCCACTGATGGCAGGTGCTACAATGGTTAATAAAATTGGGCAATCCGAGATTGTTGCGGGTCTCGTCGTTTTTGTGACGTTCATCGTACTGAGTGCGCTGTCAGTTGCATTGCCAATAACAATTGGCATCTGCCTTTTGATATCGGCGCAGCTTATTTTATAACTAGAAGAAGAGAAATTTTCAAAACCTGATATAGATTACTAATTTCATTTTTAAAAACCTGACATCTTGAAGTAAGATGGATTATTTGCTCAAATAATACACCGTTATACCGTCGCATCAAACGCAGTGGAAATCAGGCGCTTAACCAGGAAGACACGATGTTGAGCAGCAACTCGACCGAGCTATCGATGAGTGCTGCGGTCAACTGGCTGACCACGCTCATGCTTGGCAGTATCGGAACCGCTATAGCCATTCTGGCAGTCGCAGGGCTTGGTATTGCCATGCTGTTAGGCCGCCTTCCTGTCCGCAAAGGCGGTCAGATGGTGATAGGCTGCTTTATCCTGTTTTCATCCCACGCCATCGCGTCGGGCCTATGGAACATCGGCCACGCTCAGATCGACGAACCGATCCGGCCGGCAAATATCGAAACCCCGGCGTATGTTGCGCAGACCCCGCCGCCAACACCCTACGATCCCTATGCAGGGGCATCGGTGCCGGTTCGGCCGCCTGACGGTGCAGGCAACCTGATGCCACATTGAACAATGCGATGAAATGAAACCGACCATTCGAAACGAGATTGACGCGCCTCTCCTCTCCTGAGGATATGCGATACAGTACGTGCAAGGGGAGGCACATGAAGACCTATTCGAGGCTCGCCGCTCTGGTGGCATTTGCATCACCGGCAATGGCGGCAGCACAGGACAGCTTTTCTGATCCTGCCGGCTCCGGTCCTATCGTAGGCGCCGTTCACTGGCTGCAGGGCACGTTGCTCGGCACCGTCGCAACCGTCATTGCAGTGATCGCAGTGGCCTCCGTCGGCCTGCTCATGCTGACCGGGCGGATGAACTGGCGCTACGGGGCAACCGTCATCCTTGGCTGCTTCATTCTCTTCGGGGCGGCGAGCATCGTCGGCGGCATCCAGTCGGCGTCGAGCGTTGGCTACTGACCCGGAAAGCCTCGATCGTGACGTTCTGTTCGTCGGTCTTACCCGCCCGCAAATGCTGCTGGGCGTGACCTATGGTTTTGCGATCGGCAATGCGATCCTGACGACCGAGCTGTTTCTCGTGTTCAAGTCCGTTTGGGTGCTGTTGGCGGCGCTTGTCGTCCACGCCGTCGGCGTCATTGCCTGTCTGCGAGATCCGCGCATCTTTGATCTGTGGCTGGTCAAGGTGCGGCGCTGCCCGCGCGTTCCTAATCACCGTTTATGGCGCTGTAACGCCTACCGCCCGTGAACAAAGCCGCACAGGATTGGGCACGAGAGAAAGCGGCGGGTGATCACCTGCCGTATCTTGCGCAGATCGACGACCACACCGTCATGCTACGCGATGGCCGCCTCATGCAGGTGCTGATGCTCGACGGCCTGCTGTTCGAGACGGCGGACACTGCCGAGATTAATTATCGCAAGACGCTGCGCGATGCGATGCTGCAGACGATCGGATCGTCGCGGTTCGCGCTCTACCATCACGTCATACGCCGACGGGTCGAGCCGCAGCTCGAGGCGCCATTCCCGGATCCTTTCAGCACCGGTGTTGATGCGGCCTGGCGTGATCGCCTTGCTTCCAAGCGTCTGTTCTCCAACGATCTGTTCCTCTGCATCATACGCCGTCCGCTACAGGGCCGGGGCGGCGTCGCCGATCGGTTTGGTCGCTGGCTCGGCCGGGGAAAGGACAGCAGTGCAGCAGAAGAAAGCGCAGAGTTGCGTGCGCTCAATGCGGCACGCGATGCGCTGCTCGCCGCTCTTGGTGCTTACGGAGCAAGGCTTCTTGGTAGCTATGACGGCAAGGGTGGACCGTGCTCTGAGGTGCTCGAGTATCTCTCCGGCTTGTACAACGGCGAAATCCGTCCGGTCCGACTCCCTGAGGGTGACGTCGGTCAGTATCTGCCCGCCCGTCGCGTAAGCTTTGGCGCCGATACGGTAGAGCTTGGCGCCACCGGCGAGGCTCCGCGTGATTTCCAGGCGATCCTCTCTATCAAGGATTACCCGGGACAGACCGGGCCGGGGATGCTCGATGAGTTACTGCGACTGCCCTTCGAGCTGACGGTGACGCAAAGCTTTGGCTTCGTCGACCGACAGGCGGCACTCGGTAAGGTCAACCTGGCCCTGCGCCGCATGCGTGCGGCCGATGACGAGGCCCTCAGCCTCCGGGGTGAGCTCGGCGTCGCACGCGATGACCTTGCTGCGGGGCGTGCCGCATTCGGCGAGCATCATCTGACGATCGCGGTTCGAGGCGATACACCTGCCCAGGTCGATGACGGCGTCGCCGAGGTTCAGGCAACGCTAACCGACCTCGGCCTTGTCGCTGTGCGCGAGGAGATGGCGCTGGAGCCAGCCTTCTGGGCACAATTCCCCGGCAACTTCAGCTACGTTCCGCGACGTGGCCTGGTCGCCAGCCGCAATTTTGCGAGCCTTGCCAGCCTGCACAATTTCCCAACCGGTAGAGCGGAAGGCAATCACTGGGGACCGGCGGTCACGGTCCTCGAGACGACCGCTGCCGGTCCGTACCATTTCAATTTTCATCACGGGGATCTCGGCAATTTTACCGTCATCGGTCCTTCGGGCACTGGCAAGACGGTCGTCCTCAACTTCCTGCTCGCACAGGCGCGCAAATACGATCCGCGCATCGTCTTCTTCGACAAGGATCGTGGCGCCGAGCTTTTCCTGCGCGCCGTTGGTGGCCGGTACGATGTGCTGCGACCAGGTGAGCCGTCAGGCCTCAACCCGCTGCTGCTCGACGATACTGCCGAGAACCGCCGCTTCCTGGTCGACTGGCTCTCGCGGCTCGTCGCCGATCCCGCCCGCCCCCTCGACAGCGAGGACATGGTGCGCATCGTCGAAGCGGTCGAAGCCAATATGGAGGCACCGCGCGCCTATCGCCGCTTAGCCCATTTCGCCCAGCTGCTACGCGGACAGGCGCGTCCAAAGGGGGGCGATCTCGCCTCGCGCCTGGCTCCCTGGTGGGGCAGCGGCGATCGAGCTTGGCTGTTCGACAATGCTGAGGATCGTACCGATCTTGATGAGCGTGTCGTCGGGTTCGACATGACCCGTATTCTCGATGATCCGACCGTACGGACGCCGGCGATGATGTACCTCTTCCACCGGGTGGAAGAGCGGCTCGACGGCACGCCGTCGATCATCGTGGTCGACGAGGGCTGGAAGGCGCTCGATGACGAGGTCTTCACCGCCCGTATTCGCGATTGGGAAAAGACCATTCGCAAGCGCAACGGCATCGTCGGTTTTGCCACGCAAAGCGCAGAGGATGCCCTCTCGAGCCGCATCGCCTCTGCGATCGTCGAGCAGGCGGCCACGCAAATCTTCATGCCTAATCCGAAGGCGCAAGCACGCGATTACATGACCGGGTTCGGCCTCACCCAGCATGAATACGATCTCATCCGCACTATGCCCGACAACGCGCGGGCCTTTCTGATCAAACATGGTCAGGACAGCGTGGTGGCGCGCCTCGATCTCTCGGGAAATCGTGATCTGCTGACGATCCTGTCGGGGCGCGAGCGATCGGTACGCGCGCTCGATGCCATTCGCGCAGAGACCGGCGATGATCCTGCGATCTGGCTGCCACGGCTGTTGGCAGAGGCGTCATGATCGACTGCCCGCTTCCCGATGGTGATGCCGGCGTCGCCCTTCGCCTCTCGAGCTTTTTGACCTGCCAGGCACAGGCACTGGGCGAAAACGGTTATCAGGCGCTCGCTGGTGGTCCGATGATCGCCGGCTTGATGACCGGGCTCGCCACGATCTTCGTGGCGCTGATCGGGTACCGGTTTCTGCTTGGTTCGGCGCCGACCATGCGTGATGGCGTCGGCTGGGCCGTCCGCCTTGGCATAGTGCTGACGCTGGCCACTGGATGGCCAGCGTTTCAGGTCCTCATCTACCGTGTCGCCGTCGACGCACCGAGTGAGTTTGCAGCCGTGTTGCTGCCTGCCAGCGGGCTTTCCGCCGACGGGCTCGATGAGCGCGTGCAACAGGCTTATGACACGATCCGGCTAGGCTCGAGCGTCAACCCTGCCTTGGCACCGCAAGCAGCATCGACGACGACCACGCAAGGCGCGCAGGCTAACACCTCTGGGACGCAAGCGCAGCAGCAAGCGCCCAACTTTGGTCCGCTGGGTCAGACAGCCCTTCCGCAGACGGCATCCTGGTTCGTCGTCTCGACATTGGGTGTCGCCGGCGCGCTACGCCTGGCGGCGGGCTTCCTGCTGGCGATTGGGCCGCTCGCTATCATGGCGCTCCTGTTCGATGCCACACTCGGCCTGTTCATCGGCTGGGTACGCGCTCTCGCCGGTGCGGCTCTCGCGACGCTTGGCGCCACGATCGTGACCGCCCTGGATCTGTTGCTCGTCGAGAGCGAACTCGCCCATCTGCAGGCGGTCGAGCGCGGTGTTACCATCATCGATCCGCAGGCGCTGACCACCATCGTACTCGCCTTCACGTTGGTGATGCTGGCAGCGATCTGGGCGGCGGCCAAGATGGCAGGCGCATTCAGCTTTACATTGAAGCGGCAGGAGACGCTGATCACGGAGCGGTCGCACAATAACGTCAGCGAGCGATCAAGCTCGACCTTCGGCAGGCCTCAGGGCGGCCGTGAGGGCGCAGCCGCGGCGGCTGGTGCACCACCCCGCGCGCAGGGCGTTGCCAATGCCCTAGCTGGTACGATGCGGCGCGAGCAGATCGCGATCGCTGCTGGTGAGGCGGGATCATCGGCAGGTGGCAACCGGCGTCAGCCGCTCCAGCCTCAGCCGAGGCAGGATGCCTTATCATCTCCGACGGCGCTTGGCCCTTCGGCCCGCCGCTCGATGACACGAAAGACACGCAGCGCCATGCGGCGGGACGGAGCGGCATGACTGAGCGCGAGACCTATTTTCGAGATGCACGAAGCTGGGCGGAGGATACACGCGCCAGGACATCGCGCTCGAAGCAGATTGCCTGGACGATTGCTGGGATCGCGATCGGCGCTGCAGCTTTTGAAGCCGTGGCGCTCGCCATGCTGACGCCGCTGAAAACAGTGCAGCCGATCACGCTTCTGGTCGATCGCCAGACGGGTTTCGTCCAGGCGCTCGATCCCAATACGCCGCAGCGCGTCTCCGCCGATGCGGCGCTGACGGACGCATACCTCGCACAATATGTCCTTGCCCGTGAGGGCTTTGATCGGGCGACACTGCAGATCGACTATCGCAAAGTTGCGCTTTGGTCGGCCGGGAATGCCCGTGCGTCGTACCTGTCGGGAATTGCTGCGACCAATCCGGCAAGTCCGATCCAGGCGTTGCCTGGTGGGAGCGTCATCACTGCGCGGGTAAAGAGCGTTTCACGCCTTCAGTCCGGCATCAGCCTGGTTCGCTTCGACACTCAGAGGACCGATCGCAACGGTCAGGCTGAAGCGCCTCGACCCTGGATCGCGGTTATCCGCTTCCGCTATTCGGCTGCACCGATGGCGTTCGGTGACCGCCTGGTGAATCCGCTTGGCTTCCAGGTCATAGGCTATCGCCGTGATGCCGAAGCGCCACCTGCCCCAGAGACTGTTACAAGTCAGGTGGTGACGCGCACCAGCGCTGTTCAGGAGCCCGTTTCAGTAATCGAAACGCGCACAGCCCCTGTTGCAACGACCCGATCGTTGGCGGTCCGTCGGGCACCGGTCCGCATCGTGCAGGGCGGCGTAGGCGGCCCCTTCATCAGCCAACGTGAGGTTCCGACCAATCAGATTCCGATGGGCTCACCGCTTGGTCCCGTCGTCGACACGGCCGCGACGACAACGGAGCCGCAGCAATGATGATGGTGCTGACGCTTCTGGCCGGAGTTGCGCAGGCGGGCATGCCCGCCATGCCGCCGGCGCCCTTGCAATTCACCATGCCGGCCGATCCCCGCATCCAGACCTTAGTCTATGACAGCGGCCGCGTCTTCGACTTACGGGTTGGCAGCGGCTATGCCGCCATCGTCGAATTGGCTGGAGACGAGCGGGTCGAAACGATCGTGGTCGGGAACGAGACGGGTTGGGAGGTGACCCCAAATCGCTCAGGCAATCGCGTGATCGTGAAGCCGCTTGGTGCTGCCATGACGACGAACCTGATGATCGTCACCGACCAGCGGCGATATGTCTTCGTTATCAGCGCCGATAGCGGCGGTAATGGGAGCGGTGCGTTTGTACTCCGCTTCTCCTACCCCCTGGGACAGCCCGGCAGCCCTCAGCAGGTCGTTCGTAGCGCCGATTACCGGCTCCGGGGCAACAAGACCCTCTATCCCATTGCAATGAGTGACGATGGCAAGCGGACCACCATCACCTGGGATCTGAAAACCTCGCTTCCTGCAATTTTTGCGATCGATGACCGTGGTCGCGAAGCGCTGGTCAACGGACGCATGGTCGATGGTGACTATGTCATCGAGGGCGTCGCCAAGCGGTACGTATTCCGTCTCGGCAAGGTACATGCCGATGCGACACGCATGGTCCTGAAAGGCCGGCCATGAGCCGTAGCCAACCAGCGCCGGCGCCGGTGGAGCAAGGCGGCCATGATCCGCGACCGGTCGTGCGCTTGCCCCGGCAAGGCATGCCAGGCGCAGTCATTGCACTGGGCGCTATCGCAATTGCGCTGATCCTGTTCGTGGTTCTGAATGGTCAGCGCCAGCGCCGGGTGACGGTACCGCCGCAGACGGCTCAAGCAGATGGGTTTACGCCACCACCGCCCTTACAGGTGCCTGTCCTTGCCGAACCAGTCGTTCCGGCACCAGTGCCCGTCATTGTCACGTCTTCCGCGCCAAGCCTTCCGCGAGAGCGGAATGACCCGCCGCCTGTAACCTACGCGCCGCCCGTCATCACGCCAGCGCCGCCAACGCCGTTCGTACCTGCGCCGGCGGCTCCTGTGGCCGAACCAGTACGCGACAAGAAGGCGCAAGGCGCCATCGTCTATGATCTCGGTGCCGAAGCGCCGACGGCTGGGGGGGCGACGCAGCCATCCGCCGCGGCCGGCGCTAACGTGGGCCGCAATGGCTCGGGCGGATTTGATGACGCACCCGCCAAGGCGACGACCATGGCCAGCCGAACGGACGTCGTTCCGATCGGGACGCAAATTCCAATCGCACTCGAAACACCGATCGACACCGCAAGGCCCGGTCTGGTGCGGGCGATCGCGTCTCGTGACACGCTCGGTTTCGATGGCCGCCGTATTCTTATCCCAAGGGGCTCGCGCTTCGTTGGTGAATATCAATCGGAGGTACGCTCGGGCCAGAACCGCGTGTTCGTCACGTGGACCCGGGTTATCCGTCCCGATGGCGTGACGATCCGCCTTGGTTCGCCGGCAGCCGACCAGCTGGGCGGCAGCGGCGTACCCGGCAAGGTCAACACCTTCTTCTTTCAGCGCTTCGCCGGAGCCGTCCTCCAGTCAGCGTTGACGGTGGGGGTAAACCTTGCGTCACAACCACGATCAGGCTCGGTAATCGTCGGTATTCCGTCAGGGCCAATCTCTACCATAGGGCAGGGGCTGGTGCCCAATGACTACAGGCCGAAAATCACCGTCAAACAGGGTGCTGCGCTCAACGTTTTCGTTGCGCGCGATCTCGATTTCTCTGGCCTGACGGCTGGACAGCCTGCCGCACGATGACCACCGCAGCGTATCTTGACGTCTATCTTGCGCCCTTTCTCGAGCAGCTCGTTCGGCCGGACGTCACGGATCTCTACGTAAACCGCGCTGGCGAGATCTGGATCGAAACGCTGCAGGGTGGACTTGAGCATCATCTCGTCCCCGAAATCACCGAGGCGCAGCTCTGGCGTCTGGCGCGGCAAATCGCGAGCGTGACCCACCAGGGGATCAGTCGGGAACATCCATTGCTGGCCGCACGCCTCCCGGACGGCTCGCGCGTCCAGATCGTCGCTCCGCCGGCGACCCGAGACGGTATGGCCATTGCCATCAGGAAGCACGTGTCCTCCGATCTGTCGCTCTCAGATTATCAGCAGGCTGGCGCTTTCCACGATACGACCGGGTCCGATGCAACAGATCCCGTCGAGGATGAACTTGCCAGCCTGTATGAGATGCGCAGGTGGGACGCCTTCCTTGCCGCCGCGGTACAGGCGCGCAAAACCGTAGTGGTGTCTGGGGGCACCTCGACCGGCAAAACCACCTTTCTCAACGCTCTCTTGCGCGAGATCGCGCCGTCTGAACGGCTCATCCTGATCGAAGACACGCCGGAACTCGTGCTGCGGCATGAAAACGCGATTGGCCTCGTCGCAGCGAGAGGCGGGCTAGGCGAGGCGAACGTCTCAACGGAAGACCTGCTGATTGCCTCCCTCCGCCTGCGGCCCGACCGCATCATCCTGGGCGAGCTCAGGGGCGCGGAAGCCTTTACCTTCCTCCGGGCCGTCAACACCGGACACCCAGGATCGCTCACCACGATCCATGCTGACACCCCATCTGGCGCGCTCGAACAGCTTATGCTGCTCGTTCTGCAGGCAGACGCGAAGTTGCAGCGTGCTGACCTTCTTCCATACGTGTCGCGCGTCATTGATGTGATCGTACAGCTCGAGCGGCGGCAGGGTGTCAGACGAGTGGCTCAGGTCGATTGGCTGAAAAGACATTAAACGGGGGGCAGTTCTTTATGCTGAAGGAAATTGCAGCTGGCGCCATATTGTTGAGCGTCTGTTCGAGCGCTTTAGCCGAGACGGTTCAATATGGTTACGATGCTCAAGGCAGGCTGTTGGTCACCGATATACGGCGGTCTAACGGAACCGGCTATGCTGCCGGCTACGGTTACGACAAAGCTGGTAACCGGAGTGTCTATCAGAATGCGCGGGTCGTTAAGACAGGCGGCCTAGCCTCGGGTACAGGTATTGGGGCTGGAGAAAGCATCCTATCACCCGGCGGTGCATACCGCTTTATCTTGCAATATGACGGCAATCTTGTCCTTTATGCTGGCCCGCTGCAGCCCATTTGGTCCACAAGCACGTTCCAACCGGCAAACGCCCGTCTCGAAATGCAGGGAGATGGCAACCTCGTGTTGTACAGCGGCTCAACCGCTATATGGGCAAGCCATACTGATGGCCACCCGGGAGCATATTTTGCTGTGCAGGAGGACGGCAATATTGTCGTTTATACTGCCGCAAACCAAGCAATATGGGCGCGCTTCGGGCTATAGGTCGAACCGGTCACCAGAAGATGACGTCGTATAATGCTAACAGGGGGCTGCATGAAATATCTTAAAAGCACGCTGCAAATAACCGTTCTGATCGCCGTTGGGTTCGGATCTCCGGCGATGGCAGGCCGCCAGACGGGAACATTGGCTTATATAAGCGCTGACAAGACGTTCGGCACCGGCGTCGTTACCTTCTCGGTGATTGGCGGCGCAAGCTCCGACAAGCCTCCCTGTGCCGCTGGTACCGACGCACGCTGGGCTTTGAACGTCGGTGACAACGCTCCTGCCAACCAATATATTTACTCTCTCATTGTATCGTCCATGTCTTCGACATTCCAAATCTCTGTTACTGGGACCGGCAAATGCACAACGGTCTCCAATCTAGAGGATGTCGCATACGTTGAGGTTAGAAAGTAGCTTCAAGCGCACTTGGCCAACATACGCAAAGATCGCTAATTGTTACTTTTTTCCGTTGTTAGCGAAGCTGAACATAGCCGATACGACAATAAACTCCGCTCTGATTGGTAAGCAATGTTACCGGTTTACCGGATAGATAGGCCGAGGTAATTACCGACACGATGGCATCATAATTGTCAGCATCTTTATTGACGAAGGCCCACGCCTCGCTTGTACCGCACATCGGCGTGCCGTCCATATAGACCCGGAAGCCAAAATTCTGCCCCTCAGTGACGACGTCAATTCCGGAGACCTTCCCGGTCTTTATACCATCCCATGCTGCTGCAGGCGACGCCCATGACAACGCAACGATAGGAAGCGTGGCAGCAATACGACTTAGCAAACGCAATGTGTCCATTCCTTTTCAATTGCACGGCCCATACTGTGCCAGCCTATCAAAAAAATCCAGTTCGCTGAGGAGTTTTTCTCTATATGCTTATAGGACATTGTCAGGCCCACTTTGCGCATGGTTATTTCTTCGTTTTAGAAGATCGACATTGAGCAAAACTTTGAGGTTGGGCGCCAAGCCAATTTCCTTGACTATGAAATTAATTAAGGTTGATAATGGTTCAACATCTCGGGGGGGGGGAGGGGTAGGTGAATAAAAAAACGGCATCGCTTGTGGCATTAGCGCTGACTACGTCCATAGCGCCCAACGCATTTGCGACCTACGATAGCAACACGGTGGGGAGAATCACCAATGTTCTCACCTACGATGACGGGCATTTTTTGGTATCCTTGGACCCCATGCCAGCTGGGCCATGTAGTAATTACTTTATAGTAGGAACGGACGTCGCAGTCGACGCCAGGCAAATGCTCCTATCTCGAGCACTCACTGCTTATGCAAAAGGGGAAGCCATACCCATTGGCTATGACGGGCATACCTGCGTGAACGGATGGTACAGAGTACATCGAATTGGCTAATCATTCTGATGGTGGCTTAGAGCCGTAAGCCAGCCAGCGACAGGAGATCGCAAATGCGCGTAAAGCTGATAATAGCAGTAGTATCCTCATGCCTATCAACAGGCGCTTTGGCAGGCGGAAGCTCGATCACGAGCAAGGTAAAGGAGGTCCACGTTCGCGCCTCTGACGGGTTACATTGGGTAGTGATGACCACACCTCCGTCAGGTCGCCCTGACTGTGGCAGCAGGCAACCATATTACATGATAAAGGACGAGCGCAGCGATGCTGGAAAAGCGCAGTTCGCCATGCTTCTCTCAGCCCAGCTTTCAGGTAACTCGGTAACCGTTGACGGGGCAGGTGTATGCTCGCGATGGGGCGACGGAGAAGACATCGAGCATGTGATGCTCGCGCAGTGAACCCATTAACGTTGCACGCCAACCCGGGTTTTGGAGCAAGACCAATATGACTAGCTCAAACGGCTTCAAAGGTCTTTTGTACGGACTATGCGCGATTGGCTTCGCCTATGCAGGCGGAGCTCATGCAGAGAGCGTCACCAACGTTACAGTGACAGGAGTCGGCAATCAGGGGACGCAGCTTTATGCGACACTGGCAACCACACCCCCCGGTTGCCGAGGAGCCGTGATCTATCACTCCTCCGAGGTTCAGGCCGGTCAATACGTCATGAGCATCTTGTTGTCAGCACGTCTCGCTAATCGGCCGCTTACACGGATCGACTATAGCGTTCATGGTGATGGGACGTGTTGGATCAGCTTGGTTGAGGTATAAAGTATTTCAAAGCCCGTCTCTTAGACGGGAAAAGGTAAAACCTCGGGAGCACTTGTTGATGTGGGTAAGATCTCTAAACGTATTTGCGTTAGCTATAACGGCAAGTGGGACGATATCTGCTTCCGTGGCTAACGCGCAAACTACGTCCTATCGCTACGACGCTAGAGGCCGGCTTATTGGCTCCACCAATTCCAGTGCAGGCGGGACAGTCAACACGACTATAACGTATGACCGCGCCGACAACCGCGCAAATTACTCGGTATCAGGCGCAGTCAATGGTACCGGAGGGAATGCGGGTACCGACCCGAATTCTGGTGCATCGATCCCGCCTCGGTCGAGCACATCCCGATTGATTGTCGTGCCCCTGAATGGCTTCACAGTGATCCCTCTCCCATAAACCTATAGTTATAACTCGTTGCTTTGACGACGGCGGTGAGGCTTCCCATCAAATCTTCTTAGTTTGGCGGGAGCAATGAGCGTTATATTGGAGAAAATTATGCGACTTATTGGCTTTATCGCGCTGTGTACGATTGCTTATGGCTCGGTAGAACAGGCCAAAGCGGACGTCTATTGTGGTGGAGATGCAACGCCAGCCAGATTATTAACGTATAGCGACGGATCGGTTCTTATACTTACCACTTGGCGGAGCGATTTTCTGCAAATTTGCAATCTTAATAAAAGCTGGAAGGGCGTCGAGCCCGCCACATGTTTCGCTTGGATGTCGAAGATCGCCGGTGCGATAAACGCTAATAAAAAGATCGGTCTTTGGTATAGCGGACTGTCGGGAGATGTGTGTCGCTCTATACCAACTTACTCTGGGGCCCCCGCTCCGGTATATATTGACGTATCGTCTTAAAAATAAGTAATCCTATCAATAGGATAGAAGCCCGTATCTCAACCGCGGGGCGTTGACACGCGACGGGGCGCGCGCGCGCCGCGGCGTTATTGTTAGCGACGAATTACTAAAAAAACCTATTGTGTTAAATTGGTATCACGGCATATCTAAAGGCGAATGTGACGGCTGGCAAACCGTAACGGGGGTGTTCGCGTATGCGTAAGGTGTTTCCAATTAGCAGCGGTTTATGCCTCCTGCTTTCGCTCTCACATGCCTCGGCTGCCGAAACTATAACCTATACATATGACGCTAAAGGCCGTTTAGTGCGCGCCGTCGCATCGGGTGGGGCCAATAATGGCACGAATACCACCTACGATCACGATAAAGCTGACAACCGCAAATCAAAAAAGACGGCTGGCGCGCCACGCTGATCGGTCTCAAGCAAACTGGCATGTGGCGCGGGAGCGCTAACTAAAGAGGGGTCACCATGAATGCTCGTCGTTGCGCGCGCGCCGCTGGCGCGTGCGGGTTCCTGCTCGTCTCGGTATCCTTGCCAGCCATTGCATCCGCGCAGCTCGCCGGCGAAATACCGCCACCTGCCCGTGCGTTGACTGACGAGAACGGTGTAAACGTCGCAACCGGGCAATACCGCTCGCCCCGTATGGACATGGTTGTTGGTAGTGGCCCCGGAGCAATCAGTGATGATCGTATTTACGGGCGGCAGACCTGGAATGATGCGCGGATCTCGCTGTACAACCCGAATGACCCATCCGGCCCCGTCTATGTCCGGACCGACAGCAAGACGTATGTTTTCACAAGATCTGGAGGCGGGTTTGCGACCACTTCCGAAGGCGCAAAGCTAGTCGTTACGTCCGGCATTTATCAGGTCGTTCTACGCGATGGGACCAAATACACATACGGCCAGATCGAGAAGGCCTCTCGTCATGCAGACTCCCGCGAGTACGATTACGATGCCTATGCCTATCTAACGACGATAGATGGCCCGGATGGTTTTAGGACCAGCCTGAACTGGTTGACCTCGTCCTATTGCCCCTATGGCCCCCCTCCCGGCGGAGAGGGTGGTAATTGCCGCCTGAGCGCGCAGTCGGCTTCGGGACCACCCCCGCAAATCTGGAAGACCCGGCTGACGTCGATTTCGAACAGCGCGGGCTACAGGATCGACTACCAATATGCCGGCGACAGCTTGGCTGGCCGCCCTGCACCGACACAGGCCGCCATCGTCGCCTGGAGCACCGTGACTGGAGCACGCGGCGCAAATGCGCAAGGTGGTTCAGGTACTCTTCCGACCGCGACCTACGCCTATGCCAGCTCGACGTTGAGCACCGGGGGCTATGTTTCAACTGACGATGTGACCGACGGCTTGGGCCGGACAACCCGGTACACGAAACAGTTCGGGTCGGTAAGCTACGAGGCGATGCGCCGCCCCGGCAGCAGTGCCGACAACGTCCGCATCAATATCGATAATACCCTGCACGTCTCATCGATTGTGCGTGACGGGGCGACCTGGACCTATTCCTTTGCGTCACCCACCGCATCCACCTCAACGTTGACCGTCACCGATCCTGTCGGCCGCGCGCGCAAATACCAGTCCGACCTGACGGTTGGTTTGCCGACGCGTGTCGAGGATGAATACGGCCGGGTTACGAGCTACACCTATGACGGCGCCGGTCGATTGAAGACGGGAACCTCGCCTGGCGGGCAAGTCACGACGTATGACTATGACGACCGCGGCAACGTCATCAAGACGACGGTGACCGCAGTCGGCGGAGCGACGCTCGCCAGTTCGGCAACGTACCAGGATTACAGCTGCACGACTGCCGGAACCTGCAATCGCATGGCATCGAGCACCAGTGAACGCGGCGTGGTGACGACCTACGGCTATGACCCGACGCATGGCGGTGTCACCTCGGCAGTGACGCAGAACACAGGGGGTACTAACCCAAGCGTTCAGACCCGCTATACTCAAGTAGCGGGTGTATGGATGCCGACAAGCAGCTGGGCATGCACCACTCAGGCGAGCTGTGAGAACACCGCGGATGCGGTTCGCACAGTGACCCAATACAACGCCAACCTGTTGCCAAGCTCGATCACTACGGGCGCAGGCGACAGCTCGGTGCAAGCCGTCACGGCCATGACCTATACCGCGGCTGGTGATCTTTTAACGGTCGATGGTCCTTTGGCGGGCTCTGCTGATACAACTCGCTACTATTATGACGCGGGTCGTCAGCGCCTTGGCGCGATTGGGCCGGATCCAGACGGAGCAGGTCCGCTACTGCCAAGAGCTATCCGGACAGGCTACGACGGTTGGGGCCGCACGACGAGCGTAGCGCAAGGTACGGCAGTCGATCAGGGCGATGCCGCGCTTGGTGGCATGACAGTGCTGCAGACACAGACCGCAACCCTCGACGATGCTGGGCGTAGACGTTCGGCTGCGCTATCTTCGGGCGGCACAACCTTTTCTCGCATCGATTATGCCTATGACGCGGCGGGACGCCCGACATGCACCACGCAGCGGATGAATCCGAACAGCTTGGGTGCAGCTGCGGATGCCTGTAGCGTTGGCGGAGACGCCGGATATGGTCCTGATCGGTCGACGCTCGTGCAGTATAGCGCAGCAGGGGCGGGGCAGCCGGCCTCGACCAGCGTGACGTCAGCCTATGGTACGGCGCAGGCTGCCACCGAGACCATCCTCCAAACGCTGACGGGCAAGCCGGCCAGCGTTACGGATGGCAATGGTAACGTGACGTCCTACGCTTATGATAGCTTCGATCGGACATGGCGGACATGCTTCCAGACCGCTTCAAGTGCCGCGTGCGGCGGAACGCCTGGCGATTATGAGCAGCTGGGCTACGACGGCAAAGGCGATATCACCAGCCGACGGTTGCGCGACAATCAAACGCTTAGCTACCGATATGACGTACTGGGAAGGCGTACATACGACCAAAATCCCAAGACGAACGTTGCCGAGGTCGATGTCGGCTACAGCTACGATCTGCTCGGTCGCCTGACCAGTGCCGGCGACGGCAATGGCTGGACCAAGAACTTCGTCTATGACGCGCTGGGTCGGGCGAAGACGCAGAGCAGCAATGTCTCGAGCACGACGCTGCAATATGATGCGGCAGGTCGTAAGGCACGCCAGACCTGGGCGGACGGCTTCTTCGTCACCTATGAGTACAATGTTGCCGGCCAGATGACCGTGATCCGTGAGAACGGCGGTCTTGTGCTCGCTACCTTTGCTTACGACAATCTCGGCCGCCGCACGTCGCTGACCCGCGGTAACGGTACGGTGACGAGCTATGGCTATGATGCCGCCTCGCGCCTGACCAGCCTCACCCAGGATCTGGCAGGCAGTGCCTGGGACCAGAGCTACGGCTTCACCTACAATGCGGCAGGCCAGATCCTGACGCGCAGCAGCAGCAACGACAGCTACGCTTGGACGGGCGCTACCACCGTTGATCGCAGCTATGCGGTGAACGGGCTCAACCAATACACCACCGCCGGCAGCACGACGTTCGGCTATGATGCGCGCGGCAATCTGACCAACTCGGGCGGCACCACTTACCAGTACAACAGCCGCAATCAGCTGTTCATGAATGCGGCGGGTCAGCTGATCTACCGCAACCCGGCCGGTGAGCTCGGCCAGACGCCGGCGGGTAACTTCGACTGGGTCGATGGGCAGCTGGCGCAGGAGTCGACCAGCGGCGTGCTGCGCCGCTATGTCTACGGGCCCAATCCGGACGAGGTGCTGGTCTGGTATGAGGGGGCTGGCACTGGTGACCGGCGCTACCTGCATGCCGATGAGCGCGGCAGCGTAGTGGCGGTGAGCAACGATGCCGGCAACGCCATCGCAATCAACAGCTACGACGAATACGGCATCCCCGGCGCCAATAACCAGGGCCGCTTCCAGTACACCGGTCAGGCCTGGCTGCCTGAGCTCGGCATGTACGACTACAAGGCGCGCATGTACTCGCCGACGCTCGGCCGCTTCATGCAGACTGATCCCATCGGATACGGTGATGGCATGAACTGGTATAACTATGTCGGTAGTGATCCTATCAACGGGACCGATCCCACCGGCATGTATGACTCACCAGATTGCTTTAAAAATGGTCCTATGCATTTTGATGCCACGACTGGCAGCCTAGTTCCGAACAATCCAGATGATATCGTCGTGTGTGGTAACAAGACTCCTACCTACTCGAATCCGTTTCCCTTCGGCTACAACTATGGCGGAGGTGGAACCACGCCTAATTCTGATCGCGGCTACGGCGGAGCACCAACCGCGCCGCAGCAGAGTATTGCCGACGAAATTGTTGTCACTGCTCGCCGAACCGCACGGACATTGAAGCGTTCTGCATCAATCACACTAAACGCCCTTACGTTTACATTTGACACTATTTGGCTCAGCTTTAATCAAGTATACGACTCTATCGTACCACCTTGCTGCTTTACGGCCGGGACGATGGTCTCGACGCCTGCGGGCCTGAAAGCAATTGAAACGCTCAAGGTGGGCGACCTTGTAATGTCCCGAAGCGATAGGACCGGCGAGACTGCCGCCAAACCTATCGTGGGCATTACGCCGGCTCATTGGCGGCAGGTTTGGACGGTTACCCTATCGTACAAGGATGAGAATGGCGACTGGACCAACGAGCGATACGAGACAACCGCTGACCATCCCTGGCGTACGGCTGACGATCAGTGGATTACCTCTGCATCGTTGAAGCAGGGGCAAGTTCTTTTGCGAAAGGACGGGTTAGCTATCGTTGCCGAGGTTGTCGATACCAAAGTCACGAAGTTGACTTACAATCTCGAAGTGGCAGAGTATCACTCTTACTTTGTGGGAAGTGCAAAGACTTGGGTGCACAACGCTTGTGCATATGTTTTCAGGACGGAGCATTATGCACCTCGTCTCATTCGAGCCGGTATAAATGTCCAAAGCGCCGAGTCCGCGGTACGAGCAGCCTTGGAGGCGGGTGGTTCTAGAAACGGGTCAGTCCAGGTTGGCGATCAAACGCTACTTTATCGTTCCTATGTTCTTCCCAACGGGACGGTAAACATTGGAACAATTCATATTCCATGGTGAAAAGAATGATTGACTTTAACGGCCTCCGCAACGCCTCCCGCACAATTTGTAATTCTGCTCCTTTGGAGTTTCGTAACAAGCTACTTCGGCAATTGGAGAAGGCAACTTTCTATCCGATTAATAATGACGGCTCCATCGTTGAGCTAAGATATAGCGGATATCAGCGCCCTGATTATTCCCAAAATCAAGTTGGCCCCGTAGGACTACTAAAAGACACGGACTTATGCCCAATAGAACTTATAATGTATTGGGACAGGAACCTTAAACTTTGCGAGATTGAACTTATTCGTCAAGGAGAGGGCCCTTTGATTGCGCCTGATTTTACATTTTTAGAGTTAATTAAATAGCGCTGCAGAGGCATATCGCACCTGATCGATCAAGAGGAAAAACACCAGGTCCTACGGCAGTTCGTATAGACGAGCGTCCTTGAAGTGCTCGGCTCGCCGACGGCGTTCTTCGTAGATCCGTTGCGCGATCGCAATCTTGTCGTCACCGTCGTCCGGCACCTGTGCGTCGTCCATGTTCCGCCGCGATATTTGGATCAGGTCTTGGCGAAGGGTGCAGTACTATATCCTTGGGAAGACTAATCTCCATTTTCGTCCTTACCGGCACGCGCCAGCTGCGAGCGTATAACGCTATCGTCAAGGGCGACTCCAACGCCCGGTAACCTTCGACCGCCAGCGGCGGTCGAAGGCAGGATTCATCACTGCAGGAGGCTCTACCAGCAAAAAAGGACGCCTTAAGATAGCGGCAGGGCGGAGGCTGCACCCACCGCAGGCAGAACCAATTTCTCGGAAGCCGTTCCCAAATTACTTTCTGGAAAAGTGTGATTCAGATGGAGTTGTGGAAATGATCTAGCTGGCCTTCTCGGCTGATGTGTCTGCCTCCCAGCTGGTGATCGCGAACGATTTTTGAAGGATGAATGACAGGCCTCTCCGACGCACCCGCTCCCAATCAAGCCATATTATCTTAACGACTTTGCACTCAGCAACATTCCTCGCCCCTGCGGCTTCTACATGTCGGCCAGCGGTTGGCGCCGGCTTCCACAGGGGATGACGTTGGAAAATACCATTCTGCTGCTCGTGGTGGGCATCGCCGTTGCGGGCGTGTTCGGACAATGGCTTGGCTGGAAGCTACGCGTGCCGGCGATCATCCCGCTCCTAGTGATCGGCGCGTTGCTCGGCCCCATCGGGGGCGTCATTCGACCGTCAACAGCACTCGGCGAGGTGATGCGACCGGCGATCGGCATGGCGGTGGCCATCATCGTGTTCGAGGGCGGTCTGAACCTCAACCTGCGTGAGCTCCGCTCCGCGGGGTCAGGTATTCTCCGCCTGGTTGCGGTCGCGCTACCGCTCAACTGGTTGCTAGGTACGCTGGCGGGGCATTGGGTCGGCGGGCTGTCGTGGCCGGTCGCCATTCTGGTCGGCGCGATCTTGGTAGTGACAGGGCCGACCGTCATCATGCCGTTATTGCGGCAAGCAAAGCTCGAGCCGCGTGCGGCCGCGTTCCTGCGCTGGGAAGCTATCGTCAACGATCCGATCGGCGCCACTCTGACGCTACTGGTACTGAGCTATCTGACGCTGTCGACCACAATGAGTGGAAGCGAGGCAGTCGTCCATCTCGGCTGGCATACCTTGCTAGGGGCCGGATTGGCGGCGGTGCTGGGTTTGGCAGTTCCGTTCGGCATCCGGACGCTGTTTGCGCGCGATCTCGCGCCTGAATACCTTAAAACGCCGATCCTGCTCGCAGGAGCGTTAGGCGTGTATGCCGCGGGTGAGGCGATCCAGCCGGAGACCGGCCTGGTAGGGGCAACGTTATTCGGCGTCGTCCTCGCCAACATCGACGTCACCGGGCTTCAGGAGCTCCGCCGCTTCAAGGAATCGCTGACGGTCTTTCTCGTATCCGGGCTCTTCATCCTTCTCACGGCGAACATTGATCGGAGCACGGTGGCGATGCTGAGCTGGCCGATCGCGATGACGACCATGGTGATCCTGTTTGTCGTCCGTCCGCTCGCCATCTGGCTGGCCACGATCGGCGCGAAGGCGAGCTGGCGCGAACGCCTGCTTGTCGGCTGGATCGGGCCGCGAGGCGTCGTCGCGGCAGCGATTGCAGGCGTCGCGGGCGAGCGCCTGTCGCAGGCCGGCTATCCGGATGCGCGTCTGGTGCTGCCCTTGGTGTTTGCGGTCATCGCATCCACCGTTCTGCTTCATGGTCTGTCGCTGGCGCCGCTCGCGCGCAAGCTGAAACTCGCCTCGGGCGGGCGTGGCGGGTTGCTGGTGGTCGGCGCGTCACGGTGGACCGTAAGACTCGGGGAGGCGCTGCATGGGGCCGGCATACCCGTCATCCTGGTCGATCGCTCTGCGCTGGCGCTCAAGGAAGCACGCCTTGCCGGCCTCAAAACGTTACGCGTCGAGGTTCTCTCGGTCATCGGTGAAGAGGTGGTTGATCTGCGCGATATTGAGCAAGTGCTCGCGGCGACGCCAGACGATGCCTACAACGCCTTGGTGTGCACGCGCTTCGCCCCCGAGCTGGGGCGCGAACGTGTTCACCAGCTGGCAACAAGCGGCACTGGCACTCGGCATGAGGCATCCCGCGAGTGGCGCGGCAAGATCGTGATGGATGAGACGATGACCTTTCAGCACTTGGCGGACCTGATGCAGGCCGGCGCATCGCTGGTGGTCGAACCGGTTGATGGCACCGGCAATCAGACCGAGATCGTGGAGGATGGCTGGCCTATCGCCATCATTCGAGAGAGCGGCGAACTCGCGTTTGTCGGCGTCGAACACGCGACGGCTCCTGCTGGAGGGGATCTGATCGTACGCCTCTATCAAGCCGCCCTCGCACCCACGTCAGACAGAAAGACAGCACGCTGGCGTCGTTTGCTCAACAGGCGAAGGTTCGATGTCTGATTGATGTCTACCTGTCGCCAAACTCCTAAGTTTTGCAACGCCCCCCTTAGTGCTCATATGTGTAATGTCAGAGCTAATTGGCACCATTGTATCAGCGGTAAATGGCATCCCCATCCGCCCGATTGATCGTTAGGCTGATGCAAGAATCAAAAGATTTGCATCACAGACAACCGGGAGAGGAAGGTCCGCTATCCGCTACCATCCGACAGGGCACTACCGGTGGCCGGACGAGGCAACAAAGGAGGTGTGCTATCCGGATAGGTCAGCCAGTTGCGCCAAATCATATAAGTACGCAGGCGGGTTAGACGTATGCGGCATCTGATCTCCATACTCGTTCTGATCGTGCCACCCCGATACTTTTCATAAGCGGCGTCGCATTCGGAATCTCGATACGAAAGCCATGATCGTTCAGCCTGAACAAGTCTTTTGGTACCAGCTCCGCTTTCTCTACGAATTCGTCGAATAGCCATGTTGTAATATCGGTTTAGATTGGCATCCTCCTCCACGAAGCGGGCCACGAAGCAGGCATTCACTTCAACCGTTGTTGTGCTAGGACAGGGGGCGGCGCCAGAGCTGTCACTAACAATCATTGCAAGAGCCAGAAGCGATAGCATGTATTTATCCTGATTTCTGGCGTAGAGGAACCTAGCAGGCTAACCAAATCTATATAAAGGGCCCCGCAGTAATGCGGGGCCAAGGATTTTCATTGGTAGCGAGGAAAGGCGCCGAAACCGAATCTAACAGGTTCTATAGGCGGGCAACCCGCTGACAGGCGTCAAAACTTGAACGTTGCGCCAGCGTACATCATGCGCCCGTAAAGGTCATAGGTATCGGCAACCGTCTGCGTACCCGGCCACGTCACGGGATTCGTATCGCCAAAGGTGGGCGGCTTCTTGTCGAGGAGATTGTTCACGCCGACGTAGAGTTCCATTTTCCTGCTCTCGCCGACGGCGATCTTGCCTTGGATATTATGGTACCAATAGGCCGGGATGGGGGTGATGACCGTCGTGCTTCCGTCCAGATTATCCTTGAGCGGCCCAAGGTAATCCACGCGATAGTTCAGCTGGAAGTTTTCGGTGCCGAACGTGAAGTTTCCGGTGACCCTATCCTTGAATCCCGATCCCAGGCGGCCGCAGCTATAGCAATCAGCCTGTCCGATTTCGTTCTGAACAGGTCCTCCAGGGAAGGGCGTCTGCTGCTGATCGAATCTATGGTTGTACAACACGTCGATATCGAGCCTGCTGCCTCCGATTGGCAAAGAGTACCGTCCCTCGACGTCGAGACCCGACACGAGATACGATCCCGTGTTGAGGTTCAGAGCGTTCACCCTGGTGATGAAGCCGTTGGCGTCGCGTATTACGTTGTTGCAGAATAGCGGCTGTGCGCTGGTGAAGCACTGCGACACCGAAACCTGCTGACCGATGATCCCGATCGCGTTCTTCACCTTGATGCGATAGTAATCCACTGTAAGGCTGAAATTCCGGATCATCCTCGGCGTTATGACCGTGCCGGCGGTGATCGTGTCGGCGGTTTCCTCCCGAAGGTTGCGGTTGCCGCCCAGAAGCCCATCGATCGTCTGGATCTGCGAGGTGCTGTACTGGAAGCTGCCGCGCGATGCGACCGTGGCCGCGATGCCGGGGATGGCAGAACAGCCGGCCGGCAGCGCGACGGTCTTTGCACCATCGCCATTGCCCTGCGCCTGATCGCATGGATCGGTCACCGCCGGGAAGGTCTGGCTCAGCGACGCGAACAGTTCACCGATGTTGGGTGCGCGCGTTGCCCGTGCGAACACGCCCCGGAACCTGATGTCCTGCGTCGGCGCGTAGGTCGCTCCTGCCTTGAAGCTCCAAACGCCCCCGACCGTGGAATAGTCCGCGTACCGAGCTGCACCTTCGAGGCCCAGGTAGTAGAGACCCGGGCGGTTTTCCACAATCGGCGCCACGACTTCAACGAAAGCTTCCTTGGTGTTGAAGGAGCCTTGCGTGTTGGTGATCTGGTTGCCCGCGGACAGCCCCGCCTGGGTGAAGGGATCAAACACCTCCGAGCTCTTCTCATGGCGATACTCGCCGCCGAATGCGACTGCGACCGGACCGCCCCACATCGAGAAGAGCTTGCCGCTGACGCTGCCGGACACGACGTCCTGGTTGACCTTCGCGAGGTAGTCGTAGGTGACATTCCTACCATTCACGATCTGGACGGTATTGCCATCGACCAGCGTCACCGTCCGGGTCGGACCCGTATACGTCTGAAGGAACTGCGACGCGGCGGCAGAGGCTGTATTGTAACCAAAAATATTCAGCGGGACGCAACCTGCTGCACGGGCCGCTGGGTCGGAGCAGCGAACTTGTCCATCAGGCCCGATTTCATTGTTCAGGGCTGCACCATAGTTGGGCGTGTAGATCGACTGCGCCGTGGTGTGGTCGCGGCTCTGCGAATGTTCGTAGTACAGGTCGTACGACCACCTGCTTGCGCTATCAAGGTCTCCCTTGACGCCTAGCACACCGCGATAGAAGTCGCGATCATTCTGGTTGCTGCGGCTGAAGATGTCATTCGACCGCCGCCTGAACTGTATGACATTGACGCCGTTGGCGATCGCCGCGTTCCGAATTGCCGCAGGCACGTAGGGGCTGGTGATCGGAATGCCTGCATAGGCCGATCCATCGAAACTGAGCGCCGCGCCGGGGCCGGTGTTCGCGATTGCGGACGGCTCCAAGGACGCATTCGATTTGGTGTTCGAGTATTCCCCCTCGGCATAGACCTTGAAGGCATTCGAGAAGTCGAAGTTGCTGAGCAGGGTGCCCTGCAGGCGAGCCACGGGCACGGACAGGAGACGATCGCCATTGCGATTATATCCGTCGACGTTGGCGCCCTGGTAGGGCTTCAGGACGTTGTTGCCGTCGAACGTGAACGTGCGCCCGGTAGCAGGGGAGAATTGGCTCTGCGTAGCGGGATTGCTGACGTCGAAAAGACCCTGCGCCGCATAGGAGCTCCGATTGGGAACGTCCTTCGCGGAGAAGCTGCGATTGCGCGATGGAAGGCCGTGATCGTTGTCGTAGCTGAAGTTGCCCACGATATGCCCGCGTCCGTCCGCAAAGGCGTGCCCACCGGTGATCGAAATGTACTGACGCGCGGCATCGCCCTTGTCCGAGATCGTGTTCTGCCCCCGAACCTTCAGGCCTTCGAATCGATCGTTGAGCACGAAGTTGACGACGCCGGCGACCGCTTCCGATCCGTAGACGGCCGACGCGCCACCGGTGACGACTTCGACGCGCTGGAGAAGGTCCGTCGGGATGTTGTTGACGTCCACGGCCGAACTGCCCGCGATGCCAAGCGAGCGACGGCCGTTGATAAGCACCAATGTGCGCGATGCGCCAAGGTTGCGCAGGTTGACGGTGGCGACACCATTGCCGGTGTTCGAGAAGTTCGAGCTCGTGCGGCTGATGTTCTGGCCTACCGACGGCAGCGTCGCGAGCACATCCTGGATGTTGGAGGCGCCGGTATCCTGGATTCGTTCGGCGCTGACGGTCACGATGGGGACCGAGGCCTGCAGATCCGGTCGGGCGATGCGCGATCCCGTCACGACGATGTCGTTACCTGCATCCCCCGCTTTAGCCGTCTGCGTAGGCGGCGTGGAGCCATCCTGGGCCGCGGCGGGATTGGCGATCAGGACTGCGCTGGAAACCAGCGCTGACGTCAGCAAGCTGTTGCGAATGCTAGATTTCATAGAACCCCTCTACGGCGATGTGCCGTCGTTACCGGCGACCTCAAGGTCACATAACAATCCAATTGCGTAGTTGGGATTGGCCATCAACACTGAAAGAAGGGCGCAAAAAACATATTTACTGCCTGTCACTTAATTGCAACTAGTCAGCAAGACACCTAAAAAAGCCATTTAAAACATGTATTTAGATAAATGGTTATCGATCTGTCATGTTGTGTTCATTTCTTTGTCATGTTCGATTCGGGGATCAAATATGGCAATACGACCGAGAAGAATAATGCTTATCAACGACTTACATAAACATATAAAATCCTTCTCTTGACAATCTTGATCCACTAAATTGGTCCTTGTACGCGCTCTTATAGATGATGTTTAAACGGGTGCACGGAGCGCATCGCAATGCAGATCGAAAAGCTGCCGACCTATGGGGATAATGAAAAAATTATCGTCCGCGGGGCGGTCGCGGTAGCCTTTGATCCCATCGCCGTGTTCTGGCGGGGTCGCCATGTTGCGCTATCGAAGGTTGAAGGCGAGGTGTACGCGCACGTGTTCCGTCGCGGCAGAGTTCACGTTGATGAGGTGACCACTGTACTGGCTGACATAGGCGCAAAGCCATCAACCAGGTCCCTGGTATTAGGGCATATACGGCGAAAGTTTATCAGACTGGGGGCTTGTGACCCGTTTGAACGATTAGGCAGTGAACTAATCTGCCTGCGTGTCGACGCTGACTCAGCGGGCAAAACCGCACCTGTTATCGGCCTTACTGGCTCCCGCTACGCGAAAGCATCAAGCGTCTAGGAAAACCAGAGAAAGAAATTAAATAGTATCTGCCTGATTCGCCCTTAATGAGGCGAGGCCTGTTAGGCTGCATGGCGATACATCTGTTGCATTGGTCTAGCCGGCACTTCAGTTTTGTTATATCGTCACTTGAAGCAAATCACGAAGCGAGAGCGTTGACGCAAAAGTCCTAGCTTTCGAGCATCTCATAATATAGCAAAATCTTTGCGGTAACTTCATTTGCTTAGTCGACCTTGCTGCACCTCCAGCGCCAACTCTCATGAGTTTTTGCTACCACGACTGTCAGGCAAATCACGCTATCAGGCTAGTCGCCGCAACGAATGCAGCTGCAGACAGACTGGACCATGCACGTTTAGGCAACGTGATAAGGAGGGTAATTTCGACAACTGCCTCCCATGCGATCGGACGGCCTTCAGATCGCAAAACGATGTGGCTCGAATTAATCGGTACGCCTTTTGTGTTCTATATATCATTCCTGCGACGTACGATTGTGCAGACCATGCCTCACATCATCGATGCCGGCAACTCGGCGAGGGGGACACGGTCGTGTCGCGGACGTGCTACCTACTTAGGCCACACGCTGGTTTTTCCAACCTTATGACGGCGATGCGCCCGTCGGCCTCGTATCGATCGCCTCCCCCGTTGCGGTAGTTTCGACCTGAGGGGAGCCGCATCGACTCTGCACCTTCTTGTTTGGCACCGCAGCGCTGCAGGACAGCGACCGACAACGCACGTTCCGCATCGATGTCGAAGCCTATATGATGCGTAAGTTGAAATGTGAACAAGCTGAGACCAACGCCGCGGTCGAACGTCGCTGCTGCCAGCCATTGGTCCGGGCCGATCCGCCAAAAGCGGACATGGTGGCGCTGGGCGGCGCCTGCTGCGACGTCCTTTTCGAAGGCGAAGTCCTGTATGCGATCCTCAAGGAATAGCGGACTGACCGGCGCATTGGGATAGGGCCGCGCGGTAAGCACGCTCAGTCCAATCTGCACACCGGTACGTAATGATACCGGATCAGCGCGAGACCAGCCAGCGCTGTGGTACGCCGCGGCGATCAAGGCCTTGCTGGCGTAGATGTGCAGGTTGATAGGATCACCAGGAATGTCCTGTGCGGTGTAAGAGGTGATCGCATCGCGCTTGCCGATCTTGCGATGTTCGTGATGGCTCCACAGCCGGGGCAGCCCCGCATAGGCGAGCAGGAACCAGAGCAGCAGTACACCCAGGAACACACCGATCGCGATGCCGGCCCAATGACGGGATTTGAGCTTCTTGGCCGGTTTGCCGTTCGAAGTGCGCGGCATAGGGTCACAGGCCGCTGGGATTCGCGCCGCACCATCCCGGCAGGCAGCGCGCCTCGTCCGACCGTGCGATGCGCAGTGCATGGGTGACCGCTGCGTTCCAGTCTTCCGTGACTGAAGCACCAGCGATACGGTGACGCAGATGGTCCGCCCAGAGAAATTCAGCGAAGGGGTGATTGGTCTTGGCGCATCCACCTGCGCGGATCAGCGCGCCGGCGAGTGACCGGAACGGATCGTCCGACAGATCCTCCAAGCGTTTTGGAATCGCGTCGAGATCCCGCCGCTTACCCTCCGCGTCGTAGGCGTGGCACCATCCACTATTGTCGAGATACGTCCAGAATTCGCGCTTGGGTAGATGTTCAAGATCGACGATGACGTACACGGCGGCAAGCTCGACCTTCTCGTCGAGCAGGGCACGGGCGAAATGGTGATGGTCGACGATGTAGCGCCGCCCCTTGGGCCCGATCACTGCGGGCAAGACATGACGGCGCAGCAGGACCGCGCGTTCATGCTTGTCAGCATCGCGCCAACGCTGGCGTTTCGCCGCCACTTCCCGCAGGCCAACGGTTATCTGCGTCGGACGCAGTTCGGCAATTGGGATGCCGATGGGGATGGTGGCGGACATGATCGGTCCTTCGCTGATTGGGGCTTACGGATCGGAGCCCCAGCTAATCCCGCCATCGAACGTCCGCAATCAGGAAGCAGAGCGACCGTCCCGGATGTCCGTTAATGCGCAAAAGCGGAACCGCAGCTCTCCGACAGACAGGGTGCCCGAACGCTCACGCTGGCTGTCGTAAAACACATGTTTTCCGACACCCGCAATCCTGAGCCTGCAATGGATCGATCCCGTCTCCTGCAATAATGATCGACAAACCCTGTCGCTTTGATAAGCTATGCGACAATGCGGTTTGGGGCTTTGTCGTACATGCTGGTTGGGTACATGCGGGTTTCGTCGGCCGATGATCGGCAATCGGTCGACCTGCAGCGCGATGCCCTGATCGCGGCCGGCTGCGATCACCGTCACCTTTATACCGACAAGGCATCCGGCGCCCGTGACGACCGGCCGGGGCTCAAGGCCTGTCTCGGTTATCTCGGTGAAGGTGACACCCTCGTCGTATGGAAGCTCGATCGCCTCGGCCGGTCACTGCCCCACCTGCTGACGATCGTCACCGACCTGAAGGCGCGAGGCATCGCCTTCCGCTCCTTGACCGAGCAGATGGACACGACCACCCCGCATGGCGAGCTTCTGTTCTCGTTGTTCGGGGCGCTGGCCCAGTATGAACGCGCGCTGACGCGCGAGCGGGTAATGGCAGGCCTTGCTGCAGCAAGGCGACGGGGGCGGCAGGGCGGTCGCCCACCCACGATCGACGCCGAGACGCTCGAGCGGATTACCGCTGCGCTCGATGGCGGGGCCAGCAAGGCATCGGTCTGCCGGACGTTCAAGGTGCCGCGCTCGACGCTGATCGGCACGCTGTCTCGCATCGGCTGGACGCGCACCGGCAAAGACCTCCAACTTGACCCTGTTTCCTGACAGGGCCTCTTGCTACGTCGTCACGAACCAGGCCTCTTGTATTGAAAGATGCACAGGCCTCTGATTTTCCGGGGAAAACGATGACTGATGAAGTAAATCCCGTCGAGCTTGCCACCGAACTGACGGTCGCGTGGCTGCGCAATCCCAATACGCGTACGTCCGCGGATGATGTGCCCGCCTTCCTTGCCTCGATGCATCAGGCGGTGCTGAACCTGGCTGCGCCGGCGACGCCACAAGCGGAGCCGGTGCCGCCGCAGGATTATACGCCCGCCGTGACCGTGCGTAAGTCGCTGGCCAGCAAGGACCACATCATCAGCATGATCGATGGCAAGCCGTACAGGACGCTGCGTCGCCACCTCGGCTCGAACGGCATGACCCCTGAGGAGTATCGTGCCCGATACAACCTGAAGGCCGACTACCCGATGGTGGCCGAAAACTACAGTGAAGCCCGTCGCGCCATGGCTAGGAGCATCGGTCTCGGCCGCAAGCCCACCCCGGCAACCAGCCAGGACGAGGCGCCCACTCCCGGGGCAAAGCGCACCCTCAAGCCAGCGTTCCAGTCCGTTGCTCAGACCAGCGCCGGCAACTGATCGGAAAGGGCAGGGGCTTGTCTCAGCGATCACCTGATGCGCTGAAGCCTGCCGCATTGACATCGGCGTGGCTCATTCCAGAGACGACGGAATGAGCCGTCCCGCCACACCGCCCTATCGCGTCAAGTTAGTACCCCTTCCCGTGGTCATCGACGCAGACGGCAACCCTGTTGCCCAATCGCATGTCGTCGAGATCATCTTTCCCGGTGATGCCATCGACACCGCCCTTGGCAAGGTGAACACCATCGTGGGCCCCGGTGCCGCCAAGATCATCGTCGGTGACATGACGTTCCGCGGTGTGCCGCTGTGCTGACGTAATACCTGGCACTGATCACAGACGGGCTTTTCAGTCTAATTTTCGCGACACCGCTCTCGACGCCAAGGTTCTCTCGGATGCTGGTGTCGCAGAAGTCGGTTGCATAATGCTGATGATCTGATACAATTTTGCGACATGCTGATCGGCTACGCCCGTGTGTCCACCGACGACCAGGATCTCCGGCTGCAACGCGCTGCGTTGAAGGAGGCGGGATGCAAGCGGACGTTCGAAGAGAAGATCTCGGGCGCGAAACGTGACCGACCCGAGCTGGCAAAGATGATCGAGCAGCTGCGTGACGACGACACGGTGGTGGTGACGCGGCTCGATCGGCTGGCACGGTCCACTCGCGACCTGCTCGACATTGCCGAAAAGCTGAAGGAGGCCGGGGCAGGGCTCCGATCGCTGGCGGAGCCTTGGGCCGACACAACCTCGCCTGCGGGTCGGATGGTACTGACTGTTTTCGCCGGCATTGCGGAGTTCGAACGCGAGCTGATCCACCAGCGCACCAGCAGCGGACGAGTGGCGGCCAAGGCGAGGGGAGTCCGCTTCGGCCGTCCACCCAAGCTCACCTCCGATCAGATCGCACTCGGCGAACGGTTGGTGAGCGAGGGCACATCGGTGCGCGAAGCCGCTAAGCTGCTCAAGTGCCACCACGCCACGCTCTATCGGGCGCTGACCGCCGCAGCGCTGGCTCCATGATACCGGGCGCCTCGCGACCTAGTGCTCCGGAAGGGGAGGCCTGATGCCGATCCGCCCCGAGCACGTATTTCTGTACCCGATCGACTGGCCGCAGCTCTCACACCATGTGCGCTTCGTACGGGCAGGGGGTGTTTGCGAGCATTGCGGGCGGCCGCATGGACAGAGAGTATTCCATCTGAGGGATGGGCGATGGTGGGACCGCAAGCGGCGCTGGTGGCGCAACGGTCAGGGTCGGCGCGTGCGACGGCCCACCGAAAACATCTTGGAGCACGGTGCTTGGACGCCAGTGGTGCTGGCCTGCGCGCACCTCAACCATGATCCCAGTGACAGCGCGCTCCACCAGCTGGCTGCACTGTGCCAGCGCTGCCACATGCTCTACGATGGCCCAGAGCATCGGCGCCGGCGTTGGATGAACGCGCACTACCGGCGCGCCCTCGGCGACCTGTTCCACGGACCTTACCCCGTGCTGGGAGCTGACTGGATCACGCCCACCCCGCTCAGCATGCTCGACGATCACCGCATCGGAACGTTCTCCCGTTGAGAGCTGTTTCATTTATTGCGTTTACACGTCGCACTCACTAGATGGCATTCGCCTTGGGGAGACAAACATGGCTGCCGTGGCCTTCAACATCGACGAGGCTTACGAGCCCACCGCGCAGGAGATCGAGGCGGCCGGTAACGCTGCGCGTGCGCTGTCGCGGGTGGATTCTAGCCGACCCATCCACCTTACCGTGGAAGGGGCGGGCGAGGACGTCATCAGCCTGCCATCCGGTGTGTTCAACAGCATCGTCAAGATGTTGGTCGAGATCGGCAACGGCCATGCCGTCACCGTCGTGCCGGTACAGGCAGAACTCACCACCAGCCAGGCGGCCGACCTGCTCAACATGTCGCGTCCCCACCTTATCAAGCTCCTGGAACGCGGCGACCTGCCGTTCCGGATGGTAGGCACGCATCGTAAGCTGCTTGGCCGCGATGTGCTGACCTACCGGAGCCGCATGGATGCAGCCCGGCATGATGCCTTGCAGGGGATGGCAGACCTGGATCAAGAAGCCGGCCTCTTTGACGATTACGCGACCCTCGATCATCCCTGATGCTGGTCGGCCGCTACACCGTCCTACTTGATGCCAACGTCATGCACCCCGCCATTGTGCGGGGTACGCTCTTGTGGTTCGCCGCCAGCCGGCTGTTCCGGCCGCTCTGGAGCGAGGCGATCCTAACCGAGTGGGAGGAAAGCCTGCGCCGGCGGTTTCCCGATCTGACAGCTAACCATTTCCAACGGCAGCGGGCCTACATGGACAGCTTCGGGGAAGCGTTGGTGGAAGGCTACGAACCGCTGATGCCCGCGCTGGCGCTGCCTGATCCCAAAGACGTCCACGTTCTTGCGGCAGCGATCCACGGCAGGGCCGACGCGATCGTCACCTACAACCTCAAGGATTTCCCAGTCGATGTCGCTGCCCGCCATGGCATCGAGGTGAAGCATCCCGATGACTTCATCGTCAACGTCATCGATCTCGATACTGCCAAGGCTCTAACCGCGCTTGGCAACCAGCGCCGGCAATTCCGCAACCCTACCATAACCGCCGTAGATTACCTCGACCGTTTTCGGAAAAGCGGCCTGGTTCAGGCGAGCCACCGCCTCCAGCCACTCGCTGAGCTGTTCTGAATGAGGGTTCTGACCCCAATAGCGGTTGAAAGGCTCTGCCTTACATAAGGCGTCAGAACCATCCGGTTGTGACACCAAGACGACCACAATGCGACTTTAAGCCATTGGTCCATGCTTCTCCCAACCTGCCGCTGGTTCACGTTCGAAGCAGCCCGCATATTTGCACCGCGGAGTGAGTTCAACGCCGCTCTGCGGCGACTGATTAACTGCTTGGTTAATCGACGCTAAAATGAGTCTATCAGCCTGCTTCGATTCCGGGGATCGATCCTAGATCTTACTAAACACGGGGCAAGTTCCGATGTACAAATATACGCCCGAGCAAGAGCGACTGGCGGTTATGAAGCGGGATCTGGGGCTGCCAGATAACCGGCCTTCAGCGTCGTTAACCAACGAAAGGAAAGTGTTCTCCTGCCATTGCCGGCTGCGCTTGTATTTACCGCCCAAGCTGGCATTGTTCGAGCGTCGACAGACGCAGGGAGATATCAATGAAGATTCGAGACTTGTTAGCCGCTTCGGCAGCTCTCCTTCTTGTTGCGCCCGTTTTGGCCCAATCTAGCCATTCGGTTAGAGGCTATACACGGAAGGATGGGACCTATGTGGCCCCACATCGTCAGACCAATCCGAATGCCACCCTTAATGACAACTGGTCGACGCGGGGCAACACGAATCCTGATACGGGCCGGGACGGCACCAAACCGCGCGACGGAGAGTCGGCGCAAAGTATGCCACGCACCCGCACCGACATGTATGGAAACAGCTACTGATGCAGTTGATGCCACGCCTCGCACTTGCGGTGACGTTCGTGCTTGCCCTCTCTGCTCCTGCCGATGCGCGGAGCAAGCTGAGCGACGGGCAGATTAAGCAGCGGATCATAAAACAGTCGGTCGCGGCTTATCCTGGTAACTGCGCCTGCCCGTACAATTCTGCCAGCAATGGCTCCAGTTGCGGCCGCCGAAGCGCCTGGAGCAGAGGTGGGGGGTACGCTCCGCTTTGCTATGCGGCGGACGTCAGTCGCGCCCAGGTCAACGCCTATCGAGCAAGTCACTGAAGATATGCTGGGCGGCCAAACCGCCCAGCAAGTCCTATTTCACTGGCACGGCGCCAGTGGTTCCGCACTTCGCGAATTGTCCCTTGGCGTTACGGCAGCGCGGTGCGGGCTTCTTATCCGCACACTTGATGAACTTGCCTTTGGTATCACGGCACGGTGGCGCCTTCGCCTCCACCATAGAGCCGAAGCTCGCGATCATCGCGACCGACGCGATCGCGGAAAGTAGCCGTTTCATATCGTCTCTCCTCCAGTGCAGACGTGAAAGCCTGCCGCTATTCACGTGTGTCCTTTGATCGCAGCTTCTCAAGCTGCGTCAACACTCCCTCCCAAACGATGGTCATGGCCTCATCTTCAGAAGCCGAGGCTTCGGCGAGCCTCTCGATCACGGCCTGCTCGGCGTCATCGCCATGCGTAACAATGAGCATGGTGGCCACGCTGATTAACTCCCACTTCGCTATGACGGGAGAACGAACGAGGTCATCACCGGACATTATCTGATCTCACCCAGCAGTCCTGATTATCCGTCGCCACCCTCGTCCACGAAGATTGCTGATCCATGACGTCGACTATCTGGCTGCCAGGCATCATTGCCACAATTGCTGCGCGCGGAGCCGGGTTGGACCTACATGAAGCATCCTTGACCAGCCTAGCACGACCTCGTGACCGCTCCGATGCCGCAGCTGGCTCCTGACCCGCGTCCTTTGCTGCAACGCGCCCTTGCTCCAAGCCCGCTTCCGCGCTCGGCGGGGTGAACGTCGAGCTGGCGCCGCTGTCTTTCGCGCTCTGCAGGCCCGCGACGAAAAGCAAGGCGATCACCACCAAGATCACGACCGCTAAAATGGCTATCCATCCCGTGCTCCGCCTGACTGCCATTCCCGCGGTCCGTTCCTCGTAATCTCCCCCTGCTCCGGGCTCCGCCCCTCTCTTGATGATCGTCTCCGTATACGAAAGCCCTGTACCTGGCAGTCCGACGGTCCCTCGCACGCCGCGTTTACCAATGTTCACAGTAGCGCCCGGCCGCCCGATACTGGTGCTTACCCCGCCTTTGCTCAGGTTGAGCCGAACTCCGGGCATGATCGTGAAGCTCTTCCGAAACCTGAAGCCCACTGTTATTTCCTCTCAGCGCACCTAATCAGCCGATCGCCTTCTGCATCTCCGCTGTCAGAAGCCCGATCATAATAGAGGATCGAGGTGACAGTAAACTACCTGGCAATCGGTCTACGACGGCTGGCCAAGCGCTTCCGTCACCACAACGCTGCACAATTGGAGCTTTGTTTCATCATCAGTCCGATTTTCGCGCGTTCGCAATCGAATCCCATGGCTTCGGCACCGAACTGAAAAAGTGTTTACGCTGCCGATCACAGAAAGCAGAACAGATGCTTCCACCAGTAACCCGCTAATCAACCAATCTTAACGCATGAACGAAGGTCCGCTTGCTAAGGTGCCGCCTAAAAGCGGACGGGCTGCATTTCACCAATTATAAGGATACCACAGTGTCAGAACCGACCGGTTTTGACACTGCTGGCCGACCCAGAGACATGGCAGCATTGCCGTACAGCGAGTGTGGTCAGTGCACCCATGTTGATCTCCGGTGAGAGGCGGCATCCCCACCGACCCGATCTGAGCATAATATTACAAGCGAGCGTCGATCCATTCCCAGACGGCTTTGCTCAGCCACCCTGCATGTTCGCCTTTATTAATCTTCGACACGAAAACTCGGTCGTTCTTATCTAATTTTAGCTGAAGGTCTTTACTAACTTCCTGCGCGGTCCAGTTAGTTGAAACCCAACGCACACTTTCCAGTCCGGAATCTTTAATGCTTTGGTAGCGATCAAGATGCGCAATGAACTCTTGGCGCGCATTCGCGTAATTCGACCGCTCCTGATTGAGGTTCCACGTCACCACGTAAATAGCCATCGTCCTCTCCTATCGTTATGACGGAGACGCTATCTCAATCGGACGATCATGCAAACGCTTCGTCGTCCAGCGTGCCATCACGGCTCTCTACGATAAGCGAGACATAATCCTTGTTGTCTCGTGGGTTGAAGACGCGACCGACTACCGTCCAGATCTCCCGATTTCGCGGATCGTGATGATCCTTGCCGGACGGGACGCCGGGGTTGAGGATCATATCACCGATCGTAGGCACCTGCCCGGCGAAGTGCTCAGGATCGAAATCGTTACCGAAGTCGGACACCTTGCCATTTTTATTGCGGTGAAGAACGCGAATACAGGTCGTCATCGCTACCTATCCCAATCCCATGCCACGGCTCTGCGCTGGCCTATAGATGCCACTTTGCTCGGCTGATCGCGAGGGCGCGATAGCGGCGTGCTGCTTCGCCAAGCTGGTCGCGGCATAGACCATTCGTTCCGGAGTTGAACAAACCGGGATCACGCACCATCTAAGCTAACATCAAGCGCCAAGGTCGGGGCACCAAAGAGCGCAACAACGGGAGGCTGTCATAAGCAGGGCAGACAATTTCAAAACGCTGTTCTCGAACATTTCAATCGACAACGAAGCCACGATTTCGCTGCGCTATGGTGAAGTCACCAAGGCCTGCAACCTTCAGTTTCGCGACACCGACAGTCGCACGGCCAATAGCCTCCAGGTAGGCTCTTATGGCCGCTGGACCGGCATCCGGGGCATTTCCGACTTGGACATGCTCTACATCATGCCCGCCGGTAAGTGGGACACGTACAAGAACGATCCCTACAAGCTGCTTCGGCACACAGCGGATGCCATTCAGGACCGCTACAAAACCACTACGGTATATGTCGATACGCTTGTGGTAGTCTGCGAGTATCAGAACTTCAAGATCGAGGTGCAGCCGGTCTTCGAGGACGCGGATGGGTTCTGGTATCCCTATACAAAGGGCCAGGGCTGCTATCGCCTAACCAAGCCCCGTCTCGAACTTGACACCACCAAGAGAGTGGATGCCGATAAGAGCGGCAACTTGCGCCGATTGACGAGGATGGCTCGCGCGTGGAAGAACAAGCATGGCGTAGGTATGGGTGGCCTACTTATCGACACACTGGCCCATAATTTCCTAATTGGACGAGACACATACGACAAGACCGCGTTCGCCTCTTGTGGGCAGATGATGCGCGACTTCCTCTCATTTCTTGCCGATCAACCCAAGCAGGATCGCTATGGAGCTCTTGGCTCTGTTCAGTACGTCAAGGTCCACAAACCGTTCCAGTCTAAAGCCAAGAAGGGGTTGGAACTAGCGGACAAGGCGCTTGAGGCGGGTGAGGACGCCAAGGCCAACAATCGGTGGCGCAAGCTTTTTGGCAGGGCCTATCCGCTTGCGGATGCCACGGAGGTTCGCAAGTCGCAGGTCACGGAGGCCAGCTACACCGCCGACAATACTGAGGAGTTCATCGAGGACAATTTTCCCGTGGACATTCGGTATTCCATGCGTTTGGAATGCGAGGTCAAGCAGAGCGGCTTCCGCACGGTCCTCCTCCGCGCAATGCGGGGCGTGGGCATGAAGCGCATCAACGTCTACAAGTCCAAGCAGCTCAAGTTCTACATCACTAGCGAGAACATCAAGGGCATCTACATCGTCTACTGGAAGGTGCTGAACCGAGGTCCAGAGGCAATTCGCCGCAACATGATTCGGGGGCAAATCGTCCCGGACAGCGGAAACAAGGTCAGGAAGGAGACTTCGAACTTCCGTGGCGAACATGTCGTGGAGTGCTACGCGGTCCAGAATGGTGTGGTCGTGGCCAAGGACCGCATCCATGTGCCCATTGTGGATGAAAGCGAGCAGTGATGGACAAGGATCGACTGCTCAAGGCGATTGCCGAGAAGGGCTACGATGTCGTGTTCGGCGTCAAGAAGACCTTCGCGACCTACGATATCGTGAGCAAGGGTCCGGGCTGGATTGGCTTCATATCCAGCGCCGTGGGCGTGTTTGCGCTGATCTATGATCCGCTGTCCGCCAAATTCCCCTCAGCCATTCTGGTGATCGCGGGCATCGCCAGCCTCTACCTGTCGTTCTACCGCGCAGAGGAATACGAGAACGCCGCGAACGCTCAGCTGGTTCTCTACAACAAGCTGAAAGCGCTCTACCGCAGCGTGCAATCCGGTATGGACGTGGTAGCTACAAAGGCGGAATACGATGCCATTGAGTCTTCCTACTATTCCGTGACAGTGGGCAAGCAGGTGTTTTTGAGTGGCTGGTATGCCCATTACAAGCTGTTCGCGGAGAGCCAGACCGACTGGATGGACGAGCAACTGCACTTCACATGGAAGGACAAGTGGCCAGTCTCTGCCCGCATCACCATTGTGGTGGTCGCTATCGCGTTGATTGTCGGGCTGGGCTGGTGGATCGCGAGGGCGTCGCTCTGTAGCTAGTGACTAGCTATAGTTTGCCGCTCCCTTGAGCGAGACCTTTCGTTACCCATGCAGGTGGCTTTGCCAAGCGCTTGGACTGTTTTATGTCACCTACATAGATGTAAGGCTTAATCGCGTGTTGCAGGCTTGAGCTAACGCTAAGAAAGCGGCCGTGTGTTCGCCGGTGCTCGTCGCGAACCATCTGGTCGTCTTCTGGGTCAAAGCCGATTGGGTGTGCGTTGCGCTCCATACGCCTGAATGTCATGCGCGCCACTTCATACTCTCCAAGCGCCTCTCCGCCTCGAATAAGCTCATCCTCGATCTCTGGTCCGAAAAGCCACTGTGCTGTCATCTGTTGCCGAATTAGCAGTTCCAACCAGTCGTTGCTTTCTGGTTCGGTCTCGCCGTTGATGATCGTCTCTGTGCTTGAGAAGATGAAGTCATAATAGCCCTGGATGATCCTGCGCGTTTCGGTGTGCCACGCAATCCGCTTATCCAGTAGGTCCAGGAACATCTTGCGCTCGGCCACGCGCACCTGATCGCGCGCTGAGAGACGCGCGAGCACCGCCGCTGCCCCTCCAACCATGATTGTGCCGTAGATCACGGAGCCGACACCGAAATACCAGAGAGTGCCGACGATCACGGCTATAGCTGTATAGGATCAGCGCGTCGAGCATCTCGCCACCTTAGCGGCGGGTTTCTGGTCTCGGTAGTGCGTCTTGGAGCTTCTTCGTCCCACGTTTGTGAAGCGGCTCAGCTGCCGCATAGGCGTGAGGCGATCCCTGTCCAAGACAGGGCTGTTCTCCTATAAGCTGGTTGGTTTTGTGCCAAGAGAATGCCAAATGCGATTTATGCCTCTCGTCCTCATCTTTCTGCTGGCTGCGTGCGGTCCTAACCCTTGCAATCGCGGCTCGATGGGCGACAGCTTGGAAAACCACTCTGACAACTTCCAGGATATGAACGATTGTATGCTGAACAAGCAGGTCGCCCGTTCAAAGTGATAGCCTGACGAGTAGGGCGGTGTCGCGGCTGCGGAAAACGAGCACCATTTCGCTCTACCCGCCCTATCGATCACGTTGACGTAGCGGTTCGTCCCGCAGCGCAATCAATCAAAAGGCGTTTCGTGACCGCAAAGCACGGCAAGCCGCCGAACATCCTGGTGTTACAACCGAGGGAGGCTGTTGAAAAACGGCTGCTTGCGACGGTGACGAGGGCGTGATTCACTCCTGCAAGGCGGCAGGGGGGCACGGACATGATGGGTCGGCAGGTAGCACAGGGCGCGCTGTTCTACGGCTTCCGGCTCGACGACCATGTGCCGGCCGGCCACCTGCTCCGACGCATCGACGGGCTGCTCGACTTCGGCTTCGTGCGCGAGGCGCTGGCGGCGAGCTACAGCATGAGCGGGCGGCCCTCGATCGATCCGGAACTGATGCTCAGGATGCTGTTGATCGGCTATCTGTTCGGCATCCGCTCGGAACGGCGCCTGTGCGAGGAGGTGCACCTCAACCTCGCCTATCGTTGGTTCTGCCGGCTCGATCTGGCTGACCGGGTGCCCGACCATTCGACCTTCTCCAAGAACCGGCACGGCCGCTTCCGCGCCTGCGACCTACATCGTCTGCTGTTCGAGCAGGTAGTCGCGCGGTGCGCCGCGGCCGGGCTGGTAGCGGGGCGGGACTTGGCGGTGGACGGCAGCACGATCATGGCCGACGCCAGTCGCGAGAAGAGGCTGAAGGGGGCCGACGCCGCAGACGAGCTCCGTGCCGGGGAAAGCATATCGCGACCCGTCGCCGAATATCTGGCGGCGCTCGATGCCGCGTTGCCGCCAAATCCCGATGAACCTGTGTCCGTCGATCCGACCAGCATCTCGCCGACCGACCCGCAGGCGGCGCTCACCTACAAGCACTGACCGGCGCGCTACGCATACGCCATCAACCCCCTGCTCGACCTCGACACCGACTGCATCCTCGACGTGGAGGCGACGCCTGCCCGCTTCGCAGCCGAGGTGGCGGCGACCCGGACACTGGTGTCACGCGCCGGCATCAGGCTGGGCATCGAACCCGCCAGTCTCTCGGCCGACAAGGCTTATGGTAGCGGTCCGCTGCTCGGTTGGCTGATCGACCGGAACATAACGCCATACATCCCGGTCATCGACCGGACCCGCCAGCGGGACGCCTTCTTCACCCGGGATGCCTTCCGCTACGACCGGGAAGTGGATGCCTACCGCTGTCCGGCGGACAAGCTGCTCGGCTATTGCTGCACCAACCGGACCAAGCAGGTGCGCGTCTACCGAAGCCGGCCGGCCGATTGCGCCGCCTGCGAGCTGAAGCCGCAATGCACCATCGGTCCGAAGCGGGGTGTCACCCGGCTTGTCAACGAGGAAGCCCGCGATACCGTGCGCGCCCTTGCCGGCACCGACGCCTATGTGCACGCACGGCGTCGAAGACAGCGGATCGAGCGCGTGTTCGGCCACCTGAAACGCAACCTGGGGCTACGAACGCTCAAGCTGCGGGGCCTGGTAGGAGCCGCCGAGGAGTTCACCATGGCCGCCGCGGCATACAACCTTCAGCTGCTCGCCCGGCAAGCCGCGCCGGCCTGATACGCGGCGCATCATTCGGTGTCCGGCATCGCCAGCCATCCGCCACGCCGATTTCGCGCAGGCCTTTTTCAACAGTCTCCATCGTTTGTGGGACGGTCGCCAGCAGTGAACTGCAACGCGCCGACACTGCCTTGCGAGCGGACAGAAGGAAGAGCTTCAACCCTCAATGAAGCTTCATCGGTGCCGTTTGGTAGGGTGCCGTTTGGTCCTCCTTGGTTAGGACTCCAGGCGGACCAAAGGGCCAATCCGAGCTAAATTCTTAATGTCCCTTTTTGGCGGAAATCGGACCGGCCAGAGTAGGAACGCAGAGGGTATACCCAAGCGGGACCAATATAAAAAAGATCAGTAAGATAACCAGCAGGGGAATGAGGGTAAGGGCGACTGCCAATAAGACGTGCTCTAACGTGGCAGGCATGCAGCAGCGTTGAGCTGTGTCTCAAAACGCTGTCGCGAAACCAGAAGCGCATGCTAGGGATTCATGATGGGCTTTGAGAATGCTTCATGCTGATTGGCTACGCACGGGTTTCTACGCCTGAGCAAGATCTGACTCCGCAATTGGAGGCGCTGTTCGCTGCGGGATGCGAACGTACCTTTACGGACAAGGCGAGCGGCGCAAAAGCCGACCGAGCCGGTTTAGCCGATGCGCTCTCCCATGCGCGATGCGGCGATATCATGGTCGTATGGAAGCTCGATCGGCTTGGCCGGTCGATGAAGGGGCTCGTCGACCTCTCCGCAGAGTTGGCGGGACGCGGAATCGGCCTCAAGTCGCTGACCGATGGCATTGATACGGGTGGAACGGACGGCAAGCTGGTTTTTCATATCATGGCCGCGATGGCTGAGATGGAGAGGGACCTTATCCGAGAACGGACGACGGCTGCGCTGATCGTCGCGCGTCGCGGGGGTAGGGTAGGTGGGCGAAAGACGGTAATGACTCAGAGCCGGGTCGAGGCGGCCCGGAAGCTCCTGGCGTCTGGGATGTCGGCGCGAGAGATTGCCCCCACCATCGGTGTGTCCGTAGCAACTTTATATAGGCACCTCCCGGCTGCGGCCAAGGACAGCATCAGCGCGGAAAGCCAATGACGATGCCGGCATTGCTCGCAGCCAACCTTGGCCAGGCAGACAGGGCTCGCTATGCTCTTCGGGGATCACTCCTGCGGCCTTCGCCCTCGCTGAAGCCAAGGGCAAGAACCGCTAGGGGGAAGACTTTTGAAATCGGTGAAAAACGAGCGCCCACCCACGTCAGCAAAAGGGAGGGCGATCACTCGATGACGGGTTCCATTAAGAAGCACTTATGGGCCGACATTGTAAACGCCCCGGCCCTGCCAGGCGTGTACGCCTGGTATTATAGCCCCGAGATCACAGACTATGATCTCGAACAGACGATCGCCCAACTTAAAGCCTGCCGGGATATCGATCGTCCCGCAGCCGAGGAACTGGCTCGCACGACCCTAGACAGCAGGATATTCAAGCATTTCCGCGAGGATCCCTATCAGGCCGTTATTGAGGGGCCTCTGAAGCCAACCTACACCGGGACAATGGAGCACACCTTTAGGGTCTCCAGCGGTCTCGTGCAGCGCATCGTGGACGACCCCGACCGGCTGCGGACGATCCGCAGCGTCTTGGATATGTCGGCACCAATGTTCGCGAGCCCGCTCTACATGGGGATGGCGGGCGAGCTGCGCAGCCGGCTCGCCACTCACAAGGGATTGATAGAGAAATACCGCCGACTGCATCGACAAGGGGAAGAGCCGCTTCGAAACAGCGACGCCGGCTTCGCGTGGCAGGTGGCAAAGCGACGTATCCCGCCAGATCGACTTATCGTTTTTACGTGTACGACGCCGGCCGATGATAATACTGCGGTTGATATTGAGAATATTCTCAACCGGATATACTACCCGATTCTAGGAAGAAACTAAAATGGCCCTCGGACTTAGCGTCACATCTGCTCTGAACCTTACGCTAGAGGGGTCGGTCGGCAGCTTCAGTGTCGGTGCTGGCGGCGAAACTCAGAAGTCGGTCGAAGTTAAATACTTTCTGACCCATGTCGGCTTGGACTTCGAGAACGGGGCGAACGAGGAGGTGCTCAAGCACCTCGCGCCAGTGCGCGAGATCTTCCCCACGGTCGACCTAGAGTTTGACGAGATCATGCAGCGCGACATTGATGACGCGCGCGTCTCGTCGGACCTCGTGCCATACCTCCTCGACCATAAATCTCGTGACTTGGTGAAGCTCTTTCCACCGATCATCGTCGTCGTGCTTCCCGTGAAGGCTTACGAGAACAAGCCGGCCGACCTGTATCCGAAAGTCACCACAGATGTAGAATTGACGCCCGAGGGGCATGAGGCACAAATCACTCGCTCAGGTGTGAAGGGCCAAGAGGTTTTCGAGTTCGTACAGCCGCTCCAAAATGGCAAGCTGTACGAGCACGATCTCGTCCGCTTGCGCCTTAATACAAACAAGTCTCGTCTCGTCATCGTTGATGGCCAACACCGGGCGATGGCGCTTCTCGCGGTCTATCGAAATCTTAAGCAGGACTGGAATGACGCTATGAAGGCGCCATACAAGGACTACTATGAGGAGTGGACGCCAAACTATATCAAAAAGTTTGAATTGAAGAACATCAGCCTTCCAGTGATGTTCTGCACATTCCCGCAGCTCGATGAGGCGTTCGACGGCGAATACAATGTGAAGATGGCGGCACGTTCGATCTTCCTCACCTTGAACAAGACCGCTCGACAGGTTTCAGCATCTCGCAATCGCTTGCTCGATGATAACGACCTGATTGCGCTCTTCCTTCGTGACACTCTCTCTACGATCAAGAAGGGCGATCTTCTTTCCGGTTCGACGTTGGAGATTAGCAATATCGAACTCGATCAGGCGCACGACCGTGTAAAGATCGAGAGCCCCATAGCGATCTCGGGTGTGAACCACATTTACTACATCATCGAGCATCTGGTTTTGAACAAGCTCGAGGACGTGAACGGCGCAAAGCCGCGTGCTGGCCTCTATTACCTTCGCACGGATCTGGAAAACTTCGGCGCGTTTCGCCGGCTTAATGGACGCAACCTTCTGGGAGCGGATCTCGCCGACGCCACGTCGCGGCAGTTCTACACTGCTGCAGCCGGAGACACTCTCACGAAGGAGTTCCGTGAGCGCTTCGGCAATTATGTCGTTGCCGCATTCCAGCAGTTTGCACCATATCAAGCGCACTCAAGCGCCGTGTTCTGGCTTAGTGAGCAGCTGCGGGCGCAGGCCAACACGAAGCTGCGCCCCATTCTTTTCGAGGGACAGGGAATTGGCCGTACCTTCACCGCGCATACCGAGAATCTCGCAGAGAAGATTCGATCGAAGGAGTTCGGCGCGGAAGCGCCGAAGCTCAAAGAGATCCTCGATCGGCTCATTGCAACGCAGAAACTCGTTGAGGAGTTTATCGGCAAGCTGAAGCACGAGCGTGCCGAGCGTTTCTTGGCGAAGGTTTCAGACAAGCGCGCGCTGCGTTCGGAAGACGGTAGCACCCATCCTCGGGTGATCGACTTTGTAAATAAGCTTTATGACAACGTGCTCACAACGGTCGCCTTCCAGACGGCAATGATAGCTGGCTTTTTCGGCGAATTGGAGCGGGCGAACCTCGACCGGTCCAAGCAAGGTTTGGAGCCCGTCGAGACGGAAGCTGCGTTCACGCGGTTCATCGAAGACATCAACGCCTTCTTTATGCCTACGAGCTCGCGCGACTTCCGGCGCTTGGTCGAGGTGTTTCAGGACACGCTCGAGGGCGAAATCCGGGAGTGGAAGATTACACCTTCTAATTCGACGTTCCGTCGCGTCGTGTATCGCGGAGAGATGCAGCCTGCCCAGTGGCCGAAGTATAAATACCTTCTGCTCGAAATCTGGCGTGCATCCGGAACGGAGCTGGAAGCGCCGCTTGCTGCAGAGCGAGACAAGAGCCGTCGACAGATTTTCACGTCTCTCGAGCAGGAGTATCAGAAGGACTTCCTCAACCGGAACCTGAGGCGCGAGGACAGCCTGACGCAGACCGACCGGAACGAAATTACGACGGCAGCATATGACGCGTTCAAGAAGTTCCTGAGGAACGTCGGCTGGCTGGCGCAGGATGTGCCAACCAAGAAGGCGCTAGTGGAGGTGCCCGCACCGGAGGATGCGGACGAAGCGCCGATCGTCGAGGATGAGGCCGAGACCTGGGAAGCGCCCGAAGACGCCGGGTTTGCTACGGACGAGAACCAATAGAGCCTCGCATGAGCGAACCGGTCTATCTCGACGGTTTTGCGACCTCGCCTCTGGCACCTGAGGCCCGGGATGCGATGTTGCTTGCAGCATTGCATCCGGGAAATGCCGGCTCGCCTCACTATGCTGGGGCGCGAGCAAGCGCGACGCTCGATCAAGCACGACAGGACGTCGCGTCGCTGATCGGCGCGGATGCGAACGAGATCGTGTTCACGTCAGGAGCGACAGAGGCAGACAATCTGGCCATTCGCGGTATCGCCATGTGGGCGATGCAGTCTGGCAGCTCGCGTCGAAAGATCATCGTTTCCGCAATCGAACATAAAGCGGTCTTGGAGGCGGCCGAAAGCCTTCGGCCCTGGGGTTTCGAGGTCATCCTTGCTCCCGTGAGTCGGGACGGGGTGGTCGACGTAGATGCAACCGAACGTCTGATTGACTCTGCGACGTTGCTGGTGTCGGTCATGTTGGCGAACAACGAGACCGGCGCGCTCCAGCCGGTCGACGCTATTGCTGCGATCGCCCATCGCGAGGGGGCACTCGTTCACTGCGATGCCGCACAGGCGGTGGGCAAAATCCCTGTCGATGTCGATGGGCTTGAGGTCGACTACCTCTCGGTCTCAGCGCACAAGATGTATGGCCCCATGGGTGTCGGAGCGCTCTACGTTGCGTCCGGCGCACCGAAGCCAACGCCCTTGTCCTACGGAGGAAAGCAAGAAGGATCCATGCGTCCAGGTACGGAGCCAACCTATCTTCTTGCTGCGTTCGGGGCGGCAGCACGGCTCTCTAAAAGTCGGCTCCATGAAGACATGGTGCATGGCCACGCGCTCGCCGAAGCCTTCTGTTCTCATCTCAGCAACAGTGGGGTGGGCTTTGCAATTACAACGGGAAACGCCTCGGTGCTTCCCGGATCGTTAAGTATTTCGTTTGATGCCATCTCGGCCGATAGTCTTGTCGCATCATTAGCACCGAGTGCAAGTGTATCCACCGGATCCGCTTGCACATCTGGGCAGCTTATGCCTTCCCATGTCTTGCTAGCAATGGGTATTACGCCAGATCGGGCGCAGTCGGTTGTTCGGATATACTTTGGACGTTACAATACGGTTGACGATGTTGAGACTATAACCCCGCAATTTGTTAAAGCGGTCCGACGGCAGCGCTCGCCACTGGACGAAGCCGCCAGTAAGATGTAATCGGATGGCATGAGGCATGCGCTTTCCGATTCAGACGTCCGAGGTCAATTTGCCGGCCACGAAACTTTCCCGCTGCGCCTCCTTTGGCTCAAGAAGGCCTATGATGCCGTCCGCGATGGAGCCTCGCCCGGAACATTCCAGGAACAATCGGCTATCGCACGGTTCGGAGTGGGCCGCAACATGGCTGTGTCCATGCGGTACTGGGGGTTGGCTACCGCTTTTCTGAAGGAAGAAGAGCGAATCATCAAGCCGACGAAACTCGGCCATGCGATTTTGGCCAATGATGGTTACGACCCGTATCTTGAGCATGCGGCGACGGTGTGGCTCGCGCATTGGGGTGTTGCCAGCAGCCCGGAATGGACAACGACCGCCTATTTCGCCTTTAACGTGCTTTCGGCAATTGAGTTCGACACCGGAAGTCTGATCGACGAGTTGATGGCGCTTGTTCGATCGAAGGGATGGCGGGCGACGCAGAACACGCTGAAGCGCGATGTCGAGGTGTTCCTGCGCAGCTATGTTCGCCGTGACGGGATGGCTGGTGATGATGCTGCCGAGCCTTTGCTCGCTGAGCTAGGGCTGATCCGCGAAGCGCGGGTAGGGGGCTGGCACGAGTTCGTTCGTGGTCCGAAGCCCACGCTTCCCGATGGCATCTTCGCCTATGCTCTTGCCGATTTCTGGGAGGCCAAGGGCGGGTCGAGCGCGATCACTGCTGAACAGGTCTGCTACGCGCCAGGGTCGCCGGGCCGCGTCTTCAAGCTTGACGAGGATACGGTCATCACACGGCTGATGGGGATCGAGGCCGTTACCGCAGGCGCATGGCGCTGGACGGACACGGCGGGTCTTCGGCAGGTTCAAAGGCTCGGCGATGTCGAGCCCATGAAGCTTATCTCAAATGCCTACGGGCATGTTCTGCACGATCGGGTTGCCGCATGAAGCCTCTGTCCGAAACGGTAGAGATCAACCGACGGTTTGCTAGATCCGCGCGCCTGGACGCCGATCTGCAGGGCACACCGCCGCTAGTCGGCTACGTCATGCAAGCAAGCGTCATCAAGGCGCTCACCACGCTCGCAGACAGCCAAATAGAGAGTCATCAGGGGGCGTTCACTTGGACGGGTCCTTACGGGGGCGGCAAGTCCAGCGCGGCACTCCTTGTCGCCAATCTTGTTGCCGGACATCCAGACAACCGAGCAATTGCTCGGGAAATCGCCGGCGCCGACCTGACAGCCGTTTATGCGCGCGCCTTTCCTGAAACGAATGGACCTTGGGCCATCGTAGCCGTGACCGGCAGCCGAATGGGGCTTCGTCAGGCGATCGCCGACGCGGCCGTTGCTACGCTGCACTGGGGCAAGGCTGCATACGATCGCGCGATCGCGACTGACGACGCGCTTATCGAAGCCCTGATGCAGGCCGCTTCCGCCAAGCGAAGCGGTGTTTTTCTCGTCCTCGACGAGTTGGGCAAGCTCCTCGAGCACGAAGCATCGGGCGGTGGTGACATCCATCTTCTACAGGACTTGGCTGAACGAAGCGCCCGCTCTGAAGGCCGACTGGTGGTGGTTGGCATCCTCCATCAGGCTTTCGACCAGTATGTTGCGCGCGCCGCACGCGATGCTCGTCAGGAGTGGGCCAAGGTCCAAGGTAGATACCAAGACATTCCGTTCCTTGCGGGTGCGGACGAGACCGTCACCCTGCTGGGCAGCGCAATCACCGGCGCTGAAGCGCCGGAGTCGGCGAACGAGCAAGCGCGCCTTGTGGCCGAGGCGATCGGACGCAGGAAGCCGACCGACGAAGCTATTCTTTCAGCCGCCCTGGTAGCGACGTGGCCGCTTAATCCAATAACGTCACTCCTGCTCGGCCCGGTATCGCGGCAGCGGTTTGCGCAGAATGAGCGAAGCGTCTTCGGCTTCCTGAGCTCCGCCGAACCGCACGGATTCCAGGAGTTCCTTCGTTCAACAAGCGATGGCGTGCCGACATACGGCCCTGACAGCCTGTGGGACTATCTGGCCTCGAATTTCGGTATGGCACTTTCGCATGGAACCGACGGAAGTCGGTTCAGCCTTGCGTTCGAGGCGATCGAACGAGCGGCCGCCAAAGGCGGCCCGCTCCACGTCCGTCTGACGAAGGCAGCGGCCGTCATCGAGTTCTTCCGCAACGGCTCGGGCCTCGCGCTTGCAGACGATATCTTTGGTGCCGCAGTGCCCGATGTTGCGGCGTCCGACCGCGTCGCAGCGATCGCCGATCTCGTCGATTGGGCAGTGCTAATCCGACAGCCGCGCCTCGGCGGATACGCGCTGTTTGCGGGCAGCGACTTCGACCTTGAGGACGCAATCGCGCGCGGCACTAGCTCGCTAGACTTTGAGCAGCTCGCCTCCATCCCTCAGCGTGTCGGCCTCGGGTTCGCAACGGCGAAGCGCCACTACTTCCGGACAGGAGCCCTCCGGACGTTCGAAGTCGTCGTTCAACTCCTGACGCGTGACGACACCCCGACCGACCTTGCGGCCCGACTAGCGGCCCGTCGCAGCCGCGGAAGTGGTATCCTCCTTCTCGCGCTGAGCGACGGATCACTGGATGTCGCCGATGTCGACAGCCGGTGCAAGGCGATCGCGAAGCACCTGCACAAGGCCGGTATCGTTGCCGCTGTCGCCGGCGCGGCGAATAGCCATGCGCTTCGGACAAGCGCTTCCGATCTTTTCGCAGTGGAACGGGTTTTCCGCGATCATCCTCAGCTTGAAGGCGACCGGATCGCCCGCCGCGAGATCGCGGCGCGGAAGTCTAGCAGCGTTGACGTCCTTCACCGCGAACTGGAAGCTGCACTCAACCGGGCGCGATGGTGGTTAGCATCGTTGCCGCCGAAGTCGCTGCGCGAACCTATTTCGATTGTTGCCACGGCTCTTGCAGACACCGCCTACGGCTTGGCTCCAATATTGAAAAGCGAACTGCTTCAGCGCGATCGGCCATCCTCAAGCGCGATGGCAGCGGTTCGTGAGCTAGGGCACGCGATGGTGCACAGCTCAAACAAGCCAAATCTTGGTTTCGAGGGCTTTCCCGCCGAGATGGGGCTGTATCTCACCGTCCTGCAGCCTTTCGGGATCCATGGCGCAGATAGTGATGGTAATTATGATTTCAGAGCGCCTCACGATGCCGGCGATGGACCAACGCTGAAGCCTGCTTGGTCTGTGTTGGCAGACGCCTCCGAGGTTTCGCTCGCCGACGTTTACGCGACGTGGTCACGCCCACCTTTTGGTATGAAGGCGGGTATTATGCCAGTGCTTGCATTGGCTATCCTGCTTGCGAACCGCGACCATCTCGCGGTGTATCTCGATGGCGTCTATCAGACCGATATCGATGATGTGTTCGTCGATAAGCTTCTTCAGAAGCCGGCGGACATACGAGTCAGGCGCGTCGATCGGTCCACGAAAGAGGCCGCGTTCCTCAGCGATTTGGCGCGCTATTTCGGTCTGGAAGGGGAGAGTTCGTCTCTGCCCGTGGCGCAGGCACTCTTTCAGCGGTTCAAGGGCCTAACGGCCTATGCTCAGCGAACGGACACGGTGTCGTCCGACGCGAAGAAGGTCCGGAGCGCCGTGCTCAAAGCGCGCGACCCGGAGGCTCTGCTGTTTGAGGCATTGCCGGCTGCGTTGGGCGACCGCCTAACGGCACAGCTCGTCATCGACGCGCTTGACGAGGCAACCGGTGTTTATCCGAAGCTTCTCACGCATCTCCGGGGGGCACTCGCCAAAGCCTTAGCAGTGGACCCTAGTACCTTCCTAGGCGCGCAGGAGCGCGCGACGTCGATCAAAGACCTTACGAATGACTACGCCTTCGAGGGGTTCTCCATGCGCGCTGCGGCATTCGAACGCGGAGAGGGCGACATTGAAGGCGTTGCCAGCGTGCTGCTTCACAAGCCGGCTCATGGCTGGTCCGACCGCGATCGCGAGCAAGCGCTGCTCGAGATGGCACGGTTCGGTCGGCAGTTTCGCGAACTCGAGGCGCTGGCTGTGGTCAGAGATCGACGCTCCAACACCGAGGCGCTCGCCTTGGTCATCGGTGTGGATCCTCGCACACCACCACTCCTAAGGTCGTTCGTTCTCACAGAGCCGGAAAAGGCCGATGCCGCCTTGTTGGCCGAGAAGGTTTTAAAGACGCTACGCAAAAGCGCCGGCCTCGACCGGGTGCAAATGGCGGCGCTCGCGCGTGCGGTTGCTACGCTTGCGGCAGATCAGGACTTGGAGGCAGCATAATGCAGGAACGTCATATCCTCGGCATCTCGGGTGGGCGGGATAGTGCGGCTCTGGCGGTTTACATGCGCCAGCATCGGCCAGAGCTCCACATCGAGTATTTTTTCACCGACACCGGCAAGGAGCTTCCAGAGGTTTACACCTTCCTGGATCGGCTTGAGGGGTTCCTTGGGAAGCCGATCAAACGGCTCAATCCAGATCGTAATTTCGATTTCTGGCTCGACGAGTATGGCAATTTCCTTCCTTCGCCACGGACCCGATGGTGCACACGGCAACTGAAGCTTCGCCCGCTGGAGCACTGGATCAGGCCCGCGCTGGAGGCAGGCACAACCATCCATTCCTATGTCGCCATCCGAGCGGATGAGCCCTCGCGCGAGGGCTATCAGTCGACGCACGAGAACATGCGGGTGCATCTTCCCCTCCGCGAGGCTGGGATCGATCGCGCAGGCGTGATCGAGCTCTTGCAACAGGCGGATGTGGGCGAGCCTGAATATTATAGCTGGCGATCACGATCAGGATGCACGTTCTGCTTTTTTCAGCAGAAGATCGAATGGGTGCGGCTCGCCGAGCATCATCCTAACGAGTTTGCAGAGGCGGTGAAGTACGAGAAAACTGCGCTGGAAGGCGGTTCACCCTTCACTTGGTCCCAAGGCGAAAGCTTGACCGAACTTGTCGAGCCTAAACGGGTACGCGCCATTGTGGACGATTACGATCGCCGCCTGAAGCGGCTGCAGAAACGACGGCCCCGCAACCCGCTCGCAGCCCTATCTGATGAAACGGTGGATGACGTATATGGCATCGATGAAGCCGATGGCGGGTGCGTGATCTGCCATAAGTAGCACGGCAGCAAGGACCGGGACCGGGTAGGACCGCAAGCCATCCTGTTCGGTGGTGTCATCAACGCGAACGTGTTCCAGCGGATGTACCTATCCCCCTCGTCGCGGCCGCCTGGAAGCTAGCCGAAGGGGCTCAAGCCACGGATGGATTGTATCCCACGCAAGTTCAGCGAGGCGGATCGATCTTATCGCGATGAACGCCTCGTCCCACGGTCCAGCGAAAGCGCTGATCGCTTGGCACATCGGCAGCACCGTCGACTCTTCAACTAGCTGTTCGGCACGACGCCCTGGGTTGAAGCCCACAGCGCGACCCTCTGTAAGCGCGCGTGTTGCCTTGGCCCGGGTATCTGCGCCGAACATGCGGTACATTATCCGCTTCTGGTCCCAAGGGCGATTGGCGAGAAGGTTATTTTCAACCTCCGGGATAAGGACGAAGTTACCAAGGCGCTGTACGGTTCGGCGCTCGTTGTAGACGTTGCCGGGCCACCCGGGACTGTGCTGTGCATCTGGTGCGACATGCTCGACAGTCAAAGTTTCCTCGTTCTCCCACTGTGCGCGCGTAAGAAGCGTGTTTGTCCCCCGTCGACCTTTGACGATCATGCCAGGCACATCTTCATCGGGAACGGCATCATGTGCCGCGGCCAACAGGAGGAAGCGGGTAATTGCTTGCCCTGTCTTATAGATAGCTGCCACGCTTGTGTCGGCTACCCACGTAGAGCGGTCGAGACCCTCACCATCAAGCTTCGACTGAAGCGCAGCTTTTAAATTCGCCAGTGATACGTCGCCGCCCGCTCTCCTGCCCAACGCAACTCCGCCGCCTATGCCGCGCGACATAAGCTCACGATACACGCTGTCGATATTGGCGGTTCCGCCTTTCGCAGCTCGCCAAAGCATCGAGAACGCGGTGACAGCCTTCACCGCACCAAAGAACTCGGCTGCCGCCTCTTCACGACCTGCCGCTGCTGCATTGCAATACGCCGCATAAAAACGGGAAAGCGGTGCCAAGACGATGTCGTGCCGAATGGTCCGAAGCGCCTCAAAGCAGAACTCGGCCACAGGATCAGTCCGGGCTCGGTCAGGAAGGAGCTGAGGAACGTGCCTAGCGCGAGGGCGCCAAGCCGACCCGACGAAATCCGCTGTTGTCGCGAGGTGCTGAACGAAGGCCCGCTTCGCAGGACGGGTATTTGCCAGGCTGTACTGTTCGCGCAGGTATCGCCGCTGATGACTTAGGTGCTTCTCCAGACGGTGACCGTTCTCCGCAAGTGCAAATGGAATGAGAAGGGAGCTGGTCGCTTGCAGCCGTTGCTCGGCATTCTTAAATCGATCGAGAAAACGCTGGACCTTGTCCACAGATGTCTTTGACGGAGATGAAGGATAATTAGCTGGCGTCTCAAATTCAACTACCTTCGGCTTAAAAGTCTCGAAAGCAGTCAGTGGCTGCCCAGTCGTGTTGAGCGACTCAAACATGTCGAACGCATAATCCTCGTTCGACGCGTCAATGACAGTCGCGGCCATGCGAAAGTTCACGTAACGTGCCAGCGCCAGTAGCCTGACCGTTTGCACAGATTCCGCAACATATTGCTCGTCTTCATTGTCGTTGAGAAACGCACGAGTTTGCCCCGGTAATGTATGGGGCCACAGCTCCGCCAACACGATCGAACCGTCTGCGATAATCTGCTCGACCGTCGGCAGTGACAGTGTTGGATGGTCGGCCTGAGCTAGTTGCTCAACCTGCTCAGAAAGATAGGCCCAAGCATCGACCAGCGCTTCGTGGCCGTCGATCAAGTCCCCGTTCTCGTCCTTTCCATCATAATGGAACTGGTCACGCTCATCCTCTTCGTCATCCTCGGTCGGTTGCAGATACTCCACGTAGCTCCAGATGGCTTTCGCGATCGGCGAGCTGTACTCGGCGGTTTGATCGTTGCGTGACCAGGTGTCCTCGTATGCCCGAACGATCCGAGGGTAGAGCCGATTGACCTCGCGGCCTCGGGCACGTTCAAAGCGGAACGTCTTGGAAAGGTCGTTGAGGAAGTCGGCGGCATCTTCACGCAACGCTACGACACCGGGATCGTCCGCATCGGCAAGTGCTTCGACGAGAGCACTAAGCTTCATGTGAAAGATGATGTTGAGGATCACTACGGTGCATAGACGCTGCTGCCCATCGATGATCGTCACGACTCGGCGCGGAAGCTCGCGATCAAGTGGAGGCGGGGCCGCAACTAACTCATTCCCTTCCACGGTAATGATTGAGCCGAGAAAGCGCACGGAGGAACTATCCTGAACGAGGCGCTCTAACCCAAGGGTGGCGTCCTCAAGCAGGCGACCAACGTGGCCGCTATCCCAAGCATACCCGCGTTGATAGGATGGGATGAAACAGCCCTGTCCATCTATCGTCAGAAAATCGTATACGTTCTGGCTCTCGGCGCTGAAGATTTGCGATATGTTCATCGGCACTGCTGCACCCGTCCCTCCTGGCAAACTAACGTGTGGTGCTAACCCTGATATTTCCGTTGAGCCAGTGGTCGTTATCCCACGCGCATCAGCTGAGGGGGGTAGGCGGCGACTAAATCCGTCACCTCGTCCCAAGGCGCAGTGAGCCAGCGCTCTTAATCGTCGTCATGAAGGGGTCACGACACGAAAGTAAGTTTTGCATACGCTAGGAGCGAACAGAACGTGTCCGTAAACCCGTCCCGTGCCGATCTTGTCCGGCAAGCCGTCAAAACCGGGCGTTGCCGGACACTCTGAAGCTGACCGGCATACCAGCGTTTGACGGCCACGGCAGGAACCGTCCAAGTCCTGCCGTTAAGTAAATCGTCTCGGCGTCTCGAAACTGGCCATCTGCGGTGCAAAAATATTCCCGCTTTCCGATGTACGACGGGCTGTTTTGAGAAAACTCTATCAGGAACAGATTTCGAGAAATTAGCTCCCCTGGGCGCATTGAGAGAACGATCCTGCCCGGCTTTCTCGCTGCGCCTTCGTTTGTGGGACAGTCGCCAGCAGTGAGCTGCAACGCGCCGACACCGCCGTGCGAGCGCACATAAGACAGAGCTTCAACCCTCAATGGAGCTTCTGCGGTGCCGTTTGGTAGGGTGCCGTCTGGTCTTCCTTTGTTAGGACTCCAGGCGGACCAAGGGGCCAATCCGAGCTAAATTTTTGATGTTCCTTTTTGGTGCAAATCGGACCGGCCAGAGTAGCAACGCAGAGGGTATACCCAAAAGGCACCACAGGCCGCGAGAACACGAGAGGGGTAGCTTGCGACATCAGCAGAGGGGCGGCAGACCCTATTGATGAAGCCAACCGATCAGAGCGTCGAACAATGACCGAGGGACTTCAGCTTCTGCAGCCTATGAGGTGAATCTTGAGTAGAACGATGGCAGCCCTCGTGATTGGAAACGCGGCGTATCCTGACGGGAACGACTTGCGAAACCCGACGAACGATGCTGAGGATTTCGCGCATAAACTCGGCGGCTATGGGTTCAAGGTAATCCTTACCACTAATGCCACAAACAAGGAGATGGCGAGCGCCCTTAAAAGCTTTCAGGCTGCACTAGAAACGCATGACGTAGGTCTGTTTTTCTTCGCGGGTCACGGCATGCAGATCGAAGGCACAAACTATCTGCTAGCAATTGACACCGATATGGATACAGAACTTGATGCGCGGCATAGCTCTTTATCTCTCGATAAGGTTGTTGACGTAATGGCCGCTTCTAAGTCATCGACAAGGATCGTCGTACTAGATGCGTGCAGGAACAATCCATGGGAACGACGGTGGCATCGAGCGCAAGGGGTCAGGGGGCTTGCCTCTGTATATGCGCCTAAGGGAACGATTATAGGATTTGCTACGTCTCCGGGTGAGTACGCCCTAGATGGTACTGGCCGAAACGGGGTCTATACTGCTTCAATCCTGCAGCATATTGATACCCCGGATTGTACAATAGAAATGATGTTCAAGCGCGTCCGCAACTCGGTCGCGGCTGCGAGCGCTGGAAAGCAAACCTCGTGGGAGCATACGTCATTGTCAGGCGAGTTCTATTTTAACCTTAGCCTCGGAAATGCCATAGAGGAATACGACGCTAAGTCTGTAGCTGACCAACTTTATCCGGTTGATCCTACCTTGCCAATCGATGCGATAATCAATGCTCTGAAAAGCTATAGCTGGTCCACTCAGAATCCGGCGCTATCTGGCTTGTCATCTACAATGGCCAACAAATCGACGGAGGATAGCCTCTTTGTTCTTGGGCGAAACATATACCAAGCGTCGTGTGGCAGCTCAAACACCGCATCTGGATTTATTAGCTCCTTCATGTCCAAAACTGTTGGCTACCATCCCGAAAAGCGGAAAGCCTTGTTGGACGGCATGCTGTTTGAGGTCTTCTTTGACTCCACCGGCCAGGTCAGGCGTACCCCAAAGGACGATGAGCTAGATAGGCTATTTGACCTTCAAAAGCACGAGGCGTTGAAAAGCAGCTTCGACTTCATAGCGAAGGTACTAACGCTCGCGGGGGCGGATTTATATGTGCTCCCAGGCAAAGAACACGAACTTGCGGTTGACGTCTCGGTATCCAAAAACAACGAGAAGTTTTACGTTGAAGCCGTATATGTCGAGGGGGCTAATGTACTCGGCATCGATGGCAGCGGATGGGACTTTGGCAGCGGCGAGATAATGTACAATCCAATCGACGCGGAGCGCTTAAACACCGCATTCTCGCGGCAGCTGATTGTTCCGCCTCGACTGTTAAAAATAACGTACACCCTCCCAGAGGCCTCAAAATCAGACGAGCTTCGGATACCGGTAGGATGGACAGTGCGTAAGGGCGCAATCGCTGCCGGAGGAACTGCTCGAAAGATCGTCAATGGTAAGATCGTTTAGGGTGGCACTGCCGATTAGACCACCGAGACATACTTGACACTATTTATCGTTCTCGTCGGGGCCGAGCATCACGTTTGATTGCAAGACGCGCTATTTCGTCCTCGACGGGGTACAGCTCATTTAAGCGCTTTGCCAATTCGTCGCCGTGTAGTTTCGAGGGCGGCGACGGTAAGGGAACATCCTTGAAGCCTGTTTGCTGGCGATGGGGAACGATACGACGTTCCAATTCGCCGGAAGGATCAGTAGCAACCGGGTGATCAGCGGTCCGTGCCGGCTTTGCAGGGCGTGCGTCGTGGAGCCACTTACGCGGCGCGAAGTTAAGGATACCGTTGCGCAGCGCCATATCATCCCTGCCTCGCAACTTGGTGATATCAATAAGGATAGCCGAAGGCCCGTCCATATGCGACATCCTCTCAATAAAAGCCTTTTGTGATGTTGATGCCGAAATGTATAGCTTAAGTTTTCGCGAGCCCTTTTTACAGACCACCATCACCGGACCATCAAGGGGGACTACCTCCTCTATGTCGACGGTGATTGGAGGTTGCTCGACGTTGCGCCTGGGCAATAGTAGCAATGATGATGGTCCTAGAACATCAATGACAAAGCGTGCGAGTGCGCCGACCTTAGCTTTCTGACACGATGCGACTGCTCCTGCCGCATGAGCAAAGTGATGCGCGAGTAACGCGCCCTTCTTAGCAACTAGCGAGGAGCCGCAATCACAACGAAGGTCGGGCTGGACACCACTAGCGGCATCAGAGATCGAGACGAACGAGCCATCTGGACTTTGTCCCCAAACGATCTTCGCGCCTGCCTCATATCTGCGGGCGTCGTTGTTTACTGTGTAGCCCAACGAATTTCGATGCGGGGTAGCCGGCTCGGGCATCATGAGACGAGAGCATGGCAGACCTTTTCGGTCAGCGCCAGTTAGCTAGTCGTGGACGCTCATGAGCTGCGATGGATAAGGTCCTACGAGCTCAACGACATCGTCCCAGGGAGCGGAAAGCCACCGAAGATAGTCGTGGTCATGCAAGATCACCGGCATGGCTTTCGGATGAATCGGTGAGACGACCGCATTTGGCTCTGTGGTTAAAAACCCGAAGGCATTGCCCCGTTCGGTTGGCCGCCAGATCCCGGCGAATGCAAAGATTGGACGGCTTGGGACATCGAACCAGTGCAGCGGCTTTTTGCCATCCTCACTAGGAGCTAACCCGTACTCGGAGAATGACGTAACCGGCACAAGGCACCGCCTCGCCGGCGTGGTCAGCATCGATCGCCAAAAGCTGGAGGTGAGATTGCGCACGTTGGTCACGTACTTGGTCAGCTTCACAGCTGGATCGCGCTTGCTAGGAACATGCGTCGGCACACCCCATTCCATGCGCTCAATCCGCCGATCGTCGCCGTCCTGCACGACGACGGCGCCGTAGAACGGCGTCTTCTTCCCGGTCGGAAAGATATCGCCAGTTGGGAACGTCTCATCGACCTCGTAGGGAGGGCGGATGCCGAACGTCGCCGCCACCTCGGCCTGCTTCGCCGTCAGCCTATACCGATTGCACATCCGCGCCTCCTGTGGGCGCCGGCGATCGGTCGCCGGCGCGTGATCGTCAGAGCTTGTCCTTCAGGCCCTTGGCGGCGGTGAACGACACCTTCTTCGACGCCGCAATCGTCATGGCTTCACCGGTCGCCGGGTTACGGCCCTGGCGCTCCGGCCGATCCTTGACGGCGAACTTGCCGAACCCAGGAATGGAAACTTCGTCGCCCTTTGCCGCCGCATCCGCAATCTGATCGAAAACCGCCGTGATCGCCTTCTTGGCGTCGGCTTCGTTCGATCCCGTCGACGTGGCGACGCCCTTGGCCAGCTCGCTGATGTTCATGCTATTCATGCTCCCTAGAAAAACGAGCGGGATCCTTACCCATGACGAGCGAAGACACAAAGACCGTGCTGGATGACGCCAACACCCGGGCGGTTGCGCTGATGCTCGACAAGCTCGAGGACCACGACGTCACTGTGATCTATGAGGCAGTCGGCGGGGTAGGGCCGATCGCCGACCTCGCGGCTGACGCCATGAAGAGCCGGAACATCGACCTCTAGCGCGCAGCGTGTCGCTCGCGGGTGATGCGTGGATCCTCGTACAGGTCGCGCAGCGCGCGCACCCGGAACGCATTCCACCAGCGCTGCCAGCGATGCTCGGCCGCATCGTGGATCATGTGGCAGCGTTGGCAGAGCGCGCGGAGGTTCGTCGGCGTGCTGTTGCCCGGATCATGATCGAGGTGCGCGCACGCCAAGACGACATACGTCATCCGCACGCTCGCAAGCGTGAAGCCGGCCTTCATCGAGACACGCTTGCCATGGTCCGATCGCCAGCACGACGACTCCGCATCCCACCAGCGTCCATCGCCAAGATGCGCGACGCGCCGAAGGTGCGGCCGACGGCATTGCTCGCAGCGCCGGCCAGCACGCTCGAACCGGATGGCGCCTGACAGCTGCTGCCAGTCGATCGGATAGAGCCAGCGGTTTTCGGCGCGGATCGGCATCGTATTTCTATGAGTCACGCGACGAGTCTTGGGAAGCGGAATTTCACCGTCTGTTGCCTCTTCGTATCGCCTGCGTTCCGTTTCAACACGACGAGCTGAGACGATCGGCGCTTGACCAACTGATCGCATTAACGGAACATAAAGGGAACGAGTAGAGTCTTAGAACACGATGTCCGCCGCCCTCGATTCCTTCGCGCCAAGCATAGCGCATCTCCGGACGATCGCCACGCCGGTCACGGACTATCGTGTGCTGCCGTTCGGCATTGATGAGATAGATAATCGGCTCGGGGCAGGGGGGCTACGTGCCGGGGCGTTGCACGAAGCGACCGCCCAATCCGGGGCATTGGTCGACGACGCGGCGACGACGCTGTTCCTGGCCGGAATTGCGGCCCGTGAGGCTGCGAACGCCGGCGGGCTAGTGCTTTGGGCAAGCTGCCGGCCCGATATCTACGCACCGGGGCTGGCTCAGGCGGGTCTCACGGCTGCAAGCGTCATCTACGCGCGCACACCCGACGATGCCACGCTGCTCGCCGTGATCGAGGACGCTGCGCGCGACGGCACGCCGTCGGCGATCGTCGCGGACGCGAGTAAGGTATCTATGGTTGCCACGCGCCGCCTGCAGCTGGTCGCGGCTGAAGCCGATATGCCCATCTTGCTGATGCGCCGTCGACGCAAACGCGACGAGGATCCATTCGCCGAGCCATCTGCCGCGTGGACGCGCTGGCGGATCGGCTCCGCGCCTTCGGCGCGGTTGGATGTCGCGGGTGTAGGGAGAGCGCGGTGGTCGATCGAACTCGCGCGACAGCGCGGAGGTGAGGGCTTTTCCCTGATATTGGAGGCCAGCGATGAGACGGGTTGTCTCGCTGTTCCTACCGAACTTGGCCATCGAACGGCTGAGACGGTTGGAACGGCCCGCTTCGCGGCCGCCTGAGCGCCCGCCCCTCCAGTTACCGGTTGACGACGATCCCGGCGCCTGCTCGGTGCCGCGGGGCGGCGGTTGGCGTCCTGGTGCCCGTTGGGCGCGGACCAGTGCGCAATCGCGTGAAGAGGTGGAGGCACAAATTGCGTCGCTGCCTGTCCATGCACAGCCACCCATGCGCGAGCTCGGCCGACGGTCGGAGGCGGCGAGCCACCCCTACAAGGCGGCTGCGCTCACTATGCGAAGCGCGCCGACCGCAGCGACACCCGTCGATCACGCCCCGCTTGCACTGATCGGTAAGATCGGTCGTCGCGAGGAGGTGATCGCCGCCTGCACGGGCGCGCAGGCGTTGGGGATCCATGCCGGCATGGCCGCGACCCATGCTCGCGCGCTTGTGTCGGATCTCGATTTCCGTCCGGCCGAACCCGAAGCAGACGCGGCGCTGCTCGATCGCCTTGCACTACTAGCGGTCCGGCGCTGGTCGCCGGTCGCCGCGGTGACGCCGATGGATGGCCTTTGGATAGACCTCGCCGGCTGCGATCATCTCCACGGCGGAGAGGAGCGCTTCTGTCGCCGTCTCCTGGCCTTCTGCAGGCGGGCAGGCTTCACCGCTCGCGTGGCTGTCGCTGACACGCCAGGCGCCGCACATGCCCTAGCGCGGTTCGGGAAAGGCGAGCTGACGCGCGTTGATCCACACGGCACGGTCGAGGCAATAGGCCCGTTGCCGATCGCGGCGCTGCGCCTGTCGGCGACCGCGCTGTCGGCCGCGCGCAAATTCGGGTTCGAGCGTGTCGCGGACCTGCTGCCGGTCGCGCGCGGTCCGCTGGCACGTAGACTTGGTTTGCCGGCGATAACGCGTCTCGATCAGGCGCTAGGCGGTATCGCCGAGCCTATTACGCCTCGAGACGACCCCGAGGTGCCGGCGGTCGAGCGCCGGCTGCTCGAACCGATCAGCACGGCCGACGCGATCGAGAAGGTCATGTCGGATCTCTTGGGGGACCTTGCCGAGGTGCTGCAGGCGAGGGGACTTGGCGCTCGATCGCTGCGCCTGACGGGAATGCGCGTCGACGGTACCGAACAGATTGTCGCGATCGGCACATCGCGGCCGACAAGGGAGGTTTCGCACCTGCTGCGGCTGCTGAAGCTGCGTATCGAGCGCATCGACCCGGGCTGGGGCCTCGAGCAATTTACGATGGTAGCACCGCATACCGAGCCGCTTGATGCAGTAGATCTAGGGGCCGTCTTGGCGGGCGAGACGCTTGTGCGCGATCCCGCACGCCTGGTCGACGTGATCGCGGGCCGGATCGGGATGCAATCGGTCTTCCGCATCGCCCCGGTGGCTAGCCATGTGCCGGAGCGGGCCGTCGCCCACTCCGACCCAAATGTCCTGCCGGGTGATTGGCCCGCTTGGCAACGTCCGGTGCGTCTTTTCGCGCGTCCAGAGCCGCTGCACCGGGTTATCGCGCTGATGCCCGACCAGCCACCGCGACGCTTCGAGTGGCGGGGAACGGTCTATAAGGTCGTCGCCGGCGATGGCCCCGAGCGCGTTCACGGCGAATGGTGGCGGCGAGACGCGGAGATATGGGCCGTTCGCGACTATTACCGGGTCGAGGACGATGCAGGCGGCCGGTACTGGGTATTCCGCCGCGGTGACGGGTTCGAGGATGATACCGGCGACCTGTCCTGGTGGATGCACGGGGTCTTCGGATGACCCACTATGTCGAGCTTCAGGTGCTGACGCACTTCTCGCTGCTCCGCGGCGCGTCCAGCCCCGAGGAGCTGTTCGCGGCTGCGGCCTTGCTTGGATATCCAGCGATCGGCGTCAGCGACATCGGCACGGTCGCCGGCGTCGTGCGCGCGTGGGAGGCGCAGAAAGCCACAGGCGTCCGCTCGATCGCAGGAACGCGCGTCGATCTATCCTGCGGCCGTCGCCTGCTGCTCTATCCCACCAACCGCCCCGCCTGGTCGCGCATCACGCGACTGCTGACCGTGGGGAAAAAGCGGGCAGGGAAGGGCGGATGCCTCCTCCACTGGCACGACCTCGAACCATGGTCCGAAGGCGTCGTGGCGATCCTGCTGCCCCATGAGGCAGACGAGGAGAACCTTGACGCGCTGAGGGACCTGAAGGCGATCTACGGACGGCGCGGCTACATGGCGCTGTTCCAACGACGTCGGCCGGGGGACGCGGTGCGGATCGATGCCTTGGCGCGTCAGGCGGGCGGTGCCGGCGTTCGGGCAGTCGTCACCGGCGACGTGCTCTACCACTCGCCTGAGGCACGGCTGCTGCAGGACGTGGTGACGGCCGTGCGCGAGAAATGCACCGTCGACGAGCTCGGCTACCGGCGAGAGGTCAATGCTGATCGCGCGCTGAAATCGCCCGACGAAATGGTTCGACGCTTCCGAGCCTACCCCGACGCGCTGCAGGCCAGCGTCGACATATCGCGCATCTGCACGTTCGACCTCGGCGAGCTCCAGTACCAATACCCGCACGAGAAGCTCATCGACGGGCTGACCGCTCACGAAGCACTGCAGCGCTTGGCGGATGAAGCTGTCGACCGGATGTTCGATGGCAACGTGCCGCAGGCCTATACCGACCAGATTGCCCATGAGATGCGGCTGATCGGTGAGCTTGGCTACGCGCCCTACTTCCTGACGGTGTACGCGATCGTGCGTGAAGCGCGCCGGCGAGGAATCCTGTGCCAGGGACGCGGTTCAGCCGCCAATAGCTGCGTCTGTTTCGTGCTCGGCGTGACGTCGATCGACCCGATCAAGCACGAGTTGCTCTTCGAGCGCTTTGTCTCAGGCGAGCGGCGTGAGCCGCCCGATATCGACGTCGACTTTGAGCATGAACGCCGCGAGGAGATCATCCAGTGGATCTATGAAACCTACGGCCGCAACCACTCCGCGCTGACGGCCGTCGTCACACGCTACCGCGCGCGCGGTGCCGTGCGTGACGTGGGCAAAGCACTTGGACTTCCGGAGGATCTAACATCCTCGCTCGCCGGCCTGGTCTGGGGCTGGTCGGCCGACGGCGTGGGCGAAAAGCAGGTCGAGGAGCTGAACCTCGATATCGGCGATCGTCGACTACGCCTGACGCTGGACCTTGCGCGCAAGTTGATTGGCGTTCCGAGGCACATGTCTCAGCACCCAGGCGGCTTCGTGCTGACGCATGACCGGCTCGACGACCTGGTTCCGATTGAGCCAGCTGCGATGGAAGACCGCCAGATCATCGAGTGGGATAAGGACGACATCGATGCGCTGAAATTCATGAAGGTCGACGTCCTAGGATTGGGCATGCTTGGCTGCATGAACCGAGCCTTCAATATGCTCGAGGCGGATAAGGGGCTCCGCGTCGGGCTGGCGGACCTGCAGGACGACGATCCCGACGTCTACGCTATGATCTCAAAGGCAGACACGCTTGGGACTTTCCAGATCGAGAGCCGCGCGCAGATGAGCATGCTGCCGCGGATGAAGCCGCGGCGCTTCTACGATCTTGTCATCCAGGTCGCGATCGTTCGGCCGGGTCCGATCCAGGGCGACATGGTTCACCCATACCTGCGCCGGCGCGAGGGATTGGAGAAACCGGAATATCCCCGGCCGGAACTACGCGCCGTGCTGGAAAAGACGCTCGGCGTGCCCCTGTTCCAGGAACAAGCCATGAAGGTCGCGATCGTCGGCGCGGGTTTCACGCCGGCCGAGGCGGACCAGCTGCGAAGGGCAATGGCGACCTTCAAATTCACGGGCGGCGTCTCTCATTTCAGCGAGAAGCTGATCGAGGGGATGGTCGAGCGCGGCTATCCGAGGGAGTTCGCCGAGCGCACCTTCCGTCAGCTCGAGGGCTTCGGCTCCTACGGTTTCCCGGAGAGCCATGCGGCAAGTTTCGCCAAAATTTCCTACGCCAGTAGCTGGATGAAGCATCATCATCCCGACGTGTTCTGTGCCGCGCTCATGAACGCGCAGCCGATGGGCTTCTATGCGCCGGCGCAGATCGTCCGCGACGCGCGCGACCACGGCGTCGAGGTGCGGCCTCCTTGCGTCAACGCCAGTCGTTGGGATTGCACGCTGGAACGCACGGGCGGACGGTATCTCGCCGTGCGCCTTGGATTGCGGCAGATACGCGGCCTGTCGAACGCGGACGGCGCCAAGATCGTCGGCGCACGCACGACGACGCCATTCGAGAGCGTGGAAGACGTCTGGCGGCGATCGGGGGTGCAGCGCGCCTCGATCGAGAAACTAGCCGATGGCGACGCCTTTCACAGCTTCAGCGTCGATCGCCGGCAGGGTCTGTGGAAGGTCCGGGGCTTAGGCGAAGCGCCCTTGCCGCTCTTCGCAGCGGCCGATCGGCAGGCGGAGACGTTCAGCGCCGAGGGCGTCGAGCCGGACGTCGCGCTCCGTGCACTGACAGATGGTCGAGAGGTGATCGAGGACTATCGCGCGCTGCAGCTGTCGCTCCGCGCCCATCCACTGTCCTTCGTGCGGGACGAGCTAACACGGCGCGGCGTTACGAAATGCGCCGATCTCGCCAACATCCGCGACGGCCGCCATGTCGAGGTCGCCGGCATCGTTTTGGTCCGCCAGAAGCCGGGTTCGGCGAAGGGTGTGCTGTTCATAACGATTGAGGACGAAACCGGCGTCTCGAACGGCATCCTCTGGCCAGACCGTTTCGAGGCGCAACGCCGCACGATCATGAGCGCATCGATGGTCGGCATGAAGGGTCGCGTTCAGAAGGAAGGCGAGATCATCCATGTGATCTGCGACCGGATTATCGATCATGGCGACCTGCTGCACCGCGTTGGCGACATGTCGTTTCCGCACCGGACCGGCCGGGGGGATGCCGGCCAGCATCCCGGCTCGCCTGACCGCGGAGACAAGGGCTGGGAGCCGGAACCGCGCAATCAGTATTGGCCGCCTCATGCGGACGGCATGGATCCGGAGCAAGTCGTGCGATTCAAGTCGCATGACTTTCATTGATCCGTGGCAACGCTGCCGAGACATCAGCGCGTCGTGATCGCGCTGTCCGTGCATATCCTGCGCGCTGGCGTAGCGCGGTGTTCAGAGACCACCGTCGACGGCATGGAGGTGCGTCTCGCGTTGCGATGCCTCCTGCCTCACTGTCCAGAACGCTGGCCGCTCGAGCTCTACTGGGACGCCGCGTCGCAATCGAACGAGATAGGTAGAGCTCAGGGCGTCACCGCCGCGTTTAACGGAATCGTCCGTCAGCTGCGCAAGGCGGGGCGATACGAGGATGTGTCACCCCTGTGAGCAAACGCCCCACGATTGAGGCATCTTACAAGACGCTCGGCGAATGGGCGGCCGATCGGGCTGATCTACGCATCGTGTGTGCGTGTGGCCGGACCATGAACATGCCTTCGGAAGAGATCCTCGACCGGTTTAAGGGCGATGGTCAGGTCGCTTCGAGCGTCATCCGTCTGCGATGCCGAGGATGCGGCCGTCGAGGTCATGCGTCGGTGTCGGCTGTTCCGATCCTAAGGCGCTAGAGCATCACGCGTCGTATTCCGATTAGCGACGCCAAACATGTCAGAACGAAATGACGACCGCTTCGCGTGCGACTGGCGGAGCTTTAGGTGCGGCGGTGTGTCGTGTGCCGACGGTAGCGTCGTTGTAAGACTGGCGGCCTTGAGTGTGCCATCGAAGCGCAGAGGCGACTGTCCGATAGCTTTTGGGGTGAATCCCGTCGTTAGACGAAAAACGACCCAGGTAGACGACGGTGTCGCCAAACTGATCGGCGATCGCTGTCACGATTGCCGCAGCGCGTGGGTGATATGGTGCGAGCCAGGTTACATGGCTTGCCGAAACGCGTCGGCGCAGCAGCTCGAGGTTGGCTGAGAGCTTTGGATTAAGCGCGTCATTGGAGCCAAGCGCGATAAGGGTGCGATCGCTAAATGCCCCGCTACGCCACGTTCTAACGGTCTCAATGGAGGGTGCCCCACTACGTGCATGGACGGCGCAGCGCATGCCCGAAGCTGCCAGCGCATCGGCGGTTCCAACAGCCGTGCTGTCGCCAAGGACGAGGCAGAGCGAGATCATTTCTGACCCAGCAGAGCCAGCACAATCGCAAGCGACATGACAAACAGGGACAGCCAGATCGCGATCTGGCCGTAGATATGAAGAACAACCCCAACCCATGAATGTCGACGTCGGAGGAGGATACCGCTTCCGACGGCCACGAAGAAGGCGATTGCGGTAGGCATCGTAATGGACGGAGGCCTGTTCAGCGACGCCTCTGCAAGAGGGAATAGCCCGATTGCCATGACCAAAAGCCAGGAAAACCCGAGCATCGCATCATCGAACAGAGGTCGAATAGGGCCATGCTCGCCCTCCGATGGAACACAGCTATCGGCTTGATGACCGAAGCCGAAAGCTGTATCTTTTCGCCGGGAGCTTTGTGCCATGGCTTATGACCTCACCCAATACCTGATTACGCGCGACCAGGACGGGTCTGGGGGGGTGATATCCACCCCGGCCGCTGATATCCCGTCCATAGAGGCGCCCGCTTCGGACGCACCTCAAAGCCACCAGCTTGCCTATTTGGCAGTGTACGGCGCGTGCTTTGTCGCCCTGCTCGTATGGTTCTGGAGCTAACCGTCACTTTCTAAGCGACGGATCGACGAAGAAGCCCTTTCCGAGCTTCTCATCGATCTCCCCTTTTACCGGCTGTGCGGCAATAACGGTCGATGTACGCTGCGCATTCGCAAGGGTCTGCGCGTCCTGAACCTTAGCCGATCCCGCTTTGATCGCGTCAGCCGCGGGCACAGGTGCCGCCGATTGTCCTGGGCCACCAGCGCTGATGAGACCCCCAGGCTTATACATCGCCTCGATTGCGCCCGCGCCAGAGAGCGCAGGACCGCTCAACTCGTGCGGATCATTCAAGTGGAGCTGGCTCCTAACCTCGTCGAACATGCCCTCACGGCGTTCGGAGAGGAACTTTGCAACAAGCATATCACGAACCTCCCTACGGTGACCGGTAAGGCCGACCTCATGAAGGCCTGGTGCGTCTAGCCCCGTTTTTTGTTGTTCACGCGCGTACCAGTCACCTAGCTCAGCGCTAAGGTTGGTGCTCATCTGCATGCTATGAGTCTCGGCATAGCTGATGTCCCGTGACAACTGCTGCGCCTTCTCTCGCGACTGCCTTGCGCGCTGCTCAAACGAGTGCGCGCGAGAAAGAGCTTCCTCACGGGAGAGCGAGGAGGTCTGCGAGTTCCTCCCACTCGCAAACGTGCCGGAACGCGTCGTATCGGTATCGCCGATCGTGGCTCCGTTGGTGACCGTCGTATCGTCACGGACGCCCTGAGTACGCGAATTGCGATCGTCGGTGCCACGCGATCGATCAGCATTCTGATTGAGCCGATCACCTTGGATGCCAGCCTTCGACACCTCACCACCAATGGAAGGTAGTGAGCCAAGCGCGCGACCCACGAGGCCGCCACGGCCGCCTCCGGGAGCGCCCGGAGCCGCAACATTCGGCCCTTCTGGCGAATTAGGTCCTGCGGCTTGCGGATTGGAACTGGGACGACGTCCGGTACCACCGATGCTCGCGCCGATAGTGCCTCGGACGGTATCGACCGTCTCGGCGCTCCGGTTGTGGCCATCGGTAAGTCGGTTCGACTGTGTGATCGAGCTTTGATCCTCAAGGCCCGTCGATGTCCCAGAGCTATTTCGGACACTCTGGTCAACAGCAGCAGTGTGTTGTGTGTTCGCCCCGGTTTCCCAACCCCGTGACCGCTCAGCGGACGTACCATTCGTCCAGCGCCCAGTCTGGCTGTAGGTTGTGAGAGCTGCAGCTGAAGCTTCGTCGCTAGCAGCAGATCGATCATATTCACTCTTCGCGGTCTTCATGTCCGAGAGGAAGCCGGCGCTCAGAGAGGGGGTGCTTTCAAATCGCGAGATAGCCCCATTGGTGTCGATGACTGAATGGCCGTTGCCATAACTGCTCGCCGTTGAACCGTTGTCGTACCTGAAGCTTGAACCTGCCGCGCCAGACGAGAACATGGGTGCGTCTTGCCACTGATTGCTCTGCTTCATGTTCGACGTCGAATTGGCGAAACTGGTGTTACCATAGGAATAGTTGCCAGTCGTCTGCTCTGCAGCGGCAGCCTCCGCAGCGTTCTGCGCGGGGTTCAGTACAGAGGTAGCTTGCCCCGAGATGCTCATGGCTCCCTTAGCGAGACCGGCTGCGAGGAACGGCACACTCATAAGCATGAAGCCGGCGATCGTCGCAGTCTCTGCGTTGACGGCACCGATCCCGGCGTAAGTGCCTAAGGACATCCCGCCCTCGGCAGCTCCTTGGGCCGCGATCGTCGCACGTGTCATGCAGATCATGTGCAGGATCACGTAGAGTGGCCCCCAGGAAGCCAGATAGAAGAACCCGGTCAGGTAACCCTTGAGCGCTCCCACGCCTGTTTGCGGCATCAGGAAGAGCGGGAAGATGACGGGGAACATCGCGTAGAATACGACCGTAAGAACGATATTCAGGATCGGCACCCAGCTCATCGCCTGCTGAGCGATCGAGTTGTACGTGTTGCGGGCCTGAATGTCCGCGCGTGTCGTAGCGAAGGTATCGATCGACGCGGCGCCCGGACCGCCCGCCATGCCGTCGCGCGCCTGCATAAAGGCGTTGATCGCCGTGTTCTGACGCATCACAGCTTCAAAATTGGCGCTCGAGGCGGTGAAGGCCTGATTGACGATCGGCACGTCGGCTCGAAGCTTGGCAGAGGCAACAGAGGTCGAAAGCTTCGGATACGCCTGTTTCGACCACAGCGGCGTGTGCGCGGCGATCATGGGCGTCCACTGCTCAGAAAGCAGGTTATAAGCGTTGTTGCAGGTGATGATGTCGGTCGTCACCGAGGCGCCAGCGCGGCTCGTCCACGGCTGAGAACGGGCAACCGAGCCGGGCCCCATCGCAGCCCAAAGATCCTTAGCGCTCGCCAGATCGGTCATCGACTTCTGGCCGAGCATGATGTCGCCGAAGACACAATTTTTGAAATGCGCCGAGAGGTTCGTGGCAAACTCGGCATCACGGATCTCAAAGTTGCGCGTCGCGTCGAAGAGGCGAGCACCATAGACCATGCCGTTGGTCGAGTAATTCAGCTGGCTTGGCATCGTGAAGACGGTCTCGGCCGTCCGAGTGAGCCAGTCACCGACCTGACTGGTAAAGCTTGCCATCACACCGAGCCCGAGCGGGACGTTGGCAACGGTCGCCGGCGCGAGCGACGGATTAATGCGGTCCGTGACCTTCACGTCGACAGTCGGCACCATCAGGCACGAGTAGATGAGCGTCGAGCCAAGGAACCAGTTCATCCATACGCGCCAGTTCATCGTGAACGCGACGGACATGAGGGTGTAAATGAGGCCGAGGATCATCACCACGCGGAGGAGCGCGCGATAGCCACCCCCGCCGGTCCATGCCGCGACGGCGTTGAACGTGTTGACGATGTATTCGCCGCCACCAATCGTGAAGACCTCGACCATCGCTCGGTGTCCTTAGTTGAGGCCCTGCGCGCTCAGACCGCGCGAGAAGTTGAGCGATGCTGCCATCGCCGGCGACATGCTGTTTTGCAGCGTCGACTCCAGCATCACCGACTTGTTGATGAGGAAGATTGTCTGATTGAGCGTATCCTTCAGCTTGAAGTCACGCTGCGCATAGCGCTCACGGGCAGCCGCAAGCTGCTCACGCCATGCCTTGCTCACATCGACGTCGCCCGACTGCACCTGCACCGACGACTGGCTAATACGGTCGAGCATGTTGTCGATCATCGCCGAGAGCAGGTTGATCGAAACAATCTCCGCGAGCGCGCTTGTCTCGCCAGGATTGAAGCTCTGGTGTGCCATGGCCTGGACGGCGAGCATCTTGTAAAGCGGCAGCGACGTCATGTTGAGGAGCTGCTGTTCGGCCACGTCGAGCGCGGAGTCTGTCCGGATCTTCCGGTTGATCGAATCGATCATATCCCTGATTTTCGTCCGCAGACCGACGGAAATTTGGAGCTGCTGCTCAGTGACCTTGAGGCACTTCAGCTGCTCGTCGCACTTGAGGAATTTGACGGCTGCGCCCCCCGAAGAGGTGCCGTCCAGCAACGCTGTGACGACTGCCTCCTCGGCCGGTCCGTGGAACACGACCTGCGGCCCGCCATCGTCGCCACCCTTCGGGTTGACGATGATCGTACCGACGAGCGTCATCAGGTATTCCGAGAATGCCTGATCGTAGGTCCCAAATTTATTCGATTTCTGGATGGCGTCCCAGGTGTAGTTGCGCGGTGCGCCCGCAGCGTTCTCGCCCATCTTGGGGTCCTTGCTGCCGTCGATCGTCGCTTCCTGTTTCCCGCCGGGGCCGCACTCTTGGCGCGAACGCGCCCAGTCGGAGAAGATGCCCTCGCTGTTGCCGATCGCGGCGCACACATTCGAGCGAGCGCCAGCCATCTTGGGCCAAAGGCCGCCCACCAACCCCTGCGCCGCCTCGCACGACGAGATGTTCATCTGGTTCATCTGTTGGGCCTTATTGGCCATGCCATCCATGACCTTGCCGATCTCCGGCGAGACGCTGTCGATGGCGAGCTGGAAGGCGAAGCCCAGCGCGTTGTTGGCCGTCGCCTTCAGCATGGCGACCATCTCGGCGCCGTTGATGAAGGAGAACGAGCCGGTGAAAATATCGATACCGCCGCAACCAGCGCGGACGCTCGGCATCTGCAGGTTGAAGGGCTGCACGCTCTTCTGCGGGAACCGGGTCCAGACGTTGCCCATCGAGTAATAGCCGGCCGTTTGCCCCTGATAGGCGCTCGGCCCAGTGACATTCGCCGCTCCGCCCGCGTCCTGGAAGAAGCTGTTCATCTGCCCGGCAACGTCGGCACGCGCGATGTCGACCGGGATCATGCTCGCTGCACCGAGGCACGCAACGACCGCGGCGGAACGCCGCAGGAAGACGCGGAAGGAAGAGGGACGGGGGCGGGGGGAGGGCGCGTCCATCAGAAGTCCTGACCGGGCTTGGTGTTGGTGAGCATGAAGATGCGCTCCATGACCTCGTCGGCCGACATGACGCCAAAGCCGATCGGAACGGTCTTGCGGGTGACGGTATCGAAGAGGACCAGCGCCGGCGTTGCGAGGGGGACGCCCATGCGCTCACGCTGACCGCTGTCGACGACATAGTTCGGGAATGAGCGGCTCGGTCCACCATCGGTCGAAACGGCCATCACCGTCATGCGGTGACTGTCGGCAACCGAGCGGAGAATGGGAGAGAACACCTCACAAGCGGCGCAGCTCTGAGCGAAGAAATAGAACATGCCATAGCGCTGCCCGATGCGGGAAAGCGCCTGGTCGCGGGTCGCGCTGCGATTGTCGGTCCAAGCCCGTTTGCCAACGGTCGAGACCGGACGCTGCAGCGTGTAGTCGATATCCGGGTTCTGCCAGAGCGCGCGCTGCCACGTGTCGGAGAAGGTGGACGCGCGGTCCAGCTGCTCGCGCTGGTAGCGGACATAGGCGATCACGTTCGCCTCGGTCGGTTCGAGAATGGCGCGGTTCTTGAGCTCGTTGAGCTGCTTGGAGATAGCCTTCATCCGGTCGGTAGCGGACGCCTGGGCCTCAGCTTGCTGAGCTGCCTGTGGGGGCTTCGGTTTGGCCTTGGGTCGCTCGCAATAGAACCACTGACCAAGCCGGCGCTGATCGCAGTAGAAATCGTCACCCTGAACAGGCGCGCCGACACTCGCCTCGAGGACCTCCGGCGCGGCCAGATCCTCCGTCGCTGACTCGTCACCTGTATCGGCCATCGCTGCCGATTGCAGGTCGAGGGATTGCGCACCTGCCGGCGCCGCGATCGGCGTGGTTGCCGCAAGCAGCATGAGAAGAGTGGCGGCAAAACGGCCGCGGCGGTTATCCCTGATCGTCATCATCGTCATGCTCCCCGTCGAGCTCAATCATTGCGAGTTGAAGGACGTGCATCATCCGCGCGACGTCGAGCATCTTGGTGCCCTGATCGAGCATTTGGACGATCCCACGGAGGTGAGTGCGGCCGTGCTTCCGGCCTTTGATTGTGGCGCGCATCCCGCTCTCGCGGCGAACAAGCCAACCGGACTCGACCATGCGCGGGAACGACCGTTCGATCTCGCGCGGATCGATGTCACAGTTGAACCATCGGCCGACCGTCTGGGCGACCTCACCGGCTGACGTTCCGCGCCCTGATCGGTGGATACGCAGGAAGATCGCGAGATCGAGCACCGACATGTCGATCGAGCATGGTCCCCCCGAACCGTCAGCATCATTTGCCCCCGTGAAGGTCATAATACCCCTGAATTTTTTGCTGGATGTCGGTCATCACGCTGACCTCGTCGGGCAGCTTTGCGGCGTCCATGAACTCGGCATAGACCTCGGAGAAATCCATCTTGGACAGGTCGAGGCGCTGAAACTCCTCGATCGTGAAGCCCTTGCAGGTCTCCTCCTTGGGTTTCCCCCATGGCTTGTTGATCTGCTGGCGACCTTGCTCCTGCAGGATACGAGCTAGCTTGCTGCCAAAGCAGCAATAGGCGTCCTTCGACGTGACGCAGATGCCGAGCACCTTGTCGGAGCAGTAGGAACCGACCTTGTGGCAAAGTCCCTTGTCGTCCTTTTCGTCGAGCTGCTTCTCGGCCGAGCTGCAGAGCCACGGAGTTAAGAGCGGGACGCCCTTACCCGAACAGCAATTGGATGCGCCGAAGATCTTCTTGTTGCAGGTGCCACGCTCGCCCGAGAAGACAGTCAAATTATTCGGATCGAACTGTTTGCCGGCGTCCCCGATCGAATGGAGCGCAACGAGAGCGTCCTTGAACTCGGTCGAGGCCTCTCGCTCGATCTGCTCGCAGTTGCCGTTGAGGCAATAGACGTCGTTGCCGCAAACATATTGCTTGTCGGTCGATGCCGGATCGTCAGGCAGCGGGCAGCTGTAGACCCTCTGCGATACCTTGCAGGCACCGGATTGCGGATCGTCGAGGCATTCGTCGCGCAGGAACTTGCACTGCTTGTTGTCGTCGAGCGAGCTGCAATCGCTGGCGGGCGTCAGTCGCTGGCAGGTGAAGGTGCGTGACCAGGCCCAGCAGCTTTGCGTCACGGGGACGCCTTCAATCGTCCGCGTCTCCGGACCCTCGGTGCAAACCTCCGTCGCCTGCGGCGTGCAGCTGGTGTCCGCGGCAAGCGACGGACAGGTGCCCTCGTTGCGCGTGACGGAGACGCTGACCTCGCCTTCCTTCTTCAGGTAGACAGTGCCAGTGCGGAAATTCTGGTGGCTGCCGGTGTCACTCGCGGGAAGCTCGCTCGAGCACGAGTATAGCTGCGCGGTGCCGCTCAGCTTGCCCTTACAAAATTTGCGATAGTCCTCGACGTTCGTACCACCGGCACCGAGATCGATCTGGGCGTCGCAGATATGCTTCGAGACGGCCTCGGTGCGACATACACCCGCGGTCGTGCGCGCCTGCATGATGCTGTTGCGCGCGAAGCCGTACCCCTCGTTCTTGTCGAGCACGCCGTAGTAGAAATAGCGCGCGGTATTGACCACGTGGGGAACCATGTTGCCACGGCAAACCTCGTCGGCCTGCGTGACCTTCGAGCCCTTGTTGCAGGTCGCCTCGTAATAGCCTTTCGAGCCGGTCGAAGGGGGCAGCGCCGTGCAGGTGCCCTCGCTACCGCTGATGTCCTGGCCACCGAGGTAGGTCTCCGGATCTTTCTCGATCGCGGTGCCGCGCGAGGTGGCAGCAAGGATTTCGGCATTGCTGAAGCTGGGACGGGTGCCGGCTTTGTCGGTGACCGTTCCGTAAGCGTCGTTCGTCGGCGAGGCGATCTTGCCGTCCGTCGTCAGCTTGTCGGGGTCGTCGAAATAGCCCTTCTCGGGCAGGTCCGTCCCGCCGTAGCCTGGCAGCTCCTGCAGCTTCAGCTCGCTCGGGTTCAGGCTCTCGTCGGCGCGCATGGCCTTGCCCATGGCGTTGCCTTGCTGACGCGCCTCTTCGATCGTCGTCTGCGCGATTACGCCGCTGGCGCCACCCACGAGGATGGCGAGGAACAGGGAGGCAGCGACGCGCTTCACCTAGCTCGCCTTCGCCATGCTGCGCAGCGCCACCGAGGCTACGCCGGCGCCTGGCCCGCGTGCCGACACGAAGGTGTCGAGCACGTACCGAACCGAGACATTGCCAGTGATGCGGTCGTGCGCGGGCACTGCCGTGCGGCAGTTGAGCCCGGAGCACAGGTCAAAGTCGGACGAAACCGCCACATAGGTCGGCACGGCCTGAACATCGAAGGCGCGGAAGAGGCGCGGATCGATGCCGACGTTGGACAACTGATCCTTGTCGGTAACGACCTTGCTGAGCGCTTCGCTGAACGCCTTCATCGAGTTGCCGGGAAAGCCCCGGAAGACCACCACACCGCCGGCCTTCGCGGTGTCCGCGATCAGCTGGCGGAGCGCGGGGACGGGCATCGAGAGACTGGCGAATGCAATGAACTGGGGTGCATCGCCGCGGCCCGTCGATGAGACGTTCTGGCTGGCGCCCTTGATGATTTCGTCGAAGTCGAATGCCCCCTCACCGTTCACGGGGAGATCGGCTTTTGCCAACTCGATGAGGTTTCCCGTCGCCTTGGTTTGCACGGCGACGGCCTCTTCGCGGAAGGCGTCACCACGATTGCGAACGTGATCGGCGAACGTCTCTGCATCGCTCTGCATGGCGGCCGAGCGACGCTTGATCGCGTCGAGGTCTAGACCGTCGACGGTCTGCGCGATCGCCTGGACTCCGCCTACCGCGGCGACGAGTGCGAGGACGATGGTGAAGCGTCGCATGTCAGTGGTTCCTCACAGCACGCAGCAGTTGCGTTTGCGCCAGACGAGATAGCCCATGTCCTCACCCTTCACCGGGAAGGCACGGCCAGCCTGTGGCGGCATGGTCGAAGCACCAAGAGGCGAGCAGGCGAACTTGCCGCTGACGGTCGGGATCGGGTTGGTCATCTGGACGCGGTATTGCTGCTTGCGCAGCACCGGCATCGGGTACTTGTTGCAGAGCCCCTTGGAGCCCATTGTGCCCCACGCCAGCCCTTCGCGGTGGATCTTGAAAGCGAAGCGGGCGAGCGCGAGGCGCGAGGCCTGCACATGCCCGATCGACGCGGCGATGTTACCGTTTACCGGGTACATCGGTCCCTGACAGCCCGCGCACCAGAAGGTCGCATCGAGGGGCAGCTTGGCGGTAGCTGCGATGCAGTCGCCGGCGCACGCGGCCTGAGCGATCGGCGAGGAGAACAGAACCGCCTCTGGATTGATAAGGGCGGTCAGCGAGTCATCCTGCCAGAGCGGATCGACCTCGGTCATGTAAGCGATGTCGAACGACGATTGCTCAAAGCACGCGAAATCCGCGAGGATCTCCATCCAGTAGAGCAGCGGATAAACGTACCAGTGGACGTGCCACTTGGACGTGTTCTGACCGTTGCCGCCCTTCTGCGATGGTCCCGACAAATTCCCCTGCCCGATGTCGAAACCCGGCGAAATCTTGGTGCCGCCCAGGTTCACGAAGCACCATGGTTTGGTCGACACGTCGGCGAGACGGACCGGCTCCCAAAAGCCAGCCGAGATGCCGACGCGCGGCACTGGCGAGCCGCAGGCACACACGGGCAGGCTGGGATTATCGGTATCGGGGCGGTTGCTCGGCCAGATCTTCAGTCCGCCGACCGAAAGCGGAAAGAGGCAGGACCAACAGACATCGGTAATCGGGTTGACGAATTTGCCTGTGCACTTCGATTGAGCCTCCGCGCGCGGGCTCAGCACCGCGGTCGCGAAGAGAGCGATCAACGCGACAAGGAGCAAGCGGAGACGCGGCAGCATCATCGCCCGTTCCCACTGATGATCGTCTTCAGACCGCCGGGTAGCGGGAAGATGAGCATGACTGCCCCTACCGCAATCACGGCATCGACATAGAATTTGCCGCTACCCGACGGCAGATCGTCGATGAACGTCCACTGCAAGATGCCCGCGCTCAAAACTGCGTACAGCATAACGCGATAGGCAAGACGCTGCCGTGGCTCCGTTATGACCTGGCGAGCATTCACGCCGGATCCTCCGACGACACCGCGGCATCGAGGTAGGCGTTGTCGGCGCGGTTCTTCCTGAAAACATAGAGCGTCGTGTGAAGCGCGGTAACAGCAAGGAGGGCGGCGACCACGAACGAGGCGGGCCGGCCGAAGAGCTGCACCAGCGTGCTGATCGACAGTACGCCCAGCGCGGAGGCCACGCAGAGCACCTGGAAGGTCCGGCGCATGCCGCGCAGCTCGTCCGTTTCCGGCGCGGCCATCGGCGTTTTCATCATGTCGAGCCAGAGAGGCATCAGCTGTTTCCCTTCAGCTTGATTTCGGAAAGCTTCATGACGCGGCCGTCCTGCACAGCGACCGCGGGCGTGTGCCGAATGCCCAGCTTGCCGGTGAGACGGCCCTCCTGGTCGAAGTAGAAGCGGCGTTGCCGCGCCGTCATCTCCTCGAGGGGAGAGCCGCTTACGAGAATGATCTTCGCCTTGAGGTCGCTGTATTGCGACGTCGCCCAAGCCATCTCGGCCTTGTTATCACCGTCCACGAACACGAGGGCCTGCGTCACCGCTGTGAAGTCGAGCGGATTGACCGTCTGACCGCGGCGGGCGATGAAATTGCCCTTCTGATCCTGCACGTCGCGCTCGATCGTGATCGTCGGATCGTAGGCCCAGGTGCGGGTTTCGGATGCTGGCGTGATGCCCGCGACAGGCGTGGGGCGTCGAACGCGGGCTTCGGCGCGCTTGGCGAAGGCGGCGTTCATGCGATCGATCTCGCCGTTCGATTGGAGCCGCTGGAGCTTCGCCTCGATCGTCGCGAGCAGATCGGGCTCGATGATCGGGAAGGTCTGCCCGACGACGCCGTGGTCGCTTGCGCGTGTCGCCGAGCTCAGCGACACCGACAGCAGGGCGACGATCGCGATGGACTCCAGCGCGCGCTTCACAGGATCGGCTTTCCGACGCCGACGATCTTGTTCGCGCAGGCGAAGCCGATCGCCGCATAGCGGCTATCGAACCCGTCCTTGTGGGGACTGCCAACGAAGTAGCAACCGCGCGGGATTACCCCCGTTGGACCGGGGACGAGGCGCTCGCCGAACTTGCTCACCGGCTTCATGTGCGCGACCAGCTTGCCGGCAACGAAGACGTCGGCGCCGCGATGCTCGACCACGTCTCCGGGCATGCCGTAGACGATCTTGCCGAACATCTGCTTCTTGGCACCGAAGTGGCGGACGACGAGCGGCGCAGCCGGTGGAACGAAGAAGACGTATTCACCACGCGCCGGCGTGGCGGTCTTGTGGATCACGAACGCCCAATTCGGCAGGGACTGCGAGGAATTGATGAGCAGCGCGTGCGTGTCACGCCATTCGGCAAGCGCGTTTAGCGACGCGCCACCTGCGATGAAAAGACCGAGCGCTGCCCACAACCGCTTGCGCGGGCGGAAACGTTCCTCGGCGACGGGTGCCGCGATGGCGGCGGCCTTACTGGCCACCGGGACCACCAAAGGTTGCGACACTTGCACCAGCGGCCGAGGCTTCAGGCATTTGAGGCGCTTGCGCGGTGTCCTGCGGCATTGCGGCGAATGGCGAAGGCGCAGGCGCGCTGGCAGGCATTTGGACAACGTCAGGGACAGCGGTAGCGGGGGCAGCCACCGGCGCCGTCGGAACCTGACCGCGCATCATGGCACCCATCTGCGCCGGCGAAGCCGCCTGCGGGACGCGAACACCCGCCGAATAGACCGCCTTGGCGACATCGGCAGTGATGTCGGGGACGCTTTTCGAGAGAACCGCCTCGCCGACGAGCACCACCTGGCCTGCGGCTCCACGGCGCTGCAGCTCGGTATCGAGCGCGGCCATGAACGTCCTCATCTGTGCCTGAACCTGTTCAGGCGGGGTGGCGCTACGGGCCTGAGCCTGAACATACTCGCCGACGATGCGTGAGAGATCCGCCTTCACGATGTGTTGCGGCTTCTCAGCCATCACGGCTTTGCTGATCCACATCGCCCAGACAAGCGCGAGAAGCACGGCAGCTCCCACGAGCAGCTGCGGCATCGTGTAGCCGGCAAAAACGGCCCGGCGCTTCGCTCCACGCCCAGCAGCGCGGAGAGGGGACGGATCGCGATCGGGCGAAAGGCCGAGACCGTCGTCGTTGCGGTCGAGACTGGATGCTTCGGTCATGCGTCGCGCTCCCGAGCGGCCGGATCGCGCGGCAGGATCGAATGCCGGCGAAAGAAGATGAGGGCGGTCGACAGGATCACGTGCGCAACGCCCACGGTGATCTTGAACTGGTCGATCCGGTCTGGACCGGCCGCCAGGTAGCGACTGGTCATGTTCTGAAGGTGGTGGATCATGCCATCGAGCGAGAACCCGCCCAGCACGAGGAAGAAGAGCACGAACAAGCCCCACGTCATCAAGAGCGTTGAGGCGAGGAAGCCAGCCATGTGGAGGCTGAAGTAGAGCAGAAAACCATAGTCGACCCGACTCGCTGCCTTCGGCGCAGCAAGCGGGACAAGGGAATTTGCGTGCGTTGCCATGACGGTCACTCCGCGGCGATTGGAAGCGCGTCGTCGCCGGCGTCGCTCCACTTTTCAGGGTTATCGGGGTAGGCGATGCGCTCGATTGCCTCTTCCATCGTCAACCCCTGATCGAGCAGATCGTGGATTGCCGCGAAGGTGCGCGGCGAGGACGAGAAGACGGTTCCGGAATAGGGGTCGAGAACGAGCCGCCCGACCGACATGGTCTCCGGTCCCTTGATGAGCACGTCCGAATACTCGAGGCCGTTACGCTTCAGCGAGCGCATCAAGGCATCGGTGTAATCGTCCATCTCGAAGCGGTCGTGCTTCTTGAAGTCGGCGATGGTTTCGGCCTTCTGCTGAAGGATGACGAACCAGTCGCTGTTCTCAAGAGCCGCGCGGCTACCGTCGGACTTGTAATAGTCGTTGATGCTCTGCGTGGCCGTCACCAGCGATGCGCCGTACTTACGGCAGGTACGGGCATAGGCCTCGATGAAGTCGGCCATCGAACCGCCCTTGAGCAGCTGCCACGCTTCGTCGAGCAGCAATGCCTTGGGGACCGAGCGATCCTGGCGGCGCATTGCCTGACTCGCCATGAACATGATCGCTGTCAGCGCGACCGAACGGAGCTCCTCGCGCGACGAGAGATCGGACAGCTCGAAGACCGTGAGGTCGGCCTTCAACTGGAACGAGACGTCCCCGATAAAGAAGCGACCATAGGTGCCCTCGGACGAAAACGGCCGCATGGCGATGGCGAGATCGGCGGCAACGGAGTTGCCCGTGTCGTTGAGCGCAGCAATGACGTCGTTGACAGAGCCTCCGCGTCCCTTCTCGTTCCACACCTTGTTGATCGCGCCGTCGATCAGGCCGCGTTCGGTGTCATTGAGCTTGTCGATGTGCCGCGCCATCTGGTTCACGATGCTCTTGAGCATCGCGAAGCAGTCCATGAGGTAATCCTCGTCCTGCTCCGCCAGCGCGGGATCGATCATCGCGAACGGGTTGATGCAGAAACCCGACGCCATCGTGAACTCGACGAAGGCACCGCCCTGCAGCTTGGCCGAGTGCTCGAACGACCGACCATCGTCGATTACGACGACCTTCGCGCCGGCGCCGACCAACGACGCACACAACTCCTGCAGCATGACCGATTTGCCCGAGCCGGACTTGCCGCAGACGGCGACGTTATGGTTGCCTGCGGTATTCTCGAACGGCGACCAGAAATATGGCTGGCCGCGTCGACCAATGAGCATGAGGTGCGGGTTATTGCCGCCAAGGTACTCGCCCTGCAGCGGCATGAGGCTCGCGGCGGTCGTGGTCAGCACGGTCCGCATACGCTTCATATTCTTGAGATCGAACGACAGACCGTTGGCCATCGTCATCGGCATCGCGGCGAGGAGGCCTTGGATCTGCAGATACCGATCGTCGAGCAGGTCCCAGCCTGCGGCGCGGTACACCGACTTCAGCGTTCGCTCGTTCGTGTCCCCCTTGCCCTTGGGGCTGAAGGAGGTGACCGAGTAGAACGCCTGAACGAGCTTGCGGCCCTGGCGCAGCTCGTCCTTGACGAACTTCCACTCCGCCGACTGATCCTTCAGCTGCGGCAACATGCGAGCCGACTTCGAGTCCGCAAGGCTGGTGGTCCGCATGAACTTTCGACCAGCGCGCTGTCCCTCTGCCTCCGCGTCGGGAAAGTCGAGGCAGAGGTTCGTCGAGACGGGGCAGGGCATGCGAAGCTTGTCGGCGAACATATCGCCAATGAGCTTGGCCATGTCCCAGGGCGCCCAGCGCTGCGGCAGATTACGAACCGAAAAGGAGCGCACATCGAACGTGTCCGGGTAGATCTCGCCGATCTCCGGGGCGTTATCGACGGTCTTGCCGGTCGGCCGAAAGCGCTCAGTCCGCAGCAGGATACGATCGGGCTCGATCTTCATTTCGAGATCGTGACGCACAGCCTGATCCGCGATCGGATCAAAGGGATTGTAGGTGATCGTGTCGTCGCCCGGCGCGGTCGTGGGCGAGGTGAGGTCGTCGATCCAAGTGATGAGCGCCTTGGGGTCCATGGCGCGCGAGTGGACGCCGATTGACTCGAGGGCGGAGGCGAGCCCCTCCATCACCGATACGATCTCCTCGTTGGAAACGCGGCTCGTTTCGGGTGTCGAATAGGAGATGGCGAGGCGATGGTTGCGCATATGGAAGGGCGCAGCCGTCGACAGCGAATGCCATACTCCGCCAAGCAGGTACTCGGTGCGGTGCTTGGCCATGCGCTCGTAGACGCCGGCGGCCGAGTATCGCGGGAGATACCATTTCGAGAGAAGCTCGCTGATGCGCGGGCTCATCCAACCATGCACCTGCAGCGCGCCCGGAGTGGGGATGCCCTCGGAGAGGAACTGCGCGAGCATTTCGTGGCTCTGCTCGGTGGCACCCATCATCGGCGTGCATTCGAGGACGAAGCCGCGTGTCGCGCTGTTGTAGAAAATCTGCGTCTTGGGATCGTAGCTCCGGTAGGGGAGCCAATGCACAAAGCGCGGCACCGCGGTGTCGGGGCGCCCGCTCTCGGGCTTTGCGCTATCGCCCAGGAACGTCGCCAGCAGGCCGCTCAGAAAGCTCATTGATCCACTCCAGGGAACGAGGGCGCACGCAGCACCGGAACGACGCCGTTTGCCTTCGCAGCGTCGCGCGCTTCCGGCTCGGCGCGCGCGAGCCCGGCGCGGATCGCCGGGTTGGCCTGAACCGACGCGATCGCCGTCCGACCAGCCTGTGTCGCATGTGCCGGAACGGTGACGGACGACGTCGCCGTTGGCGTCGTCTCTGCAGGGCGAGGCAACGCGGAAGAGGCGGAAGGCTTGATACTGGAGGGGCGGACGTTCTGCGTTGTCGCCGTTTGTGGCTGCGACGAGGAACCTGCGGGCCTCGGAGCGACCGGAATAGCTATCGCAGCGGGAGCGGGACGGAAGGTCGGGCGCGTCGCTACCGGCACGCGACGGGGGTTGCGTGCGAGCTGTCGCGCAACCTGGTCCTTGATGTCGCCGACTGGATCCGCTTGCGAGCGCGCAGCCGCGACGGCAGCGGGGCTCGGCATGTCGGGGTCAACCATCCCGTCGGACATGGCACTGACTGGCGGGTCGGCACGATCGACCGCGGCAAGGAGGGTGTCGCCGCCAGTTGCTGTAGCGACTTCGGATGGCGTGGTCGCAACGGCGTTAGCGGCTAAGGCCTGCTGCCACTCGCCCCGCTCGACCACGGCATGAATGGCGGTCTGCTCGCGCAAACGACCGGCACCGTCGATCTGGGCTGGGAAAACGATGCGCAGGACCCGCTCTTGGCTGCGGGCCGGCACTGCCGAGGCGGTCCGGAAACCGCCGGTGACGGCGCGGGCGGCGATGCTTTGTGCGCCGCGGTCATCCCCTGCGGGCACACTGTAGGGACCGGCCGGGGTAATCATGCGATCGCCGTCTTCGCCGGCGATCAGCGCCAAGGCGCGGTCGTCGATGGTCGAACTCGGCGCGCAGATGCCGTCAGGCGCCACGCATGAGAAGTTGCCCTTGATGTTGCCGCCCATCGTCGTGCAGCTCGAAAGGCCGGTGCCGGCGAGGATGAGCGCGAGCGCGCCGAGCTTGGTAGGCGTCACGACCGTCCTCCCTCGATGAAGGCGGCCAGCGCCTCCTTGGGCCGGTAGCCCTCAATCATCGCGCCGTCGGAGCGGACGATGACGGGGGTGCCGGAGAGTCCATGCGCGCGCGCGAACTTCTCGTTGGCATCGAGACCCGAGGTGTCGCACGTGCCGGCATTGCGCAGAGGCTCGCCGGCGTAAGCCTGGTGCAGCGCCTCTTCACGGTTCTTGGCGCAGTAGACTTGGTTGGCGAGGTCGCGACTGCCGAGCACCGAGATGGGGCGTTCGATGACGCGCACATTCATGGTCCGCAGCGTGTTGGAGAGCGCGCGGCAGTAGCCGCAGCGGAAATCGCTGAAGACGGTGACCGTCTTGCCGGCAGATTTGCCCCACACGATCGCACCCGTCGCCGGAAGGCTTGTGAGTGAGAGGTGCTGCGGCGCAGCGGGTGCCGAGGAAGGCGCGCCAGCGCCGCGCGTCAGCGGCGCTTCGTCTCCGCTCGCGGCGTTGTTGGCCTTGGCCGCCCCGCCAATGAGCGTGTCGGGGTTGATCTCGAGGAGGCGGGTTGCCGTCAGGTCCTGCCTCGTCTCCATGTCGTAGACCCGGCCGATCATGAGGTAGCGGCCCGACCGATCGACGTAGAAGAGGTTGTTGCCTGCGGTGACCTCGCAGAGGCCATCGACCACGCCGCAGTCGACCTTGGACACCTGCGTGCGAGGCAGCCGTGCCTTGAGGAGCGCGGCGACCTTCGTGTTGGACGGCGACATGATGCCGAGATCCGCCGCAGCACCTGCGGCACCGATACCCACGACAGCGGCGCAGCCGGCGATGGTTGCGATGAAACGCGGACGCAGTCGCCAGAAGGCGATGTAATCAATTACGGACATACACACCCTCCAGGAAGACGATCTCGACGTCGACGCCCGTGGGCATCTCGATGACGGGCTGGTACTGCTCGGCGCGCTCGATCAGGTACTTGGAGACCATGTCGCCAGCCTCGCCGACGCCGTTCCCGATCCCGCCCTGTGCGATGTCGCCCACGCCGAGCTGCTGACGGCGCCCGTCGACCACGACACTGCTTCCACGCAGGATCGAGTTGGAATTTGCAGCGAAACCCTTGCCGATGCCGCCCACGAGACCGGCGATGAAGGCTTGGCTGACGAGCGAGCCTTCGCGGCTGACCACGCGGCCGCGGACGCCCGTCTTGCCGCCGAAGGCGATGAAGCCCTTTACCTCGGACTCGGCATATCTGCCGCCCGGTTGCGGGCAGGTCATCTTCTGCAGCTTGATATAGACCTTCTCGCTCGACAGCTCGCCGCGCGCGGCGCCGTTGATGAGACAGCCTTGGATTTTGGTGGTGAGCAGCTTGCCATTCTGCAGCACCGAGCGTGCCGGGCCGGTGATGCGGAGTACGACCGGCAGCGGGTCGGTCTGGCTGTTTACACCCGCCGCGGCGTCGACGCCGACGATGACCTTGGCGGTCGCGAAGCTGTTCGCTGGAAGATAGTTGGGGCTGTCGGTGTAGACCGTGCTGCCCTTGGCGATCTTGGAGGCGGTGCCGCGATCGGCCGAGCTGAACGACACCATCTTAACTTCGCTCAGGCGAGGTGCCGCAACCTCAGGGCCGGGCGGGGGCGCGGCACCGCGGCCGTAGACTGCCGCACTGCCGGGGCCGTACATCGCTTGTGGACCAGCAGGGACCGGAGCCGGCGCCGCGCGGTCGTTCACCTGGCGACGAAGCTGCTCGTTCTCGGCCTGGTAGGCCGACACCACGCGCTGACCGTCCGACGACATCGACTGGTTCTGCGCTTTGAGCGCGTCGATCTGCTGCGAGAGCTGCGCGACGCGAGCATTGGTGCCATCGACGCTTTTGAGCTGGTTTTCGGCTGACTGGAAGCGGTTCTCGGACAGCGCCATCCACTCTTGCTCGGACATGGTCTTGTTGGCCATGTCGCCAACCGAGACCTTGACCTGCTCAGGCTTGTCGGGGTCGAGCTTCTTGGCACTGTCCGTGCCCCCGAAGATCCAGAACGACGAAGCGACGAGGCCAACCGCACCCACCCCGGCGAGGAGCATGCGTTGCTTCTTCTTGGTCTCGGTGTTGCCGTCCAGCTCGGAGGCGATCGGCGAGACGCCATCAACTGCGGGACCTGCCTCGGGCCCGTCGAGCGGCTTGCGGCTTCGCGAGAAGATGTCCGTGAGGGCCATGGCTTAGTTTCCGTTCCGCGAGACGAGGTAGGCGGTCGTGACCCGACCAGGTGCGAGCTTGGGCTCGGCGATCGAGACGGCGAGGGCGCTGGACGGCGCAACTTGGGCCTCGGTCAGGACCTTCTCCTGCGAACCCTTGTTCTCGATGCGGAGGACACGACCGGTCAGGGCCTCCCCGCGATATTCGGAGATCATCTGGACCTTCAGATCACCGACATAGACGGGCTTCAGCGAGCGCTGACGCTGCTCGAAGCCTTCGACCGACTTGTTGGCGTACATGGCCTGGACCAGCGACACCGCGGCGTCCTCGGGCGACGATGCGGCGGCCACCTTGGTGGGCGTTGCCTCCACAGCATCCGCCTTGGCGATCGCGGGGTTGGAGAGGAAAACCTGCACGGCCTGATCGCCAGCGATGCGGCAAGCGAACTTGTAGACGTAGCCGCGCTTGGACGTTCCGAAGAACGACAGCGTCTGGCGGTTGAACCCCTCTGGGACCGACAAGTAGATGTCACCGCGCACCGGCTCGTTGACGACCGAAAAGTCATCCGCCGGATTGCCGGTGTTGATCTTGGAGACGCCTGCAAATTCGTCGCCGACGAGGCTGATGCGGGTAAGGTCCTTGGCCGACGCGGTGCAGGAAACCTGCGCGCCGTCTGCCACCATCAGCGTCTGATCGTTCGCGGCGAAGGCAGGGCCTGCGTACACGAAAAAGGCGAGGGCGATGAGTGCGGCACCGGCAAGGCGGCTGAGCCAGCACATCGTCCGCGATGCGAGGACGGTGCCGAGTGCGGCGCTACCGAAGGCATAGAGTGAGGCGGTCACAGCGAACCTCCCAGGCGGCCCTTGGGCTGCGCCATGCTGAAGCCGACCAGCTTCAGGCTCATGCCCGAATATTCCCAGTCGTAGATGAAGGTGCGAGGCTCGTTTGAGACGACCTTCTGCCCGACCACCGTGCTGAGCTTCCCCGTGACGGTCGACTGAAGGTGCTTGGCGTCGATCTCCATGCCTTCGAGCGTGAAGAACTGGCTCATGCTTGAGCCACGCTGCTCGCTGACGATCTTGAGGAGGTCGGCCTTGATTGTCCCCTGAGCCTTGGGCGAGACGATCGCGAGGACCGACTTCATCCAATAGTCGAGGCTGCCCGGCGACCGGTTGAGCGTCAGCACCGCGGTGTCGCGGGTGACCAGCTCGAGATACTCGCGCGACACGCCCGAGCTGGAAACCGTCACCGGCGATCCAAGGACCGGCTGCAGGACGATCTCGCGGCTGCGCGTCGCAGACATGAGGAGAAGGAGCGCAACGGCGCCCGCCAGCACGAGGGCGGCGATGCCGAGGAGATTACGCTGGCGAAGGACGCGCTGGCTCTGCGCGTGCTGGTAGGAATAATCCATGTCAGCCCACCATCAGTCGGAGATAGGAAGGTGGCGTGGCCCTGAGCGACGGGAACCCGCCAGGAAGGTGCCAATACGCCAGGTGGATCAACCAAGAAGTTGCCCGTCCCGCCTTGGCTCGTCGCAGAGCCCACCAACCCGAGAATGCTAAGGCAATCCCGATGACGATGTGTTGGGACAGGATTCCCCATGTGAAGGGGATGACCATCGCGAGGAACTCGTCCAACGTCCAAAAGCCGATAAGCTCAGGGTCGTCTAAGTGCGATGGGATCACGAACTTGTCGGCTGACATCACGCCACCTTCAGTGACGACGCCGGCGGAGCTGCTATCTCCGCCGGTGCCGGATATATTCAGATGGTTGCGGTGACGGTCGAGGTGACGATCGGAACGCCGGTGCCGGCGCCAACGCCCACGCCGACCGGGATCGCGACCTGGCCGAGCGAGAAGCGGCCCGAGGCCAGACCGACGACACCACCGGCCAGCGACAGAACGGTGATGATCTTGCCGCCCGAACCCTCGAGGAAGCCGGTGAAGGCGTCGAGCGCGGTATCGAACGTGCCATCGGCACCGGCGAAGGCCGGCGAGGCCATCACGGCTGCGGCAGCCGCGACACCGAGGGTGGCCAGCACGGCCGTCTCGGTGCGACGGCCCATCTTGAGCAGGGTCTTCATGACGATAGGTCTCCTTTGACTGAGCGCATTTCAGCGCGCCCAACCAAAGGCTCGGCCGAGAAAAAAAGTGGCGCAATCGAAGCGTTGAGGAACCGCTTGATCGATCGAATGTTTTTTAATCCGTTGCGACGAAAAGAGCGTCAGCCGCTCACTTGTCCCGCTGCCCGGGACGATTTGTCCGCCCTCACGAACAACCGTCCGCCGTGACGAACGCCTGTCCGCAATAGCGGACAGCTGTCCGTATTGACGGACAACTGTCCGCGGACGAGGACAGCCTTGTGACGGGTCTGATCCGACGGTGCGACTCCGGCACATGAATGTGTTACACAACGCGGACTCGATGGTGCTAAAACGCCGCTGGGACGATATTTTTCAGGGTGTTAAATACAGGTGAGGACTTCTTCTAAGATGACGGCGGGGCAGCGCGCCTTCGATCTAAAGATCTCGGAAACACTCTTTCGGCTAGTAACCGAAAGCATCCGGCTTTTCTCGAATAAGAAGAAGACTCTTCTGTCGATAAACGATGTGGTGAATGACCGTTCTTCATCCGCATCGCACATTAAGAGCACCTACAAAGCTGGCTCTTTGAAGGAGCATCTGCGTATCATCCCCACGGATGGCGACGTCGGACTGTCTCTAACAATAATGGAAAGCAGCGCTGAGGCGATCGACGGGTCGATACCAGACCTCGAAGCAGTCGTCGGGACGTCAGTCAGCTTTGCCTCGGCTGTATCGCTGGTCCTCTTCGACTTTATTGTCGAGGAGAACACGACAGAGGTCATCAATAAGCTTGGCTTGGACGTCGAGGACGCCCAGGCCTTCCGCGCAGCTGCCAAAAGAACCGAAACGAATGTAATTCCAATCAGGTAGCCCCTTAGAAAGATGAAATTAACGTTAACGGTAGGGCTGCCATTCTGTCATTTTGAAGCTTACCTGAGTCGGAATACACGGGTGGGGAGTGCCCTGAGGTGGGAGCGTCATATCCATACAATTCTGGTGACAGCAGTAGCAGCGCTAAGCCAGAACTTGCCGATTTCCTCCTTGCGAGGATGAAAGAGCTGCGGGTCACGTTCCGCGTGCTCGAAGCTGCTACGCCGATGATGAAGCGGACGAGGCTTCACTCCATCCTGCATACGGACCCGGCAAAGCGCCGGCCGATGCGGGTGGATGAAGCGCAGGCGATCTGCGAGGCCCTCGGGATCACGCAATCCGAGGCATTCTTTGGAACAGAGCTGCTCGCTTGCCTGTCGGGCGATGAATGCGAGCATACCGCTGGGCTGACGGCCTTCCTCGCTACCGTCTTCGGTGGCTTGGCCCCAAGGCTGGCAAATGCGGTTTCCGCGATCGGTGGCCTGGACCTGAGCGACGTTCGCGGCGAGCATGGCCAGCAGATCCAGCAGCTGGTGTGCGAGACGTTCGAGCGCGGCTACGCGGATCTCGCTGAGCGCAAGGGCTTCCGCCTGCGCAAGAAGGATGCCGAGGGGCTCTAAAGCCGCTGCATCCATGACGATCGGATCAGGCACCGCTCAGGTGCCTTTTTTTTGGCTGTGACGGCCGGCGAGGGCTTCGACCGCTGGATACGCGCGACGGCGCTGCCACGGGCCTCCACAGGCTTCCTAGCGCCTGGGATAGCCAATGGATCAAAGGGAAGAGGGAGGGCAATTGCGCGGGTGGACGGGTGTGACCAGGTGCTGCCTGCGACGATGCTGTTTTGAGGCACAGGCGTCGCGTGCTACGGCGGGGCATGGCTTACGCTCCAGTAAACCAGACCCCTTTCAGCGACGTACCTCCAACCACGGCGTCTCGTGTTATTAAAAGCACGAAGAGCGCGGCCTCTCGGCAGGCGAGGTGCCCGAAATCGGCCAAAACAGCCCCGAAAAGCGGGGTTTTTAGACCTGACTTCGTGCTTTTGATAACGCGAGGCCCTGAATTTTCGTGCTTTCAGAAACGCGAGAGGTCCACTGGCGAATTATCAATGACACGAGAGCGGCACGGCCCCGCTAGGATCGAGTCACACCCAAAGCCCGCCCCTCGACAACCTCAGATTAAAATAAAGGCTAATTGACGATGGCGGAGATAGAACAAGGCGAGCTTTTCCTGCTCGATAGCCCACTGCATGGTGCGGTCCGCGGGGAGCGGTCGCTCATGGCATGGCCGTTCTTCGCGTTGGCAAAGAAGGCTTGGATGCAGCCCTTAGCCTACAAGAAGGACGACATCTCGATCGAGATCGGACCTGGGCCAAAAGGCGTTGCCACGATCTACGACAAGGAAATCTTGCTCTACATTGCGAGCCTGATGGTATCGAAGGTCGAGGCGGGGAAACACGTCGGTCAGGAATTTAGCTTTACGGCCAACGATCTTTTCAGTGTCACCGGGGTCAACAAATCCGCGAGATCGTACCAACGGTTGTCCGAGGCACTTGAACGACTGCAGGGTACACAGATCAAGACCAACATCGAAGCTGGTGGAGAGGGCGAGGATGGCTTCTTCTCTTGGCTGCAGGAAGCCAAGCTTCAATATACCAAGGGCGAAGGCGGTGAGCGCCGACTGAAAGCCATTAAGGTGCGTCTCTGCGATTGGCTGTACCGAGCGATCATGGTCGATCGTCAGGTTCTGGAATACGCATCGACATACTTCCAGCTGGGGCCGTTAGAGCGCAGGCTCTATGAGGTTGCTCGCGCGCTCAGTGTCGACGGTCGAACGACGATCCCGCTCGAAGACCTCCGGCTGCAGATGGGCTATCAAGGCCCCTCGCGTCACTTCAAGTTCGTGCTCACGAAGATTATCGATGAGAACACGATCCCAGGCTTCCGGTTTGAGATCGATGATTCCGGCCGCCCGACGGTCACTGCAGCTGGACGGACAGTCCGCGAATATATCGTCAAAATCATCCCCGAGGCGTCGAACAAGCGACTGACCTCATAGCTCTGTCTGATTCGGGATCGGAACGTGCGTGACGGTGCCCGCCAGCACCTCGCGTCATTGAAAGCACGAATTGTTGTCCCGGGCCACGGGACACAAACGCTCTCGTGTTTCTGAAAGCACGAACATTAGTTGCCTAATGTCCTTCAAAGCACGAATCACGCGTGTTTCGCGAGCACGCCGCGTGCGGCAGATTGGCCAAGTCTGGGTCGCAGTCCGCGACCTAGAAACATTAGGATTGGCTGTGACCACATAAACGAATGCCCGGCACGAAGGCCGGGCACCCTGAAACCGCTATGTCCGATGCCGGCAAGCATCGAAAGGGCCGTTGCAACGCTCAAGATATACTGGTTTCCGAGCTCCGGTTCAAGGGTTGCGCGCTTCGCGCCACGGTCGAGTTTTGCCCCGGTCCCGGCCCACATGAGGGCAGGAAATTGGCTGCAATATCAATGGCAGAGGCCGCTCTGTCGGCGCTCGGTGGTGTTCGCTTCAAGCGGAGGCCCTCGCGGTCGGGCACTGTGCATCGCACCGGCGCGCCCGTGCGGCGCGACAGCATCGAGGCCGGCACGTTCGAGAACGCCTTCTTTTCACGTCCGGCCAAGGGCGAGACCGATCGGATTTATAAACGGGCAGCGACGCTCAGCGCCGGCCGCGCCAACCTGCGAGCTCGGATCGCGCACGAAGGGCGAGAGCCGACGGCTTTGGAGGCCGCCATTCTGCGCTTCAATCGTACCACGCTGGCCGTCCTCGAGGAGCTGCTTAGGATAGCGCGGGTCCAAGCTGGCCGGGTGTATCCAACGCTCGAGTATCTGGCCGAGAAGGTCGGACTTGGTCGCCGGACGATCGTTCGCGCCCTGGCACTCTTGGCCGAGCTCGGCTTCGTCCTCTCGCAGCGCCGCTTCAAACGCGTTGAAATCGATGGCGTAGGGCCACGCTATAAACAGACCAGCAACGCCTACCGCATGCTCATGCCGGCATGGGTTGAGGCGCACCTTCCGCGATGGATGCGGCCCGCTCCGATGCCCGCCGACGTCGTTCAAAGGGAGGTCGACCGGATCGAAAGCACAACGGCCATGCTCGCGTCGCTTTCTCGACGGGAATATGCGCTCGCCACCGTCGATGGTCAGTTGGGCAAGGTACTCGCACGCCTTGGTGCTGCACTCGACGCCCAAGAGAGCGAGTGCCACCACGGCCCGCAACCGCTCCAGAATCTATTTATAAATGGGAATGAATGACTTGGCCTAGCCGGCCAAGGCGTCATCGCCTGACGGCGGTCCAGTACGACGGAACCGACCAACCGAACCACCATCGCAAAGTGAAGCCCTTGAGCGCCGGCTACGCCGTCGCAATGCTCCCGAGTGGAGCATGCGTTTTCTGTCGCCGTTCATCGGACGGATGCGTGCGCGGAGGGGTTAGAATTGCGCGAGTGCGACCGAGCGATAGGCGGGTTGTGGTAAGGTCGAGCGGAACGTCTGTGATCCAGGCGAGGCGGTCAATCTTGACCAGTTGGCGATGATGTCGGTCACATAGGCCTGCGTTTCGGTGATCCTCGGTACGAGGCCCCCGCGCACCCGCCCCGGACCGGCGTTATAAGCAGCGAGGGCCAGCTGCACGCGGCCAAACCTATCGAGCTGCTGGCGGAGGTAGCGGGCGCCGCCCCGCATGTTCTGATAGGGGTCGAAACGGTTCACACCGAGACCGATTGCGGTGCCGGGCATCAACTGCGCGAAGCCAAAGGCATTTTTCGGTGAAAGCGCCGTCGGATTGTAACGGCTTTCCCGGATTATCATCGCGTCGAAGAGCCCCGTTGGGATGCCGTGTTCACACGCGATCGAGCTCATCATGCCATAGTAAACCGCTCGCCGATTTTCGGCCTCCCGCGAAAGGAAGCCCGACGGTCTATATGCAAGAGGCGCGCAGCCGGGGACGAACGCGGGCGCCGTAAATGATCCGACGCCGGGCCTCATCCAGTCTGGCACGCTAATCGACGACGTGATCGCGACACTCTGTGGCAGGCTCTCCGATACGCTGACCTCGGGGACAATCGAGGCGAGCTCTTGCTTCATGCGAAACTCGACATAGCGACGGCTCAGGTCATGGATCTTGAACTCTGCGGGTAGCTCGGGCGCAGGAGGGTTCTCGATGACTCCGAGATCCCCGTCCGCCATAGGCGCGACAGGCGCTGGCGCGGTCGTCATCGAGATCATCTCGACCCGCCGGATATTGCCGCGCTTCCCGGGCGCGGCCGTGGCAGATGTGGCAAGCGCCATGCTCGCGATCGCCAATACGGCCTGAAACTGATGCACGAAAACCTCCTCGACCCCCGGTTTAGAACAGTGGAGATCAAGAGATTTGCCCTTGTCAAGACAGGGGCCGAGCGCGAAACTGGCTCAGTAACATCGCCCAAAGGCTCTCAGAGCATGTGGTTGATTCATCGAGATACTGACGGAAAAGGCCCCGATCGCATCAAGCTTCCGCAGCCGCTGCGCGAGGCACTGGTACGTTGGTACGTTGGCGAGGGCACTTTTCATGACGAGCAGGCCGGGATCACGCTCGTCCAGAACGCGCGTATCGGTCACCGCTGGATCGCCTGCAATTGCCTTGGAACAGAGGCCGCCCCACCCATACTCACCCCCGCGTTCCTATCCGAGGCGGAAACCTATTATCTACGACGCCTGACCAGCGAGAAGCGTCCTGAGCATCGCGCGGAATGCCCGTTCTTCCGGGACCAGGTGACAAACCGGATCACCGAAGTCCGCTCCCACAACACGCCGACCGACCCACCCGCCGGCTTTTTCGAGGTGCTGAGGCCTGCGCCAGAAAAGCTCTCGCAGCGCCCGGAGGAGGACAGCAACGACGATCGCACCAGGAACGCGTCCACGCCGCGGCTCGCCCGGCTCCTATGGCGACTGATGGACACGGCCGGATCGAACACTGTCCCTCCCATCGGTGCCGGCCCTGAATGGTCGATCAAGGAGGCTTTCGCCGCGATCTTGGGCGCCGCAGGAAAGATCGAGATCGCGCCTGGCATCGAGCTGGGGCGGGCTATCTGGACGCACGCTCGACCGCTGGAGGCTAAGGTCGTGTACGCGACGCTGCGACGCCTCGCGGAGCATTGGCCGAAAGCGCACGCGCCGCAGGGTTTCGTTCTGCTCTATGCGACCGCCATTCATGGGCACAAAATCTATGTGCCCGATGGACCGCCGGTCGAGATCGCCAACCGGGTCCAGTCACCGTCGGTGCGCGGTAACAGGATCAGCGGGCCGTTCCTCGTGCTGGTTGTCGCCGGCGAGTACCCGGAGGCGCACGGATATGCACCTCTCCGAGGATACGCGCAGCCGATCTACAATGGCCGGCTGTTCGTTCCAGTGGAGTCGGATTTCGAGCGGAAAACCTTCAAGCGGATTTTGGAAGCGCAACGCCTCCTCCGCTCGCAGTCGATCGATATGGCGATCGGGAAGCCGCTCTTCGATACGATGACGCCGGATGGACCTTGCCGTCCCGATTTCATCCTCGAGGGTAGATCACGCGAAACCGGGGAGATTCGGACCGTCGTCGTGGAGGCGATGGGCTTCGATAACGACGACTACCTGGCCGCAAAGGCGGTGACCCACCCGCGGATGCGACACTTGGGGGACCTCCTTACCCTCCGCCCGAGCGATATGGAGGACGACGCAGTTGGATTACGGATCGCCAAAGCCATGCGGCTGTAGTGCTGAGAATTTACCTAGCACATCAAAGGTGTTACAACTCGTCTAACGTCGTCTAGTGATACTAAACTAGAAATACGCCGCTAAATAGCGGCTTAGCTCCACCGCATAGTCGCTGCAAAATAGCACACGATCCCGAGCGTCACCGGCGTGGAAAGAAGATAAAGCTTCTGCCATCGCCACCAAGTCTTCGGGAGCAACAAGGCGGCACCGCGAAAGGTACGAGCGTCCTGCCAGACCTTCGCCTGCCACATCTCATGCATGGTCACCGACACGGACATGACCATAGCGATCCCGCAGCAGATACCCGCCGCCAGATAGATAGCGACCCAGTTCGCGATCTCGATTGGCGAAAACTGAGACATCCTCACCTCTTCTTAAGGCCGTGCATCGACAAACAAGCACAGATCGATTCTAGTTCCTCAAGCACCCTACTTGAGTGGGCTTAGCGCTGGGTAAACGGGACTGATACCAAATCACCCCTGATTTAACGGGGGTAGAGGAAGAGCGGAGGGGGGGAGAAGGGATGGGCTGCTCGGATGGCCCGATATTCCCTTTCAGTAATGGTTCGCCGGTACAGGCGGCCAAGTACGAGGTCCGCTCGCCATGGAACGCTTTCTGCTCTTCATCCGCGACGACGACGGTCGCGACCAAACCGACGTGCATCCGAGTGAGCGGTCGGCGCGCACCGCCCTTGCTGCGTATGTTCGGCACCGGTCGGAGCCGAATGCCGATGTCGTCCCGCTCCACGACGACGACGCGATCGACAACTACTTCGCCGCGCGAGACGCTGAATATGCAATTGCGCGCCTGACCAAAACGATGCGCCGTGAGGGGGATCCGGCATGACCCTGATCGCCAATCGCCCCTCACAGAAGCTGGTCGACCTCGTGGGCGCGCTTGGGGGAACCTGGCACCACAACGTCGCGACGTGCCGATGCCCCGCCCATACGGATAAGACACCCAGCCTCTCGCTTCGCCAAGGCGACCGGGGCATCCTTGTGACCTGCTTTGCCGGCTGCGCCGCTGCCGACATCCTGCGGGAGCTCGACCGCATACCTCTCGGGCAAAGGTATGAGCCGCCCAAAATATCCCGGGCCGCGGGCACCGCCAACATCGACCGGCTGTGGAACGAGGCTCGAGCCGTGCCGGGATCCTGCGCCGAGCGCTATCTCGCGTCGCGCTTCCTCCTGCCGCTACCAACCGACCTTCGCTTCCATCCGCGCTGTCCTCTCGGCCCCAAGCCACTCACCGTGTTCAAGCCCGCTCTGCTCGTCGCGGCGCGTGAGGACGACCGCCTAGTCGCCTTCCAGCGGATATTCATCGATCCCGCGACAGGCACTTACACCGAGAAACAGACGCTCGGAACGCTCGGTAGCGGGGCGTGGCGTGGCGGCGGGATCGCCCCCACGATCGGACTAGCGGAAGGTTTCGAGAGTGCCCAGGCATGGTCGCGCCTGCGCGGTTTGCCGTGCTGGTCGTCGTTCGGGTCGCGCAGACTCGACCTTGTATCCATACCATCGTCGGTCACGCGGCTGATCCTGGCTGCGGATCGCGATCTCGCCGGCCGACGAGCCGTGGCGCGTAGCATCGAGCAATATGCTTCGGACGCGCTCACCGTCGTGCCCGATTATCCGCCAGCGCCCTACAAGGATTGGGCGGAGGTGCTCGAGGCGAAAGAGAGAGGAGGGGGAGGGAGGCGGTGAGCTGCCGGAATGGCAGCATGACCAAGGGAGCCTTCCATGTCCGACCTGCTCGACCTGCCGCCTGTCACCGACCGTTCGGCCGCGCTTACCATCGCCCTGGCGCTGGCGTCCGGCGAGCCGATCACCCGGCGCGCGCTCAACAACGCTATGACAGCTGCGTTCGGAGGCACCGACGCAGAGGGCCGTTGGACCCAGCGCGACAGCTTCGAGATGCTGGAGCACGCGCTGGCGCTGCACGTCACCAAGCAGCCCTATCCGCTGGCTGATATCGCCGGCGTGACGCATGCCGCAGCGTTGATGGAACGGCTTCCGACGCAGACGGTGCGCAGCGAGGAGCAGATCGAACTCCAGCAATTTTCGACGCCAATCGATATCGGCGCTCTTGCCGCGGTCATGGCCGCGATCGGACCGGACGACATCGTGCTGGAGCCGAGCGCCGGCAATGGACTGCTTGCGGTCCAGGTGCCGCACCATGCCGGCCTGCAGCTGAACGAAATCGACCCGCGTCGTCGGGAAAGCCTGGCCAGCGTCTTCCCGAATGCCATCATCACGGGCCACGACGGAGCTTCGCTTGTCAGTCTTCACGCGGGGCTTGAACGGCCCACCGTCGTACTGATGAACCCGCCGTTCTCGCGCAGCATCGGCCGCGGCGCGGACAATCTCGCAGCCCTGCGCCATCTGCAGGCAGCCATACGCCGCGTTTCTATGGGTGGGCGGATTGTCGCGGTCATGCCCGATTGGTTCGCGCCGAGCGCGCAGCTGAAAGCGGCCTACGAAGCGGTGCTGACCGGCTGCACTGTCCGCACCTCACTGCGGCTCGAAAGCTGTTACAGAAAGCACGGCACCGACATCGCAGTGCGACTCTACGTGATCGACAAGGTGGCTGGTGGCACATCGCATACCGTCATCCAGCGCCGGTCCGTTCTCGACTTCCTCGACGTGGTCGACGTGCCGGTCCGCGCCGAGCTGGTCCCCGAAGCACGGAGCGCCAAGCCTTCCGCCGCGCCGGTGAGCCTCTTTGGCGTTGCACGTGCGGCTAAGCCGGCTGTCGCACGCACCTTTCACAAGCCGATCCGCAATGCCGTACTCCCCGTCGGCTATACAACCCTGACAGCACCGGCACCGCTCGCCGAGCAAGTGGGCGTATACCTCCCGTATCGACCGAGCCGCATCGTCTTCAACGCAGCCGGTGAGCACCCCACGGCTCTGGTGGAATCGGTCGCGATGGGCTCGATCCCTGCGCCGGTTCCTGCACACGTTCCGCACCTGCCCGAGCGAACCGTTTCGGAACGGATGCTGTCCTCCTCGCAGCTCGAGACGGTGATCTATGCCGGGCACGCATGGTCGCAAATGCTTCCGGGCACTTTCAAGCCCGACAAGGAGGGCGTGGGTCTCACCCTGGATGACAATGGCCGCAGCTACCGCAAGGGCTTCTTCCTCGGAGACGGTACGGGTGCAGGCAAAGGTCGACAGGTGGCCGCGTGTATCCTTGATAGCTGGCTGCAGGGCCGGAGACGCCACATCTGGGTGACCAAGAACGAGCCGCTGCTCGAGGACGCGCGGCGCGACTGGTCTGCGCTCGGCGGGATGGCGGGCGATGTGCAACCGGTCTCCAATTGGAAGATCGACGAGGCGATCCGCCTTGAGGAGGGCGTCCTGTTCGTGACCTACCCCACGCTGCGTTCAATGCGAACCGAGAACAGCCGCTTGCAGCAAATTCTCGATTGGGCAGGCCCCGACTTCGTAGGTGTCATCGCATTTGATGAGGCCCACGAGATGGGCGGAGTAGCAGGCGGCGAGGGAGCACTCGGCAAGAAGGATGGATCACAGCAGGGGATCTGCGGCGTGCTCCTGCAGAACCACCTTCCGGACGCCCGCGTTCTGTACGCCTCCGCGACCGGCGCGTCCGACGTGAACAACCTCGCCTATGCGGTTCGCCTCGGCCTGTGGGGGCCAGAGACGGCGTTCGCCGGTCGCGAAATGTTTATCGCCGAAATCCGGAAGGGTGGCATCGCTGCAATGGAGCTGGTCGCCCGCGACCTGAAAGCTCTCGGCCTCTACACGGCGAGGGCGCTCAGCTTCGCAGGGGTCGAGTACGATGTTCTCAAGCACGAGCTGACGCCTCTGCAGATCGAAATCTACGACACCTATGCAGAGGCCTGGAGCGTGATCCATCAGAACATGGAGGAGGCGCTAGAGTTCACAAACGTCGTCGACGGGCTCGAAGGGGGAACGCTCAACAGCGGCGCCAAAGCAGCCGCCCGGTCACGTCTCGAATCCTGCAAGCAGCGGTTTTTCGGTCAGGTCCTCCTCGCGATGAAGCTTCCGACGGTCATCGGCGCGGTCGAACAGCACCTCAAGGCTGGACAATCGGTCGTGCTTCAGCTGGTGACCACCGCCGAGGCGATCCTCGATCGTCGGCTCAGCCAGATGTCGGCCGAGGAACGCGCAGATCCCACGATCGACCTGTCGCCAACCGAGTATATCGCTGACTATCTGCAGAGCGCGTTTCCGACACGTCAGATGGAAACCTTCACCGACGACACAGGGACCACCAGATCGCGACCGATGGCTGATGAGGCCGGCAACCCGGTCTACAATCCGGACGCCATCGCCGCGCGCGAGGCAATGCTCGAACATATCTGTGGGCTCCCGCCTATCAAGTCCGCCCTCGACGCCCTGATCGAGCATTTCGGCACCGACAACGTCGCCGAGGTAACAGGCCGCTCCAAACGTCTGGTTTCTACCTCCGACGGCCGTCAGAAGGTCGAAACGCGATCCGCTCGGTCGAGCCAGGTCGAGGCTGCGGCTTTCATGGCGGGCGCCAAGCGCGTGCTCGTGTTCTCCGACGCCGGCGGAACGGGGCGCTCCTATCACGCGAGCCTTGACGCGAAGAACCAGGAGCAGCGCGTTCACTTCCTGCTGGAGCCGGGCTGGCGCGCCGATAGAGCGATCCAGGGGCTAGGCCGCACGCACCGCACCCATCAGGCCTCGACGCCGCTGTTTCGGCCGGTCACGACGGACTGCAAGGGAGAGCTGCGCTTTACCTCGACCATCGCACGACGGCTCGATAGCCTCGGTGCGCTGACACGCGGGCAGCGCCAGACTGGCGGACAGAACCTCTTCGACCCGGCTGACAACCTCGAAAGCGAGTATGCCAAGGATGCGCTCGTCACCTGGTTCCACCTGCTCGACAGGGGTAAGCTCACCAGCACAACGCTCGATGATTTCTGCGCGCGCACCGGCCTCGAGCTCTACGACAACGACGGATGCCTGAAGGAAGAGCTGCCGCCTATCCAGCGTTGGCTCAATCGCCTTTTGGCACTGCCGATCGGGCTGCAGAATGTCATCTTCGACGAGTTCCTCTCCCTCGTCGCGACGCGCGTTGCGGCAGCCCGGGAAGCGGGTACGCTCGACGTGGGCGTCGAGACCATTACAGCCGACACCGCTACCGTCGTCGACGACACTCTCCTGCGGACCGACCCGTTATCCGGTGCGACGTCCCACCTTCTCACCATCGAGATTGCGCGCAAGAAGATGCCGATCTCGTTGGAGCGGATCCTCACGACGGCGCAGTGGGCTGGCGATGCGGCGTTTGTAATGAACGGGCGGTCGGGGAAGGTAGCGTTGCAGCTGCACGCACGTCCGTGGATGGACGAACAGGGTCAGCCAATCCCCCGGCTCGAACTGCAGCGCCCGTGCCGGCGCGAATATATCGGCGAGTCCGACCTGCTCGAGTCCGCCTGGGACGTGATTGATCGCGCCACGTTCGAGACCAAGTGGGCCGAAGAGGTTGCCGAGCTGGCAGGACAGACCGAAGTCGAGACGATCCGGCTTGCAACCGGTCTGCTCTTGCCGATCTGGTCGGCGCTTCCGTCCGACCACCTCGCGGTGAACCGGATCGTCGACGGGCAAGGCAACTCGTGGCTCGGCCGGCTCGTCTTCGATCAACACGTCGTCCAGCTTTTCACCAAACTGGGGATCGCGAAGAGCGAGGATCTACCGGTCGAGGCAATCGCACAGTCGGTCCTGTCGGGCCGCAGCGTCGACGTGGTTCGGCCGTTCGAGATGACGATCCGCCGCTCCTTCGTGAACGGTGCACAGCGGATCGAGATCGAGCGAGCACCGGCGCAGCAACTCGGCTACCTCAAGGCGCTGGGATGCTTCACGGAAATCATTGCTTATCGCACGCGCGTGTTCGTGCCGGTCGGGGAGGCCAGCACGATCCTCGAGAAGCTCCTCAAGGCGGCATGAAAGTGGGCCGGTCCTGCCACAATTGGGAGGACCGGCTGCCCGATCAGCTTTCGGCCGTTTCCGCGGCCTTCTTGGTGCGACGCGGCTTGCTTGCCGGGGCCTCGGCCGCTGCAGCACCCGGCTTCTGGCCGGGCTTGCGTCCAAGGCCGATCTTCTTCGCCATATCCCGGCGCGCTTCACTGTAGGCTTCGGCGACCATCGGATAGTCAGCCTTCAGCCCATAGCGCTGACGATAGTCCTCCGGGGTCAAACCGTGACCCGCGAGATGACGACGCAACGTCTTATACGGCTTGCCATCGATCATGCTGACGATGTGATCCTTGCTCGCCAGCGACTTACGCACCGACACCGCCGGCGTATATTCAGCGGCAGCAGGCTCGGCGCTCGCCTCATTCGAGCTGGCGCCCAGCGTCGCGACGGCATCGTGCATCGCCTTCAGGAAAGCTGGAACGTCGTCGGCTGAGGTTCGTGTATTCGGGTTCGACAGCCACGCGATCGTCAGCTCGGTCGCCAGTTCGACGGGGTTCGTATCTTCGCTCATCTTGGATCCTGATAGTCAGGGTAAGGTCGCACGGGCGACGTCACCTTCATAGCCCGGTGCGGCCACGCAGCAACACTGAACGGCCCAAGAACACGTCACGTTCCGATGCAGCCCCGAGCCAAGGAGAGAAGGGGGGAGGGAGCTGGTGTCCGGCGAGAATGTCGGATGCTCAGCAAAAAGGGTGATTTCCCATGATCCAGTCCGTCAAGCTGTCGAAGCTCGTTCTCTCCGAGGTCAATGTGCGCAAGCGTCGCGCCGACAAGGCCGAAAGCTTCGCAATCAGCATTGCCGCAAACGGCATCCTCCAAAATCTCATCGTCACGCCGCTCAAGAAGCCACGCGGTCACTTCGGCGTCGTCGCGGGCGAGAGCCGCTATCGCGGTCTGATGCTCCTGGCCGAGCGCGGCGAGATCAACGCCGACGATTACGACGTGCCGGTGAAGCTGATGACCGGCGCCGAGAGCCAGCTGTCCGAAGTCTCGTTGGTCGAGAATTTCCAGCGCGACGCCATGAACCCGGCCGACGAGTGCCGGGGCTTCCAGCTCATCCTCTCGCAGGGCGGCGACATCGACGGTCTGGCGCGCCGCTTTGGCGTGACCCGCCGTTTCGTGGAGGGACGTCTGCGGCTCGCAAACCTCGCAGAGCCGATCTTCGACGCGCTTGCCGATGAAAAGATCGGCCTTGAGATGGCCAAGGCATATGGCTCGACCGCCAGCCACGACCGCCAGCTGAAGGTCTGGAACACCTACGGGCACAGCAGCTACTACAATGCTGACGCGATCCGCCGAATGATCGCAAACGACGACATGCGCAGCAGCGATCCGGTCGCATTGCTCGTGGGTGCGGTCGCCTATGAGGCTGCGGGCGGTATCATCGAACGCGAGCTCTTCAGCGAGGGTGACGATCGCTGGTCGAACCCTGAAATCGTGCAAAAGCTCGCGGCCGAGAAAATGGAAGCGGAAGCGAAGCGCATCGGGGAAGAGCGCGGCCTCGCATGGATCCGACCAGTCGCATCGAACAGCACGTATGATGCGGCACGCGGCCTCTATCCGGTAAACCTCCCGACGGAGCCGATGACCGAGGAGCAGGGCATCCGCGCGGTCGAGATCGAGGCGTTGCTGGAGCCGCTGCAGGAGCAACTCGAAAGCGGCACGCTCGCCGACGAGGCGTACCTCGCGATCGAGGAACAGTACGATGCGCTGGCAGCGGAACTGCATGGCCTCGAAAACCGGCCGGTAATGATGCCCGCCGAACTGGCGCCGCGTGTCGGCACGTTCCTGACGCTGTCGCACGCCGGCGAGATGGTGCTCGACGACACCTTCTACAGCGAGACTCCGCTGACGATCACGATGGTCGAACCCGATGTTACCGACGGCGCAACTGGCGCACCGGAAGGCGAAATCGATGACGACGCCAGCGATGATGCCGGCGAAGATGGCCAGGTCACACCGCGCGGTGTCCAGACGCCGACCTTCCGCATCGAGGAGGGCACTGGACGGTCGAGCGTTCGGGGTGGCACCACCGGGATTGTCGAACCCGACCGTGCGGCACCTGGTGGCAAGCAGATGAGCCAGGTCCTGCTCGATCAGCTCGCGATCCAGCGCCGCGACGTGCTCGGCGCAGCACTGCAGGCGAACCCCGGGCTTGCGCTCGATTACATGATCTTCACCATGATCGAAGCGCGCAGCCATCGAGGCACCGGCAACGGCACGACCATTCGCGCAGCGCTGCCGCAGGATCCGGTGTTGGCCAATAACGTGCCCCCCTCGCGTGCGCGGGACTATCTCGCCGAGGTCCACGACAGTCTGGACGCGACCTGGACCGAGGCGACCGACAAGGTAGCTCGCTTCGAGGCGTTCCGGATGCTGGCCGATGAGACGAAGGCCGCATGGATGGCGTGGATCGTCGCGACATCGTTCGAGGCCAAGGAGGGCTACGGCGCAACCCAGCAGATCCCGCTCCAGAACAGGCTCGCCACCATCCTCGAAATCGACGTCGCCAGCTGGTGGCGCCCCACGTCGGAGAACTTCTTCGACCGCGTTCCCAAGGGCGCGCTGCTTTCGCTTCTCGACGAGGTCGGCGGTCCGGCGCTGACGAGCCGCCACGCGAGCAGCAAGAAACCGGAAATCTCGGCGTCGTGCCAGAAGCTGTTTGCTGGCGATGCGATCGTCGAAACCGAGATCAAGGACAAGGCGCTCGCCTGGGTGCCCTCCGCGATGCGGTTCAATGACAAGCCGTCGGACGAGCTGGCCGGGGACGATGGTCAGGACGAGCTTGCCGGGCTGATCGGCCACGGCAGCGGCGACGATGACGACGAGGACCTCGGCGCGCTTATCGGTGACGGGAACGGCGAACCGGACGAGGACGATGAGATGAACGACGCCGGCGAGAGCAGCGGCACCGACGACGTCCCCCATCCGGATCACCAGAACGACGACACGACCAACGACCTGGTCGCGGCCGAGTAACAGCGCACCCGCTGGGCAACCTCGCTGCCGGCGCTGCCTTTCCGCAGCGCCGGCAGCTTCCTTTTTCGTCCTATCGAGGAGCCGTGCCATGCCCGCAGGCACTCGCGACATCGCGGCCGCAATCACTGACACCATCATCGCCAAACTCGAAGCCGGCACCGTTCCTTGGCAGCGTCCATGGTCGGTAACCGGAGAGGGCGGGCGTCCGCTCCGCCACGAGGGGAGCCCGTATCTCGGGATCAACTCGATCTGGCTATGGGCGATGGCCGACTTTCTGGGGTTCAAAAGCCGCTATTGGATGACCGCGCGCCAGGCCGATGAGCTTGGAGGACAGGTCCGCCGTGACGCGCAGCCGTCTTTCTCGGTCTACAGCTCCACCTTCCGCAAGAAGGCGCAACCAAACCTCCTCGGTTTGTCGGCCGACAAGCTGATCCGTTTCCTCCGCTCGTACACGGTCTTCAATGCAGACGAGATCGAGGGCCTCCCGAGCTACTTTTATGCGCGACCCGTCCCACCAACCCCTGCACTGCTGTCGGCGCGACAGGATCGCATCGACGCCTTCTTCTCGGCTATTCCGTCGCGCGTGCGTCGGGGCGGTGATCGCGCCTTCTTCAGCCCGACCTTCGACTTCATCCAGATGCCGCACATCGGCAGCTTCAAGTCCGCCGACGCTCATGCCTCCATCCTCGCACATGAACATGCTCACTGGACCGGGCATCAATCGCGCTTGGATCGGACATTCGGTAAGAAATTCGGCGACAAGGCTTACTGCTTAGAAGAATTGGTTGCCGAATTAACCGGAGCCATGGTGTGTAGCGAGCTCGGCCTTCCATCCGAGATTCACGACAGCCATGCAAATTACATTGGCGATTGGCTGCGCATGCTGCGTGCAGACAAGAGCACGATCTTCGTAGCCGCCACAAAAGCGGAACAAGCCTTCGCTTACCTCCGCGCCTTTTCGACCGAGGTCGCACAGCCGGCGAAGCTTGCAGCATGACCTATTCTCACAGGAGAACCCGCCATGGGATGGCTTTCGATGACGCGCCTCGGGATGGGCGGTTACAGCACGCCAAAGGCCTATCTCGACGCCCAGTTCAATTATTCCAACGACGCCGATGGTGGCGGCACGCGCGGTGCGCGCGTGATCGACAGCGCGTGCGTCGGAAACCGCGTCTGGTATGCCGCTGTCGAAATTCTCGAAAACGGTGTGCCCACCTCCGTCACCGCGATCATCTGTGAGGTTCGATGGACGCCGAACGCGAAGGATGGCTACATCTTTGGCTACAAAGACAGTGCGCCGTTGTGGCGCTGAAAGGAGTATCAGCAATGATGAGGTAAGTTGAGGAAGCCTCTGCCCGCCAAGCTAACCTCGGGTCCACAAGACCTGAAATCCGGAAACGGACGGGGGACAATAGCATGCTTGGAGCAAGGCCGAATGCGTCCCAGTCGTGAAGGGGCGATGCCGGTCAGGGCAAGACGCGTATGGTGAAGGCTACACTGCTTAAATCCCAGTCTGCAGCGTTTTATATAGCGAAAATTGGCGAAAGCGACTGATACGCCATTCCGGACGATGGCAAGGGTCTCATGTCTTGGCTCTTTGCTCCTCAGCCCGTCCGGCGCGCTTCTTGTCGAGGGGTTCAGTGGATGAACGGGACACCTAACCGCGTCGTATCTCCGATCAGTGTAACTACGAGATGCCCTAAACAGGCGGCTTTGGCCGACCTGCATGGGTACGGAGCCGCCATAGTATTCAAATGCCCGGGGTAATGCCCGGGACAGCTCCTCCGTCGGGGGAGACGGTGCATCCGCATAAGGAACGGGCGACCGGGTCGAAAACGGGGACCACCGGGAGAAGGGCGGCAGTTGCGATATTTCAACCGGTTATCATGGGGTGTGCTGATGCTACCTGAAACTGTGATGGCCCGGTTGGAGGCCATTCCGACGCTGGCAGCGTCGGGCAAACGAGTGAATGGGCTGCATCGTCTGATGGGGTCGCGGCTTCTTTGGGAGCAGGGACTCAGAAAGATCGCCTCCAATCGGGGGGCTATGACGCCGGGCATTGATGGCGAGACCTTCGCAGACTTCGGTCCCGATGACCTCGATCCGTTGATCGCCAGCGTGGCGAACGGAGCCTACAAGCCGAAACCGGTGCGTCGGGTGTTCATCCCGAAAGGCAAGGGGAAGCGGCGTCCGCTGGGTATACCCACGCGCGACGACCGTCTCGTCCAGGAGGTGGCGCGCCAACTTCTCGAAAAGATCTATGAGCCGGTATTCTCGAATGCCTCGCATGGATTCCGACCGGGGAGATCGTGTCACACGGCACTTGAACATGTTAAAGCCGTCTGGACGGGCGTAAAGTGGCTTGTTGACGTGGATGTCACTGGGTTCTTCGATAACATCGACCATGACGTCTTGCTCAAGCTGTTGCGTAAACGGATCGACGACGAAAAGTTCGTCGGCCTGATTGGCGACATGCTGAAGGCGGGGGTCATGGAAGGGCGGATGCATAATCCGACCTACAGTGGCACTCCACAGGGCGGGATCGTGTCTCCGATCTTGGCAAACATCTATCTGCACGAGCTCGACGAGTTCGTCGCAGGACGGATCGCTGCCTTCGAGAAGGGCAAGACCCGCGCCACGAACCCAGAGTATGGGCGATTGGCAGCGCGCATCGCAAAACAGCGAAAGCGGCTCAAAAGTCTGCAAGCTCGCGGCAACGCCGACGAGGCGACGATTGCGGTCGTACTGACCAAAATCGATGTCTTGTCGAAACACATGCGTACCTTGCCGTCGCGAGATGGCATGGACGCCGGATATCGCCGACTCCGCTACTGCCGATATGCCGATGATTTCCTTATCGGTGTGATCGGCAGCAAGGACGATGCGCGACAGGTCTTTGCCGAGGTCAGGGCCTTCCTGACCGACGCGCTGGCGCTTAGCGTGTCCGAGGAGAAAAGCGGTATCCGCAAGGCGAGCGATGGCGCTGCCTTCTTGGGCTATCAGGTGCGAACCTACACAGGTCGCCAGTGGACGGTGCGGAGCCAGCGTGGCTCCCAACACTTCAGCCGCCGGCCTCCCTCGGAGGTGATGCAACTCAACGTGCCTTGGGAGAAGGTGTTCGCGTTCGCCTCGACGAAGGGATACGGGGATATGGCCGCGTTGAAGGCCCGTCATCGGAACACCCTTCTGAGCTGTAGCGATGCCGAGATTGTCCTTGCCTATAACGCTGAACTGCGGGGGTTCGCGAACTACTACGCTCTTGCGAGGGATGTGAAATTCAAACTTAATCGGCTTGAGTTCATCCAGCGCTGGAGTATGTTCAAGACCTTGGCGAGCAAGCACAAGAGTAGCGTGCGTGTCGTCGCCGCCCATATGAGTTCGGGGCAGGAATATAGCGTCAGCTACGTCGCTGACGACCAGCCTCGGTCGGTCAAAGTCTGGAAACTGATGGATTTGAAGCGAGAGTGGATTGATCCGGTCAAGGTGGATACGCCGCCTTGGACGCAAATCTACTCACACTCGCGAACCGACTGGGTCGATCGCCAGAATGCCAAGCAATGCGAGGCATGCGGGCGGACGGACCGATCGTGTCACGTCCATCATGTCGAAGGGCTCGCCGATGTTAAGCACCGTGGTTTAGCCACGATGATGAAGGCGGCACGGGCGCGCAGGACGAAAGTCCTGTGCGATATGTGTCACGCCGACATCCATCGAGGCCACTTGCCCGATAGCCGGAACATGAATGGTGTTATCGCAGCGGAGAGCCGCATGCAGTGAAAGCTGCACGTGCGGTTCGGCGGGGGGATCAGGGCTGACTCTCTGAGCAGCACCAATCCTACCCGACTGGGTGAGAACGCCGGCCCCTGTTCGGACGACTGCCCGGAGAAAATTCTTCGCCTGCTTCCGCCCACGAACAACGAGTACGCGTTGAATTGGCGCAGACGCTGCCTGGCCCGCCTTCGCCGACGAGCGCGCCGCGTCGAAGACGGCATGAGGATCCGACTGCCTCAACCACTGACCTTCAGCGATAATCACGTTGGCAGCGAGTTCGTGGTGGTGAAACGAGGTAGCCGCATCACCTTCCGAGGCGAGAACGGCTTTGGCCACTATCACATCCGCAATTTTCGAGATCTGCCTTGGATCCTCGTCCCACAGACAAAGGTCCACGCAACGCTCTTCGCGAAGCCGCCCGCGTCTGCAATGCCCGCCTGATGGAGCCTGACATGGAAAACGCCCCCTTCTCGCCACTACGTTGGCGCCTGTGCAGCGTCCTTCACGCCCGACGTGTCGCACAGCGCATGCAGGCCGGAGGTCTCGACGTCGTGCTGATCCTCACCGGCGACCCGCTGCAGCCTTGGCGCGTGATCGAGCGCGCGGACACGCCGATCGACAAGGTCCGGGCATGCGCCTGATCCTTGGCCTTGCCCTCATCGCGGCTGCCTGCTCCGGCGCGGCACCGCGGTCGGATCAGAGCAGCGCGATCACGGCCGATGGTCGCGCGATCGACGGGGACACGGTATCGATCGACATTCGCCTGTTCGGAGCCGACGCTTTCGAGAAGCGCCAGATGTGCCGCACGACGTCTGGCTGCTGGCCCTGCGGCAAGGCGGCCCAGGACTATGCGTCTAAGCTTCTGAAGGCGAACCCAGCAACGATTCGGCTGACGGGCAAGCAGAGCTACGGCCGCCCAATCGGCACCGTCGACGTGGGCGGGCAGGATCTCGGCGAGACGATGATTGCCGCAGGCCTAGCGGTGCCCGCCACCAGTTACCTCAAAGGCGATCCGGAACGTGCAGAGCGTTATGTCGCCGCCTACGGAAAGGCCGAGCGTCAGCGGGTTGGTGCCCACGCCGGCTATTTCCTCGATCCCGCGAAATGGCGTCACGGGGAACGTCTCTCGTGCGAAGCACGTAAACGCTAGGCCACACAGGTGCGCGGATGCACCTGTGCACAGGTGCGGTGTTGCAAGCTTTCCAGCCTCGGAGGCCGAGCAACAGAGGTTGGAGAGGAGGGGGAGGGGAAGAGCATCGATCAAGGAGACGATCATGCACGCTTTCGCCTCAACACCCGCGCCCGTTCATACCCTTTGGGAAGCGCCACAGACAGCCGAGCAGCGCCTACCGGGCATCTGGTCGGTCAGCACGGCCTCCCATGGTGGCTTCGTTCTGTCCGCCGAGCGTCAGGCGGCGATGCCTGAGCCACTCCGCCTCGACAGCATCTACTATGAGGAAGACGTGGACTGGTCGTTGGTAATCCTCGCCTTCGAGGCGGAGTTCGCCGAGCTGCGCGATCCGCTGTTCGACCTCGAGCGCGACCTTGCGCATCAAACCGCACGGCATTGGCGGCCACAGCACTACACCGGCTTCACCGGGACCGTACTCGAACCTAGCGACAGCCATGTCCTCCGCAAAATCGCGCTCCTTGAAGCCGCTATGGGTGAGATCGGCGTTCAGGCCGCGTGGGGTGATTGGGCCGATTGGGTTCCCGCCGGGAAAGTCGGAGTTGTCGGGCAGCGGATCACCGGCTGCGATCACCTCGGCTTTGCCAAATACGACGGGCCAAGCGTGAAGGGGCTTGTCGACGCGAGCCGCTACGAGGCCCGCGACACCGGGAGCACCTTCAAGTCGATCGGCGTCGAGGTGATCGCATAGCGCTCGCTGTCGACGGAAAGATGTTTCCGAAAACCGGCAACATCTTTCCGTCGGCTTAGCCACTGCTCACGGTTCCGAGCGGACGATCCCTGACGATTGCCACTGCGCCCAGCCCTGAGGGGCTGACGATCCAAATCCGCCGAAGCCGCGGGAGAGGAGGGGGGAGTGAGAGGTTGGGCGTGAAATGTCGCGCTCGGCCTTCACTGGAGACGGCGTCGATGTTCTACGATGTGCCTTATCGCCACCAACAGGCGGTGGATCCCGCTGCGCTAACCACGATCGCCATAACTCTTCAGGCGATGACCAAGGCGCTGGATGATTGCCGCAATGCCGGCGTCGACCCCAACACGGATCCCGCCATGGTGCTGCTTGCACGCCACATGGCGACCGTATCGACCAATCGCGCGTCGCGTTCGGTACTCCGTCACGCCTGCGATAGGCGGCTGCAATCGCTAAAGCGCTACCCAGCGCTGCTCGCTCTTTCGATCCGCGGCGTCGAATACGATCAAGCCGCCAAAGAGCGATTTCACGAGGACGCGACGGTCGCCATGCAGGACCTCGCCTCGGCGCTCGCACTCGGCGAGGGAAGCTACACCATCGTCTCGACGCAAGGCGAGGTTTTCGAGTCCGGCTATGTCCTGCTCGCCGCGGCCGAGGTCGCGGTCATGGTGCGGGTGGGGCGACGCTTCGAGGGCCGCGAGGTCTCGTATCGGCCGGTTGCCTCCGGCGCCGAACAGACGAACCGGAATGCCAGCATGGCCGACCTGCTGCGGCCCGCGCGCTTTGCCGAGCGGCTGACGCGCGAGCTGCGCCTTCGGACCACCCCGGCCACCGCCTCCAAACCAACCCTTATCGCCGCTTGAGGAGGGCAATATGATGCAGATCAACGATGCTCTCGCCATCGCACGCGCCGATGTTGCAAGCATCGCGCGGTTCATCGAGCGCCGAGCGACCTTCTTGGATGCCCTAGACTGGTCGATGTTGACCGAAGCGCAGGCCCGCCAGTCATCGATGCTCGACGAGCTGCTCGACGAGGACCTCGCCGACGGGCTCCGCTACATCGACTGGCTGGTGGAACGCGTGGACAGCCACGCCCCGGTCCCCGGCGCTCTTCGCTTTGCGCCGCATCCCCGCCCATGGCACGCTGAGTGGATCACGCTGGCCGCCTGAGAGAAGGAACTAAGACAATGAGCCGTCACACCTTCGCCGGTCACGCCGGCACGACGGTTGCCGTCGGATGGGATCGCCCGCTCGGCACCTTCTTCGTCCAGGTCTCGCGGCCGCATCCCACGCTCAAGGGCGAGAGCGAGATTGTCGCATGGGAGGGCACCGACGACGGCGAGCTCGCGACTGCGGCTGCCGCCCTCGAGGTAGCTGCAGGTTACGCCGACCTGCCGGACGGCCTTGGCGCGACGCTAGAAACGGATCGAATGAAGACGCTCGGCCAGAGCGATGGTCCCGCCCAAGCCGCTGCACGACGATTCCGTCGTGACAGCAGTCTTTGAGGAGATCTGGTCATGGATCCGAACAGCAACAACACGAGCTCTGGTCCGAGCGGTTCAAGCATAGCTTTGACCATCCTCTTGTTCGTGCTCATGTTCAAATCGGCGACGTGGATGATGGGTGTCCTGATCGATGGCGAACCTCTTCACGAGGGTAGTTCGTCACCGCCATTCGAGCATCTCTACCGGATCATCGACACGCTACAGGGGCCGATTGGCAACGCCCTGTGCATAGTTGGGATCGTCGCTGCGGGCATGGCCTACATGACCGGAAACTTCGGTTTCGGTTTTGGAGGCTCGCCCACAGTAACTGGTGAAAAGCCTAAGCGTGTTCCAACGTTGCCGATGAGCGAAGTAGCGCGAGCGGCCGAAGCACGCTTGAACGCCCTAAGCGCCCAGTTCAGGTCGATCCCGGAGAATATGGTGCTGCCCGAAGCCAGCATCGAGTTCGAGGCCATCGAAGCGAGACATGTGCCCGACGTTCAGCTTGCGCACCGTGAAGCCCGGTCGACGGTTTCATCAACATCGGAGAAGGCCGAGGCACTAGATGCCGATTATGCCGCTATGCTCGACAAGATCAGTGACTCCGTTCAGCGGCTAGTTGAAGGTTGCGAGGCCTTGGGTCGGGAGAGGTTGGCGGTCCAAGGTCACTTCATCGAGGCACGGCATCCCGGCGCCGGGTTTTGATTGGGGATCAAGCTGCGTTCCGCGGGCGCAGAAGGGGTATCGGCTGTCATTGCCCCGATCGCTAGCGGAGGCGATTTAGCAGTTCGCGTTGTCGTGGGACTGAGGGCTGCGCCCGGAAACCGCTTACGCCTCCAGGGTCATTCTGTTAGAGACGAACGGTAGCAAACCCGCTCTTCGCCCTTGGGAGGCCTCTTATGAGCGCAAACTTTCCTACGCTTCGAAGTGAAGGGCAAAAGCATGCGTGCCTTGCGGCTCAAACTGAGGGCGAGGCGCAAAAGAATCACGTCATGCAAGCTGTAATCTGCGACGCGCTTGCCGATCTCATAGCCAATCCTGAAGCTATGGCGATGCTTGTGGCTATTGCCACGAAAAAGCCGACTCTAACTTTGGTCCATAATCAGAAGCCTGAATAGGCCCCCCAGTCTACCGCGGTGACAAAAGGAAAGGGGGTGGGGAGCGTCGATCCGGGTGGATCGACGGAGAACCTCATGCCTAACATAATCGACCTTGGTGGAGCGCCCGCGAACGAGGACTGCGCCCAGCTCGGGCAAACGCCGGACTTCGATACGGCCAATGCCCACGAGATTTTCGCATATAAGCTGGCGATCATTGCCCGGTTCGGGGAGCCTCCGGCCGGCTGCCGCCTGAAGCCTCTCGCCAACCGCCACGATTTCGGCACCTACCGCACGCTCTCGCTTCGCATCGACGATGAGGATGACGAGAAGGTCGCTGCCTATGCCGATGCGGTCGAGGATGGTCTTGGGAGCTGGCTCGAGGCCGGCTTTTCGCCCCCCATCACCTACGAAGGCAGCGTGGCGACGATCCATCAGCTTGACGTCACCGAGCTGCTGATTGGCGCCCTGCAGACGACACGTCCGAACCCGGACGGGAGCTTCCCAATCCCCGACTTCGAGGTGCTTCACACGAACCTCGCATCAGCCTTTCCCGAGGAAGCCGCGCTCGCCCGAGCACGATGGGCAGCCGCCTGATCCATTCGGTCGCACCTGCGGGTGCAAGGACACGGAGGGCGTGATGATCGCCGACGATTTCAATTCAGCGGATCCGCGCACATGGTTGGCGCGCGGTCGAACGCCGGAGCAGGCCGAGGCGCTCGCTGCGTCGTGGCGGGACTTTCCGGACCTCCCCCATGACGCACCTCTTGCCGACCGTCAGGCGCGCAGCCGTGCGCGCGTGATTGCAACTAGGCCCATTTTCGAGGCGATGCGCGTTCAGGCCGAGGCGGAGCGTCAGGCATCAAACTTCGCGTTCCTCGAGAACCAGGCCCGCGAGGGCAAGGTGAACGATCGTGACCTCGCCATCCTGCGGGGCCGAGACGATCATGGCTACGATTGGGACGTTGCCAACCGCTACGCTGACGGATGGTATGCGGCCCACGTCGGATGGCCGCACCGCTATCCGGACAGCATCCCGAGCAACGCGCCGCTGCAAGTCCGACGCGCGGCCTACGATCAGGGCTTCACCGATGGTGGTGGCGATCGAACAGACCTGTTCGACGCGGCGCGACGGACCAATCTCGCTCAGCTGCGACAAAGCAACATGCCGCATCCATCGCTTCCGGTTGTGCCCGCCCGCCCGCTACCGAGCAGCTGGCCAAAGCCGAGCGACGAAGCCCGGCCCGCCCGCTGGTCGCGTCGTCTCATCATCCTGAGCGACGAGGACGTGGCAATCGCAGAAGCGGACCGCATCAAATGGGACTTCCTCCGCATCGTCCGCGAACGACCCGGCGCAGACGAGCTGGCGGTTATCATCCTGAGCAACGAGGGGTTCGTCACGGTCGACCATTTCAGCCCTCAGGCGATGGGCCACGGTCGACGGCAGGTCAGCCACACCAACGCGGCCGCGCAACTCCGCGCGGTGCTAATGGGGCGCGAAATCGACGACGTCCTGGTGACGCTGCAGGATGACGACCTGCGCCTCCTTGACGCTGTAGCTGCAGCCCTGCCGCTGTGTCGGAGCATGGAGCGGACCCGAAACACCAAGCTGCAGCAGCGCGCTCACCTACGGACTTGGCTGGACCGCGGTTACGGAGCGGACGAGAACATGGCTGCGGGGCACATTCGCTGGGGCAAGCTGATACAGGGTCTGACGGGCAAGCTCGGCGAGTTCACCGCTCGGCATATCGGCGCGGCTCCCGGCCGAGGCCATCTGATCCGGATGTATGTAGGCGATGATCGGGCCGCGACCGGCTTTGCGAGCGCGGATGGGACGCCGCTCTCCCCCGACGTCGTCGTATCAAGCAAGGCGAAGCTGCGCTCCGAGATGGCGGCAACGCTCCGGCGGTTCGGTGCCGCAACGCCGCTGATGGCTTTGTCGGGACGCGAGGCCGCATAGCCGGAGCGTCTAGGCGGCCCGAGGCCATGGAGGGGAGGGGGCGGGGGAGCGAGCACCGGAATTAGCCGGTTAGGAGCAGCTCCCTTGTCCGACAACCAACATACCCCTCCGCACCGTCCGATGCGTCCCGTCCTCTGGTCGTTCGGCGAAGGTCCGACCTTCCCGGGCTATACCGACGATACAACGTGGAACGGCTTCCTGAACGTGTCCGTGGGCATCGGGGTCTGGCCCTATGTCCTGCGCGAGCTGATCGCCGGTGCCGATGGCGACGCAGAGCGCATCGCTGACTATCGTGGAATGGCCATCGATGGCAGCATGGTTTCGATCAGCCACGGCTACACCACGACCGCGGTCGATGCGAAATGGCCGTGGCTCTTCCCCGACTATCCGATCGCGACCATGATGCCGATCCCGGCGACGTGGTCAGAGATGAGCTGGCACCACGAGACAGCGCCGAGTTTTGGTCCCTGCGTCGGCCCGATGGGCGAGGCGGCTCAGCTCTGGATCGACTACGAGGATCCAGGGAAGCGCGAGGTTCCTGAAAGTTCGAGATTCACCTTCAGCCGGCGCGATGCGGTTGGCGAGCTGACCATCATCTACGCTGGGGACGACTACGACGCTGTGCTGACGCATGCCTCCGTCGAGGCGCTCGCGTGCGCGTTCGCCAAGCGGGTCGCCTACGAGATGACACCTGAGGAGTGGCAGGGGACGCGGCTCCGGAATCAAACGGTGCCCGACAACGTTTGCGCGTCGCACGACTTCATGGATGCCAATATCCTCATGCTCGAGGCGTGGGAGGCGGAACGCGGAAACGCTTTGGTCCCAGGAGGTGAACCGGAGCGTTTCGAGGACGACCTTGAGCGTGTGAACGCAGCCTGGAACATCGCCACCCGCTGCTACCTCACAGCCTCCGATGAGGGCGCACGCTTCGACGCTTGGCGCCTGACGGGACGCGCAGTCGACGGCCTTCGCGCCGCGGGGATGGAGCTGGGGCACGATGACGATGGCGACACGCCGGGGCGGATATACGAGCCCGGCTTCATGGAGCGCGATCTCCAGCAGTGGATCGTCAACGTCAGCAACACGAGCCAGTCTTTCGACAAGCTGTTCGACGCCGAAGCGCACCTATGGAGCGTGTTCGCCTCCAGTGAGATGAAGGAGAGCCGCCCCTCGGCAGTGACCGTCGGATCAAGCCGCTTTCCTTCTCCGCCACGCGAGATCGCATTTTCGGAGCAGGAGGTCACCGTGACAACCGACGCGATCGAGCGTCGCCTCGAGGTCCTGAGACAACGCGCGGCAACCACAGCCGAAGCGTCATCCGAGGGGCTCTTCCTCGCAGAGAGCATCCGGCAGCTGGCAGGCGCACGAGACAAGATGCGAGCGGCAACCAAGAGGCCCTGAACGATCCGCCTCTGCGGCGCATCCCGGTGCCGCAGGGGCGTGAAGGAGAGAGGGAGGGTGATGGCGGATGCGAGGAATTACCCCCGCACGGCTCCGAAGGATCCGCCATGCTCCCCGCCACGATCTCCACCAGTGTCGCGCCCGAGACCATCAACAAGGTCACCCGGCTTTTCAACGGATCGGTCACCGACATCCTACATGAGCTGCTGCAGAACGCGCGCCGCGCCGGCGCGAGCATGGTCGCCGTGTCCACGATCGGTCGCGCGGGCGACCGACTGTTGCACATCGTCGACGACGGTCACGGCATCGCTGATCCGGCAAGCATCGTCACGCTCGGCCGGTCTGGTTGGAATGACGCGATCGCTCGCCGCGAGGATCCCGCCGGCATGGGCGTCTTCAGTCTTGCCGGTAGGGACGTCATCATCCGGTCGTGGTCGCAGGCCCACCGTCAAGGCTGGTGCGCCCATATCCCGGCCGCGGCGTGGGAGAGCAGCCGACCGATCGCGATCTCACCGGATCCGATCGGGCGCGGAACCGCAATCAGTATCCGTATGGACTCCGCATGGGAGGATGAGGTCCTGCCGGCGTTGAGCCATGTTGCGCGTCACTACCCTCTGCCCGTGACCTTCGACGGGGAAAGCCTGGAGCAGACGCCGTGGCTCGATGAAGCCATTTACGAGGAGCGCTGGAACGGGTGCCGCATCGGCGTGGTGAAGGAGCATCACCGACGGGGCGGCGCCGACCGGCTGAACTTCCATGGCCTGACGATCCCGTGCCGGATGCCGATCGTGCAGCAGGTTGGCCGCGGCGAAGAATGGACTGTGGTGGTCGACATCATCGACTGCCCGACGATCCAGCTTGTGCTCCCGGCTCGCAAGGAGGTTGTTCAGAACGATGCGGTGACAGCCCTGTGCGAAGCCGCGAGCAAGGCGATCTATGGTGCCATCGCCTTGGAAGGCTCGCATCGGCTTTCCCATAAGGACTGGCTGGAAGCCCGAAGGCTGGGTGTAGCGCTGCCCGAGGCCGAATGCCGCCTCCATGGGTGGTGTGCTCCGCATGCTGCGCAGGGCGAGAGCTATATGACCGGCAGCAGCTTCAGCGACGCCACAATGATAATCATGCCGGACGTGGCCGCCATCCTGGCGCAGCCTGCCGAGCTGGCGATCCAGCAGCATAAGCCATTCTCTGGTCCGCTCGTGTTCGATGAGCCGGCGTTTGCCGGCTATCGATGGTACGACGGGCTGGCGCGCGTTCAGACGCTCGGTTTCACGATCGAGCAGGAGGGTCGCACCTTCCACATCACCGACGAGAACGGGGCACCTTCGGACGTCGACAATGGCTATGTCGAGCAGCTGACCCTCGAAGCGACGATCGTCCATCGCGGTGCGACCACAACCGTGACCTGCGGTGCCGATGTCGCCTTCGCTCCGGATTTCGACCTCTCAACCGAAGTCGACGACGTCGCGATCTTTGTCCGACGTGGTGCAGAGCCGCCAGCTCGGGACGTTATCTCGCTCTTTCAACGTGCGGCTTTCGAGCCGAGCTCCGACAGCTGCGCCGACAGCTACGAAACCCAGGAAGAGCGGTTCCGGCGCGACGCCAGCGACAGGGTTCTGGCTTTGCTCGAGGGAACGGATGCCGCCCTTGAGGCGAACGTTCGCGCCCTCTTTCGCGACTATCCGGTCGACGTGCCGCCGGATCGCTCGGTGACGATCACGATGACCTCGGCGGGCGTGTCGGTCACGATCGCCGAGCGCCGGCCGGAGGTTGGGTGACATGCACATGCCCCCGCCCCCCGTCGTCTTGGCCTACGGCATCGGAGTCGACAGCACCGCGCTCTTGGTTGAGCTCGTAGCGCGAGGTCAGGCACCGGACCTCGTTCTGAGCGCCGATACCGGCGTCGAGAAGCCCGAAACATACGAATATTTGAACATCATCGGGCCGTGGATGGCGGATCACGGCATTCGGCATGAAATCGTTTCCTATTTACCGAAGCGGTTCAAGCATTGGCCCCCTTATTACGGGCTGCTGGAAATGTGCCTGACCAATGCTACCTTGCCGAGCAAGAGCTTGGGAGGCTCCAGTTGCAGCCTGAAATACAAGAAGGCGCCTCAGGATGCGTTCCTTGCGACGTGGCAACCTGCCGTTGATGCTTGGGGACGCGGACAACGAGTTGTCCGTCTGATCGGCTACGATGCGGGCCCTCGCGATACCCTGCGAGCGAACCATGCACTCTCGATCAACGACCCGCTGTACGATTGCCAATATCCTCTACGACAATGGGGTTGGAACCGAGAGGCATGCGTCGAACGAATCCTTGCCGCTGGACTTCCCGTCCCGAGCAAAAGCGCGTGCTGGCTGTGTATCGCTAACCAACCCGACGAAATCCGCGGCCTTCCGCGCTGGTGTCTGCGGTTGATCGTGCTGGTAGAAGCACGCGCGGCGCCACGGTTGCACACCGTCGAGGGATTATGGCGCCGATCCACGAAAGCGCGCCCAGGCCGAATGACGGACTTCATTCGCGCGGAAGGGCTACTTCCAAGCCGGGAAATCGACCGCATCTGGCGCGACGCGCCGCTCGACCTGATCCGGTTTCAGGACGTCGCCGCGCTGGTGCCGATCGGCGAGCGCCCCACCATGCAGAGCTGGCTCGAGCGCTTCAACGCAGGCCTGTTTGCCAAGGCCGCGCCGCTCGCAGCCTGACGCCATCCCGGAGGAAATGATGGACGCCAATCAGAACGCTCAGCCGGTCGATACAACGATCGAGCCCATGCTCGTGCTGTCGACCGCACACATCACGCAGGAAACCTGCAACACCTTCTTGCCGACGTATCCCGGCCCAGCCTGGGAGAAAGGCGAGTACGGGTGGTTCATCTACGTGCCGGAGGACGTCGACGACACGCTCCCGGTCGACCTGGCAGCCTGTATGGCCGTCGCGCGCGCGAAGTCGGCATTCTGGATCATGCTCGATCGCGATGAACCAGAAATAGAAGGGCTCCCAGTCTTCGACTGGTGACTCTGGACTGAAAACCCAGCGCCGGCGCCACGATCTGTGCCGGGCTATTCGGAGACCTCAGATGGTCGACACGACAGACAGCAATATCGATACGATCGGACGCCTCAACGATCGCTGCCGCCAAGGGCTCGATCGAACGGCTAAGGTGATGATGACCAGCGCGTGTCTCGCCACGTTCACCGAGGACGGCACGAGCGCGCTCGCGGTTCAAATTGGAATTGTCGAGGCACTTCGGCGCTGCACCTTCGATCCCCGTGACCGCGAGCGAAATCGCGGCGAGTTCGAGTTTCGCGGACAGACCGTCTTCTTCTCGATCGATTATTATGACCTTGCCCGAGAATACGGCTCAGAAGATCCCGCCGATCCCGCCAAGACACGCCGAGTCCTGATGATGATGTTGCGCGGAGACCTTTGACGTTTGAGGGTTCGACCGGCCATGAGGCGGTGTCTGCATCAAGAGCCAAGGGTCGCATACCACATCCCGAACGCGTTGCTGGCGACGTGGACGATCAAGCCAGGTACAATGGAGCGCGATTGAACGGCGCATAGGCCCGTGCCGACACCGAGGCAGAGCGATGCGACGAGATTTGCCGGCTCGAAATGCAAGGTGACGAACAGCAGGGCCGAGATGAGTACAGCCACAACGCGCCAGCCACGATCAACGAGCGTGCCAAGCAGATACCCACGGTAGAGCACCTCCTCGACGATTGGCGCGACCACGACGGTCGCGATGAGCAGCGCGATGCCAGATGGCCCGGCCATCGAGGCGATCAGCGCGCGGCCGACCTCCAAATTGCTGGACGATCCGGACTGCCAAACGGTCTCACCCTGCAACGCCAGGATGCCGAGTGGGATCTGCGCAACCGCAAGGCCGACCAAGATGGTCAAAATGGTCGAGCGATCCCACTCCACCCCGACCAGCAGGACAGCACGTGTGCGGCCTGCTTTGCGCGCATCCAAGGCCACCAGGCCGAGCATAACGACGGCACCAAGAACAATCGTCGTGGCGGTGAGCGAGGCCGAGGCCGGATCAAAGCCGAGTGCAGGGCCGACAAGATAGTGGATCATGGTGAGCGCAGCTTGATGCGCGATCAGCAGCGCCGCGACGAGCCATAGCGACGGCGTCGACGCCGACCGCGGGCCTTGCAAAGCGCGTCCGGACGCCACGGCCATCTCGTTCATGCTTCATCCTTCACGACAGGAGACCGCGGTGTCGGGCATTAAGTCTCAGCCGAACAGGGTACGTCAATGCCGTCGGCGTGATAGGCGCCTCGACCTCATGCAGCTCCTCGGTCCAGCGCCGGCGAACGCTGAATGGGAGGCCGAAAAGGCCGGTTGGCGCAGCTTCGTGATGGGCAACACCAATCCAGCCTACCGACGCGGCACGAAGCTCCACCAAGCATGGCAGCGCGGTTATGACGGGGCCTCGCGCAGCACCGATGCAGCGGGATCGATGCTGTAACCCATGCAAGCGTGTGCGGTCGCGGAGGCATGGAGAGAAGGGGGGAGGGGCTGTTGGGTCATGGGGATCCGGGAGCCTCACAATGAACGCATTCAGGCACGCGACCGCCGAGGTGGTGATCCGTCACGGCCACATGGCATGCGGCCTCGGCGCAGGTGCTGCGGGCATGAACGCCGCCAATCCGCGCGTAGGACCGCTCCGAGGCCGGTTCGAGTGTGCGGGCGGTATCGATGTCGATGAGGGCGCAATCCGCAATTTCGAGCGCCTGACCGGGGTGAAGGGCACGGTGATGGACCTCTTCAACGAGGAACAATACCGTGCATTCCACGGAAAGGCCCCTCCTGCCGGGTGGCGCGAGGCCACGCCACAGGACGTTCGTGGCGTCTTCGGTCACCTCGATATCCTGTTCGCGAGCTACCCCTGCAAAGGCTTCTCCGGCTTGTTGTCGGCCCGCGCTGCCGAGACGGCCAAATACCAGGCGCTGAACGATCTCACGACGCGCGGCATGATGCTCAGCCTCGAGGCGTACCGTGACGATCCGGTCGCGATCGTTGCCTTCGAGAACGTGCCCCGGATTGCATCATCGCGAGGGGCGCGGTTTCTCGCGAAAATCGACGCGCTTTACCGCGCTTATGGTTATGTCGTGAGCGACGTGGAGGACAGCATCCACGATTGCGGGACGATCGGCGGGCTCGCACAAAGCCGCAAGCGGTTCCTGCGCCTTTTTCGCCACCCGTCAAAGGTGCCGAATTTCATCTACCAGCCCGCCAAGAAGCGGCTGCGCGGCGTTGGCGAGGTCATCGGCAAGCTGCCACTGCCCGGCGATCCGGTCGCCGGCGTCATGCACCGCGTGCCAGCCCTCCAGTGGAAGACATGGGTACGGCTCGCGTTCGTACCCGCGGGGCGCGACTGGCGCGCGCTGAACGATCTCGCTGTCGTCGATGGGCATCTCCGGGATTTCGGCATCGTACCCGAGCAGGCTTTGCGTGAAAACGCACTTGGCGTCCTCGATTGGTCGGACACCGCGCCGACGCTCACCTCTGCACGCTCGCCGGCCCAAGGCCGCTTCTCCGTTGCCGATGTTCGCGTCTCAGCGAACTGGAATGCCGATGTCCTGGGCGTCCGAGAATGGGCGGATCACACCGGGACGGTCGCAGGTCGCACCGGCCCGACGAATGGCGCCTACAGCGTTGCGGATCCCCGTCCCGATTACGGCGAGAACACGCATCGTCACGTCCTCGGCGTGCGCGATTGGGCGCAGAGCGCGGCCACGATCAGCGGAAGCCCGAAGCCGAGTGGCGGTGCCCATGCCGTTGCGGATCCGCGGGTCGACGGCCATCCCAAGAGCGTCCAGCTCGGCGTGCGGCCGTGGTGGGAGCCGGCGCCGTGCATCAAGGCGGACGTCTCGGTCGGAACCGGACCCTATGCCGTCTCCGATCCTCGTACCCTGGCGCCGAGCTTCGGTAACGTATTTCGGATCGTACCCCTTGGCGGCTCCGAAGCCGGGGAGCCGGTCGCAGACCCCAGGCCGACACACGGCAGCGGCGCCCACCACAACAAGATGAAGGTCGTTGCGGCCGACCAGGCAGCGCCGACGATCACCGGATCGGATCGCGTCGGCTCCGGTGCGCTTTCGGTCGCTGACCCAAGGCCGGGATATTCGTCCGGCACTCACCGCAACATCCTCGCCGTGACGGACTTCCGCGATTCCGCCAAAGTTGTCACGGGCGCTATCCACCCGGCGGGCGGTGCCCTGTCCGTCGCAGACCCTCGCCCGGTTGGCCTAAGTGCCGACGCGCGCAACCAGCACAGCTACAACAGCCAAGCGCACTATGGTGTCGTTCGTTGGGAAGACACGAGCGTCGCCGTGCCCGGCTATGCGAAATACGACCGAGGGAAATGGTCGGTAGCGGATCCCCGGATTCCGCCGGCCGAGCCGTTGGCGGCATTGCCAGCGCCGAACGATCGCGTGGTCGCTCGGATCATCGCCTCTGACGGGACGTGGCACCGACCGTTTACCACCTTGGAGCTGGCCGCGCTTCAGTCTCTCTTCGACCCTGACCAGGTGTTCCGCTTCGATAACGAGCGCAACCTGTGGTCGATGGCTCAGCCCTTCGAGCTGGAGGGATCATCGGATGCGCAAAAACGGGAATGGATCGGTAACGCCGTCCCATCGGCTGCCGCGCAAGGCATGGCCGAGGAAATCGGCGAGGCGCTTCTTCTCGCCCGTCTAGGAGAAACCTTCACCCTCTCGGACAAGGCGATCTGGGTATCGCCGCTGCGCATGGCCCTGGCGGTCGACCACAGTCCGATTGCGGGGATCACCCACGGCAGAGACGCTGAACCAATCCACGGGTGACGGCCGATGCCGAAACTGTGTCGCGCTCATGGCGAGCCGAAGCGGCCCCTGAGAGAGGCGCGACGCGCCAACGCTCCACCATCGCAGAGGCCGAAGGGCCGACACCAACAGGAGAGCAAAATGCAAAAGCTCGGAGAAGGGGAGGTGGTCAACGTGGCCGTTCTCGTCCTCATGCTCGCCGCCATTGTCGGAGGGCTTGCCATCGTCCTCTACTGGGAACGGACCATCCCACTTGGCCAGCTGAAAGCCGAGCTGGCGACGCTCCCCGCAGAGACGCGCGTCCGAACGCTCGACTATCTGAGAAGCTCGCACGAGACGATGTTCGGTTCCTACGCGCCAGGCGATCGGCTCACGTGGAACCAACTTCGCAAAGCAAAGGCAAACGCGCGCGCGAGGATCAGAGCCGAGGCCGAAGATGCGCGCGAGACCCGGATGCGCGCCGAGCGGGTGGCTGTTTTGGACGACATGGCACTGAACGTGTCCAGCTTCGATGTGCCGCGATGAGGTACAATCCTCACCTCGCCACGGTTTCTCCGGACGAGTTCACGGAGTTGATGGCAATCGTTCGGCTCGCAGACGAGGGCCCGAGTCCACGAACCGAGGATGACCTATGGCGATCCGCCTATGCCGAGGAGCAACGCCAGCGGCGAATTATCGGGTATCAGCAGGATCTCTTCGGATCCAAAGCGACGACGCACTACCATCGGAACCGAACGGCGCCCGATTGGGATCGACCACCAGTCGAGACGATCGAGCAGAAGCTGGAGCGGATCCAAGGCGACCCGTCTGCCACGTTCGGTCCGCCCCGCTCGGATCGGCCTTCTATCCTGTCGCCCGCAGAGCGCGCATCAATCATCCGCAGGGCCGGAAACTGGCTTGCAGTGCGACGCCGCGTCCGCCTGGTCGACGCACCGGGCTCCGTCGATCCTGCATTCGGCATCCAGCGCTTTCTTGGTCGGGAGGGCGTGGTGTGGCGCCTGTGCGGAGCCCCATTTGACGACCACTGCTATGTCTTCTTCGATGCCGTCGGAGCGGAACGGACGGCGAAGATCGAGATGGCCGAGCTGCGGGACCTGGAGCCGGTCCAATGAGCTGGCGGGAGCCCGACCTGTTCTATGGCGACAAGAAGCCACCGCGCTTGCTCGCCCCGATGAGGGCGTATCGTGCCGACAGACGCAACGCACCAAAGCCGTTTGCGTGGGAGAGCATGGGCGCATGGGTTCGCCACATGCACCGGCTCTTCGCGCTCGAAGGCCCGAGCAGCGATCACTATCGCCGAACCCGCGAAACGGCACGCGCGCTGACGGTCGAGCGCATCCGTGAATGCCGTCACGATGACGATCTTCAGCGTTGCGAGGCCATGCTGGTCGAAGCTGCAGCCGGGTGGCTTTACGGCCTTGATCGGGCCTTCAGCCGCGCGGAGCGTGGCACGCTGCTAGTCGAGGTGCGCAACAGGCGGTGCTTGATCGCTCTCGGACGCACCGCGCCTAAGTCCAAGGGACCAAGGCTTGATCCGAGTTGTCTGCCTGACGCCGCTCTCGATCGGCTGATCCAGTCGCACTCGGACGTCGCGATGGTCGAGCGCCTACGCCACGAACGAGAGCGGCGGGCGATTGAGAGGGGAGGGTGAAGGACGTAAGACCGATGTGAGGGAGAATGACGATGGTAGGCTCAGCGCTCGGCTCCGGCCCCTTCGGAGAATATGTTGCGATCGATTGGCTCCAGCTCATTGCCGATTTGCCTATGGCTCTCTCGATCATCGGGTTCCTATTCGCGATGATCAAGCGCGTGACCGGCCAGATCGACGACCATGCGGTCGGCGTGGCAGGCCTCGTGATGGTAGGGGCATCAGGATTCGCGGCGATCGTATACCTGATCGGCTTCGCCTGCATTTACGCTGGCTTGATGTGGGAGGGCGCGTTTCCGCACCGTCTATCCGACAACCTCCTCGGTAACGTCCTGTTCTGTTTTCTCGGGCTCGCCATTTACCTCGTCCCGAAGCAGCTCGACCGGCTCGATCGATGGCTAAGCCGCAGAAAGCCGCGCGCATAATCAGTCTACCGACGCCTCCTAGCGGTTCCTGTAGATTTCCGTCATGGTGCCCAAGAATAGGTCAGGGCACAAAGCGACGAAAAGGATTGGCTGGCATGAACACCATTCGCACAGTCGGCATGTTTGGCATTATGTGTGGAGTGATTGACACGGCAATCATGGCTTGGCTGGAAATCAGTGAACAGGGCGAGATCGATGTCTTCGTTTGGGGCCTTGGCCTTTACACCTTGCTTATTGCAGGTGTGTGGTACTTAGGTGAATGGTTGTTCGGTTGAGGCGAGACGGCATAACGCATGACTAACTCGCAGTCATCGAAGGGCCTAAAGCGGCAACCGCGGTACGATCGCTGAACAGCCGCGAACCCGAACGGGGATCATCAGTCCAGCGACGCCTTAAATCGGACTAAGTAAGTACGAGGTTTCAAGACCGATAATAATTGTTATGTAAAATCGCGTCTTATCCCGGTTCAGCCGATGTAATGTGCGACATCGACGCGAGGCATACCGTTACGATCATTGCGTTTAGCTGGCAACCCGCCGCATATAACCGATATTGCGGAGTCACTACTATGATAGATGCTCACTTGGTGTTCGCAATCTCGATCATTGCCATCATCATGGTCTCTATGTGCTATTCCTATGGGATCGTGAGCCAGCGCGTGCTGGGTGTCGTTGGCGGTCCGGCCGTCTGTGCAGCACTTGCCGCAACCGTCACCGTCACCATGGCCCCACCACCTCCGCCACTGACACCTGCACAGCAGGCTAAACAGAAGGCTCAGGATGACGGGTATGTGGTCGGACTGGCGACCGGGATGATGATGCCGCGATGAACCACCGTCATCAACGCGAGGCCGAGGTTCGAGAACGGATCGACCTCCTGGTCCGAAAGAAGCTCAGGCTGCTCAACCTACAGCTGGGGGCAACCGTGGCGGCCGCGGTGCTGATCGTCGCAGGCTTCGGTTGGAAGCAAACGCCACTCCTGATCGCAGCGCTGCTCGTCGGGGTCGTGAACGCCGGCCAGGGTATCACCCTGCTCCGCCTGCTTCCCGCGCATATCCGAATGAACCAAAGCGGACCCGCCTCGGTGACCACGATCAATCGTCTGAGCCTTTGGACAGAGATCGCCTTCGTCGCGATCTGGATCGCGGTTACCGCTCTCCTGCTTTGGGCCGCGGCGCGCGCGCCCGATGCCTGATCGATCGCCGATGCGAAAACGGGGCCGAAACCGATAGCAGCGGTTCCGACCCCGTCGTCAAAGGATCCTCCGTCGAAACGGCGGATGGACTGATTAAACGCGACAGCGTCGAATCCGGTCCGCTCCCTTTGTTATACCTAACATGTTCAACAATCCATGAATGGCCGCGCCATGGCGCGTGCCTGTTCTGGACACACCAACGAGTACCGCGCCATGCTCAACACAGTCCTTGTCCGTCGTTCGCTGGCCTCATTCGAGAACGCCTACGCTGTCGCAGTCCAGCTGCGGGAAGCGACCGGCGTCGACCAGTTTGTCGTCCGCACCGGCAACGCCGACCAGCCTTTTCGTGTCTCGCGGCAGTCGCCGCAGGCTCCCGAAACAATGCAGGTGTTGGTCGCCTGAGACCAGGTCAGCTGCTCGCTTGAATCCGAGCCATCAACTCCGAAGCGGTAACGCCCTCGCAGAGAGCTTCGTCGGTCATGTAGGTGATCGGCAGATTCTCGTCGCGAACCACCGCTGCCATGCGGCCGCGGCGATAGGCTAGGCTCTTGAGCCACGCCAGATCCTCGAGGGCGAGCTGGAGCGGCGTGACGTCCAGCAGATGCCAGAGGCGCATCTGGAACGGGCTCTGCGCCTTCAGGATCTCGGAGACGTCCTCGAACCCGGCACCCTGCTCGATCCCGTTGTTGTGATCGTTCGCCAAGGCCGCAAACGCCTCCTCGAGCTCGCGGATCGCGAAATACGCCACGTCCAGGCCGACGCCGATCGTCGCGCCGGCGAGTACCCGGCGATCGACCGACAGCTGCGGATCGTTCAGCGCATCCAGAAGCGGCAGATCGTAATCATAGCCGCGCATCGCGTCCTTCAACTTCATGGTCGTCCTCCTGTGGCGGGCATTGAACATAACGTGAACGGGGTGCGCAAGTCCTTTTCGACGTAGTGGGTAACTCCGATATGATGAAAAGCGACATCGTCGCTGTTATAAGCACCGCCAGGTCACCGCGCTTGACCGACGAAGCCTCTGAACCGCAGGGTCTGTTCTCACGCCGGAGTCATCGGGATGCACATTCTGCTTATTCTAGCGATCGCCGTCGCGATGGCGACCGGGTTCTGGAACGTGCGAGCTTCCACAAGGGCGGGTCGAGGTGCCAACTGGCGCACGAACCGTGACGGTTTGCGTGCTCCAGGTTCATCGCAAGGCTTCATGCTGCTGAGCATGGTAGGACCGACCTTGGTTATCGCGCTTGCGGCGTTCGGTGCCCCTCTTGTTGTCTCACTGGCTGCAGCGTTCGCATATGCGATCGCATTCGCGGCGTTGGCGATCAGGGAGCGTCGCCGCGCCGAGACGTACTATCGTGGGAATGTCGGCCGTGAAGAATATGTCCGTTAATCGGCGACCTTCCACCAGATCGATGGTTCATAGCAGATGGAAGCATCGACAAAGCCCTACGCCCTCGTCGTCGACGATGACCCGATCATTCTCATGGATGCGTGCGGCATTCTGGAAGATGCAGGCTTCCGGACACATGAAGCGGATGATGGCGACGCTGCGATCCTTATGCTCCCCGAGTTCGCCCACACGATCACCCTCCTCTTCTCCGACGTTGACATGCCCGGCGACACCGACGGCTTCGGGCTCGCGCGCCACGTCGCCGAAACCTACCCATGGATCGAGATCGTCATCGCCAGCGGGCGCGTCGGCCCGGAGGCCGGTGACATGCCGGAGAAGGCCACGTTCCTCTCCAAGCCGTTCAGCGCGGCGATGGTCCACGGCCATCTCCGCGAAACCTTACCCGACGGGAAGAAGCCCGAGCCGCTGAGAACCGCCATCTGATCGCAGGCGACCGCGCTTGGATTTGGACTGGCTTTCCGTATGTTCACGCAACTATCAACGGGAGCGCCCCGACATGGCCAAGCCGCGGCAAGACCGGTTCACCATTCCGCGAACGAATGGTCGAGATTACCTCAACGCCTTCATGCACCTGATCGAAGCTATCTATTGGGCTGGAATCGTCGGAGCGCTGATCTACACGGACGCCAGCCTGTGGGTCTGGGGTCTGGCGGCCATCCTCGCCATTCCGACCTACGTCATCGCGACGGCAGTGGTCCGGTCGCGCCTCGGCATCCTTCAGCGGGCCTGATCCGATGCAGAAGCTCGACGCGCGACGGGTCCGCCTGATTGCGATCACACTCACATCCGTCAGCCTCACCGGATTGATCGCTGCGAACTACATGCCGGTCAGTCAGACGGAACAGCGTCACGCCACCACGCTCTCGAAGACCGGGCCGCGCGGCGACGCCGCGTATCGCGCGGCATGGTCTGACGGCCGGCTTACACGCACGGACATGTACGAGATCCGAGAGGAAGCCGGCCACGATATCGACAACTGGGCCGACATGTCGGGGCGCACGCGCTAACCGGGTGCATACCTCACATCGATGCTACGGCGACACCCGCGGCTAAGATTAGCGGCAGCGCGGGCTCGACTGTTGCGATCACAGCAGCGGCGAAACGCAACCGCCTCAATCGTGCCGAACGTAGGCCCGGAATCGTCTGGAGCGTCTGAGGCACAGCCGTGAGCTCGGTCAGAACAAGCACATAGCCAAACGCAAGCGCGCTTATGATCGCAGCGATCGCAGAAGCGGCGGACGGTGGAGATCTGACAGCCGTCGCCACGGCTGCGACGACCCCCATAGCAAGCAGCGCGACGCTCACGACGTACTGGCGCAACAGGACTTCGGCCTCACGCTCCGCTTGTGGATGGGCCACGTCGCCTTCTCGTTGGTCCCGCACGCGCCAGGCCTCGGCGAAGCGCGAGATCGTCGCCGAAGTCGTCGTCGCAATCATACCGCATCTCCGTGAGGGGCTCGCCCTGCCCTTACCGTATCCGGGGAGACCGGTCATCGCCGGCGAACTTGATTACCACGCTATCGACGCGGCACCCGAGATCAGTCCTCGTCGTCGCTTGCGCTTGGAGTAACGCCGCGGGCGGCCAGCGCCGCGTTAAGCTGACGCTTGATGCTCATGCCGTCCAGGTGGCCATGGATGCCATCATAACCTTCGGCGGATAGCTGATTGCGAATATCGCTGATGGAGCGGCAGGTTCCAGCCTTCGCCAGTTGGAAGGCACGTTCAATCGTCGTTACACGCGGGTCGGTCATAAACCTCGGTCAAATAGGCAGGCGGCTGATCGCCGCGCCTCCCCGATATCGTTATGAAATTCTGCGTTTCCAAGCGCCTTAGCACTTGCACCAATCCGTTCGCAGATGCAGCATGGCGATGCCTTTCAGGCATCCTCTCCTAAACCTTTCCGGGTCGGCTCACGCCGGCCCTTTTTTTTGTCTGAAATTGGCTCCCGCAAGCGACGCATTGATCGAGCAAGGTGTCTCCCGTCGGTCGGCAGGATAGACCGGGCGCGTTATTCCATCTGCATAACTCGATCTGTCAGAAAAGCTCGGCTTTGTCCGGCAGACCGTCACAGAGCCATGCCGCAAGCAGTGATTGGCCCGCTGTGACGATAACTCCGCCAAGACCCAATGCCGCGACACTCACGACTGAAATGGCCAATGGTTCGAGATAGCCGGGGAATAGCTCGCGGGCGAACTGTATCGCCCAGACTGCAAGCAACGCATCGGCCGCGACCAATACCGCAACGACCAAGAAGGATACCGTGAGGCGCAACTTCATCCGCCTTGCTCCTAAGAAGCATCCACCGCGATAGCGCGGCCAGATCATACTTATCGCATAAGGAAGGGCGATCGCGAACGATCAATTGGATGGCTGCTACCTCCCAGTGAGCCTCGGGGGGGGGGCTCGTGGGGCACATGCCTCTCCGCGGGTATCTTGCCGAAGGCTGTCGGTCTAAACTGACCACGATGATGGAGGACGCTGTGAAGCCGATTGAAAGCAACGCCCCGTGGCGCTCTCCAGAGGACGTTGAGCGCAGCCTGCGGCGCATCACCGATCGCTACACCTGGAAACGGGTCTTCCTTTTCGCCGCCTTGTTCGTCTGGCTGGCCAACTCCTACGCTGCCCTGCCCTATTTCGACGGGCGCTCATATATGGCCATCTGGCTGGTCGCCTGTATCGGCTGCTGGACGGCATCGGGTTGGCTGCTCGACCTGCCCAAGCTGCTATTTCCGAACGTCGCGGCATTCCAGCACCTGCGTAGGCCGGCGCCGCGCGTAGAGCGACGTCATGTCGGATGAGTAACCTGCCTCCCCCGTTTCCTGACAACGACGTGCTGTTGGCCCTGCAACCGGCCGAAGTGGCGGAATACCTTCTGCGTTACCTCAACGAGCTCCCCTTCACTGGCCGTCACGCGCAGGTGAATGTCCTAGGCGGGTTCGACGAAAACGCAGGTCCTCGCGTTGGCCAAGCCGTCGCTGAGGCGTGGGCGTGGGCAGAAGCACAAGGGCTACTGATCCCGTCCGCCAGCAATCGCAGCGTCGGCGTGGTCGAATTGTCTCGACGCGCGGAGGCTCTCCTACTCGACGACGGGTTCGCCAAGCATCGACAGGCCGCCAATCTGCCCCGCGAGCTGCTGCACACCACGATCGCGGACAAGGCGTGGCACCACTTCATCGCCGGCAACTACGATGTTGCGGTTTTCGCTGCCTTCAAGGCTTTGGAGATCGCGGTCGCCGAGGCGAGCGAGTGCGAGGGGACCGGCACCCAGTTGATGCGCGCAGCTTTTCACAAGCAGACCGGCCCGCTCACGGATCCCGACATGCACGACGCCGAGAAGGAGGCGGTAAGCCAGCTATTTGCCGGCGCATTCGGCCTTTTCCGAAATCCCGTCGGTCACCGTGAAGTCAGCTACAACGGGCCCGCTGAGCCCGCGGAGCAGCTGATCGTGGCCAGCCACCTAATGCGGATCGTTGACGCCGCGCGGTCGCATCGCGGGGCCCGCAGCGAGGCGTAATCCCGCAGTCAGGTGCGGATCCTCAATGCAACGAGCCTCAGTTTGGGGTTTTGTAGCCCCATTGCTCGTTCGGGTCGGATTTCTTGTAACTTCCCCGCCGGGGGTTCGGCACTGCCTTACCCTGCGAACGACTGGTGACGACGGTATCTGGCTGCGTGCTCGCCGAGGCGTTGGGCGTCGCGGTTGGTTCACCACCACATGCGCTGAGCATCGATGCTGCCAGCAAAACCGCGGCGATAGCGGGATAGCTCGTGGTGGCTCGTGACATTCGCGATCCTTTGGCTGGCTTGCGAGCTGGATCGTAGGCCACGCATCATCTTCGGTGAAGCCGCCTGTTGGTCCCGATGCAGGAAGGAAGGCAGAAAGGGATGGGACATCCCGCCCAAGAGGGCGGGACCGTTCAATAGTCGCCAAGAGGCTCCCCGAGCCCCGCGAAGAGCGGGTCTCGGCCCTATCGGGTACAATCACTTGTCGGGCTCCCGGGACGCGCTGAGAGCGGCTCGTGCGCCATGTTCGCGGAAGGTGTGGGGCGAGCTGGTGCGCCTACTCCTCACGTCGTCCCCAGGATCGCGCTCATCGCCGGCAGCCTGCGGCTGTTGAATCATGCGCTAGGCGCATGATGAGTGCTTTGTGGGCCTATGTTCTCATCGCACCCTGCGCCGTCTCCCAGTGTCTCGGCGTGCCAGACCCGTCCGACGGGGTCGGCGTCAAAGGGGTATTGTCCGCGAAGCGGACAATGCTTTTGTTTGTTTGAAGACGCCTCAACAAGAATACCGGGCCTAAAGGCCCTACGGTTTCCACCCCGCAAGCGGGGCGGAGCCTCCGTCATTCATGTTGACCCCGTCGGCCGTGCCTGCCTCTTGAGCCCCTGCGAGGACGGCTCCGGGTGCGATGAGAACAGAGGCCGGGCCTTGCCCATCAGCACAGTAAAAGAAGAATTGATCGCATAGGCGATCAATGCATCTTTGATTTGTTTATTTACGCTCCCTAGTCGGGAGCTATTTGTGCTCGGACTCACCGTGTACGATGACTTTAGTGTCAAGAAAACAATGCGCTTCAATACTTTGAGAGGAGGGGGTAAAAGAAAGATGCCGGAAGGGGAAAGGCCCCAAGCACCGGCAAACAGGGGGACAGGCCCCCGCTAGATGGAGTTAAGACTATGAACATCGGTTCTTTCAAGTCGGTCAATGGTCAGCTGCTCGGTTCGGTCGCGACCGCCACGATTGATCTTTCGCGGTTGGGTCTTCGCCCGGTCGAGAGCACCAACGAGCGCGCGCCCGCCTTCGAGATCATGGTCCTGAACGTCGCGAAGCGTTGGGTTCAGATCGGCGCGCTTTGGGAAATGACCAGCAACAGCAGCGGCGAGAGCTTCTATCAGGGCAAGCTGGACGACCCGAGCCTCCCCGAGCCGCTTCAGATCATGCTCTTTGGCGACGTCGAGGAAGGCTATCGCGTCGTCTGGAACCGCCCCACCGCGCGCCGCGAGAACCTCGACGGCAGCCGCACCGGTCGCCGCACCCGCGCCAACACCGCCGACGACTTCGCGGGCAATGCGACCGCCGATGGCCAGATCGCAGACGCCAACGTCAACGACCCCGATTACGTCCCGCAGATGTAATCTCGACCGAAACGGGCGGGGAGAGGGGTGCAACCCTCCCCCGACCCTAGCCGCCACCATTTGCCAAGGATTGACGCCATGACCAAGGAAACGACCTCCCCGCGCTTTACCAGCTTTGCCGCTTTGGGCGAAGCCCTCGCGACCGACGCCAGCGCAGCGCGCACGAACACCCACGATTGCGACCCCGCAGACGACAACGCCGAGCACGACACGACCGCGACCGATGCGGCCGACGAGATCGCGCAGAGCTACGCCGAGGCGACCGCGACCACGAATTTTCAGGATGCGTTCGGCGACGTCGGCGCGCTTTCCATCGTCGAGATGGGCGGCGACCGTCAGGAACTGGACATGCCCGAGCCGATCGAGGCGCAGCACGATTGCGCGGCGATCATGGCGACCCTTTTCGACCTGTTCCGCGACACCCGCCTAGAGACGAGCGCGCAGGCGATCGCATGGGGCTTCGTCAACTCGTTTCACTACGAGGCGCAGAAGCTGGAACGCGAAGAGGACCGGCTTTGCGCCGACCTTGGCGAAATGACCCGCCGTTATGATCCGTCGGAGATTTACGCCGTCGAAATGGAGGAATTGCAACTCCGCGCCCAGACCAAAACGGAACAGCGCGCCGCTATCGAGTGCATGCGCGACTATGCCGCCGACTGCTACCGCGCACAGACCGGCCACCCATGGTCCCCGGCGCGCGGATCGAAGGTTTCGAGCGGCGGAACCGCAAGCCAGATCGCTGCAATCGACTTCCTGAAAGCGCGCGCGCAGGACCACCGCGAGAAGCGCAACCCCACCGGGCCGCTTGTCGTCTTTTCGGGTGGCGCGGAGTGGCACGACTTCCAACAGCTTTGGGACCGGCTCGACCAGATCAAGGCGCGCGTACCGCACATGACCTTGTGCACCACCGCGCAGCGGAAAGGATGCGACGCCATCGCCGCAGCATGGGCCGCAAGCCGAGGCGTGACGGTCGTTGCCTTCACCCCGCAAACGGGCCGCTATGGCAAGCGCGCGGGCTTCGTTCGCAACGAACAGCTTGCCGCCCTTAACCCGGTCGAGGCTATCGTTTGTCAGGGTTCCGGGCTGCAATCCAACCTGTTGCAGGTGCTGAAAACCGCCCGCATCCCAACCCACGCTTTCCGGATCGACGATCAGGCCCCCGCGCCCGTCGCAACCAAGCGCGCCGCGTTCGGTTGATCCCATCGGGCGGCGCGCCCCCCCTCGCGCCGCCCTCCCCTTTCCTTGGCAGGAATGACTAGGCCAGCGACGGGCGACCCCCGGCGCTGGCCCCTTTTCGCCACCGTCGCTTTGTGGGGGAAACCCTACGGTTCCCCCACGCCAGGCGAGCGGCTG
>NZ_JBWKVV010000006.1:0-193820 GCF_059421875.1 Sphingomonas sp. GW821-FHT02B09
GGAGGGATGCGGAAAGCGCAGCAACGTCGCCGCGACTGCGGTCGCTCGCGAACTGGTAGGATTCATCTGGGCCACGGTGGTCGGCGCCACACCGAAGGCGGCGTAACGACAGCGCTGCGGTGTTGCTGGTGGCCAGGGCATCGGACGCGGGAAGAGGCAAACCGTCGGTCGAGAATTGAGATCCGGGCTCGTCCCGGACGTCTGACAGCAGAATGACAGAAGGCCTCTGACGCTTTTCATCCTGGGGTAACCAACCCCCGTATCGGAGTTTGAGCTACCGTCGTTCAAGTCCGGTGCCCTGACCTCCAGCAACAACTCGCAAGGATACCTCATGACGAACGGCACCTCTGCTGGGCGGCGGGACAACTGCGCCCGCTCGATTGACAAATGGTCATCGGAATTCTCGACCCCGATCGGCCTTGCCTGGCTGGCAGGGCAGGCGGCGGCGATCCGCCCGGGCGATCACGTCCTCGAACCGTCCGCGGGCACCGGGATGCTCGCCATCCATGCGAAGCGTGCCGGCGCATCCCTGACGCTCAACGAACGCGATCCGGCACGCGCCGGGCTGCTGGCGCACGCGCTCGGCCAGCCGGTTTCGACGCACGACGCCGTCCACATCGACGATCTGCTGCCGGCTTCCGTTCGCCCGAGCGTCGTGCTCATCAACCCGCCGTTCAGCCGTAGCGAGGGCCGCGGTCATGATCGTCATGCCGGCGCGCGGCATCTCCGCTCGGCGCTCGACCGGCTGGCGCCTTGCGGGAGGTGCGTCGCGATCATGCCGCCGTCGTTCATGGCCGATGGTCCCGGCGCCGCGGGTTATGCCAGCGTCGGCGAGGTCGCGCGGCCCCGTGTCGAGATCACCATCGGCGGCAACGCCTATGCAAAGCACGGCACCTCGATCGCGGCCCGGCTCATCGTGTTCGACAAGGGTTGGATCGGCGCCACCGATCATCAAGTCGCCCACACGGTCGAGGCGGCACTCGGAATCGTGCTCTGCCTTCCCGACCGGCTCGATCCCGACGATCAGCCGCCGCCGGCGGCACCGGTGATCCGGCGCCCGCTCGCCGTACGGCCGCAGGCCCCGGCCGGGCTGCTGCGCGGCGTCGGCGCGCGGCGGCTGGCCGCGCCCGCGGCGGCACCGGTGGTCGAGCAGGAGGTGCCGCTGCTCTCCTACAGGCTGCGTGACGAACCGCGGCCGGTCGGCGAGGCGGTCGGCATCTACGCGCCCTGGCGGCTGGCGCGCATCGACATTCCCGGCGCCAGGCCGCATCCCGACGATCTGGTCGAGTCACTGGCGATGGCATCGGTGCTGCCGCCGCCGGTCGCCTACCACCCGCGATTGCCCACCCGCACCGTCGCGGCGCTGTCCGAGGCGCAGCTCGAGACGGTGATCCTCGCCGGCGCCGCCTTCGAACGCGACCTGCCCGGACGGTTCGTCCCCAACAAGGCCGGCGACCTCCTCGTCGAGCACGCCGACGGGCGCGCCTATCGCATGGGCTTCTTCATCGGCGACGGCACCGGCGTCGGCAAGGGACGCGAGGCAGCGGCCTGCATCATGGACCAGTGGTGCCGTGGTCGCCGGCGTCACCTCTGGATCTCGAAGAGCGCGGCGTTGATCGAGGATGCACGCCGCGACTGGAGCGCGCTCGGCGGGCTCGCGGTCGATATCCAGGGGCTCGATGCCTTCCCGATCGGTGCCACGATCCCGATGACCAGCGGCATTCTGTTCATGACCTATGCCACGCTGCGCTCGCAACGCGGCGAGAGCGCGTCGCGGCTCCAGCAAATCCTCGCGTTTGTCGGCGACGACTTCGATGGCGTGATCGTGTTCGACGAGGCGCACGGCATGGCCAATGCCGCGGGCACGGAGTCCGAGTTCGGCAACGCCAAGGGGTCGGAGCAGGGGCTCGCCGGCGTTCGGCTGCAGAACGCGGCCCCACGAGCCTGCATCCTCTACGTCTCGGCGACGGGTGCGACCGATCCCGCCAACCTCTGTTATGCCGCCCGGCTCGGGCTGTGGGGACCGGGCACCGCGTTCGAAACCCGGTCCGCCTTTCTCGTGGCGATGGAAGCCGGCGGCATCGCCGCGATGGAGGTGGTCGCGCGCGACCTCAAGGCGATGGGCCGCTACACCGCGCGAGCGCTCAGCTTCGCCGGCGTCGAGTACGACCCGCTCGAACACGCGCTGACACCCGATCAGATCGCGATCTACGACGCCTACGCCGATGCCTGGAGCGTGTTATGCGCAGCTTGGCATAACACCGCTTATCGCGAGGAAGCGATAATGCGAAGGAACGCGGCGTAGGTCGGCGCAGCCGGGCGTCGCGTCGCCACGTCCTTCGCATTATCTCAAAGCGTATCCAGCCACTCCAGCAGGCTGGCGTCTCGCTTCCATGACGGTCGAACATTGGCTGCGGTCGGTGCCGCGACCTGTTCCAGCGCCTTTCGCTTGGTTTCGAGATTGGCCTGAGCGTAGTGGTTGGTGGTGTCGAGGCTGACGTGTCCGAGCCAACTGCGGATGACAGTGATATCGACTCCCGCAGCCACGAGGTGAACGGCCGTCGCATGCCGGAAGCTGTGCGGCGTCACATGTTTTGACCGGAGTGTCGGCAAGGTTTTTGCGGCAGCCTCCACATAAGTGCTGAGCTTGAACCTCACGCCAGATGCCCCTAGTGGCTCCCCGTATCGGTTGACGAAAATCTGCTGACCCGAAGCGCGCGGCTGCCGGTCGAGCAGCTTGGCCAGCAACGTCGTGGTTTCTGGCCATAGCGGGCAGATGCGTTCCTTACGCCCCTTACCATACAGGCGTACAGAGTTGGGTGCGTCGAACCGGATGGCTTCCGGACAAAGATCCAGCGCTTCCTGAATGCGCGCGCCGCTATTATACAGAAATGACAGCAGCACATGGTCGCGCATGCCTTCAATCGTTGAACGGTTCGGCTGGGCGAGAATGGCTTCGACCTCTTCCGGGTCAAGGTAGCAGGGCGCCGACGTGGGCTCCCGCTTTAGAGGAACGGTCAGGACTGCCGCACAGTGCGCAATGTATTGGGGGTCCCGGTCTGCGACGAAGGTGAAGAAGCTACGGATAGCCGCCAGCCGACAGTTCCGCGTGCCGATCGTGGTCTTGCGATCATGTTCGGTATGATGAAGAAATGCGCGCACCTCGCAGGCTGAGACGTCGAGCAGTGTTAGTCGGGCAACACCGCCGCCCTTTTGCTCGGCAACGAACCGCAGGAACAACCTCCAGGTATCGCGATACGACCGTATCGTATGAACCGACGCGCCGCGCTGCTCGGCGAGCCATTCCTGGAAAAAGGCCTGCACCAATGCAGGCAGCGGGTTGCCCTTCGTCATGGCCGCACCTCCATCGTGAGGCGTCTGGCGCCAAGCGTGCGGAACCGCTCGCTGGCCTCCTGCATCAGGTCCTGCGTGACAGTGATGTAGACCAGCGTGGAATTGAGATCCTTGTGGCCCATATAGGTTGAGAGGAAGCGGAGCTTATCCTGCGGATTGATGCCGGATCTATACCATTCAATGATACGGTTCACGACCATCGAATGCCGCAGGTCATGGACACGCGGGCCTGTTCGCCCCGAAGCAGGCTTGAGTCCCGCCTTCCGCATGACGTTGGTAATCATCGTCGATACCGTGACCGGGCGGTAGCGGCCGTCGAAGTGGGCGTGCCAGAATAGTCCCGAATGCGGGCCGGACGGGGCACCGGCGCGGTGCCTTGCATCGATATAGGCGCGCAATTCGAACATGATGGTGTCGGACAGCGGCAGGATCCGGGTCTTGTAGAACTTCGTCTCGCAGATCGTGATGACGCCGGTTTCCAAGTCCACGTCACCGAGATCGAGCAAGGCGAGTTCGCTTCGTCGAAGTCCGGCGCAATAGGCCAGCACGATCATGGTGTAGAGGGTTAGGGGTCGCAACGGCGCATCCGGCGACGGATAGGACAAGGCTGTGTCCAGCAAGGTCCGAATGTCGGCCGGGCTGAAGATGTGCGGCCGTCGGTGCTCCCGCGCTACGGCCTGCTCAGGTCGAATGTCAAAGCGCCTCGGCGGCATACTCGGGTCGAGGCGGAAACGTGCCTTCGTCAGTATCCGAGCCAACTTCTGGCATTCGGCCGCGTGATGGCGGGTCGGCTTCGCCGCTGCCCAACCCGCCAGCATCGTCTCGAGTGGTTCCGCCGCCAGGTCGGCACGGCTTTGAAGGAATCGGTCGAAGCGGAGCAGCCAGGCGCCTGCGTCTCATATTTGTACCCCCGACTGCGCATCAGCAGGACATGGTCGCGCATGAAGTCGCCAAGTACGCTGCCGAAGGGTATTGGACGTCGCAACGCGGCGAGGGCGTCGTCGGGGTTGGGCGACGCCAACGCCCGCCAAACCGGCTTGCATTGTTTGACGTTGTATCGACAGCGAAGCACGTCGATGGGATTTTCGGTAATCAGCTCTGCCTCGGTGAGATAATCGAGGAAGCGGTCAACGATGCAGATCTGGTTGAGCAGCGTCGACATACGCCAACGTTTTCCCGTTTCCTTCAGCCAGGCGTCGAGCATCTCCCTGTCGACGGCGGAATGGCGTTGGGCGACATCTGCGAAGCTCCGGAGAAACCAGCGATACGTCGGCTTGCTTCCCTGCCGAATCCGGGACTTCGCGAAAAAGGCTTCGATGACCGGATGGTCAGGATCGTACCAGGCGCTCATGACGGCACCGCCGATCCGGGCACATCCAGTGCGACGGCCCGGAGATCATCCGTCGCCAGCTTCAGATACGCATCGGTGGATTTGGTCGACCGATGTCCAAGTACGTCGCCGATTATCTTCTGCGGAACCGAAGCCCGCAACATTTCGACTGCGCGTGCGTGGCGGAAGACATGCGGGCCCCGCTTGCCTGACAGTTCGATGCCTGCCGCTGCCAACCGCCCGCGTATCATGCCGTACAGGCTCGTCATCGGTCGATAGGGCGCGCAGGACCGGATGAATATTTCGCGGGCGTTCGCCGCTGGGCGCCCATGGCGCAGGTACTCGAACAGGGCGTTGCCGACAGGCGCAAGTAACGGCATGAGCGACTGCGCTCCTGTTTTGGTATGCCGGACCCAGAAGGATTCCCCGCGCCAGTTTACGTCATCGAGCCGGAGGCGGCAGATTTCACCCTGGCGCAGTCCGTAGGTGGCAAGCAGTTGAAGTATCGCATGGTCACGAAGCCCGCGCGAGGTTCCGTCCCTCTTCGTCTCGGCGAGCACCCGGGTGATCTGATCCTTGTTCAGCGCCGAGGGCACATTTTCGTAGGCATAGAGCATGGGAGCAACGATGTGATGCGCAAGGTCGCTCGGGATGCGTCCGGTTCGATGCAGATGGCGCACAAGCGAACGGAGGCGCTCAGCCACATCGGCCAACGACTTTCGCCGCAGACCGGCCGTGCGCAGATCCATGTAAAGGTCGATATCGACGATATCCAGGGTCTGGAGGCCGTCGACGCCTCCGCGGTCGAACTGCCATCGTAAGAAGTTTCGCGCCTCCCACATCAGCGTCGCGATACTCGCCGTCGCCAGACCGCGCTCGTCACGCAGCCAATCTTCATATTCGTCACAGATCATGTGACGATGCCTGGCGTCCAGACCGACCATGGCGGCCTTCGGAGGCCAGGTGCCTTGTGCGAGCCGCAGCACCTTGTCGATCGAGGTTCTTGGCAGCATGTGCCAACGCGCATTGGGCGACCGTCCATACTGCGCTTCGAAATCCTGGCGCGCATACACGAGATATAGGTCCACTTGCGACGGGGTTACCGCTTCGATCTCGATCTCGCATTCGGCGAGGTAATCGAGAAAAGCGCGGGCGTAGAGGCGGTGGTTGGCGACAACCACCGGGTTGTAGCCCTGCATCGTAAGAGAATTTGTAAGCGCTGCGATCAGTTCATCGTGTAGCTTCAACATGACGATATCCTCGATACATCCTCCGGGATGTCGAGAATTCGGCTATCGTCGGCAGCACACAACCGGTAAGGCACCCGGCAGGCATTTCTGCTACCGCTGCGCCATGAACCTGAAAACACGCCTGAGGAAAGCCGCGGATGATCTGCCGGGTCGGTGCAACGAGCTGACGACCAAAGCAAAGCCCGCGCTATTGCTCGCTCTCGGAACCCAGACGTTTTGGCTTACGCCAAGCTCATACAGAAGTTTGCGATACACATCCCAATGGTGGCGTGTCTTGATATGTATCTGGATCGCCGCGGCTGCATGGGTTTTTGCAACGGGCATGCTAATGCCGCAGATGCAGCAATATACCGAGGTAGCGGTAAATCGTATCGGGCCGCAATTTGGATATTGGGATCCGAGATTTGCGGGCAAGGCTGCAAAGGTCCTTATCACGAGCGTGTGCGCCTTTATTGTCGCATCGTTGGCCGTATTCGACTGGTTAACCGTGCATGCCGCCCGCCTGATCGACCGTTTGACTCAAATTGAAGGCTCCAAACCGCCGCCCTTCGGATATTTTGCTACGACCGTCGCGGGTAATATGGTCGGCCTCAGCGTCCTTACGGGTTTGATCGCATTTGCCGCCCAGCCTCTCAGTACTCCGGCATGGCGGTGGTTTTCCCATCCCGGCGGGGCTCAATCCCTGGTCATCGTCTTTGCAGCTGGCGCGGCCTATCTTGGCCATGTGCGCTGGCAGGAAATCAGCGCACGGCGCGATCAGGAAATTTTCGGGAGTCGGCTTAAAGGTTTCCTTGCTCGGACAGGTACATGCCTCGTCGGGTTCGGTATCCTTCTTGCGTTCGCCCATCCGCTCTGATCAGCGCGATCCACCTTGCGGCTCTCGCTGCAGCATGGATAAGGCTTGCCAATCTCGCAAACGGAGTGCCGTCGCACATGAATATCGGTGAACTTGCAAAAGCTGTCGCTGGCGCGACCTCTACCAGCGAGGCCGCAGCCCGCGCCGCGGTCCTTGCCGTATTCGACCAGATATCCAACGCCGTCGCGAAGGGCGAAGAGGTGTCGATCAACGGTTTTGGAAAATTCGCCGTCAAGGATCGGGCGGAACGACAGGGGCGCAATCCGGCAACCGGTGAGTCGATGACGATAGCGGCATCCAAGAAGCTTTCCTTCACTGTCGCCAAAGGACTCAAGGACAAGCTCTGAGACCTGTACGAAGCTTATCGAAACAGGCCTTTTTGCGCTTGCGTCCTGCCGTTCGCAGGTGCAGCATACCGATGCCTTTCAGGCATCCTCTCCTAAACTCTAGGCCGGCTCAATGCCGGCCTTTTTTCCCATCTACAATATGTCTCCAAAGGGTTTGTTAACCATGCTGGGGTATCGCTAAGGCACGGGAGAGGAAAGGAAATGTTATGCCTGTCGTTTCCGTTGCACTGCGGTTTGATCCTGCATTGACGCCCCCATCGACTGGAGCTGTTCAAAAAGCAGCCCGACAACTTCTGTCGGAGGCGCTTGCCCTGCTCGACACGGGCGGCGAAGCATGTTCGTTGGCCGCTTGTAGCGTTTCGTTGGCGATCGACCAAATTCCTTAGTTTGATGTTCGTGACAGGGGCCGAGGTGGCATCCCCCTCGTCGCGCCTACGCAAACGCCGACCATCACATCACCGATCTGCAAAAGGTCACGTCGGTCCGACGTTGCCACCAGCCACGTTAGGGATGGCGGCATCAACATGAATAATGCGAAGGACGTGGCAACGCGATGCCCGGCTGCGCTGGCTACGCCGCGCTCCTTCGCATTATCGCTTCCTCGCGATAAGCGGTGATCCACCGTGGACTCGACCAGGCGTTGAAGGCCAGCGGTATCATCGACCGTGTCGGCGGTCAGACACTGAACGCCCAGGCCAGGGGCGCGGCGCTGTCGCGGTTCGAGTCCGCCAAGCAGCGCTTCTTCTCGCAGCTTCTCATCGGCATGAAAATGCCTTCGGTGATTGCCGCGATCGAGCGCGAGGTGGATGCCGGCCATTCCGCGGTGATCCAGCTCGTCACCACCGCCGAAGCGGTGCTCGACCGGCGACTGGCCGCGCTCGGTCCGGAGGAGCGCGCGAGCCCCGACCTGGATCTCTCTCCGAGGGAGGCGATGGTCGATTACCTCACCGGCGCCTTTCCGATCCGGCAGATGCGGGTGTTCAAGGATGCCGGCGATACCACGCGGTCGGAGCCGATGACGGATGCCGACGGCAATCCGGTGCTCTGCCAGGCAGCGATCCGCGCCCGCGACGGGCTGATCGAGGAACTGTGCGCGATGCCGCCGGTCCCGGCCGCGCTCGACGAGCTGGTCCGTCACTTCGGCACCGATCGCTTCGCCGAGGTGACCGGGCGCAGCCGCCGCATCGTCGTCGACGCCGCCGGCCGGCAGAAGGTCGAACGCCGCGGCGGTCGTGCCAACCTTGCCGATACCGACGCGTTCATGTCGGCGCGCAAAGCTGTCCTCGCCTTCAGCGAGGCGGGCGGCACCGGCCGCTCCTATCACAGCGACCGTGCGACCGGGAGCGCCGACCGCCGCCGCATCCACTTCCTGCTCGAACCCGGCTGGCGTGCGGCAAACGCGGTGCAGGGGTTGGGACGGACCCACCGCACCAACCAGGCGACGCCGCCGGTCTTTCGTCCGGTCACCACCGACTGCCGCGGTGAGCGACGGTTCATCTCGACGATCGCGCGGCGGCTCGATGCGCTCGGCGCGCTGACCCGCGGCCAGCGCCAGACCGGCAGCCAGAACCTGTTCGATCCCGCCGACAACCTCGAGAGCGACATGGCGAAGGAGGCGCTGGTACAATGGTACCGGCTGCTCCAACGTGGCAAGCTGGCCAGTGTCAGCCTGGCCGACTTCGAGACGATGACCGGCCTGTCCCTGGTCGACAAGGACAGCGGCGGACTCAAGGAAAAGCTGCCGCCGATCCAGCGGTGGCTCAACCGCATCCTCGCGCTGCGCATCACCGTCCAGAACGCGATCTTCGATGAATATCTGGGACTCATCGAGGCGCGCGTCGACGCAGCCCGCGCCGCGGGCACGCTCGACGTCGGCGTCGAGACGATCCTCGCCGAGCGGATCGAGGTGCTCGACGACAGGCTACTGCGTCGCGATCCGGAGACCGGCGCCGAGACACGGCTGCAACGGCTCGAACTGCATGTCCGCCGTCATGCTACGCCCTTTGCGGAACTGATGAACACCGAGGGGCGTGGGGGTGACGTCGCGTTCCTGCACAACGGCAAGTCCGGTCGCGTCGCGCTGCGTGTGCCGTCCTGGTCGGTGACCGACGAGGAGGGACGACCGATCGCGATGTGCCGGCTGGTGCGACCGACCGGCTCAGAGCGCATCGCGCTCGATCAACTGCGGCAGACGCACTGGCATGCGATCTCCGAGGCGGCGTTCCGCGCACGCTGGGAAGAGGAGGCGGCCGAGGCCCGTGACCGCCTCGACCGGGAGACGATCACGATCGCGACGGGGTTGCTGCTGCCGGTGTGGGACAAGCTGCCCGATGATACCGTACGGGTGTGGCGGATCGCCGACGCGCATGGTTATTCGCAACTGGGGCGGATCGTACCGGCGCAGGCGCTGGGACGGCTGGCGGACAATTTCGGTATCGACGCCGTAGCGAGGCTGTCAGTCGAAGAGACGATCGTTGCGGCGACAGGAGGCGAGGGGGGACCGTTGCCGGCCCTCGGCAAGGCACGGTTGCACCGGACGCTGGTCAATGGCGACACCCGGCTGGAGATCCGCGGCTATCCTTCGGACAAACGCGAGTGGCTGAAGTCGCTCGGCTGCTTCACCGAGATCATCCAGTACCGCACGCGGCTGTTCGTGCCTGTCGATCGGGCACCGGCGATCCTCGCCATGATCGAGGCCGGCGGGCAATGACAGGCGGCGTCGGTCACCTCGCCTGACCCTTCGCGCGGCGGCCCCCGACACGCTTCCGACACGACACTGCTTTTTCCGCAAATGCGTCTGGAAAGGAACATGACATGACGAAGACGTTCGCCGAAAGCTACACGATGCGCAGCCGCTTCTTCCACGATCTCGGCGAGGCGAAGACGCTGGCGGACACCTACACCTATGACACTGACCTGCAGAACCGGACTGCGTTCAGGGAACTCGTCTGGGATGCGGTCCGTCATTCCCTGATCGAGCATCACGGCTTCAAGGCGGAGGAATTGCGGTGATCGCCTGTCGCCAGCGGAACCACGCACCATGATAATCGCCACGGCAGACCGACGCTTCAAATCCAGGACATCTGGGTCAGGGGGCGGTCCACCGACACATGCGGTGACGATCCTGCGACACGCTGCCGAATAGTGCCGACATGGTAGCCACGGCGGCCGTATCGTGACGGATTCCTGCAGCTCCAGAGGTGTGACGGCAGACCAGGGAAACGGAGTTTGCGAAACCGGGGACGAGGGCGCGAGACGCTATTCATTTCCTCGGCCGAGCCGCTCAGCCAGGAAATCGATCATCGCGCGCACGCGGGCCGGCATGGTCGATCCGCCAGCGAACAGCAGGTGCAGCGGCTCGCGGTCCTGCGAGTTGAAGGCTTCGAGCAGCGGCACGAGCCGCCCCGAAGCAAGGTCGTCTTCCACCGCGAACGTGCCGATCCGGGCGATCCCGACACCGTCGCGCGCGAGTTGCGCCAGCGCCTCACCGCTGTTGGCTTCGATCGCACCGGTGACGTCCAGCGCCAGATCGCGCCCGTCACGCCGGAACGGCCAGCCCGGCTCGGCACGACGGAAGCTGAAGCTCAGGCAATTGTGGGTGAGCAGGTCTTCGGGGACCTGCGGCGCGCCGTGGCGCTCCAGATAGGCCGGCGAGGCGACGACGACGCGTCCGGTCTCACCCAGGCGTCGCGCGGTCAGCGGACTGTCGGCAAGCTGGCCGAAGCGGATCGCCACGTCCGCCTGTCCACCCAGCACGTCCACCACCCGGTCGCTGAGGTTCAGGTCCACCAGGATGCCGGGGTAACGGGCAGCGAAGGTGCCGAGCAGCGGCACGACATGAAGCCGTCCATAGGCGAGCGACGTGGTCACCCGCACCCGCCCGCGAGGAGACGCCTGGTCGGCGATGCTCTCCTCCACCTCCGCCAGTTCGGCGAGGACGCGGCGGGCCGCGCGCAGATAGGCCTGCCCTTCTGTCGTCGCCGACAGCGACCGGGTGGTGCGGATCAGCAACCGCACGCCCAGCCTGGCCTCGATCCGGGCGAGGACGCGGCTGACCGCCGAGGGCGTAAGCCCGAGCGAGCGGGCCGCCCCCGACAGGCTGCCATGATCCATGACGGCGGCGAACACAGCCATCTCACCCGATCGACCGCCGATCTCCATTCGTGCTGCCACCGCAAAGCTGTTGGTCCAAACGGGTGACTACATTGTTAGCCGGTCGGCTGCCATCTTGTCTGGCGCAACAACGAAGGTCGGTCATGCGCTTCAACCCCTCACTCCTCGCGCTCGCTGCCGGCGCTTTTGGCATCGGTGTGACGGAGTTCGCGCCGATGGGCATGCTGCCGCTGATCGCGGCAGACCTGCATATCTCGATCCCGGTCGCCGGGCTGCTCGTCAGCGCCTATGCGATCGGCGTGATGATCGGCGCGCCACTGATGACGCTGACGACCGGGCGGATGAACCGCCGCACGTTGCTGGTCGGACTAATGGGGATCTTCACGGTCGGCAGCCTGCTGTCGGCACTGGCGGATGGCTATTGGATGCTGCTGGCGGCGCGCGTCATCACTTCGTTCAATCACGGCGCGTTCTTTGGGGTCGGATCGGTGGTCGCGGCGAGCCTGGTCCCGCCGGACAGGCGGGCGGGCGCGGTCGCCGCGATGTTCTCCGGGCTGACGATCGCGATGGTCGGCGGGCTGCCGCTCGCGTCATGGATCGGCGACGTGCTGGGCTGGCGCGCCGCGTTCGGCGGCATCGCCGCGCTTGGCGCTGCGGTGATGCTCGCGCTTCGGCTTGCGCTGCCGTCGCTGCCGGCGACGGGTAGCGCGGACATGCGCGCCGAACTGCGCGTCCTGGCGCGTGGTCCGGTCCTCGGGGCACTCGCGCTGACCACGATCGGCTTCGGCGGGATGTTCACCGTCTTCACCTACATCGTGCCGATCCTGCACGATGCGACGCGAGTCTCGACCGGCTTCGTCACCGCGATGCTAGTCCTGTTCGGGATCGGAGCGACCATCGGCAATGTGCTGGGAGGGCGCTTCGCCGATCGGTCGGTGGATCGGACGCTGGCGGCCATGCTCGGCATCGTTTTGGTCGTGCTGATCGCGTTCGCCGTACTCATGCGCTGGCCGTGGCCGGCCGCGGTCCTGATCCTTGTCTGGGGTTTTGCCAGCTTCGCGATCGTGCCGCCCTTGCAGATGCGGGTGATGGAGGCGGCGGCCGACGCACCCAATCTCGCCTCGGCCATGAACATCGGCGCCTTTAACCTCGGCAACGCCATCGGCGCGGCGGTCGGCGGCGCGGTGATCGCCGCAGGGTTGGGCTATCCGGCCGTCTCCCTCTCCGGCGCAGGCATGGCCGCGCTCGCGCTCGCTATGTTGTTTGCCTTGTCCCGGCGTCCGCGCGGCGCCGCGTCGGCCTGAGTATCAGTCTTGGGGCTAGGAGACGGTCAGGGCTTTCCCACGAGGATGGAATATCGGGAAAGCGGCTGTCACCGATCGGTTTCTAGCGGCCGCTCGCGATTCCCGTTTTTGCGTAGTCCTGAAGCCACTTCGGCGGCTCCTGCTCCAGCGAACCATCCACCCGGACACGGCGCTCACGCGCCCATCTATAACCCCACATCGGCCCGAAGCGTGTGGCGAAGGCGGGAGATGTGCTGTATGCTTGATCGGCTTGAGCCTGAGCGAGGGATACAAAACGGAAACCCTCGGACCGGAATATGCCGACAAGCCGATCGAGCGTCGCTGCATTGAGACGGTTGCTGTGCAACAGCATGATCGCCGGCGGCTCGCGCCCAAGCACCTGTCTGTTCAACGCCTGATAATAGCGGATTTGTGTCCGGCTATGATCCAGATATGCCCGCTCGATCCGGCGTCGTATCGCCGGATCACGCGCCGCCCGCGTGTAGGCTTCGTCGAACAGATAGTCCGACGTGTCGATGGTGGAGGCCGCCAGTCGATAGCCGCGTTCGGCCAGCAGACTTTCGATCGTCGACCGCTGCGCCTCTGTCGCACCGACATGATTGTATGCGAAACGGTAGAACGTCACCGGCCGCCCCACCGATCTGGCGAGCGGTAGGAACGTCGCTTCTCCATCGACAATCTCGCGGCGAACAGCAGCAGCATCAAGGTCGTTGATGTCTGCATGAGTGGCGCCATGATTCCCGAGATCGAGGCCGTCTCGTAGCCAACCTCGCAGGATCGCGGGACCATCCGGGCCAAGGGCACGCACATTGTCCTCCGTGACGAAGCCGGTAGCCGGCACTCGCCGGCGGACCAACGTTCGCCGGATCGCGCGATCGGCTTCGACGGCTTCTGCCCTCTCGATCGCGGAAGCGTTCGCAAAGGGCAGATCGTCGAAGGTTATTGCCACAACCCTCGCATCCTGTAGCTGCCGCGACGCTGCGGGGCTTCCACCAATGAGCAATGTCATAGCTGCGAGCAGGCTCGCGATCAGGATGCGTTGCATTGATCGACCTTGCAGACCACCAACGCACTTCGCAACCTGCGGCAAGTCGTAGTAGTCCAAACCGCTGGCGAGCTGCGTGGGCGCAAATTCACTATGCGATGGTTCTCGAAATCGATCCAATATTGGGAAGAGAAATTTGTTCTCAAAAACCAGGCACGATGGGTAACTTGAGAAGCTTCCGGGATCGACATGGCTAGCTGACGTAGCTGTCAGGCCCGAGCCGACCTATCGATCGTAGCAACGCCGCTTGGCCGATCAGCACGTCGCTGCGGCTACGCGCAAGCGCAAGCTGCGCGGCACGCAGGCTTTCGTCTGCAATCAGGATGTCCAACGTCGTTCTAAGGGAGAAGGTATATTCGGCGCGAACCCCTTTCAGCGCCAGCTCCGCGGCTTCGACCCGGCGAGCATTGGCCTGAACCCGGGATTGTGCTGCCGCCAGGTTAGCCCATGCCGTTTCCGCCAACCGTGTCGCATCGCGCTCCGCAGCATCAATCCCAAAGCGATCGGCACGATAGATCGCCTGCGCCTGACGAACGCGAGAGGATACGAGGCCGCCGGTGAGCAACGGCACGCGCAGCGTGACGCCGGCCACGGCGGCATTGGCATAACCCGATCGCCCTTGCCCGGCCGCGACACCGTAGGTGCCTCCCAAGCCGACATAGGGGTTACGCTCGGCGCGCTGCTGGTCGATGCGTGCGGCATCGGCACCAGCCGCCAGCCGCTGTTGACGGACGATCGGATTGCCCTTCGCCGCCAAGCCCCTGGCTACGTCAATCGTGGGCGGGAGGCTGATTGGCACGGCCGGCACGGCGTCGAGCGTGCCGGCGACATGGCCGACAGTCGCCCGATACGTCGCAGCGACGGAGTCGGCCGCCCCTTGCGCGTCTGCGAGCGTCGATACCGCAGCCTCTCGTTGCGCTTCGATCTGGGCGACGTCGGTACGGGTCGCCTGACCGAGCTTGAAGCGAGAGCGCGCCTCGGTGACCTGGTTGTCCAGCAATTCGATATCGGCGCGAACGACGGCGATGGCCTGCTGGGCGTAGAGGAGGTCGGCATAGGCACCCACCACCGTTTCCAGCACCGCCGCCTCCGTGTCGCGGACACCTTCCGCGCCCGCGGCGACATCGCCGGACGCCGCGCGGACCGCCGACGACACACGACCGCCGGTCCAAACCGGAAAGCTGGCGGTCACACTGCCGCTGCCGCCCTTGCCATAGTCGAAGCGGCTATAGCCTCCTGTGCCGTCCGCTTCGGCCGTTAGTCGGCCCGCAGCGCGCGCCTGTTCCGGTATCTCGGCAAGCGCCTCCTGCCTCGCCCTAGCAGCCGCGAGCTGGGGATTGGTGGCATAGGCTGCGGCGACGGCATCGCGCAGCGTTTCCCCCGACGCCGTGCCCGACAAGCACAGCGCCACAACGACAGCGATCCCCCGTTTAGTCATGACGCAGCGCCCAGGCGGGGGCGGCGCGGCTCGCGCGAAGCGACTGGCCGAGGACGGTCAGCACCGCGATGACGATGGCAAGCAGGCTCGCGCCGATGAAGAACAGTGGCGAGAGCGCGATGCGGTCGTCGAACCCCGCCAGCCATGCCCGCATCGCGACGAAGGCAAGAGGCCATGCGACGAGGTTGGCGATGAAAACGGGGCGCAAGAACTGTCCTACGAGCAGTTTCACAATGTCGGCCGCGGACGCTCCGAGGGTCTTCCGTATGCCGATCTCGCGAACGCGTCGCGACGTGTTGAACGAGGCGAGGCCCCAGAGCCCGACACAGCCGATCAGAACTGCGAGCCCGGCGCCGATCCCGAACATACGAGTGGCGCGATCGTCCGCCTCGTAGAACTCGTCCAAACGCTTGTCGGCGGTCGCCCCGTCGAAGGGCACCTGCGGCACGAGACGCTGCCAAACACCGCGCACCGCCGCAAGCATGGTACGCGGGTCGCCGGAGAAGCGGATGGACGCGACCGCGCTGTCCGCTTCCTCCGCATCACGGTAGTAGATGTAATAGTAGGGCCCCACCGGCTCGCGCGGCGAGAAGAAGCGCATATCATCGACAACGCCCACGACCGTTCGCGGACGATCGCCGCCGACTGTTTTGCCGATCGCATCCTGCGCCGAGCGGAAATGCAGTGCCGCGACCGCCTGACGATTGATGATGATCGCCTTGGCCTGTCCTTTCGCCAGTGCCCTCGCATCGTCACTGGCATGAGCGTCGTCGAACAGTCGGCCGGCGAGCAGACGCGCACCGTATGTCTGGAAGAAGCCGGGTCCAGTTATGACCCAGCGTAGGTTGGGTCCGGGTCCTGGAACGCCGGGAAGCGGCACGTTGTCGCCGTTGTCCTCACCACTGCCGCCCACCGCGCTGTTGGCGAGCGAGACGCTGGAGACGCCAGGCAGAGCCCGCAGGGCAGCGGCGACGCTACGGCGCTGGACAGCCGGGATCGTGCTGTCGCGCAGCGAGCGAACGACAAGCAGACCCTCGCGCTTGAAGCCCAGATCGGTATGACGGACGTGTCGCGTCTGCGCGACAAGGACCGTCGTCCCGATCATGAAGGCGATGGCAAGAGCGAACTGAAACACGACCAGTGCCTCCCGCGTCCGGGTGCCTGATCGCCCACCGCCCGGCGCGCGCGCCGAGGCGAGGACGGCCGCGGCAGGAAAGCGGGCCAACAGCATCGCGGGATAAAGGCCGGCCATGACGCCGACGATCACCACCAGCGCGGCAAGGGCAGGTACGACGAGCCCATAGGGAATGGTGATGGTCAGTCCGCCCGCGGCATTCACCAGCGGCAACCCTGTTTCGGCGAGGATCAACCCAACGAGCGCGGCGACGGCAACCGTCAGAACTGCCTCGCCGAGGAACTGACGCACCAGTACGCCTTGATCTGCCCCCAGCACCTTGCGCATGGCGACTTCGCGCGCTCTCAGGCCCGCCCGTGCCGTCGCCAGGTTCACGTAGTTGACGATCGCGATCAGCAGCGTGAGTAGGCCCACCAGGCCGAGCGTCACCACCGTCATCTTGCGGCTGGCGCTCTGGCTTCCCTGCGGTTCGAGATGCAGCCGGTCGATCGGCAGCAAGGCGAGCTGCTGGGTGTCCCACGCATTCTTTCCCAAGTCCTTCAGGCCGCGCCGATCAACGAAGGCGTGAAGCTTGTCCTGGAACGCGCGGGCCGCCTCTGGTGTATCGAAGCGGAGGAAGGTCTGAAGCGAGCTGCTACCCCAGTGATACCAATTTTCGGATGGGGGAGTGCGCGGCAACGCCGCCAGGATCGCGAGCTTGAAATCGCTGTTTTTGGGTAAATCGCGGAAAATGCCAGCCACGCGGTAGCTAGCCGGGGCATCGAAGGCGAGCGTCATGGTCTGACCGATTGGGTCGGTCTGCCCGAAATATTTTCGCGCGGCGCTCTCGCTCAACAGTATGCTCGACGGATCGCGGAGTGCGGCCGCGCCATCGCCTTTGGCCATCGGCAGATCGAAGATGGAAAAGAACGCGGGATCGACCTGGGCCATGTCCTCGCTCGTGGCGATGCCGCCGCGAAGCACGCTGCCGCTTCCCTCCCCGCCTCGGATGCGTGTTCCCACCGTGCCGGGGAAATCCTCGCGCATCTGATCGAGCAGGCCGCCCATCGTATAAGGGTAGGCCCCGTTGCCGGCGCTTCCCGGCAGGTTCCAGATCGTCTGGACGGCATAGACCTTGTCATGATCGGGCAGCCATTTCTCGAAGCTCGTCTCGAACCGGACGTAGAGGCCGAGGACAAGGAAGACGGCGATCCCCACCGCCAGGCCGCCGATATTAAGCGCGGCGTATAGCTTGTGGCGGGTGAGCGAGCGGTAAAGCGACAGAAGGGCAAAGCGGTTCATCGAACAACCTCCTTCAGATCGCGCGCATGGCGGAGGCGACGATGCGGCCGTCGAGCATGTCGATGCGGCGCTTCGCCATGTCGGCGTGGCTGGGCGAGTGGGTGACCATGACGATCGTCGCGCCCTCGGCGTTAAGGCCAGTCAGGATGTTCATCACCTGCTCGCCGTTGGCGGTGTCGAGGTTGCCGGTCGGCTCGTCAGCGAGGATTAGTTTGGGGTCGCCGACGATCGCGCGCGCGATCGCAGCGCGCTGTTGCTGACCGCCCGAGAGCTGATGCGGATAATGTTGCGCCCGGTGGGCAATGCTAACCTTGTCCATCGCCGCCGCGACCCGTGCGCGCCGGTCGCCCGCGTCCTTGCGGTAGGCGAGGCCGAGCGCAACGTTCTCCTCGATCGTCAGCTCGTCAATCAGATTGAAGCTTTGGAACACGAAGCCGAGCATCGCGCCGCGGAAGACGGCAAGCGCCTTCTCGTCCAGCGCCGCCAGATCGCGGTCGCCAAACAGGTAACGCCCGCCGGTGGGCCGGTCGACGGTGCCGAGCGTGTTGAGGAGCGTGGACTTGCCGCAGCCGGACGGCCCCATGATGGCAAGGAACTCGCCCGCTTCGACATGGAGGTCGATGTCGTGAAGCGCGGTCGTCTCCACATCGTCGGAGACGTAGCGGCGCTGGATGTTCTCGAGACGGATCACGGGTGGTGCCCTTTCGGCCTAGCGGATGTTGAGGAGGTCGCCCTTCACGGACGTGGTGGCGGAGGTGACGATGCGGTCGCCGGGCTGGAGTCCCGACAGAATTTCGACCTGCTCGGGGTTGCGCCGCCCGGTGCGGATCGCGCGACGCCGGGCGTGACGCGCATCCACGTCGAGGACGAAGGCCGATGATCCGCCACCCGCGTCCAGCCAGCCGCCGGTCGGTGCGACCAGGGCGGGCGCGGTGCCGCCGAGCGTGATGCGGATGTCGAGTGTCTGCCCGCGGTTGAGTCCGGACGGCGCCGCGCTATCGAATGTCAGTTCAACGCGGAAGCGGCCGTCCTTGACGCTCGGCAAGACCTTGGAGACGGTGAGGCGGACACCGTCGGCGCTCGCCCTCTGCCCGACGCGCACGCGACCGAGATAATATTCGTCGACATCGGCCTCCAGCTTCCACGAACCCTCGCTGTCGACCTGGCCCGCGGGGTCGCCTGGCTTGAGCGTCTGTCCGGGCTGGATGGTGAAGTTGGTCAGCCGCCCCGCCACCGGCGCGCGGACGACCAGCGCATCAAGGCTGGCGCGCACGGCGGCCAGATTGCCGCTCAGCCGCCCGCGCGTGTCGTCGAGCCGCCGGCTCTGCGTAGCCGTGATGCCCGCCTCCGCCGCGCTCCCGGAGCGGAGCTGCGTCAGTCGCTTCTCCTGATAGTCGGCCTCGGCGGCATAGCTCTTGATGCCCTCGTCGGAGACGAACCCCTGATCGTGGAGCTGCTGGCGGATCGACAGGTCGCGGCGTGCCTTGATGAGGTCGTAGTTTGCCTGCGCGACCTGCCCTGCGCGATCGAGCCGGTTGCGCTCGATGCCCAGATCTTCGCCGGCGACCTGACCGAGCTGGCTGGCGATTGCCGCCTCGCGTGTCAGCACGTCGAGCTTGAGCGTGGGGTTGGCGAGCGTGGCGAGCGGCTGCCCGTCCGCGACCATCGTCCCGTCCTGCACCAGCAGCTTCTCGACCTGCCCGCCCGACAGGACGCCCACCAACGTCGTGACGCGAGGCACAACGGTCGCGCGCACCGGGAGGTAATCGGCGAACGGAGCGCGCTGGAGGGTGCCGGTCTCGATATCGCTAGCGGCGATGTCGGTCGATCCGCTGGCGGGAAGGAAACGCCAGACGAGGACGGCGGCCAGCATCAGCCCCACGGCGATCAGGGTGCTGCGCCGACGCCACCAAGGAACAGAACGCCGCTCTACCCGGCGATCCATCGCGGCGCCGGGCGAGGCGGTTGCTTGTGTCGGCTGTTCGGTCATCATGCGACCAGTGTCACCGAACATGGCCCGAAAGCCTAAACGACTATGGAAGAACGACTTTCCAAGCAGCCGAACAACAGTGACCGTCCGTTTGCGGACACACCGTCCACGAATGGACGGCTGGAGGACGTGTCAAGCGGAACGGCGATCCTGCTGATCGACGACAATCCGGCGATCGCGCGCGCGCTCGACATTGCCCTGCGGATCGCCGGGTATCGGCTCGATACGGCAAGCGGACCGGAGGAGGCATGGTCTCGGCTCGCGCAGCGGCGCTATGGCGCGATCCTCCTCGACATGAACTTCAGCGCCGGTGCGGCCGATGGTGAGGAAGGACTGGCCTGCCTGCGCCGGATCGTCGCCGACGACCCGCAGGCCTGTGTCGTCGTCATCACCGCCCACAGCGGCATCCGCATCGCGGTCGCCGCCATGCAGGCGGGTGCGCGCGACTTCGTAATGAAGCCGTGGCGCAACGCCGATCTGGTCGCAAAGCTGGAGGCGGCGATGGCGCGGAAGCCGGTAACCGCGCCCGCCTTGGTGCGGGAAGTCGGCGGGGCGCCGACCGTGCTGATCGGCGAGAGCCGGGCGATGCAAGAGCTTCGCGGGATGATCCGCCGCGTCGGGCCGACGATCGCCGGCGTCACCGTGACCGGCTTGGCCGGAAGCGGGCGCACGCTGGTGGCGCAGGCGATCCATGCGGCCTCTTCGAACGCGACCGATCCGGCGCCCCGCATCGACCTGCGCCGTGACAACCACATCGCGCGGTTGGGGGAGGCGACCGGCACCGTCATCCTGCGCCATGCCGACCGGCTCGATCGGATCGAGCAGGAAGCATTGCTCGATCATCTTCCGCCGGGCGTCCGTTACCTCGCCATCGCCGATGCGGTCGAGGCGATGGTGCCCGCCTTGCGCCGGCGCATCGCGACGATCGAGGTGGCGGTGCCCCCGCTCGCCCAGCGCGGCGATGACGTCGTGCTGCTCGCCCGCCATTTCGCCCGTCTCGCGGCCGAGCGGTTCGGCAAGCCTAATATCAGACTGACGCAGGCCGCCGAGACAGTCGTGCGGACAGCCAGATGGGGCGATGAGGTGCGCGGCCTCGCTCTTGCCGTGGAGCGGGCGGTGATCCTGACCGACGACGGACTGATCGACGCGGCTTTGCTCGCCCCCTCCACCAGCGTCGAACCCGAGGCCGCGTCCGGCGAGCCGAGCTTCGACCTGACCGATGCCGAAAAGGCGATGATCGAGGCCGCGTTGCGCGAGCATCGCCACAACGTCACCCATGCCGCGGACGCGTTGGGCCTGAGCCGTGGCGCGCTCTACCGGCGCATGGCACGTTATGGCCTATAAGCGTGGCTGGCGCGCCATCGCGTACGCGATCGGCCTTGTCGGCTGCGGCGTCGCAGCCGGTGCGGCTTGGCGGGGCGCATTGTGGGGGTCACTCACGGGCGCGGTGCTGGTCGCGATCTGGCTCGCTGGGCTGACTTGGTGGCTCGTGATCCAACGGGCCTCCACACCGCCGTTCACACACGAAGCATCGCGAGAGGTGGCAGCCGATCGCCTGGTGCTGGATGCGGCGCCGACGCCGATCGTGATGATCGAGGGCGCAAGCGTCCGCGTGCTGAACTACGCCGCGCGCCGCCTCTTCGGGGCAGATGATCGGGTTGTGCTGGCGCCGGCTGCACTGACGCGACCCGACGATCATTATCTGCGCCACGAGGGCCGGCAGTACCGGATCGATCGGGTGGTACTCGGGGGAATCACAGGTGAACGCTCTGTCGCGGCGCTGATCGACGTCGAGCAGGAGGAGCAAGTCGCCGAGGCCCGGGCGACCGCAGAGATGGTCCATGTCCTCGGCCATGAACTGCTGAACGGCCTCGCTCCGATCGTGTCGCTCGCAGAAAGCGGGGAAGCGGCGCTCGATCTGCCGGCCCCTGATCCAGCGCTGTTGCGTGAAATCCTGGGGACGCTTGCCCGGCGCGCCGAAGGGTTGCAGCGGTTCACGGAAGGCTATCGCAACCTCGCACGGCTACCCGTACCGCGACGGACTCCCACGTCCCTGTCTGGAATGGCCGATGATCTGGCGCGCCTGTTCACGGGGCGATGGCCGCACGTCGCGCTGACGTCTCAGGTCGCGGACGCCCCTGACTGGTCGCTCGACCGCGACCAGCTCCATCAGGCGCTTTGGGCGGTGCTTCAGAACGCTGCCGAGGCAGCCACCGCCAACAGTGACCTGGAGCCGCGCGTCACCCTGACGATCCGCTTCAGGGCAGAAGAGATGATCGCGGAGGTGCAGGACAGTGGCGCTGGAATCGAGCCGGAGAACGCCACCCGCATATTCCGGCCCTTCCACACAACCAAGGCGGAAGGGACAGGGATCGGATTGAGCCTGGCTCGCCAGATCGCCCTTGCACATGGCGGGTCGCTCAGCGTGCTACCTACAATGCCGACCACCTTTCGTTTAACCGTTCCGCTTCCCCCCGACTGACTCTTCCCAATTGGGAACGGCGATCGAGACGGCGCGGGCATTCTCGGAATCGATGCTCAAGCGGGAAGGCGACAGCTTTCTCGCAACCCATGATCGGTGAGAATGCGGCCTGTCCCACGGTGGCCGTGATGCTTGCAACGGCGGGCACAAACCATAGGAATGGCTGATAGCCGTCGTTAGCGCGGCATGAGGGAGAAATGGATAATGAGCGTCTTCGACAGCTTCGCCCGACCGCCATGCGCTGAAACGCTGGGGTGGCAGCTTGTCGAAGCCGATCCTGACACGGGTGCCGTGCGGGTCACGATGGAAGGCAAGCCGGAGTTCTGCAATCCGGGTGGCAACATTCAAGGCGGCTTCGTCGCGGCGATGCTGGATGACACACTCGGCCCAACCGTACTCGTGAAGTCGGGCGGAACGCACTACTGCGCCACGATCGACCTCAATGTCAGCTATCTCGCTTCGGCACGGCCTGGTCCGTTCACTGGCGTCGGCAGGATCGTTCAAATGGGTAAAACGGTGGCCTTCCTGGAAGGCGAGTTGTTCGACGCAGACGACCGCTGCGTGGCCCGCGCTACCGCGTCTGCGCGGGTCGTGCCTACTACGAATGTCGCGCGATCATAGTCGGCCGATCGCCATCCTTCCCACTCGGATGGTTGATTGGGAAAACGGCGATCCGCCTTCTACGCCGCCTCAGCAGCTCGCGGCTCATATACCTGATCGACAAGCTGCCATGCCAACGCCTCTTCGGCGTTCATGAAGTGATCGCGGTCGAGCGTCCGCGCCACCACCTCAACCGGCTGACTGCAATGCTGTGAATAGAGGCGGATCAGGCGTTCCCGCATCCTCAATATGTCCGCTGCGTGCCGCTCAATATCCGATGCCTGCCCTTTGAAACTGCCCGATGGCTGGTGCAGCATCACCGATGCATTCGGTAGGATCGCGCGCATACCTGGCGCTCCTGCCATCAGCAGAAACGATCCCATCGAGGCACCAAGCCCAAGGCAAAGCGTGGCGACGGGACACCGGACATATTGCATGGTGTCGTAGATCGCTAAGCCACTGGTGACGGCTCCGCCCGGCGAATTAATGTAGAGGGTCAGCGGCTTCTTGGGATTCTCCGATTCAAGGAACAGCATCTGCGCGCAGACCGTAGCCGCAAGGTTATCCTCGATCGGGCCGTTGACGAATACGATCCGCTCGCGCAGCAACCGTGAGTATATGTCGAACGAGCGTTCCCCTCGCGAGGATTGCTCTATGACCATCGGAATCAGGCTCATGCGCCTTTATCCGATGCCAGACGCTCTATCATTACCAGCAGGCGATCGCGTTCAGCGCGAAACTTCTCTGCATCTTCGCGCCGCTCCTTCTCCGAACGATCAAGGCGGGCTTTAAGGTCGTCCACTTGATCTTCCAGCGCGTTAATCAGGCTTTCCCGCTCATTGCGTTGAAGAGGCGTGCCGACGCCAAGGCCCATCCGATCCCCGTCCACCGCCTTGGCTGTTGCTTGTTCGTCACCGGAGAGGTCGAGCCACCACTGCCCCTTTTCGTCACGGTTGGCTGGTAGCGCCCCGCTGCGAACCTGCCGGCGTATGGTATCCACCGACACGTTCAGCCGCTGCGCGGCTTCGGGTATGCTGACGATCATAGCTTCTCCTGCATATGCTTGCCTATGCTGCATATGCAGATGCTTGTTGATGGGTTCAAGGGCTAAGCTGCTTCCCATTTAGGAACATGCGGCGGCTAAGCCGACCCGGCTGACTTGGCATCTCGTGTAGGAGAGGATCTGTTTTCCCGAAATATGTTCCCGATTGCATTTTCCCGAAACTACCTTATCACCACGGAGTAATGGGAACGGCTGAGGGGCACATTGCGAGCGCTATCGCTGCGATGTTCGTGAACGGGCTGCGTCGGCTGCTGTCCCTGCGCCACCGGTCGAGACGAGCGGTCAACGGTCCACTTCGCGCCAGAATCCGACCTTGCGTCCATGGCCAGCGCGAAGGTCTTCGACATAGTGGTCATGGTCGGGAAGGGCGTGCCATTCGTCGATCCGCCTTGCCAGGAAAGCGCAGGTGGCAAGATGGCGCGCGGCATGACGATAGCGCGACGAACGCGCCTTGCGCATCGTGAAGTCGATCATCGCACGCAGCAGGAAGGTGGCGGCGAGGGGGTATTTGCCTTCCAGCGTCTCTGCGGCATGACCCAGAAGTTCGTAAAGATCGCCATCGATCGCATCGGCTCGCCCGATGACCAGCTTGGCGGCCCGATCGTGCGCCGGCCATCCGATCAGGAACGCCAGCGCGTGGTGCACATCGTCGAAGGCGCTGGCGTGAGCGAGCGCCTGCTGTTCGGCATCGAAATCCTCGAAGTCGGGCAGCGCCTTGAGGTAGGCCCGCAAATGCCCGCTATCGAGCGTCGCCGTGAACCGCTCCCAGCGAAACGCCTGCGCGTCCTCGCGGCGACCGAGCGCTTCCAGTACGGCGATGCGCACCTGTTCCCACTCTGCCGGCACATATCCGCGTGCGTCGAGGTCGGTCGCTTCGATCGCTGCCCACGCGTCGTTTGTGCGCCCGGCGGCAAGCAGCCGTTCCGCGAGCCCGGCGGCGATCGCCGGCACGCGTCGCGTTGCAGGTTCGTACTGTGCGATCCATGCATCGACATCGCCCATTGCATCGGCGATCTCCTTCAATAGCCGCGCGGAGCCATATCTGCGATGGCGGGCCTCGATCTGGTCGGCGTACATCGCCCCACCGCCGCCCCAGCCGATCACTTCGCGCTCGCCGTCCGGCGGCACGAGGTCCGGCTCCGCCGCCCAGGCACGCGCGCGGTCACGTAGATGTGCAAGTCCGCTCGCGCCGAGGGCGGGGCCGAGCACGGGCACGAGCCGGTCGTGGACGCCGTAGCCATTGTCCCGGATCGCCTCGAACGCGCGATCGGCCAATGCGACCGGGTCGATGCGCGCGGCGCTGGCGAGCGCGCCGATGTCGGCGGCGGCGCCGCGAAAAATCTCGCCCAGCCGCCCGCTGCCGTCGTCGCTGCGGGCAAGGACCGACTCGCCGCACGCGGTCAAGCGCCACATCAGGTCGAGCGCCGCCGCCGGATCGCTCGGTGCGACCAGCTCCACGATCGCGCGGTGCTGCGCCTCCAGATCGGCGGCGAGTGGTTTGACCTTGTGCCACTCGATGAAGCCGCGCGACCGCGTGATCGTGGCCAGCCGCTTGCTGACTTCCCGTGCCGCATCCGCCGGGCTCGCCTCACCCGCCAGCGCGAGCCGCAGCCGGCGCTTGATCGCGCCGTCACCAGTCGCGACCTCGATCAGCAGCGCGGCCAGCCGTTCCGCACCGAGTGCTTCGAGGTTCTTCGCATTGAGCGTCTTCGTCGAGGCCATCGCCGGCTGCCTGGGGTCAGCCTGCGTCGGGTTTTGCGGTCTTGCGGCGACGCGGCTTCGGTGCAGGGGCGGCCTCGGGCGTGTCGTTCGCCACGTCACTGCTGGCCGGGGCGGCTGCGGCGGCAGCCGGCTTGCGGCCGAGCCCGAGGCGCTTCGCCGTGTCGCGACGCGCCTCCGAATAGGACGGCGCGACCATCGGATAGGTCGCGGGCAGATTGTAGCGCGCGCGGTAGTCCTCAGGTGTCAGACCGTGTGTCGACAGGTGCCGCCTGAGCGTCTTGTACGGTTTGCCGTCGATCATGCTGATAATGTGATCGCGCGAGGCAAGGCTCTTGCGAGCGGATACGGCAGGGGCGAAATCCTGTTCTTCGACCTGCGGAGTCGACGTCACCTCTTCCCGCTTCGCCAGCGTCGCCCGCGTTTGTTCGATCAGGCCGGGCAATTGATCGATCGGCACCGTATTGTTCGAGACATAGGCGGTCAGCAACTGTACGGTCAGGGTCGTGAGATCGGGCTGGTCGGCATCGGCCATGCGGAAGTTCTTTCGCTGATCGGTAAGGTGCCGACTTGTGGGCGATGATTCGTGCCATTGTCCAGTGTCATTGCGGTCCATCCTCGTGCCGCTTGGATGAAGGGAAGGCGGAGCGGTCGGGTAAGCACGCTTGGGTGCTCTTTCACCTGGAGACCGATCATGGCGGACCGCGTATCGGCCAGGATAGCGATCGGCGGTACCTTGCCGCGATCGCTGCTGGCTGCATTCACCCGGACGATCGACGATGAGGATGCCCGCCTCGACTGGGAGGGCGAGCCATTTGCCGCGGCGGCGATCCCGGTAGGTGGGCCGCTCCAACTCATGGCGCACGAGGTCGCGTGGGGTAATTTCAGCCGGTTGGAGGAGTTCTGCCACGAGCATGGCCTCGCCTATGTCCGCTGGTCGGGTGGCTGCCCGGGCAGCTTCGGCCCGGAACGCATCGTCTTCACCGGCTCTGGTGATCCGGTGCGCCATGCCGTCACCGACGATGACGAACTCGTCTTCGACATCGAGACGGTCCGCGAGCTGGGCAGCATCGCCGCGATCGAGGCGAAGGCGGCGGAAGGTGGATTTACGCCGGGACCGCTGATCGTCGTCGACGTCGCGCCTGCCGAGAAGACGGAGGCGCAGCATGGCTGACAGCTACACCCAGGCGACTTTCGCCTTCGGCTGCTCGAACGCCGAGATGGCGCTGCTGGAGGAGGCGTTCCTCGCCGCCGACAGTCTCGCAGGCGATTACGATCCCGATCCGCCCAGCGCCGAGTTGCTCGCCGTCTTTCCGCCTGATGGGAACGACATCTGGAGCGGCCTGCGCGGGATCTTCACCGATCCGGATCATCCAGACCTCGGCGCCGGGATCGAGGGTGGCAACATGCTCGCCGACTCCGAACGGTGTCATGTCGTCATTTACGGCATGACCGACTTCGAGCCGAATGCCATCGCGGCGCTGATCCAGCGCTGCTGTCAGGCGACGCTCGTCGAGGCGCCGATCGGCTTCGAGTATTGCTGGAACTGCTCGAAGCCGCGGATCGGCGAATTCGGCGGCGGCTGGTGCGTCGTCCATCCCGATCGCATCGACAGCGGCGCAACCAGCGACGCGCTTGCTGCTGCGCTGCGGAGCTGACCTTCCCGAACCGAACTGGGCACCGTGACCCGCTGTTTGCGTCGCGATCGGGCGCGTCCTCACCTCTTTCGACAGGAACACGATCCATGACCGACGCCACTGCGCCGGCGCAGCCGCTGCGCCTCCACAGCCAGACCCCGACCGACGATCGCGGCAACTTCCATTATCAGGGCGACCTCCATAGCGCTGGCGAGGCGCTGCCGGATCTGTGCCGGCGGATCGAGCGTCACCTAGTCGCAGCCTTCGCCGACAGCCGCTTCGCCTTGCGCAGCGAGACGTTCGCGGGAGGACGCAAAATCACTGTCGAGCTGCTCGATCACCCCCGCGACCTGACCGCTCCCGACGACCGCTCGGCGTTCGAGGTGGCGGTCCGCGACCAGATCGAGCGGTTCGGCTTTACCCGCTCAAACTTCTACCAGGATTATCTGTCGTGCGCTTTCTACAGCGAGGTGCGAATCGGGCAGGCCTATTGGGCGACGCTCGCCACGCGCCGCGGCACCGCTCATCCGGTCGAGCAGAAGCTGACGCTCGCCGCGTTCCGCAAGACGATCAAGCCGGGCGATACGCTGACGCTGGTCCATGCGCCTTGGCCGACCCGTAACCTGGGCGTCGCACGCACCGTCGAGAAGGTCCGCTCGGTCGATCTGGTGATCGGCGGCAGCCATCTCGGCTATCCGCGCGCCGCCGGCTTCGCCTGCGATGGCCGCATGGTTCGGATCGCGATGGGGGATGAGCGCAACCCCGATGCGCACCTGCTCTACGAATGGGCACGAAGGGCCGCCTGACCGGAGGGAAGGGTGAGGGGGCGGGCGCCCGCAAGGAGGATGCCCGCCCATGACCCGAGAGACCCTGACCATCGGACCCGCACCCGCCGAGGAGCCGTGCGCCCAACTCGGCATCACCGACCTGTTCGAGCAGGCCAACCTGCTCGAGATCCGCTGCTACCGCGCGGCCCTGACCGCGTGTCACGGCGCGCCGCCCGCCGGCGCGACGTTCCATGTCGAGCGCAACGTCCACGACTTCGGCACCTACCGCGAGCTGGCGGTGCGCTACGATCCCGACGACGAGACGGCGGTCACTTGGGCCTTTGCGGTCGAGGAGGGATTGGCACGCTGGCTCGACGCGGACTTCCCGGCACCCATTGCCTACGACGACCGCGGCCAGGTCGACGCGTTCGCCTGCACCGATCACTTCGACGCGGTTCGCCGGGCGATGCTGGTCATGGAGCGGCTGCGGATTGATGGCTACGGGACGGCCCAGCAGGCGGTCCGCATCGTCCGCCTGCGCGCCGCCTATCCGACGCAGGCCGACGATGTCGATCAATTGCTCCGCCAGCTGGCGACCGAAGCCCGCGTCCGCGTGCCCGCCGATCTCCGCGTCGACCTCTACGCGCCGTATCGATTGGCCGTCATGCCGGCGCTGTACAACGACCGTCGCGCTGTCCACTATCCCAAAGGCGACGTGATCGACGTCCATGCGCACGAGCGACGTGCAGGGCGATGCCGATACATCGCCTGCGATCTCGGCAGCGTTGCGACGCCTGACGACGCGCTCGCGCTCTGCTGGGAGCATATGGCGCGATACGTCATCCCCTGATCGTCACGCGGCGAGAAGCTGTCACCGATCATTACCCCGACAGTGGGACGCCGATACCCGCGCTCGTCGAAGCCGCCGGCCCGCCATCGCCTCTCAACCCGACGTTTGACCGGCATATCGCGCGCAGTCGGTCCGGTAGCTGTTCACTCTCCCGAATGGAGCATCGTCGATGATCGACACCCTGTTCCGACAGGTCGCCGCCGACCGAGGCTGGAACGGCGACGCCCAGATCGAAATCCTCCTCCGCTACGCCGCCGATGCCGGGTCGACGGCCAGGTTGCGCGCGTTTCTCGCTCGCGAGCAGATCGGCATCGCCAGCGATACCGACCCTTTCACCGAGGCCGTCATCGCCGCGCTGCGCGACCCAGGCCTGGCGCTCGACGACGCATTTCGCCGCTACTGCGCCGGTTGTCGCGACCTGCTCACACCGCGTCAGGCCGCCGAGCGCTGGTGCTGCTGGCGCGGTGCCTGACAGCGGCTGGTGCCTCGCCACCGACATTCATGGGAGTTCTCGATGATGGACCGACACACTGAATCCAATTCTGCTTGATCGGACAGTTGGGCCGCACTGCCGGCAATGTGTGCGACCGTGCTGCCGGCCACCTTTGAGCCGATCGTCATCAAGCGCGGCGAGGCCGGTCATTGGCCAATCCCGGACGGCATGACGATCGAGCGGATCAACACCGTCTTGAAGGCGACGACGGCGCACGTTCAGGCGATGCTGGTCGGCTCGATGTTCGGCTGGGACGTGCCCGGTGCCGATCCTGCCCGCTACGACGCGCACGGGCGGCCGCTGCGGTCCTGAACCATGGCCATCGAGATCGTCGTCGGTCTGCCCCATCTCTCGAACGGGCCGCTGCTCGATCGCGCCCGTGCCATGCAGGTGCCGGTCCTCGTCTCCGCCAACGCCTTCTCGCGCTGGAGACGCCGCGATGGCGTGCGCGAATGGCGCGGCTGGCGCACCGGGACGCTGGCGAATGCCCATGGCCTCGCCTCGATCGATCTCGACAGTGCCGGCTTCGTGCTGGCGGTGAAGGAGCGTGGCATTCCGTGGAGCGTCGACGACTATATCGCGCTTGCGGCGAGCTTTCCGTTTCGCCGATTCGCGAGCCTCGACCTGTGCGTGGAGCCGGAGATCGCGCATGACCGCGCGGAGGTGCTCGACCGGATCGCACGGACCATCCAGCTCAACCGTTCCTGCCATGCCCGGGCGGTGGACGCCGGTATCGCCCATGTTTTCATGCCGGTCATACAAGGCCGCCGCCCCGAGGATTACCTGCGTTCGTGGGACGGGATCGCGCACCTCGTGCGCCCCGGACAGGTCATCGGGGTCGGCAGCCTGTGCCGTCGACAGGTCGGCGGCGCCGAGGGGCTGGTCGCCATCATCGACCAGCTCGACCGGACGCTGCCCGATGGCGTTCGACTGCATGGTTTCGGCGTCAAGGGCGCCGCCTTGTCCTTGCTGGCGAGCTTCGGGCAGCGGGTCGCGAGCATTGACAGCCAGGCCTATGGCATCGCCGCGCGCCGCGAGTCGCATGCCGCGGGGCGCTCGAAGACCGAGCGATCGGTGGCCGCGCACATGCAACGCTGGACCGCGCGCCAGTTCGAGCGCGGGGCGACGGCGAGGCCGGCACAGACGTCGCTGTCCCACGATGTGGCCGAACCCGTGCCGTCCGACCCGTGGGAACAGGCATTGGCGACCGCGCAGGGCGAAATCCGGACGCTGATCGCCGCCGGCGAGATCGCGCACGATCAGATCACCACAGGATGGGTCGCCGAATGGGCTGCCGCGTCCGATCGATCCTTGAAGGATGCTTGATAATCGCCGCCGCGTTGCGGAAGAGAGGGCCGATGACGCTTGCAGAGACAGTCGATCGGTTACGGCGTGTGCAGTATCGCCGCTCGGGCGGGGTGGCCTGCCTTGCCATCATCGCTGGATACCTTGCGCTCTTCGTATCCTCGCCCGCCCATGCGGATCCCTGCAATGGGACGCTGCCGCAGCCGGGAGCCCGCTTCACCGGCGTGGTCCGACATGTCATCGACGGCGATGGACTTTGCATCGGCCCTGCCGGCCAGCCGGATCGCTGGATCGAGATCCGCCTCGCGGATTTCTACGCACCCGAACTGCGCGAGGCGGGCGGGGCGGCAGCGCGGCAAAGATTGGCGAATCTTACCCGCGGACGCTCGATCGCCTGCATCTCCCGAAATCGCAGCTACGACCGGATCGTCGCGGCGTGCATGCTGAATGGGCGACCACTCGGCCGCCTCCTGCGCGAACGAGGCGCGCGCGAAGGCGGGCGCGGCTTCCGCCGCTGACCCGCCCCAAGAGTTCAGATCTGCGCGAGGCCGCCATCCACGAACAGTTCGACGCCATTGATATAGCCGGCACCGGCCCCCGCGAGGAAGCGCACGACCGATGCGATGTCATCCGGCTCGCCGATGCGACCGGCAGGCGCGTTCTGTGCGGTCCATTCCTCGAACGCCGCGATCGACCCATCGGCGTCCTCGTGCAACTGGTGCGCCATCGGGGTGCGCACCGGGACGCCGCCACCTCGCCCTTCCTCGACGTTCCCAAGTCGACATTGCGAGGGCATTTCCGCGTGCTGCGCGAGAGCGGAATCATTCACACCGCCAAGCGGGGCGTGGAGCATATCAATACGCTACGCTGGGACGAGATCGAGGCGCGCTTTCCCGGCCTTTTGCCACCCATCCTGGAATTCGCCCCGGATTGATCCTTATCCTGGGCGTGCGACCACGGATGGTGCGATGGCCAATTTTCGAACTGCCCTTGGGGAAAAAACTTCGCCGTCACCGCGCGGCGATGTGACCCTGGATCCTGTTGGCGCGCAGATCGCGCTGACCCGGGTTCGCCCTTCGCCGGGACTGCGCGACCGTCGCGGATGCCATGGGCTGATCCGGAGCGGCGCGCGTTTGAAGCGCGATCTTGCCGATCACGTTCGCCAGTCGCTGCGCGGATACCGGCTTGCTGAGGATCGCCGACGCACAGGCTCGCGCTTTGGCATCATCACCGTGACCGGTGACGAAGATCGCGGGCACGGGGCCGTGCCGGTGCTGGATCGTGGCGACGGCTGAAGGTCCGTATCCGCCAGGGCCGAGGTCGACGTCGGAGATGATGATGTCGGGGACTCTCCGCCCTGCGAACTCGATCGCGTGTTGCGCGGTATCCGCAACGTCGACCGAGGTGGCGCCAGCGGACCTGACGATATCGGCCAGCGTGTTGGCGATCAGCGGCTGGTCTTCGATGATCAGAACGTGCTGCATCCTGTCCTCCATCAGGAAGATCAACTCACGGCCGCGGCGGTATATCCGTGAGCGCCAGCGCTCGATCCGGATTCCGGACATCCGCGTAAAGGCGCGAACGAGGTGGTTCTGGATGCGCTGACGCGGATGAACTTCGCCTGCCCACCGTCTCGCTCCCGGGCGCGGAAGGGGGAGGGGGCGGATCGAGGGGGCGGATCGGAGATGCGGTCCGTGCCCCACACCACGAGGAGACAAACCCATGGCGAGCCTCGCTCCCGTCGCCGACCGTCCGGTCGACGGCGCCTACCGTGTCGATATCTCACGCGGACGCAATGTCGATCGCGTATCGTCGGAATGGTTCTCGCGGCCCGACGATGAGAAGTATCTGTCGCTCACCGACCTCTACGCCAGCGTCCGCGGCCGTGCCGAGCGGGCGAAGACGCGCGTCGTCGAGAGCGCCGCAATCCGTGTCGAAGCGCGGGGAACCAACCGCGAGGAACTCGCGCTGCTGGTACCCGACACCGCAGGCTCGGTCGCGCCGACCAACTGGTCGTTCGGCCAGCTCTGCAGCTTGGTCGGCGCGCCGGCTTCGTATCTGCGCCAGTTGCCTGCGGTGCTGGCAGGCATCAACATGCAGCACGGCCTGCTCCATCACCGCGCCGAGCAGGTGAAGCTGCTCCAGACCGAAGACGGCCGTACCGAACTGCGTGCCGTCACCGGCCCGGATTACGGCCGCATCTGGGACCATGAGTTGGTCGCCGCGGCGATGAAGATCGCCGGCAACGGCACCGGCGACACGAGGTGGAAGGTGCCGGGCGTGCTCGACTGGGGTTCGATGCGTTACAACCCCTATGTCGATGTCAGCCGCGAGACGACGACACTCTATGCGTCGGATCGCGACGTCTTCCTGTTCCTGGTCGACGACACCCATCCCATCGAAGCGGGCAAGCTGCCGAACGGTGACCCCGATCTCTATTTCCGCGGCTTCTACTGCTGGAACAGCGAAGTCGGCGCGAAGACGCTTGGAATCGCGACATTCTACCTTCGCGCGGTGTGCCAGAATCGTAACCTGTGGGGCGTCGAGAACTTCGAGGAAATCTCGATCCGCCATTCCAAGTTCGCCGCCGCGCGCTTCGCGCATCAGGCGTCTCCCGGGCTGGAGAGCTTCGCCGACAGCTCGCCGCGCCACTTCATCGACGGCATCCGCGCGGCGCGCGAGCGCATCGTCGCGCGTACCGACGAGGATCGCGGCGACTTCCTGCGCAAGCGCGGCTTCTCGAAGGCCGACACGGGTCGCGTGATCGAGATGGTGCTGGCCGAGGAGGGCCACCCGCCGGCGTCGGTCTACGACTTCGTGCAGGGCATCACCGCGCTCGCCCGTGGCAAACCACACCAGGACAGCCGGCTGGACTTGGAAGCCAAGGCCAGGAAGCTGCTCGAACAGGCACGCTGACGCGCGCCGCCGATCGTCCGTCATGCCCGCCGTCGCTCGCTCCGGTATGCTACCCGGGCGGGCACCGGAGCGAACCGCCGTCGTGCCGCTGCCGTACGGTTCCACCACCCGGCGGCATTCGCCGCATCCTGTCAGGAGTCATCGTCTTGACCGAACCCTTACCCCTCGGCGCCACGATGCTGGCGCTGTCCCGAATGGTCAGGGGCCAGAACCCCCGTCGCTTCTTCGACCGTGCCACGCATGACGAACTCGTCGTCTCGGTCCGACTGCGCGGTATTATCCAGCCCATCGTGGTTCGGCCGCTGCCCGACGGTCTGTTCGAAATCGTCGCCGGCGAACGCCGGTACAGAGCCGCCCTCGTCGTCTATGGTCCCGATGGCGAAGTACCTGTCGTCGTCCGTGAGATGACCGACGAGCAAGCGCTCGAAGTGGCGATCGACGAGAACGATAATCGCGACGACCCATCGGAAACCGAACAGGCCGATGCCGCGGTGCGCCGTCTGGCCGCCTGCGGCAACGACCGCGCAGAAGCCGCGCGCCGACTCGGTTGGTCGCGCGCCAAGCTCGATCGCCGCCTGGCGCTCGCCGAACTGTCCGAAACGGTTAAATGCGCGCTCGACGAACGCCGGATCAAGGTAGGTCACGCCGAACTGCTCGCCGCCGTGCCTGCAGACAAGCAGCACAAGGCGCTCGAGACGATCCTCCAGGCTGGTCTCGATGTGGCGAAGACGCGCGAATTGCTCATGCGGGTGACGCAGAACCTTGGCAGCGCGTGCTTCGACAAGTCCGAATGCACGACCTGTCCGTTCAACTCCGCGACGCAACGCGCGCTGTTCGACACCCATGTCGACGATGGGCACTGCACCAATCCGACCTGCTTCCAGCTCAAGACCGAGGCGGTCGAACAGATGCTGAGAGACGAGCGCGAAGAGATAGCGGCTCGACGCGCGCGTGACGCGGCCGACGCGGACGACGCTGACGACGGAGACGACGCCGACGAAGCGGCCGAGGATGAAGCCGACGATGCCGTGATGTCGGAGGGCGAGCGGGAACGGGAGGATCCCGGCGCTCCTGGCACGAAGGTCACGGATGTCTCGACGCTCTCGGCGCCACCGACGCCGATCAGACCGGCAAGCCCGCCACCCACCGTCCGCGAGCCGACCGTCGACGCACGTTCGATCGCCGCCCGGACGAAGGACTTCCGCGAGGCGACGTGGCGAACCGCGGTCGCCCGGGCGCTTGCCGGCAATCCGGGCCATGCCCGAACCGCGATCCTGGTTGCGGCGATGTCGGGTACGCTCTCGCAGATCAAGCCCGAAACACTGACTTCGCGCGCCGGCCTGCTGGTCGGCACCACCTTCCCGGACCTCGATTTCGCCGGCAAGATCGGCCACCTCGATGCGCTACCCGATGCGCAGGCGGGCAATGTCCTGGCAGTGATCGGCGCCGCCTATGCCAGGGACGTGGCCACCTTCGCCCATGTCGCCGATCTCGCCCGCACGTTCGACGTCGATCTGCGCGACAGCTGGCACGTCGATCGGGCGTTTCTCGAACGCTACACCAAGGCCGAGCTCACCTTCATCGCCCGCGAATGCGGCCTCGTCGCGCATATGGGCGAGAAGGCTTTCGCCAAACTTCTCGGCGCGAAGAAGTCCGATTTCCTGGGGGCCATGGTCCATCGGATCGGGTTCGACTGGACCGGACGTCTGCCCGGCGCGATGACGCTCGATGGCGTCTACGCCCCGCCCCCGTCGCGTGCGGATGGTGACGCACCGGCCATCGCCCTCGCTGCCTGACGCGCTCCCTCGTTCCCAAAGGACCATCATCATGTTGATCGCAAGCATGCTTCCGCTGCTGGCGCGCTACTCGCTCGGCTTCGACCTCGTCGCCGGACCCGACGACGCCGTCACCCTGACGATCATCCCCCGGAAACCCGAGGGTGCAACCACCACTCCCGACGCCGGCGAAGTCCGGCCGATCTCGATCACGGCGCCCGCCGCTGAGATCGACGCCGAGCTCGCACGCGGCGCGGACGGCGCGCTCGGCCAGTTGATCGCCGCGCGCAGGACGCTCGCCGACCAGCTCGCCGATCAGCGGCAGGCGACCGAAGCGGCGAAACAGGCTGCCGAAGACGCGGCGAAGGACAAGGCCGCAGCGGCGACGACCGGGGTCGCTGCGCCCGCAGCCGTCAAGGTGCCCGCGAAGACCAGTCCGCCGGCCGATGCCCGGCCGGACGAGCCCGCCAGTCTCTTCTGACCGGTGCCGAATTCCTTCCACGATCGCCATCCAGGAGGCCACCCATGCAGATCCGACAACTGACCCGTACCTGGCGCTACGACGGCATCGATCTGCCGGTGCCGCCGCATCTGGCGGACGATCCCGCGGCACTGCGCGCCTATCACGCCACCCTCTACCCGGCGATCCTCAACGCCGACGCCGTCGATACCGGCGTGACCGGCGACGCGCATGTCGTCGAATACCGCCGCGCGGTCGGCACCAAGGGCTGAGCGCGTGTCGCGCCGACCGCCTGCGGCGATCCCCGCCGCCCCCCGCGAAACCCTGCTCGAATGGATCGCGTGCGACGATGGCGACACGACCGGCCTTGCCCGACCCGCCCGCAGCGCGCAGGTCGAAGCCCTCCACGCGGCGATCGTCGCCGGCGCGCAAGGTGGCGCGCGGGACGGTACCCGCGAGCCGCTTCATCCCCCGGCCGGACTGCGGCTCGCGCCGCTCGGCTGACCTCGCCGGGCGAGCGGTCGCGCTCTCCGGCGACATCCCGACCATCTTCGATGCCCCGCTCGCCCGTCACCACCGCCTGATCGGCACTTGGGTCGCAGCCTGCGCGCCATCGGCGGCGACATTCACCCGGCCGCAGGTCCGGCGCTACATCGAGCGGGTCTTCGGTGCGGCGGTGCGCGACATCCTGCAGCCCGTCGACCTGGCCGACCTCCGGGTCACGGTGCTGGGCGGTGACGAGGTTCTGCCGCCTGCATTCGTGGTCACCTGTGACAGCGTCGGGCAACTCGATCTCGGCTGGATCGAGGACAGCGAAGCTCCGCTGGCGTGGCGTGCCGCGGCCTATGCGGCAATCGAGGCGATGCTGGGCCGCGTGCTCCCGGTGTTCGGGTACCAGGATCTCTTCGACGAGATCGCATGCTATTACTGGGACGGCACGACCGACGATGACGCGGCGCGAGAGGCGTTGATCGCCTGTCACGGTGCCGACGAGGACGATCTCGAACACCAGCCTCTGCCATCGACGATGAACGCACGGCGCCCCGCGTGGATGGTCGCGGCCAACGCATCGCCATCGGCGGACCTCCCGGTCGCCTTGCGCCAGCTGCTCGACGGGGTTCGCCAAAGCCATGACGCGCTCGCCGCCGTGCCGCCGGATAGCGATGCCTGGCACGTCGATTTCGACATCGTCCGCGAACATCTGCCCGCCCTGGAGGAATGCTCGCACCTGCCGCCGCTGACGCTGGTCCCCGTCGAGCAGTTCGGCTGTGAAGTCGACGATGTCGGTCGCCACGGCATGGAAACCGGCTTCATGGATGTCGCTGGCCTTTATCTGCTCAACGACGCCGCCCGGATCGAGGGCTGGTTCGCCTCGCTCCGGCTCGGCGCGCGGTTCCTGTGCGCAGTCCAGGACCTGCTCCGCTTCGATCCCTCCAACGCCTGAGGCTCCGCATGCACGGGCATCGCACCCATTTCGATTCCGCCGGCGGCGGCCTGGCCCTGACCCATGCCATCCTGCTCTACCATAGCGGCGCGGGTGGACGGCAGGGAGCGGCCTTCGCCAGTATCCATGCCGTCGAACATGACGACGCGGGCACGCCGACGATCGCTGCGGGTACCCCGCTCACGCGCGCGCATCTGCGGCAATGGACCGAGGCGCTTGGGCGAACCGCCTTGCCCGAATTGCTGCCGGACAATGTGCTGGTCGCGCATGCGGACATGCTCGTCTGGTGGACCCCGGCGCAGGTGCGGCCCGCCTTCTTCGCGCTGTCGAACCCGCCCCCCGGTTTGCGCCGGTTGTCGGAGCGGACGGTCGTGCCGGTGCCGTACCCTGCACACCTGTTTATCGCGACGCGTTCCGGGCTCGGGGTCTATGCACTGCCGGCCGATCGCCGGCCGACGGCCGACACCGAGTTGCGCCACTCACCTATCCTCAACGTCTTCGCCGATGGCCGGCTATGCTGGGGCAATGTCCCGAAGCCGGCGACACTCGGTATCGCCTCGATCGCAGCGTTCGAGCGCGCGGTGTTCGACAGCTGGTCGACCCACCCCAATCCGGGCCAGGACCTGACCGTCACCGGCCGGGGTGGCCTGGTCGGGCTCTGGGACGATCTCGCTGCGAAGGGCACGAAGCGGTTTCCGGTTCGCCGGCTGAAACCCTTCAGGGCCGGTGCCGGCCAGCGTGGCAGGCAACGATCCGGAAGCGGTATGCCAGAGCCGCTCACGGTCGGGACGCTCATCGCGCGAGGCGGGCGATGACCATGCTCGCCGACGATCCTACCGCCGCCGCGGTCCTTGCCGCCGTCCGCTGCCATCCGGTGCCGGCGACCGGCCGCTCGCCTGCGATCGACGCGCTGCGCGCCGCCGCGACCGGTCACGGCTTCGTCATCGGACAGGACGGCGTGATGCTGATCCTGCGCCGGCCGTGGCTCGCGCTCGATGTGCCCGTGACGACGCCGGTCGCGGCGCATCTTCCCTATGGCAGCGTCGGGCCGCCCAGGGCCGAGCTGCGCTGCGGGCTCATTCCGGGCGCGCACCTCGCCGTAGTCCTCGATCATTTCCGCGCCGCGCTGCCCGACGAGGCCGCGGCGTTCATCCTCTGGAACGAGGCGACGCGCGACTTTTCGGTCCATTTCCCGGCGATCGACGAAGCCACGCCCTCGCGCCTCGTCTACCGACCGCCGGTCGTGCCGCCCGGGTACCACCTGATCTGTGACATCCACAGTCACGGCCATGTCCGGGCATATTTCAGCCCCACCGACGATGCCGACGACGCCCATGCGACCAAGGTCGCGGTGGTCGTCGGCTGCATCGCCGATTCCACCGGGCCGGGCATGGTGTCGCGGCTGTGTGCCGGCGGCATGTTCCTGCCCCTGCCGCGCAGCCCGTTTGCCGGAGAGCATGATGCCGCCTGATCCCGCCCACCGCCATTATCTGCCCGCCGGCTTCGAGGCGCGCACGATCCGCATCCTGCTCGTCGGCTGCGGCGGCAACGGCGCGCAGATGCTGATGGGGCTTGCCGCGCTCGATACCGCGCTGCGCGCGATCTCCTCGCGCTCGCTGCACGTCACCGCGGTCGACGACGATATCGTCAGCGAGGCTAATTTGGGACGCCAGCCCTTCTACGCCTGCGATATCGGCCAATCCAAGGTGCGGACGCTCACCGAACGGATCAATATCGCTCATGGCTTGGCCTGGACCGCGGTGCATGGCCGTGCGCCTGACGATGTCGGCGTCCAGGGCGTGGACCTCGTCATCAGCTGCGTCGACACCGCCGCGGCGCGCCGCGCATTGGGGACGGCGCTCGGCGTCGTGACGCCGGTCCCCGCCTATTGGCTGGACCTCGGCAACCGTGCGCGCGACGGGCAGTTCCTGATCGGCTGTCCGGCCCATACGGATGACCTCCATCGGTTGCCGACCGTGCTCGAAGCCTTTCCCGAACTGGCCGATGAGAGCCTGGCGGAAGACGACACACCGTCGTGCTCGGTCGCGGAGGCGCTCGAACGCCAGTCGCTGTTCGTCAACCGCGTCGTCGCGTCCCACGCGCTCGCGCTGCTGTTCGATCTCCTGGCCCGCGGTTCGATCGGCCATGCCGGCGGCTTCGTCAATCTGGCGAGCGGCCAGACCGTTCCCATCCCGCTGCCGCGCGAAGACCGGCCCGCTGCTGCCGGAGGAGGAGAGGGGAGGTGAGGGCGATCGGCAGGAGATACGTCATGCATACCACCCGCTCGCAACGCTGGCGCGATCGGCGCGCTCGCTGGGTACCGGCGGCAAGCGAGATCGATCCCCGTCGCCTTGCCGTAGACGTGATCGACACGCACAAGCTCGCCGCCCCGTTCGTGCGGGCGCACCATTATGCCGCCTCGATGCCGGTGACGCGGCTGTCGGTCGGTCTCTTCGCCGACGGTGCCGGCGGTCGCCCAGAGCTGGTCGGGGTCTGCGTCTTCTCGCATCCGGTCAACGACGCCAGCGTGCCAAAGAACGCCGGGCTGAAGAACCCGCGCGCCGCCTGCGACCTCGGTCGGCTGGTGGTGTTCGACAGCCAGGGCGGCAACGCCGAGAGCTTCCTCGTCGCCCGCGCCTTTCGTCTGCTCCGCCGCGAGAAACCCGGGATCCTGTCCGTGATCTCCTATGCCGATCCCGTGCGCCGCGTGGACGCGGAGGGCCGGGTTTTCATGCCGGGCCATATCGGCAGCCTCTATGCGGTGATGCCGGCACGCTATGTCGGACGCTCCAGCCCGCGCACCGACCTGATCCTGCCTGACGGTCGCCCGATCTCGTCGCGCGCGCTGTCGAAGATTCGCAATGCCGAATGTGGCCAGCGATACGCGAGTGACGACCTGCTGCGTGCCGGGGCACCACCGCCAAGGCATGGTGAGGACCGGTCCAGCTGGCTGGCAGGGCTAGAACGGTTAGGTTTCCTGCGGCGTCAGCGCCATCCCGGCTGCCACGCCTATGTGTTCCCGCTGACTCGCGCGGCCAGGCTCGCCGCGAAGAACGTGGCCGAGCACCCCTATCCGGCGATCGATCGCGCGGCGTTGGCCGGCGACATGACCGCCCTGCCGCTGCTCGCCCGGACCGCATGATCCTGCCTCGCAATCGAATCGATCCGCGAAAGGAAGCGGCGATGATCCACGATCGATTCCACGCGATGGCGGCGCTGCGCGGCTGGCCGGTGGAAAAACAGCTGACGGTGCTCCTCGACTATATCGCCCGGCAGGATAGCAGCCCTGCCTTCCTCGATGTCCTTGCCAGGCAGGAAGCCTCGCCGGCGATGGATCGTGCCGATCGCTTCCTGTGGACGGTCGCGGATCGGCTGCGGGATCGCGGGCTGGTGCTCGATGCCGCGTTCCAGCTCTTCTGCCTCGACACCTTCGAGCTGTTCTCGCCGGACGAAGCGGCCGCCGAATGGCGCCGTCGTCGCGAGCGCTGACGTTCGTCCAACAGGAGACCAACGATGACCGGTTTCTCCCGCCGCGATCTGTGCGACCTGCTTGCCCGCGCCCGCGCCGCCCTCGAAACGCCCGGCGATCTCGATGACGGCGCGCGTCTCGGCCTGATCCAAGAGCTGGCGATCGCCGGATCGGACAGCGAAGCGTTCGTCGCGGAAAGCGTCGTAGTCGCGCTGATCGACTCGGGCGACGGTACGCGGTTCCACGTCGCGACGGGCACTGCCGCCCTGAACCGCGAACTGGCGGTCTGGTGCCGGCCGCGCTGGGACCGGACCGGCGACCCGCGCGATCCTGCCATGCTCGGCGACGACGACATCGTCGACAGGTACTTTTCCGGCGATGTCAGCGAGTATTTCACGACCGCTACGGCGAGTGTCGCCGCGGATGACGTCGCGGTCGAGCAGGGCCGCTACTGTGTCCTGTCGACCGCGCATGTGTCGCATGCAACCTCGGAATGGCTCGAACGCTGGTCGGTCGGGCCGCCACCGCCAGCACCGCTTCCCGTCGCTACCACCTTCTACGGCTGGTTCGTCCCGACCCGCGAGCCTGAGGTGCCGGCCGAGCCGATCCCTGCAGACCTCCGCGCCGCAATGCGCTTCGGACGGCAGCGTGGTTTTACCTATCTACTGTTCGACAGCGACGCCGCACAGGTCGACGGGCTCGACGTCCATGACTGGTGAGCGGAGCGGCTCAGGAACGGAGCTGGCGATCCTGCTGCTGTACGACGCCGCCGAGATGCTGAACGACCGCCCGAACTATGCGCTTCGCCGCGATGCGACGCGGACCAGCCACGCGCTGGCGGCGGAGATCGAACGCCTCCTCGACGACCTCCGAATCCGCCACGATGCCGCCCTGTCGGTACTGCCCGATCTCACTGCATGCATCTATCTGGCGCATCGCGACGAGGAGCTATCGTACGAGACGATCGCGATACGGTTCGCGCTGCCCGTTGCGGAGGTGGAAAGCCGCATCGCCGATGCGCTGTTCGCGCTGACCGGCATCGATGTCGTCACCGTCGGTATCAATCGGAACGATTGACCGCCGACAGGCGGTCCGCGGCGATCTCGGCGACGCGGGCACCGACATGGCCACCCTTGCCGCGCACGATCTCAGCAAGGTCGCGCAGCATCGCCGCGAGATCCGTGTCGGACACTCCACTGTCGAGCGCCGCAAGGATGGCGCGCTCCTCATCGTCCAACTCGTGCATCGCTCGCTCGCCCCGGCCGTCCGGACACCGCTGCCGGCTTCGCCAACATAGCACATCCGCCAGAGAAAGGATCGTCATGTCCCGTTTTTCCGTGGTCGACCGGAGCATCCGGCGCGGCGACATGGCGCGTGAACCCGGCGCAGGCTGTCATGACTTCGATAAGGTCGATCCACACGCCTTTCGGCGTCTCTACGCGTGAGGCGCAGATCGAACGAGGCGCATGTGCGGAACCCGGTGTGGGGACTGCCGGCGATGGCCGCGCTCCGATGGCTCGATCCCTCGACGCGGGCGATGCTCGGGCGATTGCTGCTCGATCTCCAGACGGACGCCCGCGGTCGAGCAGAGACGAGCTGGGCCCGGCGCAAGCCGGCCATGGCGGCTTATTGGGCGGCGGTCGCTGTCTATGCCGGACACATCGCCCGGGCGCTCGGGCAGACGCGACCCCTGCGCATGCGCCCGTCGTCACGACGCAATCGCGGGGCGGATCGCGAACGGGCCACGGAAGAGGAGAGGATGGGAGCCGGGTGTGAACCAGGGAGATCGCCGATGTCCTCCGACACCATCTACCGCCACCAGCAGGCGCTCGATCCCAGCGCGCTGACCATCATCGCCGGTGCCGCCCACGCAGTGTCGGCCGCGATCGCCGACTGCCACGCCGTTGGCAGGATCGCCGACGCCGATGCCGCGGTGGTCCTGCTTGCGCGGCACCTCGGCCGGATTGCCGATGCCGTACCGTCGAGCGACGAAGCGCTGCGTCGGCGCTGCGTGGAGACCATCACGACGCTTCGCGGGGAACGGTTCGTGCCCCTGAACGCGCGTCTTGCAGCAGCGCCGGTGCCGGACCTGCCGCGGATCGCGGCTTGAGGGAGGTTCGCATGCCGGACACCGTCTTCGATCCCGCGGATGCGGAATGCTGGATCGCGCATGGCCGCAAGCGCGAGCACGCGGTGCTGATCGCCGCCGCGTGGCGCGACCATCCCGACCTGCCGCCGAGCGCGCCGCTCGATGCGCGCCAGGCGCGCTCGCGTGCCCGGATCGCCGCGATGAATCCCGTCAACGAGCAGATTCGGCAAGAGGCTGCGCGCGAGCAGGAGGCGCGCAACTTCGCCTTCACGGAAGGCCAGCTTCGCCTCGGGCGTGCCTCGTCGCAGGATGCGGCGATCCTCGCCGGGCGCGACCGGCACGGCTATGGCTGGCTGCGATCGGTCGACTATGCCTGGGGCTGGACCGCGGCGCGGGCCGGCTGGGAGTTCCGCCCACCGGGTCGCAACCTGCTCGGCGTCGTTCCCGAAGGATCGACCGAGGCCTACGCCCAGGGCTTCGCCGATGGTGGCGGTCGGCGCGACGATCTGTTCGACACGGCACGCCGCCAGTTCGCCGCTGCCGGTCGTATGTCGAAACCGGGACAGGAAATCACGGCCGCATCCCGTCCGCTGCCGAGCAGCTGGCTGCAGCCGGCGGACATCCATGTGTCCGTCGCCTGGGAACGCCGGCTCGTCATCCTCGCAGCTTCCGTGACCCGTGACGTCGGACCACCCGCTCCGGCGATTGACCTGCTCGACGACCCGATCGCCGACGAAATCCGGCGGACGCCCGGTACGAGGCAGGCCCGTCTCGTGGTGCTGTCGGCGCAGCACGGCTTCATCGATGGCCAAGTCCCGCTCGCGCGTTGGTCCGAGGTCATGACGCCCGACCGGGTGGCGCACCTGACGGCATCGTCCGAAGCCCGGGCGCAACTCACGAGACTGCTGGACGGTCGCGAGATCGAGGATATCCTCATAGCGGCACAAGGTGCTTATCTGACCGTGATCGACACCCATGCATCGGTTCTGCCCCTGTGCCGGGTCATGGAGCGCACCCGCAACACGCCGCTCCAGCAGCGCACCCATTGCCGCACCTGGCTGGCGCGCGGGCGCGACGCCGGCGAGAATGTCGGTGCCGGCCATATCCGCTGGAGCAAGGTCATCCAGGGGCTCACCGGCAAGCTCGGCGAGTTCACCGCGCGCTACGGCGGCAAGGCGAACCCACGCGGCCATCGCATCCTGATCGAGGTCGCACCCGGCGTGCCCGCTGCCGGATATGTCACTGCGGCCGGTGTCGCGCTCGGGCCGGAGATCATCATCCCGAACAAGGCGCACTTGCGCATCGAGATGGCGAAGGCGCTGCGATCGTTCGCCGCCGCCACCCGCCTCGCGATGGCGGCCTGAGCCATGGTGACGAACAGCATCGATCACGGCGACCTGTTCGATGCGATGGAGCCCGGCGCTGGATCGGTGGCGGCGGCCGTGCCGGACGCCCCGGCACTCCCGCTGATCGCCATCCCATGCGGCTTCAGCAACCGCCACAATGTGCCGTGCCGTCGGCTCGGCAGCCAGCCGGTGACGATCGACGGTAAGCCCTTTCACCACCGGGCTTGCCGCATCGTCCACTGCGATCCTGCCTGCTTCCGCGGCGGGGTGGCGGATGTCAGTGGCGGCGAGCCGGTCTCGGACGGACAAGCCGGAGGGGAGGCGGGGCCGATCGGGTGACCGGATGTTCCGGTCGACAAGGAGACATCCAATGCCCGTATCCGCTGCCACCATCTTCGGCGGCGCGCCGCTCGGCGCAGTCATCCGCTGGAGCGACGGCTCGCCGCGTCCGCCCGAACGCCATGTCCGCAAGGTCCGCGATTGGGAGCGGAGCAACGGCGAGGGGCGGCTCGTCGAGCGCTATGCCGGCGCGCGCGCCGGCATGGCCGACAGCTTCACGATCCACGAAGGCAACTTCGGAGAAGGCGGGGTGATCGTCCTGAGCGTCCGCCGCGTCTTCGGCTCGAACAGCCTGCTCGGCTTCGATGTCGTCTCGGTTCCGCAGCCGGGCGATGCGCTCGTCGTCACGACCTCGTTCGGCCGGGACGAGCTTCAGCATGTCGCTGCCTCGCGGGAGGCGGCCGAGCGCTGGCAGGCACACCACGGCTACCGCGATGCCCGCATCGACGTCGTTCCACCATCGATCGCCCTGGCGGCCTGACGATCTGCACGGACGCTCCGCCCGCTTTCCCCGCACGACTGATGCTGCGCCCGATGATCCGGCTCGCGACGCGCGACCGGGAGAGGAGGGGCGGAGCGTCGGGCCGGGCGGGCGGATCGTCGCGCCCGGCTTTCCAGGAGATCCACCCATGACCTTGCCCACCACCATCCGCGCCCTCGTCGATCCTCACGCGATCACGCGCGTCACCCGCCTGTTCAACGGCACGCTCGCCGACGTGCTGAACGAATTGTTCCAGAACGCCCGACGTGCCAGCGCAACCCGCGTCGATGTCGAGACGCATCACGAGGGCGAACATACGACCCTGATCGTCCGCGACGACGGTCGCGGCATCGACGATCCCGCCGCGCTGCTGGCGCTCGGTCGCTCCGGTTGGAACGCCGGCATCGCGGCATCCGAGGACCCTTGCGGCATGGGCATGTTTAGTCTCGCCGGATGCCATGTCGAAATCCGCTCGCGTGCTTGCGATGCGCCGACCGGCTGGCGGGTGGTGATCCCGGCGCATGCCTGGGAATGCGGTACGCCGCTGCCGGTCGAACCCTGCGCGCTTCCCTTCGGCACCGAAGTCCGGATCGCGCTGCCCGAGGCGTGGACGTGCAATGTGGCCGGCGAGGTGAAAGCCGCCGCGCTATACTACCCGTTGCCGGTCTCGATCGATGGTGCGCCGTGCGAGCGGCGTGATTTCCTCGACCGTGCCGTCGCGGTCGAGCAGATCGGCGGCTGCCGGATCGGCGTGTTCCGGAACCACCTGGCGGACGAACCTCGCCTCAATTTCCATGGGCTCCAGGTCAGCTGCCGGCTTCCGATGATCGGCGAGGTGGACGACCCGCTGCGCTGGTCGGCGCGCATCGACGTCATCGACGCACCCGGCCTGAAGCTGGTCCTGCCCGCACGCAAAGAAGTGGTAGAGAACGAGGCCATTGCCACGCTCCGCGAGGCGGCCGAAGCCGCGATCTATCGCACCCTCGGGCTGCAGCCGGCGCACCGCCTGCCGTTCACCGGATGGTGTCGGGCGCGCGACCTCGGTGTCGTGCTGCCACCGGCCGATCCGAGCCTGCCGGTCTGGGCGCCGGCAACGGCTGACGATGACGTTCGACGGTTTCCGACCATGGTCCGGGACGAGCCGATGGTGATCGTGCCGCGGCTCCAGCCCGAGCTCGCACAGGCCGCGCGCCGCGGCTTGCGATCCTTCGTTACCGATACCGCGCGGCTGGTCGAGGCACAGCGCGCCTTCGCCGGCTATCGCTGGTACGACGGGTTGCCGCGGATCGATGACGTTGCGGTTCTCATCCACGTCGACGGAACCGTCCACCGCTTCGATGATGACGAGGACATGCCCGCCGGTCTCGTCTCCGGATTCATCGACGATCTCCAGCTCGACTTCACCGTCATCCCCGGGGCCGATGACAGCGTTGCCCCCGCTGCCGGGCAGGACGAGGCGGAACCCCATCGCCATCGTCTCGCGATCGATGCGCTGGTCTTCGATCCTGAAGGCGGCGGTCAGATCGATGAGGCATGCGTGCTGCTTCGTCGCGGTGCCGATGTCGCGCCCGACCGACTTGCCGACCAGATCATGGACGCCCTCTTCCACGCCGATGACGATTCGGAGAGCGACAGCGCCGAGACCCAGCGCGATCGCTTCCGCCGCGATGCCCGCGCGACCGCCATCGGTATGCTGCAGGGCAAGGAGGCCGCCGATCTCGATCGCATCCGCAGCGCGTTCGAGGACGATATCCGCTGGCTGATCCCCGCCGGCCGTGCGGTCACGATCACCGCCGGTTCAACCGGACTGTCGGTCGATTGGGCATTCGAACCTGTCTCGGGCTGATCCACCCCACGCCTTCCACGACATCCGCTCACAGGAGAACGCCCATGCGTCGTTTCCACACCTGCGTCTGCTCGACCCTGCACCTGCCGTGCTACGAACGTCGCTTCATCGAAGGCCTGATCGCCATCAGCCGAGCCAGACGGCGGTTAAGCGAACACATTGACCTGTCGATCGTGTCGCATCATGACGGCTATATGATCCATGTCGGCGTCGTCGAGGACCATGCCGTCCGGCCCGTCAGCGTACCGCCCGTGCTGTGGATGCTGCTGGGACTGGCACTGGAAGAGGGCGCGAGCTGGCTGTCTTTCGACCGTGAGGAACTGCCTTGCGCCGGTCTTGCGACCTATCCCGACGATCCCCCACCGGTGACCGGCGGCGTTTCGCCGATCACCGTTCATTGCCAGGCGTGCGGCGGCACCGACGTCATGCGCGACGCCTGGGCGTGCTGGGATCAGGCGGCACAGGTCTGGATGCTCGGGTCGGTGTTCGACGCGGCCTTCTGCAACGCCTGCGAGGCCGATGCGTCGCTGGTCGAGATGCCGGTCGCTGGCATCCTCGCGGAGACGGCGGCATGAGTCCGCGATCCTGGAACCCCGATATCGAGCCCGCGGTCCATGTCGCGCTCAGCAGCATCGAGCTGTCGATCCTCGGACTCGTCGCGTACGATCCCGACGCACTCCCGGCGGTGCGCGCCGGTCAGCGGATCAACACGATCGATGCCGACGATAGCGGGGAATTGCGCCACGCGGTGCCGCTCGACGCCTGGCCGGAGGCTCTCTGGCGGGCACTCGCCGGCACAATCATCGGTCTCACCAAACCCGCCGCATCGCCTGCCGATCTGGCCATCCTCTACGCCGCGCGCACCATCCCTGACCCGGCGGATCATTCGCTGCTCACCTCGCTGACCGCTCACGAACTAGCGGTGGGCTTGCGCGCGACGTGGCCGGATGCCGAACGGAACCGGGACCGGATCGGCGCGAGGATCCGCTGTCTCGACGCACTTGCGTGGTCCCATGACCCGATCGCGCTGCTGCCCCGGGAGACGCTGTCGGACCGCAGTTGGATAGCGGCAGGAGAGGCTATCCCCGACCCGTTCGAGCGTGATCGTTGGTCGCCCGATCTGCGGATCGCCCGTCGCTCGACGAACCCGGACGACAGCGCGCGGCAGCGCTGGGCGATACTGCATCTGCGCGAACTTCACGCCGCCTTGCATCTCACCTGCGAGATGCCGGCCGGCGGCTTCGACGTAGCCGGCTATCACGAAGACCTGATCGCGACCCTCCTCACCGACCCGATCGCCTGCGCAACGCTGGCCGAGGACGAACGGACGGGTGGTGAACTGGAGATCATCCGGTGTTCGCTCGACGAAGCGGGATATGCTTGGCGCACGGCGGAGACGTCCGAGCCGACCGCAGCGATCCTCGCGCAGGCGGCGTAGCACCGCGATCCCGTCACGCCATTCCACCGGTCAGGAGGGACCATGACACTTTCCTACCAATCCGACACCTTGTCGCCGCACAGGGCGCGACTGGCGTCGTTCGATCACGCCTATGCGGTGGCGCTGCGCCTGCGGCGGGCCACCGGTCGGCTCCATTATGTCGTCCGGACCTGCGACCCGCTCCAGCCCCACCGTGTCACCGATCAGCAGCCACCGAAACCCGACCGCACGCTGGCGATGATCGCGTGACGGGCGGCCGCCAGCAAGCTCCTGTCGTTGCGGCCTGGGGAGCCGGCACCAACTCCACCGCGATGATCGTCGAGATGGTCCGGCGTGGCGAGCCGCCCGACATGGTGCCGCTCGCCGCGATGCCCGAGCAGCCGCGCACCCGGGCATTGATCCCGCTGTTCCGCGACTGGATGGACGCGCATGGCGTTCCCAACGAAATCGTCGAATACAAGGTCACGCGCTGCAAACATTGGCCGCCGTACAACGACCTGCTGGAGGCGTGCCTGACCAACGGCACCCTGCCATCGATCGCCTTCGGGCTCCATTCCTGCTCGGCGCGGCACAAGATCTCGCCGCAGGATAAGTGGGTGAAGGCTTGGCCACCCGCGCAACATGCATGGGGTAGGGGGCGCAAGGTCGTCCGCCTGATCGGTTACGACTGCTCTTCGCGCGACAACCAGCGCTACGCTCACCGCGAGGGTCACGTCTCGGACCTCTACGACTATCGTTACCCTTTGCGCCAATGGGGCTGGGATCGTGACGATTGCGACCGCTGCATCGCCGATGTCGGCTTACCGCCGTTCCCGAAAAGTTCCTGTTTCTTCTGTTCTGCGATGCAACTTCAGGAGGTCAGGGAGCTGCCGCGCGAGGAACTGCGGTTGATCGTGCTTCTGGAAGCGCGTGCGGGACCACGATTGCGCACCGTTGAAGGATTATGGCGTCGATCCACCCGCACGCGGCCGGGTTCGATGACCGCCTTCATCCGCCAGGAAGGATTGCTCGACGCCGCCGAGATCGATGCGATCATCGATGAGGCACGCGCCGATCTGCTCGATTTCCAGAAAGTGGCAGCGGCTATTCCATTGGCCGAGCGTCCAGCGATGGGATCGTGGCTGCAACGTTTCCATGAAGGCTTTCGTGGTATGTCGCATGCAGGCACCTGAAGGCTCGACGATATCCGCTCACTATCCTTGTTCATCGGCTTCGTGCCCTGACTTCCAGGCCGACCATCTATTTTAGAGGCTCGTATTGAAGTGGAATGGCCGACTGTGGGACTTTTCTGCCGGTCACATGCCACAGCTTTGATGTCAGCTCTTGTCAGAAGCCGACGTTCAGCCTTTTTCCGCGCGGCGTCGTGTTAAAATTGAGGCTGGGCATGTCCGTCCCCTTTCGAGACGGCGGCCGCCTGAAGACGACATAGCCTCGCAATCGCGGACCTGCGCTCCCGGCAACTAGATCAGCGGGCCACCCGGCGTACCTCTTCGACCAGCAATAGTGACAGCTCGTACGCATCTAGCGCGGCATCTTTTACCCGCTCGGCATTGAACGTGTGATACCGCATGCCAACATATGTGTTGGCCTTCATGGCTTCGGGGTGCTGGGGTTCAAATCCCGCGGGCTGGCTGATTATCGGTGCCCTCTTTTTGGCTCTGGCACTTCGCTTCGCGAGCGTCATTTTCATGGAGGGATTGCCTATGATTACATGTTCAAAATCTCGCGCTCGCAAGACGCACAAGGTCAAGAACACCAACCTGAATCCAGTAACTAACGTGATGAAGCTCTGTTCTGTTTCTTTCGAGACCGTCTGGGCACTGATCGTTGGCTGGTCTGCTGGTGCGGCCGGCCCCGCACCATCGGCGCAGTTGCGCCAGCGTCACCAGTAGAGGGCGGAAGAGCGATCTTCCGCCCTTTGTTTTTTTTGGCCTTTGTTACCGCTGGAAGGCGGGCGATTCCGATCATACACCGGTCTCATGGCTGACCAGGTTCCCTTGATCGTATTCCCTGACACAAACGTCCTCATCCAAGGGCGCGCGCTGAAGGATCAGCCATGGGAAGAGCTGCGCCGCGACAACATCGACGTCATTCTTTCCGGGCCAGTAATCCGCGAGCTTGATCGGCTGAAAAATCGGCCGGGGAGAGTTGGGAAGGTTGCGCGCTCGATTAGCACGAAGGTGCGCGAGTTGATGGCGACCACGGCCCGGGGGGAGCTGCTGCGCGCAACCGGGCCAAGGGTCATGCTGCGTCTCGCATCCGGCGTGCCGAACCAAGCCAAGGTGCGCGAGGGAATCGACCTTACCCATGACGATCAGGCCATCATCAATCAGGCGCTTGCGAGCCTTGATGCAGGGGATGACGTCGTCCTCCTGACCGACGATAATTTCGCGGCAATGACCGCAGAGCATTTCGGGTTGCCGGTGCGGATGCTGCCCGGTCACTGGCTGAAGGAGCCCGAAGCCGACGATAGTGTGAAGGAACTCGCCCGCAAGGACGCGGAAATCGCTCAGCTGAAGGCAGCAGAGCCGATGCTTCAACTCCGCTTCATCGATCAATCGGGCACCCAGATCGATCGCCTCGACGTGACGATGAAACGCTATCTTCCAGTTCCACCTGATGATGTCGATCAACTTGTGGAACGGGTCACTGCGCTCGCGCCGATGGCCGAGCTGACACCTACGCCACTGAAGGAAGCCCCCAAACCCAGGAGCACCGGCAAGGGGTTCGACATCTCGAGCATCGCGTACCCTGAAGGCGTGATACCTTTGACCCGAACCGACATCGACAAGTATGAAGATGACTATCGGAACTGGGTATCGGGCGTCCGTTCGAAGATCGCCGGATTCCACGCGGAATGGAATCGCCGACGCGACTGGCCTCAGGCTGTTTACTGTGTGCAAAACACGGGCACACGGCCTGCTGCGGAAGTCCTCGTTGAGATCGCTGCGTCCGGCAGTTTCAAGCTGAGTGGCCCGGGGAAGGACGTCAGCGAGAGCGGCGGCAAAGGCGTGCGCTGGCTTGAGCTTGCGCTTCCTCCACAGCCGCCGCGCCCGAAATCTCGCGCCGAGATCCTTATGGCAACAGGGATCTTCGATCGTGATCCTCTCTCGAGCCTGCCGCGCGCTCCGATCTTCCCCTCGATGGCGAACCCGCGGCGGGACGATGATGCTTTCTACTGGCGAGACGGCAGATCCGATCCCGTTTCGACGATGGCGCTTGAATGCAAGAACTGGCGTCATGGACGAGAGGAAGAGGATTTTCCCTTTCGCATCTGGGCAGACGATAGCGCGGACGTGCGAGGCCTGATCGTTGGCCGGATCAGTGCGAGCAATATTCGAGAGCCACTCGACAAGCACCTTCCGCTCCGTATCAACTTCGAAGATCGCGAGTGCCTGCCCCTAGCAGAAGCGCTCGTGGACGATTTCGAGCGACGGCTTGCACAGAATGGCAGGATGAGGAGATAGAATGGATACCTTCAACGCTGGAGTTCAGTATAACGACTTCAAGGGAACCGTCGCTGCGGACATCTCAGACAATTTCGCACTTGCCGATTATCTGGTGTCCGTGGGAAAAGCCGAGAAGGACGAACGCGTCGTTGGGTTTAGAATCGCGTCCGGCGAGAACCGCGGCACGCCGGTGACAGAAGTGTCACTGGTCGCATATCTGCTTCGGTCTGCTGAGTTTGAGCCTGCTCCGGCAGCTGTACGTGCCGTGGAGGTTCGGGTTACGCCAGGCGAAGCTCTCGCGTTCTTCAAGCGCTTCGACCTCGTGGCGACACGGTGCGGAGTGAATTTCAACAGCACCCACGTAGATGGCCCTCATTACGACTAAGCATCATGGAGCAGTTCTACCGCCAGTGCCCCCCGACTGAGACTGTCGGCGGCTGTGTCATGCAAGAGCAGTCTATCATCAGTCCTTGTATGGATGACCGGCTTTGGCTCGACTTCGGACAGCAGCGAGCACTGGTACTGGGACGTTCCCGACGTTCGCATGCGCCTTTCCGAACGGCGGCTTCCGTCAGAAGCCGTCGATCATCGCCCGTCCGCCCGAGATCGCAGAACGAAATAAACTGGGCCGGTGGCGGAATGGCAGTTTCTATGCGCCGAATGGCAGAAGGCGACGTCTAGCCACCGCCCTCTTCGTGCAAACGAGAGCGCCCAAAATGTAGCGACTTTCCGGGCTTATTATACCTGATCAAGCCCGGAGTAGGCGGGAATGCATGGAGTTCCGCTGATTATGTCCTAGCCACTTTCGAGTCATATGATCGGGCCGGACTGTCGATGGTTGAGCTGAAAGGCTTCCCGCTTACCTACCGAAGCACCGGCTCCGGTGCTATTATGCCGGGATGACCCAACCTACGTCGCTCGAACTCTATAGCCGCTTCGTCAAGATCATCGATCAAGCGGCTGACGCGGAGAATATCTACGCCGTGCCCGAGGCAGCGGAAGCGGCCGGAATGATCGGTGGCGAAGAGCCTCGCACCATGAGCCAGCGTTGGAACTACATCTACACCGACGGATCAGGCGTGGAATTGCATGTCCATGCGCGCTGGTGGGACAGCTCCAAGCCATTCTCCATCCAGCCCGACGTCCACGTTATGCGCGCGGATCTGAAAGGCAACGCCGTGCTGATGTCGCACGAGCGCCGCTATGAAACGTCGCCTTGAGGCGTCTAGGGGAATTATGGAATGCTTCCGGATCGATGAGAGCGGCTATACCGGCTTCGACCTCCTGAACGTGGATCAGCGTTTCCAGGGCGCGGCGGCGATCGCGATCGACGATGACGATGCGGCGCGCCTGATCAGGGAGCACCTGCCGCGCGTGCAGGCGAGTGAGCTGAAGTATCGATCGCTCTCGCGCCGACCGGCCAACCATGCCGGGCTGCTTGCGCTGCTGCGCGATCTACTCGCCAGCTACAAGAGTGTCACCTATGTGTGCGACAAGCGCTTCCTGCTCATCCTGATGTTCTGCGACTATGCGGTCGAGCCCTGGTATTACGAACGCGGACACAATTTCTACGAAGACGGCCAGAACTATGCGATGGCCTCGCTGCTCTCCGTCGCTGGTCCTAAACTCCTGGGCGAAAACGAATTCGCGGGGCTGCTGGCTACATTCCAGCAGGCGGTCAAAGAGAAGAGCGCAGATGCCTTGCGTGACCTCGTCGTCGCCGCGCGGAGAACCGACTGGCTGAAGTTTCCGGAAGCAATCGGCCCGCTGGCCCGCGACGCGGCGCCCGAGTGCCTGTCAGCCATCATGACGCCGGGCGTAGATACGGACATCGCGATTATCGTGCTGCAGTCGCTAATCAGCCGGATGGAAATCGTGAGCGACGGTCCGTACCGAGTCGAGCATGACCAGTCGAAGAACCTCGAACGCTATCACGAGCTGCTGCAGCGCTTTATCGATCACGAGAACACGATCGAGCTTCGCCAGACCGCGATCGCCAGCTTCAAATTTCCACTGAAGCTCAGCCAGGTGACGCAGGTCGATTCAAGGCAGAGCCCGGCGGTGCAATTGGCCGACGTGATGATCGGCGCGGCGCTCGAAGCGGCGAACACCATGGCGGGGCTACGGAGTGGCGGATTGGACCCCGATGCGGTCATGGCTCTCTACGCCGACAACCAGTTAATCCACCTTATTCCCAGCGTCGATTTCGAGGAGCAGAAGGCGTTCAGGAAGGGAACGCAAGCGGCGGAGGTGATCGACTATTTCGCGGCGAACTTTGCGGGGAATCGCAAGCGCCCGGACCGGTGATAGCCGCGCGGCGAGCGGTCGCTAGCGGCTGCCGGCTATGCAGCAGTCCTCACGACTTCGGCTTCACGGTGGTGGTGGGGTAGCCGAAGGCGAAGAAGAAGTGCGATACGCGGATGCTGCCATGGCTGGGCGCCAGCGCCGGCTCCCGCTCATGCTCCGTGTCGAAGTCCGCGGCGTTGAATAGCGAAGAAGGACGCGCAAAGGGTGCACCGGCGGCGGTAGGCTTCAGCCGCAAGAGAGTCGCGAGCGCGGCATCGCCAAGTGCGTCGCGGATGTGCGGCACGATCTCCGGCTCGGGGTCGAGCAGCACCCCGACCATCGCCGCGACCGCCTGCTTACGGCTGTAGATCCCTGTAACGAAACGGCCCAGCCCCTGATCGCGGAGATAGTGATCCCGATGCTTCTTCTGGCGCCCGAGCCGCTTGAACTCGAACACCAGCTGCATCGCCTGCGTGTCATTGTTCCAGCCATAGACGATGTCTGTGCGTCGCTCCTCGATCATCGCGCCGGTGGCCGGATCAATGTCGCCTATAATATCCTCGGCCGCCCACATGCCGAGCAGACCGCGCTCGCGCGCGACATGGTTTTCGACATAGACCTTCAGGCGCTTGGTGAGGGCAGCTTCCTTGGTCTTGGGGTTGAAGTCCGGAAGTGGCCGGGCGGCCAGCTCGGACCAGCCTTGGCGCAGCGCTTCGACCGCCTCGGTCGCCGGTTGCAGGGGAAAGGCGGAGAGCCAGTCGGCAGCCTCCGTCACGCAGGCACCGCCAGCTTTTCGGAGCCGGCGCGTGACTGAACCATCCGCACGATGTGCTCGGCGTCACGCAGCGCCTGGCGGACGGTCCAGCTGCGGTGCGTGAGAGGCCGGGCCAGATAAAGACTGCCATCGATCCACAAATGGGCATCCGGGACGAGGGTGAGGTGATCGCCCGAGGGGATGGTTCGCAAGCCCGACTTGCGCAGCGATGCCAGGGTTTCGATGACCAGCTCGTCATCGATGGCTGCCTTGGCAGCGGAGGGCGCGCGCCCCTGCTCGGCGTAGCTGATCTTCACGATGCCCGACGGACCTGCACGCGTCGGGTCGCTGGCGACCACGTTGACGTCGAACCGCCCTCGGCCGCCGGTCCGATCGCGCCAGGTGGTGAGCGCTGCTGCCAGCGCATCGGCGTAGATGCGGAAATCCTGCTCGCCCGCGGTTCTTTGCGCTGGAGTATCGAGGCTCTTGAAGCTCCGCGGTCTGATCGAGGGCATCAAGACCTCGACCGTCTCGGTCACCAGCGTCTGCTCTTCATCGGTCAGGCCGAAGTAGGAGAAGACGGCCTTGTCGAGCTTGTCACGAACAGACTGATAGTCGGCGCGCTGGAGCAGCTCGTCCTGGCCTCTCAGCCGATCGACGTAACTCGTGACCGAGGCCAGCGCGGTAGCGGCAGCGTCTGGATCGGGTGCGTTTTCCGGCGCGAAAAACGGAAAGGCGTCGACATCGGTGAGGTGGACGCCGTTGCGCTCGCACAGCATCTTCCAGCCGCGCATCATGAGGAAATAGCGGGCGAGGCTGGACCGAAGATAGACGGCGGCGAACTTGAGCAGGGGTGCGTCGGCCTCTGGACCGGCGATGACACCGATGCTATGCGTGAAGCTCGCCGGCTGGTCGTAGTAGACCGCGCGGACGTTCTGCTGCTCACGCGAGAAGCCATCGGGGAAGACGACGCGCGGACCGTCGAACACGGCGAGTACCGCATCGTTCAGGCCGACGACGGTGGTTTTCTCCGGCGGCCAAGACCGCAGCAGGTCAGGATGCAACACCGGAACCCCAGCGCTCAGCGCGGCGATCGGGATATGGCGCATGTCGCGAAGCGGGCCGGGGTCGACTGCTTCACGGCTCTTGTCTTCGAGATGAATGCCCTTCCGGTAGATCCAGCGCCTAAACTCGCGCGGCCCGCGCCAAAGGTTCGCGAAGGTTCCGCGCAGGCTGAGTCGGCTCCAGATCGCCAGGTCGTTGGCATCGCCCCACATCATGGTGACGAGAAGCTGCGGATCCTCGGCGACCGAACGGGTCTGCAACAAGTGTCGATCAGCCGACTGCATGGTGAGACGGCCGAGCGCGAGACTCAGGTCGGCCTTAGGAACCAGATAGTCGAAGACCTCGCCGAACGGGATGACCTTCGGGACGACGGCCTCGCGGCGAGCGCCGAGAAAGACATGGCAGGTGTTTTCGGCGGTCGGAAACAACAGTCCCTGAAGGTCACCGAAGTTGATGATGCGGCTCGGCTTGTAGGCGCGCAGCAGGTAGGAGACGAAGGCTTCGCTGGAGGCGCCGAGCAGCTGGCCGATCGGCAGGATCAGGCAGGTTCGGCCCCCTTTGTTCAGGTAGTCGAGCGCGCGCAGGGCGTAGGCTCCGGCCACCTGGCGGCGCGAGAAGGGCGTGCCCGCGCGCGCCGCCCAGGCGTCCGCCGAGGTGTGCGCTTCACCTTCCGGCTCCGCCCAAGGCGGATTGGAAATGATCAGCGAGAAGCGACGTCCGAAGAAGAGATGGCCATCGTCGAAGAAGTCCGCGTAATCCCGGCCGTGCGCGAGATTGTGATCCTTGAGCGGCGGCAGCTTGGTGCCATCGCGCTCCTGCGCATCCAAAATGTCGGCCGGATCGAGCCCCTCCAGCAGCGACAAGTAAAGGCTGAACGCGGTGACCCGGCATGCCATGAAGTTGATGTCGCCGCCGAAGATGCGGCGCGTGAGAAGTTCACTGCGCTCGGCAAAGCCGAGCTGGCGGCCCTTCTGCGCCTCCGCGAGCGCAATCAAACGGCGGTACGCCGTCGTCAGCAAAATTCCCGAGCCGCACGCGCCGTCGAAGATCGTCTCGGTCAGCGGATCGGGAGAGGCGAGGAACGCCTGATCGACGGCGAGCATGGCGAGATTGCGGGGCGTGTAATAGGCGCCGTCTTCCGCCTGCTCCTCGGGCGTGAGGAACTGTTCGTAAAGGCCAGAGAGCAGCTCGACCGGAATGTAGCTGAAGTCGTAGTTCCAGAAATCGCCTTGCCCGGTCTGCAGGTCGGTGCGGCTGAGAAACTGCGAGAGCAGGCCGAAGCCGCTGTCCGAGAGAGCCGTCCAGGCATCGTGCCGATCGTCGCCGAGGAAGTCGCCGTTGAAGTCCGACCGCAGCCGATCGATCAGCGCCGCGATGCCGGAACGGTCGAGCCGCGCGACCAACTCAGGGAGTTGGTCCACATTGCGCCGCGCTCGATAGGTCGCACCGACGATCTCACGATGTTCGAGGTAGGAGATGAAGAGCACCTGGCCCATCAGAAGCTCGGCGAGGCGTCGCCGCGCGCGGGCGTCGTCGATTGCGGTCAAACCCTCATCGGTCAGTTTCGCGACAGCCGTCGAAAGGTTTGCCAGCAGCTTGCGATCGACCCGCGCTTTAACGTCGAACCATTTCGGCATCCGCCGCGACAAGTTGGCCGTCGAGACATCCGAAGCGGAAAACGGGCCATCCGGACGCGCGTCTTCGAGCCGCAAGCGTTCGCCAGCATTCTTCAGCTTACGGGCCGGAAGCGCGATGGCTTCTTCGCCCTTCAGCTCGATCACAATCGTCGCCAGATTTTGGTTCCAGATACGCTGGCGAGCCTTGTCCAGTTCGGCCTGCGACAGCGACGTGCCGTCTTCCCCGACGAAAACGACGGTCGGCACACCCTCGACGTCGAAAACGGCCTGCGCGCGGATGGCCCCCTCCGGCTTGAGGAGGGTCTTGATTTCGAGAGCGTAGGGGTGGGTGTCCGGAACGGCATCGCCGCGCAGATGCAGAACGCCCGGCTCGGCTGCATAGCCGAGCTTCTCTAGCCAGCTCTCGACCGCTGCTGCGGTCATGGTCGCTGCTCGGATGTCGCGCGTTTAGCCCCGCGGGTTCCATCCATTGCGTAGGACCAGCCAGCAGCCGAACGTCGGGCTCGGATCGGGTGCCCCTTGCTACGCAGGTAGCTTAGGTCGCGATTGATTGTCGCCGCAGAAACGCCGAGCACTTCTGCCAGAGCGGTAGCGGACCCGCCCCCGCGATGAATAAGCCCGAGCAGGGTGTCATGCCGCTCCGCGATGGCTGCGCTCCGACCGTACGGCAAGCGAGTTTCCTCAAGTCTATCACCGATCGATAGACTCGGCGACCGACAAACGCAAGAACATCCGCGGAACGCTCGGAACAGCATGCCAGGTGCCGATTGCGACGGAGTAGCGGCTGGATCGACGCCCGCTCGGAGAATCCAGTTATCCGTTGAGCGTGCGCCTGCCAGCAATGTGCTCCTCACCCGATGGGCACCGTTGCTTCGCGCGCAAATGACTGACCTAAGAGCGCAGTGCGGACTGATCAGCGCCAGACGCGCTGCCTCAACGCAACCAATGGCTCCCCGGCGAGCCCACATCGTCGAGAAACAACATATGGTCTGGAATAGGCCGTCGATGTCGCCTGCCTTTGATCGGATAGGTCGCGGTCGTCTCGGTCAGGGCCGCGGATTCCATCCGTGCCGTGGTGTGCTCGGGCATCATGTAGTTGCCATACACCCATTCAAGCGTGCTGCCCCTCGGATCGAACGTGCGCATATGCTCCACATTGAGATGATGGCGCAGACCCTCGACGGCATTACCGCCGGTGGTCTCGTAGCCGACATGGAGTATGCCCGGGCGATCGTGCAGCTGCCGCGACTTGTCGCCGACGATCGACCTGAAATGCATCGCCTTGCGGCGCGCGGCACCCTCGGAGGCGCTCACCCAACCCACCACACTGGCGCGATCGACCGCCGTCGCATGAAATTTTCGCTTCGGCGCCGGCGTCCACGCGCCCGCCATCCAATAGTCGACCTCTTTCATATAATAGCCCGTCACCAGCTCGATCATCCTGCTCGAACCGAAGACAAGATCGTCGAAGCCGAGGATCGCCCGTAGCGGTCCGAGATTGGCGCGGCTCACCCTCCCGCCGCCCATATCATCCCGCCATTCGGAAGAGCCGCCGGAAAGAAAATCAGTCACGCGATCTGCCAGATAGCGCTCGGGCAGATTGACCAGCTCGGCCTCGTAGACCGCTTCGATCGTGACCGAAACCCGATGTCGTTCAGCTTCGTCCAAGGCGAGCCGCGCAAGCCGGGTTCCTGCCGCCCGTTCATCGGCGACATAGTCGGACCTTCCGGTGCGGGTGCACTCGACCGCCCAATGGCTGCGTCGCCGACTCACATGTAGATCGGGCGTGCGATGAGGCGGATCCTCCGTCACGAACTGAACATCGGCCCATCCTCGCGATCCGTAGGCGCCCGCAACCAGCAGTTCGTACAGACCGTCATCAGGCACAGCCCGATTGTTGGTCATCAGGCGAGCGACCCGATCCTCGATACCCCCCACTCGTTTGAGAACGGGCAGCAGCTGGCCGAGCCGGCGAAAAACCGGCGCGATCCGATACGCATCCTGCTCAAACCAGTTCGCCCGCTCGGCGGCATAGGCATTCGCCTGAAAGACGTACCAGGCAACGAGATCCGAGGGGTCGTACAATGCCGGCCGAACGCCCGTCGGCCAGAGATCGCGAGCCAGTTCGAAAATTGCCTGCAGAGCTTCTGTCCGCGCTTCCCAGTCTCGAGACGGTACCGTCGCCACGAGCCATTCAATTGCCGCCAGCGTGTCCTCGTCGCGCCGGTCCTGCCCCCCGCGAGGGGCTATCCACATTGGGCTTTGCGCCATCACTTTCCAGCCATGTTCGTGAGGCAGCTTCCGGCCAGTGGCACGTTCTTACTCCCCATCGCGCGCCTGCCATTCGGCCTCCATCCGCTCATCATACTCGACTACGGTCAACCGGAGGCGCTCGCGCGGTTTTTCGCCAGCCGCCTTGCGTTCCCGGAGGTTCATTACCGAGACGAAGAGGAACCAGTGGAAGACCCTGTCCACCGCGCGCAACGCTGGCTCGTACAGCTTCGTCGCCTTCCTGTGCTCAAGATAGCGCGCAAGAACTGCGCGCATCTTGCGTGCGCGTTCGGTCGGACTGGGGTGGGTAGCGCTCATCTCTCCGGCCAGCCCGAACACTTCGGAGCAGGCTTCGAGCGTCTCGACCGCCTTCAAAAAGATATAGGGTACGAGGCAATTGAACATGCCCGGAATTTTCAACCGCGCCATGGTCTCGATCGTAACAATCGCGCCGATGATATCGGCCTGGAACTCATCGTCATGCGCATAGAGCAGGAAGTCGCCAAGGCGGTGGACAGCTACCTGCCTTGTATTCGGCGCCTCGACATGGCGGAGATGCAAATGGCCAAGCTCATGCGCGAGCGGGAACAGGTTGAGTCCGAGGGCGAGCTGCTGCGCATAATTATAGGCCTCGGGCGACGGCAGCCAGGGCTCACTCGCGCGCGGCGTCCCCTTCAGCACGCTGGAGCAAAACAGATCCGCCGCGCGCATCTGGATTTCCGAACTGCGTGCATTGGCTTCGACGGCCATCAGGTCGAGCTTGTCGCCCTTGATCGCGCCGCCGCGCGCCAGACATTCGGCGACGAGCTTGCCGACACTGTTGCAGAAAACAAGCAGGTCCGGATCGACAAACACGTGGTAATAGGTCGGATCCCAACTGTTGGCCGCACATAGCGCGTTCACCTGGCCCGTCGCGAGCGACCAGACCAACAGCGCCCGATCGCCGACGTCCATCGTCGCGTCGACCATCGTCTTGGTCAGCATGTCGACCAAGGTGGCGGAGGAATAGCGAACCTCGGGCTCGTCGAATTCGGTGAGCTTCTCTACCGCAGGTCGCGCGAACATCGCTGCTGCGGCCATAGGGTCGGTGCCACCCTCAACGGCAGCCTTCATGATCCGGTCGCGATAAGCCGGGTCCATCGGCTCGCCGTCACTCTGCCGCGCCAATTTGCCCATCAGATGTTCGGCATGGCGCGCCTGCATCGAATGCGCCCAGTCGAGCGTGCCCTGGTCGATCGTGTCGCGCATAGCGGTTGAAGTCATGCAGTTAATTTGGGGCCGCAGCTCAACAGTCGCAAGCAACTGCGCCGTCAGCAATGCAAGGCCGACTTGCCCGAAGCGTTGTCGGTGATCGGCTCCGGCGCGGCAGCTTTAATCGCACGCGCGACCGCGAGATGCGAGATCATCCGCGCTGATCGCTCGTCCTTGCTGCGTTAACGAACGGCAGCTTTCAGGTCTAAATGCCGGGAGGGTGAATGGCTGGAGTTGGGACGCGTTACTGACGGTCTGCGTCCAAGCGATTTATCGGCAGCTTCTGTCAGAGGGAGACGTTCGCGGTAACTGAGCTGAACGACCAACTTTGGTCGGTCGTAGACAGTCGTGTGAATGAAGGTTTCAGAATGCGAGCGGTGGACTACATCATGGTTGGCCAAGCCGCAGGCTTTCGCAAAATCGGATGATGGCTTCACCCGAGATCAGCCGCTGATTGGCCATTCTACGCTGTGACGACGGACACACCGCCGTTTCCTGAATACGTCACCCGTCAAGAGCGGCGCCTCGACCAGCCTTGATCGCCTGAAGTTGCGGCAGGAGCGACGATCGCCGGGCGGAGGGCCTTACGCTTTTCGATATGAACGCGATCAACGGGTCGCGCTCCGCCGCCTCGCCGAGATGTCGGGCGCTTCCATCATCGAGTTCCACCGCATCGCCCGGTGCCATCGCGATGATCGCGTCGGCCTGTTCACGCGTCACGGACGTCGTCGAGGTAACGCCATCGGCCGGGTCATGGAGGTGCAGGACATATCGCATCGCCGGGCATGATACGGGCGTCGGGTCGACGCTGGCAACGGCGATCGCCGACGGCGGTCATACCTTCGCCTCGTAACCAGCGACATCAGGTCGAGAAGGCGGGGAGCCACGCGCGATTTCCCCGTATCGCTGGCCTTCACTCGCGCAATGACCGCGACGCCCGAAGCTGCCGGACGATTCCGTTGAAGGCGGCCGTGCAGCCTTGTGCCCGGCCGATATCATGTTCGACGGCGGCCGAACTCCAGAACATGTCGAGCGGCCAGCGTTCGGGACAATGCGAAATGAGGCAGCGGAGCGCCAGACGCACCTCGATCGTGTCGACTTGCTGCTCGCCGGACCGCGCCATGGCGGCACGCAGGATGCGGAGCGACAGGTCGACGACGATGCGGTGATGGCGCGATACCTCACGCACGGGCCTCAGTGGAAATCGCGTGATTTCACGCGCACCGCCTGCTCGGGATCCACGCCCGCGGCATGCGGCGGCCAGTAGCTGTCACGCGGACCCGGCCGCCAGCCGGCATCGCCGCGGTCGGGGCTGCCGCCGTGCCGCGCGCCATCGCCGCGTCCGGTCGCGTGCGGGAAATCCATCTGGCCGACCTGCGCGAGGAGCGGGCCATAATCGATGATCCGGTCGCAGATGACGTGGATCACCTGTCCCTCCTTCTGGACGCGACCCTTCATCCCGATCATCGCCGCCGACATGACCGTTCGGCGCTGTGCCTCGAACCGGTCGGGCCAGAGGATGCCGTTGGCGATGCCGGTCTCGTCCTCGATCGTGATGAACAGGACGCCCTTGGCGCTGCCCGGCTTCTGGCGGACGAGGATGATCCCGGCCAACTCGATATGGCGACCGTCCTTGATGTGGACGAGGTCGGCGCAGCGGGTGATGCCGCGACGGGTGAACTCCTGCCGGAGGAAGGCGAGCGGATGCGCCCGGAGCGAGAGCTGGAGCGCGCGATAATCCTCCACCACCTCGCGCCCGTCGGAGAGCGGGCGCAAGGAGACGTCCGGCTCCAGTCCTTCCGGGCTGAACACCGCCGCTCGCGTATCGGCGGCGGCGAAGAGCGGCAAAGGCGCATCGCCGAGCCCCTTCACCTTCCACAACCCCTGTCGACGATCCTCGCCGAGCGCGCGGAAGGCGTCGGCCTCGGCGAGCCGCTCGATAGCGGCGCGCGACACGCCGGCCCGGCGCCAGACCTCCTCGACCGAGCCGAACGGCGCTTGCCCCCAGGCGGCAACGATCGCGGCGCCATGCGCGTTGGCGAGACCACGAACCTGCCGGAGGCCGAGGCGCACCGCGAGATGGCGGCCGCGCGTCGGCTCCAGCGTGCAGTCCCAGCGGCTGGCATTGATGCAGACGGGCCGTATCTCGACGCCGTGTTCGCGCGCGTCGCGGACGACCTGCGCGGGAGCGTAGAAGCCCATCGGCTGCGCGTTGAGAAGCGCCGCGCAGAACACGTCCGGGTGGTGGTGCTTCATCCAGCACGAGGCATAGGCGATCTTGGCGAAACTTGCCGCGTGGCTCTCGGGAAAGCCATAGGAGCCGAAGCCCTCGATCTGCTTGAACGTCCGCTCGGCAAAATCGCGCGGGTAGCCGCGCGACACCATGCCTTCGACCAGCTTGTCATAGAAGTGGCTGACCCCGCCGGTAAACTTGAACGTCGCCATGGCACGGCGCAGCTGGTCGGCCTCGACCGCCGTAAAGCCTGCGCCGACGATCGCCACCTTCATTGCCTGTTCCTGGAACAGCGGCACGCCGAGCGTCTTCTCCAGCACCGCGCGGAGTTCGGGTCGCGGATAATCGGGCTTCTCGCGACCCTCGCGGCGGCGCAGATAGGGGTGGACCATGTCGCCCTGGATCGGACCCGGCCTGACGATCGCCACCTCGATAACGAGATCGTAGAAGCGCGCGGGCTTCATCCGCGGCAGCATCGACATCTGCGCGCGGCTCTCGATTTGGAAGGTGCCGAGCGTGTCGGCTTTCTGGATCATTGCATAGACGTCCGGATCGTCGTCCTGCAGGTCGGCCATGCCAACCCGGATGGCTTTAGCCTCCTCGAGCAGGTTGAAGGCGCGGTTCATGCAGCCGAGCATGCCCAGGCCGAGCACGTCGACCTTCATGAACTTCAGCGCATCGATATCGTCCTTGTCCCATTCGATGACCTGCCGGTCGACCATCGCGGCGGGCTCGATCGGCACGAGATCGTCGAGCCGGTCATGGGTCAGCACGAAGCCGCCGGGATGCTGCGACAGATGGCGCGGCACCCCGATCAGCTTGCGAGCGAGGTCGAGCGCGAGCCGCAACCGCCGGTCGCCCATGTTGAGGTTCAATTGGGCGACCTGTTTCTCGCCGACGCCTTCCTGGCTCCAGCCCCAGACGAGACCCGCCAGCGTCCCGGTCAGATCTTCGGGCAACCCCAGCGCCTTGCCGACGTCCCGGATCGCGCGTCGGGCGCGGTAACGCTGTACCACGGCGGTAATCGCCGAATGATCGCGGCCATAGGTTTCATAGATCCACTGGATGATCTCCTCGCGTCGCTCGTGCTCGAAGTCGACGTCGATATCGGGCGGCTCGCGGCGTTCGCCCGACACAAACCGCTCGAAGAGCAATTCATGCTTGATCGGATCGATGCTGGTGATCCCGAGGACGAAGCAGACGCAGGAGTTCGCCGCCGAGCCGCGCCCCTGACACAGGATGCCGCGTCGCCGGCTCTCGGCGACGATGCTGTTCACGGTCAGGAAATAGGGCGCATAGCCGAGTTCGCCGATGAGCTTCAGCTCATGCGCGATCTGGGTCCGATAGGCGGGCGGTACGCCATCCGGAAACAGGCGATCTGCCGCCGCTTCGGTCAATTGCTCCAGCGCGCCTTGCGCCGTCATGCCCGCGATCACCTGCTCGTGCGGATATTGATAACTCAGCTCACCCAGGTCGAAGGTGCAGCGGCGTGCGATCTCGGCGGTGGCACGGATGGCATCGGGAAAGGCGGCGAAACGCCGCTCCATCTCTTCAGGTGCCTTGAGGTGCCGGTCGGCATGCCGCTCACGCCGGAACCCGAGCGTATCGACGGTGCATTTCTCCCGGATGGCGGTGACCACATCCTGCAATAGCCGGGCGTCCGGCGCGTGATAGAGGATGTCGCCGACCGCGACGGTGGCGACGCGCGCGGCTGAGGCCAATGCGGCGAGGTCATGGAGACGGATGGCATCGTCGGGCCGATGCCGGAAGGCGAGCGCGAGGTAGCCGCGATCACCGAAGGTGCGGCGCAACCGGGTGAGGTGATCGGCGGTGGCGGTGTCGGCCTCGACCGGCAGGAGGATCGCGATCAGTCCCTCGCTCCATGCCGCGACATCCGGCCAGCCAAGCGTGCAGCCGCCCTTGCCCGCTCGCGACTTGCCCAGCGTCAGCAGGCGGGTGAGCCGCGACCAGGCCGACTTGTCGGTGGGGTAGAGCAGCAGCGCGCCTCCGTCGTCGAGATCGACACGTGCGCCCGCGATCATCCGCACGCCCGTCGCCTTCTGCGCCTCCCACGCCCGCACCAGTCCGGCCACGCTGCCGCGGTCGACGACGCCCAGCGCGCTGTGGCCCTGCAACGCGGCGGCGGCGAACAGTTCGTCGGGGCTGGAGGCGCCGCGCAGGAACGAGAAATGGCTCGTGACCTGCAACTCGACATAGCCCGCCATCAGCCGAACAGTCCGTGCAGATACCAGCTGAGATCGCCGGTTGCGGCATCGACCCCGTCGCCGCGCCGGAACAGCCAGAAGCGGGCACCTGCATCATCCTCGACCCGGAAATAGTCGCGCACCGCCCAGACCTCGCCATCGCGTCGCCACCACTCGCCATGAATGCGCTCCGGGCCGTCGCCGGCGACCACGGCGTGGACCTTGCCCCGCCATGTGAACCGCCGCGGCGGCGCGTCCGGCAATAGCGCCAACACGCCCACGAGCGGTTCCGGTCGGGACAGGAGGCGTACCGGGCGGCGCCATGCCGGCCAGCCGGTCGGCGCTTCCAGTGGCCCGGCGCGGCGTACCGCACGCTCGGGAACGTCACTTTCCACCGACATCGTGGTGAACAACGCTGCCTCTCCGACGCGGCTGGCGAGCTGGTCGACGAGCGTCGCGACATCGGCAGGCGCATCGTCTCCGGCGAGACTGGCGGCGAGTGCGGTTGCGCCCAGCGGATCGGTGCGCGTCGCGGCGAGACGCATCGTCTCGATGCCGTCGCCGGGATCGATGCGCTCGATCCACAGGTGGAACAGGCGGGCGAGGTGCGAGGCATCCCGCGTGGCGCGGGCGGTACCCACCGCCACCCGCTGCGCGCTGCCGTCGATCCGTTCGAGGATCAGCACCAGCGTGCGCGCACCGCGTCCCGCCCGCCCGAGCAGCTCGACCAGATCGGCGAGGAGGTCGGCGATTACCTGTTCGATCGCCTCGGCGGTGCCGATCGGCTCGATCAACCGGCGCTCGGCGACCGGCGTCTCTTCGGGGAGGATCGGAACGATCGGCTCCGCCACCCGACCCAGCGCTTCGTCGAGCCGGCGGACGCTGGCGAGACCCAGCCGGCGGGCGAGCGGCGCGCGCGGTAGCGGCAGGAGATCGACGATCCGGTCGAGGCCGAACCGTCGGGCGGCCACCTGCGCCTCGGACGATAGCCGCAGCGCCGCTGGCGGTAGCGGCGCCAATGCCTGCGCTTCGCTACCGTTTGCGACCAGCGTCGTCGTGTCCGATCCGTAGCGGGCCAGCGCGTGCGCCGCGCCCGGCGTACCGGCGACCGCGACCCGCGCGGTGTAGCCGAACCGTCGGCAGAAGCGGATCAGCCGCGCGCAGAACCGCGCCTCGCCGCCATGGAGGTGCGCCGCGCCGGTCAGGTCGAGCCACATCCCGTCCGCGTCGCTGGGCGCCGCGGTCGGGGTCCAGTGGCGCGCGGCATGGAGTGTCAGGCTGTCGAGCACTGCCCGATCCGCCGCCGCATCGGCCGGGCGAACATCGAGGTCGGATACCAGCGCCCGCGCCTGTGTCACCGCCATCCCGGGCACCAGCCCCAGCGCATGCGCCGCCGGGCAAACCGCGGTGATCAGCTTACGTTGTCCGATCGTTTCCGCGAGGACGAGCGGCACCGTGTCCATATCCGGCACCGGAGATAGCGGGCGCATGCGTCCACCGGACAGGGGGCGCTTGAACGGATGCTCCGCCGCCTCCGACCGCCGTCCGAGTTCGCGCATCGTCGGCTGCTGATGGAGCGGCATCGCCGCCACCTCCTGTGCGATCCCGGCCCGTTCACCCTCGGCTTGTTCGCCCTCGATCCGTGCCCAGCGCGCACCGGGCCGCCAGCCGCCGCCCTGCGGTACCGAGCAGGCACCGGGGTCGTCATCGATCGGCAGGAGCGGGGCCGCCTGCGGCTCAGGCAGCGCGCGCGGTCGCTCCAGCCGCCGCAACCGCTCGATCGCGAGGTGCGGCAGGTAGAGCGAGGCGACCCGTGTCATCGCATGCCTCCAGTTCGAGAGAAAATCCCGGGCCACCGCGCTGGCGGGCCAGCTCGACCATCCAGCATGCACGCCCGACCCCGGGCGCCGCCAATCGCGCGGATGGTGCACAGGCGATCCGCCAGCGCGTCATCGCCGCCGAGATGTCGGTGAACGGACACACCTCCGGCTTTCGCCAGCGACGTGCCAGCAGTGCCGGTGTGCTCCCGGTCGTGGCGGCGAGCTGCAACCGCCGGGTCGCGACCATGTCGGCGCGCTTCACCTCGCCGACCACCGCTGCCAACCCCCCGTGGCGCAGGCCATCCTCCATGACCGCCAGCACCTCCTTGTCCTCGCGCGTCTCGGCGAACAGCAGCGCAGCCGGATCGAGGCCGGCCTGTTCGAGGCCGGGTGCGTAGAGATCGAACCGCGTCAATGCCCACAACACTCGCCGGCCGCTGCCCGCCGCCGCACGCGCGGCGATCCCGACAGTGAACAGCGTCGCTGCCGCATCGTCGGCCAGCGCCGGCGTCATCGGCGAGACCTCGTGCAGGCCGCTGCGGGCAAGGCCGCCCTCCGCCAGCCGGGAGTCGATCGCCTCGACACCGAAGGGCAGAACAGCAGCGTCGCTCGCGCGCAGATCGCCCACGCTCTTCCGCAGGAGGGTCAGGGCTTCGTGGCGACGGGTATCGGCGGACATCATTGCAGCGACTCATATGTTCGCTTTATGTTCCAGAAACCTTGACGATCGGTCAAGGGCTTGAATGAACCTTCTCCCAGAGAAATGCGGAGCCGAGGCGATGAAAAATGCCGATTACGATCATGTCGGCCGGCGTCTGCGGACGCTGGAGCAATGCGCGCTCTACAGGCGGACGCTACGGCTGACGTGCCCGCGATGCCGGCACGTTCGTGTCCTCGACGCGGTGGCGCTCTGGTGGCTGTTCCACCGCCGCGGCTGGAACGATGGACTGTCGGTGATGGCGCAGCGGCTGCGCTGCTCACTCCGCGACAAGCAGGGCCATGTGACGCGCCCTCGCATCGTCATCGGCCGCGACGAGCCTACGGGCGAGCAGCCGCCCTACCCGGATGCGGCGACGTGGAAGAGGCTTGTATCGCGCTATCGCTCGTGATCGAAGGCAGGAATGTGCAACCTTGTGTGATTGCGGTCCCCGCCACAAGCGGAAAACTACCCAGCGGCTGAAGCCATTTCGATTATTTGACCCAGGGGTCAGGCCCGTGCCGTGGGAGTCGGCTCTGGGGCGACCGATGTTCCATTTTCCGGTCAATATCTATCACGGTAGAGTGTCGCCAAGTAGGACAGGAGGCATTGGATGAGATTTGAGGTTCTCGGGGCAATTCTCAGCCTAGCAGTCGTTCAGGTTGATGTAGTGCCGCCTCCGGGACCGCCACCACCTCCTCCAAAGGAGGGCGCAGCTTCTTTCAACGCGATCGACAGCTTGTCCTTTTTGGAAGGAGACTGGAAAGGCGAAGAGCACGACAGTCTTGGAGGGGCGAGCCATCTGGCAGAACGCCGGGTCGGTCGTTTTGGGAAAGGTGATGATCATCTTCTGATAGGGTCTATCCTAGTCTACGGGAAAGAGGGGCAAGGCGCGGTGATACACCACCTGCATGTGCTGACGTACGATGCTATCAGAGGTGGGTTTTGGATATACGATCCTTCATTTTACAACGACAACCTCAACCCAGCGCGTGGCCATGATGAGCAGGTGATTATCGACCTGAACTCGCCCAAGACAATGACATGGACGCGGACGATATCCGGACGGCAGCGCCAGATCATCAAAGTCACCGGCGATCGGTGGGATGAGCGCGTCGAAAGTGAACTAAGCAACGGGCAAAAGCGGGTCGTCGAGACAATACTGACAAAGCAGCCAGGAAGGACCGCGTGGGGAGATGCCCCTGATCGATGACAACGTCGGGGACGATCACGCAACGCCGGTCACGACCAGGCGAAGCACCTGATCGGCGATATCATGTTTGGGCTACCGAGGTTCGAGCTTGTGTCCGAGGTCGGCGCGGAGCCGCCTCACCATGGGTCGTTCGATGGCTGATCGAGGGCTGCTATCTACCTTGGACGGGCTCTGGTGGCACTCCGGTTACAGCGCAGTCGCCTCGACCTCGTTCTCTCGGTTGCCCCCGCGTTGCGGCGGAGCTGGTGCAGGTTGCGCGGGATCAGACCGTCATGCGGTTGCTTCCTCGCGCGTCCAGCGGAACTCGGTGCCGTCGGCCCAGATGCGGTGCATGATGATCGCCAGCTTGCGCGCGACCGCGACGATGGCCCTGCGTAGTCCGCGTCGCTTTGCGACAGCCATGCCCCACGCCTTCAGCGTCGACCACCGCTTTGATCGCGTCAGCAGCGCAAGCGATGCCTGGTAGAGCGTCGTGCGCATCAGCGCGTCGCCTGTCTTTGAGATGGAGCCGTTCCGATCCGTCTCGCCGCTCGCATACTTCCGCGGCGTCATGCCGAGGTGAGCGCCTACATCGCGCGAGTGCTGGAAGCGGCTCGGGTCATCGATGACGGCGAGGAAGGTGACAGCCGTTACCGCGCCAACCCCCGGCACGGTCATGAGGCGTCGGCAGGTGTCGTCATTGGCGACGGCATCAAGCAGCATCTTGTGCAGCACGGCGCACTGCCTCACGCAGCGCCGATCGCGCGATGAGCATAGGCCTCACCATAGCTGCGAGCCTCGGTCGATCCTCAACCAACTCCATGGCACGCTGTTCGAACTGCCCCGACGCGATCCGGCCCGAGAGCTTCAGCCCGAAGGCACGGAGCGTACCACGCACCTCGTTCTCGATGTCGCCATGCTTGATCAAGAGGGTCTTGCGGTTGGCGAGCAGCATCCGCAGTTCCTGGCCCACTGGGCTCTTGATGTGGACCGGACGATACCAGCCGACCCGGATAACCTGCGCGATGGCGCGCGCGTCGTTGCGGTCCGTCTTCACCGGCATCGTCTTGGTCAGGGCGCGCAGCCGGCGCGGGTCGATGCAGATCATCGGGAGTCCACGCTCCGCAAGCTCGGAATACAGCCAGCGTGCCAAGCCGCCAATCTCCAACCCGACCTTCTCGGGATGAACGTCTCGCTCAAGCAGCCAGTCGGCGATGGCGTCTGGCTCGGAAGGCGCTGTGCCCTCCAACTTGATCGTCCCGTCTTCGTCGACCACACAGATCGCCACCTCGGCCAGCGAGACGTCGAGCCCAACATATTGCATCATGGCATCACTCCGCGTCTGCCGGCCCCATGCCGGCTCAGATCACGGTGCGCGTCGAAGAGAGTGAACCGCAATCACCCCATCTACAACCTGCAGGTCGATCCTCGCGGCTATTTCGATGGGCTCGCCGCGACCGAGGATTCCGGGAATGTCCTGACCGTGGAAAAGGATTACGCCGCACCCGGGAAGCCGGGCTACGTCGTTCGCAACCATGATGGACAGCGCGTGCTCAGCACGATGCGCTGGGGCTTTCCGACCCGCAAACCGCGCAAGCGGGATCGTGTCCCACCGAGTGGTGTAGCTTCGGCGGCGTAGCCGCATCGATCTCCGGGCAGGCCGGGGTTGGTCAGGCGGCCATGGCTGGCAGCGTGACGGTGGGATCATCGCTCAATTGCGCGACGCTTTCCAGCGTCATGTAACGTCCCCGCTGGACGGCCCATTCGTCGTTCTGCTCGAGCAGCAAGGCACCGACGAGACGGGTGATGGCATCCTCGTTGGGAAAGATGCCGACGACGCCAGTGCGTCGCTTGATCTCGCCGTTCAGGCGCTCGAGTGGGTTGGTGCTGTGCAGCTTGGTGCGATGCTGCGGCGGGAAGGACATGTAGGCGAGCACGTCCTCCTCGGCGGTGTCCATCATCCGGGCGAGCTTGGGGACGCTGGGGCGCAGCTGGTCGGCGACCTTGCACCACTGTCCGCTGGCCGCCTCGGGCGTGTCCTGCGCATACGCCGTGGCGATGAAGGCGGAGACGACACGGCGCCCGCTCTCGCCGGCATGCGCCATGGCGTTGCGAGCGAAGTGAACCGGGCACCGTTGCCATGTCGCGCTGAACACCCGTGATACCGCCGCCTTGATGCCCTCATGAGCATCCGAGATGACGAGCTTCACGCCCCGCAGGCCTCGCCGCGCCAAGCTGCGCAGGAAGTCCGTCCAGAACGTCTCGGCCTCCGATGCGCCGATCGCCATCCCCAGCACTTCGCGTCGACCATCGCCGTTCACGCCCACCGCGATGGTGACGGCGACGGAGACGATGCGTCCGGCCTGCCGCACCTTCAGGTAGGTGGCGTCGACCCAGACATACGGCCAGTCGCCCTCGATGGGGCGGTCCAGGAACGCCTTCACGCGTACGTCGATCTCCTCGCAGAGCCGGCTGACCTGGCTCTTCGAGATGCCACTCATCCCCATGGCCTTGACCAGATCATCGACCGAGCGGGTCGAGATGCCCTGGATGTACGCCTCCTGCACGACCGCGGTCAGCGCCTTTTCGGCCAAGCGGCGTGGTTCGAGGAAGGCCGGGAAATAGCTGCCGGTCCTCAACTTGGGGATACGCAGCTCGACCGTGCCGGCTCGCGTCTCCCAGTCGCGCTCGCGATAGCCATTGCGTTGGGCAAGCCGGTCGCTGCTCTTCTCGCCATAGCCGGCGCCGGTCAGGCTGCCGACCTCAAGGTCCATCAAACGCTGCGCGGCAAAGCCGATCATCTCGCGCAGGAAATCGGCGTCCGCGCTCTTTCCCACCAGCGCCTGCAGGTTCATCGTATCGTCGGTCATCGGGGTCTCCGTCGGTTGAGTTTCGCAATCCCAACCTAGCCGAAGATCTCCGATGGCCACCCCTCAGCTACACCACGTCCCGGGACGCGACCCTTTTACCCGGTCATCGTCGAGACGAGCGCCGAATGGCGCGAATGGGACGCCTTTCTGGATACGGATCGCGTCGCTCCGGTTGCCCCGGACCTGCTCGACCGGCGCCCTTCGGCATTGAGTACCGCAGGGATCACGTTCGCGCACTATGATCCACCCGCACCGGGTTGGCCGTGGGTATTGCTGTGCCACTGGCCGGCTTGTCACGTCGAGATCGCGGACGGCCACGACGACCTGTTCGCCCGGTCCGCCTACTCAATGGAGGTAACGCCGGATCCCGATGCTCGTGCGACGTTACAGGACAAGTTGTTCCATGCGCTGGGAAGCCGAGCCGCGCTGGACATCGTCATCGTCCCGCCATCTGCTGTCATCGGCAACGGCTGAAGCGACGCTCTTTCCCCGTACCACCGTGCTGGGGTCCCCGAACCTATAACCCCGCCGCGACGTGCCGCGGTCTCGCGCCGCCTCTGCAAGTGAGCGCGGACGCAAGGGGTGGACGACAGCGTCGCGCGATGTGGCGGGCGTCGTGCGTGGTCGCGGCGCGCGCGGCGAGGGGCAGCGCGCGAGCCGGTAAGGCAACGTGCGTGGCGAGTGCGGGATCAGAGGAGAGGAGGATTTGAGATTTGTGTCGCCGGGAATGAGCTCGAGAGCGACGTGAATGTCGAAAGGTTGAGACGATGAACATCGGTGAAGTTCGCAACGTCAACGGGCGTCTGATGGGTTCGATCGCGACGCGTACGATCGATCTGCCGAAGATCGGGCTGCGCCGCGTGGAGAGCGACAATCCGCGCGCTCCGAAGTTCGAGGTGGTGGCGCTCAACGTCGCGCGGCGCTGGGTGCAGATCGGCGCGGTGTGGGAAGCGGCGATGAAGCGGTCGGGCGAGGTCTTCCTCGCCGGCACGATCGACGATCCGAGCCTGCCCGAGCCGCTGCCGGTTGCGCTGTTCCCCTCGGCAGACTTCGACGGCTACGCGATCGCGTGGCGTCGTGACACGATGCGCTCCGAATTCGGCGGCGGCTTCGGTGCCAGCAACTACGACACCGAGGCGCAAGGCGATCGCGGTCGCGGCGGTGATCGCCGGGGCGGTCAGGATAGCGGCTTCGGCGGCAGCACCGCGGGTGAGCGCGGCGAGCTGGTCGGCGCGGGCGGGGACGATCTCGACGACGACAACCCGTTCTGACCGCGCGGCGCTGACCGCCTGACCGGGGCCGGGGGAGCATCGCTTCACCGGCCCTTTTTCCTGTCCGAGCATCCGGAGCCTGCATCGTGGCCACACCCCATACACCTCGCACCGCCGAAATCACCGATCCGTGCACGAAGTCCAGCGCGGCACCGTCCGCACCCGATATCGGGTCGGTCATCGCGCGGGTCTTCGACCTGCTGGAAGGCAGCGGGCTCGAGCCCTTCGCGGCGCAGGTCGCAGCGAGCATCGTCAATGGCCGCCGCCGGGCTTGTCGAGCCTGATCGTGCCATGCCGGGCCGGAGGGCATCGCTCCTTCGGCCCTTCACCTTTCCAGATACCCGGAGCCAGCACCATGGCCGATACCGACCTGACCCGCAGCGTCCGCGACTTCGCCGACCTGCCCACCCTGATCGCGGCGATGACCGCCACCCCCGAGTTCGAACGGGCGTTCGGCGATCCGATCCCGTTGTCGATCATCCAGCCGGGCGACGAACCCGGCGAGCACGATATGCCCGAGCCGCTTGCGGTACAGGCCGAGTGCGGCGCGATCGTCGCCACGATCTTCGACCTCTTCTCCGACACGCGGCTGGAGCCGCTCGCGGCAGAGGTCGCTTGGGGGATCGTCAACAGCTTCCACTTCACCGCCCAGAAGCTGGAGCGGCGCGAGCAATCGCTGGTGGACGAACTCGGCGATCTCGCGCGCCGCCCGGACCTCAGCGAGGTCTACAACAACGAGCTGGAGGAGAAGCAACTCCTCTGCCAGTCGGTCGCGGAGCATCGCGAGGCGATGGAGGTGTGCCGCGACTACGCCGCCGAGATGTACCGCGTCCTGTCGGGCTGGCCGTGGTCGCCGGCGCGGGGAAGCCGGGCATCAAAGGCATCGACCGCGACGCAGGTGGCAGTGAAGGATTATCTGCGGCAGCGCACGATGCAGGAGCGGGAACGCTACCTGCCCGACGGGCCGCTGGTGATCGCGTCCGGCCATGCCGAGTGGCACGACTGGCAGCCGATCTGGGACCGGCTCGACGCGATCCGCGAGCGGATCACGACGATGACGGTGGTGACCACCGCGCAGCGCAAGGGGTTCGATGCGATCGTCGCGGCGTGGTGCGCGAGCCGCAACGTGCCGCTGCTCGCCTACGGCTTGATGGGCGGTGGACGGCGAGCGCCGTTCCTGCGCAACCGCAAGCTCGCCGAACTCAAACCGGTCGAGGCGGTCCTCGGCGAGGGGTCGGGCATTCAGGCCAACCTCTACCAGACCCTGCGGCAGGCGGGGGTTCCGATCCACGCCTTCCGCAAGGCCGATCAGGCACCGGTCGCGCAGGTCGGACGTCCCGGCGCGGCGTCGCTGCGGCGGACGGCCTGACCTTCGTCACGAACCGGAATGGCGCCGCGGGCGCCATCCCCAATCGCAAGGATCATCCCATGCGCGTCTACGGCGGCTGTATCGAACCCGGCGGAATGGAACTCGAAGACGACTGGTGGGAGGCGCCGTGTCCTGAGTGCGGCAAGCCAGCGCGGCACGGCCATGTCCAGCAACTGGAGGGCGGTTGCATCAACGCGTACTTCCCCATCTCGTGCGAGGCCTGCGGCCTTCACGAGGGCTTCTGGGGCGACCCCTGAGCCGCCACCACCGGGGTTCGGAATACCCCTGTGGCGAGCGTCGGGGGAAACTCCTCTCCCGATTCCTGTCGATGATCCCACGGGACCGCGCCGGCCTCAAGGACGGCGGGGGGCCCACCATTTCGCTGCGCGAAATCGTGACCCCCACCGCCGCTCCGCGGTCGGGCTGACGCCCGATCCTTGACCCCGTCGCTCGCAGCCCGTGGCGGGAGGGGGCCTCTTCGAAATGCAGGAGGCAACGATGTGCAGGGTACTCAACAAGCGGGTGGACGGCGTGCCGGCGGGGGCCGTCTATATCGGGCGGGGGTCGAAATGGGGGAATCCGTTCGTCATCGGGCGGGATGGGACGCGGGCGGAGGTCATCGCGAAATACGAACGCTGGCTGCGGACACAGCATCATCTGCTGCGCGCGCTGGACGAGTTGCGGGGCAAGGATCTGGTGTGCTTCTGTACACCGCTGGCGTGTCACGGCGATCTGCTGCGGCGGCTGGGACAAGCTACACGAGCCGAGCGGATCGGGTGGTGGTGGGGGGCGGGATAACCGCCCGGTCGGGGGATCGGATCGATGTCCGGTCCCCCGTGTCATCGGTTATCCACCCTCTCTGATGTTCCGCTGAAAAGGCCCGTCATGGGCATCGAGCCCATGCCGGTCCTGGGCGCTCGGGGCAGGCGTCGGGGATAAATTTCTCTCTCAACAAGTCCTATCGTGGCACGGGACCGCGTCGGCCTCAAGGACGGCGGGGCCCCACCATTTTTTCTGCGAAAAAATCGTGACCCCCACCGCCGCTGACGCGGTCGCTTCGCGATCCTTGACCCCGCCGCTCGGAGCCCGTGCAGGGGAGGAGACCTCTCGAAGAAGAAGGAGGTTTCGATGACCAACGCTACCGTTTCCCAGCTATCCGATATCGCCGACCTGTACGCCGCGGAGACCGCGCAGCCCTCGGACAGCTTCGCCGCCGCGTTCACCGAGACGGTCGACAGCTTCCAGATCAACCGTGGTGACGATCCGGTGACCGCCGGGCTGCCCGATGCTTGGGCTGCGGAACGCGCGTCCGAGATGATGGTGCAGACACTCTTCGACGTGATGCGCGATACCCGGTTGGAGGATGTCGCGGCACGGCTGGCGTGGGGTGTGGTTCACGCCTTCCACAAGGTGGCCAAGCAACTCGACGACGAGGCGGACCGGGCGGCGGTGCAGATCAAGGAACTGATCGGATCGGCGGACGGCAGCGAGATCGGGACGGTCGAACTGGAGGAGGCGCAGACGCTGTGCCAGTCGCTGGACGAGGCGCGCGAGGCGGTGGCGTGCATGCGCGACCGGGCGGCGGAGACGTTCCGGGTGGAGACCGGACGGCCATGGTCGGCACCGCGCGCGACGCTCGTATCGGGCAAGCGCACCGCATCGGTCGTCACCGCTACGGACTTTCTGGCCGCACGCCGCCAGCGCCGGATCGAAGCGCACGCGCCGCAGGGACCGGTGGTGATCTTCTCGGGCGGAGCCAAGTGGCACGACCACCAGCAGCTCTGGGACCGGCTTGACCAGATCAGGGCGCGGGTGCCGGCGATGGTGCTGGTGACGACCGCGCAGGACAAGGGCTGTGACGCGATCGCGGCGGCGTGGGCGGCGAGCCGGGAGGTGGTGCTGGTGGCGATGACGCTCGACGGACGGCTCGGCAAGCGGGCGGGGTTCGCGCGCAACGAGCAGTTGGTGAAGATGCGGCCGGTGGAGGCGGTCGTCTGCGAAGGGTCGGGGTTGCAGTCGCACCTCGCAAGGGCAGTGCGTGCGGCGGGGGTGCCAGCGCACTTCTTCCGCTGCGATGGACAGCGGGCGGCGGCGTGAACGTTGCGGGGATCGGTCGGGTCACTCCCGGCCGGTCCCCTTTTTTGTCGGACGGCGACGACCGGTCCGGCTCGGGAGCACGGCCCTGGCGGGCCGCGTCCGTCGCCGAACCGGTGCGACGGCGATGCCGTCGGCCTCCTGTGCGCGGCTCCGCCGTGCTCGTCGCTGGGACATCCCTTCGGATGACGTCGTCGATGCTCGGACATCACCGGGTCGGATCGCTCCAGACCAGAGAAGAGGAGGATTTGGGGGGAATGGCCGAATGAAGGAGATCAGAGCCATGACCGTCGAACCGACACCCCAATCGAACGACAAGCCGTCCGTCTTCATCTCCGGGTCGATCGCGATCCGGCACCTGTCGGGGAACGTCACTGGCCGTATCGAACGCATTTTCGACCGCGGCCTCTCCGTCCTGATCGGTGATGCGCGCGGGGTCGACAGCGCGGTGCAGCGACTCCTTTTTGAACGGGGCACGGCGAACGTCACCGTCTTCACGGCCGATGGCTTTCCCCGCAACAATGTCGGTGACTGGCAGGTGCGCAACGTACCGGGCGAAGGGCGAGGCGGGACCGCTGCGTACCATGCCACCAAGGACCGGGCGATGGCGGCGGAAGCCGATACCGGTCTGGTCATCTGGGATGGGAAGAGCCGCGGTAGTCTCGCCAACATTCACCGTCTTTGTGCTCGCGGCTGTTTCGTCGCGGTGTGGCTGGAGCGCGAGGGACGGTTCGAGAACCTCAACTCGGATGCGAGACGCGCGGCGTTCGTCGAACGCTATCCCTGCCGATCGCACTGAACCAAAATCGCCATCAAGGGCGGTACGCTGCGATCCTTCGGATCGTCAGCGTACCGCCCTTCGTCATGCGGGCTTCGGGGTCGGCAGCGCCTTCAGCGCGCCGATAGAAGCGGTACCACCGACCCGGACCGCATGGGTCAGCAGGTCGCGGAACTCGCGCTCGGTGAGCGCCTCGATACCGATATCCTTCACTATCGCCGCATAGCGATCACGCAGGGCGCTACGCGCCTGCGTCACCTCTTCGACCATCTTGCGCTGGCGCGCTTCGAGGTCTGCCAGCCGTTCGCGTTCACTCAGTTTGGGCATGTCCAACTCACTGTCATCGGGCTGCCCGCCAACCGTCATTCTGCGACGCGCGCTGCGCGTGCGCAACCCGGATCGGAGGTCCGTATCATGATCGTCACCGTTCCGTTTCAGTGCAGCGACCGGGACCGGCGTGCCGCCGGTAAGTATGAAGGTGCCCCCTACCGGGGGATGTCCGCCCGTGTGGCTGATGTGGGTCGCAGCGGTCGGGCCGCTGCGTTGGTGAGGACGCACGTCCTTCGTCCGTTTTGATGCACCGTACGCACGGGTGCTGCGGAAAGAACCTTTATTATTATCAACTACATAGGCGTGGCCTGTCTGTCGGACGGTGCCGCCATTCAGTTCCGACGCGTCTGCCGAGATGAAAATCGTCCTGACGGATAGCTTGCATCTCAACGACTTGCCATGTCGGACAGGTCCGACGCGGCCATTTCCTTGCCGCCCGGTGCCGGATCGGCTATAGGTCTACCCGCTTCATCATCCCTCGCGGGGCTCCGACCGAACGGAGCGTCCGTGACCAAGATCAGTATTCGCATCGACGAGGCGCTGCACGCGCGCCTCATCGCCCGCGCCGACAAGGCCGGCGTCTCGCTGTCGCACCTCATTCGTCCCGCGCTCGAACAGACCGCCGACCCCACGCGCGGCTATGTCTTCTCGTCGCAGGACGAGATCCTCGCGACCTGCATCCAGATCCTCTCGATCGTCGCCACGGGGATCGGCCAGCAGTCTCCCAAGGCACTCCAGCAGGGGATGGCGGATGCCCGCGCGATCCTCGGCGAACGGGGGCTGCTCGGTGGGGAGAATGCACGATGAGCATCTTCCGCCACGATATGCTCGGCGCCTGGACCAGGGGCGGGCAGGCGACCGTCCACAACGTCCGGATGACGACGCAGGTCTTCTTCCAGACCGCCCTTGCCGGGGTCGTGCTCTGGATCATCGGCACCGTCTGGTATGCGCTCGAGAAGTCGACCGAGTATGAACGGTTCGTCCTGGTCAAGCTGGCCGAGGCGGCGATCAAGGTCGATGCGGCCCCCGGCACTAACGACCCCGTCCGTTTCCACGATCCCGCCGGGCACGAGTACTGGACCTCGGCCGACTGGCTGCTCGCCTCCGGGCTGACCAAGCGCACGCTCCACGGCTTCGAGGTCTACCTCCTCCACGGGGCGCTGATCTCGGGCGCGTTCGCACTGGCCGCGCTTGCCTGGGCCTGGTTCTATTTCGCGCGAATTGGGGAGGGGCTTGGTTCGAACGAGTATCTGCGCGGCGCGCATTTCGGCACCCGCCGTGATGTCCAGCGGGCGCTGCGCTGGCAGAAGAAGGGGCCGCTGAAGATCGGCGGCGTCGCGGTGCCCGAGGCGTACGAGCCCGAGCACATCCTGCTGTGCGGCGCTCCCGGCACGGGTAAGACTAACCTTATCGTCACCATGCTGGAGGGCATCCGCAAGTCCAAGCGGCGTGCGATCGTCTACGATACAGCCGGCACCTTCGTGGAGAAGTTCTACCGTCCTGGCGTCGACACGCTGCTCAACCCGCTCGACGCGCGCACCGCGCGCTGGTCGCCCTGGGTCGATGTGCCGCGTGACTATCATTACGACCAGATCGCCGAGTCGACGATCCCCGAAAAGCACGGCGATCCGTTCTGGGCGAAGGCGGCGCGTGGCACGCTGGTCGCCGTCCTGCGCAAGCTCGCGGCGCATAAGCACACCTATGTCTCGGTGCTGCTCGACCGCCTTGTCCGGTCGAAGCTGAAGGATCTCGCCGCCTTCGTCGCGGGAACCGATGCCGCCGCGTTCATCTCCACGGAAGGGGAGCGTACCTCCGCCGGCGTCCAGGCCGAACTCGCCTCGGTGATGCGCTCGTTCGGCTATCTCGACGATACCGAGGACGGCTTCTCGATCCGTGACTGGGTGGAGGAGGGGAAGGCGGACAGCTGGCTGTTCGTGACCGTCAAGGCCGACCAGCTTCCCTCATTGCGGCCGCTGATCACCGTCTGGCTCGACATCGCGATCTCCGCGATCATGAGCCTTACGCCCGACCGGAACCGGCGGCTCTACTGCGTCATCGACGAGCTGCCGACCCTCCAGAAGCTGCCGTCGCTCTCAGACTTCCTCGCCCGTGCGCGCAAGTATGGCGGCTGCGGCATCCTCGGTTTCCAGTCCTATCCCCAGCTGGAGGCGACCTATGGCATCCAGGATGCCGCGGCGATCACCGGCTATTGCTCGACCTGGGTCGCGCTGCGGGCGAATGACACTCCCACCGCCAAGCATGTTTCCGAGAACCTCGGCCAGGTCGAACAGGTCGAGGCGAACGAGGGGATGAGCTACGGCGTCAACGACATGCGCGACGGGGTCAACCTATCGCGGATGCAGGTGACTCGTCCCTTGGTGATGCACACTGAGGTCACCAACCTGCCCAACCTGTCGGGGTATCTGCGCTTCGGTCGCAACCTGCCGGTGATGCGGTTCGACGATCGCTATAATCCCATCGCCACCGTCGCGGCAGGGTTCGTCGAGCGCACCGGACCGGCGATCCGGCTCGACAAGGCGAAAACGCTGGTCAAGATCGCGCACGCGGAATCGAAGATCCGCGACGCGCAGGAAGTGGAGAAGGCGACAGGGAAGAAGGAAAGTCGGAAAGCTGAGGCGACCCCTGCGCCCGCGGCACCGGCCGATACTCCCGGAAGCACGGCGGAAGGAGAGCACGCCGCTACCCAGCCGGACCTCTTCGCGGGGAGGCCCTCCATCCCAGCGGGCGTCCCGATAGAGGAGGTGATCCTTGCCGCTGACGATGGCGATCTACCGGTTTCGTCGCGCGATGCCTGGCAGATGGTCGGGGTGCGTGCCGGCCAGCTGGCGAACCATCTCGTCCAGCATGGCGAGGCCGATGGCCCCCGTCATGATGCGAGGCCGGCATGATCCATCCCCGCCGCCTCAAGGGCGCCCCGGCCAATATCGCCCGCTACTATACGGTGGGCGATTACTACACCAAGGGCGCCGACGAGCATTCCGAATGGGGTGGAGCGCTCGCCGCCGACCTGGGTCTTGCGGGCAAGGTCGATCCCGCCGTCTTCAGGGAATTGCTCGCCGGCAAGGTCGCCGGCCAGCAGCTCGGCCGGTACCGGCACGAGGGCGGGATCGAGCATCATCCCGGCTGGGACTTCGCGGTCAACGCGCCCAAGTCGGTGTCGATCATGGCATTGGTCGCGGGCGACGAGCGGATCGTCGCCGCGCACGAGCGCGCGGTCGGGGTGGCGCTCGCGTATCTGGAGGAACACGCGACGCTTCGCCGGCGTGACGACGGCAAGATCGTCCACGAGACCACCGGCCGCTTCCTCGTTGCCCGCTTCACCGAGCATGCCAGCCGCGAGCTTGACCCCCATCTCCATACCCACGCGGTCGTGCTCAACATGACCAATCGCGAGGATGGCGGACCGATGGCGAGCCTCGAGACCCGCGCCATGTATGCCGAGCAGATGACGGCCGGGCAGGTCTATCGCAACGACCTTGCCCATTCGGTTCGCGAGCTTGGTTACGAGATCGACAGTGATCCGCGCACCGGGCTGTTCGAGATCCGCGATGTACCCAGGCATCTAATACATGCCTTCTCGCAGCGCGCCGAGCAGATCGACGCTTATGCGAAGGAGCATGGCCTGGAGGGGCAGGCCGCGCGGCGGCAGGCCTTCTACGCGACGCGGCCGCCCAAGGAGCGGATCGGTCTCGATGACCTCCACGGCCGCTGGGCGGAACGCTCCGCCGCCCAGCAGGAGAAGCTGGGGGAACTCCGCGACGCGGCGAAGGATCGCGAGGTGCCGGTCGATCCCGCCACTGCCGCCCGCGCGACGCTGTTCGGGATCCGTCAGACGGAGACGCGCGAGGCGGTCAACGAAATCGGGCGCATGCTCAGCGTCGGGCTCGCCAGCCATGTCGGCGAAGTGCGGCTGGCCGAGGTGCGACCGCTGATGGACAGCCATGAGGAGCGCCGCAAGCTCCTCGCCACCCGCGAGCCGACCGGCGACAAGGTGCTGCTGCGCGGCCGCACGACGCGGCGCACCGCCCGGCTCGAACAGGCGCTAGCGCACCACATCGCGCTCGGGCTCGACGATGCCCGGCCGATCGCCAGCGCCGACCGGCTGCTCCCCATTCTCGAGACCGCCGGCCTCACCCCGCAGCAGGAACAGGCGCTCGCTGCGGTCGCGCTTACCCGCGACCGCGTGACCGGCGTCCACGGTGTTGCCGGTGCCGGCAAGTCAATGCTGGTGGGCACGCTGCGCGCCGCGGCGGAACCCGGCGCCGAGTTCATTGCGCTGGCGCCGACGTCGTCCGCTGCCGCCAATCTCGGGCAAAGCGCCCGTATACCGTCGCGCACTGTCGCCAGCCTGCTCGCCGGCGGCGGCCACGGACTCACCCCCGCCCATGTCCTCATCCTCGACGAAGCGGGGCAGCTCGGCAACCGCCAGGCGCTGCGCATGCTGGAGATCAGTCGCATGACCGGCGCCCGACTGGTGCTGCTTGGCGACAACAGTCAGACCGGTGCGATCGAACAGGGCAAGGCGTTCTGGCTGATGCAGCGGCTCGGGATGCCGACCGCCCAACTGAACGAGTCGATGCGGCAGCAGACCCGGTCGATGAAGGTCGCCGTTACCCGCGCGCGGGCCGGTGATTATGCCGGCTCGATGGCCGCGCTCGACCGGGTGACCAGCGGTGACGATACCGAGGCGCTGGCGAAGAGCCTAGTCGACGAATGGACCCGCCTGCGCGCCGATACCCGCGCCTCGACCAATATCCTCGTGCTGGAGAACCAGACCCGCCAGCTCGTCCACGCCATGATCCGCGACACCCTGAAGCGCGAGGGTGTCGTTGCGGCGGAGGACACCCGGCTGGAGGTGCTGTCCTCGGCGGTGATGACCGACCAGCAGAAGCTCTATGCACGCTTCTACTCGGGCGGGCAGGTGGTAACCTTCGGCCGCGACATCGCCGCGGCCGGGATCGCGCGCGACACCGAATATCGTGTCGTCGGAATTGGCCGCGAGCCGAACGGACGTCAGGTCGTCAAGCTCGCCGACCAGCATGGTCACGTCATCCGCTGGGATCCGCGGCTGGGGCAGGTCCGGCACGTCAACGTCTTCAACGTCGAGGAGCGAGATCTCGCCCAAGGCGACCGCATCCAGTGGCGGCTGGTCAACCACGAGCTCGGCCTGAAGAACGCCGATCGCGGGACAGTCGAGAAGTTAGTCGGGGAGGTCGCGACGATCCGCTGGGATCGTGACGGGCGGGTGCAGGAGGTCGACCTCGACCGGCACCGCACCTGGGATCATGGCTACGCCGAGACCGTGTATTCGGCGCAGTCGAAGACTTATGCGCGCGTCTATGTATTGGCGCCGGTCGGCTCGGCGCTGGTCAACGGCCAGAACTATTACACTGCGATTACCCGCGCCCGCTTCGGGGTGAAGCTGTGGACCGAGGACCCTAAGACACTAGCCGAGAAGCTTGAGCAGAACCCGGGCGAGAAGACGTCGTCGCTCGAAGGGCTGGGGCGCCTCGACAAGGACGGGCATCGTGCGATTGCGGAGCGCCATCCCGACCAGCTCAAGGAGGGCAGGGCGGAGCAGGAGCGCTGGCGCGACGAGCGCCGTCAGCACGGCTTGGAACGGCAGCTGGGCCGGCGACCGGCGCAGCCCAACGGGATCGCGGAGCAGCTCGCCGAAGGCGCCCGCGAGATCGCGGTGCGGCTCGACCGCTTCCTGCAGTCGGTGCTCGACCGCGAACGCTTGCCGGATCGCGAACATAGCGAAACGCCCGTCCACGCGCCTGCCTTCCAGCCCCAAACTGCCGAACACGCCGCGCCGCAGCGTGGTCCTGAACGCTGAGGTTCATCATGACGACAGTCCTTCTCTGTCTTGCCATCATCACCGCGACGCTTGCCTGGCGGGCTTCGCGCGTGCCGATCAGACATCGCTGGCGTCGGCGGCAGGCGCGGCTCATGTGCGATGCGTTTTGCGGACGTGACCGAAGCCAGCCTCCAGCGCTGATCTATGCTCGGTTGCGCGCGATGGATGCACTGGTGTTCGAGGAACTGCTGCTCGAAAGCTTCGCGCGGCGCGGACCCCGTGTCGTTCGCAACCGGCGCTACACCGGTGATGGAGGGATTGACGGGCAGGTAGTGCTCGACGGCCGCGTCTGGCTGATCCAGGCCAAGCGCTATGCCGGCGCGATCCAGCCGGCGCACGTCCAAGCGTTTGTATCGCTCTGCGCCGCGCGTGGCTCCCCGGGGCTGTTCCTTCATACCGGGCGCACTGGCGCAAGAAGCCGCAACATCGTCGCGCCGCAAGACCCGGTCGAGATCGTCTCCCGCTGCCAGTTGCTGGCGCTCATCACCGGCGGTGCCATGATGATTGGCGGGAGGGGGTTATGAAGCGGAAGGCCGCGTTGATTTGCGCCGTACTGGTCGCGCTTATGGCGGTTCCTGCGAGCGCTCAGGGTCGCGGAAAGGGCACGGTTGCCCAAGAACAGTTGGTCGCGCGCTGTATCCATCAGGCCGCCCGCGGCAAGCCTTGGCTCGAGAAGACGCTATGGGCATTGCGGGATCAGGAGGGAGGGTGGATCGGGGCGGAGGTACGGAACCGTGACGGCAGCTATGATCTGGGGCCGATGCAGATCAACAGTTGGTGGGTGTCTCGCATGGCGCGGCTTGTTGGTCGGCGACTGGATGAAATCCGGCATCGGTTGCGGTACGATGCCTGCTTCAATGTCGAGGCGGCGCGCTGGTTACTCCTGAGCAACCTTGCCGCTTCGTCCAACTACTGGCAGGCCGTTGGCGCTTATCATTCGCCTACACCGGTGCGTCGACATCGCTACGCCATCAGCGTCGCACGCCGTCTCGGCCGCCGCCTCGCAGTCCCCCCGATGCGGGCATCATTTCGCTGAGCGTGATCGGTATAGTAGGCTATCATCTATTTTGACGGTGGTAGAGAACGGTGCCGTTTTTGCAGGTGGGGCTTGGCGTCCTCCCGGTCAGAGTCGACGAGGTCGCAGCATCCTGAACCAGGCGACCCGCGTCGGATTGTTGCGAGCCGCACAGGAATTTCGTTCACGCTTGATCGGGCACGATGAAGCGCCCGCCCGTTGGGGCGTTCACCGTCAGCGTCAGCCATTCTCGACCAGACGGCGGAATTGCCGATCCGCACCCGCCTTGATGACGCGCCCATGCCCGAAAGCCGCGACGTCGAAGCGCTCGCTGGCCAAGCGCCTCAAACTCTCCATCGCGACGGCTTCGTTCTCCCCGACGGCCGGTCGTCTCAGGGTCAGATAGTGGACGCACGCGTCCGCCGCGAACAGGAGCGAGCGGTCCGGCCAGAGAAGCGCGACATGTTCTGCGCAATGCCCAGGCGTGTGAATGACGCGGATGTCGCCGAACGGCAGCACATCACCGTCCTGTAGACCGATGTCGATCTCGACCGGCGTCCATATCGCCGGTCCCGACCGCTGGATGACGGCGTACATGATCCGAGACCAGAGTCCGGTAAAGGCATGGATCGGGCATACTGGCTTCCGACCCGACGCCACGGCAATATCGGCCTCGTGCATATACGTCGCCGCACCCGTCGCCCGCACCAAAGCCGCAGCGCTTCCGACGTGATCGGGATGCGCGTGCGTCAGCACGATGTGCTTCAGGCCGGACGGCTGATGCCCCAGTTCCGCAATCGCGGAGAGGATGCGACCTTCCGAATCGGGAAAGCCGGTGTCGACGAGCGCAAGTCCCTCACCGCTCTCGATCAGGTACGCGTTCACCGCCCCCAGCTTCAACTGGTAGCAGCCATCGGCGATCTGTTTCATTCACCCTCTCCGCAAGCACCGAGGAGGGATCGCGGCTCCACGCACGACCGTGCGGTCGCGGCAAGATCCTGGAGGGCTTGATGCGTGGCGCCGTCTCTCGCCTGCACCGCCATGCCCTGCAACACGGCACACAGGAACGCCGCCATGCCGTCGCAACGGTCGCGTGGGAGCCACCGGCCGAGTTCATCGGCGAACCGTCCGGCCAGAGCGCCGCGCCTTGCCCGCAACTCGTCCGCGAGATCCTGATGATCGGGGTGGCAGCCCAAAAGGCCCGTTGAGATCATGCAGCCGCGCTCGCCCGGTGGCCCGGCGACCAGCAGGACCGCACGCTCCAACATGCCGGCAACAGCTTGGTCCAGGGTGAGATCGCAAGCGTCATCCTCGATCAGGCTCAGCGACGCGCGTTCGGCATATCGGTCGAGCGCTTCGCGGTAGAGCCCGGCCTTGCTGCCGAAGGCGGCGTAGAGGCTGGGCGGCGCGACGCCGATCGCCTCGGTCAGCATGGCGAGCGAAGCGCCTTCGTACCCGTGCCGGCGGAATAGGCGCACGGCCGTGTCGACCGCGAGATCGCGATCGAACCCGCGCGGTCGACCGCCCTTGTTCGGCATCGTGCTCATAGCGGACGCTAAACAACCCTCGACCACGGTCGTCAAGGCGGGCAGTTAAATAGCGAACGATAAAGAAGTTGCGCGATGATCCTGAAGACCTATGCCCGGATGTTTTCCGCCGATTGCGACGCGACGCTGGCGATGCTCGAACGACTTCACGGTCGGAAATCCCATCTCCGCTTTCGGTTCGGCGAGTGGGAACTGGCCGGCATCGGCGACATGCTCGTCGTCGCCGGTACGGAGGAGTCGCTGGCCCCGATCCGGGACACGCAGGGGCCGGTTATCGTGCGCGACATCGAAGCCGTGCAGACAGAACTCCTCGCCGGTGGCGCCACCATCACCACGCCGCTGGTCGATGTGCCGACCGGTCGCATGCTCTACGCGCGCCATCCCGACGGGCTGCATGTCGAATATGTGCAGTGGACGGACGAGTTGGTGGAACGCCTCATCCGGGCGCCCCAGCGTGACGGCCGACTGTCTTCGGAACTGTAGCGGATCCGGAAATGGCCGTGACGATGTACCTGCACTGCTCGGAACATCACGTCGGCTCCGTCGCGCATGCTTGTGTTTCGGGGGCAGGTCGTATCCCAGACGGTCAGGCGACCTCAAAGAAGGTGGTCCAGACCTCGGGTAAGTCCCTTCATTGCGCGGACACGGCGTGCCGCGAGCAGCGTGCCGTCGATATAGGGGGTGGCCGAGGCGCCGGCATCGTGCCGGAGCGTCAGGCGTTCGCTGTCTGCGCCGAACTGAACCTCAACCGACAGGAGGTAGGACGGGAGCCTCACCGCGTGAACCTGGACCGGTTTCGGTGTGCCCAGACCATCGCCCCGCGTTGCCGGTTTGCCGGACAGGTCCCCGACCGGGATGGTCGTCGCGTCCTGGCGGATCATTGCCAAGGCGTCGGCGAGTTCGACCGTCGTGCCCGAAGGAACGTCGGGCTGGCTCGCACCCGCATACTCGACGATCTCGACATCGGCGACGTACTTCGCCGCCTCCAGCGCGAAGCGCTTCATCAGTGTCGCGGTGATCGAGAAGTTGCCCGAAGCGATGACGCCGACGCCCGCCGCATTGGCTGCCGCCTCGATCTCGGTGAAGTCCTCACCCATCAACCCCGAGCTTCCGATGACGACGGCACATCCCGCCGCCAGCGCGGTCAGACAGTTCGCCTTGGCGACATCGGCGCGGGTGTGGTCGATCAGGACATCGGCGGAGGCTGCGAGCTTCCGATCCAAGCTGCTTGAGACGACGATGCCGCAGGCGGCTTGGCCGATGGCCTCCGCCACATCCCGACCGGCCGCCTCTCGCGCGACCGCGCCGACTAGCATCAGGTCGTCGGCCGAGAGGACGGCTTTCACGAGTTCGCGCCCGACCCAGCCGGTCGCGCCTGCGATGACAACCTTCAATGTCATGGGCTCATGTCCTTCGATCACGTTCAACGGCATCTACACTTACCCAGCTTACAACTGGCTCGCGATGGTGAGGCACAGAAAGCCGAGCGTCACCGCCCACAGGCTGACGATATGGAAGCGTTCGGCGCGTTCGACCCGTGCCCGCCAGTCGGCGGGCGGGGCATCCGGGTCCCAACCAACGGACGCCCGGTTGATGCCGATCGTCCGGAAGATCCGGGCATAGGCCCACAGGAGGTTCCGGTGACGGCGACGCCTCGAAGAGCGAGCGCCGGGCCGGATTGTGATGCCGCGGTGACCGTCAACGTACTAACAAATGCGGGCAGGAACAGCGTCGGCATGAGGATGCGCAGCCGTCGCGTCAGTGCCTGGCGCAACCGCACCTGATCGGATGCCGCCAGGAAGGGCGCGTGGATGACGTAGCCATAATGGGCAGCGATCTCCGCACCGGCGAGCAGACCGGCGAAGAAGAGGTTGATGACGATCAGCGACGCCATATCGCTTCTACCTCCGCTGATGCGCCAGCGAGTGTTCCATGCCGTCGGCGCCGAACATGTCGGCGAAGCTGCTCTGGCACTCGCGGGAGATGTCGCCTGCCCGGCTGAACATCCTCTCCTCGAACGCCGCCACGCCGTTGCGCCAGTCGCGCGCGGCGACCAGCGCCTCGGCCAGCTCGGCTGCGTCGAGCATGGCGAGGTTCACGCCGGTGCCAAGCGGCGGCATGAGATGCGCAGCGTCGCCGATCACTGTCAGTCCCGAGCGCGTCGGCCAGTCGAGCGCCGCCGGAAGCGTCATGATCGGGCGGACGGCCGTGAGCCGGTCCGCATCGATCATCAGGCGGCGCAGGGGCTTCGCCCAGCCGTCGAAGAGTCCCAGCACTTCGGCTGCATTCAGCATCGCGGGTTCACCGACGCGCTCGCCGTCGTTCAGGTCGCAACGAATGGCGGCGTAGACCCGGATTGTCGCGTGGCCGTTGCGCTGTGCGATCACGCCTTTGCCCTCGCCCAGCGCGAACATCGTGCCGCGCCCGACCAGGCGCGACAGCTCGGGGTGTCCGTCGTCGACATCCGTCAGCCAGAACTCGACGAAGGTGATGCCGGTATATTCGGGCATGACCGGTGTCATCGCGCGCCGAACGCGTGACCAGGCGCCATCGGCGCCGACGATTAGGTCGAAGGGGCCGGCGACGATAATACCAAGGCGAAGGCTGTGAGTGCCATCGGGATGATCGATGACCTCGTCCACCCGCTTCCCCCATCGGATGTCCGCATCGGGTAGAGCCGATAGAAGCAGCTTCCGAAGCTCGATGCGGTCGATCTCGGGGCGTTGCCCCTCGCCAAGCGCTGGGATCTCCTCGCGCATGGTCGCGGCGGTCGCATGGTCGAGCACGCGTTGTTCCTGATCTTCGTGACGGGCGATCGCCATGAAGGCATCGAGCATGCCCGCCTTCGCGAGCGCCAGTTGTCCTTCGCCAGGATGAAGGTCGAGCGTGCCGCCCTGGTCGCGTGCGTCCACCGCCGCATCGCCATCGAAGATCGTGGTGCGCCATCCGTGGCGCTCCAGCACCGTCGCCAGTGTCAACCCGCCGGGACCGCCGCCGACGATGGCAATGGACGGGCGTTGCGAAGAAGGTGATGCGGAGGTAATCATATTGGCACCTATACATATCAATAGGAGCCTATGAAACGATGCCATCGAACGATGCCGACTGGCAGCCGGAGCGAATGGCGACGCTGGCAATCGGTCACCTAGCCCGACTGCTGTGGAAGCTCAACGATGTCCGGCTACGTGCGGTCGACCTCACTGCGTCCCAACTGCCGGTGATCGTAGCACTGAAGAACGGCGAGCGCCGGACGCAGATGGAGCTGGCCCGCCTTGCCGGCGTGGAGCAGCCCAGCATGGCGCAGCTTCTCGCCCGCATGGAACGCGACGGCCTGATCCGGCGCATGCCGGCTCCCGACGACCGGCGTAGCAGCCTCGTCTCGCTCACCGAAGCGGCCTTGCAGCGGCTCGATCCCGGTCGCGATGTCCTTCGCGCGGTGGAGGGGGCCGCCTGCGCCGGGTTGGACGAGAACGAGACGGAGGTTTTGATTCAACTGCTTGGCAGGGTGGCGAAGAACGTCGAAGCCGCTTTGTAGCGGACCTAGCGCGAAGGATGGTGGTGTCGATGCGCACTTACCGCACTTGCCGTCCAGCCGGCACCGCAAGGCGGTGAGCCTCAAGCCACCAGATGAACTCGTCGAGCCAATGATCGCTTGTCGTGCCTTGTGGGTGCAGATCGAAGCCGTGTCCGCCATGCTCATAGAGATGCAGCTCGGCAGCCGCCCCCCCTTTCCGCCATGCTCGGTACAGCAGCACGGGATCGTTCGTCTGATACTCGTCGTCGGCAGCGCCGGCGATGAACGCGGGGGGAGCGCCCGTAGGCACCGGCGCGCGCAGGCCGCCATAGAAGAGCCCGACGAAGTCGGGACCTGATGCCGCATCGCCGATCGCCAGGTCGGCAGCGAGATAGGCGCCGGCCGAGAAGCCGATGACGCCGACGCGACGAGGATCGATGCCCCATTCGGAGGCGTGCTGCCGCACGATGGCGATGGCGCGCACGCCATCCTCGACCGCATGAAGTTCGCCCGCGAACGCCGGCACCTCGACCGGCTCGCCCGTCTTCGCCCGCGACATGACGATGTCCATCTCCTTCAGATGAACGTCGGGCATCCGCATCGGCCCGTCGCCGCTCTGGATCGTGCGATATTTCAGCACGAAGGCGGTAATACCGCGTGCTGCCAGCGCCCGTGCGACGTCGGTGCCGCCGAAGGTATAGCCCAGCGCCACGAATCCGCCGCCCGGCGCGACGATCACGGCGGTCCCGTTCGCGCGACCGGGTGCGGGTCGATACAGCTCCAGCGTCGGCTCGCTGACATCGTAGATCAGCGTCTCGCCGTTCGGCAGGCGGTCCCGCTTCTCGGGCACGCCGAGCGATGGAACGCTACCTTTCGGGTAGAGCACGATGATGGTTCCGCCGGATGGCATTTGCGCGTCCGCCCGCGGCGACAGCAACGCCGCCGCCGCGATCACACCCGCCGTGGCGATCCACTGGCTCGAAAAGCTCTTCATCGTCATATCGTCACCTTGAGCGTGATGTAGGCAGAACGGGGCTGGTTGGGGGCGACCACCGGATAGCCGAGGTAGGAATAGGGATCGAAGGCCCGCCGGTTACCGAGGTTGACCACGGACGCGCCGAGCGTGAACCGGCCGATGCCGTAGGACGCCTGTGCATCGATGGCGGCATAGCCGGGCACCGCGATCGTGTTGGGCAGCGTCAGCTCGCGCGAGGTGAAGGCGCTGATGCCGGCACCCACCGCGAGGCCCTTGGCGGGGCCGTGCAGGATCCGGTAGCGCGCTGCGACACGCCCGCTGCTCTTCGGCACTCGGATCAGCCGATCACCGGGGGCCACGCCGTCGTCGCGGGTGTCGGTGTAGGCGTAATTGGTAAGCAGCGAGAAGGCGGGTGTAGGCTCCCACACCATGTCCACCTCAACGCCGCGTGCGCGCTGCCGCCCGCTCTGGACGTAGAAGCCGACGTTCGCCGGGTCGGCAGTGACGACTTTGTCGTGGGTCTGGCGGAACACGGCGATCGTGCCGGAGAGACCGGCTCCGGCGAGCGCCAGCTTCACGCCGCCTTCGATGTTGCTCGACGTCTCCGGCACTGGCGCTTGCCTGCCGATGAAGCCGAACGGCGCGCGGAACGCGGTCGCATAGCTTGCGAACAGCGCGACGCCCTTCACCACGTCGAGGGTCGCGCCGATCCGGGGCGAGAGGTGTGTGTAGGTCTTATCGTCGGCGACGCCGATGTTGCTGTTCTCGACGAACTTGAGCGAGGTCAGGCGCAAGCCCCCGGTCAGGTGCAGCGGGCCGTAGGTCGCCTGGTCCTGGATGTAGCCGGCGAACGTCGTGAAGCGATCATCGGTATAGGAGTTGACCGGAAGTTGCGGGGTATAACGCAGCTCATAGCTGGGGTTTGACAGGTCGATCGTGCCCGATGGACTGTCGCTGACGAACAGCCCCATCGCGCTGTAGAAGCTGGTCCAGTCGTAATTGGCCCCGACGAGCAGCTTGTGCGTGCCCCCGAGCAAGGTGGTGTCGTAGGCCAGGTTGGCATCGACCGTCGCGTCCTTGATGCGGTTTCGCATCGTAATCGGGAACACGTCGTAGAGCGGCGCGACCGTGCCTGTCGGGAAGAGGCCGGGAAAGACGAAGCTCCCCTGTTCATCGATCACGCTCGAGTAATAGCGTCCGCTCACCGTCAGCTTCAGGCGATCCGAGAAGGCATGGCGGAGCGTCGCTTGCCCCATGCGAATGTCGTTGGTCGTCGGCGGCTGATCGATCGGCGAGCCGGGGAAGGCATTACGGCGAACCGTGCCGGCCAGTGCCCCATCAGCGGGCAGCCCGGAATATTCGAGGTTGCTGCGGCGGCTGAACTGCCCTTGAAGCAGCAAGTCAGTCGCGGGATCCATCTGGAACGAGACGCTGGGCTGCACCGACCATCGCCGGCCATGCACCTTGTCGATCCAGCTATCGTTGCTTTGGTACTCGCCGGTGATCCGTGCTGCGACCCCATCCGCCAGCGGCACGTTGATGTCGCCATAGGGGTCCCAGGTCGAGAAGCTGCCGACGCGCGTCGCCAGATAGCCCCCCGGCTTGTCGTTCGGGCGGACGCTTTCGAGATTGATGACTCCGCCGAGCGGCGTGCCGATGCCACCCCCGTAGAGCGTGGCGGTCGGACCTTTCAGAACGTCGATCCGCTCGATGCCGACGAGGCTGTCGGGATCATAGGCCTGCTGGTTGCCGGCAAAAACCGACAACCCGTCTAGATACACCTCGGCCAGGAAGCCGCGGACGATCGGCGGGATGAACAGCACCTCGTCCGAGCGCGTCGGGGTTACACCCGAGACGTTCACCAGCGCGTCGCCCAGCGTGCGGCGATCCTGTTCCTGGATGAGCGTGCGGGTCAGCACCTGCACCGACTGCGGTACCTGAATGAGCGGCGTGTCGGTGCGCGTGGCGGCGCTCGTTTCCGGAGCCGCATAGCCGTCACGCACGCCCGTGACGATGATATCGCCAGTCCAGCTCTGCGTAGTGGCGCTATCGGTGGTTGCAGGAAAGGTGTTGGTGCTACGTACCTGTGCGGCAGTCGGCATCGCCAGCAGCAGGCAGGGTGCAACGGCCCCCGCGAGAAGGTGTATTCGAGACATCGGAGATACCTTTGACTGGCCCGACGCCTAAGGATGCGGGCCGCAATTCATGGTCGCGCCGGATCAAGCGGCGCGGGATGACAGGTCAGAGGTAGGCCGGCGGTCCTCGGAGCGGGGGACGCAGATAGGCCGGACGTGAGGGTGCCGGCGGGACGGCGGCGATCAGGCCCTGCGCCAGGATGAAGACGATCAGCGCGGCGAGCTGGGCGGGATCGATCGACCCCAGCATCGCAGCGGAGAGCCCTGAGAAGGCGCAGGGCATCTCCGCCTTGCCGTGATCCTTCGACTTGCCGTGGTCGGGCATGTCGCCGTGCATCCCCGGCATCTCCATCGTCATGGTCGCCGGACCGGTGCCCGAGCAGATGGTGACGGTCATGCGACCATGATCGCTGTCGATCATATAGCCGGTGGGGACCAGCAGCTTCAGCAGCAGCGTCGCCGCGCAGATCAGCACGGCAAGGTGGCGTTGCGCCAGAAGATGCCGGACGGCATTCACGGTAGTCGCATACTTTCCTTGGATAGAGCTGTCACTTGGGCATGCGCGCCGTTTCCGGCCACCTGATGCGGATGGCCACGCGCGTTTCGACGGCGGACGTGTCATACCCCGGCAGTTTCGGACCCATCGCGTTCACGGCGTCGACGAACGCGCTCAGCATACCACGAGCACCTTCCAGCACGCCGGGTAGCGCCCGATCGGGCGTGCCGCTGTCGAGCGGGGGCGTAGGAGCATATTCGGCGAACAGCTGAATCGTCTGCGCGAAGTCCAGCGGACGCAGCCGCTGGACGAGCGAGAGACCGAGGTCCAGTCCCGCCGACACCCCGGCGCCGGTGACGCGGTTACGATCGAACACCACACGTTCGTCCACTTTGGTCGCGCCGAAGTTCTTCAGCATGGGCCGCCCGATCCAGTGCGATGTGGCGCGATACCCGCGAAGCAACCCGGCGCGCCCCAGCAGCAGCGAGCCCGTGCACACGCTGGCGACCCACTTCGCTTGCTCGCCCCGGTCGGACAGGAACGCCAGCGTCGCCGGGTCGCCCATCGCGGCCAGCGTGCCCCCGACCCCCCCGCCGACAAGCAGGATGTCGAGATCGCGCGGGCAGGTTTCGAACTTCGCCGTGGGCGTCAGGGTCAGACCGTCGGCGTGGATCGGCTCCATGGTCCGGGCGACGAGATGCACCGTCGCGCCGGGTAAGGCCGACAAAAATGATGCGGACCGACGATGTCGAGCACCAGACGGGGCGGCGCAAAGCAAGCGCCGCCTCGAGGAGCAGGATGATGTCGATCGGAAATCAATATCTTCGAGGGATAGCGAAGGTAAGCAATTGACTATCTCAGGGCACATCGCGGTGGAATATAGTTACATCTAGCTCCGTTACGTCTCCAACCCGTTTGGAGTAAGACGGGAAGGATGGCCACTGCCGAGTAGAAAACATCATATTTTTTATAATAGGTTGCGGGAATGCGAGAGGCAGCGGTGGGTGCTGTCTCCGCAACCAACGATGATGCGGGCAAGGCTACAACACAGTTACCGCTCGGCTCCAAGAAACCGGGCGGAGGCGGATATGGTGTGCTACAGCCGCACGCCCAGCCCGATGCCGAACACCAGCGGATCGAGGCCGAGCTTTACCCGCTGGGTGCCGGCAGCCGTGGTGTCGAGGCGGACGCGGGTGTCGATGTCGATGTACTTGACGTCGAGATTCAGGAAGACCTTGGGGGTGATGTCCACGTCGATGCCGGCCTGTGCCGCCCAGCCAACGCTGTCCTTCATTTGAACACGGGTAGAGCCGACCGCGGCCTGCAGGCCATTCGAGGCTTTCTCGTTCCAGAAGATCGTATAGTTGATTCCCGCCCCGACATAGGGCCGCACGGGCGAGGCAGGCGCGAAATGATATTGCGCGGTCAGTGTCGGCGGCAATACCCAGGTGGTCGCGAGCTTGCCGATGCCGCCGGTGGTGCCGGTGGTGCCGCGCGCGGTGTGCTTCGTGGTGGAGGCGATCAGTTCGAACCCGAGATTGTCGGTCGCCATCCAGGTAACGTCCACTTCCGGCATCACTGCATTGCCTATCTCCAGCCGCTCGCTGGAGAAGGCGGGCGTGATGCCGCCAGAATCTTCGTTGGACACGACGGTGATAGCGCGTGCCCGCAGCAGCACGTCGCCGGCGCGGATGCCGACGCGCTCCGCGTCCGTGGTGGCCAGCGCGCCGGGATAGGCCTGCGCCAGCGCGGGCGTGGCAAGCCCGGCCCCTGCGATCGCCAGCATGAGCGCGCCGCCCGTGATCGTCTTCATCCCCGTTCTCCTCGATAGGTATGAAGATCGGCTAGGCGTGTGCCGCGGATCTCGCTTTGATCGCGGACAATCGATCTCTTGACCGCGATCAAAGCCGGTACGGTCGCCCGTGGCAGAAGGTTGGCATGTGGCCCTATCATCCCGAACTGCTCGCCCGGCCCGTGCCGCGCTACACCAGCTATCCCACCGCCGCCGAGTTCGATGCGACCGTCGGGCACGATGACATGCGGGCCGCGCTGGAGGCGGTCGGCGCCGACGTGCCGGTATCGCTCTATGTCCATATCCCCTACTGCCATGCGATCTGCTGGTATTGCGGATGCAATACCGGCGCGGCCAATCGGGTCGCGCGGCTCGACGCCTATCTAGCGCGGGTGCACGACGAGATCGCCCTGGTCGCGGCACGGCTCGGCAGAGACGTGAGCGTGGGCCGGATCGCGTTCGGAGGAGGGAGCCCCAACGCGATCGCGCCGACCGCCTTCACCGCCTTGGTCCACCGCATCGTCACCGCGTTCCGGTGCGAGGCGGCGGTGCTGTCGGTGGAACTCGACCCGCGCGGTTTCGGCCGCGACTGGGGGGCGGCCATGGCAGATGCCGGGGTCACCCGCGCCAGCCTGGGCGTGCAGACCTTCGATCCCGCGTTGCAGGCGGCGATCGGGCGGGTGCAGCCGGCGGCGGACATCGCCCGATCGGTCGACCTGCTGCGCGGTGCAGGCGTGAACTCGATAAACCTAGACCTGATGTACGGCCTGCCCGGCCAGACCGACGCGAGCCTGGCGGCGATGCTCGACGCGGCGCTGGCGCTCGCGCCCGACCGGCTGGCGGTGTTCGGCTACGCGCATGTCCCCCTCTGATCCCGCGCCAGCGGCGGATCGACGCGGAGGCGCTGCCTGACGCGCGATCACGATTCGGGCAGGCGGCGCTGGCGCACGAACGGCTGACCGGTGCCGGATACCGAGCGGTCGGATTCGATCATTTCGCCCGGCCCGACGATGCGCTGGCGGTGGCCGCGCAGGCCGGCACGCTGCGCCGCACTTCCAAGGCTTCACCGAAGATCAGGCAGAGGTGTTGATAGGGCTGGGCGCGAGCGCGATCGGCCAGTTTCCCGACCGGCTGTTGCAGAACGAGAAGAACGCCGGCGCATGGCATGCCGCCATCGCCGCCGGTTGTTTCGCGACCGCACGCGGCATCCGGCGGAGTGTACAGGATCAGATACGCGGCCGCGCGATCGAGCGGATCCTGTGCGGCGGCGGGGCGGACCTGTCCGACCTGACCGAACCTAATTCGGTGCGTGCCCGTCTGTGCCGGTTCGAGGATGCGGGATTGGTCCGCTGGACGGGCGCGCATCTTCGGCTGGCCGAGGCGGCGCGGCCCTATGCGCGCGTGATCGCATCCGCGTTGGACGCGTGGCGCGTAGAGGGCGACGCCCGCTTCAGCCATGCCGTCTGAACCGCTGGCGCGCGGTGCGACATGCGCCGTGCAGAATGTCTCGCCGTGCGCCGGGTTCGCCAGCGGCGACCTGTTCGCGCTTCACGTGGTGGGGCGGCGGGACGGGAATTGTGCTGGCCGGCCAGCCGGTCACCGCCTGGCCCGAAACCGGTGTCGAACACGCCCAAGGTGTCGCACATGGAGCCGCACGGCCGAGCGCAGATCGTGGGTTTGCTGTAGCTCGGCGACCCTGCCGGAGATGTTCACACACCGCATCCGTCCGACACGGTCGCGGCACTCGCCGATACTCACCTGTGTGTCTTCCCGCGGGGGGCGCTGGAGCAGGTGCTGACCATGTATTCCGCCGCCCGCCGCCCGTCGGTACCGTTGGCCGCCGGCGACTGTCCGGTGACGAGCAGTGCAGCAGCGCGGCTTCCACGGTGATCCGGCATCGACGGGTGGATCGATACCGATGGCGAGCAGCAGCGACAGCATGCGATGGCAGTCCATGACGGCATCCGGCATCATGCGGCAGCGGCCGCCGGGCAGGACCGCGGTGCGACAGCCAGCCGCCGGTCGCACAACGCGAGCAGGCCGGATCGGTGGCTGACGAGCACCAGTCCCTGGCCGGTGCGGGAGAGACGCGCGGCCAGCCGTTCCGCAACCAGCCCGCCGGTCGCGGCATCAAGACCTTCGCCCGGCTCGTCGAGCAGCAACCACGGCGCATCGGCGACATAGGCCCGCGCCAGGCTCAGCCGGCGACGCTCGCCGCCCGACAGGCGCGCGCCATCGTCGCCGAGCCACGTGTCCAGCCCAAGGGGCAGGGCGCGCACGACACCGTCCAGCGCCGCATCGGCCAGCGCCTGCCACAGCCGTGCGTCGTCGGCGACAGGGTCACCCGGCGCCAGATTGTCGCGCACCGTGCCCGCCACCAGCGCGGCATCCTGCGGCGCCCAGGCAAAGGCGGCTCGGGCGTTCGCCACGGCAAGGTCGAGGCCGTCCAGTGTCACGCGTCCGGGCGGGAGCGGGCGCAGGCCGATCATGCCTTCGACAAGCGTCGTCTTGCCGCTGCCCGACGCGCCGGTCAGCGCCAGCCGGTCGCCGGGCGCCAGCCGGCAGCCGTCCACCACCAGCGGCGCGGCGCGATCGGTGATCGCTGTCCCCAGCGGGGCGCGGGAGGGGGCCAACAGCGCGTCCAGCCGCGCCTCCGCCTCGTCGAGCCGGCCGCGCTCGGCAAAGGCGCGCAGCATCGGGGCGACCGCATCCACGGTCATCGCCGCCGCGAGTGCCGCGAGCGCCGCGATCGGTGCGCCGGCGGGAACGGAAAGCACTAGCGCCGTTGCGGCGGCGAGCGAAACCGCGCCCGCGTGGAGCAGTTCGAACCGGCCCATGACCGCGGCCTGCGCAGCCTGCGCCTCGACCAGCGTATCGCCGGCACATCCGATACGTTCCGCCGCCCATGCTTCCAACCCGAAGCAGCGCAGTTCCGCAGTGGCCGCCCCGAGCGCCACGACCTCCTCGTGTAATACGCCGGTCGTCCGCTGCACCGCGCGCCCGGGTGCTTCCAGCCGGCGCGCGAGCCGGTCACCGAGCAGCAGCACGGCGCCGACGCAGCCGATCGTGGCGCCTGCCGCCGCCCATCCACCGAGCCACGTCAGTGCGGCACCGACGATCGCCGCCGCGAGGATGCCCCACGGCCCGGACAGACGCACGAAGCGCAGTTCGATCGCATCGACGTCGCCGATCAGCCGCGCGGTGGCCTCCCCATGGCCGAGCGCCAGCGCGCACTCCACCGGGGCGGCGGTGATCGCGGCGAACAAGGCGGGCCGCAGCCGGGCAAGCGCACCGAGCGCGGCGGCGTGTCCCGCCAGCCGCTCGCCGTACCGCGCACCCGTCCGGGCGATGGCGAGCAGGCGGATGCCGGCGGACGGCAGCATGTAGTTGAACGCCTGCGCCGCCGCGATGCCTGCCGTGCCGGCCATGGCAGCGGCGGTGATGAACCAGCCGGACAGGCCGAGCAAGGCGACGGATGCCGTGGCGACCAGCGCGGCGCACGTAGCCGCCTGCCGCAGCCGCTTGCGCTCTGCATGACGCTCGGCGGCGAGGATGGCGGCGAGCGTCATGCGGCGTCTCCGAGATACACGACATGGTCGGCGATGGCGGCAAGTGCGGGGCTGTGCGTCGCGATCAGGGTCGTGCGTCCGCGCGCGGCACACGCGATCGTCGCGACCAGCGCGGCCTCGCTCTCCGCATCGAGATGCGCGGTCGGCTCGTCGAGCAACAGGAACGGCGCGGGCTTGAGAAGCGCGCGGGCCAGTGCGAGGCGGCGGCGCTCGCCGCCCGACAAGCCGCCGCCGCGGGCGTCGAGCCGCGTGTCGAGTCCGCGCGATCGGCGTGCCAGCATCGGCCCCATGCCCGCGGCCTCGACCGCGACGCGCACCGCGGCCGGGTCGGCGGCAGGATCAGCGAGGGTCAGGTTTTCGCGGATCGTGCCCGCGACCAGCAGCGGGTGCTGCCCGGCCCAGCCCGCCTGCCCGGCGAGCGTCACGAGCGGCACGCCGCCCGCAGTCATCGTCCCGCTCGACAGCGGCGCGAGGCCGAGCAGCAGGTGGAGCACGCTGGTCTTGCCGCTGCCCGACGGTCCGAGCAGCGCCACCGTCTGGCCGTCGGCAATGGTGAGGTCGAGCCCGGCGACCGCCGCCCGGTCGCTGTCGGGGTAACGGATCGTGACGCCGCGCAGCACCAGCGGCGCGTGGGCGGTCGCAACGGACGGAGCGCAGGGCGCGGGGAGTGCCATCAGCGTCTCGGCGGCCGTCTCCGCGGCCTGTTTGTCGTGATAGGTAGCCGCCAGCCGACGCATCGGCGCATAGAATTCGGGCGCGAGCGCGAGGACGAAGAACGCCTTGCCGAGCGTCAGCGTCTCGGGCGCCGGAAAAGGCAGCAGACCCAGCAGCGAGAAGCCGCAATAGACCGCGACCAGCGCCACCGACAGCGCCGCGAAGAATTCGAGCGCCGCCGATGAAAGGAAGGCGACGCGCAGGACGCGAATCGTGCGCCGCGCCAGCTCCGATGCCGCATCGCCGATCGCCCCGGTTTCACGCGCCTCCGCACGGAAGGCGAGGATGACCGGCAGCATCCGCACCCGGTCGGCAAAATGGCCGGACAGTCGTGCCAGCGCGGCGAACTGGCGGCGCGACTCGTCGGCGGCGGCACCGCCGGCCAGCATCATTGCGGCAACGAAGGGAACGAGCGTCGCTGTAAGGATCGCAGAAGCAACGGTGCTGGCGCAGGCTGTGGCCGCCAGCACGAACAGGGGGGCGAGAACGGCGGCACGTCGCGCGGGCATGAAGCGGGCGACATACCCATCCAGCGCCTCTACGGCATCCACCGCGGCATGTGCGAATGCACCTGTGTCAATCGGTACGCCGGGCTCTCGCCGGAGGGCGGATGCGATCACCGCCCTGCGTTGCCCGCGTTTCGCCGCGGCCGCGCCGGCCGCGCCGCGCCGGATCGCCGCCATGGCGAACAGGCCGCGCAAGGTGCCCATCAGGGCAGCCAGACCGGCCCAGGGCAGCACCGACGCCATTCCGGCGGGTACCGCCACGACACCGCTTGCCAACGCGCTTGCGAAGCCGATCGCGGCAGCGGTGTCGAGGAGCAGCAACCCGTCCGCGCCGTTCCGTCCTCCGCCGGCTGAGCGCAGCCAGCGTTGTTTGGTACGGGCGAAGCTTCGGTCTTGCGTCATGGTCGTCATGGTCGGGACTGGTCGGCAATCGCGGGCGGGACGTCTTTGACCGCGGTCAATGTGCCTCGGCCGCAAGCGGCTAACGAAGCGTCATCGAACCGGGCCGGGGCGGCCCGTCGCATGGGAGCTTTGCCATGGATCCGGGTGTCGTCGACCTGTCGCGGCTGCAATTCACGCTGACCGCGCTCTACCATTTCCTGTTCGTTCCGCTGACGCTCGGCTTGTCGTTCATGCTCGTCATCATGGAATCGGTCTATGTGATGACCAACCGCCCGGTGTGGCGGGTCACGACGCGGTTCTGGGGCAAGATCTTCGGCATCAACTTCGTGCTGGGTGTCGCTACGGGCCTGACCATGGAGTTCCAGTTCGGCACCAACTGGTCGTATTTCTCGCACTATGTCGGCGACATCTTCGGTGCGCCGCTGGCGATCGAGGGGCTGATGGCCTTCTTCCTCGAAGCGACATTCGTCGGTCTCATGTTCTTCGGCTGGGACCGGCTGTCGAAGCTGGGGCACCTGATCGTCACCTTCATGGTGGCGCTGGGCACCAACCTGTCGGCGCTGTGGATCCTGATCGCCAACGGCTGGATGCAGAACCCGGTCGGCGCGACCTTCAACCCGGACACGATGCGGATGGAGGTAAGCGATTTCGGCGCGGTGCTGTTCAACCCGATCGCACAGGCCAAGTTCGTCCACACCGTCAGCGCGGGGTACGTCATCGCGGCGGTGCTCGTGCTGGGCGTGTCGGCCTTCTGGCTGCTGAGGGGCAGGTTCGTGCCCGTCGCGCGCCGGTCGATGACGGTGGCCGCGGCTTTCGGCCTCGCCGCCTCGCTGTCGGTGGTCGCGCTGGGCGACGAGAGCGGCTATGCGCTGACCGACAACCAGAAGATGAAGCTCGCGGCGATCGAGGCGGTCTGGCACACCGAGCAGGGCCCCGCCGGCCTCACGCTGTTCGGCTATCCCGATTCGGTCGCGCACGAGACGCGCTACAAGGTGGAGATCCCGTGGCTGCTGGGGCTGATCGCGACGCGCAGCCTGGACGGCACCGTCACCGGCATGTCGGACCTGGTGCTGAAGGCGCGGGAGCGGATCGCGTCGGGAGTGATTGCCTATGATGCGGTCGAGCATCTGAAAGCGAACCCGCAGGATATCGCGCAGCGGGCGCGGTTCGAGGCGCACAGGCGCGACCTCGGTTATGCGCTGCTGCTCAAGCGGCAGGTGGCCGATCCGCGCGCCGCCACGGCGAAGCAGATCGAGGCGGCGGCGTGGGACACGGTGCCCGACGTGGGACTGATGTTCTGGAGCTTCCGATTCATGGCGTTCGTCGGTTTCGCGATGATCGCGCTGTTCGCCACCGCCTTTCTGCTGTGTTCGCTGCGCCGGCACATGGACGCGCGCTGGTTCCTGAAGCTCGCGGTCGCGGCGATCCCGCTGCCGTGGCTCGCGGCGGAGCTTGGATGGGTGGTCGCCGAACTGGGACGCCAGCCTTGGGCGATCGAGGGTGTGCTGCCGACCTTCCTCGCCACGAGTACGCTGTCGCGTGGCGCGCTGTGGACCACCATTGCGGGCTTCACCCTGCTTTACGGCGCGCTGGCGGTCATCGAGGTGCGGCTGATCCTTGCGGCGATCGCGCATGGCCCGGAGGAACGCGACGACCAGCCGGCACCGGGGGCGATCCCCGCCGCCATCCCTGTCACCGCCTGAAGGAGGGCGCACCATGTTCGATTACGAGATATTGCGCCTGATCTGGTGGGCGCTGCTGGGCGTGCTGCTGATCGGCTTCGCCCTGACCGACGGCTTCGACCTCGGCGTCGCGGCGCTGCTGCCCTTCGTGGCGCGCGACGATGCCGAGCGGCGGATGGTCATCAATTCGATCGGGCCGACGTGGGAGGGGAACCAGGTGTGGTTCATCCTCGGCGGCGGCGCGATCTTCGCGGCGTGGCCGTTCGTCTATGCGGTCAGTTTCTCGGGTTTCTACCTTGCCATGTTCCTGGTGCTGGCGGCGCTGATCCTGCGACCGGTCGGGTTCAAATACCGCTCCAAGAGGCCCGATCCGGCGTGGCGCACGCGCTGGGACTGGGCGCTGTTCGTCGGCGGGTTCGTGCCGGCGCTGGTGTTCGGCGTGGCGGTGGGCAACGTGCTGCTCGGCGCGCCCTTCCGCTTGGATGGCGACCTGCGATCCTTCTACGAGGGGTCCTTGCCGGGCCTGTTCACGCCGTTCAGCCTGCTCACCGGCCTGCTGTCCGTCGCCATGCTGGGCCTGCACGGCGCGGCGTGGCTGGCGATCAAGGTGGAGCACGGGGCCGTTCACGACCGCGCGCGCACCTTCGGCACGGTGGCCGCGCTGCTGTCGATCCTGCTGTTCGCGGCCGGCTTCGCCTTCGTGGCGTGGGGCGACATCGGCTACCGGCTGGTCGGCGCGGTCGATCCGCTGGGGCCGTCCAACCCGCTGCGCACCACCACCGAGCAGGCCGGCGGCGCGTGGCTTGCCAACTACGCCGCCTATCCGTGGATGACGCTGGTGCCCCTGCTGGGCTTTCTGGGAGCGGTGATGGCGCTGGTCGGGATCCGGGCCGGGCGCGAGACGCTGGCCTTTTCCGGGTCATCGCTGTCGGCGACCGGGATCATCGCCACGGTGGGATGTTCGATGTTCCCCTTCATCCTGCCTTCCAGCATCGACGCGCACAGCAGCCTGACCGTGTGGAACGCGTCGTCCACCCACAAGACGCTGGGCATCATGCTGGTCGTCACGGTCGTATTCCTGCCGATCGTGCTGGCCTACTCCGCCTGGGCCTACCGGGTGATGTTCGGTCGCGTCACGGCCGAGGCCGTCCGCACCAATCCCGACTTCTACTGAAAGGCACCGCGATGTGGTATTTCACCTGGGTTCTCGGCCTCGGCCTCGCGGTCGGCTTCGGCATCCTCAACGGCATCTGGCACGAATTCCATCTGCCGCTGGAAGATGACGCGGAGCGCCCGTCCGCGCGGTAGGACGATCTGCCCGGGCGACACGGGATCATGGACGCGCTATAGGCCATGTCCATGATCCCGATCGCCGTTTGCGCCGACTGCGCCGTCCGAGACCGCGCCTTGTGCGGCAGCCTCGAAGACCGCGAACTGGTCGCTCTCAACGCCATCGGCCAGCGCCGCCGCGTCGCGGCGGGTCAGGCGATCGCCTGGGCAGGCGACGAGGCGGTCGTGTGCGGCAACCTGCTGTCGGGCATGGCAAAGCTGGTCGCGTCCACCACCGACGGACGCGAGCAGATCGTCGGGATGCTCTATCCGGCCGACTTCTTCGGCCAGCCCTATGCCGGCACCACCGATTTCACCACCGTCGCGCTGACCGATGCGGAGCTGTGCGTCTTTCCCCGCGCGGCGTTCGAACGGGTGCTGGAGGACCATGCCCGGATGGAGCGGCTGCTGCTCCAGCGTACGCTCGATTCGCTCAACCATGCACGGGGACGGATGCTGACGCTCGCGCGCAAGTCGGCGGGCGAGAAGGTCGCCGGCTTCCTGCTCGACATGGCGCAACGCGCCGCCGACGCAGGATGCCGTGTTGAAGGCGATGCTCCCGTCACCTTCGACCTGCCGCTGACACGCGGGCAGATCGCCGACATCCTGGGCATGACGATCGAGACGGTCAGCCGTCAACTGACCCGGCTGAAGGCGGCCGGGACGATCGCGCTGCCCGGCGGACGCACGGTGACGATCCGCGACCGCGCCGCGCTCGCCGCCCGCGCCGAGGCGGCCTGACGGTCAGGCGATCGCCGGCCGCCGAGGGCTGGCCCGGAACCGCAGGCTGTCCAGCAACAGGGTGCGCGCCGCCTGGGTCAGCCGATGACGCGCAAGCGCAAGGATCGCCAGTTCCTCGCAGTCCATCGCCTGACGGCAATCATCGAAGAAGCAGCGCAGCATATAGCCGAGCGTATTCGGTGTCACGCGCCCTGCCATGTCCGGCGTGCGCCGCAGCGCCTCCGCAAGGTCGTGGGCATGTTCGGCATCGGCGGCATACCGCGCCGCCATGTCCTGCATCAGCGCGGCGGATAGCGGATCCTCCGCATCGAAAAGCGCGTTCAGCGCGGGATAGGATGGGTCATCGCGATCGTCGGACGTCGTCGTCAGGACGGACAACGCTTCACATATCTGTTCGACGACAGCGTCGGATGGCATATCGGGAAGGTCATCGGCGCAGCGCTCCAGCAGATCGCACAACTCGCCAAGGCGGCGGTGGTCGGCAATCAGTCGCGCGACGTCGATCTCCTGGATGACATGCCAGCGGCTTGCCAGCGGCACGACGTTGCCGGAAAGGGGTATGTTCATTGTCATGCTCCTGATCGGATCAGGACGCTGGCACGGCTTTTCAGCCGAGGCATTGACCGTCGTCAAAGCAGGCCCGCCGCCAACGGCCATGCGGAGGCCATGGCGTGTGATGTCATCGTGGTGGGCGCGGGGCCGGCCGGACTTGCCTTCGTTCGGGGGCTGGCGGCGGTGGCGGGACCGGCGTGGCGGCGCTCATCGACCGTTTCTACGACCTGATGGAGTGCGAACCACGCCATGAACCGCACGCTGCGGGAAACCGCCGTCGGCCAGGCCTTCGCCGCCCCGATGCGGCGATCCTTCGCCCGCATGGCGGCGATGGTAATGGCGAAGGGCTGACCGGCCCGGTATCGCCCCGGATATTGACCACGGTCAAACCCGGCCGGTCGCGATCGTCGTAACGGCACGGCATGGACAATCCTTCCACCGGCCGTCGATTCTGGGATCGCACGCATCATCTCGGACGCATGGACCTGCGCGAACTCGTCCGCGCCTATTTCACCCACTACGCGGTCATCGCCTATCTGTCGCTGGCCGTTCTCTGCATCGCGGGGGCCGTTCGCTGGCCGGCGTCGGCGGGCCGGATGGCGACGGCGGCGCTGATTGTCGCCTTCGCCTATCCGCTTGTCTGGTACGTGCTGCATCGCTGGGTGCTGCACGGCCGCTGGATGTTCAAGGTGCCGGCGCTGGCGGGCATCTGGAAGCGCATCCACTACGACCATCACATGGACCCGGACCGGCTGGAGATCCTGTTCGGTGCCCTGCACACCACCCTGCCCACGCTGATGGTGGTGGCCGCGCTGCCGGGCTGGCTGATCGGCGGCACGGGCGGCGCGCTCGCCGCCTTCGCCACGGGGCTGCTGTACACCTGCTCCTACGAGTTCATGCATTGCGTGCAGCATCTCGGCTGGAAGCCGCGCAACCGCTGGATGGCGACCATGAAGCGCCGCCATATGGAGCATCATTTCCACGACGAGGACGGCAATTACGGCATCACCAACTTCGGTTGGGACCGGCTGTTCGGCACGCTGTACGACCGCGGGAGCCGACCGTCGAAGAGCGCCACCGTCTTCAATTTGGGCTACACCGCCGAGGCGGCCGCGCGTCACCCGGCGGTGGCGAACCACTCGCGCGCGATCGCACGGCGCCGCCCCGGCCGGGGCGGCGCACGTCCCGGCGAGTTCTGATGGCGTCTGATTTCATTCCACGGCCCATGCAAACCAGCAGAAGGAGGCGATTCACATGGCAAGGACGATGAAGGCGGCGGTGGTCCGCGCATTCGGGCAGCCGCTGACGATCGACGAGGTGCCGGTTCCGGACGTCACCGACGGCATGATCCAGGTCGCGATCCAGGCATCGGGCGTCTGCCACACCGACCTGCACGCCGCCCACGGCGACTGGCCGGTGAAGCCGAACCCGCCCTTCATCCCGGGACACGAAGGCGTCGGCTTCGTCTCCGCCGTGGGCAAGGGCGTCCGCCACGTGAAGGAGGGCGACCGGGTCGGCGTGCCGTGGCTCTACACCGCGTGCGGGCACTGCGTGCATTGCATGGGCGGGTGGGAGACGCTGTGCGAGAGCCAGCTCAACACCGGCTATTCGGTCAACGGCGGCTCCGCCGACTATGTGATCGCCGACCCGAACTATGTCGGCCACCTGCCCGACGCGATCTCCTTCACCGAGATCGCGCCGGTGCTGTGCGCGGGCGTCACCGTCTACAAGGGGCTGAAGGTCACCGACACCAAGCCGGGCGACACGGTCGCGATCTCCGGTATCGGCGGGCTGGGGCACATGGCGGTGCAATATGCGGTGGCCATGGGGCTGAATGTCGCGGCGGTCGATGTCGACGACGCCAAGCTCGACCTCGCCCGCCGGCTGGGCGCGACGATCACCGTCAACGCGCTGCACGACGATCCCGCCGCGGTCATCAGGCGCGAGACGGGCGGAGGCGTGCAGGGCGCACTGGTGACGGCCGTCAGCGAGAAGGCGTTCGCGCAGGCGGTCGGCATGGTGGCGCGCGGCGGCACCGTGTCACTCAACGGCCTGCCGCCGGGCGACTTCCCGCTCAACATCTTCGGGCTGGTGCTGAACGGCATCACCGTGCGCGGCTCGATCGTCGGCACCAGGCTCGACCTGCAGGAGTCGCTCGACTTCGCGGCGGCCGGCAAGGTGAAGGCGACGGTCGAGACCGCACGGCTGGAGGACATCAACCAGGTGTTCGACCGGATGCGGGATGGCCGGATCGAAGGCCGCGTCGTGCTCGAAATGGCGGCCTGAGGGAGGTATGACCGACCGCATCGCCTGCGCCGCGCTTCGTGGACGCGTGACCGACGCCGATAACGCCGCCGCGCTGATCCGCCCCGGCGAGACGATCGCGACGAGCGTCTTCACCGGCTCCGGCTATCCCAAGATGGTGCCGCAGGCGCTCGCCCGGCGAATAAAGGCGGAAGGTGCGGCGGGGCGGCCGTTCCGGATCAACCTGTGGACCGGCGCCTCGACCGGGCCGGAACTGGACGGCGCGCTGGCGGCGGTGGACGGCATCGCGCAGCGGCTGCCGTACAGCGCCGATCCGGTCGCGCGCGAGAAGATCAATCGCGGCGAGATCGACTATCTCGACATGCACCTGAGCCAGGTCGCGCCGATGGCGTGGGAAGGCGTGCTGGGCCCGCTCGATACCGCGATCGTCGAGGTGTCGGGCATCCGCGCCGACGGGTCGCTGATCCCGTCATCGTCGGTGGGCAACGACAAGACCTGGCTCGACCGCGCCGGCCGCGTGATCCTCGAGGTCAACCGCTGGCAGGGCGCGGCGCTGGAGGGGATGCACGACATCTACTATGGCACGCGCCTGCCGCCCGACCGGGTGCCGATCCCGCTCGTTCGCCCGGACGACCGCATCGGCACGCCCTACCTCGCCTGCGATCCGGACAGGATCGTCGCCATCGTCGAAACGGACGCGCCCGACCGCAACCTGCCCTTCGCGGCGCCCGACGACACGGCGCTCGCCATCGCCGGGCACATCATCGACTTCCTGACCCACGAGGTTTCGCGCGGGCGTTTGCCACCCTCGCTGCTGCCGATCCAGTCAGGGGTCGGCAACATCGCCAACGCGGTTCTGTCCGGGCTCGTCGACGCACCGTTCGAGCCGATGACCGCTTATATCGAGGTCATCCAGGACGGGATGCTCGACCTGCTCGATGCCGGGAAAGCTGCGCATGGCCTCGGCCACCGCCTTCTCGCTCAGCCCGCAGGCGGCCGCGCGATTGAACGCCGACATGGCCGCCTATCGCGACCGCATGATCCTGCGCCCGCAGGAGATCAGCAACCATCCCGAACCGGTGCGCCGGCTGGGCTGCATCGCAATGAACGGGCTGATCGAGGCCGACATCTACGGCAACGTCAATTCCACGCTGGTGATGGGGTCGCGCATCCAGAACGGCATCGGCGGATCGGGCGACTTCGCGCGCAACGCCTATGTCTCGATCTTCATGACCCCCTCGACCGCCAAGGGCGGCAGGATCTCCGCCATCGTGCCGCAGGCGGCGCATGTCGACCACATCATGCAGGACGTGCAGGTGATCGTCACCGAGCAGGGCTTGGCCGACCTGCGCGGCCTGTCGCCCCGTCAGCGCGCGAAACAGGTGATCGAACGCTGCGCGCACCCGGTCTTCCGGCCCTTGCTGGCGGACTATGCGGCGCGCGCGGGGGGCGGCGCCTACGGCCTCCACGCGCCCTCCCTGCCGGGCGAGGCATTGCCGTGGCATCGTCGCTACATGGAAACGGGAACGATGCTGCTCGCTTGACCGAGGTCAATGCCGCGTGAACACGCCCGACGCACCCATGGCGGACAAGGAGACAGCCATGACCATCGCCGACACCGACCTGCTCGTCACGCGCGAGGGCGTCCGCCTGCATGTCCGCAAGGCTAGGCTCGACGATGAGGCCGCGCTCGCCGCCTTCTTCGCGCGGGTGACGCCGGAAGATCTGCGCTTCCGTTTCCTGGCCAGCGTGGGTCAGGTCGGAAACAACCGGCTGATCGCGATGGTGGGCGGCAAGGATCCGCACACCGATAGCCTGATCGTCTTCGATGACGACAGCGCGGTCGTCGCCGTCGCGATGCTGGCCGGTGACGCCACCGGTGAGAGCGCCGAGGCCGCCATCACGGTCAGGAGCGATCGCAAAGGCCTGGGAATCGGCTGGACGCTGCTTGACCGACTGCTCGGCGATGCACGCCGGCAGGGATATGCCGTCGTCGAGTCCATCGAGGATCGCTCAAACCGCGAAGCCATCGAGGTCGAATGTCAGATGGGGTTCGAGACCTTGGCCGTAGAAGACGACCCGATGCTGGTGCGGGTCATTCGTCGGCTGCGTTGAACGAAGCAGCCGGCTTATACGTCCCTGCCGCTTGTCGAACAGGATATCCGATGCCGCAATCCACCACCTCCCGTATCGCCGTCGTCGGTGCCGGCAACGTCGGCGCCACCGCCGCCTATGCCCTGATGCTGCGCGGCCAGTTCGCCGAGATCGTGCTGATCGACGCCAATGTCGATCGCGATCGCGCCGAGGCCGCCGACATCGCCGACGCGAACGCGATCGCGCGGCCGGCGCGCGTCCGGGCGGGCGACTATGCGGATACGAAGGATGCGGCGATCCTCGTACTCACTGCCGGGGGCGTCACCCATGGAAATGAGGATCGGCTTTCCGTCGCCGGACGCAGCGCGGAGATCGTCCGCGACTGCGTGACACAGGCGATCACGGCGGGCTTCGAGGGCATCGTCGTGGTCGCAGCCAACCCGGTGGATGTGATGACGCAGGTCGCGCAAGCGGCATCCGGCCTGACGCCGGCGCGGGTCATCGGCACCGGCACGCTGCTGGACAGTAACCGCTTCCGCAAGCGCGTCGCCGAGAGGCTGGAGGTCGCTCCCGCGGCCGTCGAGGCGCTGGTGCTGGGCGAGCATGGCGACAGCGAGGTAGCGGCCTTCTCCACCGTGCGGGTAGGCGGCGCGAGCCTGGACGCCTTTCCGTCCGGCGGAGCGGTCGACCATGCGGTGATCGCAGATGAGGTGCGCCGCGCCGGCTACGTCATCAACCGGGGCAAGGGCTACACCTCGTTTGGCGTGGCGACAGCCATCGTCCGCATATGCGAAGCGATCCATCGCGACGAGCGTGTCGTCCTGCCGGTCTCGACGCTGCTCGATGGCCGATACGGCATCGCCAACGTCTGCCTTTGCCTGCCGTGCGTCATCGGTCGAGAGGGCGTGCTGCGCGTGCTGGAGCCGGCACTGAACGCTGTCGAACTGGCTGCCCTCGGTCGTTCGGCGGAGGTTCTGAAAAACGCGTTGCGCAAGGTCTGGCCGGGGCTCTGACTTTGCTGTCATACCCCTGCCGCGAGCGAGTGTTGGTTTCCGGTTCGATCCTGTACCCGCAACCACCGATAATCCGCTAGGGCCATCGCTGTGCCGTCCCGCGGGGGTTGGCCGATCGACGACTTTTGACCGCGGCCATGATCGGCTAAATCCGATTGTGGTAAGATCGGGCGTCAGCTACATGGAAGCGCTTCATCACTCCACGGGCCTATGGATCTGGCTCGAGGATGACATCCGATACCGTACTTCAGTTTTGTAAGAACCGCCCGACCTGGGGGCGGTCCCTATGACAACGCCCATGGCGACCGTGGCGCTCGAGTCAGTGGCGGTACCTGACAAGCACTGCCGATCGAACGAGCATTCAAGCCACGCCCTCCGTCCATCTCTGCCCCCTGTTCGGCAGACGGTGTTTTCCAAAGATCTGGTCACTTCTGCAGTTCGTGTCTCCGAACAGCGGCTCGGGCGCTCCGTCAGCGACAGCGAAGCAAGAATGCTGTTGGCTCGTCTGGTCGACTTCGTGCGTCTGGGTGTAGACGGGGCTGAGAACACCCCAGCGGACATGAGATCGTCCGACCCGAGCTGCTTGGACAGACAGGAGTGGGGCGGTGGGGGCGAACCGAAAGGGAGATAGGCTGTGGCCAGACCTCGCAAGAACGTCGATCCCCGAATACCCCGTCGACAGTCGTCGGGTGCCGGCGGCAAGCGCGTCGTACTCTACGCGCGCGTTTCCACCCAGGAACAGGAGAGGGAGGGCTTCTCGATCCCCGCGCAGATCAAGCTCCTTCGTGCCTATGCAGATGCACAGGGCATGATGGTTGCAGGCGAGCATGTCGATGTGGAGACCGCCCGCAAAACGGGCCGCACCGAGTTCGAGGCGATGCTGCGCTATATCCGCAAACACCCTTCCGCCGGCACGATACTCGTCGAGAAAACCGATCGGTTGTACCGCAACATCAAGGATTGGGTCACGCTCGACGAGGCGGAGGTCGAGATCCACCTAGTGAAGGAAGGTGTCGTGCTCTCGCGTGAGTCGCGTTCCTCCGAGAAGTTCATGCACGGCATCAAGGTGCTGATGGCGAAGAACTACATCGACAACCTATCGGAAGAAGCGCGCAAGGGCATGCAGGAGAAGGCGCAGCAGGGGCTTTGGCCGTCGCTCGCGCCGCTCGGCTACCTGAACGCCAGAAGCGCCGAAGGGCGCAAGATCATCGACGTCGATCCGGAGAACGGCTCTATCATCGCCCGACTTTTCGAGCGCTGTTCTACCGGCGCGTTTACCCTTCGCGAGTTGCGGGACAGCGCGCGCGAGGCTGGGCTTCGTTACCGGCGCAGCGGCAAGCCAGTCGGAATCAGCACGATCCATTACATCTTGCGCAACAGGATCTACTCCGGCCAGTTCGAGTGGAACGGTCAGCTATGCCATGGCAGCCATATGCCGCTGGTCTCGCCCGAAACGTGGGAGACCGTACAGTCTGTGCTCGACGGTCGCAGCCTGTCCAACGTCCGTGCCGACCCGCACGAATTCACCTTCACGGGTCTGGTCACCTGCGGTCATTGCGGCTGTGCCATGACGGCGGAGATCAAGAAGGGCCGATATATCTACTATCATTGCACTGGGCACCGCGGGAAATGCGACGAGCCCTACGTCCGCCAAGAGGTGATCGAGGCACAGTTCGAGGCATCGCTGCGTCGACTCCACATCGATCCGGAGATTTTCGATCTCGTCAGGCGTGCGTTGAAGGAAAGCCATGGCGACGAGAAGCGCGACAGGGAGCAGGCAATCACTCGCCTGCGCGGCGAGGCCGACCGGTTACAGCAGCGAATCGACACGCTCTATATCGACCGGCTCGATGGACGTGTGACGTTGGATTTCCATGATCGCATGGCGAAGCTGTGGCGCGAGGAGCGTGCCCGCTGCCTGCGCGATCTGGAGGCGTTGTCCGGAGCCAATGACGGCTTCGTGGACGATGGCATCGCATTGCTCGATTTCGCCCGAGGGATGCACGTCGGCTTCTCTCAGGGGTCCCTAGCGCAGAAAAGAACCGCATTGAAATTGCTTGTATCGAACTCGTCTTGGGCAGCTGGCAAGCTCTCGGTCGACTTCAACCAACCCTTTGCTATGCTTGAGGAAATCACCCCTGATCACGCGCACGACGGGGCGCCGAACCAAGGCGCTTCTGCTGCCGTTTCCAACCTGGTGAGCCGTACAGGACACGAAGCGGCGAGCGATCAACCTAAACCCCCTTCTTCTAATGTGAGATCGACTCGCATTAGCGATGCGGTTCGGTCCGGTACAGCCCTAATCTCAATTGACGGTCGTGCCGATTTAGGCTCGAGGAGCTGCCGATCAGCCACGCTAGCCCCCTTGATCCAGCCGACGATTTCGCTCGATGCGTGGGTTTGGAGCGTTCCCATGGGTGGGCGAAACGCGGGAGCGCTCCGATCAAGGGATGGTCTGGTCGCCCCACCAGGTTCGGTCGCACTGTACCTTGGGCTTCTTGATCTTGACCGCGAGGGCAGGCCGTAATTTCGGCAGCGCGTCGATGGCTTCGCGGAGAGCTGCAATGTCAACCTTGCCGCGCATCAATTCCTTGCTGCCGCCCAGCCGCTCGGAAGGCCGGATCAATATCCAATCAAGCATATCGTAGCCTTCCGCATAAGCGAGCAGATCGCCGAGCGGTAGTTCGCCATGACCATTGCGCATGTCATGTTCATTAGTGGCAAAAATCTCGGTGGAAAGCGCGGTGCTGCCAAGCACACCATGGGGCTCGATCGGGAAGGGCCGCTGGATTTGCAGCCAGCTCACCCAAGGCAGATCGACGTCCAGCCCAACCTGCAATTGGACGTCGATCTTGCGCAACTCGATTCTGGGCTGGCTCGTCTGACTCCAACCATAGGATAGCTGCAGTTCCAGCGGACGCTGGACCTCTCCTGGTTTATGGCCGACAGGCTGCCACAACACGAAATCGCGCGAGGCTTCTCCGTTTTCGTCAAACATGCGGCTGAGTGAGATGGTGCCGCCCTTCAGCACACGTGTGACGCGGCAATCGTAACGCCATCCATCATCACCTCGGGCAGGCGTAGAGGATGCCTGTGGTTCACCGATGACAGGATGATGCGCGTACGCGACCGCAGGAACCAGCAAGAGTAGCGGCAAGATGTTCAGATGGTAACACGGTGGCATCTGCGATCCCCTGATGTCGGAAAGAACGTCCAGACGTTACAACTATTCACCTAGAGGGATAATACTGTTTGCCGGTCTATGCGGGTAAAGATGTATGAGGAGCGCCGCCCCGGTTTGCGTTTCATCATCAATGCGTTGAGGTGGTGTGGGGGAAGCGGGGGAGGTATGGCATCGCACGTGCCGCCGCTTTGAGGCTTGCCGATGCCGATACCGCAGTCGTAAGTCGGAACGCGGAAAGGCAGTTCCGAGATTATCTAAAGCGAATGCAGTCGCCCCGGGCAGGATCAGTGAGGTTATGACGGAAAGCAGGCTAACGCAAACACGGTCGAGTCCACTGGCGCGCAACGTCACGCGATTGCTCCTGTTCGTGTTTCTGTCGGGCATCGCGTCTACGGCAGTGATCGCCGTCGGCAGAACCGATATGCCGATCACCATCAGGACGGAGATATTCGCCCGTCCTCCGTATTCAAGCGCCACCTACTTCATTTATGATCAGGCCGGCCGCACGGTCTGCACCAAGCTCGCGGTCTGTAACAAATATGAACAGTGCCGAACCAGTTATTATGGCGGCCGTTACGTGGACTGGCTGGATACCGACGAGCAGCCGTTTTCGAAAACGGCTGCTGTCACCATCGCGGCGTCGGCGATGCCGAAGCATACCTGCCTCACCCGCTTCGGCTTCGCGTCCGGAACCGGTTCGAAGCGTTGATGTACGGCCTGCGTAGGGAGCGTGATGGTTGGCGTTGATTCGCCGTGCCGGTCGCCGGATGCTGGCGAACGGGGGCCGGATGCAATACGATATGGTCATGGCACCATCAGGGGTAACCTGCCGGTCGAAGGAGCAGAGGCAATGATGCGCTGGGGAAAGAGCCTTCTGGCATTGTCGTGCTCTACCGTCGTCATGTCGCCGGCCCTGGCCGATGGCGAGATGCCGCCGGTGCCGATGCTGCCCCGGATGTTCAAGAGCTTCGCCGAATGCCGCTCGTTTCTCGATGCGTCATACCAGCAAGATCGCCAGCGAGCGGATCCGACGCCGCGCAAGACCGACGGCGGGACCACGCAGACACTGATCGACAGCGAGGGGCCGAAGGCCATCGGTCCCCGGCAAGCGTCGTACGAAGTGACCGAAGGCTGGGCGAACCGGACTCCGGTTGCTTAAAGCGGCCAGATCAGGACCAACTACAGCTACAAGACGACGCGGGAACGTTGCGACGGCGCGCGTCTGACGGGAGAAACCTCCACCGGATATTCCTTGGAGGGATACGAGCCGGCGCCGGCGCAAGGGAATTGAGCGCGCCTGTCGGGGTTGATGCCGTCTCTGGTGTCGATCCAGCCTAACGGGGTGCCGACGCCGACCGCGCACACCGGTTGCGCCCGATGTAACGAGGCGACCGAGGTCAACGGCACCACAACGCACCCTTGACCATATGCGGCCTGGCGCAACCATTCGCCGGCACGGGGAACGGCTGTCCGGAACGCCGTAAGCCGAGGCGACCAAAGATGTTCGGCATCTCCGCGTCGATCACCGCGAGCGGATTGTTATCGCCGTAGCGCGTCGCACTGCGATAGCGTAGCGCCCGGCTGTAGCCGGTGCCGGCGAAACGGCTGACCGAGATCCAATATCCGAACGGCGCGTCCTGCGTCGGCTCCGCGACGATCACGGCACCCCTGAGCGGCCCCGCCTCGACATAGCGAAGCTCTTGGTTGTTGTTGCGGCCGACGAAATGTTCATAGACCGCGACGAAGGCATCGGTGCCGCGATCATACCGAAGCAGCGCCATCCCGTTCAGTTGATCGCCGTTGCCGGCATGCAGGCTGCCTGCCGAGATGCGCAGCAGCGTCACGCCATTGGCGGGGTGCATCAATGCCGGCGTGCCGAGATAGTGCGGCTGGGAGAAGGTATCGCGCGTGTCTCCGCCGGGTGCGATCAGCAGGGTATCGAGGCGGGGGCGGCAGGAGCGACCGCCGTCCTTGCTGATGCACAACCTGATCGCGCCCGGCTCGGTGCCTTCGGGTGATGGCGTGTCGTTGCTGTCCGGCCCTTGCGTGGCGGTGAAACGCCATGGCGAGCGCGTCGCGAACGGCTTCGACAGGTCCATCGTGGCGATGGTCTTCATCGGCGGAGCAGCGCTGCCGATCGCTGCCGGGAAAGCGACGAGCGCGGCGACCGGCAGGGCAACGGCGACGATCTGATGCCGGATCGCCATGGAACGGATCACTTCCCCTTCTCCTCTTGAAACGCCGGCAAGCGGGCGGGATCGAAGCGCGCGAAGTCGACACCGCCGAGATCGCGTGCATTGAGTTCCTGCCGCACCTCGCGCCCGGTCAGCGGATCGACGGTCCGCCGCGAAACGTGCGCCACGCGCCATGCTTTCGTACGAAGGTCATACTCGAAACGATACTCCGCCCGCATCGCGCGGGTGTCGGTTCCGGCATCGAGGACCGTGAAGGTGCCGGACTGCGCACTCAGCGGGCGATCCGTCGTCGCGCACGGCCCGCAGGTGAGAAGCCGCGCGTTCGTCGCCGCCCGGTAAAGCCTTCCGCTCGCATCGCGGCGCATCAGGACCACCTCCAGTGCATGCCGCGCAAGCGCGCTTTCGCCGTGCACCGGATCGATGACGAGTAACGCATCGTCGTGGCCCTCGCCGGTCAGGTCGCCCATGATCGAGTCGATCACCTTTGCCCCCAGCGCTGCCGTGGTGAGCGTCGCGGCGACATGGTCGGGCGTATCCTGCGCCATCGCGTCATCTCCGAAAGCCGTTTGCGCGACGAGCATCGCAGACAGCGTCACGATGCGATACCTCGCGCACGCCGACATCAGTACGGATCGCTATGCTCGAGGATCTCCTCTCCCATCAACACGCACATGCCAGCGGGATTGGCGTAAATCAGCCGCATCCGGTATTCGCCCTTGTAGACGCTGCCCCATATCTCCAGCACGTCGAAGCGGCGCTTGCCGACGAGCGATGCGACCGTGCCGATCTTGCGGAGACTGGCCGGGTCGATCGTCGCGCGGTTGTCGCCATCGTTATGAAAGCGGAGCAGCTTCAGCGCCCGTGTCCGCGCATCGGCAGCGCACGGGTGCGCCGGAGCGCCCGGCGCCATGCCGGCGACTGCGGCGGCCAACAGCAAGGATGTCATCATCGTTGAATCTCCTCATACTTCATCGTCGGCTGCGCGGCGTGACGGGCCGCCCTGCGGCGCATGAACCGCCTCACGACCAGCACGAGCGTCAGCGCCAGGCTCCCCAGCATCAGCGGCGACAGGAAGATGGCCACCCAGCCCATCATCGTCATCGTGTAGAGCCGGGGCCCGATGTCGACACCCGCGACGATACACAGCTCGGCGCCGGCTTCCGTCGCGCCGCAGCCCGTCAGTCGTGCGGTGACCACACCGGCCATGCAGATCAGCGCGGGCAGCCAGACAAGGACGGTGAGTCCCGTGATCCCCCAGCGTGCGACGCGTCGCAGCGCCGATGCCCCGGTCCCGTTCATAACCGTCCGCTTCGCCCGTGCTGATCTTCCGCCCGCACCACGATCATGAGTAGAACGGCACCCGCGCCAGCTTCCAGCCATCGCCGACCGGCACGAAGACCCGCTGATCGCCGACATCCTCCGCGTCTAGCAGATACTCGCCTCTTGTGATGGGGCCGCTTGCCTCGCCGTCGTCCTCGCCGGGTTTGAATCCCCGGACACGCCCCGCCCGGATCGCCGCGACGACGGCGGGCGTGAAGATGCGGTCGTATTTGCCGAGGAAAGCGGCGCGGTCGCCGCTGGTCAGCGTATCCGGGCTGACCTTGCATCCCGTGTCGCCGCGTTCGCAGTGATGGCCGACACGGAAGTCGACGAACGGCAGGCGCGTCATGCTCACCACCGTATTGCGGTCGTTCGCCAGCACGGCCTTGCGAAAGGTTGCAAAGAACGCGCGAAAGCGCGCCGTCTGCGTCGAGGCAGTTGCGGGCGGCGCCGCGCCCATGGCGAGCGCCATCGGCCCCGGCACGGCGGTCAACATTGCCGCAGCGATGGTGAAGGAGAATACCCGCATGCCGCCTCGCGTTTAAATTAGGACGGCGCGGTCATTACCACTCGGAAACCAGTTGTCGCAAGCATGTCCGGGCGGTTATCATCAGGTATATGTCTCCGTACGCTCGATCATCCCGGTCCAAGGAGCCCGCCATGTCACGCATCCCTTTGCCGGCAGCCGCCCTCGCCGCGATCCTCTTTCTCTCCGCGACACCGGCCCAGGCGATCAGTTGCGGCAAGGCGTCCGGGCGGATCGACCGCATGATTTGCGCCGATGCCGGATTGCAGCGAGCCGACGCCGCCATGAACGCGGCCTATGTGGCCACGCTCAAGGCGACCGGCGACGCAGGGATCCGGGCGATGCTGGTCGCCGGGCAGCGCCGCTGGCTGGCGCAGCGCGATGCGGACCTGGGCCACCTCGACAGGAACGAGAATGCACCCGATGCTGCGACGTGGCGGGGGATCGTCCTCAAGGCGATCCGCGACCGCACCGCCGCCCTGAGCCGCCCGGCCTCCGGCAATCCGAAGCTGCCACAAATGATCGCAACCGCGCTTGCGCAGCGGCGTTTCGCCGCCCGCTTTACCGGTGGCGCCTATGCCGGTTACGACACGTCGTGCACCTTCGTGCCGAGCGGTGACGGCTACAGCTATGGCTGTTTCGGTCGCCAGCGTTACCAGAACAAGGGCCGGGTCTGCTGGATCTCGCAGGACTGGGCAAGCGGCAGCGTTCCCGAGACGCGCTTCGTCGGGCAGGTCGGCAATGGCGGGCTGCGAACGACCGCGACCTGCTCGATCGGTGGCGGTGCGGGTCCGACCTGCCCCGGGTTCGATGCCGGTGGTCGATGGGGTGCTACGTCGGCCCATGAGGCGCCTGAGACACCGCCCTCGCGCCTGCTTCCGCCGATCGATGCGGAAGCCGATTTCGATCCCGGTGCACGCTGGCTGTCGGAGTGCCTGACCTCGCCGGCCTATCCTCCCACCGGCGCGGTCGCGAAGACCGCGGTTCGTCCCGCCGCACGCTGATCGTGGCTATCGCAAGGACATGACATTGGGGACGCACATCGCATCGCTGGTGACGGCATCGATCCTGATCGCAGTCGTGCCGCCCGCCGCGTCGGCTTCGCCGGCGCAGCGAGCCACCTCCGCATCGCCATCCTTCGACTGCGCCGGCGCGTCGACCAGGGTGGAAAAGACCATCTGCGCCAGCCCGGAGTTGTCCCGTGCCGATGCCGAGGTCGCGACGCTGTACCGGCAGCGGCGGCACGATCTCGATCCCGCAGCCGCCGCGTTGCTGACCGAGGACCAGCGTTACCTGCTTGCCGGGCGCGAGCGTATCTTCGGATACGGCTATACCGATTCCACCGGGCTGCTGCGGGACGTTCTCGCGGGCCGGGCCGACTTCCTGCGCCGCATAACGGTTCCCTCGGGCGGCGGGCTGGCGGGGAACTGGGACAATGTGACCGGCGGTCTGACGATCACGCCGGGTGCCGGCGGGCGGTTTCGCGTCCGGATCAACACAAATGAGCCGGTCACGGGACGATGGGTCTGTGAGATCGAAGGAACCGGCCACCTCGCCGGCGGCAATCTCGATATCAACTATGGATCGGACGGTTCGAAGGTGCGGCTAAGGCGTGTCGGGCAGACGTTGCACGTCCAGGCGTCGCCACCGCCGGGCAAGACCGCGTGGACGCCGGGCTATTGCGGGCTGAACGGCTCGGTGGACGGCACGTACTTTTTCATGAAACCGCGCCGTGGCGACAGGTGATCGTCGGTAGCACGTCGGTGCATCGCGTCGGGGTCGCCCCGGTCACCAGTCTTTAGGAGCTTGTCCCGGTGAATATGATCCGTTGCCTTGTAGTCCTGTCGGCCTTCATGCTGCCCTCGGCGGCCTTCGCGCAGTGCGCGCCGGGCATTCCCTCGGCGGGCAATCCCGGCTGCATCCCACCGGATCAGGGCAATTCTCCCTATGGGCAATCCGCTCCGGGGCCAGCGACGCCAAGCGCCAAATGGGCCGAGCTCTGGGGATCCGTCGCGCTCGATTACGATATGGGCCGCTTCGGTACGGTGTCGCAGTCGGCCAGCAAGGCCAGCGCCGAGGCGCAGGCGATGGATCGGTGCATTGCAGCGGGTGGGAAGTCCTGCCGGATCGGGATGACCTACCACAATCAATGCGTCGCCATGGCACAGGCCAGGACCGGCGGACGCGTCCATCTGTTCAGGGGGCCGTATCTCGGGGATACCGAGAAGTCGGCACTCGGCGAATGTCGCCGTGACGGCGCCGGCGAATGTCACATCGCCTATAGCAAATGCAGCTATGTGAGGCGGATTCAGTAATGGCGATGCCTGGCCAACGGTCGCGCCACGAACCCTCCTTACGTTGACGAACGGGAAGACGATGAAACCTATCCTTGGTAGACATCACGCCGCTTTCCTCTTCCTGGCGTTCGCCATGCTTCCGGCATCCGGTGCGTCGGCACAATGCGCCACCGGCGTGAACACCGGGGGTGGCAATTGCGTCCCGCCCGACGCACCCGGCATGCCCGGCTACAATCCTTCCGGAGGCGGTGCCGTCCGCTCCGGACCACGGCCGGTCTGGAAGAAGACCTGGGGCGCGATCGCCATCGATGTGAAGAGCGGAAAGGCTGGCACGGTCATCGGTCATGATGGCAAGGCGGACGCGATCGACGCCGCGATGGGCGACTGCCGGGGGCGTGGGGGCGCCGACTGCCGACTGGAAGTGGCCTATTTCAACCAGTGCGCCGCGATCGGCTGGGGGAGCAATGGCTACGGCACGGCGACAGCTGGCGATATCCGACGCGCCGAGAGCCTCGCAATGGGTGAGTGCAGCAAGGCTGCGCCCGGTGGATGCAAGATCGTATACAGCGCGTGCAGCGAGGCGCGACGGCTGCGCTGACCCGACGGTTCGATGCCCCCTTTGTGGCAGGCCTTCGGTTTATAGTCGGAATCTTTGCGATTCCGTGCCGGGCGTTTGCAACGTGCAGGTGGAGTCTATCGGGTCGGATGTGCACTCGACATACGCAAAATCGCCGATCTTCAGTCCGAGCTTCTTGACCAATGCACCGTAAGCCGCGTTGTTCGGCTGGACACGATGGCCAGCTGGCAAGGAAGGCTCGGTGATGAGCGGTGGATCGTTGCGGGTCAGCGCTCGACCATCCCGGTCGATGACCGCCATCCATTCACAGGTCGGGCAACTGTCCGGCAACTGGCCGTATTGAACGACGAAATACGCGACGCCGTCCTTTGCGATCGCACAGGCGACACCTACCGCAGCCGTATCGTCATGTGGCTCTGAAAACTCCGCGGGCCGAGGCAGGGAGCGACCCACGCTGCCTGTGACGGAAAGCTTCAGCGATGTGGCGGCGCAGTCGTGAGGGCCGCCACCCCCTGCGCATTGGATCGTCAGAGCTGCATCACCACATTTTCGCGATACGGCGATGTCCTGCGCATCGGTAGCCCCACCAGATGCAAGGCAGGCGAAACCGAGCGCGATCGCTGCCGCGCGTGCGAATACGCCCCGCGATAACCATCCCACCTGCACACAAGGCATACGACTTCCCTTTGTGATCAACGGCTTCCGAACGGCCCGGCACAGCATAACATCGCCCGATGTCAGGCTTTTACCCGGACGAATAGCCGACGACCGGAAAAGCAGGCGGTTGCACCAGACATCCCCGATAACTTCATTACACCCGGTTCCAGGGTCCGCAATCGTCTTGTGACATTTGCGCGCCGCTTCCTCCCTCGTCTATACCACAGTCAAACCATGAGGACGGGGCCACCCAATGAGGCGTTTGTTTCTTGCGAGCCTGCTGATGCTGATCGGGGCCTCCCCGGCATGGGCGCAATGCGCGCCGGGCGTACCGTGCGCAGGCAATCCGATGGGTATTCCGCCCGACCGGGACAATTCACCCTATGCCACCCCGCAGGGCGCGGATCAGGGCCAAAGGCAGGCGCCGCGCGCCAGGTCGGAGAGCTATGCCGCGTTCGCGGTCAACCACAAGGGGCAGGTGAGCTGGTCCTTCGGCGAGCGCAATGAAAAGGCGGCAGCCCGCGCCGCCATGGCTTCGTGCGCGGCGTTGCGGACCGATGGATGTCAGATCATCGATACCTTTTCCGGCACGTGTGGCGCACCGGCCGCCGATGCCGCCTCCAACCTTTACATGGCCTATGCCGAACAGGTGCAAACGGCGCAGCAATTCGCGGTCGAGAAATGCGCGCGTGACAGCCATGCCGGATCATGTCGCCTTCTGGGGCGGGCGATCTGTTCCGGTGCCGGTTATTCCGCAAATTATATGCAGGCGGCAAGCGATCGAGCCAGTGCGACGACACCGGCCGAGCTGGAAAAGCTCTCTGCGGGCTATCGGCCGCACCATTGATCGTCCGGGTCTGGCGCATCTGTCGCCGGGGTGCTCCGGCGCCACTTTAAGCCTGGTCACCGGATCCGGGTGACGCCGCCTTCGTTCACACTCTTCATTTCAAAATCGGATTTGGTCGCGAAAGGCTGTGACATGACAAACCACCTGAGGAATACGAAGACGTTCGTGTTGGTGCTGTCGGCCTGGAGCGTCGCAGCTGGATGCGCCATCGCCAACCCCGGCGCTCCCGATCCCTCGTGGAAAACCCGGATGGAGCGGCAGTTGCAGATGGACCGGCAGCTGGTCGCCCAGGGAAGCCTCCCGCCGTCCGTTCTTGAGATCGACGCCGAATTGGTAAAGGTGCCGCCCGGCAGCCCGAGGGCTATTCAGCTCTTGAAACAACAGCTGGCGCTGACGCAACAGCATGCGGACAGGCTCGGGGAGCAGCAGGAAAGCGCAGTTCGCGAACAGCACGACCGGCTACGGATGATCGGTGCCTTGACGGCCCCGCCACAACGAGCGGTTGCGCAACCCCAGGCGCAGGAACAGCGCATGTGTTCCGTGAGTAACGGGCAATTCACAGCCTTACAGCCTTGCTGAGACATTCTCCGCGAAGCTTCGAAGGCCGGGCAAAATGAACGAGCCATCTAAGAGCATTTTCATGTTCTGTCGTAACGGCACGATCCCGCGTTCCGTTTTCGAATCTGAGCTGGATATGACGGCAGACGCTGACCACCCGAGTCTTCGCTCGACTAGCTGAACGGCGTGACGATGGAGCGAGATACATGGCTAGCATCACCGACGCCCAGATCGATGCCGCCATCGAGAGCGGCACGCACGAACAGGAGAGCGAACCACGTGCGGCGACGGCTCGCTACGATCGCCAGCTTGACCGCCTGATCGTGGACCTGACCAACGGCTGCACCTTCGCCTTCCCTCCCCACTTGGCTCAAGGATCGAAACGGGTTGATCCCGATCAACTCGCGAAGGTCGAGGTGCTGGGCCGGGACTACGGGCTGCACTGGGAGGCGATAGACGTGGACCTGTCGATCCCGGCACTGATGCGGGTATCTTCGGCACCAAGACCTACATGGCGCGCCGCGCCGGTCAGGCGTCTTCTCCCGCCGAGGCAACAGCGGCGCGTGCGAACGGTGCCAGGGGTGGAAGCTCTCGCAAGGTCGTGCACACCTGTTTCCTTCTCGCCGACTAAATATGACAAGGAGTGATTTATGCGTTTCTTAAAAAAACTGATGATAACCTTGCCGCTTTTAAGCGGTATTGCCGGTTACGCCAGCGCCCAAGCGAACGCTCCTAATGATGAAGCTACCACCAGGATGCTGAAACAAGCTTTTGAGACAGATAAAAAGGGGGTCGCGATGGGTCTTCTACCCTCATCTGTTTTAGCAATAGACGAAGAGTTAATCAGGACTCCGACCAACAGTCCTAAGGCTCGTCAGCTACACAAGCAGTATATGGCCGCTATGCACGCAGATGGAAGTAAGGCACACGAGCGACTAGAGCGGTCTGAAGCAAAGAGGACCATGTACCCTCCCGCCAGATCGGCTTCTCAACCGCAGGGGCAGCAGCAGCGTATGTGTTCCGTTAACAACGGGTCATCAACCTCGCTGGTGCCTTGCTGAGCGTACATGGGCTTGAGCGTGTGAACGCCCTGCTAGGCCGACTTGTAGAGCCAAAGCAAAGCTAGCGGTTCGGTCGTGCCAAGGGTGGGCACCCCCTCAAGGTCGCGCACGCCCGATCCATTCCAACCTTCCAATTATAATAAGGAGGAACTCTATGGATAGTTTAAGGAGGTCGGTGATAGCCTTGCCTATCTTGGCTGCCTTTAGCAGCCACGCCATAGCACAGAGCGATGGGCCAACGCCCAACAACGGAGCTGTAATCCCAGTCCGACAGCAAATATTGCAGATGGATCGCAATTTGGCCAAGGCTGGCGGTGTTCCATCGTCTGTTTTAAAGATAGACGAAGAGTTGCTGACAATTCCAATTGGCAGTCCGAAGGCTATTCCACTGGAAAAGAAAAAGCAGGCCGCTATGGATGCACATTCGGCTGCAGTTCATAAAGGACTAGAGAGAGCCCAAGCAGAAAGGGCCTTGTACCCTCCTGCCAGAGGAGCTTCCCAGCCTCAAGGGCAGCAGCAACGTATGTGCTCCGTCAATAATGGATCCGCGACATATTTGGTGCCTTGCTGAGACATTCTCTTGCGGACCGTGCCCAAGCCTGGCACTCGGCGAGACGCATAGGCTGACATGCTTGGGCGATAGATACTTGTCAGCTCGAACCCGGACCTCGTGCCGCACGCTACCGCCGCAGCCAAAGGCCGAGATGATGGATGAGCCGCCATTCACCAGCGCTGCGCACCAGATAGACCTTGACCTCGTTGCCGACGTGCGGGGCCAGCCGCAGCGTGTTGGCCCCGCCAAGCCATGATGACGACGTGACAATGTTGCGCTCGCCGGTGAAGTGCAAATCTCGCTTGTCGGGCTCCAGCCAGCCCTTTTCGATCGCCCCGACAGTGAGGGCGATGGTCCAGTGACCAGTCAACAGCCTCTATCCTCGGGCCGGGTAGGAGGTTTCGTGCCGTTCGGAAACCGCCGTCACGAGCCCCGTGGCGATCAGGTCGGCGACCGCTCCCAGTTCGGCGTCGCTCATCGGCGGCACCTCCGCCCGGACCGGCGCGCCCGGGCAGACCAGCAGGGCCGCCGTGACCGCGACAGCCCGTCGTTAACCCCATCGATCGTTCATGCTGTCAATATCGTGAAACCGAGGGGTTGAATCCGCCACGCTCATCGTTTTTGGCAACCCCAACGACAACCCCGATATAATCGCAAAGCGGTTAAATCGTCACAATGCGGAAAATAGATTGCAAACTCATATTTTATGACTACGAATAATCTATAAAGCGCTAAATGGTGTACTACAATCTGAGTACTTGATCACGCATTCGCTGTCACCCGACTGACATTGCGCCATCGCAGATCTCTCCGCCGCCCACTTGGTCTTTGCGCCCCTGAACAGTATTTTGCTCTTTCCCAATGCCATGGCGACACATCCGTTCGCCAGGGAGATCTCGACGGAACACGCAGATCCTCCATTGGCCTTGCAATGTCGCAGAGCTTCGGATCCGGCACCATCGGCGGTAAGCAATCCTGTGGAAACGCCCAATATCATTTTGGCTTTATCAAGCGCCACTGCCTGCCACTGATCCCGCTGCATGACGGGAGGGCGAGAAGACGATCCGCTCTGACCGCCATTATAGCCGGGAATAGGGACGCAGCTCCGCCAACCCTGGCCCTGTTGGGGGTATTGTCCAGCAGGGCAGCCTTGTTCGGCATGTGCCACATGGGATATCGGGAGGGTCGCCAGCAGAGCGATGAATAATAGAAGATGCCTCACGCTGTTCTCCTGTTCACAGGGTAGGCCGGCAACGGGTTTCCAAAGCGATCACATCCATGGCTTACGATCGGCTTTATGAAAATCCCAGTCTGCCGGTTGAGTCCCGGCATGCCCGGCAATGTGTGCATCCGCCAAAAACTGACGCCGTCGAACATCATGCAAGACGTTCGCCGATATCGATCCGGTTGCCGTCGGCGTCGGCGAACACGAAGGCGCGCTGACCGTAATCCTTGTCGGTCAATCGCTTGATGATCCTGACGCCTTCCGCCTCGCACCGCACATACAGCGCCGCGGCATCGCTGACGAAGATGTGCATCACGTTGACGGTCGACGCCTTGTGGTCCGGCTTCCGGCTCAGGTGGATTTCGGCCTCGTCCTTCTTCAGGACCATAAACCCGACCGGATCGCCGTTCTCGAACACCTTTGCAAAGCCCAGGACGCGCGCATAGAAATCGTGCGCGGCCGCGATGTCCCGCACGCAGATGCCGGGCGCGGCACGACCGAAGGCGATGTCGGATATGGCGGACGGTGCCATGCTTCTCTTCCATGTCAGGCAGGGGCGGCGGTGCGCTTGCCGGGTCAGGAGCGGTGTCCGTCGTGGTTTCGTGCCGGTGATCGGCCGATCCGTCAAGGTGGTGGGCTCGATACTGCGTCGAGCGACCTAAGAGTAAAGCTTGAGGCGCGGCCACAATTCGGTCAGCGGCGGCTTCACACCTTCGCACAGGGCGATGACCTTACCGTTCTCGAACGCCATCGCGTAGCGTGAGCTGGTAATGCCGAGCAGCGTCGCCCTGCGGCAATAAGGCTTCAGTCCCTCCATGTCGTCCTGCACGGACAGCACATTGGTCGGGTGCTGTCCGCGCAATCCCCAAAGGTAATATTGATTGTGGCCACTGAGCGTCGGGGGCAGCCCCCGGCCGTAGAGATCAAGTGCTGCGGCCTCGCCATAGTTATCGACCTTGATCGCCGTGGCCGCGCGTTCGCCGACAGGGATACGGCGCCATGCCGCCTCCACCTGATGCACGTAATCGTGCCAACCGAGCTGATCGGCCATGACCTGCGGCAGCACCGTACCCTTGAAGCTGCGCTCCTGCTGCTGGGGGGCGATCCCGAGCCGTTGAATATAGGCTTCGAGCATGGGCGGCGCGAGGATCGGCAGCGCCATCGGTGCTGCCAGCGCCGAGAAGACCAGCGCTGCCGTCAGCGCGATCCCGGTGGAAAACCTGCCGATGCCCGTCCGCATCCGCGGCGCAAGCGCCACGGCACCGATCGCGAACAGCATCGGATAGAGCGGCGACAGGTAATAATCCTTGCCGTGGCCCAGACGGACGATGGCCACGACCGCGATCGCCCCGATCACGAGGAAGCGGAGATCGCGTAGGCGCGGAACCACAAATGGCGCGATCAGTCCCGTGATCCACAGCGGTGCGAAGGCCGGGTTCATGACCATGATCTGGTTGGCGATGAAAGGCAGCAGCGGGATGTCGGCGTTCTTGCCTGCGGCTGACAGCCCGAGTTCGAGAAACGGGAAACCGTGCGCATATTGCCAGATGAACGACGGCAGCGCGATCACCGCCGCGAGCGCCGCGCCGATCCAGAAGGCGGGGCGCAGCAGCAGCCGGCGCTCGGGGGTCAGGATCAGGCCGATGGTCAGGCCGATCACCCAGAACAGCATCGCATATTTGATCTGCAACGCCACCCCGGCGACCACGCCGGCGGCGATCAACACGCGGTCGTCGCCCCCACGCCCGGCCTTGACCAGCAGATAGGCGACGACGGTCCAGGCCAGCGGGTCGAAGGCCGACGTGTTCAGCGTTGCCACGATTCCCATGAGCATCGGCGCGATCGCGCAGGCCAGCCCGGCTATCGCCTCGGCGGTCCGCCCTCCGTCCAGCAACCGGGCGAAGCGCATCCCCAGCCACACCAGCGCGCCGGCGGCAATGGCGGTCGGCACGCGCAGCCCCCAGGCACCGAGGCCCAGCCGGTAGAGCGATGCCGCCATCAGCGGCACCGCCGGTGGCTGATCGACATAGCCGAATGCGGGATGCTGACCGCAGACGATGAAATAGAGCTCGTCGCGGAACAGATCGTAGCGTCCGCCCAGTGCGAGGTGGAAGGCGAAAACGATCAGCGCCGCTAACGATGCTGAAGTGCCAGGCGATCGGCAACGCGCAGGAAGGCCGCCGCTCACACGTTTACCCCCGTCGGTGCAAGCTCGGCCGTTCGCGTCGCGGTCCCGGACCTTCGCGTTCCGAACACAAGCAGCCAGAACGCCAGCGCCGCCTCGCCGATCAGCGTCGGATCCATGAGGTGCGGCGATAGCATCCGGGCGAACGCCGGTGCTGCCAGATCGGCGACGCCGTTGAAGATGTAGCAGGCTCCGGCCAGCACCATCAGCGCGCCGATCGCCTTGGGAAGGAAGCCGCTGCGCCAAACCAGCCAGCCCAGCATCAGACAGTAGACGCCGAAGAATAGCAGGCTGACGTCGTAGCCGTCGCCATGCACCTTGAGCGCGACCAGTACGGCAGCGTCGCGCTGTTGTGCTCCCAGCGCGGCCAGATAGGGTGACGTGGGAAGCAGCCGTAGCGGAGCGAGCAGCAGCAGGGTATCCGCCGCGAGTATGGCTATGCCGATAAGGCTGAAGGCTGCCGCCATCCGCGATACGCCCGCATGGATGGAGCGGAACATGTCGAGGAACAGCGTCGTCACGCCGACATAGCACGCCAGCATCGCCAGATCGGCGATCAGGCCGGCTCGGAACAGCGGCTCATTGGCAAGGATGGCGCGTGCCGTCGCGGCAGCGTCGCTGCCGACGACTAACGATCCGCGCGCGCCTATCTCGGCGAAGAGGCCGAATACGATCGTGCCAAGGTAGAGCGCACCTGCGAGCCGGGCTGGCGTGGAAGAAGGTGCGACCTCAGCCACCGCGAGCCTCGCCGGGCCAGCGGATCGCGATGACGGTGATCGTCAGCGTCAGCGCCATCTCGATCATGGCAAGCACCTTGTAGAACGGTTCGGAACCGGGAAGGCTGATCGCCATGATCGCGGTATAGAACACGCCGAGCACGATGCACGCCCACCGGCAGACCCGCGTCGGCAGCAGCAGCGACAGCGCAACCATCAGGCTCGGGACAGCCATCATCAGCGATACGCCCGTAAGGACGCCGGGCGTGGCGTGACCGAGCGGCCCCATGTTGCCGTGGTTCATGTCCGCCAGCGTGCCCACGACATAGAGGCCGAAATAGTCGCCGTAGATGTAACAGAACATCGTCGACGCCCAGAGCGCTGACAGTTTCACCTTCGTCGGCGCTCGATATTCTTCCAGGCTCACCTGCCCCCCCCCCAAAAAAAGTGTATTGTAGCGGTAACACGGTGTCGCAGGGGGCGCAACGATCGTCAGTGGCGGCGGATCTCAAGCAGTTCGATCCCCAGTGAAAACAAGATCGGCGCCGCTCGAGTTTCCAACGATCCCGTCTGTTCATGGCGCGGGCTGTCATCGCCACCGTTCTATCTGCCGCAAGCGGTCACGCTGATGCTCCAGCGCCAGTTCGATCCGGATCGCCTCGACAGGATCGAGGCCCGACACATGGCTTTCGATCAAGGCAATCTGCTGTTCGATATGCGCTTGAACGTCGGATAGCAGCGCGTTTTTTTCGGGATCGGGCAGCAAAAACCAGATGCCGGCTCGCAGGCGGAAGGGGTCTACTCCGCTACTGGAGGACAGCACGGGGTCGCGAGCCCACTTCATTAATGCCTCCCGCCCCATCGGCGTCAGCGCCAAGCTCCGGGTTTTGCGGCCTCCCGTCGGCTCCGACGCGGAGAGCAGCCCTTCCCCTTCAAGCCGCCGGACGGCGGGATAGACAGCGCCGGCACTCCCCCTCCATTCAAGGGAAAAGGACTCGGCGAAAGCCCGGCGCACATGGAACGCAGTGCGGTGTCCGCGATGCTCGATCTCGGACAAGATCGCACCTTCGAGTTCGGTAAGGCTGCGCCCCTCGACTCCCATTGCCATTCTCCTCGGTTTGTTTGATGGTACGAATCGTACTGTGGAGTGTCCAGATGCGCTATCCGCCTATCATCGCCGCTGCCTTGAGCGTTCTCGCCGTACCGGCCAGCACGATGGCCTCCGGCCCTCAGCAGGTTGCTCCAGCACGGCCCGTAAAGCAGTTCGACAATGACAGGTTGATCGAGGCCTATAAGCAGTCGATCAGCGACGCATCTCACGGTCGCTATATCGATGCGTCTTTTGGTCTCCTCCGGAAGCTGGGGATCGAGCGCGCGGACGAGACCGCCGATCCCGATATCGTCGATCAGTGGGCGCAGGTCATGTCCACGATGACGGGCGTTCCCACCTTTAACAGCGCCAAAGGCTCTGACTTTCGTGTGCCGCAAGATCAGGTCGCGGAGCTTAAAGCATCGAGAGGTGACCCAGCCATTCGAGAAATCGTCAAACGCGCGCGCAATACCCAGATCGTCATTCTCGATGAAAACCACCTCGATCCTCGCGGCAGGGCATTCGGTTTGGAGGTCGCACGCGCGCTGCGCCCACTAGGCTATACCGTCCTTGCCGTTGAAGCCTTGAAGCGCGTGGACGACGATGATGAAGCGCGGCAGAAGATGGCGCAGCTACTGGCTGACGGGTATCCCCGTCAATCGAGCGGCTATTACCTCGATGATCCTGTGTTCGCCGATTTCATCAGGCAGTCGCTCGCCTTGGGGTATCGGCCCATCACCTACGAGAAGATCAGAACTGACTATTCGAAGGACGCCAAGGTGGCGCAGGAGCAGCGCGAGCAGGATCAGGCTGATAACATCGTCAATCGCGCCGTTCGGGCATTTCCCAACACCAAAATCCTTATCTACGCGGGCGAGCATCATGCGGCAGAGCGACCAATCGCGGCCGAGGGCGGAACGCTGCCCATGATGGCGGGCCTGCTCAGGCGCGCGACCGGCATCGATCCGTTGACGATCGATCAAGCCGGACTTTCACCGATCCCAATGAACCGGCCTGATGTCGACCTTTATAAGATTGCGGCGTCGAAGGCCGTCCATCAATCAGTCGTTCTTATGGCGCGCGGTAAGCCGGTGACGGTCGGGCTGCTGGCCGGATCGGTTGACCTGCAAGTCGTCCATCCACCCGTCCGAATGCTTCACTGGCGACCGGATTGGTTGGCTGGCATGGCACGTCACTCCGCATCCATCCCGCCCACGCTTTTGCCGTCCTCCGGCACGCGCCTCGTGCAGGCGTTCATCGCTTCGGAAGGCAAGGACGCGATCCCGGTCGATCAGGTTCTCGTGACCCATGGTAAGCGTGCGCCTACACTCCTATTGCCCAAGGAACGGGTACGCTATGCCGTGCAGGCCGTCCCATAATTTGGTTCGCGACGGGTTTTGGGAAAGCAATTCGATCCTTGTGGGACTGCGCGAGCCTCCTCGCTCGCCGCTCCTCTGCCGGGCGGCGTTAGCCGTTCGAAGCCGATATTAGCCTCGGGTGTCAGACTTGCGCCTGCGAATGGCGGTAAGCGAGCGCGGCGGACCAAGCCAAGGTCGGAACCAGGGCGACAGCTAGCCCGATGTTCTTGCCGAGTGGAACGATTGCGAGATGTGCGACCAGAAACATCAAGCCGAAGCCGCCCATCGCACGCAGCCCGGTCGCAGCGAGGACGGCACTGGGGCCATCGCCGATCCGGGGACGCAAGACGAAGATCAACACCACAAACACAATCGGAAAGGTAGCCAGAACGCCTGTAACGCTCGGGCCGACCATCGCACTCACTCCAAGGACGCTGGCCACGAACACCGCCACGGCAAGCGCGCGCCCCACAAGATCGGATCGGGTAGCCCGCAGGCGTGAGGCGTGCTGCCGTCCAACCGACACGATCGCCCGCGTCACCCAGAGGCCAACGACAAAGGTCGCTACGTTCAGCGCGAGCGCGGTTAGCGCAGACCAGTGAACGGCCTGGATGATCGACGCGGCCACCAACCAAACGAGTACCGCCGGAAGCAAGGCTTCAAAGCGGCCGCGTCCGGTCGCGATCCGGGCATAGGTCGCCAGGAAGAGAATGGTTGCGGCGTTGGCGGCGAAGCTGCCCAAGGCGCTTGCCGAGACGAAATCAGCGGAATGGTTCAGGGCCAGGAAAATGTATGTCGGCCCCGCCGATACAGGCAGGCTCGCCGCCAAGGCTCCGATCACCGGCCCTACGGCCTCCGCGATCACCGATGCCATGACGACGACGGCCGCCGTGACTGCCGCCCTGAGAAAGAAACCGGTTAACCCGTCGACACCCATCCGTTCGCTTAAAGTCGCAAGTCGGAAATTACACAAGGCGGTTTCGACCTGGTACTGTCCGTCATCCGGACAATCGCTACTGTTCCTATATATGATCCCAGTGGGAACGCCCCGGCATTTAACGTGGATGGCGTTCCGCCATGTAGCGGCGCGGCGAGGTGCCCAACCTACTGGTGAACATGGTCGTGAAGCTCGGCACGCTGTCATAGCCGAGTTCGCCGGCAACCTGCTGGATCGACGCGCCGCCCGCGAGTCGCTCAACGGCGCGTACGATGCTCAGTTGTTGCCGCCAGCGCCCGAAGCTCATACCCGTCTGCCGGCGCATCGTGCGGCACAAGGTGCGCTCGCTCATCCCGAGCTGCGCTGCCCAGCTCGCGATCGTACCGCGTGCCGCCGGTTCCCGCAGCATCGACGTCGCCATGCGCCACAGGCGCGGATCAGTCGGCATCGGCAGATGCAGCGTCTCGACCGGAGCGCTTGCCAGTTCGTCGAGCAGCACGCCGAACAGGCGATCTGCCGCGCCGCCTTGCTCATAGTGCGCGGGCAGATGCGCGGAGCGGACCAGCACCTCTCGCAGCAGCGGCGTAACGGCGATCGCGCAGCACCTTTGTGGCAGCCCCTTCGTCACCCCCGGATCGATGAAGGCGTTGCAGCCTTCGAGTGTGCCCGTCGCCTTGATGCCATGCGCGACACCACCCGGTATCCACAGCGCGCTGCCGGGCGGGACGATCCACACCCCGCCCTCAATCTCGCAGCTCAGTGCACCGCGCTGCACGAACATCAGCTGCCCCCGACGATGAACGTGCGGATCCATTTCCAGTTCGTCGACGTCGGTCACGACGAAACCCATCGTCACGACAGGCGGGGGCAGCACGTCCGGGTCGATCCAGTCGGCACCGGCCAGCGATGGGTCGAGCATCGGCATGGCGGCCAGCATCGTCGTTCCGGCCATCGTTTGGCAAGAACGAATAAGAAGATGGCACGGAGCAGGAATGTGGCCACACCCGCTCCCCGCTATATCTTGCGGGAGAAGAACGGCTCGGGACACCGATCGATGACCAGCAGAAACAAGATCCTTATCTGTGGTGCCGGTATCGCCGGCCCCGCCTGCGCCTGGTGGCTGCACCGCTACGGCTATGAGGTCGTCATCGCCGAGAAGGCGCGCGCGCTGCGTGACGGCGGCCAGAACGTCGATATCAAGGGCGCTGGCCAGACGGTGATCGAGCGCATGGGGTTGGGCGAGCGGATCGATGCCTTGGGCACAGGCGAGCGCGGGCAGAAGTTCCTCGACGCCGATGGCCGGGTCATTGCGGCGCTGCCGCGCGGCGCCTTCGGCTGCCTGACCAGCGACTATGAGATTTTGCGCGGCGACCTCGCCTCGGTGATGTTCGAGGCGACGCGGGAGAACTGCGATTACCGCTTCGGCACGGCCGTCACGGACCTGGTGGACATGGCGGACGGCATCGCCGCCACCTTCGCCGACGGGCACGTCGAGAGGTTCGCGGCGGTTATCTGTGCAGAGGGGATCGGATCGACGACCCGGGCCATGGTGCTGCGCGATGAGACCGGCTTCCGTCATCTCGGCGCGACGATGGCCTTCTTCCGCATCCCGGCCCGACCCGAGGATGATGGATGGGCGCATACGGTGAATGCGGCCGGTGGGACTTATTTGACCTTGAGGCCGGGCCGCGCGGGAGAAACCACCGTGCTGATCACCTTTCCATCCGGCAATACCGATGGGGCGGCTGATAGCCCGGCCGGGCGCAAGGCTTCGCTGCGGCGGGCGCTGATCGGACGCGGCAGTGTCGCCGAACGCGTCGCCGCCCAACTGGACGGTGTTGACGATCTCTACGCCGGTCCGATGAGCCAAGTGCAGATGTCCCGCTGGTCGAGGGGGCGCTTTGTCCTGCTCGGCGACGCGGCTTACTGCCCCACACCGTTCACCGGGGCCGGGTGTGCATTGGCACTGGTCGGTGCCTATGTGCTGGCGGGCGAGATGGCCCGCCATGCCGATTACTCGCAGGCGTTTGCCGCCTACGAGGCGTCGGTGCGCCCCTATGCCGAGGAAACTCAACGACAACTCAATCCCGCCGTCATCCGACTGTTCCACCCGCGCAGCCGTGCTGGCATCGCCCTGACCCATGGTTTCGAGCGGCTGATCGCCAGTCGACCGGTAGAAGCGCTGCTGCGCCCCAGCGGCGCCGCCCGCGTGCGTCGCGTAGCCGACGACTTCGCGCTCCCTACGTATCCGTAGCTCTGCCGGGCCAAAGTTGAAGCGGGTTTCGCCGTCCATTGATGAGGTTATCGATCGCATCTTCGCTCCCCTTTACGTCAGGTCGCAACTAGGGCGCCCGATCGACGAACCATTTGCACGCGGCCTGGTTGAGCGGGCGCTGGTAAGAATAGCGCAGTAGGCCGACCAACGCTTCCAGGCAGCTTCGTGCGTGCGCGAAGCTGGCGTCGCACGAACCTATTCCATTTCCCCAACATCCGATGGCGACGACCCGGCCGTCTCGCCGGTAAGTCTCGATCAAGAACAATCCGAGCGTCCCGATCACCGTTCTTTTGTTTATCACACTTGGCGAACAACGAGATGGATAAAGTCGGTTGTTAAGCGTTTTCGCCGGCTTTGAGGCGTCCAACTATCTCCAGGACTCTGGTTCGAGCTGACAGTCGGTCGCTCAAAATCACGCGCTGTTCCCCGCGCATTGACACCCAAGGAATTAGAACATCGAAGTCCATCTCCGCGACGGCTTCCAAGCTGGAGATGTATCGCTGGCGGTCGCTTTCACCAAGAACGACAGCTTCCCAACGGCCGTTGTGATTCCAGATCATATCACCGCTGAACAGCACTCTATGATCGGCGCAGGTCCAGAGGAACATGGAAAATCCCCGCGTATGCCCAGGCGTGGAAACGATCTCGACCGCATGATCGCGATCCATGTAACTCGATAAGTCCGCGACTTTCGGCATCGATGCCTTGGTCTGAGACAGGTCGGCCGTCGCCACGTAAGCGGCTACGTCCAGTCGGGGCGCCTTGTACATCGCCTCGTGCCAATGGCTCATGAGGAGGGCGGATGGTGTGGCCAGCGCAACGATGGCGTTCCTGTCTTGAGACAAGCCGGGCGAATTGTATATGCAGGTGAGACGGTCGCTAGTCTGGATCAGGTACGACCGCACCTCAACGCCTTGCATAAAGGGTAGGTCCGCGGGTTCTGCGGCATAAAGGCCCGGTAGCGAATTTTCCCCGTTCGATACTTCGCGAAGCATTTCTCTCTCCAGAAGAAAGCAGGTGCGCCGCAGGTCCTGACCTGGCCCGCCGTCGTTCAGCCCTCGAATGTGCCGCCGTATTTCTTCGGTACGATGTCGGCCTGCTTCTCGCCTGACCGCACGAGTTCGAGGATCTTATCCGCGACCTGTTCGGGCTGCTGACGATCGGCTTCGTGCGGAGCTTCCATCTTCCTGGCCGACTCCGACCCCGCTTTGATCGAAGCCACCATTTCCGTCTCGGTGATGAAGGGGTACATCACGGATACCGCGATGTTGACATCCTCAAGCTCGATCCGGGCCACCCCCGACACCGTGCTCAACGCGGCTTTGGTCGCACTGTAGGCGGCGCTTTCAGCAAGCGGATGAAACCAGATCCCGGAACTCACATTGACAATGCACCCGGCCCCTTGCTCACGCATGGCCGGAATGACGTGTTGCATCATGACGAGCGGTGCCAGAACATTCAGCTCGAAGATGTCCCGAAAGTCATCAGCCTCGATCTCCTCGATCGGAGCATTAAGTGCCTGCCCGGCACAATTGATCAAAATATCTATGCGGCCGTGGGCCTTCAGCGTTTCCTCGATCGCTCGATCGACCTGATCCCGAACCGTCACATCGCAGCGGATCGCAACCGCACCCTCCAACTCTCCGGCAAGGTTGTTGATCCGATCTTCGCGGCGGGCGAGCAAGATCACTTTTGCTCCGGCAGCGGACAAAGCGCGCGCGGTTGCCGCGCCGATACCAGAGGACGCTCCAGTGACGATAGCGACCGAGCCTCTCGTTTCCATGCTCTAGTTCCTTGTTTCTGGTTTAGCGTTCCCTCAGGTAATCCCCGTATTACCTATCACATGATAGCTATTGGTCAAGGGTAGGAGCATCGATGGACGAAGCAGAGGCACAGAGGCTGTTTGAGCTAGCCGATTTGGTACATGGAATTAGCCGGCAGCTACCGGCCCCCCGGTCTCTCGAGCCGGGGGTGTGCACACCAATTGAAATCCACGTTATGCGATGCATCTCGCAGATGCCGGGAAGCGCAGCGAGCATAGTTTCGCGGGCTTCGCGCCTTCCTTCGAGTAACTTCGCTAGAGTGCTGCGCGGACTTGAGATGAAGGGGCTGGTACAACGCAAAACAAACGATCAGGATGGCCGCGTTGTAAATCTCTATCTAACGGATCTAGCTACGCAGAACTTTATTAAGATGCGAGATGCGTGGAGTAAAGCCCTTGGTGGTATTATAGATGACCCCTCTGAAATCGAGGTGGTCAATAAGACTCTTCATCTTATCGAACAGGCGCTCCTTAGTCGCTAATCCGCCAGAGTTTCAATGTCGAGATCCGCGTCTTTTCGGACCGAACGCGAGATAGAACCAGACTCTCGATTCAGCATCTTAATGGCAGAGCGCAGCCCCTCTTTACTCGTCGCTACCAATCTGTAACCGACCTAGATCGCCGGGTAACCTGCGTTACGACAAGCAACGTCGCGCGGTGATCGCGATCGCTCGGAGATCTGCCAGAGACGCGTCATCTCTGGCTTGCACGGCGATCCCCTGAAGGACGGCACACAAAAAGACCGCGATCTCGTTGCATCGATGGCGAGGCAGCCAATGGCCGAGTTCTTCAGTAAACCGGTATGCCAACGCGGTGCGCCGACCCTCCACTTCCGCCGCAAGATCATCGTGATCCGGGTGACTGGTCAATAACCCGATGGAGATCATGCAGCCGCGTTCGTCCGCTTGTCCTGCAACGGTTAAGATCGCTCGTTCAAACATTGCGGCCACTGCATGTTCGAGAGCAATGCCCTGACTGCCATCTTCGATCAGGCTCAGCGGCGTGAGCTCCGCGTAGCGTTCGAGCGCCTCGCGATACAGTCCGGCCTTGCTTCCGAAAGCGGCGTAGATGCTAGGAGGCGCGACGCCGATCGCCTCGGTCAGCATGGCGAGCGATACCCCCTCATAGCCATGCCGGCGGAAAAGCCGCATGGCCGTTTCCACCGCCATGGCGCGATCGAAGCCCCGCGGGCGGCCACCCTTTTTCGACACCTTATCCATAGCGACTGATAAAAAACCTTGACCAAGCCCCGTCAAGCGCGCTGTTGTGTATCGATCGATAAAAAAGGTGCATTATGATCCTCAAGACCTATGCCAGGATGTTTTCGGACGATTGCGATGCGACCCTGTCGATGCTCGAGCGGCTTCACGGCCGAAAGCCGCATATCCGCTTCCGGTTCGGTGAATGGGAGCTGGGAGGTATCGGTGACATGCTCGTCGTCGCTGGCACAAAGGAGGCACTGGCCCCGATACGCGATACACACGGTCCCGTCATCGTGCATGATATCGAGGCAGTCCAAGCCGAGCTTTTAGCGCAAGGCGCTGTCATCACGACGCCGCTAACCGATGTGCCGACCGGACGCATGCTCTACGCCCGCCACGCCGATGGACTGCACGTTGAATATGTCCAGTGGACGGACGAAATGGTGGAACGCTTCATCCGCATGCCTCAGCGCGAAGGGCGCCTTTCCTCGGAACTGTAGGGGCCTCGGCAAAACGCCATCACCGGCGGGAAAAGCCGCAAGGCTGCTTGAACCGCCATGAAGGCCGCCTAAATTGCGAATCGCCTAAAAAGACAGCGATGCAGGTATGGTGACAACCTGCGGTCTCTTCGGAGACAGTCACGCTTGAGCGGGTGATGCCGCTCTTGGCCATGGCCGGACACAGCGAGGATTAGCCTCGTGCGTGACCGGTCGTCGTTGTCTGACCGCGATCGGCCCGTGTCCGTATCACCAACGGAAAGGCACGATGATGAAGCTGAACCACATCAACCTCTACAGCCACGATACCGAAGCCGACCGGGCGATGTTCGAGCAGTATTTCGGTCTGCGCACGCTCGTCGTGCGGGGCAAGAAGATGGCGATCATGCAGGACGACGACGGACTGGTACTGATCGTCAATCACTTCGACAGTAAGCTCGACGGCTTCGACTATCCCAAGCAGCTCGACATTCTCCATATTGGCTTCATCCAGGACTCACGCGAGGCCGTCGATGCGATGCATGCGCGCCTGAGCGGCGATGGTTGGGAGACGCAGCAACCGCATGAGACGCACGGCGCATGGTCTTTCTACTTTCGGGCGAAGGGCGGCTACTTCATCGAGGTGACGACGCTGACCCCCGTCCGCCCCGAGGAAGCGTATCACGGCGACCGGCAGTAAGGTCCGTCTCTGGTCGGCGGAGCCTTCCGCCGACCGTTCTCCACCCCGATGCCGTTCGGAGGGAATGGCGAACGACATGACCAACGACGTTCTGCAGGTAAGAAGCTATTTTCCGGAGACATATGTTCACGCACATCATGATCGGCAGCAACGACCTCGAGCGGTCCGGGGCGTTCTACGACGCCACTTTCACGGCGCTGGGCGGCACGTTTGGCGAAATGGACGACAGAGGCCGGCTGATCTACGTTTACGAGGGCGGCCGACTGATGATCACCCGGCCAATTAACGGCCATCCGGCGACCGCCGGTAATGGCGGAACCATCGGTATTGCCGCGATCAACGCGGACCATGTCCGCGCGTGGTACGAGGCCGGCATCACGCATGGAGGCACGGCAGTCGAAACACCACCTTGCGAGCGCCCGGACGGTGCCTTCGTCGCCTATCTACGCGATCCGGATGGCAACAAGCTCACCGCGCGAACGAAAACGACGCGGTAGCGGCTTTATGATCGGCGACGCGGCACGGCAAAGAAGCCCATGGGTGGCCAACTTCGAGAGCATCTCAGTACTTGTGTCAGCGCGACGGCGTCAATTGCAGGCGCGGCACCGTTCCCAAGCTGCAACACTACATGTGAGGCGTAGCCGAAGGAGCCAGGCTAAATCCCTTTAGCTTGGCACCACCAAGTGGTGGAATCGAAGACACAGGCCTATGTCGCAACAGGATCGGATTTTTGATCGGCGGCATTAACGGATCGGTTCTGTCCGTACCAGCGGCAGGAAGATGGCGTCGACCCACGCCTCTCTCAGGTCTGCCGGCGGGGGCGCGAAGTTCATGATGGCATGATGCCGAAACAAGTCGCCCAGCAACGTAGACACGGGGGCTTCCAGCGCGGAAGGACGAACCTCCTGCCGGGCAACGGCGCGACGTAGAATATGCGTCTCGACCTCCACCTCGCCCCGGGTCAATGCTTCGTGCAAGGATTTGGGGCCGGATCCAACATCCGAGAGATACTCGCTCGTCAGCAACGAAAAGGCTGCAGCAAGGCCGACGGCCCGTGATGACGCGCGATCCAGAAACTCCAGCAGTTCTGACCGCACATCGCCGCGATCGGGTACGTCGAGCGGATATTTCGCCATCTCCTGACGAATGGCGGCCACGGCCAGTTCCGCCTTTCCGGCCCATCGACGCGCGATCACCGGACGGCTCGTTCCCGCACGTTCGGCAACGTCTTCCATCGTCAAGCCGGAATAGCCGTTGTTCGTCAGTTCCATCCAAGCGGCTTCCAGCAGGACACGCTCCAAATCATTTCCGCGCCTTCGTTCCGCCATGACCCAACCTCTAAAAATAAGATGCGCGTATGCATCTTGACTCATGGGCGAAGAGACTAGATGCGTCGCCGCATCTTATCAAGAAGGCTCGATATGCAGGATCATTCCGACACATTGCCGACCCACGCCGATGGACGCCGCGTTCTCATCGTAGGAGCCAGCATCGCCGGACCGGCCGCCGCCTATTGGCTCGATCGCTATGGCTTCCATGTCACGATCCAGACCGTGCGGAAACTCGCGGCCAAGCAGTTGGTCGCCGCTTTTTTCGAAGCAGCGAGGTACGAGCGCCGGTCTGTTCGGTTTTGCGGCGATCACGGGGAAAGAACGGTCTTACGGGGACTGTGTGAGCGCGTCGCCAGCCCACGGAACGGCGCGGATCAGGCCCGTACTGCTTGGATCAGCCCCTGTACGCCGACGAGGTTGATCGCCCGCCTGAGGTTATAGGCGAGCGCGGTCAGGCTGAACTCGGCTCGGACCTTGTCGAGACCGCGCATCAGGAAGGCGCCCTGGTTCATCCATTGCTTGATCGAACCGAAGGGGTGTTCGACCGTCTCGCGCCGGATGTTCAAGATCTCGGGCCGGGCGGCGAGGCGTGTCGCCATGCGATCGAGGACGGCCTCACCTTCCCATCGGGTGATGCGGCGGAAGTTTCCGCGGGCGCACTGCGCCTTGAGTTCGCATCCGCCACAGGCACGCGGGTTCGAATATTGCACCATGGTATGACCGCCCTGGAACCAGCGATAGCGTGTGTCGAGCTGCTGGCCGCCGGGGCAGTGATAGCAGTCTGCCCCTTCATCGTAGCGGAACCGCTCCTTGGGAAAACGGCCGTCGCCGACCGCCGTACCCCGCTGGGGGCGGGCGACATAGGGCGTGATGCCGGCCCGCTCGCACGCGGCGATGTCCTCGCCCATGTAATAGCCCATGTCGGCGACCACATCGATCCGCTCGACGCCGAGAATATCCTTCGCCGCGCCGGCCGTTTCGGCCAGAAAACCGAGATCGCTGCCCGCATTGGTGACGTGCTGCTCGACAATCAGCTTGTGCCTGGCATCGACCGCTACCTGCGCGTTGTAGCCGACGCCGACCTTGGGATGCGCTGCCATCGCCCGCGCGTCGGGATCGGTGAGCGATAACTGGCTCTCGCCGCTGGCCTTCAACTGCTCCAGCATCGCCTCGCTGACCTGGCGCTGCTCGCGCACCCTGGCGATCTTCGCGGCCAGCGCTTCGCTCCGCCTAGTCATGCCCGGCGGCTCGCCGCGGTCGGCATCGTCGAGTTGCGCGAGGTATTTCTCCAGCCGCTCGTCGGCGGACCTGACATACTTGTCGAGCTTGGCCTTGGTGAAGTTGCGCGTCCGGCTGTTCACCGCCTTCAGCCGCGTGCCATCCACCGCCAGCAACTCGCGTCCGAACAGATCGAGCTTGCGGCACAGCACCACGAACGCGCGGAACACCGCCTTGAACGCCGAGCGGTTGTCGCGGCGAAAGTCGGCGATGGTCTTGAAGTCGGGTCGAAGTCCCCGCAGCAGCCAGATCAGCTCGAGATTGCGGGTCGCTTCCGCCTCGAGGCGCCGGCTCGACCGCACCCGATTGAGATAGCCGTACAGATACAGCTTGAGCATGTCGGCCGGATCGTAGCCGGGACGCCCCGTCGCCTTCGGTCGTGCCCGCTGAAAGCTGGCTTCGCCCAGATCGAGGTCGTCGACGAAGGCATCGATGAACCGCACCGGATTGTCCGGCGACACATAATCCTCCACCGATGCCGGCAGCAGCAGCGCCTGATCGCGCGCGTGACCCTCGATATACGCCATGTCCGCAGCATATGCCGATCCGCGACCGGACGGAATCATAGACGCGAGTTTCCGCACGGTCTGGATCGTCGAGCGAGCCCCGACGATCAGACTGGTCGGCTATCCGATCGACCTTCGCGCGGTAGCGATGGACGTTGCCGTCCGAATGGGTATCGGTCCAGATTTGCAGACTGCGGATATCGATTCGCGTCGGGTCACCTTTGTCGATGGCGATGGGAAGGAGATAGTCGCGGTCGATCCCGATCGGGTGAACGGGAGCGTGCGGGGCCGGGATGTGGAAGTCCCGCGCGGGGTTCTCGCCTCGCTGATAGCGGGGCTGACCCGTGATCGCATCGACTACAGGTTTGGCGTTTCGATCAGCTCGTTACAGGACGACGGCACGGGTGTCGTGGCGACGTTCGATGACGGCGCGACCGAGCGGTTTGATATCGTCATCGGTGCCGATGGCGTCCATTCGCACACCCGCGCACTCGCCTTTGGAACGGAGAGCGGCTTCACCCATCCCCTCGGGTTCAGCTTCCTCGGATTTTCCATCCCCAATGCTTTCGGCCTGGACCGCGAAGCGATCATCTCGAACGTGCCGGGGCGGATGATCGCGATCTATGGAGCGGGCGTACGGCCTGAAAAGGTTTTCGTGCTGATGGCGTTCGCCCACCCGTATCCTCTCGGACGCGAAGCCCGCGACCCCGCATTCCAGCGCAACCTCGCCGCCAAGGCGTTCGCCGGCGCAGGTTGGTGGGTGCCCGATCTATTGCAGGCGATGGGATCGGCCAACGATCTTTATTTTGATCAGGTCGAGCAGGTCCGCATGCCTGCCTGGACGACGGGGCGCGTGGCGCTGGTCGGGGATGCGGCGTATGCCCCGTCCTTCCTGACGGGGCAGGGATCCAGCCTGGCACTGACCGGCGCTTATGTGCTGGCCAGCGAGCTCGCGCGCCATCCGGATCACCAGACTGCCTTCGAAGCTTATGAGCGCAAGTTCCGGCCCTTCGTCGAGCGCAACCAGGCCACCGTCGCGGAAGGCGCGGTCGGACTCATCCCGATGACGCCGGAGCAACTCGAACAGAGGACGCAGGGGCTCGCCGAAGCGGCCGAAGCACCGGCTAATCCGACCGACATGGCGCGTCCGGAGCATGAAGCCTTGGATTTGTCGGAATACGTCGCCTAGGTCTCTGGGCTCTTCATGTGCCGCGGCTACGCCGGACCGCTACTGATCGGTGCGCCCCCGCCGACACGAGAGGAGGGGCACGCACTTGACTTGATCGTTCATCGACAGGGCGAGCTGCCATCCCTCGTGTGTTCGGTCTTGCTCACGCTTCCTTGCGCTGCGCGAAATACTGCGCGGGCGTGCTACCGAGCGCCTTGCGGAACATCGTGATGAAGGCGTTGACCGACTCATAACCCAGCTCGCCCGCGACCCGTTGCACGCTGGCGCCGCCCGCCAGCTCGCGCAACGCGACGACGAGGTGCAGCTGCTGGCGCCAGCGACCGAACGTCAGGCCGGTCTCGCGGATCATCAGCCGCGCGAGCGACCGCTCGCTCATAGCGACGCAAGCGGCCCAGCCGGCGAGCGTGCTGCGGTCAGATGGCGCAGCAGTCAGCGTGTCGGCGATGGTGCGGATCCTGGCATCGCTAGACACCGGCAGGTTGAGGCGCTGGCGCGGCATCTCGGCCAGCTCGTCGAGCATCACGCGCGCAAGCCGGGCGGCGTGGCCATCGGGCGGATAGTCGCTCGGCTCATGCGCCAGACGATCGATCATGGCGCGGATCATCGCCGTCAGTTCCAGCGCGCAGCAATGGTCGGGCAAGCGGCTCGCGCCGGGCTCGACGAACAGATAGTCGACCCGCGCGTTCGCGGTCGCGCGCGCGCTGTGCGGCACCCCGCCTGGGATCCAGATGCCGCACCCCGGCGGCACGATCCACACGTCGTCGGCAGCGGTGCAGGTGACGGCGCCGTGCGACGCCAGGATCAGCTGCGCCTTGCGATGGACGTGGGTGGGCACCTCGGCGGCATGATCGGTGAAGTCGAGCCGGTGGGCCATGGCGGTCGCCTCGGCAGCATCCGGGTCGAGGATGGCAATGGCTGAGCGGGCGGGTGGCATCAGATTGGCAGCTTATAGGGATCGATTGTCCGGATAGCTAATACACGGCCCTGCTGCGAATGGCTATCAACAAGCCATGGGATATTGGCTCTTCTGGTACGGCGGGTGGATCGGACCCGAATGGACGCTGCCCGTATGGCGATGGCCGCGCTGGCGCATCCCGCTGCACAACGCTGCCGTCAGGACGGACGCCGAGGCGCTGCTGTTCTCTGCCAAGAGCTTCGCCGCCGCAATGCTGGCCTATTGGATCGCGCTTCGCATCGGGCTGCCGCGCCCGTCCTGGGCAATTGTCACGGTCTACCTCGTATCGCAGCCGTCCGCCGGCGCCTCGCTTGGTCGCGGCGTCTATCGTCTGGCGGGTACGCTGACGGGCGCGATCGCGACGGTGGCGATCGTGCCGACCTTCGCGAACGAGCCGGTGGTTTGCAGCGTCGTGCTGGCCGGCTGGATCGGGCTGTGCCTGTTTCTGTCGCTGCTCGACCGCACCCCGCGCGCCTACGCCTTCGTGCTGTCCGGCTACACTGCCAGCCTGATCGGCTTCCCCGCGGTCAGCGCGCCCAGTACGATCTTCGACGTCGCGTCGGTCCGCGTGCAGGAGATTGCGCTCGGCATCCTGTGCGCGGTGCTGGTCCATCGCTACGTCCTGCCCCGGCCGATGATCGGGCAGTTCCGCGCCAAGCTGGCGGCGACGATCGACGACGCTCGCCGCTTGGCGGGGGATGCCTTGCGCCATGCGTCGGAGCGCGAGCGCCACGACGATCGCCAACGGCTGGCACTGGACCTGCTCGCTGTGCGCGGGCTGGCGACGCACCTTCCCTATGATCCGGTGGCAGCCAGGCCGGACGATGCGACGCTGCGATTGCTGCACGACCGCCTGGCGCGGCTGCTGCCGCTGCTCGCTGACGTCGCGGAGCGGATCGACGCTATCGACGCGGACGAGCGCACCACGCCGGCTGCGCTGGCCGAGCTGCTGCGCGACGTCCGCCGCTGGATCGCGTCCGAGGTGCCGCTGGAACGCGACAGCGGCGCACTATGGCTGGTCCATCGCGCTCGCGCCCTAGCGCAGAGCGGGTCGACGAGCCTCCCGGACCCCCTCGCGGCCAATGCCGCCGGCCACCTCGCCGAGCTGGTTGCGCTGCTCCACGATTGCGAGCGGCTCGCCCACGAGGCGCGGACCGGCCTGTCGCGACGCCGCGCCGGCCCGCTACTGGGCGACGAGCGACCGGCCGGCTATGTCTTTCACCGCGATCCCATCATGGCGGCGCGCGCGGCGGCCGGCGCGATGCTGGGCATCACGCTCGGCTGCATGGGGTGGATCTGGTCGGCCTGGTCCGATGGCGGGCTGGCGGTTTCGGTGCTGGGCGTCACTTGCGCGCTGTTCGGCAATGTCGACGCGCCTGCGCCCAACGTCCGCAGATACATCACGGGCTCGATCTGGGGCGTCGCGATAAGCCTCGCCTACAGCTTCGTCGTCCTGCCGCGCGTCACCGACTTCGTCGTGCTGGTCGCGTGCCTGGCACCCGCCTTCCTGCTCGCCGGGTCTTTGCAGGCACGGCCGGCGAGCGCCTTCATGGCGCTCGGCATCACGCTGACCATCCCGATCCTCGTCGGGCTGGGCGCGGACTATGGCGGGGACTTCGCCGAGGCGATCAACAGCAGCGTCGCGCTGTTCGTGGGCGTCGGGTTCGGCGCGGTCAGCATGTCGCTGTTACAGACAGTCGCACCCAACACCGGGATCGACCGGCTGCTGCGCCTCGGCCGCCGCGACGTGGTGCGCCGCGCACGAGGGTACGGCCCCGCCGAGGCACGGTGGACCGGGCTGATGATCGACCGCGTCGCGCTGCTGCTGCCACGCCTCGGCCTGTCGACGCGATCGACTGGGGATGGCCTCGACGAGGCGGTGCGCCAACTGCGGATCGGTCACGCCGCGGGCCGGCTGCACCGGCGCCTCCGCCATGGCGCCGGCCCGATTCCGGACGAAGCGCGCCAGTTGCTGTCCGACCTCGCTCTTGCCTTTGCGGATGCCGCCTTGACCGACACCGGCCCGCTGAGCCGGACGGCGGAGCGGCTGGGCGCGCTGGCGGCCGCCAGCGAGGAGTATTGCGCGCTGCTCGATCCGCTGATCGACCTGCGGTTCGCGCTGGCCTTGTCCGGCAACCGGGAAGGATCAGCATGATTTCCGACCTCGATCTCGGTGGCGTCCTCGTTCCCGGCGCGCTGGCACTTGCCTGCCTGGCGCTGGCGCTCACGGTTGGGTTGCTGCGCCTGCTCGCCGCCGTCGGCGTCGCCCGGCAGATCGCCTTCCGGCCGCTCGTCGAGCTGGCCGTCTTCATCATCCTGCTCGCCCTGCTGGTGCAGGGCCTGCCCGCAATCGGACCGCGTCCATGAAGCCTGTTCTCGCCCTCCTGGTACGCTACGCCGTGACGCTCGGCGTCGTCGCGGTCGCCGTGCTGCTTGCGCTCAGTCTGTGGCACAGTCAGCAGCGCACCCCCTGGACCCGCGACGGCCACGTCCGCGCCGACGTAGTGCGCGTGTCGACCGACGTCGGCGGCCTCGTCACGCAGGTGCCGGTGCACGACAACGAGCTCGTCCGCCCCGGTCAGCTGCTGCTAGTCCTCGACCGGCCGCGCCTCGCGGCGGCGATCGGCCGGGCGGACGCCGCGATCGCCGAGGCGCAGGCCCAGCTCGACCAGGCGCGCAAGGAGGCACGGCGAGACCTGGCGCTCGGCGACCTCGTCGCGACGGAGGCGCGCGAGGAGAATGTCGCCAAAGTCCGCACGTCGGAAGCGACGCTGGCGCGCGCGGTGGCGGACCGCAACGTCGCGCGCGTCGACATGCAGCGTACCGAGATCCGCGCCACCGTCGCCGGCACCGTCACCAACCTCGACATCCATCCCGGCGACTATCTGGCGGCGGGCGCGCAAGCGATGGCGTTGGTGGACAGCGCCTCGCTGCGCGTTGAGGGTTATTTCGAGGAGACCAAGCTGCGGCACGTCGCCGTCGGCGACCGCGCGCGCATCCACCTGATGGGCGACGAAGCCGAACTCGCAGGCCATGTCGAGAGCATTGCCGCCGCCATTGCCGACGACCAGCGCGACGATAGTGGCAATCTCCTGCCCAAGGTCGCGCCGACTTTCTCGTGGGTGCGGCTCGCGCAGCGCATCCCCGTGCGTATCCACATCGATCGCCTGCCGGCGGGCATCCGGCTGATCGCCGGGCGGACCGCGACGGTGGAGATCGTGCCGGGTGACGTCACGGCCGTCCGGGGCACTCGCCCGTGAGGTGCTTTCTTGCTCCCTGCCTCGTGCTGCTGGCGGCGGGCTGCGTCGCCGGGCCAGACTATCGCGTGCCCACGGCCGCCATCGTCAACCGCCCTGCGGCGTCGGCGCCATTCCTCGGCGGGCGGAGCCCCGGCGTCACCCAGGCGGACCTTCCGCCGCGCTGGTGGCGTCTCTACGGCGATCCGCGCCTCGATGCTTATGTGGCTGAGGCTTTGGGCGCGAACACCGACCTCCGCGCCGCCGACGCCAACCTGCGCCGCGCCAGTGCGATCGTGCGTGAGGCGGAGGCCGCGCGCACCGTGACCACCGGCTTCAGCGGGCAGGCGGCAGGAGCCCGGATCGGCGGCCCGACCGGCGCCTTGCCCGCGCCGTTCAGCTACGCGCTTGGGCTCGACCTGAGCTACCCGCTCGACTTGGCGGGCGGCATCCGGCGCGGAATCGAGGCGGCGGACGCGCAAGGAGAAGCGGCGCTCGCCGCGCGCGACCAAGTGCGCGTGGTCGTGGCGGCGGCCGTGACGCGCAACTATGCCCGCGTCTGCGCCAACGGCGTGGCGCTGGCGGCCGCACGCCATGTCGTCGCCATCCAGCGCCAGACCCTCGACGTCGCGTTGCGCATGGCGCGCGGGGGACGCGGCACGCGCTTCGACAGCGACCGGGCGCGGGCCGCCGCTTTCGCTAGCGAAGCCGCTATCCCCAACATACTCGCCGATCGCAAGGCCGCGCTGTTCGCGCTGGCCGCGCTGATGGGACGCGTTCCCGTCGACTACCCGCGCGAGCTGGAAGGCTGTGTCGCCATTCCGGCGCTCACGCGCCCACTGCCGGTCGGCGACGGCGCGATGCTGCTCAAGCGCCGCCCTGACGTGCGGCGGGCCGAGCGCCTGCTTGCCGCCGCGACCGCCGGCATCGGCGTCGCGACAGCCGACCTCTATCCCCGGGTCAGTCTCGGCGGGTCGGCGGGAACCGCGACGTCGGTCGGCCACGCGCTGACGCCGTCCTCGTTCGGGTTCAGCCTCGGCCCGCTCGTCTCCTGGTCGTTCCCCAACCGCAAGGCGGCCCGCGCCCGCATCGCCGAGGCCGGCGCCGACACCGACGCCGCGCTGGCCGAGTTCGATGGCTCGGTCCTGCTCGCCCTCCAGCAGACTGAGACCGCCCTGTCCGCCTATGCACGTGCGCATGACCGGCTAAACGCACTGGAGCGGGCCGCCGATGCGGCCGGTCGAGCGAGCAACGATGCCGGAAAGCTGCAACGGTTCGGCCGCACACCCTTCCTCGACGTGTTGAACGCGCAGGCGAGCTATGCCGACGCCCAGACCAGCCTGTCTGTCGCGCGCGCCACCCTGGTCGACCGGGAGATCGATCTCTTTCTTGCGCTTGGCGGCGGGTGGGAGTGAGGATGGCTGTCCATGGCTCTCCCGCTTGACCACAACGTTGGGAAAGCGCTTACTCGCTCGCCGTTCGAGAAGACGCCGGGCTTCCGGCCAACCAGACCGACGGCGATCTTCATAGGGTAGGTGCTTGATGGCCCTTCATATATCTAGAGTCTAAGCAGACTTTGCACGATGTTGACTGTTTTTTTGAAGCCAATTTGCTACGGAAAAAGGACCGGCCTTTCTGGTCTCCTATGAGCATACTTCAACTGCACCATGCCAAGATCCAATGGCATAGCTGCCGGGAAGACCGCACAGTCGAAACTGGAATGTGCGACCGCCTCCTCAACGACTCCGTGCGCGCAAATACCCCATTATGCCGGCATGGATCATGACGATCAGCACGCTGCCCAGGATCACCGGTAGCGTTGTCGCAAACGCGCGCAGCACGTCGCCGGCAACGATCATGCGGGTGTGATCATAGATCAGCCATATCGCCCCGGTGGCGAGCGCCCACCATATCAACCTGGCAACAGAGTACATCTGCGGGCGTGACCGGGAAATTGCTCTGGCATCGAAACATCGTCACCGAACGCCCTCTGATAGCGCACAGCGGGCAAGGCATACGCTTGGTAGCGGCGGATCAACTGCAAATCTCGCGTTCCGCATCACGTATGGCCTTTTCCGCATCGCGCTTGATGGTAGCGGCGGATGAACGCTCGGCTTGGTCGGCCATGGTGTCCCATCGCTCGGCGGCATGGAGCGCGCGGGCGCGCACCTTGGGCAGGCTTGTGGCGTCAGCCTCCTGACGCTGCTCCTGCGCACGTCGACGGTACAGTTCGGCATCGTTGCTCATGCTTGAGGCATATAGCAGGGATTGCGGTCGTCGCTGAACAGGGTGGGGCAGGCGGGGCTGCATCATGGTGCAATGGAGCACCAACAACCATCTGGAAGCCCGTCATCCTCTCAGGCAGGCGCCACGCCATCGGCATTGACGAGATCGACGCCGACCAGGGTGCCGACCAGCCGCACCCGCTTCTCGGCCAGATCCACCGGTGTGCGATGCAATTCCAGCATATAGCGGCCGCCAAGGTCACGACGCAGGTAAAAGGCGCCGCCATCGCGGATCAACGTACCGGTCTCATCGATCCGGCTGCCGATCATCCTCATGCCTGGCCGGGCCCCGCCGGTCATTGATCGCGTTCGGCACGCTTGCGATCAGCCTTGCGAGCGCGGCTGATCGCGGCTGCCCGCTCGCGGGCGCGCTTCTCGGATGGCTTCTCGTAAAGGCGGCGCAGCTTCATCTCGCGGTAGACACCTTCGCGCTGCAGCTTCTTCTTCAAGGCACGCAGTGCCTGATCGACATTGTTGTCGCGGACGATGATCTGCATGGCGGTGGGGCTTTCGTCTGGTCGTGGTGTGGGTGGCGAGCGGGGCTGTATGGCGGGGTGAAGGGCAAGGCAAACGACCGGTCCGGCATTGATCGGCACGCAGGTCTGGCAGCCTTGGTGGAGGCGTGCGATTGATCCTGCGCGGTTTTGCCGCGTAAGGGAGTGGACCAAATCTGGGATGACATTCATGAATAACGCCGAACTCGCCGAAACCCTGGTCGCCAATCATGCCATGTCGAAGGCCGATGCCCGCAAGGCGGTCGACGACCTGCTGGCCGCGATCGTCGCTGCTACGGCCAAGGGCGAGGAGGTCTCGCTGACCGGCTTTGGCAAGTTCAAGGTCAAGGACAGCCCGGCCCGTGAGGGCCGTAATCCGGCAACCGGCGAAACCATCCAGATCGCCGCATCGCGCAAGCTGACGTTCGTGCCCGCCAAGGCGGTCAAGGACGCGCTGAACGGCTGATCGCATCGCTACCGGTGCCACTGCTCCTCCCGGGAGCGGTGGCATAGGTCGGTCATGGCAGGGTAATGACTGCGGGCTATGAACGATGAAACATCCGCGCACGAGCGGGCAGCTGCCCTGCTCGACGGGCATCCCGACTACCGGGTGTTGCGTGCATTGCCCCCGCCCGGGGCCTATCCCGTCGCGAAGCCGCAAGGGCAGGTGCGCACCGCCGCGGTCATCGATGTCGAGACCATCGGCCTCGATGCGGATCACCCGATCATCGACCTGGCGATCCAGCGCATCGCCTTCGACGCACGTGGCGTGATCGTGCAGGTCGGCCAGCCCCGGCAATGGTTCGAGGACCCCGGCGTGCCGATCCCGGCCGAGATCACTAGGCTGACCGGCATCACCGACGCCGATGTCACTGGCAAACGCATCGATACCGCTGAGGCCGTCAGCCTGATCGCAAGCACCACTGTCGCCATTGCCCACAATGCCGCCTTCGACGCCCCCCGGGTCGAACGGCGTCTGCCTGCCATCGCCGGCCATGCCTGGGCATGCTCATGCAACGAGGTGCCATGGCCCGAACTGGGCTTCGACGGCCGCAAGCTCGGTCACCTCCTCATGCAGCAGGGCCTGTTTCATCACGGCCACCGGGCTGCGGTCGACGTCTGGGCGACGATCAACCTGCTTGGCAGCGCGATGGCCGATGGCGAAACCGCGCTGGCCAAGCTCATCCGGCAGGCGGAGCAGGCGAGCGCGAGGATCGAGGCTGCGAATGCTCCGTACGATGCCAAGGATGCGCTGAAGGCGAGAGGGTATCGCTGGCATCCCGACAAGCGGGCCTGGTGGACCGAGATCGCCGCGGCAGATGAGCCGGCCGAACTTGAATGGCTGCGTGATACCTGCTCCTGCACCCATCCGCAAATCTCCTCCGTCACATGGAAGCAGCGGCATCGCGGGTGAACGCGGACAGTCTGCATTTTCAGGTTGCACGAACCCGCTCCGCGGGAGGGGTGCGTGCGGCGCGGTTGAGATGATGGAAGGGACGTTGAGCTTGGATTGAGCGCGGCAGAAGGCAGGCAGAACATCAAGGCTCCACCAGAAGGAGCCATGCCATGACGACCCTCGTTCCTGTTGCCGTCAGCCCGTTACGCCAGCGTCTCATCGACGAGATGGATATACGGCGCTTCGGCCCTGAAACGCAGCGCAACTACATCCGCGACGTCGGGCGGTTTGCGACGTTCCTGGGGCGTCCGCCTGACACGGCAACGGCGGAGGATGTGCGGCGCTTCCAGATCGAGCAGTGTGACCTTGCCGTGCCGGCGCCGACCATGAACGCCATCGTGTCGGCCCTGCGGTTCTTCTTCATCCAGACGCTCGACCGGCCGGATCTGGCCCGCAAGCTGATCCGCATGCGGCATGAGCGCAAGCTGCCGGTGGTGCTGAGCCAGGACGAGGTGGCGCGGCTGCTGGAGGCGACCACGTGCCTGAAGCATCAGGCGGCGCTGTCGGTCGCGTACGGCGCCGGACTGCGTGCGGCTGAGGTCGCCGCCCTCAAGGTGCGTGACATCGACAGCGAGCGCATGCTGCTGCGGGTCGAGCGCGGCAAGGGCGGGCGGTATCGTAACGCGATGCTCCCGGTCGGGCTGCTGGCGCTGCTGCGGGAATGGTGGCGGGTCGGCCGGCGGGAGGGCGTGCTGCACGCCGATGGCTGGCTGTTCCCCGGACAGCACTACCTCAAGCCGCTCAGCACGCGGCAGATCTACCGGGTGGTGGTCGAGGCGGGGCAAGCGGCGGGCATCGGCAAGCGGGTCGGACCGCACACGCTGCGGTACTGCTTCGCGACGCACCTGCTCGAGGACGGCATCGACGTTCGCGGCGGTGCCGACCGCCAGCAGGTCATGACGCTCGCCGCCGACGAGTTCATCCGCCGCTTCCTGCTCCACGTCCTGCCGAAGGGCTTCCATCGCATCCGTCACTACGGCCTGCTCGCCGGTGCCACCCGCAAGGCGCATCTCGAACGTGCCCGCGAGCTGCTCGGGGTCGCACCGCCCGCGGCGCCCGACGCACGGGCCGAACCGGACGACATCAGGCCGCCATGCCCTTGCTGCGGCGGGCGCATGGTCGTCGTCGAAACCTTCGAGCGCCAGTGCCAGCCCCGCGCACCACCGGCTCGTGCACCACTATCCGGGATGCAGGCGTCGTGACCCGGCACGGCCCGAGGGCAACATACCCCGCAGCGCCGGTGCGTGCGGAGACGACGTCGTTTGCGCCGACCGCCGCCAGAGGGGCAGTCACAACAAGCAGAGCCGGGCTACCCGCACTGGCGAACCCGTCACGCCCTCCTGGAACCGGCCGGTTCGCACTCAGGCTCGCACCCGCGCCTGTCGTGTCCCTGGCCACCGCAGCCGGACGGAAACCGAAAACCCCATAGTGCACCGCCTGTGGCCCGCGGGTTCGGGCTTCCAAAACTTTCGTACGCCTGCCGGCATCCGAAACTCTTCAGAAAAGCGGCCTGGCGGCTTTCGGGCACCAATTGTCTGCAAATGGCCGTTCATTCATTTGGCAGCGAGTAGGACGCCGTTACTCGTCCGGCATGTGTTCCAGCCTAGAGCTAGGAAGGTCGAGTCCCCAGCGACGATCGAGGTAGAAGGCGAGGGCAGCTCGCGTCTGGACGATCAGAACCTCGGCGTCTGCGAAGCCGTACTCATCCCGCGCCGTCCGCTGCTGTTCCGCCGAGAGGTCACCTCGTGGACGTAGCGCAACCCGGACCTTTGTTTCCCAATCTAGGTCGAGCGGCAGTGCTTCGGGTAGCGGCTGGGTCGCGAAGCTGCTCGCCTCCGATACCCGTACCGGCAGGTAGTCGCGCCACTCGTCGTGCCGGTAGCTCCATGCTCGGAAGTGCAGGCGCTCGCCGTCGTATCCGATCCGCGTCGGCGCGATCCACTGCGAAGTGGTCTTGCCGGAGCTCATCGATACGTAGTCGATCTCAATCTTGAGGTTCCGATCCATTGCCTGGAATAGGTGCCGCATAATTCCGGCGGGGCACTGCCGCTTGGGCATCGGCAATTCATCGAACCGGCCGGCGGCGCCGTCTGCGATGACCTCGAGCATGGGCGGTAGTTCGCCCGGGCCCTCGAGACCGATATGCCGATCCGATGCGACGTACGTCTTCCGCACCGTATCGTAGAACGGCAGCGGCTCCCGGCAGCGCGCGAGATACTCGCGGAAATCGACTGCGGCCTGGGCGGGCGAGATGCCGAACTTGCGGGTCAGGGCGCTGCGGTTCGCCTGCCCGCGCCACCGGAAGCACTGGTCCAGATACGCTAGACGCGATCTGACCGTTCGACGGAGATCCTGTGCTTCCATGCGCGACCGCTACTTGACGGAACCAACGGTGTCCATATAGCTTCTGCACGTATATCCACTATACGGAGACACAGGTGCGAATTCTCCATACCGGCGATTGGCATCTCGGGCGGCAGTTCCATGCGGCGTCGCTGGACGAGGACCACGACGTGGTGCTCGCCCAGGTAGAGGAGGCGATCGCGGCGCATGCGCCCGACGTCCTGATCATCGCCGGTGACGTCTTCGATCGAGCGACGCCTCCACAGACCGCGCTCAGGCGGTTCAACGACTTCGTGCGGCGGGTCGGGGCGACGAGCCCCACGGCAATCGTGCTGATCGCGGGCAATCACGATTCGGCGGCGCAGATCGGGATGATGGGCGTGCTGGCGGATGCCGACCGCTCCTTGGTGCGCGGCCCGCTCGATCCCGAGGAGCGGCCGCTCCTGCTCTCCGACGAACACGGCCCGGTGGCGATCTCGGCCCTGCCATTCTCGTACGAGTTCGCCGCGCGCGCATGCTATGGCAACGACAACATCTCATGCCCCGCCGACGTGCTGCGCGAGCAGGTCGCGAGCGCCAGGCGTCACCTTCCCGACGGCGCGCGCTGGGTGGTCGTTGCCCATGCCTTCGTCGAGGGAGCGTCTACCAGCGAGGGCGAGCGGCCGCTCACCCGCGCCGTCGGGGGCATCGAGACGGTGCCCTCGTCGGTGTTCGAAGGCGCCCACTACGTCGCGCTCGGACACCTCCACCGCCCGCAGGCGGTCGGCGCCGAGCACGTGCGCTATTCCGGAGCCCCGCTCGCCTTCGGCTTCGACGAGGAGGGGCACGAGAAGTCGATGACCCTCGTCGACCTAGCCGCGGACGGCTCGGTGACGACCACGCCGATCCCTTTCGTGCCGCGGCGGCGCATCCGCACGCTTCGGGGAAGGCTCGCCGAACTGCTGGCCGCGCCGGAAGCGTCGGACGATCTGATTAGCGTCGTGCTGACGGACAACACGCCTCAGATCGATCCGATGAAGCGCATCCGCAGGCTGTATCCGCATGCGGTCCAGCTCGCCTACGAGCGCAACGCCACGCCGGGCGAGCAGCGCTTGCGCGAGGGGAGGGCGGCGCTCGAGCGACCGCAGGAGGTGATCGCCAACTTCGTCGGCTTCGTCCGGGAGCAGGAGATCAGCGAGGCGGAGCGTGCGCTCGTCGAGACGGCGCTCGGCGACATGGCCGTGGCGGGAGAGGATGCATGAGGCCCGTCGTCCTCACCATGACGGCTTTCGGTCCCTACGCCGGCACCGAGCTCGTCGACTTCCGTGAGGCCACTGACTCCGGTCTCTTCGGCATCTACGGCGCAACGGGCTCGGGCAAGTCTTCGATCTTCAACGCCATGACGTTTGCGCTGTTCGGCGTCGGCGCCAAGCCGGAGCAGTCGATCGCCACGATGCGGTCCGGTCATGCAGATGCGGACCGTCTGACGGAGGTGTCGCTTCTCTTCGAGCTTGGCGACAAGCGTTACTTCGTGCGACGTCAGCCGGATCAGTCGCGGCCCAAGATGCGGGGCGAGGGCGAGACGGTCAGCACTCACAAGGCGTGGCTCTTCGATGCGACCGCGATCGCCGTCGACGACGTGACCGCCGACAACTGCGGCGTCGTGCTCGCCGAGATTAAGGTCGGCGAGGTGCTGAAGCTGGTGAAGGAACTGCTCGGCTACGGCGTCGAGCAGTTTCGGCAGATCGTGTTGCTGCCGCAGGGTCGCTTCGAGCGGTTCTTGATCGCCGACAGCAACCAGCGGGTCGAAATCCTGCGCGACCTTTTCGACGTCAGCATCTATCGCCGCATGGCCGCACGGATGAAGGAGGACGCCGCGGCGGCGAAGCGCGACTTCGACGACGGTCACCGCCTTGTCGCCCAGCGCCTCGCAGACGCTGGCTACGCCAGCACGGACGATCTCGCGGCTGGCATCTCTGCGGCTGCGGAGACGGCGCAGGCTCATCACGACGAAGCGACGTCGGCCGAAGGTGTCGCCCGGACGGCCGAGCAGGCGCATCTTACGGCCGAGGCGGTGGAAAGTCGCTTCAAGGCTGCGGAAGATGCGGAGCGCCGCAGGCTCGAGCTGGAGCAGGAGCGGGCGGAGATCGAAGGTATTCATGTCGTCCTGACTCGTGCCGAGAAGGCCCAGCGCGCCGTCGATCTTGCATCCCGCTTGACCGAACTCGAGGCGGCGCGCGTGACAGCCGTGAAGTTGGAGAAGGACGCTCGGACAGTCGCGGAAAATGCCGACAGGCAACACGGCATCTGCGAGGAGGCCGCCACGCTCGCTCGAGGCAATGCCGAGCAGCTCGAAGGCCTCTCCGCCCAGGCGGCGGAGGTCAAGCGTCGCACGGACCTGCTCATGGGTGCAGCGGACCTGAAGAAACATTGGTCTGCCAAGCGAAGTGATCTGGATGGGACTGAGAAGGCGTTTGATCGCTCGGAGGGCGAACGCGTCCGACTCGACGCGCTCCATGTCCGCCTGGGAGATGAAGTCGAGAGCGCACGCAAGGCCACGCTCGAGCAGGCGGAACTGAAGGCGCAGCTCGTCAACGCGACTGCAGAACATGCTGCAGCCAAGGCCTACGACGCAGTGGACCGGAAGGTCGTGGGCGCTCAGAGCGATGTCGAGCAAGCCAAGAAGGCGAGGGATGCCGCCACCAGTGAGGTCGAGCCGCACCGCATCGTTGCCACCGCCGCGGAGGGGGCCTTCATCGACGCGCAGGCCCAGGTTCTGGCAAGCATGCACCTGACCGATGGCGAACCCTGTCCCGTCTGCGGGAGCGCGGAGCATCCGTCTCCCGCACACGGCGACGGCGATCCTCGTGCGCTCGAGACGGAGATGCGCGCTGCCCGCGAGCGCCTCGATCGCGCAGTGCGGACGGCCGACCTCGCCGAAGCCGCGGTCAGAGCCGCCGAGGCGACGTTAGAAGAGCGCGTTGCCGAACTCGCTGCGCTGACGGCGCCCAGGTCGTCCGTCGCTGACGCGGCCAGCGCAGTCGCGCGCGTCCAGGGCGAACTCGACGCCCTTGGCAAGATCCCCGCACCTGCCGAACTCGAGCAGCAGGCCGCACAGGCGAAGGCCTCGCTGAGCACTGCCGTCGCGGAGGCGGAGAAGACGCGGGAGATCCTGCAGAAGGCCCGCACCGAGGAGGCCGTTGCCGCCCGTTCGTACGAGGATGCGATTGCCGGCGTGCCGGAAGCGCTCGGGGCTGAGGGCGCGCTGGAGCGGGAAGGCGCGGCCATCGCCTCATCGATCAGGGTGTTGCGTGACGCGCTGGCGGGAGCGGAGGAGGCTCTACGGAACGCCGCAACGGCGAGGGACACCACCGCCGCCAAGGTGCTCGGCGCGATCGATGCCGTCGCGCAGGCCGAAACCGAGGTGGAGAAGGGACGACTGAGCTTTGAAGCTCGCCTTGCCGAAGTGGGGCTGAACGAGGCGGCCTATGAACTCGGATGCGTGGATATCCCTCAGATCGCTGCGCACGCGGAGCGGATCCGGGCCTATCGGAACGATGTGGCGATCGCCGAGGCACAGGCAACGGCCGCCGCCGAGGCGATCAGGGATGTGGAGCGGCCCGACCTCGCCGCTCTCGCGGTGGCGATGGACGGCGCACGGGCCGAGTGTCTGAGGACCCGCACGGCGGCTGCCGACGCCGATGCCGCGAGGAAGGTGCTGGACGACCTGCTCTCGTCCCTGCGCAATCAGCTGGAGCGACTGACCAGACTGGAGGAAGAGACGGGACCGCTGCGCGGGCTCGCCGACGCCTTCACCGGCGACAACCTGATGAGAACGCCGCTCGAGACGTTCGCGATCGGCGCCATGTTCGACCACGTCCTCGACGCGGCGAACCTGCGGCTCGATCCGATGACTGGCGGCCGCTACCGGTTCGAGCGAGACCTGCAGGCGATCGGCGGCCGGACCAAGCGCGGCCTCGACATCCGCGTGCACGACATCCAGACCGGGCGGCCTCGTGAGATCAGCACGCTGTCCGGTGGCGAGACGTTCATCGCTGCGCTGTCGCTCGCGCTCGGCCTCTCCGACATCGTCGAGATGAGCCACGGACGCATCCGCCTGGATACGATCTTCATCGACGAGGGGTTCGGGAGCCTGGACACCGAGAACGACAGCGGCACGCTAGATCTCGTCCTGCAGGTGCTTCAGGAGATCGTCGGCCGGAACCGTGCCGTCGGCCTAATTTCGCACGTGCCGCTCGTCCAGCAGGCCGTGCCGAACGGCTTCTCCATCGTGAAGGGGATGGGTGGGAGCCGTGTCGAACGAAGGGCGGCCTGACCAATGACGGCCGACGATCAACGAGCCGCTTGCCGGAGGCACGATGTGGCCGGAGGAGTACAGGACACGATGACCGAGTTCACGCAACTGGAAGATCAGATCCGCGAGTGCTTCGGCCGGGTCGTCTACACGCACAAGACCCACGAGAAGATGGGCGATCGTTGCGGACGGACGCTTCGACGGTTCAAGCTCGCTCAGATCGTCCTCACCGCGGTCACGGCGTCGGGCGCCTTCTCGGTCATCTTCCTCGACCAGGTCGCGCTGAAGATCGCCACGGCCGTAGCTTCGATCGCGAGCCTGATCATCTCGGGATACATGAAGGGCTTCGATCCGGGCGGGACTTCGCAGAAGCATCGGGATGCGGCGGCGAGCCTGTGGCCGATCAGGGAGTCGTACCTGTCGCTGCTGACCGACCTGCGCACGCAGCGAATCTCGGACGACGCCGCCGTGAAGCGGCGCGACGATCTCCAGGCGAAGCTCGCCGCCATCTACAAGGGCGCGCCCCAGACGACCGCCGCCGCCTACTCGGACGCGCAGGACGCGCTGAAGAACCGGGAGGACCTGACCTTCTCGGACGGGGAGTTGGATCTGCTTCTCCCCTCGTCGCTGCGAAAGGCCCAGGCATGAGCCAGCGCAACGTGATTGGGGAAGTGCTGATCGAGGACCTGGCGGAGACGCTGCAGGTTCCGCAGTCCCGCTACGAGGCGGCGGACCGCAGCTACAGGTCGGTCGCGGACTGGCTGGATCGACCCGCCTCCGTCTTCGCCGGTGTCGATCTCGACGTCTACACCCAGGGTTCGTTCCGGCTGGGAACGGCCATCAGGCCATTGAGCGGAGAAGAGCACTACGACCTGGACGTCGTATGCGAATTCGATCTTGGCAAGTGGGATCAAACGCAGGCTCAACTGCACGCGGACCTTGGCAGGGAACTGAAGTTCTACGCGGCTCGATACGGCATGGAGGCTCCCTCCCCATGGGATCGATGCTGGACGCTCAACTATGCGGACGAAGCGCAATTCCACATGGACGTCCTCCCGTCCGTGCCGGATGGTCAGCGCCGGAGGCTGATCCGCGAACAGGCGTCTTCGTCCTCCGACCTCGTGAGGGATGCGATCTCGATTACCGACGCGCAGCACCATAACTACCGTCGGCTAAGTGATGATTGGCCCGCCAGCAATCCCAACGGCTACGCGGCATGGTTCCTGGGCCGGATGCGACCGGTCTTCGAGAGCCGGCGGAGGGCCATGGCGATCGAGGCCCGTGCCGACGTCGCGGACATTCCGACGTATAGGATCCGTACGCCACTGCAGTCGGCAATCCAGATCCTAAAGCGTCACCGCGACATGAGGTTCGTCGACGAGCCCGAGGGAAGACCCAGCTCGATCGTGATTACCACATTGGCCGCGCACGCCTACGGGCAGGAGAGCACCATCGCCGGTGCGCTGCTCAGCATCCTCGATCGCATGGATGCCTACGTGGAATGCCGTTCCGGCGAGTGGTGGATAGCGAACCCCTCCGATCCGCGGGAGAACTTCGCCGACGCTTGGAACGACGACCCTTCGAAGCAGGTAGCGTTCGACGACTGGCTGCAGACCGCACGAGCGGATTTCGCCGCCGCGTCGAGGCTCGGCGACGCGACAGAGTTCGTCGACGTCCTCGCTCCCAGGATCGGTCGTGACCTCGTCGAGGCCGCCGTCGCGCGCCGTGGAGGCTCACGACGGCCGGCTGTCACGTTCGCGGCACGGGCGAACCGTGCGATGCGGCGGGTGCTCGATGCACCGCATCGCAGACCAGCCAGCTGGCCAACCTTCCGTGACGGCAGCGTCGACATCGTGGTCGCCAGCGCGATGCGCGACGGCTTCAGGCCTCAGGTCTTCGGAAGCGGCGAGCCGATCGCCCGCGGCTCGGAGCTGCGCTTCGACGCTAGAACGGACGTGAAGCGTCCATTTGACGTGTTCTGGCAGGTCGTGAACACCGGCGAAGCCGCGAAGCAGGCGCGCGACCTCCGCGGCGGCTTCGACGTGGGCGACATCACCCCCGGCGTACTCTCCCGCGAAGAGACGGCGACGTATCCGGGCAGCCACAGCATCGAGTGCATCATCGTGAAGGACGGGCTGCTTGCCGCAAGGAGCGGACCGTTCCTAGTCACGATCGCGTAGTTAGGGCCGGGACCCACTAAGTACTGCCAAACGATAAGGGTTGCAGTAAAGGCCGTGGCCGAGAAGAAGGCGGTAAGGCATCAAACCTCATCCTACATTCGGGCGAGCCTTCATCAGACGGCATGCGAGCATCTGGTCACCCCATCGTGTGGCGAACGTCTCGGATATCTCGAACCAGCTGCCATCGTTGCCGACTCCATGGTTGCGTCCCATGCAAGAGCACTGGCACTCGTGGCCGACCGCATTCAGGCAAGCCGGGGAACAGTTCTCCTGTTCGCGGTAGGGTTGGATCACGTAGACCGCCCCAAAGGTGGCAAGCGCACGTTCCACGAAGTCGTTGAACCAGGCCTTCGGTATCTCCCAACAGCGTTTGCTGGCGATCCATGCGGGCGAGGTGCGTCTGTCGTTCTGCAGCCAGGACCGGTTAGTCTCAGCATATGGAAGCCGCAGCCGCAACAGCTCCCCCTTACCGGTCCTGCGAAGGATCACCGGGACCTCGCGCTGGTTCCAGATGCTTGTGAGTTGCTCGGCGTCCATCCCGATTGCCCCAGGTTGATCGTGCAACCGCCAGCGACTGGGCCGACATCGAGGGCAGCTTCGGTCACGTCCCGTCCGGATCGGTTCCACGTCACTCTCACCGATGAACTGCCGCTCGTCTATGCAGTTTCGCTAGGATGATCGCCATCATCGCGGACAGTGATCGCCATCATGTTGGAACGCTGATCGCCATCATCGAGGAATCGTGATCGCGATGATGTCGGAATCCGCATATTGCCGATCCGCGCGATCCAGTGCGGGTGATTCATCGCCTGGATGACATTCTGCGTGCCCGTGTGTTCGCGATTGCGTGCGGCTATGAGGATGCCGATGATCTCGATGCTCTGCGCGACGATCCAGGCTTCCGCCTGGCGCTCGGCAATACGCCAGCGGGCACGGTGCACGTGGCAGTCCCCAGGACCGCCGGTCATGACGGGGCAGCCTTTCTACCCGCAATCGGAGCGTGGGTGCCTCTCCGTGCGCGCGGTCATGCTGGCGGTCGCCGGGATGTACGTGAAGGGCGTCTCGACGCGCCAGGCCGAGGCAGTGCTGCGCGAGTTCGGTATCGAAGGCTTGTCGTCGTCGCAGGTCAGCCGCGCGGCTGCCCTGCTCGATGACGAACTGGAGGCGTGGCGGACGCGCCCACTGGGCAAGATCCGTTACCTCGTCCTCGACTCGACGCGCGGTACGAGAAAATGCGCCAGGGCGGCGTTGTGCGCGATGCTGCGGGGGACTGTCGTTGGGCCCCTGACCTCTGCGCCACGCTGGGTGAGCGATGGGCTTGATGCGACAAGTCAGGCTGGACGCTGCCCAAGCCTATCCACTATGCTGGTACGCAGTGGACAATGTACGGGTACCTTGGTGTGAACACCTTCCGTCACAGCATCCTGCAGCTGGCAAGGGAGATGGCCGACAGTGGTCAATATCGTGGTTGGCGATCGATTGAGGCACGGCTGCGGGGCGATGGTCTATCTCGTGTCCGTGAGGCACTGAACGACGCCGATGTCAGGCATGAACTTGATTCCCGTTGCAGGGTAATGCGCGCTACTCCCTGATGAAATACAGGCCGCATCATGGGACAACCGCGCATTTGGCCCCTTATCAACAAGCAGGGTGGCCTTCGCTGTTATGATACCGGACATTACCGACGCTCTTATAAGGTGCGCCATCACGAACGCGCGGATGATGGAAGCGGGTCGGGAGTATTGGCGGAGCGGCCGTATCGGGCGGCTGGAAGTGGGCGCGGACGGGGTGGTTGTTTCCGCTTCGGTGAAGGGTACGGCGCGCACCCCTTACCTTGTCGAGCTGCGCTTTCGCCAGGATGGAAGCGTCATGACATCCTGCACGTGCCCGGTCGCGATCGGTTGCAAGCATGCCGCGGCGGTTTTGTTCGCGCTACAGGCTGCGAAGACGGTCACCAGATACGATGCCAGCGACGCGAAGTCGGGCTGGAAGGGAATCCCGGTCGAGCATGCGGCACCACGCCAGACGGTAGAGCCGCTGCCGGCAGCGCTGGCGCAATGGGCGGCAGCGATAAAACCGCTTACCAAGCGGCATGGCATCGAACCATATCCCGCCGCTCGGGCCATCCTGTATGTCGTGAAGGTGCAAGCGGTCTCCGGCACCGCAAAGCTGTCCAGGAAACGGCCGCTGGCAGCGATGACGTCGCCGGGTTGCGCGCTGCGCCTGATCATCGAGCCGGTCGATGTTGCACTCGATGTCGATGGCAAGCCGACAGGCAGCGGCACCAAGGTGTACGCGGGCAGCCTCTATCCTGGTTACGGCAGCCCGGCACACATGAGTGACGAGGATCGCCTGATCGTTCGCCGGCTGCAACAGCGGCTCGGCGACACCGATCATGAAGGTTGCCTGAGCGGGGCAGGGGGCGCCGACCTTCTCGTACGCATCATCGCGACGGGGCGATCGCGTTGGGAGAACCCGCGCGGGCCGGTACTGTCGTCGCAGGCGGCAGCGACGGCACGGCTGACGTGGATGCACGATGATCTTGGTCACATGCGGCTGTTGGTCGACGGCATCGGCTCGAACAGCGTGGTGGCGCTGGTCGCTCCACCGGTCCTGATCGATACGGTCGGCGGGGCGGTCACGCCGCTCGACCTGGCGGTATCCGCAGCGCTGGCCGAGCAGCTGCTGCGGCTGCCGCCTGTCGGCCCGGAAGCGGTCGCGGGGCTGGCAGCGCGCTGGAGCGATCTGGTGCCGGGGGAAGTGCCCGCGCCTGTCGCCCCCGATATCCGGGACCTGGGCGTGATCGCGCCGGTCCCGGTCGTGTCGCTGTGTATCGACAAGGTTGCCATCGAAAGCTGGTCGCGCTCACGCTACCGCCATGATCATCGCATGCAGGTGCCTTGCGCGCTCGCCCGTGTCAGCTTCGACTATCAGGGAACCATCGTCGATGCTGTGACGAACGATCAGACATTGCTGCTACGCGATGGCGACACCCTTACACGCCTCACGCGCGACGAGGATGCGGAGGACGCGGCGTTCAACCGCCTGATGCTCGCCGGGCTGATGCCGCTTCACGATTTTGACGAAGCTGCTCCGGTCGCGCGGCAGGGGTGGGACCAGGTGCCCGATCTGCCGGCATCGGCAGAGGACTTCACCTCGTTCCTGATCTACGAGGCAGAGCCACTGCGCGCCGAAGGCTGGCGCGTCGAGACGACGGCAGGCTTTCCGCTGCGCGTACTGCCGGTCGAGGCCGAAGGCTTGTCCGCGGCAGTGGTGCCGTCCGGAATCGACTGGTTCGACATCGAGCTGGGCGTGACCGTGGACGGGGCGCGGATCGACCTCGTTCCCGCGCTGCGACGGATGCTCACGACATTCGAGGCCGGTGAGTTCGGTGCGCTGAGCCGCGACCTTGCCGACGCGGATGACCTGCTGCCGGTGGCGCTAGGTGACGGGCGGGTCGTGACGGTGCCGGCTGCTGCGATGCTGCCGGTGCTGCGGGCGCTGCTCGCATTGGCCGCGAACGATGCGACGCCGGTCGGGGCTGGCGGTCGGTCGGGGTTCTCGCGGTTCGACATGGGGTTGCTCGGTGAACTGGAGGCGACGACGCCGGCGCTGGCGTGGAGCGGTGCCGACGCGTTGCGGCGACTGGCGCGCGAACTGACGCAGCTACGGTTCGCCCCGACGCCGCTGCCGCCGGGGTTCACGGCCATGCTGCGGCCATATCAGCAGACCGGCTTCGACTGGCTGGAAGCGCTGGCACGTGCCGGCTTCGGCGGATTGCTCGCCGATGACATGGGGCTGGGCAAGACCGTGCAGACGCTGGCGCATATTATGTCGCGCAAGGCGGTGGACGCCAGCCCGGTACTGATCGTCGCACCGACCTCGGTGCTGCCCAACTGGCAGGCAGAGATCGCGCGCTTCGCACCTGGCCTGTCGGTGCTGGTGCGGCACGGCGCTGGCCGCCACGATGCGACTATCCCGATCGGCGGATGCGACGTGGTGTTGACCAGCTATCCGCTGCTGGTGCGTGATGTCGATATTCTCGCCAAAGAAACGTTCGCACTCGTCGTGTTCGACGAGGCGCATGTGCTCAAGAACCCGCGCACCGGCAGCCATGCCGCGGCGAAGCGGTTGCAGGCGCAGCGCCGGATCGCGCTGACCGGCACGCCGGTCGAGAACCGGCTGACCGATGTATGGGCGCTGTTCGACCTGGTCGTGCCCGGCCTGCTGGGATCGCAGCGCGACTTCCAGCGGCTGTATCGCACCCCGATCGAGAAGCACGGTGACGGCGAGGCGCGTGCCCGACTGGCACGAAAGCTCAGGCCGTTCATGCTGCGCCGGACAAAGGACGCCGTGGCACCCGACCTGCCGGCCAAATCCGTCATCCAGGTCGCGGTCGTACCTGCCACCGCGCAGATGGCGCTGCATGAAAGCCAACGCATCCTGATGCAGCAGCGCGTGCGTGACGAGATCGCGCGTGTCGGGCTGATGCGTGCACAGATCATGGTCCTGACCGCACTCACCCGGCTGCGGCAGGTGTGCTGCGACCCGCGGCTGCTGCCGGATTGCGGCACGAAGCCGCCGGGCTCGGCTAAGCTGGAGCGCCTCATCGAATTGTTAGGGGAGCTGATACCGGAAGGACGGCGGATCATCCTGTTCAGCCAGTTCACGTCCATGCTCGATCTCATCAAGCCGGAACTTGATCGGCTCGGTCACGGCTGGGTCGAGCTGACCGGCACGAGCAGGGACCGCCGGACGCCGGTCGCCCGCTTCCAGGCCGGGGAGGTGCCGCTGATCCTCGTCAGCTTGAAAGCGGGCGGCACGGGGCTGAACCTGACGGCTGCCGACACCGTGATCCTCTACGATCCGTGGTGGAACCCGGCAGTGGAGGCGCAGGCGATCGACCGCGCGCACCGCATCGGCCAGCGCAAGCCGGTGTTCGTCTACCGCATGATCGCCAGTGGCACGATCGAGGAGAAGATCCTTGACCTCCAACACCGCAAGGCCACACTCGCCGACGCGATGTGGAGTGACGAGGCGGCGACCTCAGCTGGCTTGACGCAGGAGGACATCGACTTCCTGCTCGGGTAGCCGTGCCAAGAAGTATCTGTAGGTTAAGTCAGGGGCGGATCAGTTCGATCCGAAGCCCCTTAACCTTCACCTTCTTCCATTCGCGATCACCTGTGAGGGCAGGGACGCCGAGTTGAAGAGCCAGCGCCAGGCAGGACCGATCACCTAGGCCGCGGCCGTACTGACGCGTCTGGGCGTGCAGAGCCGCAGCCGCATATGCCGCACTGACATCGTGCGCGCGGACATCGAGGCGGAGTTCATCGAGCAGTTCGCGGGTTGTTGCCTCGTCGAGTCCGCTGAGCAGCAGCTCCTTGATGACCCCCTGGAGGTTGACCGCCGAGATGGCCGCACGACCGATATGTGGTACGACCTTGTCGGCACCGGGTTCGTCCCGAACCAGCGCCAGTACCGCGGATGCGTCGAGGACGACGGAGGTCATTGCGCTTCCCCATCCTCGTCATCGGATGTGACCTCGCCAAGGTCAGCGGCAGCCTCAACCTTTCGGTCATGCAGGAAGTTCTCGGTCGTGCGCACCTGCTTGGCATGTTCGCGGTAGAGCGCTTGCGCTCGCGATACACCATGTCCGATCGGCGACAGCCGGACCTGATCGTCCTCAACGGTCAGGATGACCTTGGCATCTCCGTGCAGCCCCATTGCCTTTCGCACTGAGGCAGGAAGTACCATGCGGCCATTACTGGCCACCTTAATATCCATGGTTTGCGTGACCATCATCATGCCTCCTAAAATTTAGGCTCGAGTAGCGATATGCTACTTACGGCTGAATGGCAAAGACCGACGGTGGGGCATGGCCGCAGGATTGACCAGGATAATCCGCCCATCTGGGTATACCCGATTGCCACAAATCGGTGAACGACACCTGCTGCAGCCATAATGGGTCGGTTTGATTGGCCAGGCTACCAGATATCGCTATAGTTGGTTTGTAGCCAAACCCAAGGTGATCGCCAATATGGGTATACCCAAGAGAGCCTATGCACAATGCGCGAGCTGGAAGAGTGACCATGATCAAGGCAGCACGAGTGTACCTGCGGGTCAGCACGGAGGAGCAGAATCTCGCCCGCCAGGAAGCGATCGTTGCGGGCGCGCGGTTAGCTGGCTTTTACGTAGCGGCGGTTTATCGGGAGAAAGCGTCGGGTGCCCGGCCGGATCGACCGGAGTTGCTGCGCATGGTCGCCGACCTCCAGCCTGGCGAGGTGGTCGTCGCGGAGAAGATCGACCGGATCAGTCGTTTACCGTTGCCTGAGGCAGAGTTGCTGGTGGCGACGATCCGAGGGAAGGGGGCTCGGCTAGCAGTGCCCGGCATTGTCGACCTCTCCGACCTTGTCGCCGACAGCTCCGGCGTTGCCCGGATCGTCCTTGAGGCAGTGCAGGACATGCTGCTGCGCGTCGCACTTCAAACCGCGCGGGATGATTACGAGACGCGCCGGGAGCGGCAGCGCGAAGGTATCGAAATCGCCAGACGGGCAGGGCGGTATACCGGCCGCAAGCCCGACCTTGCTCATCACCGTCGGATCATTGGGCTGCGCGATGCCGGCATGAGCATTGCCCGCACCGCCGAACTGGCAGGATGTAGTATCGCTCAGGTCAAGCGTGTGACAGCCCTTCACCGTGCAAGAGCAGCCACTGCGATCGGCGCTGATAGCCTGCAGGGTTAAGTGTAGTCAGGCCGAGTCCTTCGCCTGAAGTATCACGGTCAGGCCCGACGCAGTGGCAAGGTTCATCAGTGCGTCGAGCGATAACCTTCAGCCTACTTTGCAAGAGGCGGTCGAAGCGCGGGCAGGTGTTGCCGGGTTATTGCTGGCGAAGGGGCACAGCGAGAAGAGCTGCTGACACCTGGCAAGCCGATGTCGCGATCCGGCTTGTGGACTCATCTGCGACGAGTGCGGAGGCAGCGGTTACAAGCGGCCGACCGTCACGAGCCAACGCAAACAGCGCTAGCAATCGTGCCTCGTCATCGCTGACTCGATCGTAACCGATCGGGGCGAACCTCAGCGTTCCCGAACTGTGCCTGTCGAGGATGTGCATGACATCTAGGAAGGCGTGCGTGGTGTTGCCTATCTCACGATTGGTAAAGCCGGTGAGGATGCCAGGACAGGGGCAGCGACCGCGTCGCACCGCGCTCACCCAGAACCTCATGGCCGATAGAAGAAACAAATCGTTTCTTTCGAGAGCGGCGGCCGGTTGATCAAGAAAGCGATACAAGGGTTGGATCCTTGTGTTGGCCTGCCTGCATGAAGGGGCAGGTGATGGTGCGGGAAACAGACCGCAGATCGGAGACGAGATCGGGACAGAGACTGCGTACGCTCGCCACCGCCCAGGCGAGTGCCCCGGGTAGCCCGTGCGGGATCATGTCGGTACCGATCGTCGGCGAAGCGGAAACGGTGGAATCCGATCCAAGCAGATGGAGCAGGGCCTGCTCATCGGGACTGAGTTGGTGTGCGCATAACCGCTGGGGCTCCAGTGGCCGACCCAGCATGTCCGCAGTCAGGTCGAACAGGCTAGCCAGCGCAATCGAACCCTGTTTCGAAATGCCCGACGCCTGACAAAGCACGACGAACGCCGCCAAAGGCAGTCGCTCCCCTTCTAAGTCGGCCGACCAGCAATACCGCCGCATGAGATGCACAACCGTCATTGCGGCATCACCGGTCGAGGCCACGATCCGTGCAACGTACACCATTCTTCCATCTCCGCTATTGCGAGCTATTAGCATACCGGTACACGGTTCGATAGGTGAATATGGACCGAAGCTTACAGGTGTTCTGGTGTTTTGAAGATGCCGGATTCTCAAACGCGCCCGTGGCTCACGCCGCACTCTTAAGGGCAATTAATGCGATTGACTCGCAACAATGGGTCTGCGAGGGCCGGTGAGCCGATAATGTCGGGAGTATATGGTCGTGTCTCGTCCAGACCCGGCTTTGGGCATATTTATCCAAGAGCGTCATGCGCTGGTGCGCTACGCCATGAGGCTGACCGCCAACCACGCCGATGCAGAAGATGTCGTGCAGCAGGCATGGCTGCGCTTCGTATCAGCCGATCGTGGAGAGGCTCTTGCTCAACCAGCATATTATTTGCGCCGCATCATCCGGAACCTGGTGTTCGATCGTCGACGGTATGACAAGCAGCTAGGCAAACACGAGCAGCAGGACTGTCGACACGTCGTAGAACAGGTGGCAAGCGATCATCCCTCGGCGCTGGCCGAGTTGGTCGTCCGCGACGAGCTGCGCATTGTTCGAGAGACAGTTATATCCATGCCGGAACGCATGCGGCGCGCCTTCGAACTCCATCGCATCGAACGTCTTACGCTAGTTGAAATCGCAGCCCGCCTCGGCATCTCGAAGAGCCTCGCGCATACGCTGGTTATCGAAGGCCTGGAACGATGCAAGCAGGCCTTGAGAGAAGCTGACTGACCTTTCAAGTTCGTTCTGTTGGAAAAACGATCGCGCCATTCGTCTTGTCAGGTAGCGTCGGTGTTATCGGCGTGCTCGTATCGGAGCTGATGGACCCAGGCAGGACATGATGATCGAAGCTGGCAACGACAATGACGAGGAGAGATCGATCAGCCGTCAGGCAAGCGCCTGGTTCGTCATGCTGGAAGAAGCGCCGGACGACACCGCCTCACGGACGGCATTCGAGGCATGGCTATGCAACGATCCGCGCCATGCGGCAGCATGGCAGGAAACCATCGTAGTGACGGCCGCTATCGATCGCGCTTACCCGTCCAAGTGCGATGTGCCCGCGATCGACCGACGAGGTGGTCGTGATCGCCGTGGCTCAAGGTGGCATATGTGGGCCGGCTCGGCCGTCGCAGCGACAATGGCATGGCTGGCGATGCCGAGCATCGTCACGACCTTGCGCGCCGATCAATCCACCGGCACTGCAGAAATACGGACAATCACGCTCGCCGATGGCAGCCGGATCGTCCTGGCGCCCGGATCGGCTCTTGCCGTTTCAATGGAGCGGGACCGACGCAATGTCCGCTTGTTGAGCGGCGAGGCGTGGTTCGACGTCGTGCATGATCCGCACCGCCCCTTTCTGGTAACGGCGGGTGAGAGCCGTGTCCGGGTACTGGGAACGGCCTTCGACGTCCATCTGACGGAAGGCCGCACAGGGGTAGCGGTCGAACGTGGGGCGGTTGCGGCCTCGATACCGGGTCGGGCGGACTTCCCCGACAGGATCGTGAGGATTGGGCAGACGCTTGATCTCTACTGGCGTGGCGGCATAGCGCTCGGCAAGATTCAACCCCGACACGTGGCGGCATGGCGGAATGGCCGGGCTGTGTTCGTCGACCGTCCGCTCGGCGAGGTGATCGATGCGCTGAAGCCATGGTACCGCGGATACCTCCTAGGACGCGGCGCGGGCCTTGAGAGCGAGCGGGTGACCGGCGTCTACGATCTTCGTGACCCGGATGCAGCGCTTGATGCACTGGCAAAGGCGCATCGCATCGAGGTGCGGCAGATAACGCCATGGGCACGCCTCGTCTCAGTTCCCTAAAAAAGCACCGAGCAACAAATTTTTTTTGGAAATCCGATCACCTGGCTCGTCTTACATGTGTGCGACTGGTTCTCATTATCGATTGCCCGTTGTGCACAGGGAATGACGAGAAGGTTGAAAACCGGTGATCTTGGGGGAACAACTACACTATCCGAGGCGGCGCCGTCTGGCGGCATCGCTGCTCCTCATCACAACGGCGGTCGGCGGCTTGGCGATGCCGTCGATCGCTTGGGCGCAAGCCGCTCAGGCGCGGCGATCGTTCGACGTTCGCGCGCAGCCGTTGAGCAGCGCGCTGGCCGAATTCGGAATGCAGTCGGGCTTGCAGGTCAGTGTCGACGCGGCCGAAGTGCGCGGCATAGACAGTCCAGGCGCGAAAGGCGTTTTGACCCCTCAGACTGCGCTTGACCGCTTGCTGGCGGCAAGCGGCTGGCGCGCCCGTATCACCGGCCGGGTGGTCACGCTCGAGCGGGCATCACAGGTCGCGGACGGCGCGATCACCACTGGTACCCTCAAGGTCGAAGGTGACCAGGCATCGACCACGACGCTTGGCGAGGATCGTGACGCGCGCGGCGCCGACGACATCTATGACAAGGACACCACCACGACCTACATGGGGAAGGAAGAGGTCGAGCGCTACAAGGGCGTGACCTCGTCCGACGTGCTGAAGGGCATGCTAGGCGTCTATAGCGGCGATCCGCGCAATGGTGGCGCGATCGACCCCAGCATTCGCGGCATCTCCGGGCCGGGCCGCGTGCCCGTGATCGTCGATGGCACCGAGCAGGCGCTGACCGTGTGGCGCGGCTATAACGGCGTCAGCAACCGCTCGTACATCGATCCCAACTTGATCTCGGGCATCCAGATCCAGAAGGGTCCGGTATCCGAGCGGGGTGTCGACGGCGCGATCGGCGGGGCGGTCGTGATCCACACGCTTGATGCCGACGACATCCTCAGGAAGGGGCAGACGTTCGGCATCGAGGCGAGGATCGAGGGCGGCAACAATTCGACGAAGCCGCGCTGGCCGACGCTGCTGACGGGCAAAGACTATCGCGACGTGCCGAACTTCCTCGGGCCGCCCGGAAATCAGACGCAGCCGAGCTTTCCCTATTTCGATCCGGCCCTGCGCATCACGCCGCGGACCAGCGCTGACAACGACTTCGTGTCGTTCGGTAACAAAGCGGCGCGCATCGCGGTCGCCGGTCGGATCGGCAGCGTCGACCTGTTCGGCGCATATGCCTATCGGACGCAGGGCAACTACTTCTCGGGTAAGCACAACGCGGGGTACTACTCGCAAGACGATCTGGAGGCGACGCCTGGCAACTTCGTCCAGCGGATGGCCCTGACGTACACCCCTGGCATCGAGGTCGCCAACACGTCGTCCAACACCTCGTCGTGGCTGGCCAAGGCGGTCTGGCACATCGACGATGTGTCTTACCTGAAGGCCGGGTTTCGCGACACGCTAGCGCATTACGGCGACATCCTGCCCAACCGCATCATCGTCGATCGTGGCGGCCTCGGCGCGGTGCAGTGGCCCGAAGCACGTGTTCGCACACAGGCCTACGACGCCGAATACCGGCTCAAGCCCGATACCTGGTGGCTCGACCTCAAGGCCAATTTTTGGGCGACACACACGATGAGCGCCACCAATAATCTCGGCGGCTTCCCGGATTCGGCCTCGATCGACAATCCGATCATCGTCAACACCGCGATCGCGCATTACCGCAACGATCGTCTGGGCGTCATCGCGAGCAACCAGTTCAAGCTCGGCTCGCGCCTCGACCTGCTGATGCAGGGCAACTGGCAGCGCGAGGTCTTGCGCTCGCAGGACGGTCTCGATCGCAGCGTAGCCTGCAACTTCTGCCAGTATCCAAGGTCCGGGCGGCGCGAGGAGTATCGCTTCGATGCCAAGGCGGAATGGCGTCCGGTCAGCTTCCTGAAGTTCAACGCCGGCATCACCTACGCGGGCTTCTCGGCGACCGACGATCTGCTTCGTCGCCTTGTCGCATCGGGTCAGGCGCCGCAGTCGTTTGCGATTAGCAGCTATACCACTAATATAGACTATAACGTAACTGACAAATCCAGCTACAGATATGTAGCCTACCAGTTCTACCTCAATAGCTTCGACGCGGATACGGCAGGTGCTCTCGCGGACGCTGATGCCGAAAATTATGATCCGCAGTATGACAACGGAGGTCGCCAGCTTAAGGACGATCAAAGCTTCTCAGTCGGTGCTGACGGGAGATTTCGTCGTGCGGACAATCTCTGTCAAAATGGCTTCTACAATGACAAGCCGGGGTATGATCCTAAGTCATGCTCAATAAGCGGCCAGACGGTCGGCTACACCGCCACCGATGCAAACGCGAACAACGCCGGTCATGGCTGGGCGCCAATGGTTTCCGCGACCGCCTACTTAAACGGGGCGAGCCGAATCTATGCGCGCTATGCCGAGGCGTACCGGTTTCCCAGCATCTTCGAGAGCACGCTCGGCTTCTCCGCTTCGTTCAACCCGCTCGCCAAGCTGAAGCCGGAGCATATCCATTCGACCGAGGCGGCGTTCATCCAGGATCTGCGACCGATGCTGGGCCTCGCGGACGGTCAGAAGGCTGACTTCAAGCTGACCTGGTATCGCAACGTCACCACCGATGTGATCGAACGTAGCACTACGCTGCTGTTCTCGAACATCGACAAGCAGGTTATCTCCGGGATCGAGGCCCAGTCGCGCTTCGACAACGGCCGGTTCTTCGGGGACGTCGGCTACGCGCATGTCTTCACCAACAAGGCTTGTGACGAAAGCCGGGCCTTGCAGACCGACGCAAGCCACAGTGCGCTGCAACGTATCCCCAACTGCGTGAAGTATGGCTTCTACGGTGGCTATCTGCTGACGCAGGCGGCGCCGGACGATTCATTCAACGCCACCGTCGGCGCACGCTTCTTCGATAAACGGCTTGAGATCGGCCAGCGCTACACCTGGTACAGCGAGTACGACAACCGGCAGTTGCGGGGCTTGCTTAACGGCACGCCCCCGATCGACGGCATCAGCCTCAACGTCCCCTATGCCTGGGGCGCGTCGCTGACCGTGGACGCCTATGTCCGCTTTCGCATCAACCCTAGGTTCACCGCCGAACTCGACGGCACCAATCTTACCGACCGTTACTATGGCGATCCGCTGACCCGCTCGCTCAATCCCGCACCGGGCCGGACCGTGCGGATCAGCCTGACCGGTCGCTTATGATTTCACGAGATTCGGGAGCCGCCACCACGCCTGACATTCGACACGCGGGCTGAAGCGACGACCCCCGGATGACCGCACCCGAAATGTCGGGTGCTCCACCAAGCAGGAGTACTATCATGACGTCCTCTTACCTCAAGCTCGCCGCACTCGCGGGCGCAGCCGTGATCGGTTTCACCGGAACGGCACAGGCGCAGATCGTTGGAACGTCCAGCGACGCCAACAAGGTCAACATCGGCGCGAGCACCGTCAACGGTGGTCCGCATGTGTCCGGGCGCCCAGGCATCGGCGTGCCGAACACCAATCTCACCACCCGCGTCGATTTCCAAGGGCTGCAGGCGTCATCGCCGCCCGTCAACGGCGTTACGACGATCACGCAGGTCACCGGGACCACGACCGATCACAGCAAATTCGGCCGCTTCGATTTCGCCAAGGTGGGCGCCAACGACGTCTACTTCGGCGAGTGGTCGCAGACCGGCAGTGCAACGGCGGGCGACCATACCGTCTATTATGCCGGCACCGCGACCGGCACGACGGTGCCGACCAGCGGATCGGCGACATATTCCGTCAAGGGGATCAGCGACTATGCCACGAAGGGCCAGCTGAGCGGTACGTTCACCGCCAACTTCACCGGCAAGACGCTGACGGGAAGCATGGCCAACAGCGCCAACAACTATAGCGTGAACATCGGCACGGCAGCAATCGCCAGCAATGCAACGTTCAGCGGACAGAGTGGAACGGCTACATCGGCCGGGGTGCGCGTCGCCTCTGGCGGGCAGGTCAGCGGGCAGTTCTTCGGCGCGAATGCCGCAGCGCTGGCCGGCATCGTCAACTTCACCGGCGCACGCCAGTACAGCACGGCGTTCGGTGGCACGAAGAACTGATCTGACGTGCAATGGAGCAAGGGTCTTTACGACCCTTGCTCTTTGCCGGTCCTGGCTGCCGCTGCTCGCGCTTGTCGCGAGCGGCGCGCCTGTCATCGCGCAGGCGCAGCAAGCCGGCAACCTCGACACGCGCCTTCGCCTCGATGAGGGCGCGGAGCGCCGCAAGGCGCAAGCCGACACGCAAGCGCGTGATGCCGACCCGACCGACACGACCTCCATCGAGATCGACGGCTCGACCTACAGCGTCGGCCACAACGTCGACGATCTCGGGCATGCCCTCTACATCTCGGTCTCGCGGAAGCGCTGGGCGGACGTGCGCCGCTTCCTTGGGGTCTACCGGACCCTCCCGAACCATGACGAGGCGTTGCTGCTCTATGCCGACGCCGCGCTGGCGCGCGAACGCGGCGATCTCGACACGGCGCTGCGAGACTATCGCGCGCTCGTCGCCCACCAGCCCGAATTCATGCCCGGGCGGCTCGAGCTCGCCCGCACCCTCTTCCTTGATCACCGGGACCGCGAAGCGGCGCAGGTGTTTGACGGCGTACGTGCAGAACTGGCCACGCAGGGCGACAAGGCCGCCGGCGTGCTGCAGACGGTGGATGTTTTCCGGGGCGCGCTCGCCAGGCGGCGGGGCGTGCAGGGCAGCGTCGCGATCGGACCCGAATACAGCTCCAACCTCAACCAGTCGTCGGCAAGTTACACCTGCCTGCTGCCCGGCGAGGACGGAAACTGCCTCATTGACCGCAAGGTACCCGACCCGATCGCCGCGGCGGGCATCAACATCGAGGGCAATGCGACATGGCGCCTGCCGCTCGCCGGACATGACGGTATCAGCACCCGCGCTCTGTTCTTCGGCGATATCTTTCCTGGCAACGATGACTACAGCCAGACGGCCTTGTCGCTCTACGCCGGCTATGACCGCCGCACGGCGCGGACGGGCGTAGTGCTGGCACCCTCCTTCGACATCGGGACGCTTGACTCCCACCGGCTCTACGACGCCTGGGGCGGGCACGGTGAGTATAGCCTGACGATCGGCGGACAGGCGCTCGTCCGGTTCGAAGCCAATGTGCGCGACTTTGCCTACCATCTGGACGGCTATCGGAACTTCGGTGGCCGGCAGGCCGACATGGCGCTTACCGGGTGGTACACGCTGCCGCGTGGCTGGTCGCTGTTCGGCGGTCCAGATGCGGTCGACAAACGGGCGCGAGATCCGGTCAACGGCTATCGGCAGTATGGCGGGCGCGTCGGCGTCGACAAGGTGTTCGGAGGCTTCGCCGAAGTCCTGCTGACTGCGTCGCTGCGACATCGCGATTACCGCGCCTACAGCGCGCTTCTCGAGGCGAAGCGGCAGGACACCGAACAAAATTACACGCTGCTCGCGCGGCTACCGGGGCTTCGCGTGGCGGGCTTCAGCCCGAGCTTGCTGGCGCAGCATGGCCGCACCACCAGCAACGTCGACTGGCTCTACTCCTATCGTCGCACGAGCATCAGCCTGAGGATAGACCATGGTTTCTAACCCTGCTCTCCAGCCAGCGGCCTGGTTTTCGACACCGCCAGGGGCTGGGGCCGAGTCTGTCAATGCCGCGGTCGACCGGTCCGGCTATCGCCGCCCGGCCGCCTGCGATCGGCAAGGAGCAGCCGGCGTCGCGCTCTTCGCTGCCATGGCCATCGTTGCGGTGACCTGGCACTGGTCGCAGCCCCCGGCGATCTCCTCGGCGCGCCCCGCACCGCGCTTGTCGGTCTTCGACGTGGCACCGGCGTCGCCGCAGCCGGTGAAACCTAATCTAAAGGTCGAATCTCCGCCAAGCCCCGTCGCGCCAGCTCCGCCCCTGTCGAGCAGGCTTCCCCCGCCATCGATCTTGCGCCTGCCGATCGCTTCGCAGCTACCGACAGCATCGAACGAGCCAGCGCCACAAAGCGAGGCCAGAGCGGTTCCCGCCACACCGGCATCGCCACCTGCCACGGCAGCCCCTCCTGCCGCCAAGCCCGTGACCGCCGCGAACCCTGCGGCCGAACGATCGGCGCGAGCCAACTGGCAGGGTGACCTGCTCGCTCATCTGCGCCCCCTCCTGCGCTACCCGCGCATGGCGCAGAGTGCCGGGCAACAGGGCGTTACGCTGGTCGCGGTTGCGGTGGATCGCAGCGGCGCCGTCCGTTCGGTGCGCGTCGCCCGTGGCAGCGGCTACCCGGTTCTCGACCAGGAGGCGGTGGCGACCGTCAAGCGCGGTGCGCCGCTCCCCGCGCCGACCGCCGACATACCCGGCGATCCGGTCGCGGTGGAACTCCCCATCCAGTTCAGCCTGCGCGGCTGACCCCTCCAAATGAAAGGAAAACCATGGCAGGCCTGCTGATCGATCGTCCACCCGAAGCGCGCACCCAGCGCCTGACCGCCGCCACGCACGAGACGCACGACCGTCTGGATACGCGGATCATCGGCGCCGAACCGTTCCGCGATCGTGCACAGTACGCGCGCCTGTTACGGATGCAGTATCGTTTCCACCGCGACATCGACGCGCTCTACGCCATGCCGCTGCCGATCGCCGCGATCCTCGATCTGCCCTCGCGACGTCGACTGAACAGGATCGAGCAGGATGTGCGCGATCTGGGGCTGACCGTGCCAAAGGATGATCCACTCCCGCTGTTTCCTGCGACACCGATCGATCCCGCCGGGGCCACGGGCTGGCTGTGGGTGGCGGAAGGATCGAACCTCGGTGCAGCGGCGCTGCTCAAGCGCGCCTTCGCACTGGGGCTCGGCGAAACTTTTGGCGCACGCCACCTCGCCGGTCACCCGGCCGGGCGTGCAACGCAGTGGCGTGAAATGACAGCCGCAGTGAACGCCTTGCCGCTCAGTGACGAAGAAGATGCGCGCCTTGTAGAGGGCGCGCGTTCGGCGTTCGCTCGCGTGCGTGCGCTCGCCGACGAGAGCTTCGCGTGACGCTGCGCGACGATGTCGCCACGGTGCGCACCATCATGCTCCCCGCGACCCGCCGCGAAGCGATCTCGACCGCTGCCCTCGGCGTGCTGGCGCTCCACGCCGGAGCGGCGATCGCCGCACCGCCCGATCTGCGACGCATCGTATGCATTGGTGGAGCGATCACCGAGATCCTCTATGCCCTGGAAGCCCAGCGGCAGATCGTTGCGATCGACACAACAAGCCAATACCCGCTGGTAGCGCTCAAGGAGAAACGCAACATCGGCTATATGCGTGCCGTATCCGCCGAAGGTGTGCTGGCGACGCGGCCGACGCTGATCCTGGCGATGGCGGACGCCGGTCCTCCGCAAGCGCTGGAAACATTGCGTGCTTCCGGCATTCCGCTGGTTCGCATCGACGATACGTTGAGCCCTGCCGCGGTGATCGGCCGGGTGCGCAGACTGGCGACACTAGTCGGGGCGCAAGCGAAGGGCGAACAGGTCGTCTCCGGGATCGAGACCGGCTTCCGTCAGCTTGGCGTCTGGCGGCGCGCGCATCCCGCCCGCAAGCGTGTCCTGTTCGTCCTGTCGCTCCAGAACGGACGGCCGATGGTCGCGGGCAAGGGTACCGCAGCGGACGCGATCATCACGATGGCGGGCGGGATCAATGCCGCAGGCACACTCGACGGGTACAAGCCGGTCAGTGATGAGGCATTAGCGACACTGGCGCCCGATGCCGTGCTTGCCATGGACCACGCCGGCCCGAGTATCGACGTCGGGGCGCTCGATGCGCCCGGGTTCCAGTTGACCCCCGCCGGCCGGCGGCATGCCCTGATCCGGATGGATGGCAGCTACCTGCTCGGTCTTGGTCCGCGCACGCCGATCGCCGCACTCGAACTCGCCCGACGTCTCCATGCCGTCTAACGTGAACCAGAACTCGCCATCCGGGCGGCGGATCGGACGCACTCCGCTTCTGGCGTTGCTTGCCGCAGCGCTTGTGGCTGGCGCGTTCATCGCACTCGACATTGGCGCGACCACTACCGGCCTCCGTAGCGTGCCGGGGCTGATCTACGCCCTATGGTCCGGGCGTACGCTCTCGCCAGATGAGCAGGTCGGATGGCTGGTGATGACCGGCATCCGCCTGCCGCGTCTGGTTATGGGCGTGCTCGTCGGTGGAGCGCTCGCCACGTCGGGTGCCGCGATGCAGGGGCTGTTCCGCAATCCGCTCGCCGATCCGGGGCTGATCGGCGTCTCGGCGGGCGCGGCACTGGCCACCGCGCTTGTGATCGTACTCGGCGACGGATGGCTCGCGGCGTGGATACAGCCGCTCGGAACCTGGGCGCAACCGCTCGCGGGTCTATCGGGCGCTCTGGTCGGCGCGGCGCTGCTGACGGCGATCGCGACGCAAAGCGGGGTGACCTCTGTCGCAACGGTTCTTCTCGGTGGCATCGCGCTAGCGGCGTTTTGCGGCGCACTGACCGGACTGCTCGTCTACCTCGCCGACGACCGTGCCCTTCGCGATCTCAGCTTCTGGACACTGGGTAGCCTGTCGGGTGCGTCGTGGCGGGGGATCGGGGCTGCGTTGCCGTTCCTGACGATCGGAGCGCTTTGCCTTGCCACGCTCGCTCCCTCTCTCGATGCGCTCCTTCTCGGTGAAGAAGACGCCTTCCACATGGGACACGATGTCGAACGCACCAAGCGGCTGACACTGATGGCGGTTGCGGCGTTGACGGGAGCAAGTGTCGCGCTCGTGGGCATCATCGGGTTCATTGGTGTACTGGTGCCTAACTTCATACGCCTGATCGCAGGGCCTTCGCATCGAACGCTGGTGCCGGCGAGCGCCCTGCTGGGCGGACTGCTTTTGATCCTGTCCGATACACTGGCCCGGACGATCGCGGTGCCTGCCGAGGTGCCGGTTGGCGTCATCACCGCGCTGATCGGCGCACCGGTCTTTATGTGGCTGCTGCTCCGTGACGGCGGCCGGGTGGCGCGGCTATGATCCGTCTCGACAGCGTCAGTCTTGTAGTAAACGGCAGGAAGCTGCTCGACGGCATCGATCTTATTCTACGACCGGGCGAAACGACCGTTCTCATCGGCCCCAATGGCGCCGGAAAGTCGTCCCTGCTGCGGCTGATCGCTGGAACCACCGCTCCATCCTCAGGGCAGATCCTGTTTGAGGGAAAGCCACTCGGGACTTTCGGCCCAAGGCAGATCGCGCGGCGACGCGCAGTATTGAGCCAGGCGCAGGCAGGCGGCGATGCCTTCACCGTGGAGGAACTAGTACAGCTCGGCTGCCGGGCGATCGGGTCGACCGTACGACCCGCCATCACACAGGCACGGGTCAAGGAAGCGCTCGGGGAGGTAGGTCTATCAGACCGACGGATGCGGGTCGTCGGAACGCTATCGGGCGGGGAACGCCAGCGTGCCCATCTCGCGCGGACACTGGTCCAGCTGCGTGCGGGCGCGACCGGCGGTACGCCCGGCACCCTTATCCTCGACGAGCCCATTGCCGCTCAGGACCTGGCTCAGCAGAAGCGCGTCCTTGAAGTCGCAGCTGTGCATGCTCGTAGCGGCGGCATGGTCCTGATGGTGCTCCACGATCTGAACTGGGCTGCGCATGTCGCGGATCGCATCGTCGCGATGAAGAATGGCAGGATCATCGCGGATGGCACGGCCAGAGCAGTATTGACGCGCGAAACGCTGAACACCTTGTTTGCCGTCGATCTGGTGCCAGGAAGGACACCTACCGACCGCCCATTCATCTTGCCGCAAACCATGACGATCGCACAGAGCGCATCAGAACGACTATGAAAGGAGACGATATGTTTATCGCAATGAACCGGTTTCGCGTGAAGCTCGACGAGCAGGAGGCTTTTGCCGCGCGCTGGCTTGACCGTGACGTATACCTGAAAACAGTACCGGGCTTCGTGGCGTTTCACTTTTTGAAAGGACCCCGGCGCGACGACCATGTCCTCTATGCGTCGCACACCCTTTGGCAAACCTATGAGGACTTCGAGGGGTGGACCCGTTCCGAGGTATTCCGCGCCGCTCACGCGTCCGCCGGGTCGAATAACACGCAGACGATCGGACCACCCGAATTCGAGGGTTTCGCGGTGTTGCAGGAGGTGAACGCCAACCAGTAACCAGCGTAGTGCAGCAGAATACAAAATCGCCGTCCACAAAAGGGGGCAATTTTACTGGAGCATCGTGGATCGTGCCCGCAAGTATAATACGATCATTTGGCACCCTGAAAGGAAGGCGAGGTCGCCGATGGTCGATCGTTTGAGAAAATAACTTAGATGGCGGCGAGGCAGGCGCGCTACCTGCGCTGCCAACCTGCGACGGCAACTTGCCGGTGTGGTCTTGTTACGGTAGGTGCTCGTTGGTCCTTGATACATCGAGAGCCAAAGAAGACTTAAGCCAAATTTAGCCGCTGACTTTATAACCCATTTCGCCACGGAAAAAAGACCGGCAACTTGTGGTTGGCTCAGGGTACACCCTAAATGCACTGGGGCGAGCGCTTCGATGCCAGCTGTGCCAACCAGATCTGATCGAAGGAGCAGGCGAGGGGGCACCTGCAAAGTATGACGCCGTGGAGATCGTATCACGATCATTCCAGGAAAAGCTCGAAGCGGGCTATATCGTCCAGGCTGAGCAGCTTCACCACGAAAGCATCCGTTACGGCGATCGACCGTTCGACTAGGGAAGCGAGCGCCATACGGTTCGCGTTTTGCGCAACGCTAAGCTTTGCTTTGATGGCCGCAATATCGTCGATTTCGACGCTGCGAAGCCACGTCAGACAGGCACCTAGAGGCTGTTATGGACTTGAAAGCGGGCCTGATTCATCCGTTGGTGGATGAGTATTTGCCGCAAGCCGTATCCGTCTGACGTCAGCGACGAGGAGTGGTCGCTGGTCGCGCCGTACCTGCTGTTGCAGCGTGAGGATGCGGGGCAGCGGGAGCACGACCTGCGCGAGGTGTTCAACGGCCTGCGCTACATCGTGAAGACGGGTGCGCCGTGGCGGTGGATGCCCAACGACCTGCCGCCGTGGGCCGCGGTGTACCAGCAGACGCAACGTTGGCTGGCGGCGGGGTGCTTCGAGGCGCTGGTCGACGATTTGCGCGCGGTGCTGCGTCTTGCGGCGGGGCGCAAGGCCGAGCCGACCGCCGCGATCATCGATAGTCGGACGCTGCGGTCCACGCCCGAGAGCGGCGAGCGGGCCGGCTATGACGGTGGAAAACGCAAGAAGGGCTCGAAGATTCACATGGCCGTCGATACGCTGGGTCATCTGCTGGCACTCCACGTCACGCCGGCCAGCGCGGAGGATCGCGGCGAGGTGGAACGGCTCGCGCGGACCGTACAGGCCGTCACCGACGATGCCGTCGAACTGGCCTTGGGTCGACCAAGGCTATACCGGCGAGCGAGCCGCCAACGCCGCGGCCAGAGCTCATCGTGCGGCGCAAAATCGAGAGATCGATCGGCTTTTCTGCGCCGCCATGGACGACGCCCCCCAGGACGAACGGTCTTGGGTCAGGCACGTTGAAGCCGTCGTCGGTGAGGTGGATAATACGATCGTTGTTGGTTTCGTCGTAATAGAAGGTCCTCGGCTCGTCCGTTGCCGGCAGGCCCCAGAGAGCGATCGCCGGATCGCGCTGTTCGTCGACGTCGATCTTGATCGGCACGGGCGTCCCGACATCGCCGCCCTTCTTGCCGTCATCATATTCTTGCATAACGCTCTCGATCCTCTGTCCGCCGCGTCGATGACGATAGCGCGCTGATGCACGACGCACAGTTCGCGGCTTGGCTGAGCGGACGCGACCGAACGTCTAGCATCGAGGCAGGAGGTCGGGTGGGCTCGATGCCCACTCGATCTTCTTTGCTCAACCGTGAGGGCAGGGGGCCTTGCGGCCCCCCTGGGCGGCGACCTCCCGAAACGCTCCTACAGATCCGTCGTGCCGCGCAGCAGATCGATGACGGGGCTGCCTTTCTCTTTCAGTTCCTGACGCATTTCGGCGCCCAGGAAGTCGTACGTCGTCGTCTGGGAAAACAGCACGCGAGGAGAGGGGCCACGCCAATAGCCCTCGCCGTCCTCGAACCGGTAATGGACGATACCGGGGAACAGCTCGTCGTCGATCGGCACCAGCGCATTCGGATTATGGTACATCTGAAGCTCGTCGGGCCAATCCTCGTGATAATCCGGGTTCTCGATGTCGAGATCGAAAGGCACGGCATCGAACGCGCCGGGTGACGGGTCGCTGAGCCCGCCTCTGCGGACGAGGCTGACGAACCTGTCGCCAAATCCGGCCCTCACCCCCATCCGATTGAATTTGGAGACAGTCCCGGCGTTTGAGAACAGCACGGCCGAGACATGCTCGGTATCGGGCTGCCAGAAGAACGGCCGGTCGACCGTCTTCGTGCCCGCCGACCATTGTGAAACCGTCTTTTCGACCCCGTATCGATTGCCGTCGGCATCGACGCTGACGGCGGCACTCGCGCCGTAGAGATAGATCGGGATGGCGGTGTGCGACCAGACCATTGATCCCGGCGCATGGAAGTCGGCGATCGCGAGCACGAAGGGGTAACCCGAGACGTGCGGCGCCTCCCAATAGCGCTTCTTCATCTTGCTGTAGAGCGGCGAGCCGAACTTGAGCGGCATCTCCTCCTCGATGAACCGCCAGAAGTCCTCGGGCGGCCCGCTAGGTGCTCCTGCAGCCATCGCGCTGGCCATCGGATCGGCGCCGTTGGCGGTCACGGCTTCGATGAAGATCCGGGCGTCACCCTTCACGAGGCAGAGATCGGGCACCGCAAGGCGGTGATCGATCCCGAAGCCGAGCGCGCGCATCGCGGCGAAGAGATACAATTCCCAAGTCCGAGCGCTGTAGCCGGTGGTCTGGAAATCCTGGACGAGATTGCCGTCGAGATCGGGAACCCAGCGTGCGACCTCGGTGAGCATCGCGCGGGCAGCCGATTGGGTCGCGCCATCGCGGAGCAGCAGATAGGCGGGGTGCAACGTGACGGCCGGGGGTTGCGGCGCGAACAGGTCGACGCCTTGCAGCAGCGCAGGATGACCGGCAAAGTCAGGCTCCAGCCCCGCGAGCGGGGCGCTGCGCTCGTCTCCCAGGATGTCCTCGGCACAGCGCGCGGTCGGATATGGTCCCGCCTGCGTGAAGCCCCGCATCCGTCCCGCTTCGTCACGCGCCAGCGCCGCGATCCAGAAGTTGCGATGCTTGCGGTGGTGGAGAACGGCCGCGAGGACGCGCTCGTCAGCCGTCGACCAGCATGACCCCGTCGCCAGTTCGTGCTGCATCTCCGGATCCCAGCCCCACAATGTGAGCGCGTCGAAGCGTTCGCGGGTCATGCGCTGGAAGCTGGCTGTCTGCTTCGTGTCCTGCCCGGGGCCCATGTCTCCTGCCATGTCGAGCAATCAACCCGAACGCCGGTCGGGAAGCAATCCCTTTGGCTGGCGACGGACGTCGCGTTCGGACATCGCCCGCCACGACGTGAGGGCAGCTTTACCACCGCAACTGGCAGCCAAGCAGATTATTTATCGCCCCAGGCGATATTTGATCTTGCGGGCGCGACTGGTGATCCGTACACCGATCTGGCGATGGTAGCTCATAGTGAACCCGTCAGAAGCAGGGGCGATCTCAAGCCCTGTGGGAGAATGGTTCTCCCGACTACCACCTGTGTCTCGGCGGGGGGGCGGCGCGCCGCGCCCGCCCGGGACCGGGCGCGGCATGCCCGAGGTATAAACGCTCCGGAACATAGCTCTCACCAGTGCCTACGGGGGCCGGCAGTCGTCGCCGGTCTGGCCGACAGGAGAGCGCCAAATGAGCCACGACCTTCGCACGCAGCGGCACCAGCCACGACCTCCGTCGCGATGGCTCCTTCTGATGAAGGTGTTCATCGCGGTGGGGCGAGTGGTCTCGTTCGTGATGTTTCTTCTGAAGCATCACGAATAAGCGGTGACCTCGGGATAGCCGACCAAAGGACATCCTCCGAATGACGAAACGACCTACGATCAACGAAGCCCTGCGCCTGTTGCGCCTGTACTGCCGCTACTCGCAGGCCGAGATGGCGGAGCGTGTCGGCGTAACTCAGTCGCTGATCTCGGACGTCGAGGGCGGGCGCAAATCGGTCAGCATGGACCTCCTGGAGGCGTACAGCGCGGCCGTCGGGGTCAAGATGTCGCAGCTCCTCTTCTTCGCCGAAGAGATCGAGGGGCAGCCGATCGCCCGCCGCGGTCAACTGATCGTCGCGGAGAAGGTACTGCACCTTCTCGAGAAGCTGCGTCCGGCCGAGCGTGAAGCGGCCTAGGGATCGGCGCTACGAGCGCTTCGGGCTGGATGCCTCACTGTGGGCGCAAGACCCGACCCAGCAGGATGTCGCGCGCCTGCTCGGCATGACGAAGGATCAACTTGAAGCGATCATACGGGACAAGGAACGCTATACCAGTCGGCGAACCCTTGAGATCAACGGCAAGCTGCGCAATCTCGCGATCCCTACCGGCAGGCTTAGGCGGGTCCACGAGCGCCTGAAGTTCCAGCTGAACAAGATCAAGCAGCCGCCTTACCTGTGTAGTCCGCGCAAAGGTATCGGACAACGCGACAATGCGGAGCGCCACGTTGATGGCGCGCAGCTGCTCAAGATTGATATCCGCCAATTCTATCCGCGCACGATGCAGGAGGATATCTGGCGTTGGGCGCATCACACGATGGGGATCCGCGACGATGTCGCCGGTCTGATCGCGAAGCTGGTCGCGATCGACGGCCGCATGCCGTTCGGCTCGCCCGTCAGCCCCGTCCTGACGACGCTCGTCCACCGGCCGATGTTCGACCGGGTATACGAAGTCTGTGGCGTTCGAGCGCTGGCGATGTCGCTTTGGGTCGACGATCTCACCTTGTCGGGTATGGAGGTTACGGCCGAAGCGATAACGGCTGTCCGCCAAGCGATCCGCGACGGTGGATTTCAGACGCACAAAATCGAGCATTTGACGACGGCGAGGCCGGTCGACATCACGGGTGTTCCGATCTCGGCTGGACGGGTCCTGGCACCGCTGGCGTTACATCGCCGGATCCAAGAAGGATATACGGCCCTTCGGGCGGCGACGGCGGATGCGGATCGGGCAAGCACCATCGACAATCTGTTGAGCACTCGGCACCTATCGCTATCATCTTGGCGCGTCGACACGAGAGGGGCGCATGACAGCCGACCGCATGCACGCCCTGAAGCAGCGGCGGGCGCGGATGGCGATGACGGCGGTGACTACCCCGGCGATCGTGACGGTTCATGAAGCGGCGAGTTTTGCGACGCTGCCCTGGGAGTAGGGATGCGGGCCAGCCCACCGCGACCCTTTTTCTCGAGGGACGGCCCTCACCCCGGGCAGGTTGCTGGCGGCAGCGCCGCCTTTCCAAAAATCACGTGTGGAAAGAAGCTGCCTGGTTTTCCAGAAACTAATTCCCGCAAGTGAAACGGGCGACACGGTGTAGACGCCTTGCCTCCTCCTCCGCCATCCTTGATCGCCAATCGCCCACAATATATATTCCCAACGATGGGAAGACATTCGAGGTGTGGCCGGTGATCGAAACGGTGGACTTGCTCAAGCCGACGGAAGCAGCGGTCATTTCCGGCGTCGAGCTCAATATCGTCAACCATGCGATCGATCGGGCGCTGCCGGCGCGCGTCGTACACCGTGGCAAGGGCAAGGGTGTCTGGGCAGAGGCCTGCTTTTACATTGCCTTCTACCATCACAGCGCCGGCAGGCTGACGGCCAACGAGCGCCGCTTCGCGATCCTCGATATCGACAAGCGGGTGGAGGCGGCCGGAGAGGGGGCCTCGCGGTGGCTTTCGCTGCGCCGGCACTGCACGGTGCGCCATGATTTCCTCAAGCTAGACCTGGAAACCTTCTGGGACGAGACGCACGAACGGTGGGGTCGTTATCTGGCGGCACGGGAAGCGGTGAAGGTCGATCCCAACATTCTTGGCGGTACGCCCGTCGTCGCCGGAACACGGGTTCCGGTCCATGATATCGCCGCATCGGTCGCCGCAGGTCTGCCTTTGTCCCGCATTGCCAGCTCGTATCCCTCGTTGGACGAGGAGCAGATAGAACTGGCGACGCTTTACGCCCGGGCCAATCCGCTGCAGGGCAGGCCACCGGAACGTCGGGCTCTGACGGAGGCGAAGGTCTTGTCGAAGCGTACGATCGCGCGACGACGGCTGAGCGCGTGAAGCTCTTCATCGACGAGTGCCTCAGCAGCGAACTCGTCCATCGCGCCGTTGCCCGCGGGCATGAGGAAACGACGAGCGTCGCCTATCGCGGCCTTGCGGGCACTCAGGACTGGAACCTCGTCCCGATCGTCGTAGCAGGCGATTACACGCTCGTGACGAGAAACTCGATCGACTTCCGGGGCGCAGCGGATCGGCCAGGTGAGAAGGGCCTCTACAGAAATCTCGAACTCCATCCCGGCCTGATCTGCCTGAACGGCCCCAAGGGCATGGATCTCGACATGCAGATCGAACTGTTCGACGTCGCGCTCGACGAGATCGAGCGGCTCGCCAACGATCTGGTCAACCAATGTTTGGAAATCACCCTGACTGGCGAGGGCGATCAGGAGAGCATTGAGATCACTCTCTACGAGCTGCCGGCGATCTAGCCGCGCTGGACAAGCGCTGCGCTGCCACTCCGCTTTGCGGCCTGCCCACTAGGCTCTCACGGGTGTTATTGATATTTTGGAGTGAGGTGGGGCGCCGCTTCTCAGCCCATGGGCATTTGGATGGAATTTTTGTGACGGCAAGATGACCGATACGCCCAACGTCCTCCACAGTTTATCGTTCGTGCTCGCCGGAGCGGCCATTTCTATTCTGGCAGTCGTATCAAGCAAATCGGCTGCTGCGCAGTTGCCGCCTAAATCAGGTGAAGCTGCGGACATCGTTGTCACGGGCCGACGGTTAAGGAGTGTCAAACCAGAAGATGTCACCGACACCATTCCGTCCACGACGATCAAGGCTTATGGGGAAGACACTATTGGGGCGCTGATCAGTCGGCTTGCAGCTCGTTTCGGTCGAAACTTCTCGATCGTGGTCAACGGTCGAAGACTAGCCTCCACCGATGCGATCGACGCTCTCCCTCCGGAGGCGCTAGCTAGAATAGAGGTGTTGAGGAGCTCGAAAGGAGCTGAATATGGTTTCGCGCCCGGAGACGCCGTCGTCAATCTCGCGCTTAGACCAAAGTTTCACTCTACCTCACTCGAGGGAGGTGTCACTGGAACGACGGAGGGGGGAGGCGATACTGAAACCGGCGGGGTGCGCTACAGCCGCATCCGCAATGATAATCGACTGAACTTGGCCCTAATCTATAACCGCCAAAGCGGCCTCCTGCGCAGCGATCGTATCGCAGCTAGCACCGCTGATCCTGCGGCACCACTTTACAGTCTGCTGCCTCGTCAGGATCTCGTCACCCTGACATCGGGTTACGCCATGCCGCTCGGCTCGCTCAACATGGACCTGAGCGCGCAAGCCGGCGCGGTTCAGTCCACAACGCGGACCGGGCCGATCCTTGCCGCGGGCGGCGCTTTCGATCTGTCCCGACAGCGAAGCGACACGCGGTATATCCAGATGGGCGCAACGCTGAACGGCGACATCGCATCGTTCTTCTGGTCTGTGTTGGTGAACGGCGACGCAAACCAGACATCCATCACCAATGCGCACGGTCAGGCCGTAGCGATCGACGCCGCTGACCTCGCCCAGGATTTCATTCCGGCCTTCCTGCCTCGCGACACACGAACGCTCGTCCATAGCCTCGGTGTGACCACAACGCTGAACGGCAGGCTGTTCACGCTCCCGGCGGGGCCGGTAACATTCGATACCACCTCAGGCATGCGGCAAGGCACTCTGACAAGCATCGTGGAAGGTATGCCGAACGGTCACACCACAACCGCTTACAAGACGTTCTCCGCGCATGGCGGGATCAACGTGCCAATAGCGCAGCGTGGGATAGGGTGGCTGGGTCAGTTTGGTGATCTCAACCTGCATGGAGGGATCGATTATTCCGCGTTCAGCAAGGTTGGAAGTGCTGGTGGAGTATTCTCGTCTCTCGAGTGGACGCCCTTCGCCGGTCTCCTGATCTCGGCAAGCCATGCCACAGCCCCAAGCCTGCCGTCCGCAACGCAGCGCAATGCGCCGATCGTCGCCCGATCCGGCGTCTTGATCTACGACGCGGTCACCGGCCGGGTCGTGCCCGTCACTGTCTTGACCGGAGGTCGAGACGATGTGCGCGAAACCCGTTCCTCAAGTTCGACCGCGCTAGTGTCCTATCAAACCAATACGCATCTGGCGAATATCAGCGGCTCGCTGTCCTACACAGTAGGCCGGACCACTGATCCGCTGCTTTCCTTCAGCACACCATCGCCGCTTGCGCAGACGCTGCTTCCGAGCCTGTTCACGCGCGCCGCAGACGGCACACTCCTCCAGTTCGATAGTCGCCCTTTCAACGCCCTCGATGAGACGACACGACAGGTATCCGCCACCTTGCATCTCAATGGTCCCGGATCGCCGCGTTCCAGCGCTGGCGCGCAAGGCGGACTGGCGATCGGCGTGACCCCACCCAGGCATCTCCTGATGTGGGATTTGAACCTCAGCTACGCCTACATGCTCAGTCACCGACTGCGGCTGCCGGGGACAGGCGGCAGGATAGACCTGCTGGCGACGCCGCTCAGTCTGGCAGGATCCGGGGCCGCCCGGCACCATATCGGCCTGCAATGGACGGTGGCGAAACCGGGCTATGGACTCAACGGCTCTGTAACATGGGACAGCGGAGCACTTGCGCGCTCGATCGACGCTGCCAGTGCTACGACGACGCGCTATTCCGCCGTCACCAAAATCAACCTCGAGGGCTTTATCGAGTTGGATCGCGCAAAGAGCGAGGCCGACCCACGAAGCCTACGATTGAAGATCAGCATCGACAACGTTCTCAACCAGCGCCTTTTAATCACCGGCTATCCCGGCCTTGATACCCGGTTCCAGCGGTTCCTGATAGATCCCTACGGGCGGACGATACGCATGACAGTCCGGAAATCTTTATAGTAAGACGACACGGAGCCGTCTAGTTGGCTACCATTTTATACTATATGCCGTCCATCTAACAGCTAAATCTAATCTTCCACTATAATGAATTATAGCAGTTCTGCGCACCTTAAGTTATGATTAGGCAGGTAACTTTTATATGGGTCACCTATCCGGCCGATATCTATTGGAGGGCTTGCTGATTACCTCTTTCGCTCGACCCAAGATGCCGGACATGACGCGACCTAATTGACGGATCCGGGCTCCATAAACTGCCTATATCAATTCTCTAAGAAAGGACAGGGTCGTTGATGATTGCGTGTTCCCTGCTTTAACTGAGTCTACTAGGAGGTTTATCATCGCTACGGGAAGCCCAAGCTTCCCATAGAGATCAACCTTAATCTTATCAAAAGGGTCGGTTGACGATGCGGACGCAGCTTCATTAGCATCGACGTCGCCGTATCCGGTCAGCTCCTTTTGTGGATCATAGACCAACGTCTTGATTCCTAGACGACTATCTCGGCGAACCATGCCAATATCGGAAGCCACCACCTCTACCTGCCCAAGATCAGCGCCATTTCTTTTGGCTAGTATGTACATGTCGGTCATATTGTCGAGGTCGGATGATGATAGCTCGGATAAGAAGCTAGATGAGCCTAACCTCCCCTTTCGTTCCGTATCGCTAGAACGTATATTCGAGATATCGGAATTGTTTCCTTTTAACGCCTCGATTATATTCCCTTTATCTAAAGAAATCCCAGCCTTCAGCCCATCATTGACCATCTTCGAAGCGGCGGTATCAAAGATGTAGTTATTATATCGCTCCACGTTTATGTATGCGCCGGGACTTACCGTTCCCCGATTATAACCGGTAAACGGTTCCATGTGCTCTTGCCGCACATATGCATTCGCAGCCTCGAACATAGCCGAAGCGGATTGAGCTTCCTGGGACAAAGAGGCGCGAGTTAGACCGGCAGGGCCGTTCACAGGTGCCTCCGGCCCCTTGATCGCCTCCGTTCGGGTCGCCGTCGTCTGGACGAGCCGCGCGATGGATGTAGCCTCGACCTTCATGGTAACCTCATGTTCGGGTAGCTGTAACCCGATACATCAAAACGACCAGCCAACGGAATTCTTTCGAGAAATCTTTGTTGCACGTCGGTTTAAAATGGATAGCTGGACCACACGCAGGTAAGCGCACGATCAGATTGGCTGCCGTAAGACGCAGTATCAAACAACCATGCGATTGACTTAGCGTCTGTAGGAGGAGGGGCGCCATCAGCTTCCCAGTCTTTTCCTTGCAATGGATTCACGCTAACGCGTCAATGCCAGATGGGCTGGCATGGGAGAGCGTTGATGCACGGTTTTGCGAAGATGGCTTTGGCTGGTGTCGCCCTAGCCTCGGCCTCCGCTGCGCTTGCAGCGAATTACAATTGGACGCAGAGCCTGACAGGACCGAACGTCTACGGCACAGACAGCGAGGATTCCAACTTCTTCACAACGCCTCAAGCGGCGAAGAAGACCGGATCCAAGGTAACGACGCTTTCTTGGTCGTATGGCCGGTATAACAACGGGTCCGCACAGCAGAAGGTGAAGATATGCTACGCCGACCGTTACGGAACAACCTACACGACGTGCGTCGACGTTTCCAGTGCCTCGTCGGGCACCACTAGCGTATTTTCAGGATTCGACGCTGCTGGTAAGTTCAAAATGACATTCACTCTCCAAGGCGGCGGAAACTATCCGGCAACCGCAGGTTTCCAGAACTCGATTCTTGTGAACTACACAGCCTGATGTAGGTACGATAAGTGTGTCGATAGCGTGAGATCCCGCCGTCGACACACTTTGACTAGTAGGGTATGCGCGCGGCGCACACCTTGTTAGCAGCGCTACATGAATCTGTGAGGGCAATGCTGGCTATCATAGTCATTTCTCTGATTTAGGATCAATAGTCGGGCCGCGCTTCCATGACCCGGTAGGCCTTATGCTTACGTTCTTAGTCGCAGCGGGAACGATCAAGTCACGGGTAAGGATCCAGGTTGTCGCCGGATCGGACGCGATAATGCGGCCACGGAAACTTTTCTCGCCTATCTGGTATATAAAGCAGCATCCAAAAGATGCTGATTTTGAAAATATATCGATATCATACTTGGCTGCCTTCGAGCCTGCGGGGGCTGCACCTAGGATGCCAGAAGCTAGGAGACACATAACGCCGATTACAGTAAGAATACGATTGATTTGACCTTTGTTCCTATTAGAAAAGTCTGTTGCCGCGCGGCTGAAGCGCCAGCCCCTGCTATTACCATAGACGACTAGGGCACACGCAGCGATTATACATCCGAGCTCTAGCAGCAATATGGGAAATAGCCAAATGGCCCCGTTACATGCGGCGTAAATGGTCGCGTAATAGCCGTGTATGATCGTCTCGAATGGTCGCGAATCAACTACACCAAAGGCTAAGCCAAAGTGCTCTAGCATCTCAGACCTGTAAGTATATCCTGCGAGATAGCCCCATGACGCCGCAATTGAGGTAAGCGCAGCCAAATTTGCAAAGGCTGATTTAAAAACACCCTCGCCAGTCATCAGCTTGATCGCGGAAACATCTACGTTTTGCATGGCTCCTCAAAAACCTCTATTGCTATAATTCGCTAAATTTGGCTCATCAGTTGAGAAGGGTAGGGAGCGACAAGGTCACGCACTTCATCCCAAGGCGACACCAGCCACTTATCATAGTCCTCGTCATGAAGTATAACAGGCATCGCCTTGGGATGTATCGGAGCGACGATAGAGTTTGGCTCCGTGGTGAGGAAGCCAAAGGCGTTGCCCCGGTCCGCTGGCCGCCAGATGCCAGCGAACGCGAAGATCGGGCGGCTCGGTACGTCAAACCAGTGCAGCGGCTTTTTGCCGTCCTCACTAGGAGCTAACCCGTACTCGGAGAACGATGTCACCGGCACCAGGCAGCGCCGCGTCGGCGTGCTTAGCATTGACCGCCAGAAGCCTGAGGTAAGGTTCCGCACGTTGGTCACGTACTTTGTCAGCTTCGTCGCGGTGTCGCGTTTGCTCGGGACCTGCGTCGGCACACCCCATTCCATGCGCTCGATCCGCCGATCGCCGCCATCCTGCACGATTACAGCCCCATAGGACGGGGTCTTTTTTCCAGTAGGGAAGATATCATCCGCCGGAAACGTCTCATCGACCTCATAGGGAGGGCGGATGCCGAACGTCGCCGCCACTTCGGCCTGCTTCGCCGTCAGCCTATAGATGGGGTGATTGCGGTTCACACTCTTCGACGCACACCGTGATTGGCGCCGGCATGGGGCCGGCAGACGCGGAGTAGTGCCATGACGCAGTATGTTGGACTCGACGTCTCGCTTGCCGAGGTAGCGATCTGTGTGGTCGACGAAGACGGGACGATCGAGTTCGAGGGCACCGATCCGTCCGAGCCCGACGCCATAGCCGACTGGCTGCTCGAACGTGACGTTCATCCAGATAAGGTCGGGCTGGAGATCGGCGGCCTCGCGCGCTGGCTGTATTCCGAGCTTGCCACTCTTGGCCTACCGATGATCTGTATCGATCCTCGCCGGCTCCGCGCACTGACCAAAACCATGCCGGTGAAGACTGACCGGAACGACGCGCGCGCCATCGCTCAGGTGATCCGAGTTGGCTGGTATCGCCCGGTCCACATCAAGAGCCTGGTCGGCCAAGAACTGCGCATGCTGCTGGCCAACCGCAAGACGCTCCTCGTCAAATACGGCGACATCGAGAACGAGGTGCGCGGCACGCTCCGCGCCTTCGGGCTGAAGCTCTCTGGCCGGATCGCTTCCGGGCAGTTCGAGCAGCGCGCCATGGAGCTGGTTGAGGACCGACCGAGGCTTGCCGCCATGGTGAGGCCGATGCTCATCGCGCGAACAGCGTTACGCGAGCAGTGTGGCGTGCTGCACAAGATGCTGCTCGATGCCGTCGCCCGGGACGACACCTGCCGACGCCTCATGACCGTGCCTGGCGTTGGAGCGGTCACGGCCGTCACCTTCCTCGCCGTCATCGATGACCCGAGCCGCTTCCAGCACTCGCGCGATGTAGGTGCCCACCTTGGCATGACGCCCAGAAAGTATGCCAGCGGTGAGGCGGATTGGAACGGCTCGATCTCCAAGACAGGCGACGCCCTAATGCGCACGACGCTTTACCAGGCGTCTCTGGCGCTGCTGACGTGGTCGAAGCGCTGGTCGACGCTGAAGGCGTGGGGCATGGCCGTGGCGAAGCGGCGAGGGCTGCGGAGGGCCATTGTCGCGGTCGCGCGTAAGCTGGCGATCGTCATGCACCGCATCTGGGCCGACGGTACCGAGTTTCGTTGGACGCGCGAGGAAGCCACCGCATGATGGTCTGATCCCGCGCGACCCGAACCAGCTCCGCCGCGAGGCGGGGGCAAGCCGAGAGAACGAGGTCGAGGCGACTGCGCTGTAACCGGAGTGCCACCAGAGCCCGTCCAAGGTAGATAGCAGCCCTCGATCAGCCATCGAACGACCCATGGTGAGGCGGCTCCGCGCCGACCTCGGACACGAGCTCGAACCTCGGAAGGCCCAACCATGATACTGACCCGGTCAGGCGCTCAGCTTGGTCGCGGCGAACGTCGTCTATTCTCTCGCGAACGTCTGAATCTTGGGGAAGCGGTCATTGCGGTGTCGGCTTGCTGTATATAGCACGCGGCTATGAGCGAGCAAAAGCCGGTATCCGACGGCGCCACTTACCGCCATTTCTTCGAGGACGGCGAGGTAAGGCCGGGATTTTCAAAGCAGTATATTTCGTTGTGGTCGGAATGGCTGGGGAAGGACCGACTTCACCTATTAGATGAAGTTTCTGAAGACGAGTGGTCAAGGTTTAACCGAATGCTGTTGGCCGCCTTCGATGTTTTCCGTATGGGTGTGGTCAACCACATGGCGCAGACCGTTGATTTCCCTGAGAAGCTTGAGCCGCTCTTAGACGATTACCAGACAAGCAGAAATAAGGACGGCTCGCGATTCTTGCAGTTCGTCATTCCAGACTTGGACTGTGTGCTGTCAGAGGAGTGGGATTATACATACATACTCTGGCATCGGAGCATAGAGGCTTTGGATGCGATAAAGCCTCTGCTCGTTCAGGAAAAGCTGGAGCATTTCGCAGAGTAGCTTTTCCGTCGGGGCCACGGTGCAGACCGTGCCTGCGCGACGACTACAAAATGGGCGTCGGCCGTAACTCGGCTTTCCGCTTGCGGCCAGAACCGCAATCACACAACCGATTGCACATCCGCGCCTCCTATCGGCGCCGGCGACCGATCGCCGGCGCATGTCCGTCAGAGCTTGTCCTTCAGGCCCTTGGCGGCGGTGAACGACACCTTCTTCGACGCCGCGATCGTCATGGCTTCCCCGGTCGCCGGGTTGCGGCCTTGGCGCTCCGGCCGATCCTTGACGGCAAACTTGCCGAACCCAGGAACGGAGACTTCGTCGCCCTTCGCTGCCGCGTCTGCGATCTGATCGAAAACCGCCGTGATCGCCTTCTTGGCGTCGGCCTCGCTCGAACCCGTCGACATGGCAACGCCCTTAGCCAGCTCGCTGATGTTCATGCTATTCATGCTCCCTAGAAAAACGAGCGGGATCCTTACCCATGACGAGCGACGACACAAAGACCGTGCTGGATGGGGTGACGACACGAAAGTGTGTTTTGCGTACGCCAGCGAAGAACGCGAGGTGAACGGCGGAGGTGGGTCAGCGTGAAGGCCAAACCCAGCGGAAGTAATGGTCTTCGTCGCTGTGCAGGAATGTCTCGCCGCAGTCCTTCTCCAGCCGGTATGTTCTGGTGTCCGGATCGCCTGCCAAGCCGGAGAGCAGCCGTTCGCTGTGCGAGACGACGACGATCTGGCAGGTCTTTGCCGCTGTGGTCAGGAGCCGGGCCAGCGGGTCCAGCAGGGTTGGGTGGAGACTGGATTCCGGTTCGTTGAGGATGAGGATTTCCGGCTTGCTCGGCGCGAGCAGCGCGGCGCACAACATGATGTAGCGCAGGGTGCCGTCCGATAGTTCGCTGGCCCGCAGCGAGCGGAGCAGACCGCGCTGCCGCATGGCGACGCTAC
>NZ_JBWKVV010000007.1:0-165025 GCF_059421875.1 Sphingomonas sp. GW821-FHT02B09
CGCATTCCCGGTCCATCGCATGCTGCGACAATAACAGGAATCCTAAACGGATGCTTCCGTCTCGATCAATCCACTAGCGCGGGATCGGCAGGGCTTGCGAATGGTTCAAAGCCTACGGATCTCGGGATCGGCAATCTGCCTTAGCGTACGTTCGGAAAGACATTCTGCGATGTCCCCAACTTGGTCAAGGAGCGGGTGCTACCAGTTAGCACGCTCGCGTGGGCTGCACGGTTTATGACGCGGCGTGACGCTTGCCTGACCGTGCAATCTTCGGAGAGGCCCTGCCCCGCGCGGTCCACCGCAAGGATGATTCAACCCGACTCATAATTGTTGCGTAGGAACGGCAGCGACGCATCGTGGGCGCATGGAACAGCTGATCACGCATGCCTGCGGTCACGTGCAGGCGCATCACCTCGTCGGCTATGCCAGCCAGCAGGAGCGCAAGGCGCGCTGGTTGCAGACGACCGACTGCCGGTCCTGCTACATTGCTGGCAAAAGGGCAGAGCAAACCGAGGCCGCGCTTCGGAATGACGCTGCCATCGCCCATCTCGAACTGCCCGCACTTGCCGGTAGCGATCGGCAAATTGCCTGGGCAACGACGATCCGGGCCGGCTGCCTGGCCTCCATGCTCGCCAGCCCAGAGATTGGCACCGGCTGGCAAAGCTGCCTGACCATCATCGACGCAAAGTGGTGGATCGATCACCGCACGCTGACCGGTGCCGATCTGATCAGCAAGGCGGCGAGCACCACTACCGCGAGTACGATAACGGTCGATGCCGCTTCGCTTCATCCACAGACGGCGTGATCTAAGATCGCATACATGCCGCATTTGAGGTACGGCACACCTATGAGACGATGAGGTGGAAACCCCCTGCCGCTGCTGAATCTTGCATGCTAACAGGCTGGCAATGCTCAAAATACGAATGCGGCGGCTAGCTGCCCAAGGCGATCATGCCACTGAACGCCTTGCCGGGATCAGGGCCTCGATCGAAATCCTAGACGACGAGGACGTCCTCGACCTTGCCGACATCTTCAAAGCAATGCCGGGCAGCGTACTGGGCCAGATCATTCAGGCAGAGATGACCAGGCGCAGCATCAGCCTCTAGTCGATTCGCCTTCAGGCACGGCTTCGTCAGCGCGCGCCGTCCAAATTTGCCACCATCCAGGTGTTTAGTGCGAGCAGCTGGTACATCGGCTTGGCGATGAGCCGCCCCCCCCATCACGTCAATCCATGACTAAAGCATTTGGCCTAGCGCCTGCGAGACGCCGCATGCGGCAAGGGCGCCTTCTTTACTGCAATTGTCAAGGGGGTCGCGCGCTTCTCACAGGAGCGACCTATCGTTGCCTGGAGGTTCTTGCTCGATGGGGGAGTAGATGCGAAGCCGTGCCGTCATGCAACGGACTTAATAGCCGTGAAATATTATTTCAATTCTCATCAGAATAGTCATATGATTACTTTGGTCAATATTCCTACTGTGTCCCGTAAAAAAAGGACCGGCGGAAGCCGGTCTGAATTTTTGGAGAGGATACTTTAATAAAGTCGGTGCTATACGCCCGCGGACTTTTGGGTGCAAGCGCGACGGAGAACCTCTTAGCTTTTGTAGCTGGTCATAGTTTGTCCTTGAGACTCTTGGCCGGCGTGAATGACACCTTCTTGGATGCCGGGATTGTCATTGCCTCCCCAGTAGCCGGGTTACGGCCCTGGCGTTCCGGGCGATCCTTGACGACGAATTTACCAAAACCATTGATGGACACCTCGTCACCCTTCGCCACCGCGATAGAGATTTGATCGAACACCGCGAGGACCGCAGCGCGTGCGCTGGCCTCGCTGGAACTTGTCGCACCAGCTACGTTCTTCGCTAGTTCACCGATATTCATATGGATGATGCTCCCAGTAGATCGAATGCTCCTTATCCTTGCCACCGCTACCGCGGCAAGGCGGGACGCAGCCCCATTGATGGAGCTCACCACATGGCAGGTATACCGATTATCTGCATCGTCCCTACCCTTACCCCCTTTTGTGCACGACGTCGCCGATGCCAGTAACAGATCGCCCCATCAAGATGTTTTACAACTTCATCCGGATGCTCGGCCGGCTTATGGATGAAACAGAACAGTGCCATCAGCGCTGACACCTGAAGGTGCAGACGAACTGGCACGAACGAGCATGCCGGGACGGCCGAACTCGATCCGCCTTCGCCATTTTGCCGGTTCACTTATTATCTGGTTGCCATGGGCGTGACACCGCCAGGAACTGTTACCGACGCGCAAGCCAAAAAGACAGCACTGTCAGAAGATTACGCGATCTATGTGCCGCAAGCGAGGGACGCTAGCAGACGAATTTCGAATAGCAGCGTGCTCAATCCAAGGGTGAAATCAACTCCGCAGCCGCGCTAACACCCTTGCCGCGACGTTGCTGCGCGCGGCGAGCTTGCGCCCGTAGCGCAGCGCGGTGGACGGCGACGACCAGCGCAGCGCCTGCGCGATCCCGACCCCGTCCTCACCGGCGGCAAACAGATCCTGCGTCAGCCCGACCCGCAGCGAATGCGTTGACAGGGCACGCATCGCCGCCTCGACCTCGCCGACCGGCATGACGACCAGCCCCTGATCGTAAGCGGCCAATGCCACGCGGCGGTAGATCGCATTGACGCCCTGACGGGTGAGCGCGGCAGTGCCGACGGTATAGACGGTGCGCGCATCGCGCGCCGGCGTGCCGCGCAGTCGTTCCTGCCAATGGCGCGTGTTGCCGGGAATGGCGTCATAGGGCACCGGCGGGACCGCCACGCGCGCGCGCCGACGATCGATCCCGACCCGCCGGAAGATCGGGCCGCTGCGGATCTCGCTAGCCTCGAGCCAGGCGCCGACCCGGCGCATGGTGTCGGGCGACAGCCACGCCCAGGCGCCTTGCCCCTCCTGATCGGTCTTCGACGAGGCGATAAACAGCAGCGCCGAGCCGTCGTCGTGCGGATCGATCCGCTCTTCCTCGACCGCGACCAGCTCGCTGACCCGCAATCCCGCGTCATAGCCGAGCGACAGCAGCGCGGCATCGCGCAACCCTTGCAGATCGCCGCCACAGGCCGCCAGCAGCGCGGACAGCGTGAAACCCTTGACCTGTGGATCGAGCACGGTCCCGAGGCGCAAGGGCGCCGCCTGCCGCTGCGCGGCGCCGCGGCGCCGGCGCACGCCCTTGAGCGCCGCGCGCACCATCGCATGGCTGGTCGGCAGCGCCTGCGCGGTGAGGCCGCAGAGCTGGTGGATGCTGGCGAGGCTCGCGATCCGCCGTGCCATCGTCGCCGGTCTGGCGCCGCGCGCCTCGAGCATGGCGAGATAGCGGACGAGCGTCTCGGGGTCGGCGGGCAACGGCGGCCGCCGCTCGTCGGCGCACCATGCGGTGTAACAGACCAGATCGGCGGCCAGCGCCGCCTGGCTCGCCGCGGCGATCGAGGCGAGCTGGGTCGTGAAGCCGAGTTCGCTGACCGGCGCGACGTCGGCCGGCAGCGCGGTGGCGATCAACCGGGTCAGCCGGACGTCGGCCGCCTCGGCGGCCCCCCGCCGCCCCCGGGTCGGCAGACCGACGCCATCGGTGCGGTGAATGACGACCTCGCTCATCGCCGCGGACCGGCCGTCGTCAAACCCGCATTTTGCATGGCGTTCCTGCCTCCAAACCTACTGCCGTTGTTACCATAATGTCCGATTATGGTAAGTCGATAAAAAGCGATCAATAGACTGCCTAGCAATTCGATTATAACTGTCTTACTGTCTGACGATGACTCAGGCCTGGTCCACGCTTGCGCATCGTCTCGGGCGTCTCGATGGCGCGGTGCAGTTCGCTGATGCCCCGCATCGCGCGATGATCGCCCAGGCCAGCGTCGCGGCCGCCTGGCGTGCCTTCCTTCGCGACGCCGGCGCCGGTGACACAGGGATCGCCCACGCCGGCTCGCCAGATGCCGCATCGATTGTGCTCACCGACGATCCGCGCCGTGATGCCGTCGTGCTGTGGCTGGCCGACCACGGCACGCCGGCGATCGCCGCAGCGGCAGCCACTATCGCGCGCATGGTCGACGCGCGGCAGCGCTTCGCGCCCGACGCCATCGCTCTTATCGAGGCCGCACAAGCCGCGTTGCAGGCCGGCAGGGCCAGGGGTGTGCTGGCCGGCGCCACCGGCTTGCCCGACCTGGACGGCGAGGATCCGCTACACAGGGTCCATGCCGCGATCGGGGCGATCGACGCGCTCTTTGACGATCTCGATTTTGCCGAGGCGCAGGGACATCAGGCGTCGATCGAACTGCCGGCCGGGGCCTTCCATCATCATGTCACCGCGGTGCCAGCGGGCTGCTGGGCGCTTAGCCTCGCGCTGCTGGGCGAGCGTACCGCTGACCTTTCGGGCGTGGCTGGCGCCATCCCCCGCGCGGTGTTCAGGCGCGATCTCGACGCTGGGGAGCGCGCCGCCTTTTTCTGCGACCACTGGACCCGCACAGCGCTAGAGAGCTTCCTGTGCGTCGAGCAGATCCACCGGCGTTACGCCCGCGGCACCGCGGCGCTGGTGGATCGCTCGCGCAACGCCCGCGCGCGAGACGCGTGGGCGCTGATCGTCGCGCTGGGGCCGCTCCGGCGGATCCACGTCGCGCGCGCCCTAGCTTTGTCGCGCGCTGGAGCCGACATTCAGGCGCATGCGCTCGCACGCGCGCAGCTCGTCACGCTCGAGACCGGTGGGCGCATCCAGCCGACACGGTCTTCAGCAATCAGCCGCACGTCAACCCGCCTTGATGACTTAGCCCTCGCTGTCGCAACCGATGATCTCGATGCCAGCTTGGCGTTGGTCAATCGGCTGTTGGCGACGTCCCCAACCGGCTTAGCTCGACCTGCTCCAAACGCTGCAGTTGCCGCGAGAGAAAACGACGGCGGTGGTCAATGATGACGAGACGTTAGCTGCTTCGCTATCGGCTTTGTATGATGAGGAAATCCGTAGTCGGCACATACGCCTGATCCTCAAGCAAACCGCTGGCGCTGCCGATCACAGTCCGCGCAGTACAGCGCGGGCAAATAGCGGTCCACGCTCCAACGTCTGAAGTGTTCGGGTAACCATCATTCGTCTCGCCACCCCCGAATGTCACCGGCATCGAACATGGCGCAACAGGACACTCGCTTGGAGGGTTCGATTGCGGCTATCTCACGCTTGTTGCCTGTTGTGTGAGGCGCGACCTGGCCATCATGGCCGCGCTCGTTTCTGGTTGCATAATTTGAGCATTGTGGAGCACTGATGTAACCGCAAGCGGGGAGCGCCTTAATCTTAAGATCGAGATTTTTGATGTAAGAAATGCGATTAATTTGACCTTTTCCCGAAGCCGGGCTTAGGTGTTCAGTCCCGGCATCTGGTGGATCGGTCGACGATGAACCGATCTGGCTCTGACGTCCAGATCTTGGCGATGTATTCGTAGGGTGTAAGGCCGCTGAGCGTCTTGAGCCGGCGGGCGAAGTTGTAGGCGGCCATGAAGTCGGCGAGTTGTGTGCGCAGCTGGTCATGGCTGTCGTAGTGGAAGCATTTGACGGTCGCGACCTTGATCGTCCGGTTCATCCGCTCGACCTGGCCGTTGGTCCACGGGTGGTTCGGCTTTGTCAGTCGGTGCTCGATGTCGTTCGCCTCGCAGATCATATCGAAGCGCATCTGGCGCGACCAGGCGGTGTTGCGGTTGTGCGGCTGGTCGGCGAACTGGATGCCGTTATCGGTCAGGATCGTGTGAATGCGGTACGGTACAGCTTTCAGTAGGTGTTCCAGGAATTCCCACGCTGTCCGTCGGTCGGCTTTGTCGACCAGCTGCGTGATCGCAAATTTGCTTGTGCGGTCTATGCCGACGAACAGGTAGAGCTTGCCTTCGGCAGTCTGTACCTCAGCGATATCGATGTGGAAGAAGCCGATCGGGTAGCGCTTGAAGCGCTGACGCTTCGGCTTGTCGCCCTCGACATCCGGCAACCGTGAGATGCCGTGCCGCTGCAGGCAACGATGCAGCGCTGACCGGGTCAGGTGCGGGATCGACGGCTGCAGGGCGTAGAGGCAATCGTCGAGCGGTAGTACGTGTACCGTCGGAACGCCACAACCATCGCCTCTTCAGCCTCGGTCAAGGTGGTCGAATGAGGGGCCTTCGGCCCGGTCTTCAGATCCTCGACCGTCGCCCTCTTACGCCACTTCGCTACCGTCTTCGGGTTGATCCCCAGCTCACGGCTCAGCGTCGCGAGCGAAGCTTGCGATCGCTGTATTGCTGCTCTGACGGCGTGCGTGGTCGTGGCGCACCCATGACGAACTTGTCCCATGCGGCTTCCTTCCATTCCAACGAAAGGATCGCACCATCAAAACGTGGGATCAAACACCTAGCTAACGGATGAGTAGAAGGCTCGCTCTCAGACCTGCTTTCTGAAGAGCCACGTCAATCCTCGAATTTATCATCGGGGAGTATTGAGCCGCATCGCTTTCGTTAAATGCAATGCGTTGCGTGCCCCTTTAAAAGAGCCCTGCTCCGCCGTATCCCGGCACTTCCAAGGCAATCCCGCCGCTGCTGTCATTAGCGTTTGCTAATCACGTGTGACGCACTGCACTTAATCGTCACCAATTTCCTGACGATACAGCAGCCGGACGGCTTCGCCGATTACGTCTGCGATCGCCCGTTTACGAGACGGATCCGCGTCGCGAAGTTGGTAGATCATGGAGGCAACGCCTGGCTCTAGCCTCGTGTTGATCGCTACGGATCGGTTGGCCGTCGGGCGCGCCGGACGGTGGAAAGCTGTTCCAGCTGGTGCTGCTGACGCTGCGGTGCCATCAGTTGCTGGTCGAGGAATCGGAGGAGTTGCCGGTCGCGACGGGAAGCCCGCCTCGTCGCTGATCTCGCGCAAGACCGCAGGATTTTTGCTTGCTGGCGTGTCATCGAAATCTGACAAGTCCAATCTTGCCCTCGTCATACGCCCTTCTCCCCTGCCCTATTGGCTCTTAGTTGATTAATAACTGCAGCGGCATAGGCCTCGGCGTTTTCCTGAGCTGCCTTGATGTTCCCGACACCTTGCTCACGCAGAGTTCGTAGGGTGCCACCCGCCGCGAACATCACACGATAGGCTTCTCGGTTATAGATCATCACCGGAATAACAGGCACCTCGGCGCTCATGAACTGCTCTGTGATATCTCGCTGGTTATTAGACCGCAATGCCGGCGGCATTTGGCTGAATAGAATTACAAACGGAATGTAGGTTCGAGTTCCACGCCCAGTTTGCTTCACCAGCTTTATTGCTCGAGCCGCTTGCGTAGCATCGAGATGCGACCCCTTACATGGGATGATAACTAAATTACTTTGAGCTATCGCGAACGTAACCGCGGCCGTGGCCGCACCCTCAAGATCCACTAACGTGAACCGCGCCTCTCCGACACCACGCTCGATCTCGTCAATAATTCTGTTTTCGTCGCGGCAGGCCACAACGCTGATCGATTCAGGCCGCCCCGGCAATTCGGCCCAGTCAACCAAGGGCAGGTTGGGATCGGCATCAATTATTCGGACGGTGCTGCCAGCGTCAGCTAGCTCGCCCGCCAATAAAAGGGTTGCCGTCGTTTTCCCAACACCCCCCTTCGGCGATACGAACGTAATCACTGGCATTCTGCATCCTAACTGAAAGCGACCTGCTACCAAACTGTATGAGATTATAAGCGTAGTGCTGGTTTGGCGCAAGGCTCTCGCTCGTGCGTTGCATGGACTTCGGCTCTCGATCTGTCTGGCTGCCCAACCCTATTGCTACCATATTGCTTCGCTTGCGGTAGATTGTCACATCCATAGCGCAACCGTCGTACTGTCGTAGTGAATGCATCGCCCAGGAGGCGCAACTGGCTGCCGAGTCCCAATGCTAGTATCCTGCTAACTTTCACGAATTTGATCGCCGAAGTTTACATCGTAGTGGCTACGGCGATCAATATTCGATCGAGGTGCGACCAACATAGACCAGCATCAGCGATCTCGCTGACGTCCGATTAGCGTTCTTGAAGAGCCTTCAAGCCAGGTGGCGCTGATCTCGCGATAGCAAAATGGTGCAGCGACGCGTCAGACGTGGTCGCAGGATTGTTGCATGAGGTAGAAACATTTAGGATCAGGTCAAATTGATGTGAGCGCCGCGATCTGACGCAGACGGCCCGCGAGGAGACCTTGATGAGCGACCTGTTTCGGCTCACGGACGAGCAGATCGAGCTGCTGCGCACCAAATTTGGGCGATGATGGAGGAGCAGATGGATAGGGAGAGCCGCATCTTGGGCGAGCGATTGAAGCGCCTTTGACCGGTGATGGGCCAGCTCCTCTAAATTCCAGCAAGTCGCTGTCGACCTTGTCGTGCACCACGTGATGCGGACCGATCGCTGCGCCGTGCGGCGCGACCACTACCCACCGTTTGCCACCTGTTAGCGCAGGGTCGCCAAATAACTCGAAGCCAAGCGTCTCGACAAAGAAAGCGATGGCGGTGTCATGTTTATCGGCGAGGAGGGCGAGCAGATACAAGCACCGCGGCACCCGGTGAAAATGCTTTAATATGCATGCCGCGCCCACTCCCACTTCCCGTCTGGGATCGTCGATCAGGAAGGCGGCTACGAGTTGACCATTCCGGGGTAGCCCAGCGATGCACCCCGTGCTCACGCGGGCGCGGAAGACATGAAATCAGATCACCGGCGACCTGACCACAGATGGTCGATCAGACAGACTTCACATAACCCGTTCACCGCACCGTCATTCGCGGACGCTAGGACCGGAACAGTGGCCTCATCGTTCTTCGGGGCGGGTGTAAAGATAGGATTGTCGTTTTGATGAAGCTCGGTAAGTTTGTCCTGGCGTTGCTTGCCACGCCTGCCGTCACCGGAGGGTTCGCCGGCGTGGCGCAGGCGCAGGAAATACAGGCGCAGCGCTGGGCCAATATTCAGGCCACGGCCGATTTGCGCGACCGGATCGTCGCGACGGAGCAGCGGATTGCCGAAGCTCAGCGCGGCAACGCTGTTTCGCGTGTCCGAGCTGCGACACTCCGCCGTCAGGTCGCACAGGTGCGCACCGGCATGACACGCCTTTCGGATCAGCAGGGTTTCGTCAGCGCTGCCGAACTAGCGTCCTATAACCGGACCCTCGGGGGGATCGACGTGGAACTAGATCGCCGCGGCGTCGCACGGAGCTACGGCAAGGACGCACTCGTCGCGTCGAACCGTGCCGGACGGACGGGCGCGGTGAAATACAACTGCCAGAACGATCCGATCGTCATCTCCATCGGAGGCGACCGGCTCGATGCCGCCCTCTCCGAATTGGGCCGGGTGACCAGCTGCCCGATCTCGGGCACGGAACTCGCTCGGGGCCTGCGATCCCACCCGGTGGAAGGCACGATGCCGCCTGCCGCCGCCTTGCAGGCTATGCTCAGCGGTACGGAACTTCAGATGCGAACGATTAGGCAGGGTTTCCAAGTCGTCCGCGTGCCTCGATGAGAACGGACATTCGAACCGAGTTGGGAGGCTCTGGTGATAGTAGCGGGATCGGTGCGGAGCCACGTCTTAGCGCAGCGCTGACCCGCTGATCGACAACGTCGGTTTTCGATGGGAACGCCTCCCGAGAAGGGGGGCGTTCCCACAGGGATGGTGTTCTGGGAAGGCGGGGTGCCGACCTAGCTCCATCAAAAAGGCTCGGCTAACGGTTCTTCATGTTCTCTGCCGTCCTATTCGATCTCGACGACACGCTGCACGACCGAGCAGGTTCGTTACGACGATTTCTAATCAAGCAGCATCAGCGTTCGTTCATGGGCAGGGTTGGGGTAGAGAACTTCGTTGATGATTTTAGCGTCTTGATGCTCATGGCTCGATTGCAAAGTCCGTCTTTTATGCGCGCTTGATGACGGAGCTTGAAATCGACGATGTTCCGGGAAATCTGCTTACTGCCGAGTACGGAAGAGATTTTCACCAACACGCCCGTCCAGCCGATGAGGCGTTGTCTCTCCTGACCGCTCTTCGACAGACAGGTATCAAACTGGGCGTTGTCAGCAACGGCTGGACTGATTTCCCGCAGCGCACAGTAGATGCAATTGTTGTCTGCGATGCCATGCACGCTATACTCATTTCGGAGGCTGAAGGCTTGTGAAAGCCGGATGCTCGCCTCTTCCAACGTGCAGCCGATCGCTGAGTATCACACCTGAAGCATGCCTCTTTGTAGGTGATAGCCCGGTTGCCGACGTCCTCGGCGCTCAAATTGCGGGAATGCGATCAGTTTGGCTGCGTCGCGGCATGGAATGGCCGAGCGAACACCCGCCCGCGATGCTCCGCGTCGATGATCTTCTCGAAATCCTAGAGCTAGCGTCTGGACCGCCGCAACGAATGTAGTTGCGATTGAAGCTGCAACGACCGTCACCAACTCGCCCGTAGGAGTTTGCGGCGGTCCGCCTTTCCCGTTTAGGAACGGCCAGCGAGACGGCCGAGGCCGTCCCACAAACGATCCAGACTGTGTGAAAAGCCGCGTCCGTGATTCCGCCCGGTCGCGGATCGGCGTATGCTGCGGGCATGGCGTATATTGAGGGTCACGCGCGCGACCAGGCGCTGCTGCTGCCGGCATCGGTCGAAGACTATGTGGCGGCTTACAACCCGGTGCGGTTCATCGATGCCTTCGTCGAAGATCTCGATCTGGGCGACGCAGGGTTCCTTCGAACGCAGCCCAGAGCCACCGGCCGACCGGGCTACGATCCGGCCGACATGCTCAAGCTGTACCTGTACGACTATCTCAACCGGGTGCGGTCGAGCCGCCGCCTCAAAGCGGAAGCAACGCGTAATCTCGAACTAATCTGGCTGCTGCGTGGACTGCGGCCCGACTTCAAGACCATCGCCGACTTCCGCCGTGACAACCGCTCCGCATTCAAGGCGGTGTTCCGCGCCTTCGTGTTGCTGTGTCGCAAGCTCGACCTGTTCGGGCGCGAGCTGCTGGCGGTGGACGGCACGCGGCTGAAGGCGGTGAACAGCCGGACACGAAACTTCACTAAGGCCAAGGTCGACAAGTACATCAAGTCCGCCGACGAGCGGCTGGAGAGGTATCTCGCGCAGCTCGACGATGCCGACCGCGGCGAGGAGGCGGGCACGACCAGACGGAGCGAGGCGCTGGCGGCGAAGATCGCCAGGGTGCGCGAGCAGCGCCAGGTCAGCGAGGCGATGCTGGAACAGTTGAAGGCCAGCGGCGAGAGCCAGATTTCGCTTGCCGATCCCGACGCGCGTGCGATGGCGGCCCATCCCAAGGTCGGCGTCGGCGACAACGCGCAGGTTGCGGTCGATGCGAAGCACAAGCTGATCGTCGAACAGCATGTCACCAATGCTGGCAGCGATCTCGGTTTTCTGGCCGAAACGGCAGGGGCGGCGAAAGACCTTCTCGGCGTCGAGCGGATCGATGTCGTCGCCGACATGGGATATTACATGGGCGAGGACATCGCCGCCTGCGAACGGGCCGGCATCACGCCCTATGTCGCGCGCCCCCAGCGCGGCACTGCGGTCGGCGACGGTCGCTTTCCCAAAGAGCGGTTCCGCTACGATGAAGCCGCGGACTGCTATCACTGCCCCGGCGACCAGCGCCTCGATACACGCTACCGCTGGCTCCAGGGCGGTCACATCATCGTGCAATATTCAAACCCGCACGCCTGTGGCGGATGCGAACTCAAGGCGCAGTGTGCCCGCGGAAACTTCCGCCGTATCACACCGGTCTGCGCGTTGTTGTAGCCGCCGACGTCCTCGGTCAGCCGGTCTATCTGTTCCGACGCGAGATTGCGCGTCGCCTTGAACATCAGATGCTCGAACAAGTGGGCGAAGCCCGACCGGTCGCGCGGGTCGTCGCGACCGCCGACGTCGTACCAAACCTGTACGGCGACGTTGGCGGTAGAGGAGTCACGGATGGCGTAGACGCGCAGTCCGTTGGGCAAGGTGCGGATGCTGTAGGCGAGCAGCTTGATCGCCGCGCTGCCGGACGCCGGCGTATCGACAGGTCGGGCGAGCGCGGTGAACGGCAGCGCGCAGCCGGCCAGCAGGGTGAGGGCGGTCAGCCGCATTGTCGTTGTCCCTTGTCGAGGATCGTTCGCCGCGTCTCGATCAGACATCGGGGTTGGTTGCAGAGGCTCAGCCGAGAATCGCCACGGTTGATCGCCTGGGGTTTGACTCGACCGGATTTGATCCGGCACGGGCGTGTAACGTTTAGCCCGTCGGTTCCATCTCGCCACGCGAGGATGCCGAGGGCGAGACGTGGGGAACGCCACTTGGTCGAGAATCGCACAACGTGCCTGACCGGGCTCGGCTTACCTCGCGCACTGGTTTTTGATCGAGAATGTTCGCACGCAAGTCGACGATTGGCCGTATCGTTCTGCTCCTGCTCGGCGCAGGAACCGCCCACACTGCTATCGCCGGCTTGCCGGGCGACTGGAACGCGACGCTCTTCGTTCCATCCCCCTCCCTCTCCGCCCCCGCGGCGACGCTTCGCCCGACCGTTCTTGATGCGACCTCGGTTGACGTGTCGCCCGATGCCGTCGCCTCCGATCCCCAAGAACTGGAGTGCATAGCCAAGGTCATCGTCCACGAGGCCGGCAACCAGCCCCGCCGCGGCCAGGTCGCGGTCGCGCAGGTTATCCGCGCGCGTATTAAGAGCGGTCGTTTCGCCGACACCGCCTGCGGCGTCGTCAAGCAGCGCGGCCAGTTCTTCGACGTCGATGCCTACGATCCCTCGCGTACCGACGGGCGCTGGACGGCCGCCATGGAGATTGCGTCGGAGACGCTGAGCGGCTCGGGCGACGAGGTTGCGCCAGGTGCACTCTTCTTCCATTCCGTCGGCGCGGCGATGCCGTCGCGCATCCGCGTGGCGCAGATCGCCGATCACATCTTCTATCGCTGAGCTTGTCACGGCGCGTCACCCGCGCCCTGCTCGCCCGGCTGTTCCCTGCCGAACCGCGTCGCCTGCGCTGCCTTCCACCGCGCACGGATCGCGCCGCGCGGCACATCGAGGCGCCATGCCGCGGTGGTGCGGCCCCACCAGTCGATCGGTGCCCTCAACGTCTCGGTAAGCGGGGTCGACGTCAGCTCGTCGAACCAGCCGCCGATCGTCGGCGCGTTGGCCAGCGCGAGCAGTGCCGAGGCGATCGCCACGGCGGTGCTGGTCCAGCATAGCGGGCGCGCCGCGTCGATCGCGTCGCCGAGTATCAGCACCGGCGAGCCGACCTCGGCGATCTTTCCCTGCTCAGCGCCTATCGTCATCGTCGGCGTCTCCCTTTCAGAATTGGTAGTAGATGAACGGAGCGATCCCGGCGGGGCGCATCGCGTCAACGACCAGCACCAGCAGCCCCAGCGCCGCCCCGATCGCGGGCGCCGGCCAGTGCCGCACGCGCACCGCGATCGCGGAGAGCAACCGCGGCGGGACGAAATGGATCGCGAGGCCGAGCACCACGAGCCCGAGCGACAGCGGCGTCACCAACGTGTTGCCCCGGCCGTTGGCCGCCAGTGCCCGCAGATAGTCGACCGCCGCCGCGATCCCCTGCGCGCGGAAGAAGATCCAGCCGAGCACCACGACGTGAAAGGTTACCAGCACCCCGGCCCAGACCGGCAGCGCCGGCCAGCCGACGGGCCAGTGCCGCCGCACGAAGCGCTCGATCCCCAGCCAGCCGCCGTGCAGCGCACCCCACACCATGAAGCTCCAGCTCGCGCCGTGCCACAACCCGCCGAGCAGCATAGTAACGAAGAGATTGGCGTAGGTCCGACCCTGCCCCTTCCGGCTGCCGCCGAGAGGGATGTAGAGGTAATCGCGCAGCCAGCTCGACAGGCTGATGTGCCAGCGGCGCCAGAACTCCTGCAGCGAGGCGGCGCGGTACGGCTGATCGAAGTTGCGCGGGAAGGTGTAGCCGAGCAGTGCGGCGATGCCGATCGCCATGTCCGAATAGGCGGAGAAGTCGCAGTAAATCTGCACGGCGTAGCCGTAGGCGCCCATGATCAGGTCGAAACCGGTGCGACTGGCGGGATCGAAGAACGCCGGATCGACCAGGCTGGAGGCGAGTTCGGAGGCGATCACCGTCTTCTTGAACAGCCCCCAGACGATCAGCAGCAGCGCCGCCGATGCCGCCCCGCGGGTCAGCCGCGGCGCTTCGCGGAACTGGGGCAGCAGGTCGGACGCGCGCACGATCGGCCCGGCGACCAGGTGCGGGAAGAAAGACATCAGCAGCATCAGGTCGAGCAGCCGCGCCGCCGCCACCCGCCGCCGGTGGACGTCGACCAAGTAGGAGATCGCCTGGAAGGTAAAGAACGACACACCGACCGGCAGCACGACCTGGAGCAGCGGCAGGTCGCGCCCGAAGCCCAGCCCGTGAACTAGCACGGCGAGCTGCTCGAAGAAGAACCCGGCGTATTTGAAATAGCCGAGCACGCTCAGGTTCGCGACGACGCCCAGCGCCAGCAGCGCCTTGCGCGTTCCCGGCCGCGGCGCCCGCTCGATCCCCTGCGCCAGCGCCCAGTTGACGGCGGCGGACAGGAACAGCAGCGCGACGAAGCGCACGTCCCAAGTGCCGTAGAAGAACCAGCTGGCGAGCAGCAGCGCGATCTTGCGCCATTCGTTCGAGGCCTGGAGCGACCAGGCGACGGCGTAGACGACGAGGAAGAAGAGCCCGAAGCTCAGCGTCGGAAACAGCATCAGCGCGCGGCGGTCGCGGGATCGGCGGCGATCGCCGCTTCCAGATCGGCCTCCAGCAGTTTGGCGATCGCGGCGCCGCCGTCCTTGGTGAAGTGGACGTGGTCGCCGCGCATCAACGGGACCGCCGCCGACACCCAACGGTGCGCGGTGCAGCGCCCGCCCATCCGGCCGGACCAGTCCCAATAGGCGAGGCCGTCGTCGTGCGCGCGGCGGCGCTGGATAGCCTGCACGGTGGCGAGCGCCGCGGTCGGCCGCCACGGCGAGGACACGGCGATGGACAGTGGCTGCACCGTCCCGCCCGCGTGCGCCGCGACCGGAGGTGCGCCCGCAGACGGGCAAGCCGGGCCGACGCCCGCCTCGCCCGTCTGCAGCGCGGCGAGGCGGGTGGCGCTGTCAGGCGCGCCGAGCATCAGGATCGGCAGGTCCGCCCCGACCAGCCGGCGCACCCGCGTGATCTGCGCGGCCAGCGCGGCCTCGTAGGCGGCGGCGGAGAAGCCGGGCTTGAACGCCTCGTTGGTGCCGAAGGCGACGACGACGAGGTCGGGGTGGTATTCCGCCAGCTCGCGCGCGACGACGCGGTCGTCGGTACGGCCGAAATGCAGGAACTGCGCGCCGACGGTACCCAGGTTCGACAGGGTGACGCCGCCGCCCGCGGACCGCTCGGTCGCCCAGGAGGTGATCGTCACCGGCCCCGCCGCGACGGTCACCGCGGCGCCCGCGACCGGGGTCGCGGTCTCGATCGTCTTGCAGGCTGGCTCCTCGCGGTCGTCGTCGAGCGACCACGTTTCGCTCCGGTCGCCCGCGCTCAGCGTCACGCTGCCCGCGCCCGGGCGGCGGAGCGCGCAGACGGTGAAGCGGTCGAAGGCCTGCGCGGGATCGGCGGCCAGCGAGATCGACGCGTCGGGACGGTCGGTGGTGAGGCTGTAGCCCGTCAGGCCGATCGGCGGCGTCAGCAGCCCGGCATAGGCGGGGCCGAAGATGCCGTTGACCGTCCACCCGTCGCTCTGCGCGGCGGTGATCCCGCGCGTCAGATAGCCCGCGTAGGGTCGTCCCGGCGGCAGCACGCCGCGCCCGCCGCCGCCGAAGCGCGCCTGGAGCAGCGCGCGCCAGCCGCCGGTCACCTGATCGCCCGCGGTGTGGCTGTCGCCAATCTGCACGATCCTGACCGGCCGCTGACCCATTCGCGCCCGATCGAGCTTGCGGAGGAACGGCCCGAGCCGATCGGCGTCGCACATTCCGCCGATACAGGGTTGCGCCGCGGCCTGAAGCAGCGCGAGCGCGAGGATCGTCACCATCAGCGCGGTCGCCCTGCCACGTCGCGCGCGCGCCCGGCGAGGGTGCGCACGTCCGCCGCGACGCCGGCAGTCAGCCGCTGGTAACCGACGCCGATCATGTGGAGCCCGTCGCCCGTCCGCATCAGCCGCGGCACGCCTTTCTCGTCGGGGAGGTAGGCGTTGTACTGACCTTTTGTGTCGACCGACAGCGGCCGGGTGTCGATGAAGGTCACGCCGAGTGCGCGCATGTGCTGCGCGTAGAATTGGTCCATCGCCTGCATCTGCGCATTCAACACCGGGTTGCGCATCACTGGCAAGCCCACCCAATAGACGGTCGCGCCGGTCGAGCGTACCGCGGCGACGAAACGATCGACGCGCGCGCCAATGACGCGCTGCCAGCCCTCGCTCATCAGCGGGTAGAGGTGACCGTCGTCGTAGAGCGGGAAGGCATCGTTGGCGCCGAAGCTGACGACGGAAACGTCCACGGGATCGCGCGCCAGCTGCTCCAGCGCACGCTTCTCGAGGTCGAGCGTGCGGTAGCGCGTGAAGCCGGTTGCCTCCTTGCTGAAGCGCAGCACCTCGAACCCGTCGTCGCGGGGGAGCTGGCGGTAGAGCGCCTCCCAGATGCCGTTCCCGAAACTGTCACCGAACACGCCGACGCGCAGCCTGCCGTCGGCGCGGACGCGCCCGACCACGCGCGGATCGAGCGTCGCCTGGCGCGGAAGCGGGGCATCTGCCCGGTTGCTGGTCGGCGCCGCCTGCGGCAACGCCACCGGCGCGGGAGCGGGGAGTGCCGCCGGTCCGACGAACGACTGGCCGACGACGAAGCCCGCCACCAGCCCGGCGACGAGCACCGCGGTCCGATCGAGCACCATCGCCAGACCGCGTGCCGCAGGGCGAGCGACCGCGTCACCGTCGCGCGGCTTGGGAAGCGGCGGCGAATTGGGAAAGGAATGGCTGTCGGGAGCCGGCTCGATCCCCCGCGTGACGTCGTTCATCGCGGCCTAGTCGCTCCCGGCACACGAAGCTGCAACTCCCCACGACGCAGATCAACCGCGAACGCGTCCAACATGTTCAGAATGTCCGATCCCAGGATCAGCGTCGCCTCACCCGCGGGGTCGGATCCGTCGAGCGCACCCGAGCCGGGAAAGATCATCCGCACGTTCGACAGCGCCGCCGGTCCGACCGTCAGCCGGTCGATCGACGCGACGCGCACCGCCTGCCCGTTCGCGGTGGCGCCGCTGATCGTGCCACCCTGCTTCAGCCGCGGATCGTCATCCTTCCAGCCGAGCGCTCTGAGCGCGGCGGGGCTCGCGATCGTCACCGCGGCCCCCGTGTCGACCAGCGCCTGCATCGTCACGCCGTTGAGCGTCACCGGCACGACGAGCGAGAGCACGTCAGTCGCCCTGCCCTTCACCGCGACGTAGCCGGGCGACGGTGCCGAGGAGGGCACCGCAGAGAGGGAGCCCGCGGTGCGGTCGAACACCAGCTTGCGGTCGGCGAGCAGGTCCATGCCGACGATCCCGCGCGCCGAGGTCGATCCGGCGTTGGGCAGCGCCACCAGCGTGTCGTCGCGGCGGTCGAACAGCACGTTGGCGAAGCGCTTGACCTTGTAGACCTGCGCCTCGCCCGTGCCCGTCGCGCCGACAATGTCGAGGGTCTGCCCGGCGGGAGGCAGCCTGAGCTCGCGCGCCAGGCTCTCGACGATCAGGCTGGTCTGCGCGGCGGTGTCGACCACCATGTCGAACGGTCCTTGCCCGTTGACGGCCACCCCAATCAGCGGGCGGCCTCGATTGTCGTGGCGCAGCTCCTCCGCAGGGCTGGCGGTGGCGGGCGCAGCAGCGGCGAGAACGACGAGCGGCAGCAGCAGAGGCATGGTGGGAGACTTTCTGAAGGCGGATGGTCGTGGCGGCGCGAGCCTATCGCAGCTTATTGCCGCGCAAGTCCCACACCTCGACGGGGGCAATGCCGAGCGCACGGACGTCGGCCTCGATCCGGCGGAGGTCACCGACGATGACCCACGTCATGGCGTCGGGCCGGTAGAGCTCAGCCGCGGTCCGGCGCGCGTCGTCCAGCGTCACCGCCGACAGCCGGTCGACCGAGGTGGCGGCGCGGTCTGCGGGCAGGCCGTACGTCGTCGATGTGACCATCGACTGCAGGAAAGCGCCACTGCTGTCAAAGCCGAGCGGCAGCGCGTGGATGCTGGCGGAACGCACCGTCTCCAGTTCCTCCGCGGTGATCGGCCTGGCCGAGACGAAGCCGCGCATCTCGTCGCGGATCGCGGCGATGCTGGGCGCGGTCTTGTCCGCCTGGACGCTGCCCATGGCGGCGTAGAGCCGCGGGCCGATCGGGGCGTCGCTGATCCCGCCGGTGAAGCCGTAGGACCAGCCCCGCTGGCGCATGCCAAGGTTGAGCCGGCTCTGGAAGCTGCCGCTCAGGGCCGCATCGACCAGCGACTCGCCCGCCGAACGCGCGGGATCGAAGGCGGGGACGAGCCCGCCCACGGCGATGGTGCTCTGCGTCGCCCCGGGCGCGTCGACCAGGATGATGCGGCCGCGCGGCGGCGGCGGCGGCGTGTCGACCAGCGGCGACGGCGACACCCGACCCCAGTCACCGAAGTGGAGCTCGGCGAGTTCACGCGCCTGCTCGGGCACGACGTCGCCGATCATGTAGAGCGTGGCGTTGTTGGGGCCGATCTCGCGATCGTGGAAGCGCAACACCGCATCGCGTCTGGCGGGTTTGACCGCGCCGGCGCTCAGCGGCTTGCCCCAGACGGTATGGGCGAGGAGGATGCCCGCTTGGTCCCCCGGGTTCGCGTCGCGCTCGTCGTCAATGTCGACCGGCGTGGTGGCAGCGACGGTGGCGCGTGCCGGCCCGAACGCCGCGTCGGGATAGAGTGGATGGCGCAGCACGTCGGCGGCGAGCGCGAACGACTCGTCGAGCTTGGTGTTGAGCGCGCGCCAGGTGAAGTCGCTTTGCCGGTCGCCGGCGTTGCCCCCCATCGCGCCACCGAAGCGCGACACCCGCTCGGCGACCGCCGCGGCGTCGAGGGTGCGGCTGCCCGAGGTCAGCATCGCGAAGGCGCGCCCGGCGGCGCCCGGCGCATAGCCGCCGTCGGCCAGCGCGCCGGTCGAGAAGCGCATGTCCATCTCGACGACGGGCGCGCGCGGCCGCTGCGCGACCACCAGCGTCATCCCGTTCGCCAGCGTCATCCGCGTGATCGGCGGGAACACAACCTTGCCCTTGAACGGTCCCGGCTCGGGCATCCGGGTACGATCTGCGTCGACGACCGCGGGCTTCGCGGCGGGCTTGGGCAGCAGCCGCATCTCATAGTAGGGACGACGGAGCCAGGTCGCCGCTAGCCCGCCCAGCTCCGCCGGGTGGACGTCCTTGACCCATTGCAGCTGCTTCAGGAAATAGGTGGGGTCGCCCTGCCCGACCTCGCCGTCGAGCAGGAAGTCCGCCATGGTTCCGTTGTTCTCCAGCATCCCCAGCACGGCGCCGCTGCTCGCGCCGATCACCGTGCGCAGCCGCTCGGGATTGGGGCCGTTGGCAACGAAGTCGGCGATCGCCGCGTCGAGCGCCGCGCCCGCAGCCTCAGGCGTCACGCCGGGGCGGAGCGCGACCGAGACGGTGAACGAATCGGCGAGCACGCTCTCCGCCATCTGGGCCGACACGTCGGTCGCGACCTTCTTCTCGTCGACCAGGCTGCGGTAGAGCGACGCCTGCTTGGACCCGGCGAGCATCTTCGCTAGCAGCAGCATCAGCGTCGCCTCGCGCGGGTCCTCGCTGTTGATCGACCAAGTGCGCATCAGCGTCGCACCGCCGACCTGGTCGTAGACGACGGTGCGGTGCGTGGTAGCGAGGTCGGGCGCCCAGTGGATCGGCCGGCTGGCGGGGGTGCCGGCGCGGATGCCGCCGAAGTAGCGCGTCACCTTCTCGCGCGCGGCCTTGGCGTCGATGTCGCCCGCCAGCACCAGCACTGCGTTGGACGCGCCGTAATGGTCGCGGAACCAGGTCTTGACGTCGTCGAGCGAGGCGCGTTCGAGGTCCTCCATCGACCCGATCGTGGTGTGACCGTAGGGATGGCCGGGCGAGTAGAAACCCGGCAGGAAATAATCCTGCACCTTGGCGCCGGGCGCGGCCTCGCGTTGGAGCTTCTCGTTCTTCACCACGCCGCGCTGCTCGTCGAGCAGCGGCTGGGTGATGCTATCGCCGAGATAGCCCATCCGGTCCGACTCCATCCACAGCGCGAGGTCGATCGCGTTGGAAGGCACCGTCTCATGATAGTTGGTGTAGTCGCTGTCGGTGGCCCCGTTCATGTCGGTCCCACCAACTTTGGCGAGCGGCGCGAAGAACTCACCGGGCCGGTGGATCGTCGGCTGGAACATCAGGTGCTCGAACAGATGCGCGAACCCGGTCTTGCCCGGCGGCTCGTCGCGCGAGCCGGTGCGGTAGCGCAGCCCAACGTAGACGGTCGGTACGCTGTGGTCGGTGTAGACCAGCGTCGTCAGCCCGTTGGGGAGCGTGAACCGCTCGAAGGGGACCTTGACCTCGGCAGGAGCGGCGGGAGCGGGCCTTGCTGGCTCCGCGCGAACGGAGGAGAAGGCAACGCAGGCCGTGCCGGCCGCCAGCACGGAGAGCCACGATGTCCGTCCCGTCCGCATCCGCATCCCCATTCGCATTCGCATTCCTCACGCCACTGGCCGCGCCGCGATCAAGCACGGCAAGCTTGCATCAGCCTTGCATCGGCCCCGCCCGGCGCGCCGCGACCGCCCGATGGCGACCGCTGGCCGCGGCATCGGCAAGGTTCGTGCAAGCCTTCGATGTCATCTCACTGACTTATGCGACGCCGCGATGCGGGCTCCTGCCCGGCCGTTCCCCAATGAGTTCCCGGCTCGACCTGACCTTGGAGGGCGGGCTGGAGCAGCTGCGGGTCGACGGCCGGCGCCACCTGACGGCGGCGGCGCGGCGCGACGCGTGGGACGCCGCCTGGCGCCGGGCGGCGCCGCTCGCCGTGGCGACGGCGGTCGTGGCGCTGGCGCTGGCGCTGCTGCGGGCGATTCCCGCCGCCGCGGCGATCGCGCTGGCGGTCGCGGCGTGGCTGGCGGCGCTCGCCTTCGACTACGCCCGGCGGCGACGCGGCGCGTCGATCGGGCGGCAGGCCGCGCTGGGCCTCGTCGACGATCAACTGCGGCTAAAAGATCGCCTCACCACCAGCGACGAGTTCCTGCGCCGGCCGGACCGCGATGGTTTTCACGAAGCCGCGTTGGCGGAGGCGGCACCCTGGATCGAGCGGGCGCTGGGGACACCGCTCGCCCCCGTCCCAGCGCGACCGAGGGGGGGGCGATGGCCGTGGCTGGCCGGCGCGGCGGCGATCCTCGCCGCGACGCTGCTGGTGCGCCACGCCGACCGCTGGCCGTCGGACGCCGCGCCGCGCGCTGCGGCCAGCGCCTCTCACATCGCTGAGGCCGACGCCGCGGCCGCTCGCGACCCCGACCTCGCTGGACCGAGCGAGCGCGAGCGGGCAATCGAGGCGCGCAACCCCGCCAGCGCAGGGACGCCCGACGGCACCGCCCTGCCGCGGTCGGCGGCGAACGCGGTCGCTCCCATGGGCAGCGCCGCGGCGGGCGCACAGGGGCGGGCAGGGCGCGACGGCGCGACCGCCGGCCGCTCCAGCGAGCCGGCCCGTGCCGCCGCCGCTGCGGCGGGCAGGGCTGGCGGCGGCGACGCCAAGCGCGAGGCCGGACCGAAGAGCGGGGCTGGATTTTCCGCGCGCGGCGGCACCGACGTGCCGTCGGGCGATCCCCGCGCCGGACGGCCGGGAGCCAACGGCGGGACGAAGGCTGACCAGGAGAAGGGCGGCGACCGGCAAGCGGCGCGCCAGGATCGCGAGCGGATGCCGGCGGGCTTTCCCATGCCCTCCGCCGCACGCCCGTCTGCGTCCCCTCCTTCGCAGGCCGGCCAGGGGAACAAGCCGCCGCAGCCGGGCACCGCCAGCCGCCAGGGCGGCGGCCAGAAGGGCGGCAAGGGACAGCAGGGTCAGCAGGGTCAGAGCTCCGGCCAGGGCCAAGGCGCGGGGCGCGGTGCCGGCCAGGACGCGGTGAAGCGGACGCGCGGATCGTCGTCGCTGCTGCTTGCGGTGCCGATGGAGGACCGACTGATCGGCATGCCGAGCCCCGGCCGCGTCAACAGCGTCACCCGTGCTGCTCCTCCCCGCCCGTCGGCGGCGGGCCAAGTTGCCGCGCAGGACCGCGGCCGGCAGAACGGCGACAGCGGCGAGCTGCTCCACCGCGCCGACACCGCCCACGACGCGCGCGTGCTGCGCGACTTTTTCCGCCTACGCCGCGGCGAACCACCGGCGGCGGGCGCGGAGGCGTCGCGATGACGCCGGCGCCCGTCCCCACGTTCGAGCAACTGTTTGACCCCGACTTTCTGACCCGGCTCTCGGCCTTCTCGCTCCGCATCGCGCGGGCGCAGAAGGGCGGCCGGCTCGCCGACCAGCGCGCCACCGCGCGCGGCCAGGGCTCCGACTTCGCCGACTTCAAGCCCTACGTCGCGGGCGACGACCTGCGCACGATTGACTGGAACATCTATCGCCGCCTTGGTAAGCTGTTCGTCCGCGTGTTCGAGGAGCGGCAGGACCTGCCTGTCTACCTGCTGGTCGACGTATCGCGCAGCATGTTCGTCGAGCAGCCGCCGCGGATCGACGCGGCGCTGCGCACCGCGCTCGCGATCGCCGGGGTAGCATTGGGTCAGCACGACGCGGTCAGCCTGCTACCCTTCTCCGACGACATAATAGTGCAGCTGCGCGGCGTCTCGGGCAGCGCGGGCATCGCCCGCGTCGTGCGGGCGCTGGCCGATCAGCGGCCGGTGGGGCGCACCGGCCTCGCCGCCGCGCTCGCCCGGGTCGGCGGCATGCGGCTGCGCCGTGGGCTGGTGGTGGTCGTGTCCGACTTCTTCGACGACGGCGGCATTGAGCCGGTGGTGGACGCGCTCGGCCGGCTGCCGCACCGGCTACTGCTCGCGCAGCTGGTCAAGCCGCACGACGAGGACCCGCTCCAGCACCCCGAGCTGACCGGCGACCTGCTGATCGACGACGGCGAGGGCGAGCGGGCGGTGTCGCTGTCGATCACGCCGCAGGTGATCGACCGCTACCGCGCGGTGTATCGCGCCTTTGAAGACGCGTTGACCGGGTTCGCGACGTCACGCGGCGCCGGGCTGGTGCGGATCGACGCCGACCGCGACGTGCTCGACCAGCTGCTGCCGCTGCTCGGCCGGGGGACGGTGCTGTGACCGTCGCGACCTTTCCCTGGCCGGTCGTCGCCGCGGGCGCCGTCGTGCTGGCGGGCATCCTCTACCTGCTCCAGCGGCTGCGATCGCGGCGACGGGTGGTCCATCTCGCCGCGGCCGGTCTATGGAGCCGCGCGGTCGAGGAGGCTCCGCTGCGCGTCCTCGGCACGCGCTTCCGCTACTGGTTCGCCTATCTGCTGGCGCTGGCGATCGTGCTGACGCTGTGGCTGGCGGCGGCGCATCCGTCGCTGCTGATGCGCGCGCGCGCGGCAGGGCCCGAGCTCTTCTACTTCGACGGCTCCGCGGTGTTGAGCGGCGGCGGCGAGTGGGAGGCGGCCAAGCGCGCGCTGATCGCCGATGCCGCGGCCGCGGCCCCCGACCGGCGCGAGGTCTTCCTGGGCGACGCGACGGGCACGCGGCTGCTGGCGCCGGGCGAGAGCCTGCCGCTCCTGTCACAGCGCCTCGACGGGATCGGCGTGGGCGCGCATCCGTCGACCTTCCCAGAATGGCTGCGCGACCGCGCCACGCGAGAGATGCCCGGGGAGCGTACGATCGTCCGCTACTACGGCGGCTGGCCGGCCGCGCGCGCGGCCGGCGCCGCAGTCCCGGGCAAGGCGACGGTCGCACTCGGCTATCTAGCGGCGCCGGTGCCGGGCAACCGCGGCATCGTCGCGCTGGGCGCGATGCCCGCGGCGTCGGGCCGCTGGGGCAAGGCCGACGTGCTGGTCGAGACAGCGGCGGCCCAGGGTGCAGCACCGGGAATCGACGCGCTGCGCTTCACTCGCGACGGCGGCGTGACAGCGGCGCCGGCGGCGACGCTGCTCGCGCCCGGCAGACTGCTACTGCGCGACGTCGACGCCGACGGCCGCATCATCGGCGTCGCCCTGCAAGACGGCGACCGCTTCGCCGCAGACGACCACGCAGCGATTCGGCTGCCCGACTGGCGCCCGATCCGCGTCGCGCTCGCCGCCGGCCTGCCCGCGGCGGTGCGCGACGCGGTGCGCGCCGACGAAGCCTTCGTCCAGGCCGCACCCGCGGACGCGCAGGTGATCGTCCGCTACGCGGGCGGCGCGGCGCTGCCCTCGCACGACCTGCCGGCGCTGGTGCTGGCGCCGCCGGGCACGGCGCCGGCGTTCCGCTTCGCCGGGCCGGGCGAGGAGGAACGCGGCGAGCTGGCGCACCGGCTGGACGAGTTCGGGCTCGACCGGATTGATGCCGCGGCGCTCGCCGACGCGCTCCACCGCCCGATCGGGATCGCCGTGGCCGATGCCACCGTTCGACGGATCACGGTGTGGCAGGACCTGTTCGCCGACCGGTCGGGCTTCGTGCGCACCGCCACCATGCCGCTGTTCGTATCGCAGGGTCTACGCTGGCTCGCCGGGCAGGAGCCGTGGCTGCCCTACGCCAAGGCGGGTGCCGTGCTCCCCGGCGACCCCTTTGGCTGGTCCGCGGGCGCGACCGGCCGCCGCGGCCTGCCCGATACCCCCGCGTTCGCGCCGAGGGCGGACGGGCGCGGAGCCCTGCCCGTGTCGCTGGTCGATCGGGCGACCACGCTCGCGGCCGGCGACGCGTCGCGGCGGCTGGCGCTGTCGCCGGGCGGCGGCGGCGCGCTGCCCGACCCGCCCTTCACGATCCTGATCGCGATCGCGCTCCTGCTGCTGGCAGGCGAGTGGGTGCTGGTGCGGCGCGGCTGGATGCGGTGAGGACGATGCCGATGGATGTCACCTTCCTCTACCCACGCACGGGCTGGCTCTTCCTGCTGCTGCCGCTCCTCTGGTGGGTCGCGCGCGGGCGGCTGCGGCCGGCGCACCTGCTGGTCCGCGTGGCTATCTGCGCCGTCCTGATCCTGGCGATCATGCAGCCGAGCCTGATCCGCCGGTCGGGCGCGGCGCCGCAGGTGTTCGTGGTCGACCAGCGCCCCGGGCTGGGCGCCGCCGCCCGCGCGGAGGCGCGCGCGGCGCTGGCGACGCTGCTCGCCCGGCAGGACGGGGGGCGCCGAACGCTGGTGCAGCTGGGCGGCGCGCCGATCGCGGCGCGCGTCGACGAGCGGGTGACGCTCCCCGCCGGCTCGCTGTCCGCCGCGCTGAGCCGCGCGCTGGAAGCGCTGCCCGCAGGCAGCGGCGGCGCGATTACGCTGGTCACCGACGGGCGCTCGACCGACCGCCACTGGGAGCGGCAGGTCGACGCACTGCTGCGGCGCGGCATCGCGGTCAACACGGTCGCGCTGTCGGGTGTGCCCGGCGCCGCCTTCATCGGCGACGTCGCGACCTCCGCGACCCGCGTCGGCGAGCGGCTCCGCGTCGTCGTCGCGGTCGAGGGCGACGGCCGCGACCATCAGGTGATGCTGTCGAGCAACGGGCGCCCGCTGGCGCGATCGGCGATCTTCCGCGACCAAGGGCCGACCCGCGTCGCGCTCGACGTGCCGGCCGAGCGCGCGGGCTTCGTGCCCATCAGGGCGACGCTGTCGGGAACCGCGGGCGGCGTCGACGCGGTGGCGGCGATCGGCGATCCGATGCACGTGCTGTATCTCGGCGAACGGCAGCAGGGCGCCGGGCAGCAGTTGCAGCGGCTGGTCGGGCGCGGCTTTGCGGTGGAGCGGCGCGCGGATTCGGCGATCGGCGACGGGTCGGCCTTCGCGCGCTACCCGCTGGTGGTCCTCGACGACCTGCCTGTGGCGCGGATCGGCGCGGGCGCGCAGCGCCGGCTGGCGGGCGCTGTGGCGGGGGCCGGCACGGGGCTGCTCGCCTCGGGCGGGGAGGCCGCGTTCGGGCCGGGCGGCTACGCGTCCGGGCCGCTCGTCGCGGCGCTGCCCGTGCGGCCGCGGCAGGAGGAGAAGCTGGAGCAGCCGACCGTCGGACTGGCGATCGTCATCGACACGTCAGGTTCGATGGGCGGCGCGCCGCTCGACATCGCCAAGCAGGTCGCGCGCCTGACGGTGCGCAAGCTGAAAGCTTCCGACCAGGTCGGCGTGGTCGAGTTCTACGGCGCCCGGCAGTGGGCGGTGCCGATGCAGCCCGCCACGCAGCTACCCGACGTCGAGCGGACGATCGCGCGGATGGAGGCGTCGGGCGGCTCTACGCTCTTCCCCGCGCTCGAGGAGGCCTATTACGGGCTCAAGGACGTCGACGCGCGCTTCCGCCACATCCTAGTCATCTCCGATGGCGGCGTCGAGGAGGAGCGCTACGAGCGGCTGCTCCGCCACATCGCCGACGACCGCATCACCGTGTCGACCGTGCGCGTCGGAAGCGATTTGTCGGGCGTGCGCAGCATGGCACAGTGGGCGCAGCTCGGCCGAGGGCGCTATTACGCGGTGCCGGACGAGGCGGGGCTGGTCGCGATCGACTTCCGCCAGCCGCAGATCAAGCCGCAGCCGGACTACCGGGCGGGCAGCTACCCCGTCGCCGCGGCGTCCGCGCCGGCTTGGTGGCAGGACGTCGGCGCCCCGCCGCCGCTAGCCGGCTATACCCGCGTCGCCGCGCGCGACCAGGCCGACGTGCTGCTGCGCGCCGACTCGGGCGACCCGGTGCTGGCGAGCTGGCAGTACGGCGCCGGCCGGGTCACCGCGCTCGCCACGGAGCCGCTGGGGGCGGGCACCGCAGGCTGGCGCGGCTGGCCCGCCTACGGCCGCTGGCTGGCGCGGATCATGGCCGTGACGGCGCGGCAGCGACCCGACGCGACCGTGACGCTGACGCGCCGCTTCAATCGGCTGGAGGTCGCAGTGCGCCGGCTTGACGGCGACGCCGGCGGGGTCCCGTCGCTCCGCTTCCTTACCCCCGCGGGCGTCGCGATCGAGTTGGCCGCGACGCTGGAGCAGCGCGCGCCCGGACTATACGTTGCCGACGTCGCCTACCCCGCGGCACAGGCCGCGCTGGTCGAGGCACGCGACGGCGACACGGTAACGCGCGCCGCCGATCGCGCCTTCTCCGACGTCGCGCCCGCCGACGCGATCCCTGCGGATCATGCACTGCCGCTCGCCGCGCTGGCGAGCGTGAGCGGCGGGCGATACGGCGAGGGCGCCGGCGTGGCGGCATTGTTGCCGCCCGCGACCGGCGGCGGGTCGACGGCCGCGGACCTTTGGCCGTGGCTGTCGCTCCTTGCGCTCGTCCTCTACCTCGGCGAGATCGCGTGGCGTCGCTGGCCGGCGCGCCCCTCCCCATCCCACTTCCAGGAACGCCAGCCGTGATGACCAAGCGCCTGTCCCTGCCGGTCGCCCTGTTGCTGGCGACGGCGAGTTCCGCGGTGCTGGCCGTCGCGCCCGCCGCGGAAACGCCGGCCGCACTGGCGGCGGCGGCGCACGTCGACCCGGCGGCGGTGGACCGGCTGTACGATCGCGCCGTGCTCGGCGACGGCGTTCCGGGCTTGCGCGCGCAGCTGGAGGCGATCGGTCGTTCGTCGGCGCCCGCTGGGCAGCGCGCGTCGGCGCTGGCAATGGCGGCGCGGGTCGCGTGGCGCGCCGGCGACCTCGCCGGCGCTACCGTGGCGATCGATGCCGCGCTGGCACTCCGACCCGACCGCGATGCCCTCCTGCTCAAGGCGCAGCTGGCGGACGTTGGCGGCGCGCCTGCGACGGCGGCGATTTGGTACCGCAAGGCGCGCGACGCCCAGACCGACCAGGCCGCCCGCGCGCAACTCGACCTGCGCCTGGCGCTGATCGAGGCGGTGCGCCGACCGGAGACGCTGGCGGCGTGGACCCGGCAGCAGCCCTCCGCCGCCGCCGACCGCCTCGCCCCGGTGCTGGCGCTGCTCGGCCGGCCGGCGGACGCGCTCGCCGTCACGCAGCCGCCCCCCCCCGGACCTGCGGGAACGGTGGCGGCGCTGCAGACCGCCGAATGGGCGATCGCGGCGGGCGACACCGCCGTCGCTCGCCACGTCGCCTGGCAGGCCTATGCCAATGCGAAGAGTGCAAGCGATCGGCGCTACGCGCTGGCGCTGCTGGTCGAGGCCTATCGCGACGCCAGGGATCTGGCGGGCGCCGCCGCCTTCCTCGCCACCAAGCCGCCGTCCGCCGAGCTGACCGCGGCGCGCGTCGACGTGCTGCTCGAGCTGGCCCGGTCCGACGAGGCGATCGCGCTGATCCGCCGGTCGAGCGACCCCGACCTCCACGCGCGGCTGCTCGGCATCCTCGAGCTCGCCGGACACAAGGACGCCACCGTCGTGGAATACCGCCGCCTGATCGCCACCAAGCCGCAGAGGCCCGAGGGCTACGCGGGGTTGGCAGCGATCTTCGTCGCGGCGGACGATCGTGCGCAGGCGATCGCCCTCTTCCGCTCGTTCGGCGACGCCAACCGCGGCCGGCCCGACGCGCTGCTGCGCGGCGCTTCGGCCATGATCGACATGGGCCTGACCGACCAAGCAATCGGGATGGTGACGGGCGACGCCGCTGTCGCGCGGCTACCCGCCGCGCACCGCTTCCTGTTCGAGGCCTATTCGGCGCAGGGGCGGCCGGCGGAGGCGGCTGGCGAGCTCGACGCGCTCGCGCGCGAGGCCAGCGGCGAGTCCTGGCTCACCTACGCCGCGCAAAGCTACGACGCGATGGGCGAGCCGGCCAAGGCGCTGGCGCTGCTCCGCCGGCTGGAGACGCCGGGGAAGCCTGCCGGCTACGATCTTCAGCTGCAAATGGCGGGGCTCGCCGAGCGCGCAGGGCTGCGCGTCGAGGCGCTCGCCCGCTGGCGGCAGGTCTGGCAGGCCGAGGCGCTGCCCGCCCGCCGCAGCTACGCGGAGGGGCAGATCGTCCACCTGGCGCGTCAGACCGGCACGACCGACGTGATCGCTCGCGAGCTCGACGCGCGGCTCGCAGGCGGCACGCTGCGCCCCGGTGACATCGGCCTGCTCGCCGCCCTGCGGATGGCGCAGGGCGACCGGACGAGCGCGGCGGCGGCGATCACGCGCTATGCCGCGCCCCACGGCTCCGGCGAGGTGGCGCGGCTGGAGGAGGTGGCCGGGCTGTACGGGCGGCTGGGCGACCATCCGGCGCTGGAGCGGACGCTGCGCCGGCTGGTCGAGGTCGACCCGGCGAACCACGAGGATCACGTCAGGCGACTGATCCTCGATCTGGTCCGCTACGGCGACGACACTGGGCCGGCGCGACGGGACGAGCTGGAGCGGCTGATGGCGGAGGCCGCGCACGGCGACGACGACGCCGCCCACCTGTTCCGGGCGACCGTCCGCGCGATGAACGACGACGAGGATCGCGCGCTCGCCGAGTTCCGCAAGGCGCAGGCAGCCGCCCCGCAGGACCCCGACGCGCTCCTCCAGCTCGCCACGACGCTGAGGGGTCAGGGCCGCCGCGGCGAGGCCGGCGCGATGCTCGCTTACGCGGTGGCCGGAGCGCCCTCCACCGGCGCCTTCGTCACCGCGTCGGGCGGGCTGCTCGACCTCATCGCCGGGGACGCTGCGGGTAAGCCGGGCGACCGGCCCCTGCCGCGGCGTCCCACGCTGCGTTGGGTCGAGCGGCTGCTGCTCGAGCAGATCGCGGAAGGCGGCGTCGACGCGCGACTGCTGGGCCTGCTCACCGACGTGGCGCAACTGCTCGGCGACGACGACCTTCAGTACCGCGCCTACGAGGGCGCACTCGCCGCGGCGGGGGAGCAGCGGCCGGCGGCGCTCCGCCAGCTCATCACGCTGAGCTCGGGCGGGACGGCGGGCGCGCAGGCGGACGCGGCGAGCGCCGACGCGCGGCGCAAGATCGTCTACGGCCGGCGGCTGCTGGCACTGCACAAGAGCTTCCCGCCCGACTTCTACGCCGACCTCGCCGGCACGCTGCTGACGCAGGGCGACGAGGCCGGCGCCGATCGGGCCTTCGCGATGATGACCGACATGGGTGGGCTGGTGAACGTCGACGAGGTCAAGGCGCGCGCCTTCGCCTCGGCGGGCTTGCCAACCGCGGCGCTCGCCAACTACGCCCGAGCGCTGGCACGCGATCAGGGCAACATCGACTTGGTGGTGAGGACGTCGGTGCTGCGCGAGCAGCTCGGCGAGGGCGCGCTGGCCTTCCCGTGGTACTGGCGCACGCTGACGAGACTCATCGCCCGCCAGTCCGACAGACCCGCCGACGACTCATCCGACGGCGCGGTCGAGGTGGACCGCTACCTCGACACGCTGGTCGAGGGCATGTTGCTGACCTGGCCCGCCGACCCGCAGGCGGCGGCGGCGGCGCAGGCGGCGATCGCCCAACTCGCCGCCGCCTCGCTCGCGGGCATCGACCGGACAGCACCGGGCGCGCTGGCGAGCCATCGCCAACTGGCGCTGATGCTCGACCTGATGCGGCACCTGCACGACGACGGCCGCGACGGCGGCGCCGCGACCGCCTGGGAGGTGCAACTGGGCGAGATCTTCGCTAACGACCCCGATTACCGGCGCGGCGCGGCGCTTCACCGCGACCTGACCGGCGCCGCTCCTCCCGTGCCGGCGGCGCCCGGCTGGGCGACGGCGACGCTGCGCCGGCAGGCGACCGACAGCGACAACCAGATGCTCGCGCTGGTGCTGGCGATCGAGCAGCACGACGATGCCGCGGTCGCGGCAATGACCGCCTCCGCGCTCGCCGCCGACGTCGCGTGGCGCGACGCCTCGGCGAGGGGGTTCACGCCGATGTCGCGGCCGCCGATGTTCCTGTACCTGCTGCCCGTGCTGCTCGACGCGCTGCCCGAGGACCGGGCCCGGTCGATCGTGCTGGCGCCTATCGACGCCGCGCCGGTCCGCGACGCGCTGCTGTTCGACCTGTACCGGGGGGCGTATTCCCAGTACGCCCGTCTGGAGAAAATCGCCGGCAGGCCGCTCATGGCCGACGACCGGTTGCTGACCATGCTGGTCGAGCGGGGCAACAGCCCGATGAACTTCAGCGCCCGCGCGGGCATGGCGTGGAGGGGCAGCGCGTCGCTGCAACGCTTCTCGGTCGACCAGCGGATCGGGCTCTACGACGGGCTGGTTACCCGGATGGAGCAGGGCGGCGGCGAGTCGGCGATAATGCCGGGCGTGCTGGAGAGACTGCTGGCCGCCCCGCTCGACGCCGCGCAGCTGGCGCGGGTGAAGGCGATCCTGCGCCGCGACCTCGATTTCGGGCGCGACCAGCGCCAGGGTGGGCTGATGCCGGTCTTGCAGCGGCTGCTGCTGCTCGACACCGCGCGCTCGAACCAGGCGATGCTGATCGAATCGGCGCAGGCGGCGGTGCGGCTTCCCGGCGCGCGGCAGGTCCCCGCCTTCCTCCAGGCGTGGTTCGCCGGCGACCGGGCGCGCGCCTTCTCGCTGCTCGACGCGATCGATGTCGCGATCCGCGCGCAGTCGCGCGATGACGACATGATCGACCAGATCATCGCCGCCCGCTTCCCCGACGTGCGCCAGCAGGCGATCGACGCCTTTCTCGCGGCTGAGAAGCCCGACGCCACCCAGGCCCGCCGCTTCTACACCCGCTTCGTCGCGCCGGAAGCCGGCACCATTGACACAGACCGGCTGATCGCCTTCTACCGGAAGCTGATTGCGGTAGCGCCCGACGAGCCCGACTACCGCAACGGACTGCTGCGACTATACTGGGAGAAGGGGATGACCGAGCCCTTCGTGCAGCTACTCCGCGACCACGTCGCGGCTCATTCCGACGACGAGGACGCGGCCCTGACGCTGGCGCTCACCGATCGCCTGCTCGGCCGCGCGGTGGACGAAGCGGCGGTCGCGCGCGCGACCGGGGTAGACGCCAGCGACGCCGGAGGCGTCGTCCAACTGCTTAAGCGCGCCGAGTCGGAGCGCGGGATGCCGGGACGCTTTGCCGCGGTCTACGCCACCTACGCGCAGCGGAACCCCGCCGACGAGATGGTCAGGGCCGTCGCGGCGCGGCGTCCGTCGGCCACCACGGCCGATGCGGGGACCAACAGCGTGTCGGACCGGCTACGCACCGCGCAGGCGGGGGCGCCCGCCACCGTGCCGGGATTGCTGCGCCGGCTCTGGCGCGAGAGCATCGACAAGGATAGCGGTGGCCACCCCGCGCTCTTGCGCGTGCTGGCAGCCGCGGTCGCGGCTGATGGTACCGATGGGCAGGCGATGGCGGCAATCGTCGCGCGGCCCGACGTGACGGCGGAACTCGACCGCTACCTGACCGCGCTTGATGCCGAGGCGCGCGCCACCGCGGGCATCCTCTACGACCTGGTCGCGCGCGGGCTGATCGCGCAGCGACAGGGCGACGCTCGCCTCGACGCGCTGCTGTCCGCGCTGGCGAGCGGCACCCTGCCGGGAAGCGACATGCCGCTGCTGCTGGCGCTGGCGGATCGGACCGGGCGCACGCTGGACCCCGCGCAGCGCGCTGCGCTGGCGGTCTGGCTGCAGGCCACGCCGGCGCTCGGGCTCGGCACACGCGTACTCGTCTCCGGCCTATTCGCGCGGGCAGGCGACAACGGGCTCGCGCTCGACCTGCTCCGCGCGGCGCTGATGCAGATGCTGTTCTCCTACACGCCGCTCGACGACGTCGGCGGGATGGACATGGCAGGCGCGCGGATCGTCGCGGCGCTCCGGGCTTGGCCCGACCAGGCGGCGGCGCGGGAAGGGTATGCGACGCTACTCGGCGTGGCGCAGGAACGGACCAGGGGGCTTCGCGCCGGTCAAGAGGCGCCGCTGCCCCCGTTCGACCCGCCTGCCCTTGCTGCTGCGGCGTCGGCTGTTACGACGGGCGGGTGACGAACGCGACGATCCGCGTCATGCTGTCCGCATGACGGGTGAAGGGTTCGTGCGTGCGATCGGCAGGGGGGGCGGCAGGATGTTCCTGCTCCGGCGCTCGATGCTGGCGCAGATGACGCTGCTCACGATCGTGTTCCTCGGCTGGGGCGTCTATGCCTTCGTCGTCCGGCCGGTTCTGGAGATCCCGTTGGCCGAGCCCAGGCGGCCGATCGAGGCGACCGCCGCGTCGGTCCAGGAAGCCATCCAGAGTTTCATGATCGACCAGCGCGACGATCCGTCGCGCGTCCGCCCGCTCGCCACCAATCCGGCGATCCGCGCCGCGCAGGCGGAGAACCCGGACTTCCGCTATTACGTCCGCGTCGGCGACCGAACCTTCGGCAACGGCCGAGCGCTCTACTTCAGGGCGCTGCACCTCGACCGCGCCGAGCGGCTGTGGCGCGAGATGCCCGACCTCGGCCTGTGCGTTTATTCGTCGAAGCCGCTCTCGCTCGATAACGCGGCGGGGTTCTCCTACCTTTACATGTGCGACTCGCTCACCTATTTCGAATATCGCGGGCTGGTCCACCCGGTCGTGGCCAACAACGACAGCCTCACCCCGGTCTATCAGAAATGGCTGTTGGCGTTCGGCAACACCTTCCTGATCGCAGCGCTGGGAATGTTCGGCATCTTCGCGCTCATCATGCTCGGCCACATGCTGCTGATCCGGCGCGTCGCCAAGCTGGCGGCGTCGATCGATCCAGAGAAGCTCGACCGCAAGCTGCCCGAAAAAGGGCTGGCGACCGAAATCCTTCCGCTGGTTCGCGCGGTCAACCACATGCTGGTGCGTGTCCAGGAATCGCAGCGACGCAACCGCTTCTTCCTGTCGGCCGCCGCGCACGAGATGCGCACGCCGCTGACCGTCCTGCGCACCCGCATGGAGCTGATGGACGAGGGGGTGCTCAAGGAGAAACTGACCCGCGACGCGCGCCGGCTGGTCACGCTGGTCAACCAGTTGCTCGCGCTGATGAGCATCGCGAACCGCAGCGAGGCGGCGGGCTTCGTCGACCTCGTCGCCTGCTGCCGCAAGGCGGTGGCGGAGGAGCAGGCCGCGGGCGGGGTGACGATCGCCTTCGCCAGCGTGGTCGAAGGCCTGGAGATCGCTGGCGAGGACGCGCTGATCCGCTCGGCGGTCGGCAATCTGATCCGCAACGCGGTGAGCTTCTCGCCCCCCGGCGGGCGGGTCGAGGTGATGCTCGACGGCGGCGGCATGGTGAGCGTGCGCGATCACGGCCCCGGGCTGACCGGCGACGACCCGAGCATGATGTTTGAGCCCTTCGTCCGCTTCCCGCCGAACCGCGACGGGCACGGGCTGGGCCTGGCGATCGTCAAGGCGATCGCGACGCTCCACGGTGGCCGCGCAACGGCGGCGAACGCGGAGGGCGGTGGCGCGGTCTTCCGCATCTGGTTCGATCCGACCGCTTAAGACCACTCAAATTTCTCACCACGATGTAATATTGTTTCAACAATTGCCGCTATAATGGTCGGTTTCCCTCACCGCGCAAGGTTCATGCAAGGCATCGGGCATAGCCACACCTTAACCGGCTCGAACCGTACGGATTCGTCGGGGACGATGGGCGGCACCTGAAACAATCACCGGCCCTCCACGCCTCCGATCCGAGCCGACGTCAGGGGAGTGTACATGGGGAAGTGGTCTTTTCTTGCGTCGTGCTCAATTGCGACGGTGTGCCTGTCGAGCACGGCGGCGCATGCGCAGCAGGTTCCGGCCGACCAGCAACGGGTCCGGCAGGACGCCATCACCAATCCGGCGACGCCCGAGGAGGAAACCCCCGTCCCGACCAACAGCGATGCCGCCGAGGACCAGAAGGTCCGCGACGCGGTCGACGCCAAGGAGCGCGAGAAGAACCCCGCCGAGGTCGACGAGCAGGCCGCCGAGCGCGCCAAGGCCGAGCAGATCGTCAAGCTCCGCCGTAGCCTGCCTCCCGAAAAACCGGTCGACGAGGGCACGATCACTGTGACAGGCAGCCGCCTGCGCAACGGCGACCAGACGTCGCGGCTGACGGTGATCGATGCCCAGGAGATCCGCGCCCGCGGCGTCACCAGCGTGGAGGAGCTGATCCGCACGCTGCCGCAGAACGTCGCCACGGTGGGCGCGATCACCAATAACCGCACGCGCGGCCCCCTGCGCGACAGCAGGGGCACGCCGATAGTCTCCGCCGTCGGCGGGCTCGGCGTCGCCGCCGCGAACCTGGGCGGCGTGGGCGCCGGCAACACGCTGATCCTCATCAACGGCCGCCGCATCGCCGGTGCCGCCGGCATCGAGGGGGGCTACGCCAACCTCAACGGCATCCCGCTGAGCGCGATCGACCGAGTGGAGGTCAGCACCGAAGGCGCGTCGGCGATTTACGGCGCCGATGCGCTGGGTGGCGTCATCAACTTCATCCTGAAGAAAAACTACGTCGGCACCACCGCCTCGTTCCAGCACGAGTTCTCAAGCGGCGGCGCGGACACCACGCGCGCCAACGTCTACTCGGGCTACGCCTGGGGCAGCGGCAATATCTCCGGCACGCTCGACTTCGTTCGGCGGAAGCCGATCGTCAATCGCAAGACGGGTTACGTCACCAACAATTACGCCGACCGGTTCGACGGTAATCCCTATTACGACAAAAGGTCGTTCACTTCCGGTCTGCAGCCGGGCGTTATCGACCGTCCGGCCGTCTTCGACCCTGAGACCGGCAGTCTGCTCCAGCCCGAGACGGGGCTGACCGTGCTCAACGGCCTCGCGGGCAGGCCGACGCGGGACGATTTCGTCCAGATCGGCCTCGACAGCGCACGCGACTACGTGCCGACCTATGCAGGGCCGTCATCGCGCACCGTCAGCGCCACGCTATCGGGCGAGCAACGGATCACGGGCAAGCTGCGCGTCTTCGCCAACGGGCTCTACACCCGCGCCAAGAACAGTCAGGAATCGCTCGCGCTGCGCGGCGTCTCCATCCTCCTCGGACCGGGCCAGTATTACAATCCGTTCGACGCCTACGAGGTCGCCAGCTTTTCGGCCGGGACGCGCGTCGCCTATTATCCGGGCAGCGAGATCGCCGACGGGACGCTGAAGGCGGGGTCGGTCCGCAACACGACCGATTCGTGGAACGCCAGCGTCGGGGCGGGTTACGACTTCGATCCGCGCACCAAGCTGGAGGTCATCTACACCGTCTCGGGCAGCAGCACGTCGGGCAATTCACGTGACGCCGGCAATCTCGTCACCGACTTCGTCGAGGATCCGACCGCGCCGGGCGGCTTTCGCTGCGTCAACTCCGATCTTGCCAACGGCATCGTGGCCAACGACCAGCTCGCCGCGTTCCAGGCGGCGTTCGACCGCCAGTGCTTGGCGCTCACCAGCACCGATCCCGCTAAGGCGTTCAACCCCTTCAAGTCGGCGACGAACGGCGGCGGCGCCAGCATTAACGAGTTCGTCTACGTGCCGTTGCGCGACGATCTCGGCGCGACACTACACAACGTCGAGGCCCGACTGACCGGCTCGGTGCTGAAGCTGCCCGCAGGCCAGATCAACTACGCAGTCGGGGGCGAGTACGCGCGCAGCAGCACCAGCAGCACGCAGATCGCCAGCTTGGTCGGCGGATCGGGCGTCGCCAGCCGTTATGCCTTCTTCGGCGAGGCAACCGTGCCGATTCTGGGCAAGGACTTCGCCCTGCCGCTCGTGCGGCGGCTCCTGTTCAACGTCGCGGTCCGACGCGACGTGACCAGCAGTACGGGCGCGGTCGGTACGGTCGACAACATCCCCATCGATCGGGGCGGACAGATCATCTACGGCAAGAGCCGCTTTGGCCGCACCACGCCTGCTTACGGCCTGCTCTGGTCGCCGTTCAGCAGCCTCGATCTCCGCGCCAAGTTCACTTCGGGGTTCAAGGCTCCGCCGCCGACGCAGCTGTTCACGCTGCAGGGTAGCAATGTCTACGAGACCTTTATTGGTGGCGACCCGCTCTACACTTGCACCACCGACTGCGCCTACGTGATCGGCGGCATCCCCTTCTACGCGGTTCCGGCGCGCATCAGCCCCAACCCCGACTTGAAGCCCGAAACGTCGCGCCAGCAGGTGTTCAGCGGCTCATGGCAGCCGACCGGCTTCCTGACCGGTCTTAATCTCGCGCTCACCTACAATCACAACCGCATCCGCAACCAGTTCGCGACGATCACCGAGCTCCAGCGATATTTACCGCTGACCGAAATCCTACGCATCCCGCAATTCTACCCTCGCGACGCCACCGGCAAGATCACCAGCCAGCAGAACATCCGCTTCAACATCATCGGCTCCGACTACAAATCCCTGACCTACGAGGCGAGCTACCTATTCAACACCGGGATTGGCAGCTTCCAGCCCAAGGTGACCGTCGTCCAGAACCTTGTCGCGCACACCGTCGGCACGCAGAACTCGTTCGTTCTCGACCAGCGTGGCCGCATCCTCGGCGTCGACAAGTTCCGGGCTGTGGGATCGCTCCAGTGGAACGAGGGGCCGTTCAGCGCTAACCTCTTCGTCTATCACACGCCGAGCTACCTGAACGACTACGGCTCCTTCTACTTCGCGGGGCAGGAACAAGCGCCCGAGCTCATCACCAAGGTGCGCTCGTTCACCACCGCCGACCTCAGCATCTCGTGGGTCGCCAGCAAACAGCTCAGCCTGCAATTTGCCGGGCGCAACATCCTGAAGGCGAATCCGCCGTTCACCGTTGTCGACACCCTCCCCTACGACACCGCGCGCTACAACGTCGCGGGGCGGACCTTGTCGTTCTCCGCGCAATGCAGCTTCTGACCGGCGAGGGCGGCCGCCGATGCCTGCTTGGCAAAGGCGGCCGCCGCGACGAAGATGCAGGACATGAGACTCCTGCTCGTCGAGGACGACGCCGACATCGCGGAGACGCTGCTCGCGTATCTTGAACGCCAGGGCTTCGTCGTGGATCGCGCACCGACGCTGGAAATCGCCCGCGAGGCGGTCGACAACGGCGAGTTCGACCTCGTCCTCCTCGACCGGCTGATGCCCGACGGCGACGGCGTCACGCTGATCGCCTACGCAGAAGCGCGGCAGCGTCCGCAGCGCTTCCTGCTGCTCTCCGCGCTCGGCGGGATCGACGACAAGGTTGCCGGGCTGGAGCTCGGCGCGCGCGACTACGTCAGCAAGCCCTTCGAGCCGCGCGAGCTCCTTGCCCGCATCCGCGCCGCGCTCCGCCAGGACTTGCATCTGATGCGGCAGTTGCGACGCTTCGGCCCGCTGCTCCACGACGTCGAGGGCGGCGCCTTCTTCCTCGACGACGAGCCGCTGCCGCTGCGCCGCGCCGAGTCGCTGGTGCTGGCCGCGCTGATGGCAAGGGGCGGCGTCGTGGTGCAGCGCGAGACGCTGGAGGCACGGGTCTACGGATATGACAAGTTCGTCAACGCCAACACGCTCGAATCGACCATCTCGCGGCTGCGCAAGACGATCGCGGGACGCACCGATCGCGTCCGCATCAACGCCGTCCGTGGCCTCGGCTACCAGCTGGCGGAAAGCTGAACCCGCCGATTGCAAGGCTGGTGCAAGCAATCCCACTCACGATGACTCTCTATCCTCCTCCCTCCCTCCTTGTCCGGACCCGCCATGCCGACCCACGATACCCCCTACGCGCAGCCGGACGCCGCCATCTCCGACCGGGCGGACGCCGCCGTCGAGGTCGCGCGGGCGGACGCCGCGATGTTCAAGACGGTCTTCGAGCGCATCCGCGCCGAGGTCGCGCGGATGATCGTCGGCCAGGCGGAGGTGCTCGACGGCGTGCTGACCGCGATGATGGCGGGCGGCCACGTCCTCCTCGAAGGCGTGCCGGGTCTCGGCAAGACGATGCTGGTCCACTCGATCGCCCGCGCGCTCGACTTGCCCTTCTCGCGCATCCAGTTCACCCCCGACATGATGCCCGCTGACATCATCGGCACCACCGTGCTGGCAGAGACCGCGGGCGGCGGACACGAGCTGACCTTCCAGGAGGGACCGATCGTCGCCAGCCTGGTGCTGGCGGACGAGATCAACCGGGCTACCCCCAAGACGCAATCGGCACTGCTCGAGGTGATGCAGGAGCGCCAGGTGACGGTCGGTCGCCGCACGATTGCGATGCCCGACCCCTTCTGCGTCATGGCGACACAGAACCCGGTTGATCAGGAAGGTACCTACCCGCTCCCCGAGGCGCAGCTCGACCGCTTCCTATTCAAGCTGGTCGTCGGTTATCCGACTGAGGAGCAGTATCGGCTGATCGTCGACCGGACGACCAGCGCCGAGGCGGTGACGATCAAGCCGGTGACCGACGCCGCAACGCTACGCGCGATGCGTGCGGTGATCCGCCGCGTGCCCGTGCCCGATGCCGCCAAGAGCTACGCGATCCGCCTCGTTATGGCGACGCAGCCGGGCAGCGCCTACGCCCCCGACATCGTCGACCAGACGGTGGCGCTCGGCGCGTCGCCGCGCGGCGTGCAGGGGCTGATGCTCGCCGCCAAGGTCCAAGCGCTCCTCGACAATCGGTTTGCGGTAAGCACCGACGACATAGCTGCGGTCGCGCGACCGGTTTTACGCCACCGCCTTGTCACCAGTTTTCATGCGCAAGCGAGCGGGATTGGCTCTGATCAGCTGCTAAATGCTATCCTAGCCTCGGTGGAGCGACCTCATCATTGAGGATTATTGGCGGGGCGGCGAGGCTGTTGCTTCTCTGATCGAAGCTAGGTGTTTGATAGCTCTAGAAGAACGCGGTCTCTGTCCGATCGGCGATGCCGATTGCGGTTGCCACCTGCTAGGCCGTCCACCCCATCACGTCACCAGCCGTGCGCCTTCCAACGGCATGCGTCCTCCACTCCGGCAGCCCGCAAGAGCGGCACCGTTCAATAATCGGATAGGCCGGAGGGTCAACGGAACAGCCGAGATCGGTACCCGATCAGTTTCCCGCAAAGGAAGGTCGATCAAGAACCACGGTGCTCGTGTGAAGTTGGATCGCGGCAACAGGAGCGGGCTTTCCCAAATCCTGTTCCCGATTGCCTTTTCCCGAAATGGTGCTGGATCGATGGAGAAATGGGACGCTCCAATCTGTCGGGAAACACATGTTTGCCGTCGTCCAACGGCACCATCAAGCAACCGCTTGCCAACCTTGCGTAGCATAGCCGGCAATCCCTGTCGGATTGCCGGCATGTGCGGCAATGGGCCTGCTTGGGTATTCCCACAGGCTAAGCGTAGTTTCGTGCCCGTTCTATGTCATGCCCCCACAATGGTGTTTTCCATCCTGACAAGCATTATCGCTGTTTGAATCAGCTTAGGTGTCGGTGACGACCTCGTTCATAATAGAATACCTCGCCCGCTAAATGGCCGCATTTTGCGTGATCCGCGCTAAGAACGCGTCAAAGAGAGAGATTAACAATGACCCCACCAATTGTCGTTTACCGACCGCTATCTGGTCCCCAGCTTCAAGCGTTCAACCATATGGTTGACGCGTTGCGCTTTCTGGATGCCACCGGCGAAGCCGGCGCCGCGGCCGACCTTACCGCTGCGATCAACGAACTGGTGCAGGCTCCACTAAGCGACGATGCTGAAGCCGATCGCCGCTCATTAGAGCGGCTGAACGCCTATCTTGAAGCCGTGGAGCCGCAAGGCTTTCAGCCTCGCACCGATGGCGCCCAGGCATCAATCCAGTAGCGTAAATCTTTGATCGGGATATGCCCGCCGTCGCGATCGATCCGCGCAACGACGTCGGTCGCGAAGTGCGCGTGCAGCTTCCACGCCAGCAGCGAGATCCGGCACGAGGCGTTGTTCAGCCACTTCGACCATTGCGCAGGGCCCGCCTCGATTGCGCCGGTAGGTTCGATCGTCAGTGTCGTCGTGACTGCGTTCGACGCTCCGAAGCACCGGCGGCAGCAGCCTGTGCAGAATTGACAAGGCCAGATCGAATGCCCCGTAATTCAACGTCCCGCAATCAAAGCCAGTGGACGAGAATTGCCGGACGGGATACACGTTAGCCCCCCCCCCCCCCCCCCCGCGCGATCCTCAGCCAAGACCGTTGATCAAGCTAACCGGCGACAGGTAGTGGCTGAAGAGGGCCATGCCGCAACATACGCGATGGTTTATTACGGGCACCCACGAGGGGGAAGGATCACCAATGGACGAGACGCCGAACACCATCGAGCTTCGACCAAACTGACGATCGCATGGCTTGGTAACCCGAATACGCGCACCGAAGTCGATGGCGTGCCAGCGTTCCTTAATGCGATGCACAGTGCGATCGTGTCGCTGACGAACTCGCCGGCCGCAGAGCCCTCCGAGGTTGCAACCGAGCATACGCCAGCCGTCAGCGTTCGAAAGTCGCTGGCGAACAAGGATCACATCATCTCCATGATTGACGGCAAGCCCTCCAAGACGCTTCGCCAGCACCAACGGCCTGACGCCCGAGGAATACCGCGAGCGGTACAATCTCCGGTCGGACTATCCGATGGTGGCTGAGAACTACTGGGAAGCGCGGCGCGCAATGGCAAAGACGATCGGGCTGGGACGCAAGCCGAAGGCGGCGCAGGCCGAGCCGGCAGCGCCGAAGGTCAGGAAGCGGACCCCCGCTGCGGCCGGATGACGTGAGCAGCCCGCCGGCGTCGCCGGCGGGCTGCTATGCAAAGATCATGATTTTTGCATTGATCGTACAATCTAACACACGACGGGCTAAAACACTTGCACTGCCTATTTTTGATAGAGCGTCTCAGCAAATGGGTTTTTGCTAAAGTGGAGCATTATGATGATCAATATTTTACGCTAAATTATTAAACTTGCGTTTTACGTCTTTTTATTTTCCAATTAATTTTGAATCGCCCACTAAGACTTATTTTGAAATTATCCGCTGCCAAAAGCAGGTTTGGCACAAAAGGCATACTATACCAGTAAATACTCTTGCGAGATTAGAGTAGAAAGGTGGTTATAGCTTTGCTTTTACATCACCTATGACGGACTAGGCGCAATGTTTTAAATATTTCCTTCTATAACTATCGGCCGTCAAGTGCTTAAACTCAGCTGGTGCATTACTTATGCTCCTAAAAAGCAAGAGCAGGGCGGCGTCAAAATGATGACCATGGTTGTCGATATCTAATTTCCGACAGTCCGTCCTACCCTAACCCAGGTGTTTATAGCACGAGACAGCTTCAACGGCTTCACATCGAATGAGGGAAATTTGCATCCGGGATGGTGAGCTTGATACACGTACGTGAATGCCGGAGGTGAATAATCAAACGGCCGGGATTGATAAATTGATCAAAGAATTACAGTCGGCGATCATGACAGCTACACGGGGCTGCGCAGGCGTTCGCCAACAGAAAATCCTATTCAACAGACTTTTGCGACGCTGATACGATGATAGCCCGACGTGTATTTTTGCTGTCGCAAAAGTCAGGAGATCAGCGACAGACGCACGCAGCTGGCGAGCCGATTAATCGGAAACAGTTCCTTTGATTGGCTGCGGTACTGGAGCCAGCGCTGCATCCGCAGCCCATCCGAGACCAAGCGCCTTGTTGACGGCGATGTAGCTCTGGGTCAGCTGCGCGCGTGCCTGGGCGGTCGCGATGGCGGCAGACAAACGCTGGCGTTCAATGTCGAGCTGATCGCTCGCCGAGCTCGTCCCGGCTCCGACCCGTTGTGCGTTAAGCGCAACCGATCGTGCGGCCGTCGCTTCTGCTCGGGCGAGCTGGCCAAGCTGCGTCCGCGTCGTGCCGAAGCGCGACAGCGCGTTCTCGGCGTCTTGCAAGGCTTCCAATACGGTACGCCGGTAAGTCGCATCAGCCTCGTCGCGTTGCGCTTCCGACTGACGGGTCACAGCACGGTTGCGGCCGAAGTCAAGGAACGACCAACTTAGCATCGGCGCGAGCAGCGTCGTCAGATTGCTGGTGTCGAACACGTCGCCCGGGCTGGTGCCGCCAAGGCCCAGGATGCCCATGAAGCGGATGCCAGGCAGTTCCTTGGCTTTGTTGATGCCGATCGCTGCGGTGTTGGCGGCGAGCGTGCGCTCGGCTGCGCGGATGTCGGGACGATGGGCGATCAGCAAAGCCGGATTGCCGATCGGCACCTGCGCGGGCGGCAGCGGCACGGGAACGACCGTTGCGAGCGTGCCATCAAGCGCGCCGGGGGTGCGGCCGGTCAGCACAGCGAGCTGGTTCAGATACTCGTCGCGCTGGCTGCCAAGCGGGACCGCGTCGGCCTGCGTGCTTTCCAGTTGGTTGCGCGACCGCTCGACATCGAGCAGCGAGGCGGTGCCACCCGCATAGCGCTGCTGCGCCAGCGCGACCTGCCGCTGCTGCAACACAGTCGATTGCTCGTTGAGGCGGATGCGCGCCTGCACGTCGCGCAGATTGACATAGGCCTGTGCGACCTGCGCCGACAACGACACCTGCGCATCGGCCAAGTCGGCGAACCGCGCACCCACCGTGGCGCGCGACTGCTCCACGCCGCGGCGTCCTCCGCCGAACAGGTCGATTTCCCAAGAGGCGGTGGCACCAAGATTGTAGAAGTCGAGCGAGCTAGAGCCGCTAGAGCCACTACTGCCATCAGTGCTTTGACCCAAACCGACGCCGGGCAGCTGCGCGCGCAGGTAGCTGGCATTGGCGCTGACGCTTGGGAGCTGTGCGACGCGCTGCTGCTTGAGTTGAGCCTGCGCCGCGCGAATGCGTGACTCCGCCTCATCAATCGAGGGGCTGTGCGCTAGGGCGTCGTCGATGAGCACGGTCAGCGTGGGGTCGCGCAGCGTTTCCCACCAGCGTGCCAGCCCAGGGGCCGACGCCAGCACCGCGTCGCGGGCTCGCACGAACGTCCCGCGCGCGATGGCGTCCGACGCCGCGGCGGGCGGAGCCTTATAGGTCGGACCGACCGTGCAGCCGGCAAGTGCCGCGCCCATTACGGAAGACAGCAGCAGAGTGTGGTATCGCATCAATGCACCATCGCCGGTTCGGCGTCCTTGGGCAGCGGTTTCAAGAACAGGACCAGCGGCAGCACCGCGAGCGTGCCGACGCCCATGATCCAGAAGATGTCGTTGTACGTCATGACCAGCGCCTGCCCCTGGATTTGCTGGCCGAGCAGGCGGATGCCGACGGAGGGCGTGCCGAGTTGCTGGCTAAGGCCACCGACATAGTCCTGCACCGCGACGCTGTTCGCTCGCAGCGTCTCCTCCATCCGGCGCGAGTGGAACCACATGCGCTGATCCTGCAGGATGGAGATGCCAGCCAGCGCGAAGCTTCCGCCTAGATTGCGCACAGCGTTGAAGAGCCCCGATGCGTCACCCGCGTCTTCCGGCGGGACGGAGCGCACGACGGCTTGGCTCAGGAAGAGCATGGCCGCGATCTGGCCGACGCCGCGCATCAGCTGGCTGGCGGTGAAATCGTCGCCGGCAGAAGCGATGGTCAGATTAGCGTCCATCAATGCCGCGCCGCCCATGATCGCCAGGCCCGCCGCGACTGCGAGGCGGATGTCTACCCGGCGCAGCAGAATCGGAACGATCGCCATCATGAACAGGCTCGGCACCCCCGACAAAAGCACCACCTTGCCTGACTGCAACGCGTTATAGTCGGCGACGGAGGCGAGGAACTGCGGGATCGCGTAGGAGGTGCCGTAGAGGACGATGCCAAGGACGACGCCCATCAGCGCGACCGATCCGAACTGGCGGTCGAGCAGCAGCTTAAGCTTGATGATCGGCCGCCTGGCGGTTGCCTGCCCCCAGAAAAGCAGGCCGAAGCCGACCAGCATGACCGCGAACATCGCACGGATCAGGCCGGAGTCGAACCATTGCTCGCGCTGGCCATCCTCCAGGAACACGGTCAGGCCGCCAAGACCGAGGGCGAGGCCGGCGATCCCCTTCCAATCCGCCTCGCGGATCAGGTGCAGTTTGGCCTTCTCATGGGGTAAGCCGACCAGCAGCAGTGCGACCAGGATCGCGCAGATCGGCAGATTGAGGAAGAAGGCATAGTGCCAGCTGATGTTCTCGGTGAGCCAGCCGCCGATCAGCGGCCCGAGCACCGGCCCGAGGATCGCAGTCGCGCCGAATGCTGCAATGCCGATCGGCTGCTGTGATCGGGGCAGGCGCTGCGCGATGATGACCTGCGCCGTTGGAATCATTGCTCCGCCGGTGAAGCCCTGGCCGATGCGGCCGAAGACCATCATACCAAGACTCGTCGAAAAGCCGCATACGACGGAGAAGGCGGTGAACAGCCCCGCGGCGATCAGCAGGAAGGTACGTAAGCCCAGCATACGCTCCAGCCAGGCGGCCATCGGGATGATGACGATTTCAGACACCAGATAGGCGGTCGCGATCCAGGCACCCTCGGTACCGCTGGCGCCGATCTCGCCCTGGATTGTCGGCAATGCCGAGTTGACGATCGAGATGTCGAGCGCCGCCATGAACGCGCCCAACGTACCCGCGCCGACCGCGAGCCAGGCGGCGGTGTCGGCGCGCTCGGCGGGCGAGCGTCGCGTCGTGGTCGCCGGCGCGCCGGCAGTGGCCGCGCCTGCCATGTCAGCGTTCCTTGCCGTTGACGTGCTTCTGCTGGTCGCGGATGCGTTCTAATTCATCCTTGGCCCCGATCGTGTCGACGGTGGCGGTGACCGACAGGCCGGGAACGAGCAGACGCCGGGCTGCCGGCGTTGCCTCTATCGACACGCGGACGGGCACGCGCTGGGTAATCTTGGTAAAGTTCCCGGTCGCGTTCTCGGGCGGCAGCAGCGAGAACTGCGCACCAGTACCCGGCGCCACGCTCTCAACGCGCCCCCTGATCTCAATGCCGTCGAGCGCGTCGACATGGATAGACACCGGCTGGCCAGGCCGCATCAGCGCTAGCTGGGTCTCCTTAAAATTGGCGGTGATGTAGAGCCGGTCGAGCGGCACGATCGACATCAGCCGGGTGCCGGCTTGGACGTACTGGCCGGTTGTGACGCTCTTGTCGCCGATCCGCCCGGCGCTGGCAGCGCGGATCAGCGTCGCGGTTACGTCTACGTTGGCCGAGGCGAGCTGCGCGCGCGCGGCCTGCCCCTGGGCGACACCCTGCTGCACCTGCGCGCGGTAGGAGGAAACGCGGCGCTGTTGCATAGCCAGGGCTGCACCCTGTGCGCGGGCATTCTGGGCCGACTGACGTGCGTTTGCCGTCAGCTGGGCGAGCTGCTGGCGAGTCTCCGCACCCGACGCGGCGAGCGGGCGATACCGGGCTACTTCGGCGGCGTCATACGCCGCCTTTGTCTGCGCGGCGGCCAGTTGCGCGCGCGCCTGTTCGATGGTCGCATATTGCTCGCCTATCTGCGCGCGGGCGGCATCGGTCTGCGCCTCGGCAACCGCGATCTGCGCCTCAGCCTGGGCGGCTTGCGCTTGCGAATTGCGCGGATCGATGCGGGCGAGCGGCTGGCCGGCGACCACGTCCTGATTGTCGCGGACCAGCACCTCAGCGACATAGCCGGCGACGCGCGGCGACACGGTGACCATGTCGGCCATCACCTGCGCGTCGTTCGTCTCCTGGAGATATTTGCCGCTAGTCTCGTGCCGGACGTACCAGAGGGCACCAGCCAACACGGCTGCCAACGCCAGCAGGACCAGGATGATTTTGGCACGGGAGCTCACGCCCTTCTTTGCCGGGGCATCGGTCGGTGTCGAGTCATCGCCGGCTTCGATTGCGGCATCGCGTTGATGGTCGCCGCCGTGCAGCGCATTGTCGTCTCGGTTCACAGAAGGCCTCGTTAATCATCGCGCCGATCGGCCCGAGCATTCAGCGCGTTATAGAAGGCCAACTCTTTCCGGACAAGTCGTCCGGTTAAGGCATCCTTGCGGTGCCGGGCTCATGGTTTCAGTCCGCGCATGACCAACTCTAGCGCGACCTGTAGCTCCTGCATGGCCCTGTCGTGGGCATCCGGATTGTGCGACAGTCCGCCGACCATGCGAAGCGCCAGCGCCAGCATCGCACCGTCAACATCGTCCCTGACCTCGCCCATCGCCCTGGCGCGGGCGGCAAGCGGATCGAGCGAGCGGGCTAGGCGTTCGCCGAGCGCTTCGAATGCGGCCATGTTCTCGGTGTTCGCGACCAGATCGATCGCGATGCGCGCAAACAATGTCATGCTGCGCCGGCCAGCAAGCGCGAGATTGAGCATCGATTGATGATAGTTTTGGTTGCGCGCCACGATCGCGTCCACCTCGTCAACGTCGCGTTCGAAGATCGCAAGGGCCAACGCCTCACGGTCGGCAAAATTGCGGTAGAGTGTACCCCGGCCGACGCCAGCACGCGCGGCGACATCCTCTAACGGTATGCCATAGCCTCGCTCGGCGAAGCTTGCCGCAGCAGCAGTGAGAAGCGCGTCGCGACGCGCACGAGCGTCACGACGCATTCGAGACACTCTGCGGCTTCATCTGGCCGTATCGGTTTCTGCTGATCATCGTTTGTGCCTGCCAAATCCGTTCTTTGCGGTCTATCATTGCAAGGGAACCATGGGAGACGTCGATACTTTTAGCATGCCATATAGCGGACACAGTGTCCGCTTAGTGAAAGCGCAACCACTCGCTTGTTCTAGGATTATGACATGCATGACGGCTCGACACAGACGAGCAACAAGGATGCGACGTCCAAGGCGGATGACGCGTTCGAGGCTTCGCTGGTTATGCTCCGTCCCGCCTTGCGGAACTATGCGCGGTCGCTGTCGCGTGATGTGGACACGGCGGATGACCTCGTGCAGGACACCATGCTGCGGGCATGGCGCGCGCGCATCAACTTTGTCGCCGACACCAACCTAAAGGCCTGGACCTTCACCATCCTGCGCAACCGCTTCCTCAGCATGCGGCGGCATGACCGGTTCAATAGAGACTATGACGAGGTCGCTGCAGAGCGGATCATGGCTACGGATGGCAACCAAGAGGCCGTGATCGAACTGGCCGAGGTCACTGACGCGATGGAAGACCTTCCCGCCGAGCAGCGGGAGGCCTTGCGCTTGGTAAGCATCGTCGGCCTGTCCAACGACGAGGCAGCCGCGCGCGTCGGCGTGCCGGCCGGCACGCTTAAGAGCCGGGTCTCACGCGCTCGCACGGGACTGCGCGCTCTTATTGCGGGTCATCGCCAGCGGCGTCTCATCCCAGCTCCGGTGCCCACCTCGATCGCCCATCGCGAACAGACACGGCGTGGCGAGTGGAAGCGGATGAAGGCCTTGGGCCAACCCTTGATGATCGGGTAATCTCATTCTCTACATCTATCGCCTTCTACCCAACAGACCGGCCTATGCAACACTTTAACCGTTATGAACGGCATGCTTCGTACCATCGTATTGATGATAGATGTCGTAGAAGTGACAAAATATGCGACGTTCGAAATTAGGATGTTTGCAGCTGAGAGCTGCCAGGTGGTCGATGCCGCTGAAACGATCATCGCTTCAACCATAATTAAGGGGTTATGCACCAAGCAGACCGGCATGATGTATTCCCCAATCACAGCTGCCGATGCTGCACAATCGACGTCATTGGCCAGGTCGAAGACGTGCCAGGAATGTAGAACCTGTGCCCCCTCACTATGGCGATCGCAATGGCGTTTCAGCCAATCGTCTACATCGAGTCCGGGGCGGTCTTCGCCTACGAAGCTCTCGTCCGCGGCGCGGACGGGCAGTCCGCCGGAGAGGTACTGGCCAGCGTCGATGCGGACTTGATCTACAAGTTCGACCAGACGTGCCGGGTCAAGGCAATCGAACTGGCCGGGCGGCTCTTTCCGCCGAATAACTCTACGAACCTGCCGATCAACTTCATGCCGAACGCCGTCTATGAACCCGACGCCTGTATCCGGCGTCACTGACGGCAGCTCATCATGTCGGCTTCGATCCTCAGCGACTGATGTTCGAGTTTACCGAAGACGAGCGGATGCGCGAGGTGGCTCACGTCCGGCGGATTATCGATGCCTATCGGCTCGAGAGTTTACGACGGCGATCAATGATTTCGGTGCCGGTTACGCAGGCCTCGGGCTGCTCGTAGACCTCCGCCCCGACATGGTTAAACTTGATATGGCGCTCATACGCGGGATCGACAAGTCCGCTGCCCGCCGTGTCATTGTTGCAGGCGTGCTAGGTACCGCCGAAGGTATCGAGACCGCCGCTAAACTGGTTCATCCACTGCTTGATCGAGCCGAACGGATGCTCGACCGTCTGCCGACGGACGTCAAGAACGCCGAGCCGGGCTGCGAGCCGCGTCGCCATGCGCTCGAACACCGCCTCGTTTTCCCAACGGTTGATGCGCCGCCAGCGACCGCCGGTACACCGTGCCCTGATCGCGCAGGCGGCACAGGCGGAAGGGCTGGAATACTGGATCGACACATGGCCACACGTGACCGAGCGGTAGCGGGTATCGAGAAGCTGGCCACCGGGGCAACGATAAGCGTCGGCTGCCGGATCGTAGCTAAAACGCTCTTTGGGGAAGCGGCCGTTGGCGACCGCGCTGCCACGCTGGGGTCGGGCGACATAAGGAGTGATGCCGTTCGCCTCGCACGCCTCGATGTCCTCGCCCTTGTAATAGCCCATGTCTGCCACGGCTGCGATGCGCTCGACGCCAAGAGTATCCTTGGCTGCCCCGGCAGTGGCCACCAGCAGGCCCATGTCGGTGGCGGCGTTGGTGACGTGCTGTTCGACGATCAGCTTGTGCTTCGCATCGACTGCCACCTGCGCGTTGTAGCCGACCGTGATCTTTTGACCCGTAACCATCGCGCGCATATCGGGGTCGGTCAGCGAGACCTGACTTTCACCGCTGGCGGTCAGCTGCTCCAGCACTGCCTCTTGAGCCTGCCGCCGTTCGCGCACCTTGGCGATCTTGGCGATCTTGGCGGACAGTGCCTCACCGCGACCGGGTCCGCTGCCATCCTCGCCACGGTCGATGGCATCCAACTCGGCCAGATACCCCTCAAGCCGCTCGTGAAATAGGCCGGTGCTCCGGTGACGACCCAGCGAAAGTCCGCGGAGAGCCGTTGTGCGATCATGTCCTCCGGCACTGTCCCGCCATAGCGAATGCCCGCATCGAACCCGCCATCGATGACGTCGATCAGATGGTTGTTCACCGCGACATCCACCTCGATGTCGGGATAGCGTTCAACGAACGTCGGCAGGACCGGCGCAAGCAGCAGCGTGGACGCATCGCTTGGAACGCTGAGCCTGATGCGACCTGTGGGGGCGTCCCGAAAACGGTTCAGCCGCTCCACCGCATCGCCGATCTGGTCGAACGGCCTGCTGATGGAAGCTTGCAACTCCTCGCCGGCGGCGGTCAGCGTCACGCTGCGATTGGTGCGGTTGAGGAGGCGTACGCCCAGCCGAGTCTCCAGGCCCTTGAGCGCGTGGCTGAGTGCCGACGCGCTCACGCCCAATTCGAGTCCCGCACGGCGAAAGTTGCGATGCTTCGCGATCGCTATGAAGTAGTAGAAATCCGCGAGATCGGACCGGCTCAATTGCATGGTCGCGATCTTGCGCGGTTCAGCCATCATTGGCAACGCAAACCCCGCCGTTCGGATCAGCGAGGTGCGGCCGGTGCCTGATGGTATTGACCGTCCGTAACTGGCTCCAGCCAATCCACGTTGCGACCGTCCACCGTCTCGGTCGCGGAGAGCTGCACCATGCCGCCGTCGGGCGTCGCACCATGCCAATGCTTCACGCCCGGCGGCGTGTAGACGGTGTCGCCCGCACAGATGCGCATGACGGGGCCGCCCTCCTGCTGGGTCAGGCCGCAGCCCTTGAGGACGTAAAGTGTCTGTCCGGCAGGATGCGTATGCCACCGGCTTCGTGCCCCCGCCGCGAACGTCACCTGGCCGAACGCTGTGCGCCCGGGAGCCACCGGATTTGCCAAGGCTGTCACCGTGGCCTGTCCGGTGAAGCTCGTCGCCGGACCCGGCTTAGCCGCGACCGAACCAGCACGGGTGACCACCTGCTGGTGCGAGCCCGAGATGTCTTGAGCGGCCACAATAGTAGGTGACAGGATCACAAGGGAAGATGCCAGGATGAGTGTCTTCATGATGCCGCCTTTCAACGCTGATACTGTTCGTCGGTGACCGGCTCGAGCCAGTCGACGTTCTTTCCATCGACCATCTCCGTCACTGCGATGTGCGTCATGCCAGTGGTGGCCGTGGCCCCATGCCAATGCTTTTCGTCGGCCGGGAAGAACACGGTATCGCCTGGATTGACTTCCTCGACGGGGCCACCGTCGCGCTGGACCCAGCCTTTGCCGGCGGTGATGACGATCGTCTGCCCGGCCGGGTGCGTATGCCACACCGTCCGCGCACCGGGGGAGAAGGTGACGCTTGCGGTCGAGGCGCGGCCCGGCGCGTCCGGCATGGCGCCGTTATCAACGCGAACGGTGCCGGTGAAGTTGTCGGGCGTCGAACCAGGCTTCGACGGGGAGGATGCGTTGCGAGTGATCTTCATGACATGTCCTTTCGGCTTCAGTTAGGCAGGGCGTAGGCTACGAGCTTGGTGCCCTGCGTCGTCTTGAGCGTCGGCTTGCCGCCGGTGGCGATGACGACGAATTGGCGACCGCTGGGCGAACGGTACGTCATCGGCGTCGCTTGCCCGCCCGCCGGCAGACGCGCTTTCCATAGCTCGGCACCGGTCGACACGTCGTAGGCGCGGATCGCCTGCTCGACCGAAGCGGCGATGAAGGTCAGGCCGCCCCGCGTCGTGATCCCGCCACCCGAGAAGGGTACGCCCATCGTGAAGGGCACATGGCTGTGGATGCCGAGTGGCCCCGTGTCGGCGCCGGTGCCGAATGGCTTTGTCCAGATCACCCGGCCGGTCCGCAGATCAACTGCCGACATATTGCCCCAGGAAGGCGAGGTACAGGGAACGCCGAGGAAGGTCTGGAACGGGCCGTTAGCGGCGCCGTAGGGCGTGTTCGCCATCGGGTTTTTGGTGTTCACCGGCCCGTGCGTCGGCTCCAGGACGTTGCCGCGGCGGTTCGCCTCGGCACGGGTGATGAGCTGCGATTTCGTCGGCAGGTTCATCCACGGCACGACCATGATGCCCCGCTCGGGATCGACCGAAACGCTGCCCCAATTGACTCCGCCACCATAGCCGGGCTGCACGATGGTAGGACGCTCGAGCCCGACAGGCGTCAGCGGCCCTTCGTAGCGGGCTTGCCTGAACTGGATGCGGCACAGCATCTGATCGATCGGCGTCAGGCCCCACATATCGGCCTCGCGCAGGTTGGCGCCGCGGAACGACGGCATGCCGATGGAGAAGGGCTGGGTCGGCGACAGTCGATCACCGGGACCGTTGCCGCCCTGGGGCACCGGCACTTCGCGAACGGTCTTGATCGGCTGCCCCGTCGCGCGATCCAACACGAAGATCTCGCCGCGCTTAGTCGGGGCGATCAGGCCGGGGCGGATGCCGTTTGCGGTCGGCACGTCGACGAGCGTGGGTTGCGACGGCATGTCGTAGTCCCACAAATCGTGATGCGTCGCCTGGAAGCGCCAGCGAACATCGCCGCTGTTGGCGTCGATCGCGATGATCGAGCTGTTGTTGGCGTCGTCGAACGGCCGACGCTGCTTGCCGTAGAGGTCGGGCGTCGAGTTGCCCATCGGCAGGTAGACGAGGCCAAGTCGTTCGTCGGCACTGAGCGGCGCCCAGCTATTGGGCGTCGAACGCGTGTAGGTCTGCCCTGCGGGCGGCTCGCCCTTGCGCGTCGGATTGCCGACGTCGAACGCCCAGGCGAGCGTGCCGGTCACGGCATCGAAGGCCCGGACCACGCCCGACGGCGCGCCCCAGAACTGGTTGTCCAGGATGCCACCGCCCACCACCAGCTTGCCGCGGACGAGTTGCGGTGCCGAACTGACATAGTAGATGCCAAATGGCGCCGGCGTCATGCCGCGCTGGAGGTTGTAGCGGCCGGCGTTCGCAAAGCCGGGACACAGCCGTCCGGTGCGCGCGTCGAGCGCGACTAGATCGGGCACCTGGCTAACCGCATAGATGCGCTCGGCGCACGGTCCGACCGCGCCGGGAACGCGATAGTAGGTGACGCCGCGGCACGGCTTGCCCGATGCGGAGTCGGTCATCTGAAAGGCCCAGCGCCGCTTGCCGGTTTCGGCGTCGTAGGCGATCACGCCGTCGTAATTGTTGCAGATGTAGAGGCTGTCGCCGACCATGATCGGCGTCACCTCGAGGCCGCCGGTGTAGGCACCCTTGGGTTTAGGCCCAGTGTCGGCTTCCCAGGCGACCTTGAGGTTCTGGACGTTGCCGGCGTTGATCTGGTCGAGCGGGCTGAACCGCGAGCCGCCTTGGTCGTTGCCATAGGCTTGCCACTCGGCCGTCGCGGCCGTGGTCGCTTGCGCGAGCCGACCGGGCGCCGCAACCGGACCTCCGGTCTGCCAGATCGGATCGGGCGGCGTGCCGGGACCCGCCGCGTGGAGGCCGATGCCGACCACGAGCGCCGCAACGAGCGCTGCGCCGAAGGCCGGCAGGCCACCGATCCGCCTCGACACCGGCGCGTGTTGCGGAGCGCGCCGCACGCCAGGCAGGAGCAGGCCCAATCCGAGGATGAACGGCGCGACGATGCGCGGCACGAGCTGCCATACGGTGCCGCCGACCTCCCAGATCGACCAAGCGACCGTGATCGCCAGCAGCGCGCCGTAGACCCAGGCACCGCGTCGATCGCCGCGCCAGATCAAAACTCCGCTTGCCAGCGTCATCGCGCCGGCAGTCAGATAATAAAGCGAGCCCCCCGCCGCGGCGAGGATCACTCCGCCAACAAGTAGGATCGCGCCGACGATCGCCAGCACGACGGCATAGATGCCGGCAAGCCAGCCGCTCCGGGGCTTCAGTCGTTCGGGAAACGTCATAGCTCGCCTTTCACGGCCTTGTGCGGCCTGCTCTTCGTTCGGAATGCGTTGTAGTTAACGCTTGGGTCGATACTTGCGTCCTGAGCTGCGCTCATTGTCGGCTCAATGGGGCTTCATTCTCGTGCTAACCCGGCTATTGACCCAGCACGGGCTTCAATGCCGCGAAAACCTGTCTGCCCGGTGTGCCGACGAAATCCGGCACCATCCGCGTCGCGAAGCTCAGCACCGAAGTAGGTTTCGCGCCGGCCAACTCCATTTCACGGAACGCCGCAGCCTCCGTCCGCTCGGACTGGCTGCCGATCGCATCGGTGACGAAGTAGACCTCGTGGCCCGCAGCCAGGGCATCGAGCGCCGCTTGCAGGACGACTACTTCGGCCGCGAAGCCGGCGATCACCAGGATGCGCCGACGATGACCGGCAAGCGCCGCAACCGTCGCAAAATCGTGAAAAGGCCCGACCGGTATTCGCAGCAGGGTATTCTCCTTCCGCGAATAGGTCTTCAGCGCCGGCAGCAGGTGCGGGGGCGACGATCCTTCCATGACCACGCTGAACAGCATCGGCAGCGACAGGATTGTGCCCACCTCCGCCAGCACGGCCGCCGCTCGCTCTATGCGATCGGGCGGCTGTGTCCTGGAGCCGGCGACGAGCGGAGACTGGAGGTCCGCGAAGAGGAGCTGGACGGAGCCGGGTTCGATCAGCGAACCATAAGTGTTCCGGCGGGCGCCCGTCGCCGTCTCGCTCGCCGCCTGGACCGGTATCGCCGCCGCCATGCCGGTCGTGGCACCGATCGCCATCAGCCCACGCCGACTGACTGAAGCAGTTCCGGGCGCACCGCTCGTCATGCCCGGCCAAGCGGGTGGTCGGAACCGCCCTTCACCGGGATCGCCGGCGCCGGCACGCCGTCACCGATGTCGCGGTTGCGCTGCCCCCGACCGAACGCACCGTAGGGATAACCGCCCGGCTTTGGCCGGCTTACCTCTTCCAGCCGTGCCGTCGTCGCCTCGTCGAGCACCAGATCGACGGCGCCCAGATTCTCCTCGAGCTGCTCTACGGTGCGCGCGCCAAACACGGGCGCCGCTACGCCCGGCCGATCGGCGATCCAGCTCAGCGCAACTTGGGCGGGCGTGACGCCGAGCTGCCGCGCCACGTCGACGACGGTGTCGATCGTCGCCCAGTTCTGGTCGGACTCCGCATATTCGGCCGACGTCCACTGGTAGAGATCCTTGTCCGAACCCGCGCGCGTGCCGGCGTCGGGGGTGCCGCCGCGCTGATATTTGCCGGAAAGGAACCCGCCGGCGAGCGGCGACCAGGGCAGGATCCCGAGCTCGTTGTGGATGGCGGCGGGAACCAGCTCATATTCGCTCTCCCGCGACATCAGGCTGTACTGAATCTGGAAGCTGACCGGCACCGGGGCGCCCATCGCCTTGGCGGTGGAGACGAAGAGCTGGAGCTGCCAGCCGGTGAAGTTGGACAGGCCGACATAGTTGATTTTGCCCGCGGCGCGCGCGTCGGCGAGGAACGCGATCGTCTCCTCGACGGGCGTGTGCATGTCGGAGGCGTGGAGCTGGTAGAGGTCGATCGTGTCACGGCCGAGGTTCTTGAGCGACGCGTCGAGCTTGCGGGAGAGATATCGGCGTGACAGGCCCTGATCGTTCGGACCGGGCGCGGCCTCCGCGGTCGCCCGTCCCTTGCTGGCCAGGATGACATGATCGGTGACGTCGGCCGGACGCGAGGCGAACCACCGCCCCACGATATGCTCGGCCTTTCCACCGACGTACACGTCCGCGGTATCGAGCTGGTTGCCGCCCGCCTCGACGTAGCGGTCGATGATCGCGAATGCGTCCTCTTCCGACGTTTCCGACCCGAAATACATCGTGCCGAGGATGAAGCGGGAGACTGCGAGGCCCGAGTGGCCGAGTTTGCCGTATATCATAGGAAGAGCACTCTTTCGGGGTGACTGGCTGCCGCTACAACGCGCAGGCGCGCCAGACAGATTGTTGAGGTGAGGTCATCACCACAATGCAGAGACCTCCCCACGGTCACGCGATCGCAGGGAGCCGGTCCATGATCTTGTCCAGCGTGATCGGGTAATCCCGCACCCGCGCACCGGTCGCGTTGTAGACCGCGTTGGCGATCGCCGCGGCAACGCCGCACAGTCCGAGTTCGCCGACGCCCTTCGCCTTCATCGGCGACATGGTGGGATCGCTGTCGGCGAGGAAGATCACCTCCTGGTGCGGGATGTCGGCGTGGACCGGCACTTCGTAGCTGGCGAGGTCGTGGTTCACGAAGAAGCCGAACCGTTTGTCGACCGCCATCTCCTCCATCAGTGCCGCGCCCGCTCCCATCGTCATCGCGCCGATCACCTGACTGCGCGCCGACTTCGGATTGAGAATGCGACCGGCGTGGCAGACCGCAAGCATCCGCCGCAGCCTGATCTCGCCGGTGTCGGCATGAACGCCGACCTCCACGAAGTGCGCCCCGAATGTCTGCTGGGCATACTGTTTCGACAGGTCGCCATAGGTCATCTCGTCCTCGCCGACGAGTTCCCCCGCCTTCACCGCGTCGCCCAGCTTCACCCGTCGATTGCCCGAGGTTACATAGCCTTCGGCGAAGGAGACATTGGCCGAGTTAAACCCGAGCGCCTGCGCCACCGCCTCGCGCAGCTTCACGCACGCGGCATAGACGCCCGACGTGGCCGAAGCCGCGCCCCATTGGCCACCCGACCCCGGCGACTCCGGGAAGGTCGAGTCACCGAGGCGCACGACAACGCGATCGAGCTCAACGCCCATCATCTCGGCCGCGGTCTGTCCGATGATCGTGTAGCTGCCGGTGCCGACATCGGTCATGTCGGTTTCAACAGTAACAACTCCCTTGCCATCCAGGCGCACCCGGGCGGCTGACTTGGTGATCGGCGCGCCACGGATGGCGGACGCCATACCGAGACCGACCAGCCAGTCACCGTCGCGCACCGAGGCGGGCTTCGCTACCCGCTTGTCCCACCCGAACCGATCGGCACCGGTGCGCAGGCACTCGACCAGCTTGCGTGTCGAGAATGGCCGCTTGGGGTCGCTCGGATCAACCCGCGTATCGTTGCGAATGCGCAGCTCAACCGGGTCCATGTCGAGCTTCTCTGCCAGCTCATCCATCGCGATCTCGAGCACCATCATGCCCGGCGCCTCGCCCGGTGCACGCATTGAGTTGCCCTCTGCCAGATCAAGCACGCCGAGACGCTGACGGATCATGCGGTTGGCGCCGGCATAGAGCGACCGGGTCGATGTGGTGGCGTTTTCCGTCCGGCCTCCGGGCAGATTGCCGTTCCAACATTCGTGCCCGATTGCGGTGAGCGTGCCGTCGCGCTTGGCGCCCAGGCGTACGCGCTGAATAGTCGCGGCGCGGTGCGTGGTGTTGTTCGTCATCAGCGGTCGCGTCAGCGCCACCTTGACCGGTCGACCCGCCGCGCGCGCGCCGAGTACCGCCGCGACCGTATCAGCCAGCACGGTCCCCTTGCCACCGAAGCTACCGCCGATGAACGGCGTGACGAGGCGGATATTCTCCTGGGGGATGCCGAGGATCTTGCCGAGATCCCGGCGACCCCAGTTGAGCTGCTGGATCGGGCACCAGCATGTCAGCCTGTCGCCGTTCCAGAAGGCGATGGTGGCGTGCGGCTCCATCATGGCATGGGTCTGGTCGGGGGTGGTGTAGGTCTCGTCGAGCTTGACCGGCGCCGCGGCGAACGCGCCGGCGAAGTCGCCGATGTCCTCGGACGGCACCTTGCCGTACTCGCTCTTCTCCGCGACGACCGCGGTCGGCTTGATCGCCTTCAGATCGTAGCTGCCCTGCTCGCGGGCATAGTCGACGACCAGCAGGCCGGCCGCGGCGCGCGCCTGCTCGAACGTCTCGGCGACGACGACCGCGATCGTCTGGTGGTAGTGGTCGACGCGCGGGCCGGCGAGCGGCTTGTCGATGTAGAAGTCGCCGACGCCGAGCGGCCCGGCATTCTCGTGCGTGACGATCGCCAGCACGCCCGGCGCGGCCCGCGCCGCACTCGTGTCGATCGACCGGATGCTGCCTTTCGCGATGCCCGCCCCGACCACGTAGCCGTAGGCCGGCTTTCCACCGACGTCCCGATGCTCGTAGGAGTAGGTCGCGGTGCCCGTCGTCTTGAGGGGACCGTCGATGCGGTCGGTTGCCTTGCCAAGCACGTGCTGGCGGTCGGTCGGATTGCTGCCCGAAGGCGTGTCGAACTTCATGCCGCTTTCGCCTCCGACATCACCGATGCGAGTGTCCGCATCGCCAGCGGCACCTTGAAGGCGCTGTCTTGGGTGGGCTTCGCGTCTGCGAAAACCTGCGCCGCCACTGCTTTTGCACCCTGCGGCATCGCTGCCTCCGCTGCCTCGACCCTCCACGGCTTGTGGGCGACGCCGCCGAACGCCACGCGCCCCGTGCCGTTCCTCTGGATAACCGCCGCGACGGAAACGAGCGCGAATGCGTAGGAGGCGCGATCCCGCACCTTGCGATAGATATGGCGACCGCCGAGCGGTGGCGGCAGTGTCACCGCGGTGATGAGCTCGCCGCGGGCAAGCACGTTCTCAATGTGCGGCGTGTCGCCTGGAAGTCGGTGGAACTCGGAGATTGGGACGGCGCGGGTGCGTCCAGACGGGTCGACCGTCTCCACGGTCGCGTCGAGCACCCGCATCGCGACCGCCATGTCGCCGGGGTAGGTCGCGATGCACGCCTCGCTCGATCCGATCACCGCGAGCTGGCGGCTGTAGCCGCCGATCGCGGCACAGCCCGAGCCCGGCTTGCGCTTGTTGCAGGGCTGGTTGGTGTCGTAGAAATACGGACATCGCGTGCGCTGCAGCAGGTTGCCCGCCGTCGTCGCCTTGTTGCGGAGCTGGCCGCTCGCGCCCGCCTGGATCGCACGCGTCAGCACGCCGTAGTCGCGCCGCACTCGCTCGTCGGCCGACAGCGCGGTGTTGCTGACAAACGCGCCGATGCGCAGGCCGCCGTCGTCGGTATTCTCGATCCGGTCAAGCTTGAGGTCCTGGAGGTCCACGAGATGTGTCGGCGCCTCGATCTCAAGCTTCATGAGGTCGAGCAGATTGGTCCCCCCGGCCAGGAACTTGGCACCGGGCGTGTGCGCAACCTCGGCCGCAGCTTCGGCCGGGTTCTTCGCCCGTGCATAGGTGAAGCTCTTCATGCCCCCACTCCCTTCGAGCTTCCCGCGACTTCAGCCATCGCTTCCGCAATGTTCGAGTAGGCGCCGCAACGGCAGATGTTGCCGCTCATCCGCTCCCGCATCTCGGTGTTGGTCGGTTGTGCCTTGCCGACGATGTCGGCCTGAACGTGGCTGGGGACGCCGGCCTCGATCTCCTTCAGCACCGACACGGCCGAGCAGATCTGGCCGGGTGTGCAGTAGCCACACTGATATCCGTCATGCTTCACGAACGCGGCCTGCATCGGATGCAGTTTCTCCGGCGTGCCCAACCCTTCGATCGTGACGATCTCGTCGCCGCTGTGTTGGAGCGCGAGACTGAGGCAGGAGTTGATCCGCTGCCCATTTACGATCACCGTGCAGGCGCCGCACTGCCCATGGTCGCAGCCCTTCTTGGTGCCGGTGAGCTGCAGATGCTCGCGCAGCGCGTCGAGCAGAGTCGTCCTTGGGTCCAGGTCGAGATGCCGGCTCTTGCCGTTCACCTCGAATGTGACAGGCATGGGAGCCGCGCTCGCCCGAGGTGAGACGGCGATTTCGGCACCGACAGCAGTCGCAACGACCGCAGCCGATGCGGCACCACTCACCAGAACGCCACGCCTAGATACGCTCGGCCCATAGGGCATTGGGACAAGCCCTCCTGATTACAGCTATTGTCGCAGCGCCCGCAGGATCGCCTCCGGTCAGGTAGTGCGCGGGCAGGCCGAAATAGATACATCATTAGCTCAACACGATGCTGTGCTGTGGATCGGCGTGGAAAAGGGACCCCGGTAGCGGGGTGATCGGCGTCGAAAAAGGACCCCTCATCCCGGTGGTCTAGGCTGTTCGCTTGGCGGTGTGTCAGGCGGCGAGATCGGGATGCTGGTATTGGAGACGGTGTTGAGGATCCGGCGTGAGCACGCGTCGGGGAAGGCCATCAAGGCGATAGCGCGGGACTTGCACCTGTCGCGCAAGGTGGTGCGCAAGGCGATCCGGGCGCCGGAGGCGGACATGGGTTACCGGCGGGAGGTGCAGCCGCTGCCGAAGCTGGGACCGTTTCAGGCGCGACTGGACGCATTGCTGGAGGAGGATGAGGCACAGCCCCGGCGGGAGAAGCTGCGGCTCACGCGTATCCATGACCTGCTGCTGCGCGAGGGGTTCGACGGGTCTTACGATGCGGTGCGCCGCTATGCCGCCCGCTGGCGGCAAGCGCGGCGTCGCGACGTGATGAATGCGCCGGCGTTCATCCCGCTGCTGTTCCGACCGGGCGAGGCGTATCAGTTCGACTGGAGCCACGAGGACGTGGAGATCTCGGGCAAGCCGATGCGCGTGAAGGTCGCGCATGTGCGGCTGTGCGCGTCGCGGGCCATGTATGTGCGAGCCTATCCCCGCGAAACACAGGAGATGCTGTTCGACGCGCATGCGCGGGCGTTTGCCTTCTTCGGAGGCGTGCCGACGCGCGGCATCTACGACAACATGAAGACGGCGGTGACGAGCGTGTTCACCGGCAAGGAGCGGGTCTTCAACCGGCGCTTCCTGGTCATGGCCAACCACTACATGGTCGAGCCGACCGCCTGCTCGCCCGCGTCGGGCTGGGAGAAAGGTCAGGTCGAGAACCAGGTGCAGACCGCGCGCGGCCGCTTCTTCCAGCCACGCCTGCGCTTTACCGGTCTCGAGGAGCTGAACGGTTGGCTGGAAGCTGAGTGTCGGCGCTGGGCCGAGTTGCACCAGCATCCCGAGCAGAAGGAACTGACGGTCGCCCAGGCATGGGCAGCCGAACAGGCTGTGCTCCAGCCTGTTGTCGCGCCCTTCGACGGCTTCCACGAGAGCGAGCATGCGGTAAGCGGCACATGCCTCATCAGCTTCGACCGCAACCGCTACTCCGTTTCTGCCAGGGTGGTGCGACGCGCTGTGCAGGTTCGCGCCTATGCCGACCGCATCGTCGTGCGCTGCGACGGTGAAGTCGTCGCCGACCATCCCCGGTTCTTCGGCCGCGACCGGACCATCTACGACCCGTGGCATTATCTACCGGTGTTGGCGACCAAGCCGGGTGCCCTGCGCAACGGCGCACCGTTCCAAGGCTGGGAGCTGCCGCCTGCGCTGGCACGACTGCGGCGCAAGCTCGGCACCGGCGACGATGCCGACCGGCGGTTCGTGCGGGTGCTGGCAGCCGTGCTCGATGACGGGCTGGAGGCTGTGGAAGCGACCGTGCGCGAGGCGCTGCTGGCCGGCACCGCCAGCGACGACGTCATCGTCAACATCCTGGCCCGCAGGCGAGAACCGCCACGACCGCTGACCATTGTCACACCCGAGGACCTGACGCTGCGCCATCCGCCCCGCGCCGACTGCAACCGCTATGACAGCCTGCGAGGCCTCCATGCAGCGGCATGAGATGATGACGGCCATGACCGAGTTGGGGCTGAAGGGCATGGCTGGCGCCTTCGACGAGGCGGTCACCACCGGTCTCCAGCGCAAGCGCACGACCATGGAGGTCCTGACGGACCTGCTGCGTGCCGAGGCGACGCACCGCCATGCAGCGTCGGTCCGTTACCGGATGTCGGCCGCCAGGTTGCCCGCGGTGAAGGACCTCGACGCCTTCGTCTTCGACGACACCCCCATCAACGAGGGACTGGTGCGCTCGCTATACAGCGGCTCGTTTCTTCCGGGCCGGCGCAACGTCGTGCTGGTCGGTGGGACGGGCACCGGCAAGACGCACCTCGCCACCGCCATCACCGCCAATGTGGTACGGGCCGGCGCCCGGGGGCGCTACTTCAACACGGTTGATCTGGTGAACCGGCTTGAGGAGGAAACGCGCTTTGGCAAGGCCGGCACGCTGGCAGCCCAGCTCTCCCGGCTCGACCTGGTGGTGCTCGACGAGCTTGGCTACCTGCCGTTCGCCCGCTCGGGCGGTCAACTGCTCTTCCACCTCGTCAGCAAGCTCTACGAGCAGACCTCGGTCATCGTCACCACGAACCTGGCCTTTGGCGAGTGGCCGACCGTATTTGGCGACCCCAAGATGACCACCGCGCTGCTCGACCGCATTACCCACCACTGCGACATCGTCGAGACCGGCAACGACAGCTGGCGCTTCAAGCACCGCAGCTGACGCCCGGGGCCACCGGCAGAGAACGCTTCGCGCTGGTTGCGCCTCCGGTCGGGCTACGCCCGCCCTACGCCGCAACCAGCGCGAACGGTGCGCCCGTCATACCCGTCACGCTGCTCGACGAAGGGGGTCCCTTTTGCACGCCGATAGGGGGTCCTTTTTGGACGCCGATTGACATTTTCGAGGAGGAATTAGCGGCACGCTCCGCAATGCCGGCACGACCGCGTTTGACATGTCCTGCCAATTCATCCCACCGCGTCGCGGAATGCAGAGCCCTATCCCTCACATTTAGCAGTGTCGCGCCCGCCGCCTGAACGATCGTCTGCTGCTCGTACTCGCCATGCAAAAGCTGAAAGGCGGCTTTCTACCACCGGCGGGCGCCCGGCCCCCTCCGCTACCGTGTGAACGGACGTCTGCTTTGTCGCGATCGACGACTTAAAACCTGACAGGCCGCTAACCACCATGGCTGTCTAGCAGGACGTCTTGCCCCCTCCCCTACCCCGTAACCGTGCCAGGTTAGCGGATCGCGACAACCTTGACCTCAACGGCATCAGCGATCTTCTTCCAGTTCTGGTCGCTGGTCCACGCGGGCAAACCGTCACGCTGGGCAAGTGCCAGGCAGAAGCGGTCACCAAGGCTAAGCCCCGCCTCGGCGGTTGCCACACGCAGCCGTCCAGCGATCTGCGCAAGCGCCTTGTCAGCCGGCACAACCGTCAGTGGCAGTGGATCAAGCATGGCATCGACTTCGCGCTCGGGCATCCCAGCATGGACGAAGTGACTGACGACCTCGGCATAGTTGACGCTGCTCACCCGCGCCCCACCGACCTCGGCCGCGACCTTTGCCGCTCCGCGTTCGCCCTTGAGCATGGCGATGATCGCAGACGCATCCAGCACCACGCTCATTCGCCGCTCTCCTCCCTACGTCGAGCAAGAAAAGCGTCGACGGATGCGTCGGGGTTACCGCCGGTGTACTGCTTGGCCAGAGCCTGGGCGCGTGCCACCGCTTGGCTTGCCGTCCGCAACACCACGCCATCCTCAGTTTCATCTAGGTAGACCGCACCACCGCCACTCAGACCAAGACGCTTCCGAACGTCAGACGGCAGACTCATGCGCCCGTTAGGTGTGATGTTAATTTGCAAGGTCATATTGGCACATCTGCCTCTGTGGATTACGCCAGCATTACATAGCTTAGGCGCTCCCCTACGGCAACAAGCTCACTTTGTGCCACAATCTTATTCCCATGCCTCTGACGGTGCCATGTGGTGCGCAGCCACAACTCTGCCAGATAACATATTTAGCAGGTGCGCTTTGGGTATGCCCTCAGGGAAGCACAAAGCGTCGGTCTCTTTTCCGTGCGAACGTAACTTCAAAAAACAGCCAGGATTTTTATGCTAATTCCTTTTAGGTTCTAAAGGTATAGCGGACCATCTAGCACCTACCCTACAAAGACCGCCTCTAGCAAACGATCACCATAGGCTAAATCGAGATCTAAGGAGGAAGCCAAATCGACTGTTACGGAACTTGGCTCACATCACAAAACCCATTTGCAGACCAATGTTTGAGAAATATTAGACCCAAGCTCCGATCAATACCGCGCCCGGATGACTGCAAAAGAGCTGCGCCCCGCCTCCGGGAAGTCATCCGCCAGTGTGTAATATTCGTCGAACAGGTTACGCGCGCCGACGCCGATCGACAGCTGCTCCGTGAGCGCGAAGTCCGCCCGGACGTCGGCACGAACATAGCTGCCGGTTCGATAATAGACCGGGGGCGATGCCGTGGTGACTGTGGTGCGGTTGGATGCGAACTCAACGCTGGGGGTTAGCTCCAGTCGCATGAGTGGACGCCAGCTCGCATAGACGAAGCCCTTGTCGGACGGCACGTCGGTCAGCTCGAACGCAGGGATAACGACGCCGGACTCGGGACTGATCGCGAAGTCGCGCTCAATGTGCGTGTAGTTCGCACCCACGTCGAGCGTCGGTGCGATCCGCGCGACGATCCCGATCTCGCCGCCATAATAGTCCGCTGAGCCGAGATTGCGGCGCTGGGACGTGTTAGCCGGGAAGCCTGCCGGACGCACCGCCACGATCGCATTGTTGATGTCACTATAGAACAGCGCCGCGGTAACGGTCAGCGCGCCGATCGCATGACTGCCGCCCAACTCATAATTGGTCGCGCGCTCGGCATTGAGGCCGGGGTTAGATGCGGCGGTTCCGAACTGCGTCGAGAAACGCTCGAACAGGGTCGGGAAGCGGGCGCGCGACGAGACGCTGGCGTAGAGCCGGCTATTCTCGACCGGCTTCCACTCGACGCGTCCTTGCGCGTTCCAGGCGTCGGCGTTGCGCAGCGGATAGCTGAAGATGCGTACCGCGCCGCCCGTGGGCGGGGTGCCGTATTCCTCGGCGCGCGACAGGTCACGCCAGTCATAGCTCGCGCCCAGCGTCAGGGCCACGGTCGGGGTCAGGTCGCGGGCATATTCGCCGGCGATGCTATAGGTGTCCTCGACGCTGCGCTGGCGGGGTTCGGTGAAGCCGCTCGGGAAGCTCTGCTGAAACTCGTCGTGCCGATCGCGCCGATAATGGACTGCGAGGGACAGGCGGTCCGCGTCGGTCGGACGAAGCGCCAGTTCGGCCGATCCGCCCCAGGATTCATCCTCGTAATAGCTGTTGAAGGCACGGGCGCGCGTCTGGGTGGTCTGTGTCCGATCGTCGAAGGCGCTGAGCAGGTTGTCGAAGGTGTTGCGATAGACGCGCGTGCGCAGCGTCGCACGGTCGCCCAGTGCAGTCGTGGAGAGGAAGTAGATGCTCTTGATGTTCCAGGAGGGCCATGTCCAGTTGCGCTGGGTGCCGATCGGGTCGGTGATGTGGAGGGGCGCGTTCTTCTCGCCTTCCTGCCGGGTGTAGCTCAGCGAATATTCGTCCGTCGTATTCGGGGTGAAGCCGAGCTTGGCGTTCACCCGCCAGTCGCGCGTCGCCGAAAAGTCGCGTGCGCCTCCGTTCTCATTCGCGGTCGGCGTAAAGCTGCCGGGCAAATCCCAATGATCGGTGTCGTTGATCGCGTAGCTCGCCTGCGCGTACCAGTGATCCTGCCGGGTGCCGATCAGGCCGAAGGCATTGTAGCCGGCGTAATCCACGCCGCGGTCGAGATTGAGCTGGGCGCGACCTTCGATCTCCAGCGCCTTGGTTGGCTTGCGGGTGACGAGGTTGACCGCGCCGCCCATCGCGCCGGGACCGTCCAGCACCGACGCATAGCCCTTGGCAACCTGAAGCTGCGCCACGTCAGGCGTCAGAAAGCGGCCGTAGTCGAGCCGGTTGTCGGCGGGCAGATAGACGCGGATGCCGTCGATCGACACCGGCACCTGGAATCGGTCAAAGCCGCGCACGAACAGCAGCCGCTCATTACGCGACCCGCCACTGTTGCCGGCGGTGACGCCAGGAATCAGGCTCGCCGCCTCGTCAAGCGACTGGCGATCGAACTTGTAGATCGCCTCTTGGCCGACTGACTCGCTTCCGATCTCGACGCCCTGCGGGCGCGCGCCGGTGACGATGATCTCGCCGAGCCGGAAGCTGTTGTCCTGATCGTCACGCGGTGCCGGGGACGCATCCTGCGCGAACGCCGGCATGGTGGATGAAGCAAGCAACATGGCTGCGGTCAGCGTATGACGCATCGATGGTCCCCCTTTGCGATCGAGCCGACTGTTTCGAGGCATCGATCATCTATATACGACGAGATATATACCCTGTTGGAGGAGTTGCCGCCGATGTTCAATGCCTTGCTCGCCGCCCTGCTGTTGCAGGCGTCCGCTCCCACCCTTGATGCGTGTCCCGCGGTCACCGCGCCGCCTGCGGAATTATCGGGCTGGGCCTCGCCGCGTCCGCTTGGTGCCGGTCGCACAGTCGCGCAGGCAGCAATGCTGACACCGGGCGTAGCGGTCACGGCACGCCTCCCGTCCACACGGGACGTGAAGTACGCCGTGCGACCGGAAAAGCCTGGCGGGTCAGTGAGCTATGGCGGCGTGTTCGCATTCACCCTCGCGACACCGGGCCGCTATCGGATTGCGCTGGGCTCGGGCGCATGGATTGATGTGCTGGCGAACGGCAAGCCTGCGACGTCCGTCGCGCACGGTCATGGACCTGCCTGCACCGGCATCCGCAAAATGGTGGACTTCGACCTGGCGGCCGGGCGCTATGTGCTTCAGGTCGCGGGTAATGGCGCCGCCACTCTGCCGCTGATGGTGACAAAGCTGCCGGCGTGATTGGACGGGCAGCGCTGGCACTTTCGGTGCTGATCCTGACCGCAGCGATCGCCGCCCCCTGGGTTTGGTCGCTGCCGGAAGGGATCACCGCGCCGATCGTCCCTGCCGACAACCCGATGTCGGCCGCCAAGGTCGCTCTCGGTCGCCGCCTGTTCTACGATGCGGACTTGTCGATCGACGGCACGATATCGTGCGCGAGCTGCCATGAGCAGAAGCACGCCTTCGCGGACGGCAACCCGACCCGGCCCGGGGTTCATGGGGACGCCGGACGCCGCAATGTGCCAGGCCTTGCCAATGTCGCGTGGCTGCCCGTCCTGACTGCTGGCGATCCGCGCGTCACGACACTGGAGGCGCAGGCCGTGATCCCAATCTTCGGTCTCACGCCGATCGAGATGGGAATGCACGGTAGCGAGAAGGAAATCCCCCGCCGCCTGTCGCGGGACGCCTGCTATCGCCGACAGTTCCGAGACGCCTTTCCCGAACGCGGTGGCCGCATCGATATGACTGGCGTCGCGATGGCGCTAGCAAGCTTCGAGCGTAGCATGGTGGCGTTCGACACGCCCGCCGATCGCGGCGCGCTGTCACCGGAAGCTAAGTCAGGCAAAGCGGTGTTCGCTCGTGCCTGCACATCCTGCCACTCCGGCCCTCAATTCACCGATGGCCGCTTTCATACGATCCTGCCGGTCACTGCCGCGGATCGCGGTCTGGCGGAGGCAACAGGCCAGGCGAAGGACGAGGGCCAGTTCCGTACGCCTCCGTTGCGCAACGTCGCCATGACCGGTCCCTGGCTCCACGACGGATCCGCGCGCACGCTCCGAGAGGCCGTCGCCCGCCACCCGGTCACGCTGGATGCTAACGATACGGACCGCTTGCTTGCCTATCTGGAGGCGCTGACGGATCGCGGCTTCATCGAAAATCCCGCCTTCGCGTATCCAGACGTTCCCTGTGACGGCAAATGACGATGCCGCCACAGGGACGTTGAACGATCACAGACGGAAGCGGATCGTCCCACCGATAGTGCGTGGATCGCTCGGCGTGCCGACGATAAGCCCAGAATTACCTGCCTGAATCGTCAGATTTTGAAGGTAATCCGCATCGAGCAGATTGCGTGCCCAGACGATCAGCTCCAGCCCATCAGCAAAGCGATAGCCGATGTTGGCGTTGGTCAGGTTGTAGCCGCGAATGTAGGTGAATTGCGACAGGCTGGGGTCGCCGTTGAAGCCGCTGCGCGACGCAGTATCGACGTGAACGAACACCTGCCCGTCACCCACTGGCCGCTGGTAATCCAGCCCGGCGGTAATCGCGAAACGCGGTAGCGATGCGAGGCGCCGCCCGGTCAGGCTGCACCGCGTCGTGGCGGCAGTCTGCACCTCCAACGGGCACGGTCCGGCAGGGTAGTTGGTGTATTCGCCGTCCGAATAGGCGAAGTTGGTTCGCACGCTCAGCCCCGGCAAGATCAGGGCGGTCACGTCCGCCTCGATGCCCTTCACCGTTACCTCCGGAATGTTGGAGAGATAGCCGCGGAGCTGCACGGTCTGGGTCAGCGAGTTCTCGACGACAGTCGCCTGGAAGTCGTGGACCTTAGTGTAGAAGCCGTCGATATTAAAGATCAGCCGGTTGTCGAACAGCGTGTTCTTCATGCCGATCTCGTACGTCTCATTACGCTCGGGCCGTACCACCGCAGTCGCGAGTACCGGCCGGTTATTGGTGTCGAGCGGCAAACCCGACATGTTGATCCCGCCCGACTTGAACCCACGCGCATAGCTCGCATAGGCCATCGTCGTATCAGTCACCTGCCAGGCGAGGTTGCCGCGTCCCGTAAGGCTGCCGTCGCTGTCATGCGCCTCGTAGCTTTGTGGGCGCAGCACGCCGAGGCGTGCGTTTATGAGCGCCGTGCTGGTCGTCGTCGGACCACCGGAGACGGTCGTATTGTAATAGCCGTCCTTGTCTTCCTGCGTGTAGCGCAGTCCGACAGTCGCGGTCAGGCGATCAAAAAAGCGGTAGTTGACCTCGCCGAAGGCCGCATAACTCAGGCTGCGGAAATCGGTGCGACCGTCCTGGCCATAGCCGTCGAGTAGATTGGACGGCACCGCCGTCGTCACCTGGTTCGGTGCGGTGCCGGTGACGACGCTGGTGCCGATCAGATAGCGCGCGGCGGCAGGACCATAGATGCTGATCGGTCGCCCGGTCAGGCGCTGGCGGAAGCCGTAGAGGCCGACGACGTAGGAGAGCGGCCCAGTACCATTCGAGGCGAGACGAAGCTCCTGGCTGTACTGATCCTGCCGGGACGGAATGTGCTGCGACAGCTGGACCGGAATGCCGGTGTAGTCGCGGTCGTTCTCCGCATCCCAGTTCCAGAACCGCCATGCCGTCACCGACGTCAAGGTCACTGGCCCCAGGTTCCAGTCGGTGATCGCGCTGACGCCTCCCTCGTTGGTGTCGACGCCAAGCGGCCCATCGATATCGACCTTGCGATCATAGGGGTTGGTGCTGGGCGGGGTATAACCGAACTGCGCTGCCAGACCATTCGGTCCACCGAACTGGCGGTTGGCGGCGCGCAAGGACGTGCCGGTGCGCACATAGACCTGCGTGCAACAATAGGCCTGGAAATTGGTAAAGTCGGCGATGACCCGCATCTGGATCGTGTCGTCGGGCTTGAACAGAAGCTGGCCCCGCACCGCCTGTGTGCCGAGCGTGTTCGCCGCCTGGCCGGTGCGGACGTTATCGAGCACGCCATCGCGGCGGGTCGAGACGCCCGAAATGCGATAGGCGATCGTGTCCGTGATCGGCCCCGATGCCCAGCCCTTGGCCTGGACGAAGTTGTAGTCGCCGTAGGACAGCTCGGCGAAGCCTTCATGGGTGAAGGTCGGCGCGCGCGTGGTGATGTTGAGCGCGCCCGCCGTCGTGTTTTTGCCGAACAGCGTGCCCTGCGGCCCGCGCAGCTCCTCGACCTGCTCGATATCGGCAAAGTCGAACGCAGCCGTTGCCGGGCGCGCGTGGTAGACCTGGTCGACGTAGAAGCCGACGCCGCCCTCCAAGCCATCGTTCGCCTGGCTGACCGCAACGACGCTGGATCCAAGCCCGCGGATGGTGAAGGCGGTATTGCGCGGGTTGGCCGAGCTGTAGTTCAGCGTCGGGATCAGCGTCGTCAGTCCCTGCGTGTTGACCGTGTAGCTCTGATCGAGAAGCGCTCCTCCCACCACCGACAGTGCGGCAGGCACACGCTGTGCGTCTTCTGCACGGCGACGGGCCGTGACGATGACGTCGGGCAGACCCTCATCGGTTTCCGATGGCCGCGCTCTCTCCTGCTCCGTGGCGGTTGCGGGCACGGCCGTCTGAGCTACCGCAGGTGCGGAGATGGCAGGCACGGCTACGGCACACAGCAGGACTGCAATACGCTTCGACATCAATGGAAACCCCTTTTCGCGGTCTCAGCCGCGGTTCTATGCACGGCCATATATCGATGTGATATCCGTCCGTATATATCGGGTTTGATGCCGGTACGTCTCAGCCGGTGGGTAGTGGCGCAGGCCGCAAAAAGCCCTGCACACGGGCATAAGCTGGCTGGTTGGCAACAGCGGATGCTTCCCGCTCCATTTCGCGGTATGCTTCCAGTACCGCCTTCCCGGTAGGGCTCACCCTTGATCCGCGGTCGAGCCCGCCACCCTTGACGGTATCCACCAGTGGAGGATCGAAGCACCGGTTCATTTCATCGACCAGCAGCCAGGCACGGCGATAGCTCATGCCGAGCGCACGACCTGCCGCGCTGATCGACCCCTCCGACTGGATTGCCTCCAGGAGGTCGGCCTTACCCGGTCCCATCGCCAGTGCGTCGCCGCACGCGATCTGGATTTTCAGCCAGAGGGGTCCAACCTTCATCTTACTTGCCGATCATCACATCGCTGGCCTTGATGAGGACCGTGACCGCCTCACCTTCCGCCAGCCCAAGGTCGGCGATCGCCTCTTCGGTGATGTTGGCAGTGACGACGTTCCCACCACCGATGTCGACCTTGATCGAACCATTCACCGCGCCGGGGGTGATCGACACGATGGTGCCGGTAATCTGATTGCGCGCGCTGATCTTCATGGAAGCTTCCCTGCATTCGAGTTTGCCCATCTGGGCAACCGACCGGTGTGTACCGTAACCATTGGAAAAGTGCGACTGCGCGACCTTCCGTCATGCGCTTGCGATACAATGTATCGACGAAAATATAGTGCCCTATCCTAGGATAACCGTGGCCAGCAGGACGTTTAGGGGGCGATCACTCTCCAGCCTCGCGAAAGGTCATCAATCATGGTCACCGCTACCGGTTACGCCGCCAAGCATAGTTTCTCGCGTCTCAAGCCGATCGAGATCGAGCGCGATCCACCCAAGGCTAACGAGGTACAGATCGACGTCCTGTATTGCGGCGTCTGCCATTCCGACATCCACCAGTGCGAGAATGACTGGGGCAACACGGTCTATCCGTGCATGCCGGGCCATGAGGTCGTCGGCCGGGTCTCGGCCAAGGGGGATAGCGTCACCAAGCACGAGGTCGGCGATCTGGTCGGCGTCGGCTGCATGATCGACAGCTGCCATGAATGCGGCCCGTGCAAGGCGGGTGACGAGCAATATTGCGAAGGGCCGAACAGCTGGCTGGCAACTTATAACGGCCCGATGAAGCCCGCGTCGCAGGCAAAAACGGGCACGAACATGTACGGCCGGGATAATACGTTCGGCGGCTACTCGGACGTCCTCGTCGTGCGGGAGGATTTCGTGCTAAAAATCCCGGCGTCGATCCCGGTCGAAGCGGCCGCCCCGATCCTGTGCGCCGGCGTCACCACCTATTCGCCGATGAAGCATTGGGGCGTAAAAGCAGGCGACAAGGTCGGCGTCGTCGGCTTTGGCGGTCTGGGCGACATGGCGGTCAAGATCGCGGTTGCGATGGGCGCCGATGTGACGGTCTTCACCACCACCAAGGATAAGGTCGCCGAGGCGGAGAAGCTCGGCGCCAAGGGCGTCGTCGAAGGCGACAAGGAAGCCTCAGAAGCGCTCGAGGGTCAGTTCGACTTCATCCTCTCGACCATCCCGGAAAAGCACAAGGTCGACCCGTTCATTCCGCTGCTCAAGCATGACGCGGCGTATGTCTCGGTGGGTGCTCTCGCCCCTATGCCGGGCTGGAACCACATGAACATGATCATGGGCCGCAAGACGATCGCGGGCTCGCTGATCGGGTCAATCGCGGAGACGCAGGAGGTGCTCGATTTCTGCGCCGAGCATGGCATCGCGCCTGACGTGCAGGTGATCCCGATCCAGGAGATCAACGAGGCGTACAAGAAGGTAAAGTCGGGTGACGTCCGCTTCCGCTACGTCATCGACAGCGCTAGCCTCGCACAAGAAAAGGCAGAAGCCGCCTGATATAAAAGCGGCATGGCATCATCGTTTCGAACGATGCCATGCCGTGTTGAAGACCCTCGATCGGGATGAACCGATCGAGGGTTTTCTTATATGTCAGGCGACCCCGGCACCACCGGTAACGCCGTAGACCTCGCCGCTGATATAGCTGCCTTCCTGGCTCGCCAGCAGCACATAGACAGGGGCGATTTCGACAGGCTGACCCGGGCGGCCATACTGGCTTTCCGAACCGAACTTCATCACCGCCTCAGGCGGCTGACCACCGGATGTCTGGAGTGGCGTCCAGAACGGTCCAGGAGCCACGACATTGGCGCGAATGCCCTTCTCCAGCAGCTGCTTGGCGAGCGCCTTAGTGTAGGCCACAATCCCAGCCTTGGTCGTGGCGTAGTCGAGCAAGATCGCGGACGGCTCATAGGCCTGCACCGAAGCGGTGGTGATGACCGAGCCGCCTGCCGGGAGATGCGGTACGGCCGCCTGCGCGATCCAGTGCATGGCGTAGAGATTGGTCTTCATGGTCTTGTCGAAATCCTCCGACGTGACCTTCGAGATGTCCTCACGGTTCTGCTGCCGTCCGGCGTTGATGACGAGGATGTCGAGCCCGCCAAGCTTTTCGACAGCCTGCGCGACGAGTGTCTTGCACCACTCTTCGTCGGTGATGTCACCGGGCAGGTCGACGGCGGTGCGCCCCTCCGCCTCGATCAGCTGCATGACCTCGGCTGCATCGTTCTTCTCGGACTCGAGATATGACAGGGCAACGTCGGCTCCCTCACGTGCGAACGCGATAGCAGCCGCGCGACCGATGCCGCTGTCGGCGCCTGTGATAAGCGCCTTGCGCCCGGCAAGCTTGCCTGAGCCCTTGTAGCTCGTTTCGCCATGGTCAGGCACAGGATCCATCTTTGACGCTTCGCCTGGGACAGGCTGCGGCTGTCGCGGGAAAGGTGGCTGCGGATACTGCGAGCGAGGATCCTGCATAGTCAGACGGTCGGTCATGCTTATCTCCATTGCGATAGGATCAGAGTCAGTTGCAGGCCGCTGCCTCGTCGAGAACGGACAGCGCCATGATGTGCGCCAGATGGCTGAGACCTTGAGGAAGGTTGCCGAGAAACGCGCCACTCGCCGGATCGATCATCTCGGAAAGGATGCCGTGTCCGTGAGACAATACTTCGTTCAACCTATCGAACCGCTGACGCGCTTCAGGCCGTTGACCAAGTTCCGCCCGGGCCTCCACCATCCAGAAGGAACAGGCGAGGAAACACCCTTCTTCCTTGGCCATGCCGGTATAACGGTAGTGAAAAGGACCGCTGCCGAGCTCACGATCAATCGCATCCATCGTGGCCAGTAGGCGATCATGACCATCAAAGCCGAAGCGGACAGCAAGCGCCAACGAGGCATCGAGCTTGTCGGTACCCGGGTACATGACGAAGGCCTGCTTCTTCTCCGACCAGCATTCGCCTTCGATCCAGTCCTTGATGCGGTCACGTTCACGCGACCAGCGTTCCCGGCACGTGGTCGGCAGCTGACCTTGGTCCGCCAGTTCCACGGCGCGGGCCAGAGCCTGCCAGCAGCTCACCTTGGACATAGTATAATGCTGTGGCTCTTCGAGTTCCCACATACCAGCATCAGGCAAGCGCCAGCTGTCGGCGCATTCATCGGCAAGGTGCGAGAGCAGCTCCGCGCTCGCGGAGTCGAGGATATTGCCACACCCCACGAAGCAGGCGGCCGTCTCGAAAATGTCCCCGTAAACGCCGTGTTGGCGCTGGTCAGTTGCCTGATTACCAGTGCGGACCGGGGTCGATCCCCGATACCCTGGCATGGCCCATTCGGACACGCCAGGCACGACCTTGCCGTCGAGTGTGTAAACCACGCGGGTGCCGACGCTGCGCAGCTGATCGAGCAGCCAACTGAACGCAGCCTTCGCTTCGGCTTCAAGACCTGCCGTTAAAAACGCCTTGATCGTGTAGCCGGCATCCCTGATCCAGGCGTACCGATAGTCGTAATTCTTGGCTCCGCCGATGCCTTCCGGGATGGATGTCGTTGCCGCAGCTGCGATGGCGCCAGATGGTGAATAGAGCAGGAGCTTCAGCGCCAGCGCACTGCGCAGGAACGCGTCGCGGTCCTCGCCCGTGTAGGCGACGTGCTCGCTCCAATCCCGCCATTCGTGGTCTGAGATGTCGATCCGTGCGTCGATCTGCTCAATTGTTGGCGCCACGAGAGGTTCATCGCGACCAGCCACGACCGCAACAGTCTGACGCTCGCCAGCAGCCACCGTCACTTCCCCGGTGATGCCTTCGTCGGCCCAGTCACAATGTACTGTGTCGCTGCAGACAAAGAGACCAAGAACGCGCTCAACATGGAAGACTGTGTGGTCGCCGATCTTCGAGTGGTATGGATTGACCGTATCGCCCCGTCGACCGGGCTTCATCGTCAGGTTGAAGCGAACGGTGCCATCCAACCCATCGATCCGCCGCGCCAACTCGGCCCAAGGCAAACGCCCAGCCGTGCCGCTATTAAGAGATTCCGTTAGTTTGGCTCGCCCGCTTGGCGTCGTGAAGATCGTCTCGAGTACGTTGCTGGCAGGGCGATAACGGCGCTCGACCGTGAACGGCCGATCAGGCTGGAGCGTGAAGCATCCGCCATTCTCACCATCGAGTAATCGGTCGAACAGTGGAGGCGAGTCCATGTTCGGCACGCACCACCAGTCGATCGATCCATCGGCACCGGACAGTGCGACGGATCGGCCATCCCCAAGCGCGCCATATTGCTCAAGCGGCAGATAGCCGTCCTTGCGAACGCCGAGTTCGATACGCTTATGATGCTGCGGCAGCAGCCGCGCCAGCACCCCAGTCAACGAAGAAGACGCGGCAGCGCGCGTGACGCACCAACGCCCATCAAAGCACCCGCACCCAGCAGACCACCCACTACGCCTACCTTCAGCATATCGCGCTGACGGCTCGTGAAGAACTCGCGGCGGCTGCCCTTCACCCGATCGGTACTATTTCCGTCGATCTGCGCCGGTCCCGGAACCGCCTCGTCAAGATTGCCAGCGCGATCGGGCATCGGATTGCCCTGCTGCTTATCGAGCATTCCGGCTGCCTCACGATCGGAGAAGCCTGGTGCGACAGACTGCCCGAGCGCCATCATCAGTGTCGAACGCCCAACCCAGAACTCACGTTGAGGATCGTGCGCTGCGGTCCAAATCGCTTCGGCGCAAAGGCGCGGGTCGAAGAGTGGATCGGGAATGATTTGCTCACGACCAGTGTGAGTGCGTGCCCAGCTCGTCTGCGGCGTATTAACACCGGGCAGATACACAACGCTGAGCGTAACCTTTGATTTGTCCGAGATCAGCTCCGAGCGCAGCGAATCCGTAAACCCGCCCACCGCAGCCTTCGCGCCACAATACGCGGCCTGTAAGGGGGCGGCCCGGATCGCTAGCCCGGACGACACCTGAATGATCGCACCCTTATCCCGCGTACGCATGTGACGCAGCGCTGCGAGCGTTCCGTAGACCTGCGACAGGTACGTTGTGCCGGTGACGCGGGCATATTCTTCCGGCGTGATGTCGTGCGCGCGAGCAACTACCGTCGACATGGCGTTGTTGACCCAGGCGTCGATCGCGCCAAATTCGGTGGCGACCTTATCGGCGGCCTCGTCGACGGCTTTCGCATCGGCAACGTCGACTGAGATCGCCAGCACTTTACCGCCATGCTGCTCAAGCATCGTTTTGGCTTCATCGAGGCGTGCCGGATCCCTCGCGATGATCGCAACCTGCCATCCGCTACGCGCGAAGCGATCCGCAGTCGCGAGGCCGATACCGGCGCTCGCGCCCGTTACTACGACACTCTTCATAAGATTGGTCTCGTTTCCGAATGAGAGGTTTGCCCGGTCGCTAAACGCCCGAGTAGCGAACTGGTCGCGGCTTTACGTTTCGCCCATCCCTTGGATGCTCGGACACTGCGATCGTCGATTGGTGACCAGCGGCAGTTTCCCGGCTCGAAGCCTCGCGTGTGATCGATACGAATTAGACCGGTGCCGACGGGTCGCTCACCCATGTCGTTCAAGAAGTGCTCGAAGGATGCCGACCATGCGGGACACGGCGTGAGACCCAATGCCCCCATCATAGCCCAAGCTGGCGATGCGGGGTTGCGGGCACCGTCATTGAGCAGTTGCCAGCTTCGATAGGTGGGGCCGTGGTTTTTGCCAGCGCGATGACCGTGGACGGTCAGGCGTTCAGTACAGATTTCGCGATGAAGGCAGCCACAGCTCGAGGTATTACCGGCGCGAACGTTGCAGCCATCCGCGACAACCGTGCCACCACAGTCGCAATGGAAATGCCAGTGGGCGCGGCCGCCTGGCGAGGTGTGAGAATAGGCAACGCCGACAAGCCGGCCATACCGCCGCCCTTCCATGTCGATCCGCAACTTCCTCGGCACCTGACACCCCGCGCATTGTTATATACGGCCATATATAATGCTTGGATCTACAGTTGGTTCTGTGAAGCTTGAGAAAGTTCGGGGGGCGACGAGGGCTGTGCAGCGCATCGCCTCACAGCGATTGGGGAATGGATTGCTTTAAATCAGACGTCATTTAGCCAGGCTGACAATCGGCTATCACGTTCCGTGGCCATCCGGCTCGCCTCCACGTCGGCTGTAATTTTTCCGGCTTCGATCAGGCATAAGCGATCAGCACTCGCCAAAGCATCCTCGATGTCGTGGGTGATGAAGATGATCGGGAGCGGTGTTTCCGACCGGAGCTCTCTCAAAAGCTGGTGGAGGGATCGGCGCGTCGGCCGATCGACCGCCGAGAAGGGTTCATCAAGCAGCAGGATTTTGGGGCTTCTAGCAAGTGCCCGCGCGAGTGCGACCCGCTGCTGCTGCCCCCCAGATAATGTAGCAGGCAGGCGATCGCCGAGCCCTTCAAGGTGAACACGCTTCAGAAGGGCGTCTGCACGGTGCCGGCGGTCAACACGCGGCCGGTCAAGCATTGCTTCCATAATATTCTGTCCGGCAGTGAGGTGCGGAAAGAGCGCATAGGACTGAAACACGATGCCAGCATGCCGCTGAGAGGCAGCTAGCTCGATTCGGGCCGCGGTATCGAGCCACGTGTCGCCATCTGCCCGGATTGCACCTTCTGGAACGCGGTGCAGCCCCGCGATCGTTCGTAGGATCGTGGATTTCCCCGCGCCCGAGGGGCCGATCAGCGCGAGCGTCTCACGCGCGTGAACCCGGAACGCCACGTCGATCTCGATCGGCGTGGTGGCTCTTATGCAGACATCCAGGCCGTCAGCCATGCCGTCGCTTACGCCCCGTCAGGATGAAGCTGATCGTCACCGCAATCAGCGATATCCCCATCAGCACCGCCGCCATGCGGGCAGCGGCCGCATTGTCGAATGCCTGCACTCGGTCATAGATAGACAGCGCCAGCGTCCGCGTTTCGCCGGGCAGCGAGCCGCCTACCATCAACACGACGCCGAACTCACCCAGCGTATGGGCAAACGCCAATACGGCGCCAGTGACGATACCAGGCCATGCCAACGGCAGCTCTATACGCCGGAAGGTCTGCCAGCGCGAATGACCGCACGTTGCCGACGCATCGCGTAGCTCCTGGCTGATCGCTTCAAATGCCCGCTGCGCGGGCTGGATCGCGAAGGGCAGATTGACGATCACCGATGCGACCAGCACGCCTTGAAAGCTGAATACCAACGCGCCTCCAAACAGTGCCTGCCAGACACGGCCAATCGGGGAGTCAGGCCCCATGCCGACCAGAAGATAGAAACCGATAACGGTTGGGGGCAGAACGAGAGGTAGCGTCAACGCTGCTTCAATCAGCGCACGCCCCCGCAGTCGCGTGGTTGCAAGCCACCGCCCGGCGACGATCGCCACGGGCAACAACACTGCAATCGTCAGAAGGCCGAGCCACAGCGATAAGCGGAGCGCCTGCCAGTCCATCCGCCGCGATCAACGCTCGCCGGGAAGGGCAAATCCGTACCGCACCAGGATGCGACGTGCAGCGGGTTGCTGAACGTAGCTGTAGAACCGCTGCGCAGTCGGACTGGCCCCCTTGATCAGAACCATCCGTTGGCGGAGCGGCTTGTGCCACGTCGCGGGCAGCAGCTTGTAGCTTGCGCGAGCCGCGAATGTGGGGTCGAGCACCAGAGCATAAGAGACGATGCCGCCCTGGGCACCGCCCGCGATCGCGAATTGCAGCGCTTGGGATACGTTCTCTCCCAACACCAGTTTGCTGGCGAGCGGTTGCCATAGCTTGGCATGCAGCAGCGCCTCACGTGCCCTCGCCCCGTAGGGAGCATGCTCAGGGTTGGCGATGGCGAACCGGGTAATCTGCCCACGGGCGAGGGCGTTGCGCAGGCCGATAAGGTTGCTGTCGAGCGTCAGCGGAGAGCCCTTTGGTGCAACCACAGCAAGACGCCCGATCGCGTAGAGCGTGCCCGCATTTACGGTCTTGCCGGCACGGGCAAGATCGGTCGCATACTGCTCATCGGCCGAGAGAAAGAGCTGGAACGGCGCGCCCTGCCGTATCTGCTGGAAGAAGGTGCCGGATGACCCGAACGTCAGCTTCACCTCCTGTCCGGTATCGCGCTTGAATGCTGCTGCGACATCGGTCAGCGCCACACGCAAGTCCGCCGCGGCCGCGATATTGGGCACGTCTTGCGCCGCTGCCGGCGCTGCGAGGCCCAGCGTTAGCCCGACCAGAAGAACACGGCGGGAAATTCGAGAAAGTGGCTTCATGAGCGCCTCGGTTGTTATATTTTGCGGTATACATCGCCACGCCTGGAACGACCTGTCAAATACAACATGCGCTGGGATGTTCGAGCTAGTCGATCACTTCCCGATCGCCGAATCCCCTAAGGCATTCTTGAACGCCCGGTCCTTCATCAGGAACAGCCCGCGAGAAAGCCGGGGCCTTCCCGACCGAAATCCGGAAATTAGAACGCCCATAAGCCGTATAGCGCAGGATGTATCTGACGGATGGCGCCGACGTCACCGTGCAACCTGATATCGTGTTTTCGGCCAACCGGCAGACGGTTGTTGTCGACGCGGCGCTCGCCGGTCTTGGTGCCGCCAATCTGCCGACGTTTCTCGTCGACGAGCCGATGCAGGACGGACGGCTCGTCAGGGTACTGCCGGATTGGAATTCCAGTCCTGTGACCATGACGGCCTTGTGGCATAAAATCGAATCACGACACGGCTGGTCACAGCAATCGTTGTGCTGTTCCGCTCGGATCCCAAACATCCTCGTCTTCGTGCAAATAAAGGATGACAGCAAAACCCGATGACGTTTGGATAGTTGCTTGACCACGATGAGCCTCAGTTATCGCTCGAACCAGTGTGAGGCCGAGCCCATGTCCCGCCTTAGACCTGCTCGCTTCACCACGTGAAAATCGCCGGAAGAGATGGTCCACATCGCCAACGGGTAAGCCGGGGCTGTCGTTTGATACTACAAGACGTACGCCGCGGGGTATCGGTGCAAGTTCGATGAGGACCCCGGCACCCGCCGACGCATGCGTCAGAATATTGTCGAGCAGGTTGGCGACAAGCTGCTGGAGGAGGCGCCGATCGCCGGCGATTGTCAGCGCGGGCGTAATCCTCGTCGTCAAACAATGGCCATTGGTCTCCAGGTCGGGAACGTAGGTCTCGACGACATTGTCGATCAGCGCACTGAGGTCGACACGCTGGAAGTGGGTCCGAGCGGCCTGCCCCTCGACCTCGGCGATCCGCAGTAAAGCGCCGAAGATATCGAGGAGTTCGCGCGATTGATCCGTTGCAGCGAGAATCGCGGCACGCTGATCCTCGCGTGCTTCCGTCGCCAGCGCCTCCTCCAGGCGGTTATGCAACCGCGTGAGGGGCGTGCGCAGGTCATGCGCTACGTCACTCGAGACCTGACGAAGATTGTCCATCAACAGCCCTATGCGATCGAGCATCCGGTTGAGGGTAGCGCTGACGCGGTCGAACTCGTCGTTGGTGCCGCCAAGTGGCATCCGTAGCGACAAGTCGCCATCGATGATGGCAAGCGCGGTCCGATCGATCCGCGCGAGGCGCTTGCGGGTGACGAGGCCTACGATCCACGCCGCCGCGATGCCGAGCGCGAGCATCGCTCCAAAGGCACCTGCGAAGAGCCGCATGAGTGTCGCGTCCATGTCGTCGATGACGGCGCGATCGGCCGCGACCAGCAAGCGATGCCCACCGGGCAGGATCGTGGTGAGCGATTGCGCGACCCGTTCTTCACCGCCGCGTTCGTAGGGCAGCAACTCGACATAGCCCGCCTTCCCCGGAGCCTCGGCATCGAGACGTCCGGCGATCACGGCGCCGTCCGGCCCGATCAGACGATAGTCGAGACTACCGGCCCCTTGTGCTGCTTCGCGTCGCCGAATGGCATTAGCAACGCCCGCCGAGCCGTCATCGCCCTCGTCGATCAGCGCCTGTGTCTCGGTGGCAATTCGGTGATCGAGCTGCTGTTCCAACGCCTCATGCGTCGTTTCGAACGCTACGACCCCGATCGCCAGTGTCGCCAGTGCGAACCCCAACGCCACGATCGCGACTAGACCGAACGTCGTGCGCCACCAGCGCTTTGTTCCGGCCAGCATCACCCGCCCCGGATCATGTAGCCGGCGCCGCGCACCGTCTCGATCGCATCGTCGTCGAAGCCGGCATTGAGCTTGCTCCGTAGTCGGCTCAGGTGCGTCTCGACGATGTTGGTCTTGGGATCGAAGTCGAAATCCCAGACGCGCTCGAGGAGCATCGTGCGGGTCATGACCCGCCGCGGGTTGCGCATCAGTTCCGCCAGCAGCGTGAATTCGCGCGGCTGCAGCGTCACGCGCCGGCCAGCGCGCACGACCGTGCGCCGGTGAAAGTCGAGGCTGATGTCGCCGACGACCAGTGTCGCCGGTTCGACCGCTGTTGCATGCCGGCGCCCGAGCGCCTGTACTCGGGCGGCCAGCTCGGTAAAGGCGAAGGGTTTGACAAGATAGTCGTCCGCCCCGCCCTCGATCCCCTCCACGCGATCGGCCAGGCCGCCGATCGCAGTCAGCATCAGCACGGGCGTCATGTCGCCTGCCGCGCGTAGTGCCCTGACCAGCGACAGGCCGTCGAGACCGGGCAGCATGCGGTCGACGATCAGCGCGCCGAACCCACCTTCGGTCGCTTGGAACAGGCCGTCGCGCCCGTCACCGCTAAGCGAAACGTGATGGCCCAGTTCGGTCAGTCCCTTGCCGATGAAACGGCCGGTTTCGGCGTCGTCTTCGACGATTAGGATACGCATGGGGTCATTCTATCGCAGGCGCGCCGGTCCGCCACCCTCCGCCGAGCACGCGGAACAGCGCGACTTGCCCTTGGGCAACCGCAAGGTCGGATTGCGCCTGGGCGAGGCTGGCCGAGGCGGCCGTCCGCTGTGCGTCGAGCTGGATCAGAAATGCGGCGTCGCCCAGCCGCACGCGGGCAGCGGCACGCCGCGCATACAGGTCGGCCTGCGTCCGCGCCGTGACGAGCGCCTGGTTGCGACGGGTCTCGGCATCATAGGCGGCGAGTGAGGTTTCGACCTCGCGGAGCGCCCGCAACACTGCGACGTCCCATCCGGCCAGCGCCGCCCGCTCGGTCGCCCGCGCCTGTGCCAGCCGGGCACGAGCGGGTGCCTGATTGGGGAAGGCCCAGCTGACCAAAGGGGCAGCGGTCGCTGCGAAACCGCCGGTCAGCAGGCCGATCGCCCCGCCCAGATTGACGCGTGGATACAGGTCGGCACGCGCCACTCCGATCCGGGCCGCTGCCGCTGCCAGTCGGCGCTCTGCCTCCCGGATGTCGGGACGCCTTAGGAGTAGCGCCTGTCCATCGCCCACCGGGGCAACAGTTCGCAAGGCGGGTGGGCGCGGGCACGTGACGTTGGCGGATCGTGCCTCGGCAGGCGGGCGTCCCTGCAATGTCGCCAGCCGATAGCGGGCGTTGGCCTGTGCCGCCTCAAACGGTGCGCGCGTCGCGCGTGTCGTTTCCAGCAGGCTGGCTGCTTGCGACACTTCCAGTGGAGAGACTTCACCCGCGGCAAGCTGGTCGCGGACCAGCGCCACGGAGCGCGACTGCACCCGGATCTGCTCGTCGGCGACTCTTAGTACCTGGGTTGCGCCGCATAGATCGACATAGGCGAGGACCGTATCGGCCACGACCGCGACACGCAGCCCATCCAGGGCCGCAGCTTGTGCTTGGGCATCGGCGCGAGCGGCCAATGCCGATGACCGAAGCCGTCCGAACAGATCCGCATCCCAACTGGCGGTGAGCGCCAGATCGTAATCGGTCGTGGGGACGTTGGAGGAGGCGCTTGGCTGGCTCGCGGTGCCATCGACCGTCAGTCCGCTTTCGATCGTCGTCTGCGGCAATCGCGCAGCCTGCGCCTGCCGGAGTGCGGCACGGGCACCGTCGAGGTTGGCATAGGCGACGCGAAGATCGGCATTGGCGGCAAGGCTCGCCTGCACGAGCGCATCGAGCACCTGGTCATCGTACAGCCGCCACCAATCGTCCGGGACTGGTGCGATCGAGGCTGTTGGCAAGGGCGCGAAGGCTCCCGTAGCACTGGCGGGGGCAGTCGTCGGCGGAGGCGTTGGGGCGGTCATGCAGCCGGACAGGCTCAGGACCGTGAGGAGGGCGAAGCGCTTCATGCCGGCACGTCCGTGGTGGTGACACGCGCCGCGTCCTTCTCCCGGCCGAAGCGGGCATAGAGCGCGGGCATCAGGAACAGGTTGAGCGCGGTAGAGGACACCAGGCCCCCCAGGATCACGATCGCCATGGGATGTTCGATCTCGTGCCCCGGCGCGTTGCCGGCGACAATCAACGGTACGAGCGCGAGCCCCGCGCATGCTGCGGTCATCAGGATCGGGATCAGCCGCTCTTCTGCCCCGCGCAGGATCAGCGCCGGTCCGAACGCCTCGCCTTCATGCCGGCGCAAATGGGCATAATGCGACAGGAGCATGATCCCGTTGCGCGCCGAGATGCCGATGACGGTGACGAACCCGACGAGCGACCCCAGCGACAACACCCCTCCGGTCAGCGCGACGCCGACGACCCCTCCCACCAGCGCGAACGGCAGACTGAGACCGACCAGCGCGGTGATGCGGGTCGAGCGGAACTCCATCCACACCAGCAGCAGGATGCCGATCAGGCAGAGCAACCCGGTGGTCCACAACCGCTGCCGCGACTCTTTCAACGACGCATATTCGCCCATTACCTTCGGGTGATAGCCGGTTGCGAACGGCACCTGCGCGACCGCAGCCTCGACCCCGCGGGCGACAGAGCCCAGGTCGGCACCGGCGACGTTCAGCGTCACATCGATGCGCCGCTGACCGTTTTCGCGTTTCACCTCGTTAGGCGCAGGGACGACACGGACATCGGCGACATTGCGCAGGCGGACGGGAGCGCCGGCAGGCGTCTGGATCATCAGGTCGGCCAGCGTGTGCAGGTCGCCGCGGATCGTCGGCTCTCCCCACAGCGCGACATCGAACGATTTCTGGTCGCGGTAGATCTCGCCCAGCTTCTGTCCTGCCACCAACGTCTGCGCCTGACGCCGCACCTCCCCGGCGGTCAGGCCCAGCGTCGCCAGGTCGGCCGGACGCGGCACGACCTGGATTTGCGGCACGAGCACCTGTTGCTCGACCCGCAGATCGGCGACGCCGGCAACGCCTGCGACCTTCGCGCGTACCCGCTCGGCCGCGGCGCGCAGCTCGACCTGATCGGGACCGAAGATGCGGACGACGACGGTCGCCCCAGCGCCGGACAGCACTTCCTTGATACGCTCGCGCAAATAGGTCAGCACGTCGCGGTAGAGACCCGGATAGCCGTCGATCACCGCCTTGATGCGTGCGACGCTCGCATCATAGGGCGCCTTCTCGTCGAGGCTGATCCAGAGTTCGGTGAAGTTCGGCCCCACCACCTCGTCCGCCGCCTCGGCTCGACCGATATGCGCGCCGAAATTGCGGACACCCGGGATGCTGCGCAGCTCCTTCGAGGCACGGATCGTGATCCGGTCCATTGCCTCTATCGAGGTGCCCGGCTTCTCGACGAAGTGCATCAGGAAGTCGGTTTCCCGGAAATCGGGCAAGAATTGGTCCTTGAACGAGGCATAGCCGACGCCTGCCAGCAACAGCCCACCCGCCACGATGCCCATCGCAAGCGCGGGTCGCGCCACCATCCTCGGCAGCACGCCGGCATAGCGGCGCTTCAGGGCACCGGCGATCCGCGTGTCGCGCTCCGCCTTGAGGGGGGCGTTGGGCAGCAGGAACAGGCACAGTGCCGGAGTCACGACGAGTGCGACCAGCAGCGACGCGCCGATCGCCAGTACATAGGCGATCGCCAGCGGCTGGAAGAACGTGCCCGCCACCCCGCCGAGAAAGAAGATCGGCAGGAACACCAACATCACGATCAGCGAGGCGAACACCACCGCCGACCGCACCTCCAGCGATGCCGACAGAACCACGTCGAACGCGGATAGCGGATTGCCTGCCTCGCGGTTGAGCCGCAGCCGGCGCGCAATGTTCTCGACGTCGATGATCGCGTCGTCGACCACTTCCCCGAGTGCGATGACCAGGCCCGCGATCACCATCGTGTTGATCGTCGCCCCACTCCACAACAGCACGAGCCCCGCGCCGAGCAGCGACAGCGGTATTGCAACGAGGCTGATGACCGCCTGTCGCCAGTCGCGGGTGAACACGAACAGCACGATGGCCACCAGCAGGCAGCCGATCATCAGCGCGCGCGTCAGATTGTCGATCGAGCGGTCGATGAAGGTCGCCGGACGGAAGATCGTGGTATCGATCTTCACGTCCTTAAGCCCCGGCTTCAGCTCGGCGATGGCCGCTTCGACCGCACGGGTAAGCTGGAGCGTGTTGCCGGTCGGCTGCTTCTCGACGATTAGCATCAGGCCTGGACCGTCGTCGATGATCGCGTTGCCGATAGGCGCAGCATAGCCGTCTACGACGCGCGCGACGTCGCCAATCCGCACCGGCGCCTCGCCGCTTTGCTTGACGATCGCCTGGGCGAGATCGGATGCGCTCTGGATAGCGCTGGTCTGCTGGACTGCCAGGCGCTGCTGGGCGGTGTCGACGAACCCGCCCCCGCCGATCAACACCGCATCGCCCGCCGCGGCACGTACTTCCGCGAGCGTGACGCCGGCCGCGCGCAGCCGATCTGGATCGACGAGAATTTGGAGCTGGCGGTCGCGCAGGCCCCAGATCGCGATATTGGCGACGCCGGGCACCGCCATCAACCGCGGTCTGATCGTCCAGCGCGCCAGCTCGGACAATCGCATCTGGTCGAGCTTGGTCGACGAGATACCGATCTTCATCGCCCGACTGGTTGACGACAACGGCGCCAGCATGACCGGCGGGCGTGCAGCGACAGGGAGGCGTGCCTGCACCTGCGCGACGCGTTCCTGTACCAGCTGTCGGGCGCGGATCACGTCGGTGCCACGATCAAACAGGATCTGTACCGACGACAGACCGAGCACCGACTTCGACCGCAGCGTGGCGAGCCCCGGCACGCCGTTGACCTGCGTCTCGATTGGCACCGTGATTAGGCTCTCGACCTCCTCGGTAGACAGACCGGGGGCCTCGGTCTGGATTTCCACGATCGGCGGAGCGAACTCCGGGAAAACGTCGAGCGGCACGTTGCCGCTTGCGCGCAGTCCGAGGACGACGAGCAGTGCGGCACAGGCCAGCACCAGCACGCGCTGCGTCAGCGCGGCACGAACGAGCCAGGCCAGCATCAGTGGGGCGTCCCGAACTCGGTGCCGAACAGCTCGGCCGCGCCGTCGGTGACGACCTCCGCACCACGTTCCAGCCCCCGCGACAGGATTGCCCGGCCACCATCGACACTCGCCACCTCGATCCGCTGGCGAACGAAGCTGTCGGGCGCGGAACGGCGATAGACCCATTCGCCGCCATAGATGTCGCGTACGATCGCTGCGGCCGGGATTGCCATTCCCTGCGCCGTACCTCCAAGCGGCAAAGCGACCGCGACCCGCTGGCCTACGCGCCACGCCCGGTCGCGATTGTCGAGCGCGAAGAACATATCGACGGTGCCGGCGACGGCATTGGCGGAAGGCGGCGCCTGCACCGGTCGTGCCGATCGAGGTGCGGTGGTTTGGTCGCCGAGTGGCCGGACGATCGCCGATGCGCCGCGCGCGACATCGGCGACGTCGCTGCCGAAGACCGGCACGCGCACCCATACCGTTCCGGGATTCGCCATCGCTGCCACGGGCGGGCCGAGCAGGCGGCGCTGCGCGACAGCGGCGTACGCCGCGGCGTTCGCCGTAGCGAGTGCCGCTGCCGCCTCGTCACGCGCGCGGACGCTGCCGGCTTCCTCGCGAACCAAGGCCGACGCCCGGTCCAGCGCGATGCGCCCGAGACGCGCCAAGGCCCGTGTCCGCGCGACCTCACCGTCGGCTGCAGCCTGCGCGGTGCCGATCTGAGCGAGATTGCTGGTCGAGCCGGTCGGAACGCCCGCTGCGCCGATCGGCGGTACGACGATTTCCCCGCTCGTGGTGCGGACCTGCGTCGTCGCACCATCACCAATCCGGGCGGAACGGATGCCGAGACGCCTGACGGCCTCGGGCGTAAGCGTCAGCCGCAACAGATCGGCTTCGTGAACGACGGTCTCCGCCTTGGCAGGCGGCTTCAGAGGCGCGGCAGGTTCGGTGCCGCAGCCGTGCAGCAGCAGCGTGGGGAACAGCCATACGGGCGACGAGAACGGACGGATCATCCATCCCGCCTACCCGGACATCGTTGGGGGCAACTTGGGGAAACTATACAATATCCCAATGTCGCGATGTCCGGCTTCGTCAGGCACGCGACCGGGCGTAGATCGGAGCTCTAGCCAACGGATGCCCATCATGACCTTGTCTGACGACGCACGCAGAACGCTGGTGAAGGTCCCGGCCGTCACCCTTGGCTTCTGGATCATCAAGATTCTCGCGACGACGCTCGGCGAAACCGCGGGCGATACCGTCAGCATGTCGATGGACCTCGGCTATCTCGTCGGCAGCGCGATCTTCCTGAGCGTGCTGGTGCTGTTCGTTGCCTTGCAGATGAGAGCCGATCGTTACCGCCCCTTCCTGTATTGGGCGACGATCGTCGCCTCGACCACGGCGGGTACGACCATGGCGGACTTTGCCACGCGGTCGTTGGGGATCGGCTATACCGGCGGATCGACGCTGCTGCTGGCTCTGGTGCTGGCGTCGCTGTTCGCCTGGTATCACACGCTTGGATCGATCTGGGTTGAGACCGTCCATGAACCACGAGCCGAACTCTTCTACTGGATCACGATCACGCTCTCACAGACGTTGGGCACCGCGCTTGGTGATTGGCTCGCGGACACTGGCGGGCTCGGCTATATCGGCGCAGCAGGCGTCTTCGCAATCGGGCTGGCATTGCTAGTCGCCCTTTACCTCACGACACAAACCAGCCGCGTCGCGCTGTTCTGGGCCGCCTTCATCCTCACTCGTCCGCTCGGTGCCGCGGTCGGCGATTTCCTCGACAAACCTATCGATCACGGTGGGCTGGCCTTCAGCCGACCATTAGCCTCGATCTTGCTCGCGGCTGTAATTGTGCTACTGGTATCGATACTGCCGCGCCAGGCGGCCGGCGAAGCGCGCGAATAGCCGTCTTCAAGTTGCTCTATCCGGCCAGCCGAACGTTCGTTTTCAGACGCATCATCTGATCAGTACGATCATGCGTCTGCCCACCGCCGAAGCAAATTATGGTAGATTCCAGTCAGCTGGATAGCGGCGGAGTCATCCGGTCCATGCCTGCCCGCAATAGTCTGGGTGGTCTGATCGAGCTCAAACAGGAGCCGGCGTTCGCCATCATCGCGGACCATGGATTCGATCCAAAAGAAAGACGCCACCCGGCTTCCGCGCGTCACCGGCGTGACACGGTGGAGACTGGACGCCGGGTATACGACCATATGGCCCGCTGGTAGTTTGACCCGCTGCTCGCCAAACTGCTCTTCCACCACGAGTTCGCCGCCATCATAGCTGTCCGGGTCGGCGAGAAAGAGGGTCGCGGACAAATCGCTGCGGATCCGGAAATCAGTACCTCGCTGCATGCGGATCGCATTGTCGACATGCGTGCCGAAGCTCTGCCCGCCGGCGTAACGGTTGAAAAGCGGCGGGAATACCTTGCGTGGAAGCGATGACGCTATGAACAATGACGACCGCCCGAGCGCATCCAGCACGATACCGCCTGCCTCGCGCGCCGCGGTACATCCCTCGGGCAGTTGCTCGTTGCGCTTCGCAAGCGCGGACTGAACGCCGGAGGTTGCGTTGCCATCGATCCAATCGGCGGAGCCGAGAAGGCGGCGCACATGTGCCAATTCGTCAGGCGTCAATAGATCGGGAATGGCGATCAGCATGCGCGGTCTTCGGACAGTAGGACGCTGATCGCACGCACCTCGGCAAGATTATAGGCAGTGAGCCAAGCCAGGACCTTGGCCCTGAAATCTGGCGTACCATCTTCAACCGCGCGACCGAACCAACGACCTGCCTCGGCGACCTTCCCCTCTATCACCAGCATTCGCGCATGATTGAAGGCACCGCGAAAATCTCCACCCTCCGCTGCCTGCGCGTAACAGGCTGCGGCATGGTGTAGGTCGCGCTCGCACGCCCAGCCGTCTTCCGCGAAGCTGCCAACATAGTTGATCGCCTTGGCATAGCCTTTCGCGGCCGCCTCTTCGAACAGCGCAAGCGCTGCAACCTTGTCCTCGGCTACTCCCTGTCCGAGTGTCAGGAGGGTTGCGTAATTATAGATCGCCTCGACCAGGCCACGCGATGCCGCCACGCGGTAGCAATCGGCCGCCCGAGCCTTGTCGACTGCCACGCCCCAACCGAGGTCATAGCAGCGCCCAACCATATTCAGCGCCATCAGGTGATGCTGCGCGGCAGCCTTCACGAACCAGCCAAGCGCTGCTCGAGGATCGACCGCGACGCCCACCCCATCAAGGAGCATCTGCCCGTAGACCGTTTGTGCTTCGGCATGTCCCTGCTCCGCCGCACCACGCAGAAACGCCGCCCGCTCCGCCGGTGAAGCGGCAAGGCGGGCGGCGATATCATCGCGGGACATGGCATCGAGGGCGGTCATGCGGCCATCAGAACTTCACGTTGACCGTACCGAATACCGTCCGCCCCGGCGCAATCGCAGCATAGTGCGTCGTAAACGTCTGGCTGAAATAGGCCTTGTCCGTAAGATTCTGTGCATTGACTGCAACAGACACGTTCGGCGTCAGGTCGACACTGGCACGTGCGTCGAAGCGCCAATAGCCCGGCGTAGAGCGATAGAGCACTTTGGTCGCTGGGTTGACGGTAACTACGCCCGCTGCGGATTGGACCGCCGAACGATTATCCTGATAGCCGCCATAGACCCGGCTCTGGTACATTGCCGTACCGCCCAACTGCAATCGGCCAAACAGGGTCACGTTGGTCGTGCCCGTGAAGCTGTTGCGGGCGGTTTGCGGCAGGTGCTTACCCGTATTGATGGACGGTACATAGACGACCTGCGCCAGACGTGTTCCAACGGCAGGCGCGGTGAGCGTGCTGGTGCCGCCATCAATAATCTCGGTATCGAGGAAGCTGTATCCGCCGAACACGGTCCAGCCGGTCAAAATCGTCCCGCTGGCGTTCAGTTCGAACCCTCGAATGCGACTTTCCCCGATGAACTGGATCGTGTTGGGATCGACCTGCACCCGGGTATTGCTGATGTCGGTTTGAAAAACGGCAGCACCGAGCTGGAGGCGATCACCCACGAGGCTCGCCTTGGCACCGAGCTCGTATGACTTGGTCTTCTGAGGCTTCAGCTGATCGAGGAAATTGGTCGTAGCAGCCGTTGTCGGCAGGGCATTGTCTTCGCGTCCCTCGCCCAGCAAACTGTTCGGGGGCGTCGCACTGGTCGCATAGCTGCCGTAAAGGCTGGTCTGCTCCGTCGGCTTGAAGACGAGGCCCGCTTGCCAATTAAACAGGTTGTCGGTGCGCGACAGCCTCAGCTGCGTCGTCGTGGTAGGCGCGGTGATCGCCGTCGACTTGAACCGGTCGTAGCGCGCGCCGAGATTCAGGATCAGTTGCGGTACGATCGTGATCGAGTCGAAGCCGTAGGCCGCCTGCGTCGTACCGTCGTTCTGCGTCTCTGCGGTCACTGGGCTACGCACGATCGGCGTGGTCGTGTTGGAGGTATCGTTGACGTAATTCACCCAAGGATCGCTCGGGTTGGGCGTGAACAGACTTGTGCAGTTATAGCGCGCGATCGTTGAGGTATTGCAGCGAGGCGATACCGTGGCCCCCGTCGCCAGCAGGAACGTCCCCCGCCGGGTCTTCTCCCAAGCGAATTCGGTGCCGACCGAGAAGCTGTGCTCGATCCCGCCCGTCTTTACCGTTCCATACAGGTCGGTCTGATCGATCAGGCCCTGGGTATAACCCCAACGGGTATTGGCACGGCGCCAGACATAACCGCCGCTGGTAAGCGATCCGACTGCGTCGTTGGGATTGGTCGCCGCGTTACCGAAAACGTTGCCCTGACTGTCGTCGGGTTGTGTGAAGATGTAGCTCTGCCGGGTATCGGTGAAGCGGGCGGTGTTACGCAGCGTTACACCTCCGAAATCATGCTCGGCGCGCAGCATCACTTGGTCGGTGTTCGTCTTACGGAAATCCCGATTTCTCAAGCCGTAGAAGGTCGAGCGATCAACATTGCCGGTGACCCCGCCGCGCGTCGTGAAACTCCCGAGGACTGGCTCGACGCGGATGTCACCGGTACCGGGTGCGTTGGCCAGCGTATAGCGATAGGGCAATCCGCTGTCGGGTAGCTCGTCGGTTTCCAAGTGGTAATATAGCGCGGTCAGCCGGGTCGGTGTGCCGAGCCCGATCGTCACAGACGGCGATACACCCCAGCGTTTGGACCAGATGGCGTCGCGTCCCGCAACGTCCTGGTCATGATAGACGCCCTCGATGCGGAAGGCGGCGATATCGCTAATACGCAGATTGAGGTCAGCGGTGAGCCGCTTGAAGTCCGCATTGCCATAGCTGCCGGATACGGTTCCAAAATCGCGAGCCTGCGGCAGCTTGGAAATGATGTTGATCGTGCCGCCAGCGGAGCCGCGACCACCCAGCGTGGAGTCCGAACCGCGGACGATCTGGATTGAGTCCACCGCGAACACCTCGCGGCTCTGTGATCCAAGGTCACGGACACCATCGACATAGATCGAGCCTTGACTGTCAAAGCCGCGGATGAACGGCCGATCGCCTACCGGATTGCCCCCCTCCGCCGCACCGAAAGTGATACCAGGCACGGTTCGAAGCGCGTCCTGTAACGACACAGACCCCGTCTGCTCGATTGTCTGGGCATTCAATTCGACGATCGAACGTGGGGTATTGACGACAGGGGCCACGTCTTTCGGATCGGCGTCGCGCCGCATCCGCTCACCAGTGACCAGAATGTCCTCACTACCATGCGCTTGCTGTGGATCTGGGGTAGTAACCTTGTCCTCGGCAAAAGCGGGAGCGGTTGCGAAAGCCCCGACGCATGAAAGCGCTAGAAAAGCGCTTGTGCGCTGCATGTGATTGGTCATTCAGATCCCCTTTTCGGGGGGCCTATTGCGAACAGTTATCGCTGTCAACGCTAATGAGAGTCGCTCTCATCGCCTACTTCCGCTCGTGTCGCACTGCCAGACAATATCTGCCATGCCGGACCCGCGTCAGGACCCCGGCGCGCTTCAGCAAACTTATATACTGTCGCGAGATCCCCCATCCCTCTAGCTCAGCGGTGGAACGCTCGCCTTTCCCGCTCAACATATTGATCACACCAAGCCGACTGAGAGCCATGCCAATTTCCTACTTCCCGCGTGGCTGACGCCGCGACCGTCATCTGTTTACACCGTATCCTGCGCAAAAAGTCGATAACGAGCCTACCCCAATCCGCTCAGAACCAAGTGAGCCCCCCCCCCCCTGACAGGCTGTTGCGATTTGCTCGCAATATCACTAGGGCGCGAAAAATCGGTCGGGGAAGGTAGTCGGTTGCATCAATTCTCACGTTGCGCGCTCGTCATGGTTGCGATCTCATGCTCGAGCAGCGTGCTTGCGCACGCCACTCCAGACGAGGATAACGACCAAGATATCGTCGTGACCGGTCGAGCGTCACCGGCACCGAAAGCAGCGGACGATCGATATAAGCCGACGCCCGATGCCTCCACTCTGCGTTCCGCGACGTCTACGCTTGATACACCTCAGGCTGTGAACATTGTTCCCGCCCAGGCCATTCGCGACCAGCGCCCGCGGTATCTCGACGATGCGCTAACGAACGTCAGCGGTATCACTCAAGGCAACACACTGGCTGCAACGCAGGATACCGTCCTGAAGCGTGGTTTTGGCGGTAATCGCGACGGGTCGATCATGCACAACGGCATGCCGGTCGTGCAGGGACGGGCTTTGAATGCCGCCACGCAAAGCGTTGAGGTACTGAAGGGACCATCCTCGCTGCTTTATGGCATCATGGACCCTGGCGGCGTCATCAACATCGTCAGCCGCAAACCGCTGCTCGATACGCAGCTGACGATCGCCCTTACCGGATCGAGCTATGCCGCAGGTCGCTCCGGGCTGGAGGCAATGGCTGATCTGACCGGGTCGCTCAGCGGCAATCTGGCCGGCCGTCTCGTCATCGATCATCAGGACGAGGATTACTGGCGCAATTTCGGGGAACGCCGCGACACCCTGATCGCGCCGTCGGTCGGCTGGTATGGCGCGTCGACCCAGGCGGTGATCTGGTATGAATACCGCAAGTTCGACTATCCGTTCGACCGCGGTACCGTCCTCGATTCCCGCACCCTGACGCCGCTTGCCGTGCCACGCCGGCGACGCCTCGATGATCTGAATAATCGGATGTCGGGCGATAGCCATCTGGTGCAACTCGCGGTCGATCACCAGCTGGGCGGCGGTTGGGCAGCCCACCTCGCCTCCAGCTTCAACAGCGAGCGTTACGACGCGGGTCAATTGCGCGTGTCAGGCGTCAATACGGCGCGTGGAACGCTAACGCGCAGTAACGACGCGACGGTGGGGTCGCTCAGCACGGATGCCTACGCGCAAGCCTATCTTGACGGCGGGTTTGGGTTGTTGGGTCTTGATCACAAGGTGCAGTTCGGGATTGAGGGCGAGTACCGCCGCTTCTATCGCCGCGACCTGATCCGCCAGGCGGTGCGGTCGACCTTCAGCTATCTCGCCCCGGTTTACGGCCGCGAACCATTCCCAACCGCCGTCTCGGCGAGCGACAGCGATCAGACCGACCGGCTCTACAATTATTCCGTGTTTGGGCAGGATGCGATCCATATTGGCCATCGCTGGATCGTCGTGGCGGGTGGTCGTCTCGTCGGTTTCGATCAGCGGGCGGGACGTGGACGCCCCTTCACAGCAAACACCGACCTGAGCGACTGGGAATTCGTGCCGCAGGCCGGTCTGGTCTGGAAGGCTGCCGACATATTCTCACTGTACGCCAGCTACACCCGCTCGCTGAAACCCACCTCGACGATCGCGCCACTCGCCAGCGGCGTTACGATCACATCAGCCTTCGCGCCCGAGCGAGGGCGGTCGTTCGAGGTGGGCGCCAAGCTCGATATTCCCGATCGCGTCACTGCTACGCTGGCCCTGTACGATATCGACAAACGCGATGTGCTCGTTTCGCAATTCAACGCCGCGACTGCATTGAACGAGTATCGCACCGCCGGGCGGGCCATTTCGCGGGGGATTGAACTCGATGTCTCGGGTCAGGTCACGTCCGCGCTCAGCCTTATCGGGAGCTATGCCTACACGCACGCTCGCACGATCGAGGACCCGGTATTCGCCGGTAACGAACTAGCAAATGTCGCGCCGCATACCGCATCGCTGTCGGCCGCTTATGACCTCGGCTCTATCGTCGGCGACGATGGCTTGAGGATTGGCGGTGGCGCGCGCTATGTCGCGCGTCGGTTCGGTGACAGCGCCAACAGCTTCCGGCTCCCCGATTATACCGTTGCCGATGCTTTTCTGAGCTATGACACGATCCTGGGCGGCCGGGCGGTAGCGTTCCAGTTCAACCTCAAGAACATCTTCGACAAGACCTATTACACCTCCGCAGTCAACATATACGGCGTCTCAATCGGCGATCCCCGCCGCGCGATCGGCACGATGAGTTTCCGGTTCTGATGCGCTGGCTTCTCCTACTGCTTGCGCCGGTGCTGGCCGTGCCAGCGCACGCGAAGGCTCGGACCGCGATTTTGGTGATGCAATCGAATGGCCCTTCCGCGGCTGCCGATGAAAAGGTCCGGGAGCACCTCTCGTCGCGTGGTTTCACCGTTCGGACTGCCGCAGAGGGGACCGATCCGACGTCGGCCCGAGATGCAGCGCTGGTCGTCATCTCGGCCAGCGTATCGTCCAAAGACGTCAGGCCAGGCTGGCGCAGCCTCGCTGTACCGATTGTAACGTGGGAAAACGACCTGCTCGACGATCTGGCGATGACCGGCAAGCGCCATGATGTGGATTTCGGCGAGGCCGAACGGGAACGCTACGTCTGGATCGTGAACGCGCCGCAACCGATGGCGGCGGGACTGCCGGCTGGCGTTGCCAACGTCTATGTAAAGCAAGCACCGATGAGCTGGGGCAGGCCCGGATTGGGGGCTACGACGATCGCCTCCTTGTATGGCCAACCCGACAAGGCCGTGATATTCGGCTACGATACCGGTGCGACGATGGACTATGAGGCGATCGCCCCTGCTCGTCGTGTCATGCTGTTTCTTGGCAACGACGGCTTCACCAACCTGTCGCCAGTGGGGCAACGATTGTTCGATGCGGCGATCGATTGGGCGATCGGCGATGGGCGCACGTCACGATGACCCGGCGGGTGTTATTCCAGATTCACTGGTTCCTGGGGATCACGGCAGGCCTTGTCCTGGCAGTGATGGGTGTCACCGGTGCGTTGATGAGCTTCGAGGACGAGATCATGGCGGCGCTAAGCCCCGGCGTCGTCACCCTCGCTCCGTCCGCCGCCCCCGCCCTGTCTCCGGATGCGCTTTTCAACGCGGCCGCCAGCCAACGTAGCGGTACTCGCGTCACACAACTCGTGATCGAACGCGACCCGACACGAGCTGCGGCGGTAACTTTTGCGCCTGAGAAGGGCCAGCGCCGCGGCGAGCATGTCTTCGTCGATCCGCGCAATGGCACGCTGCTCGGCCCGGCAACCGGCGAGGCATTCTTTCGGACGGTGATGGACCTTCACCGCTGGCTGGCCTTGCCCGGTGGCCCTAACGGGATCGGGCGACAGATCACCGGCTTCTCCGCATTGGCACTTATCTTCTTCGCGCTGTCGGGCTTGTATCTGCGATGGCCGCGCCGCGCGCTCGACTGGCGATCGTGGTTGGTGCTCGACCTGCGCAAGACCGGTCGCAACCTGTATCGCGCCCTGCACGCTGTAATCGGCGGATGGTTAGTCGCCTTTTACCTGGTCAGCGCACTGACCGGGCTTACCTGGTCGTATGACTGGTACAAGCAAGGTGCGCGATACGTTCTGACCGGCAAGAGCGGGCCATCAAACGAGCGCCGCACCGAGACGAAAGGCGCCACGTTGCCGCTCGCACCGGCATGGGCCCAATTCCTGAAGCGCGACGGCACGCGTTTCGAACGGGTCTCGATCACCCTGTCGACGGGAGACAAGCCTATCATCATGCGGATGTTGCCGCGCGACGCCCGCTTCGACCGTATGACCGACGAACTGCGCTTCGACGCACTCAGCGGCGCACCCATGAAGACGGAGCGCTATGCCGCCCGCGCGCTAGGCGAGACGATCGCCGCCAACTTCTATGCCATCCACACCGGTGCCTTCTTCGGTATCACCGGGCGGATCGCGTTGCTTCTCAGCAGCGTGACGATGCCCCTGTTCACGATCACCGGCCTGCTGCTCTACATCGCGCGGCGGCGATCTAAACGGGCCTTGGCCGCGGTCACCGCTTCATGCCTGCCGCTCGCCAGTGGCGATGGATCGTCGATGCTCGTCATCCACGCCTCTCAAACGGGCAACGCCGAACGGATTGCCCGACTCAGCGCAATGGCCTTCCCCGGATCGACCGTGCTCCCGCTCGCCGGGCTCGACCCTGATCGACTAAGGTCCGCATCACGCGCGTTGTTCGTCGTGGCGACCTATGGCGAGGGCGACGCGCCAGACCGATCCCGGCGGTTCGATACCACGACGATGTCGGTGCCCGTCGATCTCGCGGGACTCGATTACGCCGTATTGGCGCTCGGGGATCGGGAGTATCCGGACTTCTGCGCTTTCGGTCATCGCGTCGATGCGTGGCTCCATGCGGGCGGTGGACGACGGCTGTTTGACATGATCGAGATGGACGGCACCGATGGCGATGCCGAACGACACTGGCAAACCCAGCTTGCCGCCATTGCGGGAGCGGCGATCCAGCCCGACTGGACGCCGGCCGCCTATCAGCGGTGGACGCTGACCGACCGGGAGCACATCAATCCCGGCAGTCCGGGGGCGCCTGTCCACCGCATTGTCCTGAGGTCTGAGGAACCGACCATCTGGACGCCCGGCGCGGTCGCGGAGGTCATGCCCCGGCACGATCCGGCCCGCGTCGATCGATGGCTCGCAGCTCACGGCCGGGACGCGGCCCTGCGCGAACTCTGGATGGATAAGGTACTTGTGGCGGATGACGGGCAGCACTCACCACGTCTGCTCAGCCATCGCGATTATTCGATCGCGTCGCTTGCGACCAGCGAAGAGATCGAGTTGCTCGTGCGATCATGCACCGCCCCCGACGGCGAACCGGGGATCGGTTCTGGCTGGTTGAACCAGATCGCGCCGATCGGCGGAACTATCGAACTGCGTGTTCGCGACAATCCAGGCTTCGCGCCGGCAGACCCCGCGACGCCGATCGTCCTCATCGGCAACGGCACCGGAATTGCCGGGTTGATGGCCCACCTCCGCGACCGGGCACGCGCAGGGAAGGCCGCGGCCCCCGCATGGCTGCTCTACGGCGAACGATCGCGCGATCACGACCGACCCTTTGCGGCCGAGATCGAGGGGCTAGTTGCGGACGGCACGGTGGAACGGATAGATCTCGCCTTCTCCCGTGCGCCAGACTGTGGACGCTACGTGCAGCATCTCGTTGCAGAAGCCCCAGATGCTATTCGTGAATGGGCGGATCGTGGCGCGGCGTTCTTCGTCTGCGGCAGCCTGGTCGGCATGGCCAGCGATGTCGATGCGGCCCTTCGAGCCATTTTGAGTGACGTACGGCTCGAAGCGATGGCAGAGGCGGGCTGCTATCAGCGAGATGTTTATTAAACTCAGCTGCAGAGGCTCCCCGCGTTGCTTCTAAATGAGCGCTCTACTTTTCAAACGGCGCCTTTAGCGGGTCGCATTCACGTAGCGGACGATCAAAGCTCGTCCGTCCGGGCTATGGTCCTGACCCTCTATGCGATCGGCCACCCGCCTCCCCGGCTTGACGAAGATATTGGCATCGCAGCGGCTTTCCGCCGGGCTATAGCCATTCCGATAGGCTAGCGTCGCTCCCCCGCGCTGAGCCGGCCGCGCCGCAGCGGCGACGATCCGGATTGTGCCATGCGCGCCGAGCAGCGCGGCGTAGGAGGGCACATCGACGGACAAGGTCCGGATCACGAGCGGGCGGCGGTCGATCGTGAGGCGGGATTGCGCGAGTACGCGGCCGGCGAAGGCGTGTGCCTCGGCGGAGATGATCTGCTTATCGCCATTGCGGTCGAGCGCGCGGATAAGCCGGCCGGCAACCTGCGGTCCAGCGGTCAACTCCAGCTCTAACCCGACCGTACCCGGCGATAAGGTCAGATAGGCGTTCTGCACGACCTCGTGCACCGGGTGGGCAGAGACCGCACCAGTCACCATTGCCGCTGTCAGCGCCAGCGTCGTTCGGAGCGCCTTCAACGTAGCTTCGTCCATGCCGAGCCATATTCATTTGTCGGATCGCGGAACATGTTGTGCGCGTGATTGGTGGCGTCGCCGTCCATGTCCTGCGGCGAGAATTCGATCAGCACGCGCGGACCTGTGATGCGGTAGTAGGCAGCACCGAGCGGCGATGTCGCTCCCCACCAACCGAAATAGGTCTGGTCCAGCGTCGCGCGTATTGCAGCCACCTGCGGAGCCAGGTCGTCCGCGTTGAGGAAGTCGAGTCGCGCTTCGATCAGCCGAAGGAATTGCTGCTTCTGCCTCGGAGTCATCGCACTGCCCGCTAGGCCTTCGGGCTGGAGTACCTGGCCATCATGACCAGGACCAAGCACGAGATCGATTTTCTGTGTTGAGCGGACTGCCAATTTTGTCTGACCGGGCGTCAATGCCCGCATCAGCGCCTGCGCCTGGAGGACCTCGTTCTCGACGATGTAGATGCGCTTGCCGTTGCGGATGAACTTCAGCGGCTCACCGCCGGTGAGGCTAGGCGACAACGTGACGTGCGGCCCCGCCACGGTAGCGTTGATCGCCAGGTGATGTCCTCCGAACTGGAGCGTCCAGGCACGGTCGAGCGACGGCATGCCAACCATGCTGACGAAATAGCGATCTGCTCCAAACATCGTGGGTTCTTTGCGAGCAAGGATGTCGTCGGCTTGCATCTGCTCGATGACCATCTCCATGCCTTGCGGACTCAGCACCGCCCGCAGCAGCGCAGTCAGGCGGCCGCGTTGCTGCGCCGTCAACTTGCCCCAGGGCGTGCCCGCACGTGGCACGAAGCCAGTTGGAAAGTTGGACCATTTTACCCGCTGCGCCCCATCCGAAAACGGAAACAGCACGGCCTTTCGCTGCGACGCATCGAGGCTGCTCAGAAATTCCTGCGCTGCCGTGACGATGCGGCGCGATTGATCGTCAGGAGCCTCCGAGTGGATCAACGATCCCGGCGCGCCGTCACCGACGGGTGTGGAAACGGGCGGACCGCCCCTGCCGCAGGCTGAAAGCATGGCAAATGCGATGATAAAGGAAAAGGACTGACAACGCTTCATCATCAGACTCTTCCTGACGGATGCGCTGACCGCAAGCCGCCTTATTAGAACCGGTCCAATCACTTGGCGCACCTCGCAGATATGCGGACGCCGCTCTCACGGGAGCTCTGTGGGCTCAAATGACCGCGCAGCCAGCCATCGTGGCTTCGCCAATCATCCGATCGCATTTGGCCAGACGGTCACCGTTGTTCGATGTCCCTATACATAATGCCTACAAGAACCCCTCGCCGGCATGTTCGCGGAAGCGTTCATGGTCCCGCACATATTCAGCGACCATGTCGATCGAGGCATGCCGGCTATGCTCGCGCATTTTGAACAGGTTGGCGTTCTGCCGGCCTGCCACGGTCAGGAAGCCAGCCCGCAGCGAGTGTCCAGAGAATAAGGCTTCAGGATAGCCGGCCGATCGGGCAGCCGCTTTCACAACGAGGGCGACACCTTGCGCGCTCATCGGATGATCGGTCAGGCGCCCCTGTGGCGTGAGCTTGCGGAACACTGGACCGCTGTCGATTGCTGCCTTCTCCAGCCATGCACGATAATGCCGTACTGGCTCGAGCCGCCGTCCGTCGGGGATGGCAACGCTATGCCCCCTGCCCTCCTGATCGGTTTTCGAAGTCGGCACCCGCACCAGCAACCCGCGAGCATCGTCCGACACCCGCCCCACCGTGATAGCGACCAATTCGGAACGTCGAAACGCGCCAGCCATCCCGATCGCGAGCAGCGCCCGGTCCCGGTACGCGCGTAGGTCATCGCCATCGATCGTCCGCAACATATCGCGCAGCACGTCACCATCGGCTGGCCGCTTCTTGCCGGGCGGATCGTCACGCTTGTCGCGGCGGATCGCCCGCATCGCCTTGTCGAGCCGGGCGGCGTCGGGCTGCTGGGTGGGCGGATCGATCCCGGCCGCGCGGTGCGCGAAGACGATCGCTGCGAGGCGCCGGCTGATCGTCGAGCGACCGAGTGGTTTCGCAACCGCCGCGCGTCCGCCCCGCGATTGCCGTGGTGCCTGTGGCACGAACCCGCGTTCGGCGAGCAACGTCAGGAATGCGGCGACGATCGCGGGCGTCGCCGGCAGCGAGCGATACCCGCTTTCGGCACACCACGCACAAAACAGCCGCCAGTCGGATTGATAGGCACACAGCGTCGCCGCGGCCGATGCGCGTGCGACATAGCCATCGACCCGGTCGCGATCATGAGGTGCAAGGTCGCGCAGGTACATGGCAAGCGCATCGATCCGACCACCCGTAATGAGGTCAATGGCGGTGTTTGTGTCCCTCTCGTCATTTCGTGACACGTCAGCCCATCCGATACCCGATTACCGCGTTTGCCACTTTTTGCAGTCGCTGACCGGTACCAGAACGCCCGGTTTCGTGCCATCGCCTATTTAGCAGGAATCCGTTTTATCGCTAGAATGATTTGTCAGATATGCCCTGTCTAGCGGCTTATACCACTTATACCACTTATACGGATTTGTCGCCTACAGCGGCTTCAACGCTTCTTGACGATTATCCCGGTTTTCCCTATTTTGGCGATATCGGCTTAAAGCCGGTCGTGCTTCACCTACCGATCCGCGCGTGCAGGCTAAGCCGCACGCGCGACCGAGCCCCCCGCGTACAGGCAGCACCTGCATGCGATCGAGATCCCGCAACGCATCCAGCACAGGAACACCCGCTCATGGCGACGAGCATGGAAATCGTACCTTCGGGCGAATTGCAAAAGCAGTTCGGCCGCTATTCCGATGAGGCGATGATCCGCCCGGTCGGAGTCAGTCGCAACGGCCGCGTGCGCTTCGTCATGGTCCCCGTCGATGAATATGAGCGCCTGCGCCGTCGTGAACGGATCGCCGGCCGTGTGGAGGATCTTGATGACCAAACCCTCGAAGCCATCCGGGACGTCGAACCCGGCCGCGGCTGCGAAGCGGCTGAAAAGAGGCTCAACGCTTCCTGAGCCAGGCGAGGTTTTGAACTACAGCTACCTGTGGGAATATGAGTACGTTAAAGGTCGCGATGAAGGTATAAAAGACCGGCCGGTTGCGGTCGTCTTGGTAACCCAGACCGAGGACGGGATCGATCAGGTGCACGTGGTGCCGCTGACCACCAAGCCCCCTGCCCGCGATCAGCTAGCCATCGAAGTGCCGGATGCCGTCCGGCGCGACCTTGGCCTATCGGGCGATCGGTCGTGGATCGTCATTACCGAGTGGAACCGCTTCGCCTGGCCGGGTTACGACATTCGGCCTGTCCCCGGCCGGGAGCCGTCCGTCAGCTATGGCTATCTGCCGGCGAGCTTCTTCCGCCGTGTCCGTGACGCGATCGTTGCGGCTGGGATCGGGCGTCCAGTGAATCGCGACTGACGCAACCGTCGGCGACCGAAATCAAATGGTCATTGCCCTTGGGGTTCGTGCTTTCGACGACACTACGTATGGTGGCTTCGGACATCAAACCGACCCAGAAGCGGCCGTTGGTACGGTCGCAGTCCCTTCCGCGAGCAGACGTCCGTTCAGCTATTGTCGACTTGGCGGATTGTCGCCAGGCGGCTTGCTGACGCGCTGCGACGGTCTTCCACTACAGCTAGCGATCAGCTACGTTGGCGAGGTCGGAAAAGGCAGGCTTGGTGTGGTCAGCCCAAGCCCTTTCGGTAACGGAAGCTCTGGTCTTTGGCCTCGGCCAGGATCCCCACGACGAACAGCGGGTGCCATTTCGCGGCGCCTGTCCGTTCGTCCGCGAGGGTGCCTGGATGGGGAACGCTCCGGTCGAACAATCGACTGAAGGAGCCTTTACCGTGTCACTCGAGCACAACGCCACATACGACGTCATCATTGCCGGCGCTGGGCCGGTTGGCCTCTTTCTCGCATGCGAGCTCGGGCTTGCCGGTTGCCGCGTGCTGGTGCTCGAACGTAGCGAGGCAGCGGCGTCGCCGCTGAAAAATTTGCCCTTTGGTCTTCGCGGGCTGAACCTGCCGACGATGGAGAGCCTCGAACGGCGTGATCTGTTGTCGCCGCTCAAGGCCCGCATGGCGTTGGCCGACACAGTCATCGCCGCACCTTGGACCGCCGGAGCGCGCCGTCCCGCTGGGCATTTCGCCGGCCTGCAATTTTTTCACGACATGGTAGACACGAACGCGTGGCCGTGGCGCTGGAGCGGTGCAATCGAAGCGCTCGCGGTGACGATGGCCGACCTCGAACACGTGCTGTTTACTCGAGCAAGCCATCTCGGCGTCGTAATCCGCCACGGGTGTGGCGTCGACGGCGTCACGCAAACGGCAAACGGCATCGAGGTCCATGCCGGCGGTATGGCGCATCGGGCCGGTCGGATCGTCGGATGCGATGGCGGCCGCAGTACCGTTCGCAAGGCCGCCGGGATCAGCTTTGTTGGCACTGAGCCGGAATTCACCGGCTATTCGATGACGCTGTGCCTCGAGGAGCCAAACCGGCTTCGCCCCGGTCGCCGGCATACCGCGTCAGGTATGTACACCTACGCACCGCCCGGCACCGTCACCATGGTCGACTTTGATGGCGGTGTAAGCCATCGCACATTCCCGCTGAGCGACGAGCATCTGCAAGCGGTACTGCGACGCGTGTCGGGCACCGACGTCACAGTCGCCGGGGTGGAACTCGCCACGACGTGGACCGATCGCGCGTTTCTCGCCACCAGCTATCGGCAGGGCAGCGTGCTCCTCGCCGGCGACGCGGCGCATGTTCACGCGCCGCTAGGCGGTCAGGGCCTCAATCTCGGCATCGGCGATGCCATGAACCTGGGTTGGAAGCTCGCTGCGGTGACCACTGGCCGCGCGTCGCCCTCGTTGCTCGACAGCTATGCGCGGGAACGGCGTCCGATCGCGGAGCAAGTGCTCGAATGGTCGCGTTCACAGGTAGCGTTGCTTCGACCAGATCCCGGCGCCGCGGCATTGCGAGCCGTGGTTCGCGAACTGATGGCGACGCGTGACGGGTCTACGTTCTTCGCCGAACGGGCATGGGGCGCCGGGCTGCGATACGATGAACTCGGCGCCGCACATCCTCTCGTGGGCCGCAGCGTACCTGACGCGCCACTTGCGGACGGACGCACACTGAACGAGGCGCTGCGTTGCGGGCGGGCATTGTTGCTCGGTTTCAACCATTCCGAGCAATTCGCCGAGATTGCTGACACGTCTACCCAGCTTGACTATTGTGTCTCTTCCTCAGGCGACAAAGCCAATGCGGACGCCGCACTGATACGCCCTGATGGCATAGTCGCCTGGGCAGGTTCGATCATCGATCGCTTGGCTTTGACCCAGTCCATGGCGCGTCTGTTTGATCCGTTGGGTGCGCCGGCATGATAATTCGTCTGTCGCTCCATGCTGTCACGCGATCCCAGGGACGCACTGTGGCGCTTGAGTAGATCGGCAACCTGCCGAAGCCCGCATCGTTTTGCAGATGATGGAGATTACTGATGATCACACTTGCCTTAGCGCTTGCCGCTTCTGACCAATTGGATCGCTGCCTTAACGCTGGTGAGGCAGCCCAGGGTGTGACCTCGGCAATGTCGGCCTGTTTCGTTGCTGATTATAGACGCGCCGACGCTCGGCTGAATGAGACCTATCGATCGACGATGGGACGACTTTCTACCGCGCGTCAGTCGGCCTTGCGCACTTCGCAGCGCGCATGGCTTGCTCAGCGTGACCGTGCTTGCCCGCTCGACAATAGCGAGGGCGCAGGGACGATTGAGATGTTGAACCACCCGGCCTGCCTTGCCAAGCAGACGAAGCAGCGGATTACATGGCTCTCCCGCTTTCGCTGATCATGCCACCTTGATCGGCAGCGATCGCGGACCGAGTAGGCCTTCGCGCTGCGCAGGTAGCCAGAAGCAGCAAACCTTCGGCAACGACCCATAATCCGACGTTCAAGGCGACTGATCGGCTTCCCGACTTCCGCCGTTTGTTCATGTGCATATTCAAGACGCTGACCGCGGGCCGCCGACGCGCCCGACGCGCCCGACGCGCCCTTTTAAGGCTCCAGTGGCCTACCCTGTCTCGGCTCGATACAGCGACTGCAAGCGGCAGGCAGGATCAGGCGTCAAGGGAGAAGGCACGATGACGGACAGGCTTTGGAAGGTGACAGTGAGCTGCCTCTTCCCGATGGGTAAGCCGATCGAGAAGGTCTTCGAGGTCCATCACGCCACCGACGAGGGCGCGCGCGACGCGGCGCTGGGACAGGAAGCGACCGCACATGGTGGGTCATCGATTCCCACGATCGTAAAAGTCGAGGAAATCGAGTAGTTTTGCCACCCAAGATCGGAGCTGATCGACGGGGCGGACAGTCAGGATATCGCTGTCGAACAGCCAGGATGGGTGGGGGTGGTTTTTAAAATGGCAGACGAAGCAAGATTGTACCGCAAGCGTGCCACGGTCGAACGTCAGATCGCTGACGGTACGATATTGCCGAATGTTCGCGACAGGGCGCTCCATGCGGCAAGACGGTGGGACGAGCTGGCGGACCAGGCCGAACGGTCGAAGGAGGCTGCTGCGGCACGGCAAGGTCGCGCGGCCTATTCCTCTGCAATAGCACGACCAGCTAACTAGTTTCTGCTGCGGCGCACAAAAACTGTTTGCGTGGTGAGGGCAGTCGGCACACCATGGCCGTGCCTTTCAGGCATCCTCTCCTAAAAAACTTCAGGGCCGGCTCGACCGGCCCTTTTTTAGTCTGCCATGCATCGGCAGATTAGCGACGTCCGTCCGGACGGCAGCGTCAGCAGGCTAGCTGCTCTTGCCGTACGCCTGCTGTCACAACCCTCCCTGAAAGTTGAAGGTGAAGCGGTACGATCGCATTCTGGTTCGAGGTCGTGTCGTGCGCGGGAGCGGAGTTGCCTCGATCAGCGTCAAATTGCCGTCCACGACATGGACGGGCACGCCGGGCTGAAGATCGAACTTTCTCGACCACCCGCCTCCGAACACGGTCACCTGCACGATCAGACGGCCCGCCTCGATGCACAGCACGTCGGCCGGGCAGCGGCTGTCCTCGATCACGCGATCCGCTCGAACCCGAGGACCGTTGACGGCCGCCATCTGCCCCAGGCGTACCGGCCCTTCCACCGGGCGGGTAGAAGCGCAGCCGGCGAGAAGTAGCATGATCGGGACGATCGATGTCATCCTCACCGGTGACGCTCAGCCACAGGACGCAGCAACCACTCGACCGTCGTCGATCGTGACCGTGACGCGTTCCTCGCGGAAGTCCTTCGTGGTTGCATCACCAAGAGCGATGCGGCGTACGATCGAGCTTCCTGTCGCTTGGAGGATGGTACCATCGTCGCGAGCGGCCTTGCCGACCAGAGACGCGGCAGCGGCGGGGCGGCAGACCGTACGTCCGGGTTCGGTCGCACCGGTCGTTGCACATGCACCAAGACTGGCGAGGCCCAATATCGGCACCAGCATGCCGATCACGTTCTTCGTCATCATCGTCTCTCCGTCAGCAACAGTCTGCCCGGCTTTGTAACGGGGCGAAGCTGAACGGTAGACGGAGGTGGCAGGAGATGACCTTGCCGTCAGTCGGCCGGCCAGCATCAGGGAAGTCGTCCAACCGGGATGGTAGCTTGAAACTAGGCCAGCCCGGCCGTCTGAGCGATCATTAGCCGCCAATCCTCGGCCAGTCGCCCATCTTCGCCGAAGTTAACCGACAACCAGGCCGGCGCCGTCCCTTGCTCCGCCTGATACTGGATCTCCAGCACATGGCTGGTGTGCGTGGTCGTCGATGTCTGGTGTGTGGTGGTCGATTTGCCTTTGGACAGCACCGCCAGGTTGCGGGTGGGTGCTACGACATAGCACCGGCCGTGCTCGGTCGTGCTGGTCGATGTCTGGCTGGTTTTTGTCGTTATGCTGACCCGGACCTGGCGGACGTTTTGACGGCCGGCCATCAGCAGATGCTGCCAGCGGGTCGTCGGGCCGAAGTAATAGACGAACCCTGTATCGGGGAACACGCCGACGAAATCATAGTCCCGGCGAACCCATTGGTAGCGCCCCCGGTTCATGAGTGGGACGAAGCGCTTCACCTCCTCGACGCCAATGGCAATCAACTGCGCAGGCGTCGGATCGGTCGGCTTGCCGATAACCGCCGAGACCATGCCTGCCAGGCAGAGTGCTCCAAATCCGACGATCGCCGCCAGAATGAAACCTGACAGGATGTAGCCGTGGAATACGCAATACAGCATGGTCACCAGGGCAATCAGCACCGGCACGGCCACCATCCGTGTCTCGCGTTTGTCTGTTTTGGCCTTGACCACCTTGCCTGCGGCCACGATCCGCGCATGGGCATCGAGGAAAGTGCTGGCGGCGTGGGTGAGCAGGACTGGCTGTTCGGCCGGCAGCCCGGTGCCGATCGGACGCGGTATGCCGAAATTCGATCCTGTCATCAGTACCTCGACATTACTGAGCTGAGATCTGAAAACACCCCAGCCGATTGCCACAGTGCCTTGTTGCCAATGACGTAAACCGCTTCCTTTGCCCGCGTGACGGCGACGTTGAGGAGATTGGGGTCCTTGCCGGCCCAGGCACGAGCGCCCGTCTGGTCCTCGTTCGGAGCGCCGAGAACAAAGATCACGGCCTCAGCTTCGCGACCCTGAACGGTGTGGATGGTGCCGATGTGGGTGCGGGTCCAACGATCAAGCTCAGGAATGGCATGGGCGAGTAAGGGGCTGTCGCGAAACAGTCGCCGCAGGCCATTTGCGACAATCACGAACGGCGTCACGATATAGAGGTCGGGCTTGATACCGGCGCTGACGATCCGTTCGATTATTGCCAGCGCTTCCTGGCCTTCACGTGGGGACCATTTGTCCTCGCCTGATCCGATAACATCGATCCAGCGGGATGGCCCGAGCAGGTCGCGAATAGCTGACGGGCGGTCGACTTTGGCCTGCACCATCAGATTTTCGTAGGCGATCCGATTGGCGATATCGAACATCGGAGACGAACAGCGACGATGCACCAGCAGCGGTACCCCAACGGTCCGACTACCGATACGAGCCGGAAACTCGGCAAACCAAGCCGTGGCATCATCGGCGAGCGTCTGCACCGAAGCAGTAGGCGCACCAAAGCGTTGAGGATCGACATTGAACGTCTGACAGATTGCCGCGGTTAACCGATCGGGCAGGAGAACGACAGGTTGCACCTGAACAGGATCGCCGACCACAATAGCTCGGCTGGTGCGCATAATCGCACCTATGGCCTGCTGCGGGGCAGCTTGGCCGGCTTCGTCGACGAGCAGCCAGCCCAATGCTTCTGCTGGAACACGGCCAAGCATCGTGCCGACCGAGGCGAAGGTGGTTGATACCGCCGGCACCACGAGAAACAGGCTGGACCACAGATCCGGGATCATCACGTCTTTGGTTTGATCTGCGAAGCCTTTGCCGTCGAGAACCTGCAACATCACGTTGAGGTTGTGGCGCAGTGGTTTCGCGGCGGCGTCGACGAAGGCGCGGTGCAAGTCCAACGCGGCTTGGAACAGCACGTCACGCTGACGATGCTCTTCGGCAGTTAGCCATGGCGCGGTCGGCTGGCGCTGCTCGTTTGCCTGATCGAAAAAGGCGTCGTCGATAATCGGGGCCTGACGTGCCGCCCGATCATGCCGAAGCTGCTCCAGCAGCGGACGTAAGCTCTGCTCAATGCTGACAGCACGGGACGCGGCGCCGAACCCAAGCCATGGGGAGCGCGCGACCAATCCAGCCAACGGCTTTGAGATCACGCCGGCATCGGATGCTGCCGCGGCGTCTGCGGCCAGTGCTGAGGATAGCGGTAGATGCTCGGCTTTCCAGCGGCGGTAATCGGCTAGCCGAAGAAGCTGCTGCACCCAGCCAGGTCGGTCCATGGCATGATCGCGTGCAGCGTTGAACGATCGCTCAACGGCGGGAAGGTAGCGCCAGCGCTGACGGAAGGCTTCTACCTCTGCCGTAGTCTCGGTGACTTGCTTCTCTAACAGGCGGAAGTGGGCGCGCGCAGCCTGCCAGCGGCGCAGGGCTTCACGTCGTTCGACCGGAGGATGGAGTTCGGTAACGATGATTGGTGGGCGCTTGCTGCCGTCAGCTTGTTCAATCTCCGGCTTACGTCCGTCGACCGCCTTCAGATAGCTGAACAGACCGGTGTCGGGGTCCCACCAGAATTTGTCTTTAAAGGCAGCCCTGTTGGCGCCGTTGCCGAGCACCGCTGCGATGGCACCCCAGCTTTCGGCTCCAAGCAGCCCGTCAGCAAGCGGCTTGAAATATCGTAGGTCGGGCGCATCATCGGCTACCGCTCCCAGCGCCGGCAGCTCGGCACTGACATTTTCAACCGCCTTGTTGTTCGACGATGCGATCAGCATCTCGAACCCCTTGAGGGTCTTGTCGAGGCGATATAGCTGGAGCCAGCCATTGCCGGCTTGCAGCTTATGGCCAGATGGCGAGAATGCCTTTTCCGGATCGTCCAGCGCAGCCATGGCGCTGGCACGCTGGGTGACGAGAGCGGCAACAACGTCACGCAGCAATGTGGTCTTACCGGTACCAGGCGGGCCGTTGACCGCCAGGATCTCACCATTGCCCTGCTCAACGGCAAGGTTGACCGCTGCCTGTTGCATCAAAACGAGCGGATGCCGCCCGGGGCCAGGCCAGCGAGCAGCTGGAAACCGTGCAGGAGCCACGGCCTGCTCAATCGCCGTCTCGTCGTTCAGCAGATCGCGGCGTGATGAGGGTGCCAGCGCTCCTATGAACCGCTGGAGTGCCGGCGGAGCCTGTTTGTCGCGGAACAGCAGGGTGGCAGCGTGCAAATCCTTGAGGAAGAAGCTGTTAAGCAGAAGCGGCTCGGGTGGATTATTCGATTTGAAAGCCACCAGGCTACGCACGGCAAAGACTGGTGGGCGGACCATGGTCCGATCGATGCCTAACTCGTCGACCAGCCACTCGTGGGCATTTGTAATAGCGGCCATGTCGAGGGGCTTGGGTCTGCCGTCCGGGCCTTCGCGAAACAGCCGATCATGCAGCGTTTCCTGTAAGCCCTCGCCTACGGCTTGCCATTCGCTAAGCGTTGCCGGGTCGTCCGTCAGGGCAAGCGGCAGACCCCATGCAAAGCTGGATATTACCGCACAGCTGTCAGGGATCGGTCGGCCTTCACGATCGACGATCACGACTGCGAGGGGTGTTTCACCACGCGCACTTGGTCGCTCAGGGCGATTGTCGGCAAAGCGCTGAAGCAGTTGCTCGATGGCAGGCTGCATGGCTAACGAGCCAAGCACGATCTGGAAAAAGAGTCGCGTGTTGTGAGGGGATTTTGCTGTCCCATCCGCCCACGGCAGCCCTTTTTCGAAACGGGCGATACGGCGACCATCGCCGGCTGCTAGATCAGCCGGGGTCTTGAAGGATGCAGGTGATAAGACTTCCAACACCGTCCAAGCCCGCAATATGTTTTGCGGATCGTTCGGATCGGTGCTTCTGGGAGGCAGCGACACGGGACGTCTAGGCGAGCTGGCCGCACGCGATGGTGATAGGTTTGCTGGCGTCGGCGGCTGCTTGGCTATCTGAGCTTCTGCCGGCGCGTGGGAATCGCCACGCATCTTTTCCAGCCTGCTGCGCAGGCGGAGCGCGCGCTGTGTATTGCGATGCCCTAGCTCAGCCAGGATCTGATCATTGATCGGATGAGACCCGGAGATATCGGTGACCAGCTCTTCAAGTTGGTCAATACCTAGGTCGGCATAGGGGCGTAGTGTGTTCATCCACGCCGAGCTTAACCGTCGACCAGACGAAGGCAAACAGAAGCGCTACGCGATCAAGCCAGGCGATCATGATAACGACTGCTCCCCAATCAGCTTGCGGACGGACTCAATGCGCTCCTGGCAATGTGCCGCGAGCACATTCGCCCGCCTTACCAGTGGTTCGATCGCGTCCACGTCAGGGATCTGCCCCTGCTCCGGCTTCAGCTTGGCGGCGATCGCCTGCAATTCGGCATAGGCATCTGCGAATTTGGCAGGCGCCGGCTCGTTCGATCCTTTGATCGTCACGCTGGTATTCATTCCGGCTTATCTCCTTGCTGGTCGGTGCTTCGTAGCTGTGTCGCTCCGTCACGCATTTCCGCTGTGACCAAATCTGCCATTCTCACCGCGGCTATGCCAGTCAGCGGTTCGCCTGCCTGGTTGCGCAAGATGGTATAGCCTGCGGCGAGAACGGTTCGCGGATGGAGTGCTTCTGCGCGCTCACGGATGGTAGCGATGGCGGACTGACAGTCATCCAGACCTCGCTTGGCATTCTGTATCGCTTGTTGACCAAGACTTGTGATATTTTCGTCGAGATAGGCCTTTAGCCCGACAGACGAGTTTCGGGCAGCGGGGTCGGTGGTCAGCAGCTCGGTTTCGAGCATCAGGGGCAACTCACTCAGGGCTCTGCAAGATATGCGCAGATTGAGCCGGTGCCGCAACCATTGGCGCGTCCACACTCGACCGGCTGGATGGCTGCCACCGCGCAAGATAGCCTGAAATCGTGAAAGCCAGTCATTGCCAGATCACAGACCCTGACTACGGTCTCATCCTTTCCAAGGAGGACAATCAGGCATGAACATCGGTGAGCTTGCAAAGGGCGTGGCAGCCACGACTGGTTCGAGTGAAAGCGATGCCAAGGCGGCGATCACTGCCGTATTCGACCAGATCGCCAGTGCGGCTGCCAAGGGCGAAGACGTTTCCATTCCCGGCTTTGGCAAATTTGCCGTCAAAGATCGTCCGGAACGTCAGGGTCGTAACCCGGCGACCGGGGAGGCAATGACCATTGCCGCGTCGAAGACGGTGTCGTTTACGGCAGCCAAGGCGTTGAAGGACAAGCTCTGATGGTGTGGCGCCGGCGGGCAGCTCGCCGGCGCTAATTTGACTGCGAGCCCGACCCACGACAGGCCACGCAGCCCGGTGAAGGTCGCGACCAGCGGGATGACCTTTCCGCCGTCACCATCGTCGGCGATGGGTGCCGGCGTCATTGATGGCCGGCGGGATCGCAACCAGCGCCATACCAGCCACCGCAGACCAAAGGAGACGAGCACGCCGACGAGGAACAGCAGGGTTTCGATCACGAACTTGTGCATTGGCTCCTCATCCGATCGCCGGCCTCTGCTCGCTAGCGGCACTACCGGGCCTGAGGGAGCATCCGTTGCTCCAATAGCGGCCATCGGGGTGATGTCGTTCAGGATACAGACGCTAGCGCCATACAAAACCAGGCTGCATCGATACTTCAAGAACGGGATCGGTGCGTGACGCGCCTTTGGCCACGTCACTTGCATCTGACTGCAGGATCATGCCGTAATATACACCTCGTGAGAAACCGCTGAACAGCGGCATATTGATCTGGCGGTTGTCGCCGTAGATCTGGACGTCCCCCAGCAGTTGCGCGGTGCCCGACAGCGCGAAACCGTTACCAGCGATCGTGCCGAATACGCCGCCGATTCGCGCATCGTCACCCAGCGTCGACGTGCCTGCCAGAACAGTCAGCGCATCGACACGGGCATTGCCGCCGATGGTGCCGGAGGCTACGATAGCATGGTCTTCGATCCGCGCATTACCCACGACCGTGCCGCCGTAGACGCGGGCGTAAGGGCCGACATAGGCCGATGCCGAGACGCTGGCTCTAGGGCCTACCCAGCCCCCACCATTGGCATGGCGCCGCCCGTTCGCGATGCGATCCGGCGCGGCGGTTTGATAACCCCACGGCATCGCGCCATCGATTTGCACCATCCAGGGATAGCGGTAGATCGAGTAATAGGGCTGGTCGTCAATGATGTGCTGTAGCATGGTCGGCGCGGCCATGACCATCAAATAGGCGCCACGGTCGTCTGCACGCAGGGGAACAGAGAGACTTTCGTCGCCGCCTTGCAGGACGCGCGCATAGCGTGGCGAACCCTGAGCATCGACGACGACCACGGACCAGCGCCACCCTGAAGCAGGCGTTGGCAGCGGTTGCGGTTCATTCGATGCCCCCGGCAGCGTAGCGACGGCGGACCGCTCCTGCGGCACGCCCCGGAAGCTGACGGAGAGCGATGCCGCGCCCGCATCAGGGACCAGCCGTACGAGATTGTATCCCCAGCGCTGTGGTGCCCACGCAAACGGAACCGAAAAGCGTCGCTTGGCGATATCGAGCGGTTCCAGCGTGGTCAGTCGGCGAGCACGAAACGCCACGGGCGTGTCCGGCTCGTATGCGCCGTAAGCCGCACGGAACACAGATCCACGATCGAAGCCGTCCGGGCCGGTATAATCCCAGGTCACGTTGCGGATCGCCCAGTCGGCGAACACGTCATTGAGCTGCGCCGCGGACCAGCTCCGATTGGCGGCCAGCGCTGCATATTGATCCCCGGTCGTTCCGGGCCGTGCCCAGACGTCGTTCACCGCAGCATAACCATATGTCTGCGCGATCCTGTCCCAAAACTGCCACCCGCAGTACCGGGTGCGGGCGTTGCCATGCGCTAGGTAAGCGGAGTTTACCGCGTCCTCCGAGCAATCTACATCACTTCGAAAATTCGGGATTTGCGCCACCATGAAGTTGGCGTGCGTCTCCCAAAAAGAGCGCGGCAGCACCGTCCACCCCGGCGTCGTGCTTTGGAAGACATGGACCAGTTCATGCGCGACGGTATGAGGTGTGGCCAGACCCAGCGGGGTCATGTCGATATAGCCGGTACCATCCCGGCTACCAGCCGTACTGACCGAGGCGTCGCCGCCGATGTTGACGTTGATCTTCGTCTTTGACGACGATTCGCACTGCGGCGGCTTGAATCCGATCTTTGTCGCATAGAACGCGTAGGCGTTTTCCAGGATTTGCCCGGCCTGGGTCGCATCGGCATCGGAGACGGCGGTGCCGTTCCAGTGAAAAGCAAAGTGGTCGGTCTGATAACGGGTCTGGGTGGGAACGCCGCCGATGACGTTCCAATTCCCGCTAACGCAACCAAAAGCATCGCGTGTGACGGAGGGCGAGGGTGTCGGCGTTACAGCGGGGACGTCACCTCCGCCACTGCTGCCGCCACACCCCGCCAACGCCGCGCCGATGCCAGTCGAGATAAGCAGGCGCATCGTCCGGTTCATATTTCGTCCCCTTCAATTCATCAGTCACGCTCAGCGTGCCGCCCCAAGCTCAGCGATGCAGCGTTGCGCAAAATCCCGCGCGCGCTGAAGAGCGTGTTCGTTCACCCACCGCAGGTTGCTTTCGAAACCGACCGCCAGCGCTTCGTCACGTTGGTGAAAGAGGCTCGGATAATCCGGTTCGACCTCCGGTCCGTGTCGGGCGTGCTGGTCATCTCTGATCTTTCCAAGCACGGCTTGGGCCCTCTCTTCCTGAGCGGCTGACCATTGCGGCGCGTAACTGCGCAGCCTTCGCCATGCGCCAAAAGCGGCGGACAGGGTGGAGCGTCCGCGATCGGTGGGCCAGACCGCAGCTTCCCAAAGCGCAGCGATCGATCGCTCTTCGGCATTCCCGGCGGTATCCGCCGCTTCCATGACACGATACCTCTCGTTGCGCCAATCGTCGGCAGTCGCGTTGCGGGCACCGTGCAGCGTGGCGAGGCCTTCGCTTATATCGGAACGCCAAAGAGCGAGTTCGGGCGCGGCAAGCATGTGAAGCATCAGCGCCGAGCCTACATCGGTCAGATCGCTGCCGGGCCGCACCACCAGCACCCAGTCTCGTACGAAAGCGGTTGCCGCGACGGCGGACGGCTGCGTCTGCGCAACCGGATCCAGCAGCGCGGCGAGCGGCAGCGGAAAGCCGAACGCGGCGGCGAAGTTGGCCGGATCGGCACTGTCAACCGCGATTGACAGTGCGCTGGTTGCCCCCCCGCGTGCGGGGTCGAAATCCAGCCTGCCATCCGCCAGCGCGGCATCGATCCGGGCCAGCAATGCCGTCTTGACGGTCTGGCTGCCGCCGAACGCCCCGCCCACTCCGCTCAAAGCGCGTCCTCGATCATCATCGCCAACCGGCTGCGCGACTGCACGCCGATGACACGGCGAACCTCCTGTCCGTCACGGAACAGCAGGAGCAGGGGCAAGGACGACACGCCGTGTTCCGCCGCCAGGGCCGGCTCTGCCTCCGTATCCACCTTCGCAATCGTCGCGCGCCCGGCGAAATCCTCAGCCAAATCCTCCAGCACCGGAGCAAGCGCGCGGCACGGGCCGCACCACGGTGCCCAGAAATCCACCAGCACGACACCCGCGTCCGCCGCCAGCGCGCGCGGGGAAAAATCTTCCCGCGTCAGAGCGATCGTTCTCATCCTTCTTCTCCTATTCCGATCAGCCGCCGCGCCCGCCGACCATCATTCGGTTGATCCGCACGGTCGGCTGGCCGACGCCCACGTCAACCCATTGTCCCATCTTGCCGCAGGTCGCCTCGCCACTGTCGAGTGCCAGGTCGGGTCCGATCATGTCGACGTGGCGCAACGCTTCATCCCCCGCACCGATCAGGGTCGCCCCGGAAATCGGCGCGGTGATGCGTCCGTCCTCGATCAGATACGCCTCGGTGGTGCTGAAATTGAAGCGACCGGTGGTGATATCGACCTGCCCGCCGCCGAACTCCACGGCGTAGATGCCGCGCTTCACCGAGGCGACGATGTCCGCCGGATCGTCGCTGCCGGGCGCCAGGAAGGTATTGGTCATGCGGGGCATCGGCAGGTGGGCATAGGACTGACGCCGGCCGTTGCCGGTCGGGCGCGCGTTCATCAATCCGGCGTTCAGCCGATCGTACATCAGCCCGACGAGGATGCCGTCCTTGATCAGCACGGTACGGTCAGCGGGCGTGCCTTCGTCATCCACCGCCAGCGACCCGGTCCGCCCCGGCACGCCGCCGTCGTCGATCACGGTGACTCCCGGTGCCGCTACCCGCTCGCCAATACGGTCCGAGAACACCGACAGGCGCTTGCGGTGATGGTCGGCCTCCAGACCGTGGCCCACCGCCTCGTGAAACAGCACGCCGGGGTAGCCGGGCGCAAGCACCACCGGCAGCTCGCCCACCGGCGCTGGCCGCGCGTCTAGGTTGACGCAGGCGATGCGCACCGCGCGCGAGACGGTGCCGCGCAGCGTTGCCGGGTCGATCCCGTCCAGTCCATAGCGCCCCCCGATCGCAGCATGGCCCCGTGCTCGCCGCGCTCCCTGCTCCGTAAGCACCGTTACCGACAGGCGGACCATCGGCCGCACGTCGCCCGACAGGCGGCCATCGAGGTCGACGACCATCATCACATGGCCCACCGCCATCACCTGTGCATCGACCCGGATCACGCGCGGATCGGCTGCGCGCGCCAGCGTTTCGACCTTCTTGAGCAGGGCAATCCAACCCAGGTCGTCGGCGCTCCCGACCGGATCGATCGCGGGATATAGCGTCGATGCGGACGGGACCGCGTGCAAGGCGAGTCCTGCGGGCATCGCGCCGTTGCCGGACCGACCGGCTAGCGCCGCAGCGGCCGCTGCTGTCTGCGCCAGCGCTACCGGGCGCAGGTCAGCACCGTGCGCGAACGCGATCTCCGCGCCCTGAGCGACTCGAATGCCCGCGCCCTGCTCGCTGCCAAAGCCGCCGCCGGTGACGCGGCCGTTCTCCAACGTCCATCGCCGCGTTGTCGCAGCTTCCAGATACAGGTCGGCGAGGTCGGTGCCGCGTGGCGCCGCATCGGCCAGTGCGCGGGACAATACCGCATCGTCGAGCCCGTAAGGTGACAGGATCCGCTCCCGCGCCTGCTGCATCACGTTCATGCCGCCACTCCCACCGTCATCGCATCAATCAGGATCGAGCCGCACCGCACCGCCCCCTGCCGGTCCACGTCGTCACCGATCGCCACGATCGTCTGCATCATCTCCGGTAGCGAGCCCCCTAGCGTCACGTCAGTGACGGGATGCACGATCGCACCATCCTCCACCCGGAAGCCGGCGACCGCGCGCGTCCAGTTGCCGGTCACCGGGTCGGTCGCGCCGCCCATGATCTGCGTCACCAGCAATCCCGATCCCAGCCGCGCGCGCATCGCGGCGGCATCGCCGCCGGCGCGGCGGCTGGCGAAACGTAGGTTCCAGGCCCCCCCGGCATTGCCGGTCGAGCGCGTCCCCAGCCGCCGCGCGGACAGCGCCGACAGGAAGTAGCCGTTGACCACCCCGCCCATGACCACGTGACGACGTGATCCGGCGACGCCCTCGCCATCGAAGCCGCCGCTAGCTAGCCCCCAGGGTTCGCCGGGATCCTCGACTAGGTCGAGATGGTCGGCCAGCATCTGCCGTCCCGCCGCGTCGAGCAGCCAGGACGCCCGGCGATATTGTGGACCGCCGCTCAGCGCTGCGACGAGATCGCGGACCAGCGCGCCAGCTACCCGCGCGTCGAACAGGATAGGCAGTCGGCCGCCGACCAGCGGCCGTGCGCCGAGTTGCCCTATCGCCCTTTCAATCGCCAGCGCCGCCAGCGCGTCCGGCTCGCTCAGTCGGTCGGCGACGCGTTCCTGCGACTGGGCGAAATCCTGTACCGAACCGCCCTCGCCCTGCGCCAACACCATCGCCCAGCGACCGTGCGTGGTCGTCGCCACGCTGCGGCAGAAGCCGGTCGAAGTGGCGAGCGCCATGGCGCCCTCGCTGGTCGCGACCCCCGCCTCGCTGGTGAATACCGCGCGGCCGGCGGCAACCGCGCGCACTGCCTCGTCGATCGCATGCGCTTGCGCCAGCAGCGCGTCGGGCGCGATGCCGGCGGGAGAGAACAGCGGCGGCATGTCGCCCTCGCGGGCCAGCCATTCGGGATTCGCGAGGCCGGCATCGGCGTCCGGCTGCACTCGAGCGGCGATCGCGACCGCCTCCTGAGCAATGCGCCGCACTGCATCGGCATCGAAGGCGGTGGCTGACGCGCTGCCACTGCGCCCGTCGCGATAGACGGTGATGCCAATCGACTGGAAGTCGTCACGCAATCGCGTTTCCGTCACGCCTTCGCGCACCACCAGCCGCACACCCCCACCTGCCTGCACGGTCACGCTGGCGCCGTCCGTGCCCAGACGCTCAGCGTGTTCCACCGCCGCTGTCGCCGCGTCACGCAGCGTCGCCTCGTTATGACTCATATAGGTCGCCGTATTCACTCGAACATTTCCTCGATCGGCTCGGCCCGCGCGTGGCCGTCCTCCAGCAGCAGGCGATGGGTGTGAAAGGGCACCATGCGCGCGTCATGAACCACGCTGACCAGCGTCACGCCGGGCAGCTCGCCCAAGACAATGCGATAGAAGCCCTCCGCGTTGATCGCATCGAGCGCGCTGGTCGCCTCGTCGACGATCAGCAAGTCCGGTCGGTGGAGCAGGATGCGGGCCAGCGCGACGCGCTGCTGCTCGCCGGGCGACAGTTCCTCCTGCCAGGCGCGGATCGCATGCAGCGCGCTGGCATGCGCCGACAGGCCGACCCGCTCCAGCAGCGCGGCGACGGCAGCGTCGTCGTGCCGCTCCGCCGGATCGGGGAAGCAGGCCGCGTCCTTCAGCGTGCCAGACGGAAGGTACAGGCGCTGCGGCACGAACATCGCGGTGCCGCTACCAGCCAGCCGCACCGTGCCGGTGCCGTCCGGCCACAGCCCGGCGATCGCGCGCAGCAGCGTGCTCTTGCCCGCGCCCGACGGCCCCCAGATCACCCAGCGCTCACCCACGCGCACCTGCCAGTCGCCGATGTCGAGCAGCGGCGCGCCGTTCGGGCGGCGCACCGCCAGCCCTTCGGCTATGATCGCTACGCCCGACGCGATCGTCCCGCCCGCCACGGCTATGCCACGCGGGCGGCGATCGTCCAGCGCGTCGTCGAGCCCCTTAATGCGGTTTACGTTGGCGATATGGACGGCAATGTTGGGGTACATGTGGACGAACCACGACAGGTTCGTCACCATCTGCGAGAAGGCGTCGCGCGCACCCATCACCGCGCCGAAGGTGACGGCGCCGGCGAAATAGCGCGGTGCCAGCACCATCAGCGGCAGCAGCGTGCCGATACGGTCGTAGACGTTCATGCCCGCGTTCACACCGAGGAAGGCGTAGAGCCGGTAGAGGAAATTGTGCCGCGCCGCCTCGAACGCCACCGCAAGTGCTCGCTGCTCGGCAGGCAGCGCGCCGGAGAAGGCGATCTGTTCCGAATTGCGCCGCACCTGGATCAACCCGGCACGGAAATCGCCTTCCAGATGCTGCTGGCGCTGTGCCCGGCGCACATAGGGCCGTCCGATATAAACGATCGCGACGCTGCCCAGCACGAAATAGATCAGGCTGTAGATCAGCGTGTCGCCAGGGATCGCAACCGCCCGCCCGAACAGTTCCAGCCGGATCGCCCCCGCCGTGCGCAGCAGGATAATCGCGAACGAGATCGCCCCGACCGTGGAGGTGACGAGGCCGACGCCCATCTGGATGATCGCCCAGCCGCCGGTGGACACGTTGGCCAGGTCCTCGGCGATGCGCTGATCGGGATTGTCGATCAGCCGCAGCCGCTCGATCTCGTAATAGCGGTTGTGGTCCAGCCAGCGCGTCAGGTAGCGGCGCGTTAGATAGGCGCGCCAGCGCAGGCCGACGACGCCGTTCATATACCCGCCGAACACCGTCGTCGCGACCTGGCACGCCATCAGTCCGATGAACACCGCCAGCAGCGGCCCGAAAGCCGCGACGTCGCGTTTCTCGAACGTGTCGAAGAACGCCTGCTGCCAGCCATTGCCCCACACAGCGAGGTAGGTCTCTCCGAACCCGATCGCGAGCAGGATGGCGACGCCGCCCCAGGCGAACGGCCAGTCGCGCGACAGCCACCAGCCCGACACGAACCGGCCGAAATGACGCCAGCGCTCCCTCGCCGACGCCGCGCGGGGCTGGAGGCCCGCCTCCTGGCGGGTCTCGGCGGATGGAATCGGATCAGGGATCATGCCGAAGCGGTCACTTGAAACGGTAGGTCGCGGTCAGACGCCAGTTGCGCGGCTCGCCATAGGGCAGGTAACTCTTGGCGTAGGTCGTATTGTAGTTCAGGCGATCGAAGGCATTACGCAGACCGAAATTGAGGTCGAGCGGCCCCAGCGTGGCAAAGGCGTTGAGATCCACCTGTTGCGAGGCAGGCACGACATAGCTGGCGAAACTGTCAGCTGCCGCACTCGACCGTCCAAACAGCCCTGCTCCCACCCCTACCGTCGCCCGGTCAGTCAGGCGGTGACGATAGGAGGTGTAGATATTATATTGATCGCGCGGCTGGCTGACGACGACGTCACCAAATTCGGACGACGTCAAGTTGCGGAATTTGGTCCGGGTTAAGCCGGCCTGCACCGCCCAGCCGGGAAGCAGGGTGCCCGCCACGTTCAGGTCGATGCCCCGCCCGCGCTGGCCGGGGACCGCGATACTGAATCGCGGATTGGCCGGGTCGGGCACGATCAGGTTGCTCTGCCGCACCTCGAACCACGATGCGTTCACCAGCACCCGGTCGCCGAACAGATTGATCTTGGTGCCTGCCTCGATGTTGCGTGTCCGGCTGTCGGGCAATCGGTCGTTACGAGCGTCGACCGCAAACGTGGGGAGGTAGCCGTAAGCAAGGCTACCGAAGAACGAGACGTTCTTTGTCACGTCGACGATCGCACCATAGTTCGGCGTCGTAGCGCTTGCCCTCTGCGTTTCCGTCCGGCCGTTCGATGCATAGGTGATGGTCGATTTCACTTCGTTGCGTCGCACCCCCGCCAGCAGCTTCAGCTTCCAGATGCCGAGCATGTACTGCGCATATTGCCCAAACTGCGTACCACCCAGCGTGTAATCCTTCTGATCGATCGCGGGCAGCTGAAACGGCGCGACGGTGTCGGTCAATACATTGACTGGCTGCGTCGACCCTTGTGAACCGCTGTAGCTGGTCACGTCGTTCCAAACGTGCGTCACGCCAGCGACCAGCATATGGCTTACCGGCCCCGTATCGATCTTAAGGCGGGCGAACCCATCCAGCGCATCCGCGTCGGCGCGCTGCTCGGATGCGCTGGCAGAAACCAGCGTCAGCCCGTCCGGAGCGAGCACGGCGAAAGGTGCATAGTTCGCAATGCGGATGCGCTGGTTCTCGTGCTGGCCGCGTACCACGAGGGTCAGCCAATCACCCACGGTGCGCGTCGCCTCCCCGTAGAGGCGCGTGCTACCGATGCGGATGCCCTGATCCTTGGCAAAGATCGGCTGATCGCGGGGGCGATCGAACGGCTGGTTGGTGTCTGGGTTGACCAGCGTATACGGGTTCGCTCCAAAGATCTGGTCCGCCGCAGTCACGCCGATCACCACGTCGGTGCGATCGTCCTTGAACCGCAGGCTGGGTGCGAACAGATAATCCTCGTTGCCGCGATAGCCACCGAAGTTGCGGTCGGCGGTCGCCGCCACCCCGATCACCCGGGCGCTTACTGTCTTCGCCTCGTTCAGCGCGTTGTTGGCATCGACCGTGATGCGCGCCTGCCCGAAGGATCCCGTCTCCGCCGTGAGCGACAGTAGCGGATCAGCGAACGGCTTCTTAGTGACGATGTTGATCGTGCCGCCCAGGTTTTGCGCGCCGGCCAGCAGCGCATCAGGACCCTTCAGCACCTCGATCCGCTCGACATTGGCGATCGGCTGGGTCGCGCCTGCGTTCGTGCCGTTGTTGTTCCCACCCGGCAGACCGTTGACGATCCCACCGGCCCCGAACCCGCGCACCGAATAGCTGTTGCCGCCCTGCACCGTGCCGGTGTTCACCACCACGCCGCCCGCGTTGCGTAGCGCATCGACGATCGTCACCGCCTGCTGCTCGGCCAGCAGCCTGCTGGTGATGACGGTGGTGTTGCGCGGTTGCTGGCGCAGCGTCTGCCCGGTTCGGCTGGAGGTCGTGGTGGCCCGCGCCAACACGTCGGTCTCCGCCTCGTCCCGGCGTGCTGTGACGGTGATGTCGTTGACCACCATCAGCGACCCATCAGACCGCCGCTCGATAGAAAGGGGCAGACCGTCTATTGCCGCCCGTACTGCGGCCTCGCCAGAGCGTGCATTTCGAACTGCTCTCGACGTGAGGTCGCGGACGGCGTCGGGGTCGAACGTCAAAGCCACACCCCGTGCTTCGATGGCGCGCAAAGCATCGATAAGCGGCATTGCCGGTAACGAGATCATCGCTGGTGCACTCACCGATTGCGCCACCAGCATCGTCGCCGTGAATGGCTGGATCATCATTGCCGCACCACATAGCAAGCCCGCTGTTTTGGATGTCATCGCGCACGTCCCCCTCAGGCCGCGGCCTCCGCCCCCACATCCGACTGGAAGATGGGTCAACGCAATGCGCGGCATTCCACTGGCAAGCACGATCACGGTCGTCTCGCGATCTTGCGAAGCCGGGGAGCCAGGGTCCCCGACTGAGTTTCCTTCTGCGCATGTCGAAGGTAACCGTCTGTCCGGCGCAACGGCCCCGGCGCGATCGACTCTGCGACACACACGCAGGTTGTCGCAAAACTGTTTCCAAAGAAAATTTGAAGTCCTTATGCCACTATTTGCCTGGCAAATGGGCCGTTAGCGTTGCGACTTCAGCAAGCACCTGCTCCTTCAACCACCCAATAAAGGGCTCACGGTCCCGACATGCCTCCCATTGTGCGTACATGGTCGTGCTGCCCGTCATGGGAGCAGAGACCACCTTAAGAGGCTGGGACCACGCCAGGTGCTGGGCCAGCCAGTCGGCCATAGTGACGATGAGGTCGGTGCCCGCGATCAGCCCGGGCAACGTCGAGATGTTCTCGGTCGTCGCCACGATGCGACGACGTTCCATCAATGGATGCTCGAGATCCATGAGCGCGGCGGCCCGTTCAATATCGGACGACACCGCAGCATGGCGACCGTTGTCATAGGCGCCGACATCGATCGCGTCCTCTATGGTCGGATGCTGGCGGCAGACCAGGCATGAAAGCCTCTGCTCCAGCAGAGGGATGTGACAGAACGCCGGATCGAGCATCGATCCCGGAACGATCGCCAGATCAACGCCGGAGGCGAACGCCTCCAGACTTGTCGCTGCCTTGAGCGTCGTCAGCCGGACGGAAAGCTCTTCGCCCTGCCGCAACAGGGCCTGCGCTACCTTGCTCAATAGGACTATCTCGATCGGCTGGGGAGCGGTCAGCGTGATGACACGACGGGCTTTTCCAGGATCGAAATCCAGGTCGAGAGCAAAAAGATCGTGCGACTGACGGATGAGTTGCCGCGCGCGGGGTGCTAGTGCCTCCCCAAGCTCAGTGCGTCGCATCCTCGCACCGCCATAGACCACGATATCGTCGTCGAAGAGATCTCTCAGCTTACGCAGTGACAGGCTCATCGCCGGCTGGCTAAGTCCTATTAAGTACCCGGCATTTGTCAGCGAGCTGGAATGAAGAACCGCATCTAAAGTGTAAATGAGGTTTATATTTATCCTTTTCACCTTAAGATCGACAATGGTTTCTTTTGTCATGATTTCGTTCCCGACTGACCCGGCTTCACCCCGCACTCCACAAACATCTTGAAGCACCTACGACCCTGTCAACCGTTGGGCTCGATGATCACGTTGAGCCCATCGGTCAGCCCGTCAAGTACGAAGGAATCGCCGTATTTGCGAAAGTTGGAAAGCGCGATGCGCCAGATTTTCAGGCTCATGCCGCGTCCTGCCCTCTCTGATGTTCCACGAACAAGCGCTCGAGCGCCCGTCTGGCGATCGCTCCTTCGCTGCCCCCCCGCTTCGATCATGCTCGTCAGCTTGGCCGCGGCCATGCCGATCATGCCCTCGAAGGTCGCTTCAGGACGCCGTCACTGCGCAACGTCGCCGTCACCGGCCCCTGGTTCCACGACGGCTCTGCCTGCACGCTCCGCGACGCCGTCGTTCGCCATGGCACACGGTATCAGCATCGCCGAGTATAAGAAGGCCGAAGGCAATCCTAACTCAAAGCCAGACGAGGCGTCGCTTCGGGCTGATCGCTTTCTTCTCACTCAGCACATTAAGAATACAACAGGTAGCACGGTCCCAAACGGCTTGGAAAAATGCACTACGCGCATAGTGGTAGTCATCTTAATTATGATAAATACTACATAGCTTCTAGAGGATATTTGATAATATTAAAAATAATAAGCATTGCTTTTTGATTAGCGACCTTTTGCGGGACTGGCCTATTAGACATAATTGTCGCAGTGATGGATTGCTTTTTTGCTATAACAGATATGGATTGTCGCATTTTGCCAGATGGTGTGACGCCATAAGCACTGAGAGAGTAGCCACCTTCTATTTTTTTATACCCGTCCGCTAAAGAAATTTTTTGTATAATATCAGTCGAATAAGAGAGATCAAAAACTTCAAACACTATTACAATGCTATCGCAGTATACAATAAGGGTTGATCCGTTAAGCTTCCCATCTTTAGTTCTGGGAACTCCAGATGGGTGTTCATCTTGAGCTGAGCACCCATTGCCACTAAATTTAGATAAATCTACTTTTAAGAAGCTTGTAAAAGCTTGCTCCTGAGCCATTTGTTTCATTTTTCTAAATTCATTTACGATTTGCTCTCTGCTTCTTACGACATTTTCCTCTAAGTTAGAAGGATAAATAGCATTTCTTGATATTTGAAAGTTATCTTTGCTTTCTAGTTTTTTGTTTGCGATAATTCCATTTGTGGCATCTTGGTCTTTGTAATTTGGAGTTGAAATGCTTGGTATATTCTGCAAAGAAAATATACTCATTAGCATTGCTAGTTTTAATGTACCAAACATTAGTACCACCCTTCACTTAAAGCGCAATCGTTAGCTGAGCTAATTCGGCAAGGTACTCCAGCGTCACCCTTTGCCCCACATTCAGCTTCAGCAATGCCATCAATGTAAGAGTAATAGCCGCCCAGCGGTATCGTTGGCCAGTAGCGCGTCGATCAGCTCGGTGTCGGTAGGGCATAGCAGGAGTGAGGCGCATCGGCTCGTCGCGGCGAGCAACAGTATGGATAACATGAGGCAGCCTCCCGAGAGATGCGACCGATACTCCGAACGCCGGTTCGACACCAACTGCGACGGATCGGCAGTTGTAGCATTTGCCCCCCCGCCTGCTGACCCCCGAATGATAAGTGAGCATTGCGGCACTGCCTGAAGTACGGCAGCGTCGCAGAATGCCTCAGCGCCTGAACCTCACCGCGCTCCTTGTAGACGGATATGACGCCGCCCTCGCCTTCTTCGTCGAGACGCTTGGCTTTGAAGTGCGCGAAGACACCCCGCTCGGAGAAGGAAAGCGATGGGTTGTGGTCGCACCGCACGGTGCGGCGAACGGTCTTCTACTAGCGCGAGCCGTCGGCGATCGGCAGCGGAATGCCATAGGCGATCAGAGTGGTGGTCGCGTGTTCCTGTTTTTAGAGACAGACGACTTCGCACGGGACCACCTCACCTACAGGCAGCGGGGTGTCCGGTTTGTCGAGGAGGCTCGCCACGAGCCATATGGCATCGTGGCGGTATTTGAGGACCTCTATGGCAATCGATGGGATCTGATCGAGCCGACGATCGCCGGGCGCTGAGCCTCATTTCGCGATCCCAACATGGAAGCCTCGGCAGTCTCGATGGTCGGTAATTGGCGAGGAATGAGCCACCCTCCCCTCACGCGCTCGCGTGGTGCGTGCTTCCGTCGGCCTGCACATCGGGATCACCCTGTTTCACCGGCTTTACCGCCACATTGGATCTCCTTTTAATATCCAAACCGGATGGCAATCATAGCTCTGCTTTGACAACACGCAGCGGCACCGATAGGGAGGTGGCATTAATATCCTTTTGGGGTGCTTCCGTGATTGTCACGATAGGAAATACAAAGGGTGGCGTGGGTAAAACCACCTTGGCCGTTCAGATCGCGATCGCGAGGGCGATGGCAGGCAGGGACGTCTGGCTCGTCGACGGAGACCGTCAAGGCACCGCTGCGGCCGCGATCGCCGCTCGTGCCCAGGCAGGGCGACTTCCCGGCATTGCCTGCGCTCAATACCCCGATGGTCCTGGCCTGCGGGCTCAGATCCAGCAGCAGCGAGACAAGTGGCAAGACATCATCATCGACGCCGGCGGGCGCGACTCCACGGCTCTCCGAGCTGCGCTTGTCCTGTCAGACGTGCTGCTCGTCCCCTTCGCGCCGCGATCCTATGACGTCTGGGCGCTAGAGGACATGGCGGCGCTCATCGACGAGGCGCAGAGCGTTCGCGACGGCCTTCGCTGTTTCGCGGTGATGAACCAAGCGGATCCAGGTGAGAAGTCGACCGACAACGCTGAGGCTGCCGCGGCGGTCAAGGACTTCCCGCAGTTCGAGTACCTCCCCTCCCCCATCCGGCGCCGCAAGGCGTTCAGCAACGCGGGTGGCGCGGGCCTAGCCGTCTCCGAGCTGCCAACGAAGGACACGAAAGCCGCTATCGAGCTCGACACGTTGATTGCATCGCTTTTTAATATTCCTTCGCGATCCTGATAGGAGCCAGATAAATGGCTATCACACCTCGACCTAAACCGGTTGCCAACGCAGCTTCGACCGCCGCGCAGGATGCCTTTATCAGCGGGGCCCCTGATGCTTCGCCAGTCATGAAGGACGCGCCAGCGGAGTATGAGAAAGGGATCAAGAAGGGAAACAAGCGTCAGATCACACTAACTATCGCGCCCGAGCTACTCGAACGCGTCGACCAGGTCGCGAGGCGCACTGGGCAGGCGAGGGCGGCTGTCATCAACATGGCCATCTTCCAGGCGATCGAGGGCGATCTATTCCGCTCATAAGGCTGCAGGTTCACAATGGTTTTAATATCCATGGACGATCCTTTGCCAATCGAATAACTTGGGCCTTCAGGGCGACTTCCCGGCATTGCCTGCGCTCAATATCCCGATGGTCCTGGCCTGCGGGCTCAGATCCAGCAGCAGCGAGACAAGTGGCAAGACATCATCATCGACGCCGGCGGGCGCGACTCCACGGCTCTCCGAGCTGCGCTTGTCCTGTCAGACGTGCTGCTCGTCCCCTTCGCGCCGCGATCCTATGACGTCTGGGCGCTAGAGGACATGGCGGCGCTCATCGACGAGGCGCAGAGCGTTCGCGACGGCCTTCGCTGTTTCGCGGTGATGAACCAAGCGGATCCAGGTGAGAAGTCGACCGACAACGCTGAGGCTGCCGCGGCGGTCAAGGACTTCCCGCAGTTCGAGTACCTCCCCTCCCCCATCCGGCGCCGCAAGGCGTTCAGCAACGCGGGTGGCGCGGGCCTAGCCGTCTCCGAGCTGCCGGCGAAGGACTCGAAAGCCGCTGTCGAGCTCGACACGTTGATTGCATCGCTTTTTAATCTTCCTTCGCGATCCTGATAGGAGCCAGATCAATGGCTATCACACCTCGACCTAAACCGGTTGCCAGCGCAGCTTCGACCGCCGCGCAGGATGCCTTTATCAGCGGCGCCCCTGATGCATCGCCAGTCATGAAGGACGCGCCAGCGGAGTATGAGAAAGGGATAAAGAAGGGAAACAAGCGTCAGATCACACTAACGATCGCGCCCGAGCTGCTCGAACGCGTCGATCAGGTCGCGAGGCGCACTGGGCAGGCGAGGGCGGCTGTCATTAACATGGCCATCTTCCAGGCGATCGAGGGCGATCTATTCTGCTCATAAGGCTGCCGGTTCACGATGGTTTTAATATCCATGGACGATCCTTTGCCTATCGGATAACTCGGGCCTTCAGCTTCAAGGCGTCTGTCGTCTATGTCTGAGCCACAGCTATTTTCGCCTCGCGACGGAGCCGACTACCTTGCAATTGGCAAGGATGAGATCGTCTGGTTCAAGGACGCCGAGGTATATAGCGACGATCCGGACGAATTAATTCCGCCGGCATGGAGCGCCCTTGTCTGTGGGTGGCCGCGCAGCCAGAGATTCCGCAACGTCGATTTCTCTGCTGATGAACTCAGCTCCATCTCAGCTCCATCGCGGAAGGGATCATCGCCGATCCTCTCGCGGGCTACCCTATAGCCTGTCTCGGCACTCCGCCTATGCCGGCCGCCATGGACGATCGCCGCGCGAACGGCGTGACGTTCGATCTTACTACGCCGCTTATGAACCCGGACCTGCTCGGCGTCTTCCAGGTCAGTTATGTCTCTGGAGCGACGGGGCTGGGGTACTCCGATGGCATCCAGGGCTATCAGAATTTTGTGACCGTGCCGCGAGGCTATGTCATTGTCGTCGTCGCCTACGACTACGACGCGGTCAGGGTAGGGGCCGTGCTCCGCCCCGCTGACAAGCCAGATGGCCTATCAATGATGGAATTTCTTGATCTCGCGATCGAAGCGCTGGGGATCGAAGAGCTTGACCACAATTTTGACCTGCATGTCCCAACGGGATTGGCTTAACCCCTTTTCAATCGTGTTTTAATATTAAGGCCATCTCTTTCCGCGGTGCTTATCGCGACATACGGTCGGACCGGCTTCAGGCCACCAAGCCCCAGGTTGAGCCAACTAGAGGTGCAAGCCGATCACGACCAACCCGGTAGCCAGGCCGCCCGCGGCCATCTTGGCGGCGCCCAACATGCGTGCCCGAGGGCCATAGCGAGTGACTTTCCAGGTCCGGTCGATCGCCGTTCTCACGCCCAGTGCGCCGTCGACGAGGAGCAGCGATCCGATGACGAACAGCAGGATTGTCACCGCCTTGGCGAACGTCCGCGGCTGCATTTCCGATAGGACGAACGATAGCACGAGTAGCATCGTCACGATGCCGTAGCCGGACCCGATCAGGTCGATGACGTTCCGCAGCCGGTAAAGGCCGGGATGCTGAACCATCCTCACGAGCGTCAGCGGCCGCGAGCATCGCCAGCACGGCTCGATCGACCAGAGTGGCGGCAGGGTCACCACAATACTCGAGCAGCACGGGCATCGTACCTCGCGCCTCTGGATCAGCTCCGACGCCCGGCCGGTGGGCGCAATGAGGGCTGGCTTAACCCGACTGGTTGTCGCCATATCCGCTTCCCTCGTCACCCCAGACGATGTCGTCGTCGTTTCTGGTATCGACCGGGGCAGGGGGGTCTCCTCGGAAGCAGGCGGCGTCGCAGTGTACCATCGGTCGCTTGCGACAGAGCATCTGCTTACCTCCGTCCATGATCGGCTAGTTGCCACGGCGCTGGCATGGATTGTTATGTCGATCGCGAAAGCCGCAAGGCACAGCGATCGGCAATGCCTTTGGCTCGGCCACCTCCTCGATAGCGTCCGAGGCCTCAGCTTCTTCGAAAAGATCGTTCTGCATCAACATGGCGGTGCCTATCGATTGAAGGGGAGGGGGGTGTTCCGGCCTATGGCCACCCTTCTCCTCCCCCCTTTTCTCTATCGCTGTGGCACGCCTGCCGGCGCAGCCGCGGGGACCACTGTGCCAGGGGCTGGAAGCGTTGGTGCGGGCGCAGCCGCAGCTGCCGGCGCCAACCGTCCCTGTGCCTGTGTCATCAGCTTCTTGAGTGCGTCGAGCATCGCCAGTGACGTGATCTTGCCCATGTCGGTCGACGTGTACGAGCCGCCCAGCGCACCGATCCCCGAGTTGGTGAGCAAGCCCCCGCCCAAAATCGATAGGTCCTTCTTGCGGGCCGAGCCGGTCGCAACGGCCTGTTGAATGCCGGTTTTGACCTCGACCAGCGTCAGCATCGTTTGGCTCGCCTTGACCTTTTGTTTGAAGCCCAAGCCACCAGGGAACATCGAGCCGAGCCCACCACCGCTGCCACCGGAATCGTTGTCGGAATAGAGGACCTTCGCCTGCAGCAGGTAGTCGGCCGCCTTCAACGTCGCCTGGTTATTGGCTCCGGCGACAGAACCACCCGCAGCAAGCTGCCGCTCGCGTTGAAGAGCATCGAATCCCTCGCCGCGGTCGACGATCTGGAAACATCCGCTTTGCGCCACCAGCAGCTTCAAGAGGGGCAGGGGGTCCACCCGCTGGCTTCCACCGTTCTGCGCTTCTGCCATTCGGATCAGCGCTGCCATGCCGGCGGGCATGCCATCGGTCGGACTGGCTGCGCTGCGTTCCTCCACCAGGGCGACCGTACCAAGCGATCGGTCGCACCTTGGCACCTCGGTCGTCTCGTCGATGCCGATGCCGCCTTTGCCCATTTTCTGAGCCGAAGCTGACGTTGCGGCAGCTGCAAGCATTCCTACGATCGCAATCGTTCTATACATGGTCGTTCCCTACTCAGTTTAGTGGTTCTGGGTTGGTGATATTACTTTTGGTTGGCAGATTCCCCACTGGACTCCGGTTCAGATTGATTGTGTGGTAGCCCAGGCGGGTGAAGGTCATAGGACTGACGACTGTCTCGTAGGTCGTCGAAGAACCAAACCATTTATTCGGGCCGTGCCACTTGTCACCTTCGATGATCTGTACGCGATATACACCCGGCGGCACTGGTACAGATGTGTCTTTGGCACGTTTCACGTAAACCGAAATTACATGCGCATCTGTTTCGCTGTTGAGTAATTGTACGACCGCATTTGCCGGTCCCGCGACCACGCGGATTCGCGACGTCGCAGATCGTGGATCGACGCTATCGTGGACGGTTACCGTTTCCGATGCGGGGAAGGGCAGTTCCACACCGAAATCTGGCAGCCATCCGCTTCGCTTCGCTTCGCGATAAGCTGGCACCGCCAGTGGCAGCGCACAGAGCAGCAGTATCAGCCCATTTCCACCGTTAGCGAGCCAGCCGCCGCGTGCGACTGGTGGAGCTCGCCGGCCATCGCAAAACTCGCGTCTGAACCTACGATCGTTCCACCATATGCTGGCGCCGGCTTGCTTTTGACGCTGTCTATAACGGGCGCGCATGTAGTCGCGATCATCAATGCCCACGCGATGCGCTCCTGGCTTCCTGCGCACGCCGGCGGACGGCTCGCTGGTGGATGAGGCGGAGCTGCTGCGCGAAGTCGGCGATTACGTAGGAAAATTCGTCGGCAACCTCCTGCTCGGCCGCGCAGGTCGGAGCGATCGAGGCCGCGGCCAGCACGAGGTGGGCTGCGGCGATCGGATGAGCCTGCATCAGGTGAAAGGACTGCGTTCGAAAGCCGTCGGCGAGGTCCGCGTCCGCTCCCTGCTGCAATTCGTCGGAGGCCGGCGAACCAACCGGTTGGTCACGATGTGCCATCCTCAAGCCTGTCGCGCTTGCTGGCCGACGTTCGTTGGCAATCTCTCATCAGCCTCCAGTGGTCGTTCCTGATGTATCGTCAGGAGCATCTCACGGACGACCACAGCCTGGTCCGCGTCTGTAAGCCAATTTCGGTAACGGGGATTCCATCGGCCTAAGCCGTCGCATGCGCGTTTTAGCCGGTCACCTGCTCCATCCGTCTCGTCGGCGAGGAAGGCAATGCGGCCATCGGGCAGCGCACGTTCGTGGATGCCGGGGATGACCTCGATCTTCGTCGACGCCTTGCCGGCGCGGATTGGCTTGGAGGGGGCAGGGGGCGCCGTTTCGACCTCTACCGGGACTATGGGGGGACCTCGGCAACCTCATTGGCAGTGTCCGTCTGCCCAGCGTCATCATGCGCGTTTGGAACGCTACCAAGGTCAGCGTCTGCAGGGGGATCAGGCTCCAGCTTCAAGGCCGAAGCTGGCTCATCTTCCGGGACCGCTGCGGCGGAAGGATAATCGTCCTTCCTCGGGGGCAACCCGACCAGCTCCTCGAACGTGCGCGGGTCCGGTTGATGGCTGGCGGCCAACTGCTGAGCGATTGCCGTCAGCGATTTTGCCGCGACGCCGGAGGAGAACAGGCGACCTAAGGGCGAGATGCCGCCAAACTCCGCCCAGGCAGCGATGAAGTTGTCCGCTTTGTAGATGGCGACGTCGCTGCCAACCTTGGACCGGTCTATCGAGCAGTCCGACGGGATGATGACGAAGGCACCGATCTTCTCAAAGGCGAGGTCGTGCTTCTGGGCCTTCAACCACGCCCGAAGAACCTCTTTTTGCCGTCGGCTTGCGCTAGCGGGTTGGGAATATCTATCGGCCGTCGCCGACCCTCATACCAGACCAGCCATTCGTCGTGCTCGTTCTTGGACAAGCGCCCACGATAGTTTTTCACCTCCACGACCGTCGCGGTGCGCGAGAGCCGCGAGAGGATGATGTGATCGAACTGAGCGAAGCCGCCTATCCCGTCCGGCAGCCGCAGATCGTGGAGCAAGACATGATCCTGGCTATCATGGAAATGCCGATCGAGGATGTGTGCCGTCGCTCGCTCTCCCTCGAGCCCGCGGCGGCGGGCAAGCGCGTTCCTTCTTGTCCGCTCGGGCAGCCTCTCGAACTCTGCGCCAGCGATGAAGGCTGCGAAGTCGGCGCATTCGTCTGCTTTGGTCGAATGTTTTACGATCATTGTGCTCCCCCCGCGGCTTCGGTCCATCCGGACGCGTCCACGTTTCCTGTCGATCTATTGGCCGCCGGCTGAAGGTCAGCCTCGGGTGTCCTGCGCGGATCGTCATCGTAGGCGAGCACAGCGATGCTACGGCCGCCACCACGCTCAATCTCGGTGATCCTGGCGATCGCCGCGGCCACCGAACGGCAGGCACCGTCATCGACGCCGGCGCCGGCTGCTACGAAGAGGATCGTTCGCGCGTCGCCCGCAAACCAACGGCAGATCGAGACGCGCGGCATCGTCGATTGGCGGCCAGCGAACCGACCGGCGCATTCCTGCAGGAGCGCCAAGGTCATCCATCCGAAGCGGGTGTCCTCAGGATCATCCAGATTGAGCCGCACATGCTCGGCTAGCCCGGCATAGGTCAGGGCCCGGATCTCGGCCGAGATCTCACGCAAGCCCGCACCCGGTTCACTGGCGAGATACCAGAGGATCTCCGCCAGCACGATGCTGGCAGCATTGAACACCCGTTCCGGTAGATCGGTCCTGATGCAGGATCGCCTCGCTTGCCTCGGCAAGCTCTAGGCGCTCGATGTGATCGGCGAAGATGTCCCAATTCGTGTGCCCCGCATCGATCAGCCGGTCGCGGTCATAGTCGATATGACGTCGGACCAGCTGACTACCCTCGTCGACGATGACCAACCGCTGCTGCCCGGATCGTGCTGCCCGAATGTGCGCGGCAAGCACGTCCGCAGGGATCGTGTCGGCGGTGCCGCGTAGGATCAGCGTCATCGGCTGACCTCCGACCGGCCGCTATGGGCGGCGCAGCCGCTGCGGCGGCATTGATACCCGAAAGCACGAAGGGCGAGGTGCGTAGCTAGCGTCATCATCACATATCCAGGCTGAGGTTTTTTTCGGGAATGCCGCGCAGCTGCTCGACGGCGTCGGACATGGCGGGCAGCGAACTGAGGTCGTCCATGTCGAGCGGGGGCATTCCGAGCTGGTCGTCTTTGTCAGGTCGACCGACATCACGCTGGACTTGGTCGTCGCTCGCGCCGATCGTCGGCATGCCGTCTTCCATGCCCTTCATGTCGGCATAGTCAGTGTCCGAGGCGCCCATGGGCGGCAGGTCCGTCATGTCGAGGCTCGCCGGATCGACTAGGATCGGCTCCTTCACCTCGTCGAGCACGGCCATCGCCTTGCTCAGGGCATCGTCGGCATCCTTGGTGTTCCGACCGGTGCCATCGACTTCCAGTTGCCCGAGGCTCTCCAGGGAGGATGTCTTGTAGCCGGTGTTGCGGTCGAGCTGCGCCTCGAGCTTCTTCTGGTCGTCAACAACCATGATGAGGTCGTCGCGGACACGCGTGATGATGACGTTGGTCAGAAGCTGGTTCGAGAGGTTGCTCTCGAAGCTCTGCATGACACCGATCGCCTTGTCGGCGGTAACGCCCTGCGCCATGTGTGCGTTCAGCGAATAGGCAAGGTCGAGCCGGGACAGCATCGGGTCGTTCCGTTCGAGCGTCACCGTCTCCTTGGACGCTAGCTCGACGGTGACACGGCCGCCCTCGATCGAGGTGATCGTCGCCATCGCGGCATTGTGCATGCCGCGCTCCTTGTCGGTCGCCGTCCAGCGGATCCGGTCGCCCTCATAGACCCTGACCGTCTCGAGGGTGGTCAGCTGCATCCGGTCGCTCTCGATCATCGGATCGATCCGCTGCGGCGAGAACTTCACGTTTCGTCCGGTGCTCTCGAGCTTCACCCCGACCTTGCCGTTGGCGAAGACCCTTTTGACCTCGGCCGAACCATGCCGCAGCCCGATCTCGGGAACGCTGCCTCTGACGTGCAGCGTTTGCCCCGGCTTGTAGAACTGCTGGTAGCGCAGCTGCTCGCGAAGCATGTTGACGGGCTGATGCACGGTCAGGAACAGCCCGTCGCCCTTCAGCGTGCCATCCTTGATAAGGCCTTCCTGGACAGTCTTGTTGATCGTCTCGCGCGATTCCTTGCCGGACGCGAAGATAGCAGTGACGGCGCGCTCCTCCGGCGGGAGCTCCAGCCACATCGCTGCAGCCTTTTCGGCAGGGTTCTTATCCTCGACAACCTTGTCGCCGAGCACGCGCAGCGCCTGGGCCGCCTTGCCGACGTTGGTAAGTGCCGCGACGGTCCGCAGCTGATCGGTGCGTTGGCGGATGTTCTCGTCCATGCGCGCCGTGGTGATGCCGGCAGCCTGTTGCACGGAAAACGACTTGCCGCGATCGATCGGCTGCAGCTGCCGGCGATCGCCGATCTCGCCGAGACGCTCATTGCCCAACGCGTCGGCGATGGTGAGCATCTTGAGCATCAGGGGGTCGGACACCATCGACGTCTCGTCGACGACGATGATCGTGTTCTTCATCTCCGCCCGCTTGGCTTTGGCCTCCGGCGTGTTCGGATTGTCGACGTGCTTCTGGTTGTCCAGCACGAATGAGTCGATCGTCTGCGCCTCGATCCCGGCCGCCTTCATGTCGTCGACCGACATCTCCTGTGGCTTCAATCCGTCCTTCAGGTCGGTGACCATCTTGTTCTGGAACGCCAGACCGAGGACGCGCATGCCTTCCTCGCGGGCAACAGCAGCCGTCGCCTGCAGCATGGTCGACTTGCCCGCGCCGGCGACGCCCTGAACCGCGACGATGCGATCGGTGCCGGACACCAGCAGTGTCGCTGCGGCGAGCTGCCCGGGGTTGAGTTCGAAAGGAGAAGCCGCCTGAAGCCGGCCGGGTGCGTCGGCCGCGGCGATGATCGGGTTCGCCCGACCTTTGCCGGCCTCCACCATCGCCAGGATGCGCTCTTCGTTCTGCAGCGCCTCCGGCGTGGTCACGGCTTCGACAGTGCGGCCGTTCATCTGGATGTGCCCGGGCAACAGCTTGCCCTTCTCTGTCAGCTGCTCGATGCGCGCCTCGACCGTCTCGATCGTGACGCCCTTGAAGCCGAGATCCAGCGCGGTCTTGGCCACGCGGTGCGTCTCGAAAGCTGCCTCTCGCTGGTTGTGCATGCGGATCGCCGATGCGACCGCATACTGCGCATTCATTTGCCCTTCGGACAAACCGAGGCGGACAAGGCCACGGTCCACCAGCGGATCGCGAGATCGGAGCATATCGGCGACAGCGGCACGGGTGGCACCCACGGCCTCCACGATCGCCTGATAGCCCCGTTCTAGTGGGTTTGCGTTCTCGCGCTCCTGCGCCTTCGCTGCGGCCGCCATGGCGCCTTCCAGGAGCTTCTTGCCGTCGAAGCCGGCAGCGGCAGCGTCCTTCATCCATTCGATGACCAAGCCCGCCTCCCGGTCCTCAACGTTCAGCTTGGGATCGCGCGTGTTGACGGTGATCTGGTTGCGCCCCTGCGGCGACACGATGCCGAGTTCAGCGGCCTTCTCGAGGATCTGTTCGCGGCGCTTGCTGAAGGTATCGAGCACCTCCTTGGGCACGCCGACAATCTCGAACGTACCGTGCTTGCCGTCCATGCGGACCTGATAGCCAAGCTTCTCGAGCTCATCCCGAAGGTAGCTATGATAGATCGATCCGATGACGGTGTTGCTGGCCCAAAGCTTCTGAGCATCAAGCGCTTTCCAGCTGCCATCCGGCATCTGGGTCATGTTGGCGACGATCGAGTGGATGTGTGCCTGTGGATCGAGGGCGCGGCTCGTGTCGTGTTGGAAGAGCGCATAGACCAGGTTGCCGGTTTTCACCGTCTCGGTCTTGCCGTCCTGCGTTACCCGAGCCGCAGCAATGTTTTTCTCGACCCACGCCATGGTCTTCTGCACGGCGATCGTCTTCGCGCCACCTGGTCCAAGGATCCGCTTATCGCCGGCGATATAAGCCATCACGGACACGGACTTCGGCGCCGAGAAGGTCAGGTCGAACCCGGGGCGTCGGCCCTCCCGCACATCGACCTTCTCGCCGGACGGCAACTCGCCGCTCAGAACCTTGGCGAACGCCTCCTTGGCGACGGCACCGGTGAGGCCAGCAGCGGCAGCGCCTTCGCCGCCCCACATACTGACATCACCGGCCTTTTCGTCGGTGTAATATTCGCCGCTGACGAAGTCGTCCTTTGCGAAATATTTGGCAGCGCCAGACGCCGATTTGACGGATGCGATCGAGTGCATCGTCAGTCACCAATGCCTAGGCCGTCATCCTCTCTTCCGTCAGGAAAGGCGTCACGCGCCTCCCTGATGGACAGGTCTTCCGGGCGCTCCGACGTCGGCTCAGCCGTGGGCATGCGCATTGCCTTCCCATGCCGATCGTTTTCGTTGTCGGGCGGTGCGTTATCACGAGCGGCAACCGACCCGCGGCTATCACGTCGATCGTCGTCCAAAGCGGGTCGTTGTTCCGCCGTAAGGGTCTGCGGTTCGCTCTGGGTTTGGGGATCGGCTGTCTTGCCATCGCGCGAATGGTCAATCTCACCTTCGGTCGGCTGTGACAGAATGTTCGCGGCGAACTTGTTAGCATCATTTGCTGGTTCCCTCTCGGGCTCTTCCAAGCCGGGTGCCTCTGCTCGCCCGACCTCATCACCCCCACCATCCTTCGGCTTTCCACCACCTCCGCGCACAACCTTATGAGGCTCGTCCGGCTCGCCGGGTTTGCGCCGAATGAAGCCCTCGGCGACGGTCGCGTAATGCTCCCATTCGAGGCGGACGCGAGCTGCAGGAAAACCATCGGGAAACTTCACGAAGCCGTGCAGGCTGGGGAGGTTCATGATGTCGTCGGCGATGACCAGCGGTTCGACCTGTTTGCGGGGGGTTAGGGTCGAGGCATCGCGGGTGTTGTTGTAACCGTAGCTATACCCCTCATCCATCTGCCGGATCTCGCGATTGCCGATGTAGCGAGCACCCTGCTCGGCGGTGTCGAGATCGGCTGCCGCGAGGATCAATTTGGTCCGCGCGAGCGACGATAGATTGCGGGCATTTTCTTCGCCGTAGACCTGCACCAGCTTATCGAACGAGTGGAGGCCGAGGACCATCGCTCCGCCGAAATTTCGAGCCGTTTGCAGACCGCTTTCGATCGCCGGCAGCCGGTGCAAAGCGCCGAGCTCGTCGAACACGAACCAGGTACGCAGCGACCGGGTTTTGCGCATCGTCATCAGCGAGTGGATCGCGAGGTTGGACCACAGCGTCAGCAGCGTCCGGTTCATCTCCAAGTCGGTGTAGTTGGAGGTAATGAACAGGATTGAGCCGGGCTTCTTTTCGGCGGTCATCCACGCCTTGATCGAGTATTGCTCACCGTCGTCAGGGAGGAAGCGCAGGACGTGCGCGTTGGTGTTGAACACGGCGCGGATCGACTCCGCCATCTTGGCCGCTTCAGGGGCCGTAATCGGGTCGGCGATGGTGTTGGCGAGGTGCTTGTGGACCAGCTTCAGGTCGGCGGTCATCAGGTTTTCCGCGAGCGCCTGATTGGACGTCAGACCCTCCTCGATGAGCTTCATGCACATCTCGATGAACAGCGTGCGCGCGGCCAGCACCCAGAAGGGGTCGCCACCCCCGCCATCAGAGGGGATCAGCGCCGCGGCCGCAGCGGTGAAATCGCTGTAGCTGGTGCAGTCGTTGAAGATCGTCCACGCCGGGCAACGCGCATCGGCCGGGTTCAAAATGGTGTCGCGATCGGGATCGAAGAATGCCTCGACATAGGCCCCCGTCAGGTCGAACACGACGGCGCTATCTTCGCGTTCGCGCATCTGCCGAAGCAGCTTGCGGAAGACGGTCGTTTTGCCCGATCCGGTGGTGCCGAGCGTAAGGAAGTGAGACTGCTCGAGCCGGTGCGGGAAGGGGATGCCAGCCACACTATAGGGATGGTGGATGCCGCCCAGCTTCCGCGCCTTGAAGGGCATCGCCAGCACCTGCGCCGGCGTCTTGTCGGGAAAGATTTGACCCGCTTCCTTCACGAACTCGATTTTGTTGTGCTCGGCGATTTCCGCGTAGAGAAGGTCACGCTCGACCAGCAGCGCGCCGCGTTCGTGGCGCTCCTGGATCATCGCCTTGCCGCGCCTCGCCGAGAAGTCGACGTACCAGATCGACAGGGGCACAGTGACGACCGTGGCGAAGGTCAGCGAGGCGAACAAACCTTTGACTGCCTTGCCCCAGGCGAGCACCACCTCAGGCACGAACGGGACGTATCCCATGAACGTCGAGCGCACGCTGCTGTCCGGCAGACGGAGGTTCACCCGCTTCATCTCGTCGAACGAGATCCAGTCCCATAGAGACGACAGGATCCGCATCGCGATCAGCTGGACGTTGTTCTCGTCGAGCGTCAGTGACAGGATGATCGTGTAGGCGAGCAGGAACGTCCCGAGCCACACGAAAACCGGCATCCGCGCCCCCTGCAGCCACATGAGGACCTGGGTGTTGAGGAGCTGGCTCCCGCGAGTGAAATTGCCCGAATTTCGAGGCGGTGCGCCGCGCGAGGAGTGATGCTCCTGCGGGATCGGCCGCTTATCATTGCGGATGTCCTTGCGCGGTTCCTTGCCCGGCTTTTTGGGGTCGTCACGCGCCATGGTGAAGCTTCATGCGACGGTCGGTTTCGAGGACGAGCGTCTCGCGCATTTCCGGGTGATCTGCCCGGATGATCGCGTCGAGCGCGACCTGCATATATTCTGTGACGCGAAGGTGTCGGCGCTTACTGTCCGTCATCAGTTTCGCACGCTCGAGATGTTTCTCGATGGCGAGGCGAATGACGTCGGAAGGCGTGCATCCGGTCGATGCCGCCTCTGCGTCGAGTCGATCACACAGGTCGCGGGGTATCCGGACCGAGCAGTGACGAAAGGATTTCAACTTCCAGCTCCCTAGCAGGGGGGCTGGTGGGGTCTCCGAAAGGTGCCTTGTTGTAGACGGTCGGCCAGCGGTCTTCAAGCACGGGATTCGGCGCTACTGAAAGAACGTGGTACGCTGTCCCACGCAAAAACGGCGGAAATCAGCCATTCTCCGGCTGTGGGACAGTGTCCCACGAAACGTAACACGTTGTCCCACGCACTTTCCGGGAAAATATCCGTTGTTTTACAACGGGCTAGGCAAGCGCAGCTTGCAAAGGTGTGCACTACTGTAGTCCCGATACCCCCGTGTTGCTCTGATCCTCTTGGCCCTTTGGATCGATGAGAAGATCCTCTGGGATTCGGCGGGGCCGGGAACCGCCTTCAAGGCGGAATTGAGCGATGATCCTGCGCTTCGCGCGGGGTTCTTGGGCCTGTTCGGCGATGATCGTCATGGGGTCTCTCTGGTTGTGAGGGGAGGCACTGGTCTCGGTCTTTCCGAGGCGCCGATCGCGGGTTATACCGGGCCCGTTCAGAGCCCGATCAGCCTGACCAAAAAGGCAAGACATATGGCGAAGTCACTGGACGCTGAAATGGCCGCGATCGAGGCCGAAGAACGTAAGCTGGCGGAACGCCGAAAGGCTCATCTGAAGAAGCTGCGGGATACGGCGATCGACAAGGTCGAGAAGGCAGGGTTGTTGAAGCTCCCGCTGGATCGACTGGAGCGGTTGATGGAGGCGGTGAAGACGCTCGGTGTCGACGAAGTCGAGACGCGGATCACGGCGTAAGCCTGATCCGTTTCGAGCCCCGATCGACACCAATGGCCGCACCGGGATTGCTACCCAGTGCGGCCATTCTCTTGTTCAAGGAGCGCGGCGCAGCCGGCTTGGCATCCGCAGGCAAAAAAATGGGACGCCAGCCGTCAGGCTGGGCGTCCCATGTGGGTCGGTAAAGCGGCTTGGGTCGATCAGACCCAAGCGAGCAGATGGTCACCCTCGACTGGCTTCAAAGCCGCCATGGCCGTCAGGGTCTCAACGCATGTCGCCATCGCAGGATCGTCGTCGAGACGACGCCTTATCCGCGGGTTGGTCAGCCGGTCGCGAAGCTCGGTCATTGCGATGACGCCAGCGTTCGCGCGATCGAGACCGAGGCCCGCGAGGAGAGCCATTGCGCTGTCGTCTGCGACCGTCAGCTGCGGTGCGCCGTCTAGCGTCAGCGAGAGCCTGATCTTGATGTCCGAGCCGCGGTGATCCTGCCAGACGCGGATGCGCCGACCGAGGTATTGTGCCTCGTCGAGAATGGAAATCACATCGGGGTCATGGTCGAAGCATCTCGAGACGACCGCCAGCGCGAGATGGCAGACGCGTGCCTCCAGTTCGAAGGCGTCGTCGCCCGTCATGCTATGGACCGGTGCGAGCATGGTGAAGCCCAATCGCAGGGACTGTTCGGCGAGTAGGTCGCGGAGCGCTCCGAGCTGGTCGGGGGTGATGATCGCAGCCTTGGGCGGAAGGATGCCGTTGCCATTTTCGACGCGGAAAGTGATGGTCATCGCGACCTCCATCATTGAAACCGCATCTCCCTTTCTCCCTCCTCTCCGGAGAGTTCGCGGGACGCCTCGACCATAGCGGCCGACCAGCCCGCGAGGCGTAGCCCGCGCACGGCCGCAGGGCCGTTGCGCAGGGGCGAGCGAGGCGGGCTGGGCGTCAGGCTGGCGGGTGCATCGCCGCATGGGTCGAGGCGTAGCAAGGGGAGGCCCGCAGGGGCCGTACCGATGCGAGCGAGCCGGCTCAGGCCTCACCGACCGGCAGGCAGCAAAAAGGGCCGCCCGGTCGCCCGAGCAGCCCCGACGAAGAAGGAGGAGCCGTAGCCCCTCCGGTTGTTACTTGGTGATCTGGTTGACCACGCCGAGGACAGTCCCGGCAAGCGCGCAGATGGCGATGATGCTCGTCACGATGATGAGCCAGACCCGCATCTGATCGACGGCACCCTTGAAGCCATCCATGCTGGTCTTGATGGCGTCGAAGCGAGCAGTGTGCCCGTCGAGTTTGCCTTCCAGCGCCTTGTTTGCCTGTCCTACCGCCACGTCGATGTGCTCCTCGAGTGCGTCGACGACCCGCTGGGCCGTATCGGCATCGATTTTAGCCTCTGTGAGCGCCCTGAACAATAGAACCTCCATTTCCGTTCCTCCTTCGTCTCTGTGACGATGCTCACGCGTCGGTCGGGGCGGTGGGGGTCAAGGACCGCGAAGCGGCCGCGTTAGCGGCGGTGGGGGTCACGATTTTGCGCAGCAAAATGGTGGGGCCCCGCCGTCCTTGAGGCTCGCCGCCCCGGCCGACAGACTGGGACGACTTGAGAGAGAGTATACCCCCGCGGCAGCAGCGACGGGGCGGGCTCGATGCCCGCTCCGGCGCTTCCCCGGCCGAGGCGTAGCAAGGGCAGGCCGAAGGGCCTGACCGATGCGAGCGAGCCGGGGGCCGGCCGGGCCTTGAGCCTCACCCCGGCGAGGGGCTTGCCGCGAGAATCATCAGCGCCGCTTCGTCTGTGCGGCCCTGTGCGATGATGATCCCGCGCGCGTTCCCGCGTGCTGCTTCGGCCGCGATGCCCTCGGCGATCTGATGCGCGTCGTCGAACTCGTCGGAGCAGTCGTCGTCGACCACCAATTCCTCCAGCTCATGATCGAAGCGCCCGGTGTATCGGCCCGCCCATCCGTCACGCTCCCGGAGCGCGTCTTCCAGTCGCTGGATAGTCTGGAACCCGTGGCGCTGAGCGGCGAAATAGCCGGCCTCGTGCGTGGCGTAGATGCGCTGCGTGTTGATGCTGTTCATGACCGTCTCCTTCATCTCGATGACGGTGTCCTCGCGTTGGTCGGGGCGGCGAGGGTCAAGGACCGCGAAGCGGCCGCGTCAGCGGCGGTGGGGGTCACGATTTTGCAAAGCAAAATGGTGGGGCCCCGCCGTCCTTGAGGCTCGTCGTCCCGGCCAAACACTAGGACGTCTTGAGAGAGAGTTTTCCCCCGCGGCAGCAGCGACGGGGCGGGCTCAATGCCCGCTCCGGCGCTTCCCCGGCCGAGGCGTAGCAAGGGCAGGCCGAAGGGCCTGACCGATGCGAGCGAGCCGGGGGCCGCCCGCTGATCTGGGAGCGCTGCGCGGCGATCGCGGCGCGGCCCGGCGGGGCCGTGCCAAGGGTGCCGCGTGGTAGCGACGGGGCGGGCTCGATGCCCGCTCCGGCGCTTCCCCGGTCGAGGCGTAGCAAGGGCAGGCCGAAGGGCCGGACCAATGCGAGCGAGCTGGGGGCCGCTCGCTGATCTGGGAGCGCTGCGCGGCGATCGCGGCGCGGCCCGGCGGGGCCGTGCCAAGGGTGCCGCGTGGCAGCGACGGGGCGGGCTCGATGCCCGCTCCGGCGCTTCCCCGGTCGAGGCGTAGCAAGGGGAGGCCGAAGGGCCGGACCGATGCGAGCGAGCGGGTGCCACGCCAGCCACCAGGGCGATACTCGCCGAGCTCGCCGGCGCCCGACACAAGCCTGCGGCAGCGCACTACCGGAAGGGGGAAGTCGAGCGGTTGCGCGGCGACCAGGCGCGGCCCGACGGGGCCGTGCCATGGGTGCCGCGCAGCCGCTCGACTGGCGTGGGGGAACCGTAGGGTTCCCCCCACAAGCGACGCTGACGGAAAAGGGCCAGCGCCGGGGTTCGCCCGTCGCTGGCCTAGTCATTCCTGCCAAGGAAAGGGGAGGGGCGGCGCGCTCTCGGTTGCGCCGCCCGATAGGTTAGCTGAACGCCTGCCGCTTGGTTGCGGTCGGGGCGGGTGCCTGTCCGTCGATGCGGAAGGCGTGGGTCGGGACGCGGGCGTTTTTCAGCACCTGCAACAGGTTGGATTGCAGCCCGGAACCCTGACAAACGATCGCTTCGACGGGTGCCAGCTTTGCAAGCTGCTCGTTGCGGACGAACCCGGCGCGGTTGCCATAGCGGCCCGTCTGCGGGGTGAAGGCAACCACGGTTACGCCACGGCTCGCCGCCCATGCTGCCGCGATCATATCGCAACCCTTGCGCTGTGCGGTGGTGCAAAGCGTCATGTGGGGCACGCGGGCCTTGATCTGGTCGAGGCGGTCCCAAAGCTGCTGGAAGTCGTGCCACTCCTGCCCGCCGGAAAAGACAACAAGCGGGCCGGTCGGGTTGCGCTTTTCGCGGTGGTCCTGCGCGCGGGCTTTCAGGAAGTCGAGGGCGGCAATCTGGCTTGCGGTGCCTCCGCTCGAAACCTTCGATCCGCGCGCGGGGGACCATGGGTGGCCCGACTGGGCGCGGTAGCAGTCGGCGGCATAGTCGCGCATACATTCGATGGCGGCGCGGCGCTCGGTCATCGTCTGCGCGCGAAGCTGCAATTCCTCCATCTCGGTTGCGTAGATTTCCGACGGATCATAGCGACGGGTCATCTCGCCAAGGTCGCGGCAAAGCGCGTCCTCCTCGCGTTCCAGCTTCTGCGCCTCGAAGTGGAAGGAATTGACGAAGCCCCATGCGATGGCCTGTGCGCTCGGCTCAAGGCGGGTATCGCGGAACAGGTCAAACAGCGTCGCCATGATCGCCGCGCAATCGTGTTGCGCTTCGATCGGCTCGGGCATGTCGAGTTCCTGACGCTCGCCGCCAAGCTCCACGATGGAAAGCGCGCCGACCTCGCCGAACGCCTCCTGAAAAGTGGTGGTCGCGGTCGCCTCGGCGATGCTCTCCGCGATCTCGGCCGCGCGGCTCTCGCTGGCGGTGTCGTGCTCGGCGGTATCGTCGGCGGGGTCGCAGTCGTGGCCGTCGGTGCGCGCGGCGTTGTTGCGGCGGGTTTCCCAACCCTTGCGGGCTGCGTCGGCGCGGCTGCTGGCCTGCTGTGAGAGGGCTTCGCCCATTGCGGCGAAGCTGGTAAAGCGGGCGGAGGTCGGACCGTTCGTCATGGTTGCAAATCCTTTGGCAGGGTGGTTTCGGCTTAGGGTCGGGGGAGCGTTTCAGCCGCTCTCCCCGCCCGTCTTGGGGGTCTTAGAACGCGGGGATTTCGTCGGTTTCGGCAAGCTGGCCGTTATCGGTCGCGTTGCCGCTGCCGAACCCGTCGTCGGCGGTCGCCTTGCGGCGGGTCCGGCGGGTGCCGTCCATATTCTCGCGGCGGGGCTGCGGGCGGTTCCACACGACGCGGAAACCCTCGTCGTTGTTGCCGAACAGCGTGATCTGCAGCGGCTCGGGGAGGCTGGGGTCGTCCAGCTTGCCCTGATAGAAAACCTCGCCGGTGGAATTGCTGGTCAACTCCCAAAGCGCGCCGATCTGCACCCAGCGGCGGGCGACGTTGAGCGCGACGATCTCGAAGGCGGGCGCGCGCTCGTTGGTGCTGTCGACCGGGCGGAGGCCAAGGCGAGCGAGGTCGATGGTGGCAGTGGCGATCGAACCGACAAGCTGACCGCTGACCGACTTGAACTGACCGATGTTCATAATACTTACTCCATCTAGGCGGGGGCCTGTCCCCCTATTTGCCGGTGCTTGGGGCCTTTCCCCTTCCGGCATCTCTCTTTTACCCCCTCCCCTCTAAGTATTGAAGCGCATTGATTTCTTGACAGCCAAGTCATCGTACACGGTGAGTCCGAGCAAAAATAGCTCCCGACTAGGGAGCGTAAATAATCAAATCAAAGACGCATTGATCGCGGTAGCGAGCAATTCAGATGAACAGGTACGATGTTTGGGGGGCGTAGCCCCGGCCTGTGATCTCATCGCACCCGGAGCCGTCCTCGCAGGGGCTCAAGAGGCAGGCACGGCCGGCGGGGTCAACACGAATGACGGAGGCTCCGCCGCTTTAGCGGTGGAAACCGTAGGGCCTTTAGGCCCGGTATTCTTGTTGAGGCGTCTTCAAACAAACAAAAGCATTGCCAGCTCTGCTGGCAATTCTCCTTTGACGCCGACCCCGTCGGACGGGTCTGGCACGCAGAGACACTGAGAGACGGCGAAGGGTGTGATGAGATCATTGGCCCAACAAACAATCATCATGCGCGCAAGCGCATGATTCTACAGCCGCAGGCTGCCGGCGGTGAGCGAGCTCCTGGGCGTGACACGAGGGGAGGCGCGCCACCTCGCCCCACATCGTCCGCGAAAATGGCGCAGGAGCTGCTCTCAGCGCGTCCCGGGAGCCCGACAAGTGATTGTACCCGATAGGGCCGAGACCCGCTCTTCGCGGGGCTCGGGGAGCCTCTTGGCGACTATTGAACGGTCCCGCCCTCTTGGGCGGGATGTCCCATACCTTCCTGCCTTCCTTCCTGCATCGACCAATAGGCTGCTTCACCGGAGATGATGTGCGGCCTACGATCCAGCTGACCAGCAAGCCAAAGGATCGCGAATGTCACGAACCACCATGAGCTATCCCGCGATCGCTGCGTCTGTTCTCATGGCACTGACGCTCGCTGCATGCGGTCGTGAACCAACCGCGATGCCCGCCGGGACGGCAAGCGCTCAGCCGGATACCGTCGTCACCAGTCGATCGGAGGGTAAAGCTGTGCCGAACCCCCGGCGAGGGAGCTACAAGAAGTCCGATCCGAATGAGCAGTGGGGCTACAAAACCCCGAAGTGAGGCTCGTCGCGCCGCGCATCCGCAGCGGACCTCGAGATCAAACTTAGCTGTGACGGCCGCGCTGCGATCGGGCGGCATCGATGATCCGCATGAGGTGACTGGCAACGATCAGCTGCTCCGCCGGCTCAGCTGGCCCATTGTAGCTCACCTCACGGTGACCGACCGGATTGCGGAACAGGCCGAACGCGCCGGCAAATAGCTGGCTGACGGCATCCTTCTCGGCGTCGTGCATGTCAGGATCCGTGATCGGGCTGCTCTGCTTGTGGAAAGCGGCGCGCATCAGCTGCGTGCCGGTGCCCTCACACCCGCTTACCTCGGCGACGGCGATCTCCAGCGCCTTGAACGCCGCGAAGACTGCCACATCGTAGTTTCCGGCGATGAAGTGGTGCCAAGCCTTGTCCGCGATCGTGGTGTAAAGCAGCTCGCGAGGCAATCCGGCGGCTTGCCGATGCTTGGCGAACCCGTCATCGAGAAGAAGCGCCTCCGCGCGGCGAGACAGCTCGACCACGCCGACGCTGCGATTGCCAGCGGACGGGACAAGGAGCCCTTGCGCCTCTGCCCACGCCCATGCCTCGGCAATGGCTTGGCCAACGCGGGGCCCTGCGGCTTCGTCGAAACCGCCTAGGATATTCACCTGCGTGACGGCCGGTGAAGGGGAGTTCGTGCATGTATCGCAGGAGGTATTCCGCCGCCTCCGACGGTTGCAGGGTCAGCAGCACGTCGTTGTCAGGGAAGGGGGGAGGCAAGTTTCTCATCCAACGTGATGCAGCTCTACACGCGGTGCCGGCCGACGCAGGTGCTGGAACGCTGTGACGTTAGGGAACAGCAGCTTGGGAAGGTCGAGCAGCCAGCCCGACGCCGTCCAGCAGCCGATCATGACCGCGGTCCAGAGACCGAAATAGACCGCCGCGGTAACCTCACCTTCGAGGACGGAGGCGCAGCTGAGCCAGATGAAGAGGCCTGCGAAGACGGCGACCCGTTTCCAAGTGTAGCGGTCGGTGACCCAGCGCGCGCGACGCTCGAGGCGCTCCACTTCGCTCAAGAAATCGCGGCCGGGGCGTTCGCGCCGATGATCCATCTGTGGTCCTCCCGCAGTGACCGATAGCCGATGCGTTTGGTTGGCGAAATCCGATTGCGATCTGATCGCGGCGCCTCGTCGATGCATCCTATGTGGTTCTAATTGGCCGGGGCTTCATTCCCCGGTGCTGGTCGCCATCTCCCGCGCATGCGGAACGGCCTCCTCTCGGAGCAGAAGATTGGACCCGCACAATGTGAGGTATCACTTTTCAGGGGTGGATTTACCGTGCTCCAAAAGGAAGAAGCAGGGATCGAGCGGATACATCGCCTCGTCCCAATTTCACGCATCAGTTCGACATAAATCAAGAGCACGAAATAGAATCTCAAGCGTTTGCTTGTTGGCAGGGAAAAAAAGGTCGCAGCGATGGATGACCAGGCGATGCTCCAGACAATGGAGGAGTATCACAGACAGATCATGGATGGGCTGACGAACATCCGCGCCCATTGTGGGGCGTCCACTCCAGACAGCCCGGCGCTGGACGTAACGCGCAAAGATTTGAGCGCGGTCAGTCAGGCACGATCGGCATTCGTCACCGACGTCGTGGTGCCTCGACTCCTTCAAGACAGCGATGTCGATGAACGGGCGGAGCTGCTCGACTTGCTCTGCGTGATCGCGGCGAAGCGGGAGATCTCGTTCGAGCATGTCGAGAGGTGGACGTCGACCACGATCGAGGCCGATTGGTCCGGCTATTGTGGAGCCGCGAGGGTCATTTGGGCGATGATGGAGGATCAGCTTGAGCGGGAGCGCCAATTCATCATCAGCCGCCTCCGAAACGTGAGCGAGGCAGCCGTTCCGGCTCGTTGAGCCGGCGGATGCTGCGATGCCGTCGCCACCTGCGGGACAGCGGTAGCGGCGAGGGTCAGCAAACAAAAAAAGGGCCGGCGTGAGCCGACCCGAAAAGTTTTAGGAGAGGATGCCTGAAAGGCGTCGCCATGCTGCATCTGCGAACATTATGTTGCAAGTGCTAAGATGCTTGGAAACGCAGCTTTTCGCAACGATATCGGAACGGCATGCGGCGATCGGCCCGCACGCTGATCCAACAGAGGTTTATGACCGACACGCGCGTGACGACGATTGAACGGGCCTTTCAGTTGGCAAAGGCCGGAAGCTGCCGCTCCATCAGCGATATTCGAAACCAGCTCTCGGCTGAAGGCTATGACGGCGTCCATGGCCACCTAGACGGCATGAGCATCAAGCGGCAGCTCAACGCGGCGCTGGCAGCGCGCGGCGTCACGCCTTCCAAGGTCGATGAGGACGACTGAGCGTGGGTGAACGATCACGAGACGATCGCCGTTAAGCCGCAGGCTAGACGGCGACCTTTAGCGGTTCGGGCTTTTTTCCGTCGGGGAGGGTTTCGCGCAGATGGTCATGGACCATCGCCTTCGTGAACGGCTTGCCGATGAACGTGGCCTTCTCCGGCATGTCGCCCGCCTCGGGCTTGATACGGCCACTGGCGATGACGATCTCGATATGCGGCCAGCGCTCTGCGACGTGGCGCGCGAGCGCAAAGCCGTTAGTGCCTCCGGGCATTTCAACGTCTGAAAAGAGGAGGGTGATGCTCTCGGCATGATCCGGAAGCATAGCGATCGCAGCATCGCCATCATCTGCCTCGCGGGTGCGAAAACCGGCATCTTCGAGAATGCCGCTGATATCCATGAGGATGATGGGGTCGTCATCGACTGCCAGTGCATAGGGGACGGTGGACGTGGTCATGTCGCTTCAACCCGTAATTTAGGAGAACGGTTCGCCTTTGCGCGTGATTTCAGCGGCCTGGCCGTCCGAAAATCCGAGAAAGGATCGACCGCTTGGATGGACGTCCGCGATGGTTGCTCTCGCGAAGTCGCGTCGTGACGGTCGAGGCGCGAGCCAACATGTCAGGTGTGTGCAGGTGAGCGAACATTGGGCTCTGGCCGTCGACCATCCCGATGTTGTGGAAGGCATCTGCAAGAAAGCGAATATCGTGACGCTGCTCGTCATCGAGTTCGTCACGCGTAGCGGATCGGATGGCGATCAGGGCGTCGGACGCTCCCTTGATCCAGGCCACCTCGTTGGTCGTAAGCTCTACCATCATTGATCCCCTGCCTCGGCGTTTCCGACCCACGGATCGAGCAGCGTCGTGCCGGCGCCGGTAAAGTCGGCCACATTCCGGGTGACAACCACGAGGCCATGAACCAGCCCGGTCGCTGCGATCCACGCGTCACGCTCGCTCTTGGTATCCGGCACATGGAGCCGCGCGCAGCGCAGCGCGATCACGGCATCGATCGCCAGAATGCGGCCCGCAAAGGCAGGCATGACCTTGTCGTGCAGCCACAGCCGTAGCACGCTCGCCTGATGCGGATCGCGTCGTTCGAGCAGGGCGATGCCGAGCTCGACCTCCATCACCGTGATGACCGATAGGTACAGGTCGGCTTGATCAACGCTGTTTGCCCAAGCCTCCACGGCGGTATCGATCTTGCCGCTGCGCCGCTTGCGCAGTTCGGACAGGACGTTGGTGTCGAGGAGGTACATCAGTCGAAGACGGCCGGACGGGGAAAGGTAGCAGGCCTGCTGAAATCGACGTCGATGTCCCCAACCTCATCCATATCGAGCGCGTCGAGGATCTTGCCTGGAGGTGCTTTCAGGCGCTCGTATTCGGCGAAAGGCATGACCGCGATGATGGGGCGGCCGCGTTCGGTGATGATGACGGCACCGTCAACGGCCGCGCGTTTGATGACGCCCGGTGCGCGTTGGAAATCGCGGCTGGAGAAAGTTTGCATGGCGCCTTGACCCTCAATGTCGTGACGTTCAGACATTGCCCCAGGAAGCGGAATTGTCAATGCTCACCATGGTGGCGATCATCCCCATTGCATGACGTGCTGGGCAACCCTGCGACCTCACCCGAAGGAGGATAAGATGAACGTACAGGACATGATGCGGGGGTACGATTACGACCTTCCGCTCTACGACGTGCTGAACAACAGCAGCGTCAATGCGAACGGCGATCCGGAGATCTCGGCCGATCGCCGGGTGCTGGCAGGCGCCACCATCGGCATCGGTCTCGACGTAGCCTATCTGGCGATCACCGAGATGCAGGAGGCCTTCGAAGCGCTGGCGCGCGATGTCGGCAATGGCGTGATCGACGGCGAAGGCACCCAGGACCTCGCCGAGATCCTGAGCGCGCAGAACCCGTTCCAGATGCGGCTCTGGTATCTGCTCTACGATACGCCCTTCGAACAGGCGCACGAGGATCTGTGCTGGTTGAAGAGCCTGACTTACCGCCGCGGTAGGATGTGCACGGTGGTGCGCGAGGAGAAGCTGGCGGTGGTCTACGCGACCAATGCGGATTTGTGCGAGAGCCTGACCGCAGCACAGCTCATGGCGAACATGACAGCCAAGGGCTGACGATCACGGCCTGGTCAAGCGACCATGGCCAGAAGATGCTCCGGGTGTTGTGGCCGGCACCGGGAGACGCGGAAGGGCTGAAGGGGGTTGTCGGTGCCGACCACGAATTGGTCGATCCCGGTTTTCTCCCGGAGCTGAATGGCGACGGCGTAGGCGTTCTCGAGTGAAGCGAGCGAACCGCGGCGTGGCGAAAGTGCGATAACGGTCATTTTGATGTCCCTTCGGGGTGGGTGTCCTTCGGGTAAAGTCCTTTGGGTGAAGTGCCGCATGGCGGATGGGAACGGGCGCACTGACCCGTTCATGGAAAATTGAAGCTGACCTGTGTAACAGGGATAGCGGACCGGATTCGATGCGTGAGCGTTTAACCAGTCTATCCCCGTTTCGACGGAGGATCCTTCGATCGACGGGGTCGGGACCGCTGCTATCGGTTTCGGCCCCGTTATCGTTTCAGCGCGGCAGAGCCTTGGTGCGGTTCCGACAAGAGTCGTTGTGCAGCTGGGTAAATTTCTTCCTCCTCGCGCTTGGTTAGCCGCTCGAGTGCGGCGTGAAGCCGGCGTGCGCTAGCGGCATATCCTGACCAATTGGCTGGAACGGTTCGCGCGTGCCAGTCCCCGATATGGGCGGAATATGCCAAGCGAAGATCACGCGTTTCCGCCGCGATATCGGCAAAAGCCGGGATCTGTGTCGTGAGCCCGCGTGCCCGCAAGGGCGAATGCAATTCTTCCTCTTCGGTCTTGAGGTGCTTTGCGATCAGTCGGGCGAGCGTTGTTCGTGCAGTTCCGAGTTGCGGTCCAGCTTCCTCGAAGGATCCCGCAAACAGTTTTGTGAGCTCGGCGACGGCTGACAGGATTTCGGCATGCTGCTGCTTCAGCAGCGCGATCTTAAATTGCACCAGGGCGTCCTCGGGATTGCGGCACACGAAAATGCCCGACATGCAAAGTCGGTTGCCTTCGGCCCAAATTTCAAGATAACCACGCTGTCGAAAATACTGATAACTACCTGATTTAACATAAACAGTATTATCGAACTACTGATTGGGGCCTGCATGTAGACGCAACGTACAAATGTCACCTGGCTGCAAGTTAGAGATGTCACAGCCGACGTCAACGCGGCCGACGGATGGCATGTCGCCCGCACGGTTGAGGGCGCGCGCTGATGACGGTGGTTGCGATGAGCCAGGGCGAACTGACGCGGTTTGACATTCTTCAGCGGGTCGGACGTGGCGAGCTGCGCGTCAGCGATGCGGCAGCATCGCTGAGCCTCTGCCCGCGGCAGATCTACCGGCTGCTGGATCGTCTCAGAGCCGACGGCGCGGCCGGCCTTGTGTCTCGCAAGCGCGGGCGGGCGAGCAACAGGCGGTTCAATGACGCATTCCGCGACCGCGTGGTCGGCATCGTGCGGGAGCGGTATGCCGACTTCGGGCCGACGCTGGCGTGTGAGTACCTGGCCGAGCGGCATGGGATCACGCTATCGCGCGAGACGCTGCGGCAGATGCTCATGGCGGCCGGCGTGTGGAAGGCCAAGGTTGCGAAGCGCGCCCGGCTTCACCAGTCGCGCTACCGGCGCGAGTGCCGCGGTGAGCTGGTGCAGATCGACGGGTCGGATCATGACTGGTTCGAGGGCCGCGGTCCGCGTTGCACGTTGCTGGTCTATATCGACGATGCCACCAGCGAGCTTATGCACCTGGAGATGGCCGAGAGCGAGAGCGCCTTCTCCTACATGCGCGCAACCCGCAGCTATCTCGAGCGCCACGGCAAGCCGGTGGCCTTCTATTCGGACAAGCACAGCGTCTTCCGGAACAACAACGCGACCGCCGACAGCGACGGCATGACGCATCTCGGCCGAGCGCTGGACAAGCTCGGCGTCGAGATCATCTGCGCCAACTCGCCACAAGCCAAGGGGCGTGTCGAGCGCGCCAACGGCACGCTGCAGGACCGGCTGGTCAAGGCGATGAGGCTGGCGGGCGTCTCCTCCATCGACGAGGCCAACGCCTTCCTCCCCTCCTACGTCGCCCGGCACAATGCCCGGTTCGCGTGTGCGCCAGCGGACCCACGCGACGTCCACCGCCCGCTCGCCGCGCATGAGAACGTCGAGGCCGAGATGGTGTAGCGCGAGGAGCGGACCGTCACCGCCTCGTTGGCGCTGCACTTCAACAAAGCCATGTTCATCCTCGAGCCGACGCCCCTCACCCGCTCGCTGGCCCGCAAGCGCGTTCACGTGTGCGAGTACCCAGACGGTCGCATCGAGATCCGCCACGGTGAGCGCGTGCTACCCTACCGCGTGTTCGACAAGATGCGCCGGGTGAACCAGGCCGCCATCGTCGATAACAAGCACCTGGGGGCCGCTCTGGCGATGGCACATGCCATCCAAGCAGCCGCGCCGCATCATCCCAAACGCAACAACAACGAGCCGGCGCGCAGCTCTCGGTCCGTCGGGGTCTTCGCAATCCCTGCCCCAGCCACGGGCAAGGCCGACCGGCGCCGGCTGTGCACACCGAAGCTGAAGAGCGACTCCCGCCTGTCCAACGAGGAGCTGGTTGCTCGCGGCCTCGCCGATTATGCCTGTTCATCAGAAAGGTAGGGGCGTGTTAACCAGACCAAGTCTATGTCGGCCAGAAAGCGCTGCAGGATGCCCGGTGATGATCAGCACAATTAGCTTGCCCTCCCCGGCCTTGTATACGCGCACTACTCAGGTGAAGCTCGATCCGGAAAAGACGATCGGGAAGGTCGCCAACGTAACGACGCAATCATCCTCGATTTCCGCACAACCCGCCAGTCTCGCTGATACGCAAGCTCCGTCCATTACGCCTGATTGGGACTATTATCTTTCATACAACAATATTGATCACAGTCAGGAGGACCTCAAGCGTGTCACCACAGAGGGTGGGCGCATGCTAAGCCGCTCTCAAGGCTTGCCGGATGGTCACTACGATTTCTCAAGGATGACGGGTAAGCAACTCAACGTCGCCATAAATGACATAATTGCAAATGATAGGGCACCACAGTCAGTTATCGACGGCCTCAATGCAATACTGGCAACTACCTACGATACCCCTCGCAACATGCTGGATGAAGCGTCCGGCAGCATCGAGTACGAAAGCTCACAGAAAAATACCTTCGTAGTCGGCATCTTGAGGGCGGCCTTAACATACATGCAGGCCGATAAGGCCCTGCTCGAAACGCTGAAGCCGAAGGAGCTTACGACGCAGGAAGCGCTAAGCAATCGTAGCATGCAGGCTCGATCCGCCAACTAAGCGGCGGGACCGAGCCCGCTGCTGGCGCAGCGGGTCCGAGGGCGCGAAGACCGAGATGACGGCGCCTGAAGCGCGGCTCCCGCCTGTCCAACGAGGAGCTGGTTGCGCGCGGCCTCAGCGATTACGCCTATTCATCAGAACGGTAGGAGCTCGTTAACCAGATTAAGATTATACCCGGACGGCACGTGCTGCAGGATGTCCGGTTATGATCAAGTCGACCAGCTTACCCTCTCAGGCTATCTACATGCGCAGCAATCAAGCACAGATTGTTGCGTCGGCGACGACTGAAATGATGCCTGCCGCACCGACGCTGAATTCGCCACTTGCCACACAGGCAGCTAAAATCACCAGCGCGAAGGCGTCATCTGGTACGCCAGACTGGGATTATTATCTCTCTTACAACAACGTAGATCACAGCCAAGAAGATTTTGTGAGCGTCATGACGGAGGGTGGTCGTCTGCTGAGCCAGTCGCAAGGCTTGCCTGAGGGGCATTACGACTTTTCGAGGATGAGCCGTAAAGAGATGAACGTCGCGCTGAACGATATAATCCTGAATAGACGGGCACCTCAGGACGTCATTGATGGGCTCTCCCAGCTTTCAAACACGACCTACGACGAGCCCCTGAACCAGCTTGAGGTCGCAGCGGGCAGCATCGAATATGAGAGCTCACAAAAAAACACCTTTGTCGCGGGTATTTTGAAGGCAGCCTTGACTTACATGAAGGCAGACCAGGCTCTGCTCGAAACGTTGAAGCCTAAGGAACTCACGACGCAGCAGGCGCTTGGCAGCCGTAGCCTGGCGGCGCGATCCGCGAGCTGATCGAGAAAACCAAGCTCGCTGCTGGCACCGCAGACCTGAAGATACGCTGAGCGCTCCAGCGGTGACTGGTGCTGCTGCTCCACGGAACGGCCGCCTTGATCAGGCGTGTCAACCCGGTTGCAAGCATCTGCTTGGTCGAGGATACCGCCTCTACCATTCAGAGGACGGAACGCTGCAATGAAGATAATCCTAGTCGTGTCGATCCTCCTGGTAGGTCTAGCTGGTTGTCAAAAGGACGGTGCCGAGCAGACTCGATCTGACCTTCGAGCGCTTGCCGAGCGTACTCAGGCGCAAAGGGACGCGAGCCACCAGCGCGCGATCGATAGCGCGAGGGCGACGGCGAATATCACCGTATCCGACATTGATCCGATGCCAAAGGCTCCCAAGGGCAACTAGCAAGCGGCTGAGCCTTTGCACGACAAACGTTCGCTGTGGCGACGCTTAGCGAGTTGTTTAAGTCGCTCGCGTTGGCGGGCGTCACCAAGCCCGCTGCTGGCGCAGCGGGTCCAAGGTCGCAAGAACCGAGAGGTCACCGCATCAGCGGGGGCAGCGCTGCGCTGCTTGGGGGGCTCCACGCTGCCCCCGCTGCCACCACGAGTGTCATTTCTATCTGGCGGAGAATGTGTCTTTTCTAACTGGCGGCAACATGATTGGGGCCTGCATGTTGCTTGCTCAGACGACGTACCGCCGAGACAAGTTTGGCAAGCGCAGGATCGCGGATCGGCTCGGCAACGCGAAGTTCTCGGCTTCGCCCGGCGATCGTCAGCCCGACGGTATAGGTCCGCGCATCCGGCCTCGGGCTGTCGTTCGTAGGCGTGCAGCTGAAGAAGTCGGCCTGATCGGCAAGGCTGGCGATCTCCTGACGCTCCGGGGTGGCAAGATCGTCAAACGAGACCGTCTGTTCCTTTGCCCGTCCGGGAAAATGGGCAAGCCCGCCCTCGATCCGCACGCGGGCCTCGCCCGTCATCGTCTCGTCGCAGGTCTTGCCCGTCTGCATCAGATCACTCCAACTGCGCTCCAGGCCTCGGTGACGGCGGTCGCCTCGGCACTGCCCGAGCCGTACAAACGCGCCGCGACGTCGATGGTGACGCGGGCGAAGCCGGCGAAGTCCGTGTTGGCCCTCGTATTGGGGTCCAGCAGCGCATTGTACCAGATTTGCCCGGCCTGGTCCCATGCCTTTCCGCCGATCGCGGTCGCGGCCAGATAGAAGGCTCGGTTGGGGATGCCGGAGTTGATGTGGACGCCGCCATTGTCTTGGTTGGTACGGACGAAATCGTCCATGTGGCCGGGCTGCGGATCCTTGCCAAGGACGGGATCGTCATAGGCAGTGCCGGGCGCCTTCATCGAGCGCAAGGCAACCCCATTCACCTTGGCGGTCAGCAGCTCGGCACCGATCAGCCAGTCGGCCTGGTCGGCGGTCTGGCCTAAGAGGCGCTGCTTCACGAGGCTGCCGAACACGTCCGAAATGCTCTCGTTCAAGGCACCAGACTGGTTGAAGTAGGCGAGGCCCGCCTCCTTCTCGGTGACGCCGTGGGTCAGCTCATGACCGATCACGTCGAGCGAGATGGTGAAGCGGTTGAACAGCTCACCATCGCCGTCACCGAAGACCATCTGGGTGCCGTCCCAGAAGGCGTTGTCATAGTCCTGGTCGTAATGAACCGTGGCATCGAGCGGCATGCCGGCATCGTCGATCGAGTTGCGCTGATACGCCTCCCAGAACAGGGCGAATGTCGCGCCGAGCCCGTCATAGGCCTCGTTGACCGCAACGTCGCCGGTAGGTGCGTCGCCCTCGCGCCGCACGACGGTCGCCCCTGGTGCCTCGGGTTCGCCGCCCGCGTCGCGGATCGTCCGCAGCGGGCTCGGCGTCAGGATGTTGCCCGCCGCGGCGCGTCGCCGCGCGGTCGCGCCGGTAACCGGCCCCGCAGTGCTGGCGCGGACGATCCGCATGGTCGGATCAACCAGCAGGCTGTGAACAGCCATCGCCCGCTGCTCAGGGGAGCCATTCGCGGCGATCTGCGACAGGATGTAAGGCGGCAGGATGCAGTGAAGCGAATGACGATGGGTGGAGGTGCACATGTTCGTCTCTCCTCAAGGGGTTTCGGTCAGCTGCGGGCACGGCGAAGGACAAAGGGAACGAGTGCCACCCACATGATGGTAATGAAGGCGAGGACCTGGCTGGTCTGCTCGGGGCCGCCTGGCAGGTAGCCAAAGCCACCAAGCGAGGCCGCGTAGAGTTCGAACGAGACCACCGCGACGGCGATCGCCACCACATCGGCATCTCCCCCTCTCTCCTCCTGCGTTCCGAACCAGCGCAGCACGATGATGAAGAGGGTGATGATGGCAATCAGGATCAGGCGGACGACGGCGTCGCCAGCTGCGATGCCGATCGCGAGCGGGTAGAGCGTCACCGCCTCGACCGGGAACAGCTTCACAAGGCTCGCATAGTAAGGTTCGGGCGCCGGCGCGGGTGCAGGGCGACGCCCTCCCCTCGCCGATGGCGCGGATCCGCCCCGCAGCCGCAGCGTACCCCGCAAGGCGGGCAGCGAAGTCATGCTGCCCTGCCCATCCAGCGCCGTGATTGCACGCTGTACGGCCTCGGCATAGCGCGTCACCGCGGCTTGGTCTGGCGTGAGGACATTGCCAATCGTCTTGGCCTGCTCGCAGCGGTCGAGCACTGTGGCGAACACCGGTCGATCGCCGTCGTCGCCGCTATGCTGAGCCGCGAACTGATCGCTTGCGCTGCCAAGCGCCGTGCGGAGCCCGAAGAAGGTGTCGAAGAAGCGCGGCAGGTAGCGCGGATCGACAGTGAATGCCTGCAGCTGGTCGATCAAGGCGTCAGCTGCGCCAATGGCCTGGGTGAAGGTCGTCATCGGAATCCTCCTCAGGCGGGGCTTGCTAGCGAGGCGATCAGGCCAAGCGCGCGCGTGATGCGGTCAATGTTGAGGCGCGCTGCGGCGCGGCGCTGCGCCGGTGTGAGCCGGCCGGCGAGCGCATCGCGAAGACTGGCCTGTGCCTTGGCGGCGAGGTCGATGGCATCGGCGACCTGCGCAGCGCGAGCCGGTCCGTCTTTCGCGGCCTCGCGCGCTGTGAACACCCGGCCGGCGAGCTGCTCACGCTGGTCGGCGGACAGGCTCGCGCGGTTGCGGATGTACGTCCGAAACAGGGCATTGCCGTAGAGGTCGTCGGCGTTGCGCGCCGCTCCCCTGCCCCAAGTCGTGACCTGCGCCGAGAGCAATGCGAGTGCGCGGTCGACGACGGCCCCACGCTCGACAACGAGAGCCCGCACATCGCGGGTCTGCCGCGCTTCGCGTGCGAGCTCGTCGGCAAAGGCGATCAGCGCGACAAGGCTTTGTCCCTGCTCGCTGGCGACGGCTGCATTCACATTCGGCAGGTCGGTGCCGGCGACGAAGTTGGTGAACCGGGCAAGCCGATCTGCCTTGTCGGCAAAGGCGGTAATCTCAGCCGAGACGTCGGATTTGGGCGCATCGAGGATCGCAGCCAGTGCATCGGCATAGTCGCTGATCGCGGCGATCAGGGCGATGCGCGGCTCCAGCACGGCGCGCGGGCTGCTGCCGATGTCGATCTCGAACGCGGTGTAGCCCGGCGATGGTTCTTCGCCAGAGAGGCACAACGGCGCTGCCGGCGCCGATCGCGTAATAGGCACCTGGATTCGTAAAGGCGTCGCCGGCAGGCAGCTCGGATCGCTCGCGACCAGTGCGGCCGCTGCCTCACGGCGACGTTGCTCTATGGCATCGAAGTAGCTGGCGGTCGCGGTCACCGCCTCGCGGCTTCGGGCTTGGACCGTCCCGGCAGCCTCCAGCCTGATTGCGTTCGTGGCGCACCCAGCCAGAAGCAGTGGAGCGATCATCAGCGGTAGAACGGCACTGGCGCAGCGGCGCATGGCAGTCTCCTTCAGCTTTCAGGCATCATGCCCTCGAACTTCGCACCTCCCTCCCCTTTCTGCGCCTAGGCAGGCGCGGTGGCCTTGGTCGCTCCGGCAGCCGATCGCGGGGCCGCAGGGTGGTGATGGCATTGACGATACTGGTGATGAGCGTGGCGATCCCCACCAGCATCGGGCCGTCAATCATGTCGGTCATGTCTCCCGACTCCATGTTGATCCGACGGCCCATGTTCCACGTTTGTTCTGTGTAGGACAGGTTTAATTTCGCTTTCAGAGCAGAATGTCCTCCGGCCCCGCAATCAGCCGTCGAACGCTCGTGCCAGTTGTCGCCTCCTCGTTCGAGAAACCGTCGAAACGGGCCAAGTCTCCGAAGTCGAGAGCAGTCAGCTTTGCGATCGCAGTGACGGAGCGCTGATAGGTCTTGAACGCACCGAAAAGCAGCGTGTGCTCATCCAGATCGACATCGTGATCGATAAGGTAGGCCGATGCTGACGGACGCCCGTCATCATGGATGAAAGCGACGACTTTCCAATAGGCGAGCGGGATCGCGATGCCGCGATAGACCGGATCGTCCGCCCTGAAGACCGGGCCGGTGAACACGCTTGCGAGCTCGCCGACCCTTCGTGTGTTGCCGAGGATATAGTCCTCTAGGCTGAGCCACGTGCGCTGATTGAAGGCGGAGAGCTGTGGCGCGCAGTTGGTGAAGTGGAAGGTGTCGCGATTGGCGATATCGGCGCTCTGCCCCCAATTCGGATCTTCGCGGCGGACCAGGTGCCCGCGGTCGAAGTCGTTGTTGGCGTAAAGCTCGTCCCCGGCCTGGGCCTCTTCGGGGATACGTCCGTCAAAGGCCCATGGGTCGCCTCCGCGCGGAACCGAGACGCTGGCGCTGCCGTCGATGTTGACGCCGGTGAAGAGCGACAGGCGCCGGCTCTTCGACATGACGACCGTGAAATGCTCATAGTCGAGCCGTCCATCATTGCGGTCGGCGACAGGCAGGACGTCGGCTGTAATCGCAGAGGTCCCGGGCAGCGGCACAACAAACTCGCCGAGATGCTCGGCTTTGTAGCCCTGTCGTCCTGCAAAGGAGGAGGCTGACGATATGCGGACCGGGGTTGCCTCTGGCGCAAGCAAGTCTTTGTCCGTCGACGTAATAGGCCGCAGGTCGCTCAGGCGGGGTCGATAGGACAGGTCGATCACGGGGTTTCTCCGATGGCTTCACGTCGGGCTCGCTCAAGGCGCAGTCGTTCAAACGATCAATGGGTCCTGATGGGTCTGGATCAGCCTGATAAGAGCGGAAAACGGCAGGCGCGTTTCATCGAGGCGCGGCCCCTTCGGCTTTGCCTCGGTTCGGCCGAGAGCGATCAGCTGACGCCGGTTTCGCACCTCGACCAGCAGCGTGCCGCGTTCCGCCCGGCTGAAGGCGCGATCGAGACCGTAGAGCCACCGAGACTGTCCGAAAACCGCGTACTGGATACCGTGCGATGCCGCGGCGGTGTAGCCTGCGGGCATGGCGTACATCGAAGGTCATGCGCGCGACCAGGCGCTGCTGCTGCCGGCATCGGTCGAGGACTATGTAGCGGCGGACAATCCGGTGCGGTTCATCGATGCTTTCGTCGATGACCTCGATCTGGGCGGGGCCGGTTTCCTGCGGGCGCAACCGAAGGCGACGGGGCGGCCGGGTTACGATCCGGCCGACATGCTCAAGCTGTACCTGTACGGCTATCTCAATCGGGTGCGCTCGAGCCGGCGCCTGTCGGCGGAAGCGGGCCGCAATCTCGAGCTGATCTGGCTGCTGCGCGGGGTCCGGCCGGACTTCAGGACCATCGCCGATTTCCGGCGCGACAACCGTGCAGCGTTCAAAGCAGTGTTTCGCCAGTTCGTGGTGCTGTGCCGCAAGCTCGACCTGTTCGGCCGCGAGTTGCTGGCGGTCGACGGGACGCGACTGAAGGCGGTGAACAGCCGGTCGCGCAACTTCAGCCGCGAGCGGTTGGCGACGTATCTCGCCGCAGCGGACGCGCGCCTGGATCGCTACCTCACCGAACTGGACGAGATCGACCGCGGCGAAGATGGGGCCGGTACCGGCCGCGCCGAGGCGCTGGTAACCAAGATCGCCAAACTGCGCGAGCAGCGTCAGGCGAGCGCGGCGCTGCTCGGCCAGTTGGAGGAGAGCGGCGAGGGGCAGATCTCGCTTACCGATCCCGATGCGCGCCTGATGGTCGCGCATTCAAAGGTGACGGTTGGCTACAACGCGCAGGTGGCGGTCGATGCAAAGCACAAGCTGATCGTCGAACAGCACGTCACCAACGCCTGCAACGACATGGGCTTGCTGGCACCCACCGCCGGTGCGGCAAAGGAGTTGCTCGGGGTCGAGCGGATCGAGGCGGTCGCCGACATGGGCTACCACAAGGGCGAGGACATTGAGGCGTGCGAGGCGGCGGGCATCACGCCGTACATCCCCCGCCCGCATCGCGGCACTGCCGTTGGCAACGGCCTCTTTCCCAAGGAGCGGTTCCGCTACGATCCGGCAACCGACGCCTATCACTGCCCCGCCGGGCAGGTACTCGCCACCCGCTACAACTCGGTGACGCGCGGGCATGTGTCGATCCAGTATTCCAGCCCTGCCGCATGTGCCGGCTGCCAAATGAAGGCGCGGTGCACCAAGGGGCGCTGGCGGCGTATCAACCGCTGGGAGAAGGAAGAGATCATCGAGCGAATGGCCGAGCGCCTCGCCATGCGGCCCGACATCCTCGTCCTCCGCAAATCGACGGTCGAGCACCCGTTCGGCACGATCAAGCAGTCCATGAACCAGGGCGCGTTCCTGATGCGCGGGCTGGAGAAGGTCCGCGCCGAGTTCAGCCTGACGGCACTCGCCTACAATCTAAGGCGGGCCATCACCATCATCGGGGTGCCGGGGCTGATCCAAGGCGGTACAGGCCTGATCTACACCGCCAGTTGCGTCGGTATGGCGTCCAATAGGAACGGCAGGACGGTCCATTGCAGCCTGACGAGCGAGCAAAAGCATGAATTTTCGCGTCCCACCATCTTTCCGGCAGGTTACACGCCGGGACCTGCTCACCCAGCAGTTTTCGGACGGTCTCCACCCGGCTGCGGCCTCGACCAGCATCGCCTCACAGCGGGCGAGGTCATCGTCGTGGCGGCATTCGCGGATGCGCTCCACGCTAAGCGCGCGTGCCGTTTCGCGCGTGCGTCGATAATGCTCGCTGCTCGGCTCCTCGAGGGCGAACAGCCGGTGCATGAGACGCACCCATGCGCCCATGCTCTCCCACGCGAAGGCCTTGGAAGCCTTCCGCATTGCCGGCCGGTAGGCTTTCATCGGCGGCATAGTGCGCGGTGGTTGCTTGTCCCCGTAGAAGAGGTCGGGTTCGCGCCAGCTCATTCGACCGGCTCCAGGTCGCGCAGCTCGGTCAGTTCGATTTTGGCGGTGCGCTCCGCACCCACGGCATCGAAGAAGACGTAGCAGTGGTCGTCGAAAGGCGCACCGCAGAGACGCCACACAACGCCCTCGCGGCCAAGGTAACGCTGAATACCAAAGGCAGGATCGACGGAGCCCGGCGCGTCGACCAGCCTCACGCGCCGGCGCAAGCTGAGCCAGTTCCCGGCCTTGCGGACAATCGCAGCTTTCTGCTCGGGAGAGAGGATGGACGGGCGATCTGACCGGGGCGGGCCGTAGGTGGCAAAATGATCGCCTTTGATGCGCTCCAGCTTCTGCTCGACTGTCTCGATAGGCGCTCGGGCCCATTCAGGAGCTGCGGCGTGGCGACGATAGTGCGTCATCGTCGTCGAGGAGAAGAGATCCTGTTGATAACCGATGACGCGCCGTCGACGCTGCGCCTCGGCATAGTCGGCACGCCAGCGATCATCATCCGTCTTCGGCCTCGGCAGTGCGTCAGCCAGACGCACAGCCGCGATCAAATCCTCGAACTCCTCACGGAAGACGGTCGCGATGCGAGGATCGTACCTCATCGCAGCACGCGTGCGATGTGGCCGGCGTAGACCGACACGACCTTCCAATAGGCAGCCATCGGTGCCTTGTGTCGGCGCCAGCACTCCTCGGCACGGATCTGCGCATCGGCCCGCAGATCGAGCAGAAGCTGACGGAGTTCGGCACGCGCGGCCGGCGACAGCGTCTGAAGGCGCGCCGCACTGGGCAGCGCTAATACCGGATTGCGGACGTGTGGTCGGTTCGACCGCAGCGCAGGGTCGGGACGCTGCATCATGTGTCCCACGCCTTGTTTACATTGGCCGATCGTTCCGTCTGCCGCTGCATGCCTCAAGGCGTTCATGGCGAGCTCCCGGATCCCTATGACCCGTCCTTCTCGCCCCCCTCCTCTTCGTGCGCCGGTCGCGCCTCGGTGATCTCCGGATTGCTACAGCATCAAGGCAACGGGGTCGGCACTTCGTGCAGCGGCCTCGTAGCCGCGGTGCCACGCCCGATCTAAGCGACTGCCAGCGCGAAAGCCGCTCGCGGTGTGTCCGAACACATATGCACGCCAACCCGCCTTATCCGCCTTCCACTCGGCATCAAGGTGGACCCGATTGAGAAGTGGTAACGACCTGATGGTGCGCAGTAATCGGAGTTGACGGCCTTGCATGGCCTGCGCCTTAATGCCGGGCATCGACGATCTCCTGATGCTGTGAGGTGAACGTGCCTGATCTGGCTGCTACGCCGTCGCTTGCCGTGAATCCGGCCCGCTCAGGGGCTGCCCCGCTCTGGATCGTAGCTGCGCTGTTGATCCTGCATCAGGTCGCGCTCACCCTGATCCACTACATCGTCGGGCCAGCTTGGGGCCTTGATCCGGCCTCGGCGTCTCTCACTGCGGCGACGATCGTGCTCGCGGCGCTGCTTATTATCGGGGTGGTGGTGCTCGACGTTCGACGTCTAGGGCGCGCATGCACGTTACTTCTGGTTGGTCCGGCCTGGGATCGCCGGACTGCAAGCACGATGGTCTTGGGCCTTGCTGTCGCGCAAATTCCTCTCGGCATTCTCGCGCTGCAAGGGGCGACGGTCTGGCAGTCGGGCGCTGCCAGCAATCTGGTGATCGGCCGCGCCCTGGTCGCATCGTTGTCCGGCCCGGCAGGTTTTGCCCTGCTGGTTGCTACAGTGATCGTCGCACCTATCGTCGAGGAGCTATTATACCGAGGCTACTTGCTGGGAACGCTGGTCGCTCGCGGCTGGCGCGTCGCTGCGGTGCTAGTGTCAGCCGTCCTCTTTGTGACGCTGCATTTCGAGCCAGCTAACCTGGTTGCTTCGCTCTGCCTCGGTTGCGGGACTGGCATCTGTGCGCTGCGCACGCGTTCGATCGTGCCCGGGATCATCGTCCATGTTGCGAGCAACGCCTTCGGGATGTGGTATGCCACCCTAGCCGCGTGAGCCCGATCGGTGGGGACGCACGTTCCCCAAAGGATAAAGGGGACAAGCGATGACTACCTATCCATTGAGCGAGCCGGCAACGGCCTATGCGAGCGACGACGAAGGCGAGGCAACGTCGACCGTCCTCTCGAAGGGGACGTTGAGCGAGTGCGCGGCATTCGTCGAGGCGATGCCACACGACGAACGGGTGCCGACGGCCATCAAGATGGACGCACTGGATATGAGCTTCGGCCCTGCCGAGGTGGACGATCTGCTTCGTTACCTGCGGGATGAGGACGCGGGCATGTCGAACAAGGACGTCGCCGAGGTTGCCGCCAAGATCGAGTGAAGCGCCTCGCGCCGTGAGGTCAATCTGTCCTCCAAAGCGCAATGCTCAGCTTTTGCGCCGTTGAAGGCCTGATCGAGGTCGCGCCGCTGGTCCGAGTCAGAGGTCGTCGCGCATCATGATCGTAAGCACCCGCCGGGTGACGCTCGTATCGGCCGGGTCTTCCGAGCCGTATTCAAGTGCGAGATCGTAATAGTCGATCGCGAAGTAGACCGTGTGGCCGCGAATCTCGAACTCTCCGCGGTTCCGCTCCCGGTCGCGGGCATCAAACGTGTGCGTGCGCAACGCCGCCAAGATCTCGATTTGCACCGCGATCGCCGGAAGACCGACCTCCGCGAACGTTGCGAGGCAGGATCGTGTGATGACGGTGCGCGACCGCCGGTCTAACCCCTGCCGGCAGCGATCGTTAAGTGCGCCGATGATCTCGGTGCGCGACGGCTGAACGACGATGTCCATTGTCTCTCCCTTCGGGTAATCAAGCGTCATGCAGATCTTCGCGATCGTTATCGCACTGCTCGGCGCGGGCTCGTTCGAGGGCATGGCGCTTCTCTACCGGCGCCGTATCATTCCGGCTGGTCCGCTGATCGCGCTGGCGACCAGCATCTTCCTGACGATGGTTGGCCTGACCATCATCGGTCTCGCCTCGCCCACGACCATCATCGTCGGTCCGCCCGCCGCGGATCACAACTGAAGCCTCTCAGGCCGCGAGCATCTCGCCCGCCGGTCGGGTCAGCAACCCTGCGTTGAAGCGCTCGAGCCAATTCTGCATCGTCGGTCGCTCGCTGATGGGTACAAGGGCGGCCACGTCCTGGAACCGGATCAGATCGAGCGGCGCGTCTCGCCAAATTCTGTCGATCTCGCGCGCAGGCAAGAGACCTTCTGCCCGGATGAAATCGGTCATTCGGCCTGGGCGAGCCTTGGTCGAGCGACGCCATAGACCCTCGACGGTGTGGAGTCTTGGAGCCGCCCTCGCTTCTACCAAGACGATCAACGGAAGGCACCAGCGAGGAAGGTCGCGGATTTCCTCAGGCTTGTTGGCGATGCACAGCCAGCAGGCCGATTTCGGGGGTACTGGCAGACCTTCGGCAATGATGCGGCCAACGCAGTCATCGCGGTCCCAGCCCCATTCGCGCAGCGGCGATTGGCAATCGTATAGCGGATCCTCGATCGACAGCGCGTGGTTCGCGCGGAGCGTATCACGTGGGCCTGCGTCATAGCCGATGAGGCGCGTGACGCGCTGCCCGCGGGCCCAGGCGTCGATGGCCGGTTGCCAGTTGGCGAGAAAGGCGTCCTGCGGCGCCTTCTTGTATTTGAGGCTGCAGCTCGATCCGCCAAGGCTCTTGCTCGGCAGGGTGGCATTGGTGAGGCACATCTCCAAGAGGCCGTAATAGGGTGGCCAGTGCTTGAACCGCTTGGGAGTGTACGAAACCAGTTCATGCCGGATGCCATGCCCGTCCATCCAGGGACGGATCACGTCCAGATAGGCGTATGTCGCGGGTTTCTCGACGCCGGTGTCGGCGCTCAGCACAAGGTCGGGCTTCTGCCCACGCGAGACGAGCTCAACCAGTAGCGCCGTGCTGTCTACGCCGATGCCGTAGGCGAGGACGACGGGAGGGGGCGGCATGTCCATGTCAGATCCCTCGATGGTTGAAGTGGGCAACCACGCCGGCGAGTGCTGCGGCCTCGGCCAAGGCGGCACGCATCACGGCTTCGGCGATGGCGGGCATGCGGAAGGTGATGGAGGTTCCTTGCCGTATCGGATCAGGCGAGATCGCGATCGGGCGCCTGCCGGTCCACGCGCCGGCGGTGATGTGGGCGCTCCATCCCTGATGGGCCTCGTGCGACCAGGACCTAACAATCACGTCTCGGCCAGCGAGGCTGAAAATGCCGAAGCGTGGTAACGGGTGAGCAAAGATCGCGCCCGGCTCGTCGAGCCCTTTGCCGTCGTCGTTGAGCTGGAGCAGCTGGTCGCCCGCCGTACCGATCAAGGCGACGTCGACACGAGATGCGCCGTTCGCGCGGGCAGTTTGTAGAAGCTCGAGCAGCACGTCGCCGATCCTGTCGGCGAACAACTCCTGAACCGTGGCAACCGCGCTTGGCGCGGCGCTCGGTGCAATCGATGCTGGAAGCATGGCAGGTCCCTTCGGTCGGGAGCGAGGGCTATCCCCGCATCTGCCTGTCCCTTCCCCCTTCCCTTTGCCGGCCTTGGGCTACCTGGTCAGCCTTGGTTCCCCGCCAAGGCGGTCGCGAGCGCCACCAAGCTGGTCTAGCGCCTTGCGGAGAAAGAGCCCTTCCGAACTGTCGGGGTCGACCGTGGTGGACCGCCTCGCGCGGGGTCACTGGTAGCGGGGACGCTCGACCGGGAAGTGCGCGGGCGGGAGGCCGGTGAAGGAGAAGGCGCGGTAGCGACCGCCTTCGTAGAGGACAGAATCGACGCTGCGCCGGTGACGCTGCAGGCGCTCAAGCAGACGGTTGGCGCGGCGGACCGCCGCGATCGCCGCTTCGTCGGTCAGGTAGAAGCCGATCGCGCGAACAAAGCGGCCGGTGTCGTAATGTTGGGTAGGGAGGGTGGCGCCTACGAGAGGACACCCCACTCCCCCCCTCCGAACCGGACGTGCAGCTTT
>NZ_JBWKVV010000008.1:0-153578 GCF_059421875.1 Sphingomonas sp. GW821-FHT02B09
TATCGGCCGACCACGACGATCGACGTCGGCGTGCCGCGCTTCGTCGACTGGTATCGCGCCTATCACCGGCTCTAGGATGCCACCGCCCACGGCGCTTTCGCCAGCGCCCGGGCGAGATGATCGATCAGCACCGTGACGCGGCGCGGGCGCAACGGGCTCGGCGGGGTGATGAGGTGGAGACCGAGCGGCGCGACGCTCCATTCGGGCATCGCCACCTCCAGCCGCCCTTCGCGGATCTCGCGCCCGCGATATCGCAGAGATCACCAACGCCAGCGAAGGCTTGATCGAGGCGACGGTACGCTGTCCACCGCGATCCTTGTCCGTGCCGCGTTGGATCTCGACAATGCCGTCACGATCCGCTGCAGCGCAGGCACCACTCTGTCCTCCCCTGACTCTCACCATCTATCTCTGCGCGCTTCATCTCGTGCGCGCGATCCAGACTCTCGGCAATGCCGGTGATTGCATCGTTAACACAGGCATGATCGCGCTTGGCGACGACAATGAAGGAATCCATAACCGCGGCCTCAAAGGCAACGTCCTCCTCGGCAGTTTCAAGTTCGACACGGTCGGCGTCAACGGCGGCATGTTCAGCGTCGCGTCTGGCCAGACGCTCGCCACCAGCGGCCCGATTGCGCTGACCGGCAGCAATGCCAGCGAGACGGTTGCTAACGACCCTACGATCCTTGGTCCGGTAAAGCTCGATGGGGGCAATGACGTATTTATCGAGGGCGTCGGCAGCAGCGGCAACGACCTCTATTTTGGCGCGGGCCGACTCTACGACGCTGACCACTAATGGCTATGGCTATGGCGCTCGTAGGGACCTACGGCTTCGACTGGGTGATCGGCAGTGCCAACCTCGTCGCCTTGGCGGGCAGCACGCTGACCACCGGCTAGGTTCAGTTTGGCAGGGGCGACAATCGCCTGACCATTGTCCGCCGTTTCGCCGGGTCAGTGATGGCGGCGCCGGTTCGCTGGGTCAGTGATGGCGGCGCCGGTCGCAACACGATCACGATTTTGGGCGGCAGCGACGCGGCACAGGTGGCGTTCTACTCGTTTTCCAAGATCGAAGCGCTGACGATGACCGGCGGCTTCGCAGCGCCTTCGTGCTAAAACTTGGCGCGCGATCGCCACGTCGCAGGCTTTGCCGATCTCGGCCTGGTTTTCGCTTAGTCAACGCTACTAGATCAAAGGGCAGCCGTACCGATGCAGTCACTGGCTATACTGGTGGCGGGCCCGGCCCGACTGCATTAGGCCGAGCGCGGGATGATCTGGTCGGCACCGCTGTGGCGGGCCTCGCCTATCGTCTGACGGGACTCGATCTGTTCAGTTTGGTAGTTTCGCACACTGAACCGCGAAATTCATCAGGAAAGTTTGACCACCAGCATCAGACTGCGCTTCTGACGCCCTGCCCCGCGCAAACAATATTGCAGACTGCAACGGGCAAGGCATGCAGAAGCGTGTCCGTTCTTTGTTCTACAGAAGAGGTAATGCGCTCACCGGCTCAATCCCCGATCGGGCTCTCGCCGTGCTTGCGCAGCACGTCGTTGAACGCCTCGGCCATCAGCGCCTGCAGGCTGCGGCCCTGCCGCCGCGCTAGGGTATGCATCGCGAACGACATCTCGGGGCTGAAGAAGCCGGCGATCTGCTTGCGGCCCTGGCGGCTTGCCGGCCCCTGCCCTGCCGCACCGGCGGGTGGCGTCGGAGCGGCGACCGGTGCCGGCGCCGCGACGGTGGCGGGCGGCGCGCTGACGGTGCGCAGATTGGCGAAACTCGGCTTGCGGCTCATGCAGATACCTTCTTGCGGGTCTTGGCCTTAGCAACCGGCACGCCGACCTGTCGACATGTCCACGCGTAGAGCTGTCGAATATCCTCGGCGGCCTTGCCGTCGGGCTCATATTCCATGACGGTGCGCCCCTCCCCGCTCGCGTGGCGATAGGCGGCGCGGTCGGGGATCTGCACCGGGCAAGGCGGCGTGCCGAAGCCTTCGACCAGTTCGCCCGCCTCCTGGTAGACGCGCGGCGCATTGGGGGCGCCGGCGGTGAAGACGACATAGGCGGGCTTGCGCAGCAGCTGCACCAGCTTGGCGGTGGTCTGGATCGCTGACAGGTCGAAGGCGCTCGGCCGGCATGGGATCAGCACGAGATCGGCGACCTCGACCGCGGCGCGGGCAGCGCTGTCGGCATGGGGCGGCGTATCGATGACGATCAGCTCGGCCCCCTGCCCGCGCGCTGCCTCGACCTTGGCGGCGAGCCGTGGCGGCGGGCTGTCGATCACCTCGGGCGGCGCCTCCCCACGCCAGGCCGCCCATTGGCTGGCGGTCGCCTGCGGGTCGGTATCGATGATGAGCGCGACGCGGCCGGCATCCTGCGCGGCTGCGGCGAGGTGGAGCGCGAGCGTCGTCTTGCCCGCGCCGCCCTTCTGACTGATGATCGCGATGGTCGCCATGTCGTCCTCCCTACATGTCTACATGCCGACGTGGCAAGTCCTCGACGTATAGACATATAGACGCGTCGAGCCCCCTGCCCGACCGGGCGATCAGCGGAATCGACGAACACGATACGGCCGTCGATCCGTCGACACCTTGACGCACGCTGCCAAAGGTGAGGATCACCGCCCTGAACCGCTTGCTCTTTCTAGGGAGCATGTGACGGCGTAGCCGGCACTCCTGTCTTTTCGTCTTATTCTTGGGTTGTTTTGGTTTCCTGTTGGTCCTTCGTGGTCGTCAGACGGTTCTGTTGGCCGTCTAGGCCAACCCTGCTGGTCCCATTTAAATAGGATTCATGAGGGGTTGCGGATGGTTTTGAGACTCGCACGCTGACGCCATGTCCCGGTCGATCGCCGCGCCGAGCGACGCGAGCACCTTGCCCAGCATGCCGCCGACGCTGGCCGTGGCACGGTCCCGGCAGGACAGGCTGGCCAGCATCATCTCATGTGCCTCCGCCTCGACGGCGCGATGCTGCTCGTGATCGACCGGCAGCGGTGCGGGACGCATCCAGCGCGGCAGATAGGCGAGCACCCGCGCCGGCAGCAGCGGGCGATAGGCGTTGGAGGTCTGGCGATAGCGCGGCCCCTCCCCTTCCACCCGCTTGAACCGGCGCTGGCGGACGAGGAAGCCGCAGCGTTCGAGCGCGTGCAGCGCGCGGGCGACGGTCGCGCGGCCGAGCGCGGTCGCCTCGGCGAGCCAGTCGTAGCTCGGATAGACGCGGCCCTGGTTGAGCCGGGCGAGCGTGCACAATTCCTCGAACACGCGCACTGCTGCTGCTGTCAGCCCGGCGATGCTGCGCTCGGTGGCGCTCAGCGTGCGGGTACCGGCGCGTTCTTCGCGGCGCAGCCGGCGGCCGGCGTCGAGCGTGCGGCGACAGGCGCGCAGCAGCCGGTCGGTCTCGCCGGGGGCGGGCGTCGCGAAGAACAGCTCCTCGAACGTCCCCGCCTCGATACTGTCGCGCAGCACCGGCGCACCGGTGCGGTGGGGTGTGCGGGTACGTGCCGGGGCGCATGATCGATCGCGCAGCCCGTCGCCCGCCCGCGCGAGCACGCGGGCGCTCGCCTCCCCGAGGGTAAACGCCGTCATCTTCCATCCCCTTGCGGGGCCGGGACCGAGGACAAAAAAGACCGTGGCGCGAAACGCGCATCCTTGAACCGGAACGGGTTCGGAGCTATTCGGGAGACGTGAGCTGTTGAAAAGTCACCGATCGACGTTTGGCGACGCCGGTCTCTCGAATATTTCCTTGGGATGCCCGGCCTTCGTGCCGGGCTTTCCTTTATGTGGTCACGGCCACTCCATGAACATCGCCGCGGTCGACATGACCGCGTGTCATTCTTGTTGCAGCAATGATCCAACAGCGGAAGCGCTTACGATTCGTGCTTTCGAGTATTTAGCCCGAAAAAGTTCGTGCTTTCGAGTAGAATAGACGTTTCTATTCGTGCTTTCGAGTAACAATGGCGCGCCGCCATTCGTGCTTTCGAGTAGGAATGCACCGCATTCATTCGTGCTTTCGAGTAACAATTCGCAGCCGTCGGCGAATCACCCGACCGGATTGGTTCCCTCTGCCACGGCCGATTCGACGATGGTGCGATGCTCGCTCAGCACCGCCTGCCCCGGCTGCGGCCGCGGCGTGATCACCACCCGGTTCTGCGGCGCCTTGCGGCCGCGGCGCGGGGCGGCGCCTTCCTCCTCGGCCGCCTCGCTCTCGACCAGCTCGAGATGGTAATCGGGGATGCCGTCGGTCGCGACGATCTGCTTGAGCGCCGCCTTGAAGTTCGACAGCGGGTTCTGATAGCCGATCTGCAGGCGGAAGGTGGCGAGATCGAGGTCGAGCCCGCCCTCCTCGCAGGTCGAGCGCGCCACCTCGTAGATGCGCCGTTCGATCGGCCCGAGCTGGAAGTAAGCGGCGGCATAATCGAGCACGTGGCGATCGAGCAGGATCGCGCGGAACAGCCAGTCGCACAGCCGCACCTTGACCGCCTTCAGCCGCCGCTCACCGCTCTTCGTCTTGGAATAATGGAGTTTTGCTTCGGAGAGCCACGAGAAGAAGCCCTCCTCCCCCTCCCCGCCCGCTTCGATGTTGGTCTTGATCTGCGTACCCTGTAGCCGTTCCAGCGCCTCCGACAGCCGGCCGTAGGAGCGCGCGCTGTGGTTGGAGCCGGTGACCGAAAACAAATCGTGCGCGGTGAAGATGAAGTCCTGCTCGACGTGCTCGCCCGCCTCGAGCTTCGCTGCCATCAGGCTGGCGATATAGAGCACGATCTCCTTGTCGTAGATCGTCGCGACGCCGCTTGCCGAGGGTCGCACCTCGATCGACACGGTGGCGTGGTCGTAGGTCAGCGGCTTCATCCAGGCGTTCTTGGACAGCGCGAAGAAGGGAAAGGCCATCAGCGACCGCTCGCCGCGGATCTCGCCGTGCAGCGGGCTGTCGAGCGTGAACAGGTCGCGGTGCGGCACGGTACCGGCGCTGGCGGACGGGCGGGTCGGGGCAGGGGAACGGGCCATGATCATTTCCTACTCGAAAGCACGAACTTTTGGCACCCCACACGGGATTCCCGAGGGAAAATGGGCTTGGACGCCGTCCCATTCGTGCTTTCGAGTAGGAAATGGCGCGCGAGCGGCGGGTTTCGCCGACCCATGGCGGGCTCCGGCAGGAGCGGGCGCCGCGCCCGACGTATGCCGTACGACGCGTCGGATTGTCGACATGTCTATGCCTCGACCTTGTACTGCCAAGTCCTTCGAATCTTTTGCGGTGCCAGACGCCACGAGGTCGATCTGTCGACATGTCGATAGCTCGACAGGATGGAACGGGCGCGTGCGGTGCCCTTGACCGGTGGCGGGGCGATGATACCGTCCGCGACGTCGATCAGGGAGAGACCGGGCTGGCCCCGGCGCCGAAGGAGCAACCGCCCCGGAAACTCTCAGGCAGAAGGACCGATCGACGACGACATCTGGAGAGTGGCGCCAGCCGGTGCCCGCCGACGGGATAATGATCTCAGGCGCAAGGGACAGATGGGGCATGCAGGCCGGCAGCGACCGGCGGAAGGACCGCATGCACACCGATCCCGTCACCGCGCCGCTCGACCGCAACCTCGATCGCCCGATCAGCGTCGCCGAATTGTTCACGATCGGCATCGGCCCGTCGAGCTCGCATACCGTCGGCCCGATGCGCGCCGCCTTCGACTTCGGGCAGCGCGCGCTCGGACAGGGCGCGGGGCAGGGGATAGGGCAGGGGGCTCCGGTCGGCGTCACCTGCGATCTCTACGGCAGCCTCGCGCTCACCGGGCGCGGCCATGCCACCGACACCGCGACGATCCTCGGCCTCGCCGGCTGGGAGCCCGAGCGGCTCGATCCCGATGCCGCGCCGGCGATCCTCGCCGATATCCGCGTCGAGCGGCGGCTGACGCTCGCCGGCCGCCACGTCATCGCCTTCGCGCCCGACGACGTCGTCTTCCACCCGCGCGACTTCCTGCCCGAACATCCCAACGGCATGACCTTCACCGCCCGCTATGCCGATGGCGCAACCTATGCCGAGACCTATTTCTCGATCGGGGGCGGCGCGATCCTGCGCAAAGGCGAACGGCTCGCCGCGGGCAATGTCGCGGTGCGCCACCCGTTCGGCTCGGGCGCCGATCTGCTCGTGCTCGGCGATGCCACCGGCCTGTCGATCGCCGAGCTGGTCCGCGCCAACGAGGAGGCGTGGCGCAGCCCCGCGGAGACCGACGCCTTCCTCGACGCGGTCCGCGCCGCGATGAGCGCGTGCATCGACCGCGGCATCGCGCAGGAGGGCATATTGCCCGGCGGCCTCAAGGTGCGGCGCCGCGCTCGCGCGATCCAGCAGGGCCTCACCGGCGACACGCCCGGCCGCAATCCCGCCGAGGTGTTCGAGTGGGTCAGCCTGTGGGCGCTCGCGGTCAACGAGGAGAATGCCGCCGGTGGCCGGGTGGTCACCGCGCCGACCAACGGCGCGGCCGGCGTGCTGCCCGCGGTGCTGCGCTTCTACGAGACGCTGATCGAGGGCGCCGACGACGAGGGCGCGCGCCGTTTCCTGCTCACCGCCGCGGCGATCGGCATGCTCTACAAGAAACGCGCGTCGATCTCAGCCGCGGAGATGGGGTGCCAGGGGGAGGTGGGGGTCGCCTGTTCGATGGCGGCGGGGGCGCTCGCCGCGGTGCTCGGCGGCAGCAACCGCCAGATCGAGAATGCCGCGGAGATCGGCATGGAGCACAATCTGGGCCTCACCTGCGACCCGATCGGCGGGCTGGTGCAGATCCCGTGCATCGAGCGCAACACGATGGGTGCGGTGAAGGCGATCAACGCCGCCTATCTCGCGCTGCGCGGCGACGGCAGCCACGTCGTCAGCCTCGACGCGGTGATCGAGACGATGCGCCAGACCGGCGAGGACATGCGCTCGAAATACAAGGAGACGAGCCTCGGCGGGCTCGCCGTCAACGTGGTGGAATGTTGACGTGTCGGCGTGTCGACAGCCATACATCCAAGCATGTGCGACTTGAGCGGAATGCACATCGACAAACCTAATCGTCGATCCCTATGCAATCCGACATGTCGACACGGCGACATGTCGTAGCCTAGATGTGCCTGTTAACCCTTTGCAGCTAGGCACAAGCCATGCGTATTCTCGTCACCGGGGGAGCCGGCTTCATCGGCTCGGCGTTGGTCCGCCACCTGATCCGCAACACCGGGCACGAGGTGCTGAACCTCGATGCGTTGACCTATGCCGGTACGCTGACCGCCCTCGCGCCGATCGCCGACGATCCCCGCTATCGTTTCGTCCATGCCGACGTGTGCGATGCGGCGGCCGTCGGCGCCGCGATCCACGACTTCCGCCCGGACGTGATCACCCATCTGGCCGCCGAGAGCCATGTCGACCGATCGATCGATGGCCCTGGCGCCTTCGTACAGACCAACGTCGTCGGCACCTTCACGATGCTTACCGCCGCGCGTGCCTATTGGCAGGGCCTCTCACAAACCGATCGGGCGGCCTTCCGCTTCCATCACATTTCGACCGACGAGGTGTTCGGTTCGTTGGGGCCTACCGGTGCATTCACCGAAGAGACGCCCTATGATCCGCGCTCGCCCTATTCGGCGTCAAAGGCGGCATCCGATCATCTGGTCAGTGCCTGGGGCCATACGTATGACCTGCCGGTGCTCGTCACCAATTGCTCGAACAACTACGGCCCCTATCATTTTCCCGAAAAGATGATCCCGTTGATGATCGTCAAGGCCATGGCGGGAGAGACCTTGCCTGTCTACGGGCGCGGCGAAAACGTGCGCGACTGGCTGTTCGTCGAGGATCACGTCCGCGCATTGCAAGCGGTGTTCGAACGTGGCGTCCCGGGGCGCCGCTACAATATCGGCGGCAGCGCCGAGCGACGGAATATCGACGTGGTCGAAACACTCTGTGCGACGCTTGATCGACTGCGGCCGCGCGAGAAGGGAGGCTCCTACGCCGAACAGATCGGCTTCGTTGCCGATCGTCCGGGTCACGATCAGCGCTATGCGATCGACGCTACCCGCATCCGTGCCGAACTGGGCTGGGTGCCACAGGAGAGTTTCGAAAGCGGCCTGGAAATGACGATCCGCTGGTATCTCGACAACGCAGCTTGGTGGCAGCCACTGGTCGATAGGCAAGCGGCAGACGTGCGACGCGGGCTGAATGGACAAATGGAGCGTTCGGCATGAAGGGCATCATTCTCGCCGGCGGCACCGGCACGCGGCTCCATCCTGCAACGTTGGTCGTCAACAAGCAGTTGCTGCCGGTCTACGATAAGCCAATGATCTATTACCCGCTATCTGCGCTGATGCTCGCGGGCATCCGCGAGGTTTTGATCATCTCGAGTCCCGAATATCTATCGCATTATCGAACATTGTTCGATGATGGGTCTCGGCTTGGCCTCCAGATTGCTTATGCCGAGCAGCAACGTCCCGAAGGCCTGCCCCAGGCGTTTACCATTGGCCGCGAGTGGATTGCGAGCGAGCCGGTCACACTAATTCTTGGCGACAATATCTTCTTCGGCAATGGCTTGGGACCAATGCTGCGGCGGGCGGTCGCCCGTGCGGAGGCAGGCAAGGGCGGTGCCACGATATTTTCGTATCGAGTGGAGGATCCCCAACGTTACGGCGTCATCGCCTTCGACGCGGACGGTCGCGCTGTTTCCATCGAGGAGAAGCCGGAACGCCCGCGCTCCAACCATGCGATCACCGGGCTTTACGTCTTTGATGCCCAGGTTTGCGATCATACCGTCGGCTTAACCCCTTCGCCACGCGGGGAGTTGGAGATCACCGATCTGGCGCGGCGCTATATGGAGGCTGGCACGCTCCATGTCGAACCGATGGGCAGAGGCTTCGCCTGGCTCGACACCGGCACCCACGACAGCCTGCTGGAGGCGGCCGAATTCGTCCGCACCATTCAGCATCGCCAAGGTATCCAGATCGCCTGCTTGGAGGAGATCGCTTTCCTGCAAGGATTCATCACGGCCGAGGCAGCCGCGGAACAGGGCAGGGCGCTTGCCAAAACAGCCTATGGTCGCGCGATCCTGACGGCGATCGAAGAGGAAGCGTACGCACCGCTACCGTTTGGCGAACGCCGCGCTGATGACAGGCGCAGAGGCTGAGCCGAAAAACACATGATCGATAGGCCGACATGTCTACACGTCGGCCTGTCGATCATCTTACTTGGCGAGCAGCCCCTCGGCGAAGCTGCGCACGCTCGGGCCGATGTCGGCGCGGGCGAGGGCGAGGGCGAGATTGGCCTGGATATAGCCCGCCTTGTCGCCGCAATCGTAGCGCTCGCCGTCGAAGGTGAAGCCGTGGAACGGCTGCTGGCCGATCAGCTGCGCCATCGCGTCGGTGAGCTGGATCTCGCCGCCTGCACCCTTTTCCTGGCTCTCAAGGATGCGCATCACCTCGGGCTGGAGGATGTAGCGGCCGGGGATCATCAGGTTGGACGGCGCGCTGCCCTGCTTGGGCTTCTCGACCAGCGCCTTCACCTCGGTGAGGCGGCCATCGATCGCGCCGGGCGAGATAATGCCGTATTTGTCAGTCTCGCTGTCGGCGACCTCGAGCGCGCCGACGATATTGCCGCCGACCTGATTATAGGCCTCGACCATCTGCGCGATGAAGCCGGGCTTGCCGACCATCAGCTCGTCGGGGAGCAGCACCGCGAACGGCTCGTCGCCGACGATCTCGCGCGCGCACCATACTGCATGGCCGAGGCCGAGCGGTTCCTGCTGGCGGACGTAGACCGGCGAGCCGGGCTTCTGGCGGATGCCCTCGATGACGCTGAGCGACTTGCCGCGCGCGCGCATCGTGTCCTCGAGCTCGTAGGAAATGTCGAAATGGTCCTCGAGCGCGCCCTTGCCGCGGCCGGTGACGAAGATGATCTGCTCGATCCCCGCCTCGAGCGCTTCCTCGACCGCATATTGGATCAGCGGCTTGTCGACGACGGTCAGCATCTCCTTGGGCATCGCCTTGGTCGCGGGAAGGAACCGCGTGCCGAGCCCGGCTACCGGAAACACCGCTTTGCGTACGCGCTTGATCGTCATGACTGGTCCCATCGATTGCTGTGGAGGCGGTCGAGACCACCGTCGCCCGGGGGTCTAGAATGTTATGAAGACAGAGGAAATACAGTCATCCACCCATTCGTACCGGATCGGTCGCGACCCGGCGCAGGCGGGATGCCGGCTCAGCGCAGCCGGCCGGCGGCATCGTGCGCGAGCAGGCCGCGGACCTCCTCGGCATAGGCGGGGCGACGCATCCATTGATGGCGGATATGGTCGAAGGTGCGGCGGAACGCCCTGGGCGTCGGCGTCCGGAAGGGCAAAGTGAGCAGCGCCAAAACGCGCCAGGCGAGCCCCCAGCGGCCGACCCTTTGTCCCGCAGCGGTCACGCCCGAGGTAGCGACCAAGCTCGGCCAGGGCATCGTGAAATGACCCAGCGCCGCGTCGATATCCGATTCATAGCCGCGGTTGATGAAGCCGTTCGCCTCCTTCAGCGCGCCGACCGGGCGGGTGTGGCGGATCGGGATGGCGTCGACGATCGCGAAGCGCCGGTCCTCGGGCGGCAGCGCGCTGCCCCAGACCAGGTCGATGCCGCTTTCCCAGCCGTAGTCGAACAGCGGCGCGACCTCACGCAGCGCACGCGCCGCGAAAAACGGCGCCATCATCTCGATGTAATTCACCTCGCGGAAGGTGAAGGACGGATTGCGCGCGGTGCCGGCGTAGGTGAAATAGCTGTCCCAGGTCAGGCTCGGCTGGAAGATCGTGAACCCCTCCGCCGCGCCGAGCGCGAACAGCCGGCTGAGACTGTCGGCATCGGTGTCGATGTCGTCGTCGATCAGCGCGACATAGTCATATTGGGCGATGAAATCGCTATTGTCTGACAGCGTCGCACGCCAGCCCTGCACCTTGGTGCCGGGGATGAAGCGGTGGAATGTGCCCGCCGCGTCAAGCGGGCGGCTGTTGGGATCGAAGGAGGCGACGAGCAGATCGAAGTCGCGCGCGGAGGCAGGCGCGAGCCAGCGCTCGTGCAGACTTTTCGGTCCCGCCCGCGTGATGACCAAATTTTTCGAATTTGCCGGGCCAAGCATCAATGGGCAGTCCTGGAATGCATGATGCTCCCGTGTCTCCGCAGGGCGTACGTCGCGGCAATTCCGCCGGGGTCGGGCGCTTTATCGGCGTCGGGTAGCGCATTTCATCGTATCAATCCAGCATCCTGACGCATGCCGACCGTCCCACTTAAGCATTCCGGCGGGACGATGGCCGCATTGCCACACTGCACGGCGAATTGTGTAATATGGTTGCTGAACAGTCGCGTCTTCGCCATGGCCGCATCGTCTTGCCGGTGCGGCGATCAGACCGCGGCCTGCAATTCCAGCCGGCGGATATGATCCAGCAACTCAGGCTCGTTCCACAGCCGCCGTTCGAGATAGGATTTGGCGATCTGCTTGACTTTGTAGGCGGCGCGCCGGCGCAGATCTAGCGCCGCACAATATTCCCTGATCTCGGGGAACTCGCGGGCAATGGCGAGATAGGGCTTGTGCCACGACCGTCCCCACGGCGCATAAGCACCCTGCCACGGGCGTGGATTGGACATGAAATGGACGATCGCCGGGGGGGCGATGGTGTCGATGCCGTAACCAAGCACGAACCCCGGGAAGTTCCACCGGATCGAGGCGTAATCACGGCGCCCGTCGGTGACCCGGTTGATGATCGTCTGATCCTCGAAGTGCAGCGCGCTGGACGCCGCACCGATTTGCGCCAGCGCCTCGCGCGAGATCGCCGCCCAGCTCGCCCGGTTGACCCGGAACACGCCGCTGTTGACGTAATTCTCGCCGAATGCGGTGATCTCATCCTCGAAATCGCCGCGCAGCCGGGCGATGCCACTGAGATAGATCATCGGGTCGCGCACCGCGCACAACCCGCCGTCCTGCGGCTGGAAGTCGAGCAGCGGGGTCAGGTCGCCGACGACCTGCGTATCGCCGTCGAGATAGAGGATTTCCGCATAGTCGGCCGGCAGCAGCTGATCGAGGAACAGGCGTGCGTTCATGATGTGCAGATCGCCGAGGAAGGCCGGGTCCTCCCAGCGATACGCAATCCCCTTGGCCGCGCAGACATGCGCGATGCGGCGGCTTTCCTCGCCCGGTTCGCGGGTCAGATCGTAGACGATGACATCCCAATGCGCCGGCGAAAACTGCCGCGCCTGTATTGCGCTGACCAGCGATTGGAACAGATACCCCTGGTTCGCTATGTAGCAAATGCACGATCGCGGCGGGGAAGAATTGACAGTCACGTAAATTCCTTTGCGGCCACTCTGTGTGACGGACGACCGACCGCCGTCAATACGTTCGTGGAACCGATGTCCGTGCCGCGCCGCTGGTGACATTTTTCGCAGTCACTCAAGACGCTAGCCTCCTCCCTCAGTGCAGCCGGCATAACGGATGTCGCGACCCGCGGTAAGGGAGGGAAGGGAACGACGTGGCTCATCGAGCCTTCATATCGGCGTATTATTTTCCGCGGCCGGCGGGAGATAGCGGATAGGTCAATTCTCCTGTGCCAAAATCGGACGTGGGGCGCGATGGGTAGCGCCGGACCGCGGACTGGCTTAAAGAAAGTCTGACCGTTGCGTTAACCGTCGGATCGACTGGCGCGGTGGTGCGTAGACGCGCGGCGCACCGGACGATGGCGCCGACCGCGACGACGATGCGGCGTATCGAGGTTGCCAGCCGGGCAAGAAACCCGGCGATGGCCCGCAAAGGGCCGGCACGCTGCTCCCCAACGATGGAAGGCAAAGGTGGCCATGATCCCATTCCTGCCCAGGACCCACATCGACCGCACGCGTTCGGTCCGTACGCACGCCGAGCGCAGCCGTTTGCTTTCGGCCGGCATGACCGGCTGCGCGGCGCTGACGCTGGCCACCACCGCCGCCTGTACGCCGCTGCCCCGATGCGCCGCGACGATCGATCTGCGCCAGTATCGCCAGACCTTCGACGAACCGTTCGACACGCTCGACGTCTCCGCGCGCGGCCCGGGCACGCGCTGGACCGCGCATACGCCGTGGAACGGCGATTTCGGCTCCTCGACCTTCGTCGATCCGCAGCCGGGCTTCCCCTTCTCGGTCCGCGACGGTCTTCTGACCATCCACATGAAGCGCGACGCGCAGGGCAAATGGCATTCGGGACTGTTGTCGTCGAGCGACGCACAGGGCCGCGGCTTCCTGCAGCACACCGGTTATTTCGAGATGCGCGCGATCCTGCCCAAAGGCGACGGCGTCTGGCCGGCGTTCTGGCTCGGCTCGCTCGGCAAGAAGGGCGAGACGACGCCGGAGATCGACGTGCTCGAACATTACGGCCGCGATCCCGCCACCTTCCTCGCCACCACGCATCTGTGGACCGACGGCAAGAGCCGCGACCAAGGCCCCAAGGTGGTGCGGGTGCCGCCGGATTCGCTGACCACGGGGATGCATCGCTATGGCGTCAGCGTCGAGAAGGATGCGATCAACGTCTTCCTCGACGGCCGCTCGGTCGCCTGCTTCGCGTCGGCCCCCGAGTATCTGAAGCCCAAGATGCTGCTCCTCAACCTGGGCGCGGGTGGCGGCTGGCCGATCGACAAGATGCCCGACGATCGCGCGATGACGGTCGATTACGTGCGCGCCTATGTCAAACGCCCCCGCCCGTGAGCCCCGTCAGTGATTTGCAATGTCGCGATGGTAAGTTCGCTGCCAAGAGATTGAGATAGGACGATGATCATGAAGGTTCATGTCCACCTGGCCTATGGCTTCGGCGAGGATCGGTGGGGTCGCAGGTTCGACAGCGGTGAGCTGATCGGCGTCAACGAACGCGACCCTTATGGCTATCGCCATGCCATGCCGATGGTCGAGGCGATGACCAAGTCGGTCGATCATCCCGAAGGCCGGTTGGGCCGGTTGGTGCGGCTCGGGCTGCGCGCCGTGCTCGGCTTCGATGTCCTGCACGCCTGGCGCAACCGCCGGGCGATGCGCGCGGCCGATGTCGTCTGGACGCACACCGAATCGCAGCATCTCGCGGTCAGCCAGGTGTTCGCGCTGCAGCGGCTCACGCCGGCCGAGCGGCCCAAGCTGCTCGCGCAGAGCGTCTGGCTGATGGATGGCTGGGACCGGTTGTCGGGTCTGCGCCGTGCCTATTACCGACGGCTGATGCGCAGTGCCGACATGCTTACCTTCCATTCGCAGGAAAATCTCGAGATGGCGCGCCAGCGCCTCGCCGACCGGCCGAGCGAATTGGTGCTGTTCGGGATCAACGCGAGCGAGCAGACGCCGCCCGTGCGCGGTCAGGCGGGCGATCCGCAGCGGATCATCGCGGTCGGCAACGACGTGCATCGCGACTGGCCGACGCTGATCCAGGCGGTGGCGCGCCATCCCGACTGGCGGCTGCGCATCGTCTCGACCAAATGTCCCGCGGCGCTCGCCGAGGGGATCGCCAATGTCGAGATCGCCGGGGTCGACAATAACGACGACCTCAAGGCGCTGTATCGTCAGGCGACGATCGCGATCGTGCCGCTGTCGCCCAACGCCCATGCCTCAGGGATCACCGTCCTGCAGGAGGCGGCGCTCAACGGCGTCGCTGCGATCGCCAGCGACGTCGGCGGGCTGCGCGATTATTTCGATGCAGATGCGGTAACTTATTATGCCAGTGGCGATGTCGACGGGCTCGAGCGGGCGATCGACGGGCTCTTGTCGGACCCCGAGAAGCGCTACGCCCAGGCGGTCGCCGCGCAGCACCGGATGGGGCCGGACGGGCTCAGCTCCTACGCCTTCGCACGCCGCCATGTCGAGATTTCCCAATCACTTGTCGGTGAGACGCGATCGCCTGTTGGGCGTCGGCAAGCGGCGGTCGCATGATCGGGCACGGGACCGCGCATTTCCCGACGTGAGACAGGCCGCATCGGCCATCTGTGCCGATCTGGGCACACTTGTGATGGAATTATCTACCGTTATCAGGATGGTATGATGTAGCGGCGGCAAAACCGGCCATGATGCCGAGTGGCGCGCGAATTATTTCGGCGGTATTAACCTTACCGCAACGGGCGCGGTGCGATTGGGCTGGTGAAGGGGTTGTCGTTATGTATCTAACCCAGGAAAGGGGCGGTGAACCGCGCGTGTCCGATCGCCCATCCGAAAATCATGTTAACGAGATGATCCTGCGCATGCTCGATCTTGTCGTTGGCATCATCGCCATCATCGTCTTTGCTCCTTTGCTGATCGGTCTGGCGATCGCGATCTATGCTAGCGATCCCGGACCGCTGATCTTCGCGCAGCCGCGGATCGGGCGGAACGGGCGCGAATTCCGCTGCCTCAAGTTCCGCACCATGGTGGTCGACGCGACCGACCGGCTCGAGCAATTGCTCGCCAACGATCCCGCCGCGCGCGCCGAATGGGCGCGCGACCACAAGTTGCGCAACGACCCGCGCATCACCCCGCTCGGCCGCTTCCTGCGCAAGAGCAGCCTCGACGAGCTGCCGCAGTTCTTCAACCTGATCAACGGCACGATGAGCATCGTCGGACCGCGGCCGATCGTGAACGCCGAAGTGGTCCGCTACGGCCGCCGCTTCCAGGATTATTGCCGGGTGCGGCCGGGCATCACCGGCCTGTGGCAGGTCAGCGGGCGCAGCGACACGACCTACCGGCGCCGCGTCGCGCTCGACGTCGCTTATTCGAAGCATCGTTCGCTCGGGCTCAATATCAAGATCATGATGATGACGGTGCCTGCGGTGCTGGCGGCCAAGGGCAGCCGCTAGAGCCGCGACGGACGCGAAAAGGGGGAACGGATTGCGCAAGGACATGACCGGCGGACCCGCGGGGGCGGGGCGGCTGCTCGTCAACGGGCGGTTCCTCTATGCCCGGCCGACCGGCGTCCAGCGCGTTGCCACCGCCTTGCTCCACCAATTGGGCGCGCGCCGCGACGAGCTGCTGCGTCTGTTCCCCGCCGGGGTGCAGGTCGAGGCGCCGCGCGGCGATGTCGCGGCGACGATCGCGGGCCTGCCGGTGCATCAGGCCGGTCGTCGCGGCGGCCAGATCTGGGAACAGTTCACGCTGCCGCGGCAGGGGAGGGGCGACGTCATCCTGTCGCTCTCCAACGTCGGGCCGCTCGCCGCGGCGCGCGGTATCACGATGATCCACGACGCGCAGGTCTATACCGCGCCGCAATCCTATTCGTCCGCCTTCGTGCGCTGGTATCGCTTCCTGCTGCCGCGGCTTGGCCGCCGCAACCTGCAGATCCTGACCGTCTCGCATTTCTCCAAGCAGCAGCTCGTCGATCACAAGGTCGCGCGCGCCGAGACGATCACGGTGATCCCCAACGGCGTCGACCATATCCTCGGCTTCGCCAGCGATGCCGGCGCCGTCCGCCGCCTCGCGCTTACCGAGCGCCGCTATGTCGTCGCACTGGCGACGACGCAGCCGCACAAGAACATCGCGGTGCTGCTGCGCGCCTTCGCCGACGACGCGATGGGCGACGTCCGGCTGGTGCTGCTCGGCAAGGCGAGCGCCGACGAGATACGCACGGCCTATCCCTTCCTGCCCGACGACGTGCTGTTCACCGGCATGATCGACGACGGCGAGCTGCGCGGCCTGCTCGAGACCGCTTTGTGTTTCGCGATGCCCTCGACGACCGAGGGCTTCGGCCTGCCGCCGCTCGAGGCGATGATCCTCGGCACCCCGGCGGTCGTCGCACCGTGCGGCGCGCTGCCCGAAGCCTGCGGGGAGGGGGCGCTCTACGCCGACCCCGACCAGCCCGAGGCATGGCGGACGCAGATCCGCAGCCTGCGCGACGATCCCGCATTGCGCGCGCGGATGAGCGAGGCCGGCGCGGCGCAGGCCGCCACCTTCACCTGGGCACGCGCCGGCGACCTGCTGGTCGACGCGCTGCGCCGCTGCCTGCCGGGGCAGCGCGCATGAGCCCGCACACCCTGTTTGGCCAGTCAAGGAACGCCCGATGAAGGTCGCCATCGTCATCGCCAGCGTCGGCCGCCCGGTCGAGCTCGCCCGCTGGGTCGACCATGCCCGCCGCCAGACGCTGACGCCGAGCGAGATCATCTTCTCGATCGCCTCGGACGCCGACATTCCGGCGGGCTTCGCCGATCCGTCGGTCAAGGTGCTGCGCGGACCGAAGGGCTCGTGCCACCAGCGCAACTCGGGGCTCGATGCGCTGACCAGCGCGCCCGACGTGGTCGCCTTCTTCGACGACGATTACGTGCCGAGCCGGCGCTGCATCGAGGGGATCGCCGCGGTGTTCACGGCGCATCCCGATCTGGTCGGCACCAGCGGGCAGCTGCTCGCCGACGGCATCCATAGCGCCGGCGTCGACTACGAGACGGCGACGACGATGGTCGAGGCCTATGATGCCGAGGATCCGCCGATCGATACCTCGCTGATCAAGGCCATGGGCACCTATGGCTGCAACATGGCGTTCCGCTGCGCGGCGATCGGCGACGTCCGCTTCGACGAAAAGCTGCCGCTCTATGCCTGGCAGGAGGACGTCGACTTCTCACGGCGGTTGCGCAGCCGCGGCCGCGTGGAACGCACGCACGGCTTCGTCGGGGTGCACCAGGGGGTCAAGGGCGGTCGCAGCCCGGGCATGCGCCTCGGCTATTCGCAGGTCGCCAACCCGCTCTATCTCATCCGCAAGGGGACCATGGCGCCAAGCGACGCCTTGTGGCTGATGATGCGCAACGTCGGCAGCAACCACGTCAAGGCATTCACCCCCGAGCCGTGGGTCGATCGCAAGGGCCGCGTCGCGGGCAATTGGCGCGCGGTGAAGGATCTGCTGACCGGCAAGCTGCGCCCGGACCGGATCCTCGACTTCTAGGAACGGCGAGCGGCGGCTCAGTCCCTGCGGATGGCCGTGCCGCTCTGCGGGAAAGCGAGGCTGGCCGGGGCGAGGGCGCAGGGCTCGGCGCGTCGTGCCGCCGCGATCATGGTCATGCCGCCCCGCGTCGTCCGCCTCAGCCTCGACAGGACCAGCGCGGTTACCGAAAACCAGCCCAGAGCGATCACCGCGAAGGCGATGAGCAAGATGTCGGTGAACCCCGCGACGATCATCAGCGCACAGGCCGCGGCGAAGAAATCCCGCATCGTCAGATGAATGAAGAACTCGGTAAGCCGCGACGTGCGTCGGCCGTTGCGCAGCTGCCGTTTGATGACGTCGAAGTTCATCGCCTCGCCCATCGCGCTCGCATGTCTGCCGATCAGCAGGAGGCCGGCGGCCAGCGTGACCAGTGCGATGCCGCCCGCAACCGCGCTCGTCACGTCGCCGGCCATGGCGACATTGACGGTCACGCCGGTGATGAACGCCAGGTTGGTGAAGGCATCGATGACGCTGTCCAGCGTCGCGCCGAGTTCCGACGTGCGATAGGTCGCGCGCGCGATCTCGCCGTCGACGCCGTCGAAGATCGAGGCGGCCTGGAACAGCAAGGCCCCCAGGATCAGCCCGGTACCGTCGCCGAGGAACAGGGCGAACGCCATCGCCAGACCCAGCAAAGCGGTGCCGAGGCTGGCATGGAACGGGGTGACGGCCGGGATGCGCAGTAACTGATGACTGATCGCCCGCGAGATCGGGCGGTTGATGTAGCGGGACACGATGCCGTCGCCGCCCTTGCCGGTCGCGGCGAGCACGTCGCGGCTCGCGCGGCGGAGCAGCTTGAAGGCCGCCGCCTGCGGCAGGAGCGCGGACGACAGCGATACCCGGTCCTTGACGCAGGCGTCGAACAGCGCCGGGAGCACGTTCTCGCGCCCGGGACCGCTATGCCGTTGCGCCAATGCCGCGACGAACGTCTCGCCGCGTACGGTCAGCCTCTCGTCGTCCGAAGGTACGATCGCGAAACCGAGCCGGAGATCCGGCGCCAGACGCCGGCATTCCGCCAGCAGCGCGTCGCCGGGGACCCATGGTTCGTCGACGACGATCGAACACCGGCGGATGCCGTCCTGCTCCGCGATCCCGGCGATCGCCTGCGCGGCGCGGGCCGCGGCGGGAATGCCGGCGACGCGATATTCCGCGGTCGCCGCACTCGAAAAGACAAGGATGATCTGGGGCAAGTCGCTCGTTCCCGCTGGTGCGTCGCTGGGTTGACGGAACGGCGGCAGCAAAACCTTGGTCAAAACCGCCGGACCGGGGCGTCTGCCAGCAATCGGCGGTAGAGCGTCAGATTGGCCGCGGCGAAATTACGCCAGCGCAGCGCCCGCGCCCGCGTCAGGCCGGCGGCCCGCATCCGTTCGGCGCGAGCGGGCGAACGCACCACCGCCAGCAGCCGGTCGGCGATCGACCCGATGTCGTGCGGATCGGCAAGCAGCGCCGCACCCCCCGCGACCTCCGGCATCGACGAGGTCATGCTGGTGACGACCGGGCAGCCGCTCGCCATCGCCTCGGCGACGGGATTGCCGAAGCCTTCGGCGAAGGAGGGATGCAGCAGCACCCGTGCGGCGCCGTACAGCGTCACCAGCGCATCGCTGCCGACGACGGGGAGGAAGTGGGCCCGCTCGTCGATACCGAGCGCTCGCGCCAGGCTTTCGAGCCGTACCCGCCCCGCACCACGCCGCTGCACCATGACCAGATCGATGCCGCGATCGTCGGCGAAGGCGGCGGCAAAGCCGCGCATCGCGCCTTCGTGGTTCTTGTACGGCGCGTCCTGTCCGACGGTCAGCACGAAGGGGCGCCCGGGTGTCAGCCCGAGCGCCGCCAGCGCCGCAGGGTCCGGTGCGACCGGCCGGAAATGATCGGAGACGCCCGACAGCGTCACCGTCGTTCGCGCCGCCACGTCCGGATCATAAGCGGCGAGCTGCGTCGCGGTCGCCGTGCTGATCGCCGCGATCGCATCGGCGGTGCGGATCGCGCGGCGCAGGCCGTGGCCGTAGAAGAGCCGCTCCACTTCGCCGCGCAGGCCGGTACGGCACCAGGCGGGATGCGTCAGCCGCATGATGTCGTGGATCGTCACGAGGCAGGGCATCGGCAGGCCCGCCGGCATGATGTTGAAGGTGGCGTGGAACAGGTCGACCTGCGACAGATCGACCACCTCGGGCAGCCACCACATCGTCGCCGGACCATTGGCCGCCTGCCACACCCGCTGCTCGACCACGTTGGGCGCGTCGCTCAGCCGGCCGCGATGCGCGGGGTGGCGCAGCAGCAGGAAGCGCAGGTCCGGCGCCAGCGCCGGCACGTGGTCGATCAGGCCGCGCACCACCTCGGCGATGCCGCTCGGCCGGGGACCGATATAGCGGCAGTCGATACAGATCGTCGGCATCGGCACGGGGCGGCGCTCATTGCACCGCGTTGTTGATGCCGGTGACCGAGAAGGCGGCGCTCGACACGATGTTGAGGAATTTCTGGAGATCGGCGATCGGCGCGTTCGAGACGTAGAGCACGTCGCGGTCGCGGATGCCGAAATCCTGCGCGGTGAAGAAGGACGCGCCCTGACCGAGGTCGAGCCGGTAGACGACCGGCACCAGCCCCTCGGCGGTGCGCCGCGCCGTCCGCGCCATCTCAGGGTCGAGCACCTCGGGATGTTCGAGGCGGAAGACGAAGACGCTGCGCACGTCGGCGCGATCGTCGCGCAGGCCGCCGATCCGGCCGAGCGCCTGCGCCAGCGAGATGCCGCCGCCCTCGAACGGCACTTCGGCATTCTGGCCGACCGCCCCCAGCGCGATGAAACTATAGGGCTGGAAGATCGCGGTGATGACGTCGCCGGCCTGCAACATGACGTTCTGCGTCGGATCGCGGACGATCGCGTCGAGCGGCATCGCCGCGGTGCGGCCGGCGCGGGTGAGCTGGACGGTCGTCTTGGCGACGGGCTGGCGCGACCCGCCCGAGGCGGCGAGCGCGTCGAGCAGGCGTTCGCCGCGCGGGGTCAGCGGCATGCGGCGGGTCGCGCCGACCTCGCCCATCACCGTCACCGCGCGACTGTCGTTCTGCGCCAGCCGCACGATCGCCTGCGGGCTGTGCGCCCGCCCCGCCAGCCGCGCGACGATCGTGCGCGCGACCGCCTGCGGGGTCGATCCGCGCACCGCGACGCTGCCGACGAACGGGATGGTGATCGTGCCGTCCTCGCCGACCACCTGTTGCGGGATGCCGGCGCTCTGCGCGATGGCGCTGCCGATATTGGCGCCGGGGGGCGTCGCGCCGAACAGCACCGCGGGCGGCGCCTCCCAGATCGCGATGTCGAGGACGTCGCCGACGCCGATCACCGTGCTGGTCGGCGCGACCACGCCGAACACGTCGGCGAACCGCTGCGCGCGGGCGAAGGCGGCCGCGCGTCGCGCGGTCGCCTCGTCGAGCGGCACGACGCTGATGCCGCGGTCGGCCGCGGTGCCGGGCCGGGCGGCACGGCCGATCGCCTTGGCGGAGGGGCCGGAGCCGCCGATCGTCGAACAGCCGGTCGCGAGCAGCAGGAGGAGCGCGGCCGACAGGCGCGGCGGGATGGGCATCAGAGGAACCTCTCGTAGAGCGCGGCGAGGCGCGCCCGGTAACGGTCGGGAGAGAAGAGCGCGGCCTGGACGAGGCCGTGGCGCGCGAGATCGGCACGCAGATCGGCGTCGGCGTCGAGCGCGCGCAGCCCGGCACCGATCGCGGCGGTGTCATAGGGATCGACCGCGAGCGCGGCGTCGCCCGCCACCTCGGGCAGCGACGAGGTGTTCGAGCAGAGCACCGGCGTGCCGAGCAGCATCGCCTCGAGCACCGGCAGGCCGAATCCTTCGTAGAGCGAGGGGAAGAGCGCCGCCTTGGCGCCGCGGATCAGGCTGACGAGCAGGCCGAACGGCGCATAGGGAAGCTGGATGATGCGGCCGCGGCGCACGTCGCCCTTGGCGGGCTTGCCGTTGGCGAGCGCGTCGAGCAGGCGCAATTCGCCCTCGGCGCGCCAGGCGCGGGCACCGACGATGACGAGCGGCGTCGTCAGCCCGCTCGCCATATAGGCCTCGACGATGCGGCCGATGTTCTTCTTGGGCTCGATAGAACCCCAGAACAGGAAATAGTCCTTGTAGCCCGCGCCGATCGCACCCTCGACCTCGCGCGCGACCTGCTCTTCCGGCGTGTCGAGATAGCGGGCGGGGATGTCGACCGCCTGATAGGTGTTGGTGATCCGCTCGGGCGCGATGCCGGTCAGCTCGATGATGTCGCGGCGCGAGCATTCGGAGACGGTGACGAGATGGTCCGCGGTGCGCGCGATCGTCCGCAGCAGCGCGAGATAGCGGCGCTTGTCGTCGAGCGTCGTATAAGGCAGCCGCAGCGGCACGAGATCGTGCAGCGTGAATAGATTGGCCGCGCCCGGCACGCGCAGCGGCAAGGGATAGGTCCAATGCGCGAGGTCGGGCTGCACCGGCAGGCGGACCGCCGTGGTCCGCCCCCAGGCGTGGAAGCGGCCGTTGGCGCGGCGGAACACGTCGGTGGCATTGTAGAGCGTGTCGTAATGCGGCAGCCGCGCGCCGAACTGGCGCGTCACCACCCGCCCGGTCACCGGCACCGCCGCGGCGCGCGAAGCCAGCGGCGACAGGAGGCCGGCAAGGTCGCGCAGGCGGCCCTGCCGCTTGGCGGTGCCGCTATCGAAGAAGCCGATCTCGCGCAGCAAGGGCTCGCGCGCCGCCAGCCCCTGATGGCCGTAGAGCACCGAGGTGCGATGCCCGAGCCGCCCGACCTCATAACTGAGGTTGCGCGCATAGGTGGCGACGCCGGTGCCCTTCTCCAGCCCGAGATTGTATCCGTCGATCAGGACGTGTTTCATGCGAATGCCCGTTGGGTGGCGGGCCAGTCGCGGAACGCGCCCGCCGCGGCCGCGGCCGGCCATATCGGCGCGTCGGTCGGCAGCGTCGCGACGACGGTCGCGCCGTCGGCCGGGGGGAGATGCGCGAAGGCGAGGACGCGGATCGTCTCGGCGTCGGTATCGGCCGCATCCGGAACGGCGTCGGCGGCATCGGCGAAGCGCGGATCGGCGATCATTGCCGCGGCGAGCGCGTCGCAGCTGCCGTGGCGGCGCAGCAGCGCGACCATCTCGGTGTCCGCGACCGTCGCGCCCGGCCACAGCAGCCATGCCAATGCGTCGACATCGGGACGGCCGGGCACCTGCGTAGCCGCCGGTCCCTTGCGATAGGGATGGATCGGCCAGGCGGCGAGCTCGGCGCCGCCCTGCGCGACGACGAAGCGGAGATGCTCGACGACGTCCGCGGCGGGTTCGCCAAGCGCGCAGGCGGTGCGGTACGAGGCCTCGGCGCGCGCGAAATGCCCGCCCTCCTTGGCGACATGTGCATGCTGCACCCAATAGGAGCGCTGATAGGGATGGAGCGCGAGCGCGGCGGCATAACGCTCCTCCGCCGCGGCCCAGTCGCGCGCGTCGCGGCGCCAGTCGCCCTCGCGCACGAGCAGCCGGAAACGGTCGTCGGCGAGCGCGCGATGCTGCGCGACCTCGATCAGCGCGGTGCGGTCGACCGCCGCGGCGCGATCGATCGCCGGCGCGGCGACGAGGCCGATCGCCTCGCGGAACCGGTCGTACGCCTCGTCGAAATCGTCGAACAGCGCGAGCCGGCCGCCGTGCAGCAGCGCGAAGCGGTTGCAATGGTCGCGCAGATAACCCGGGTCGTGCGAGATCAGCACCATCGCGCGATCGCCGCGCTTGCCGAACAATTCGTGGTTGCAGCGATCGTGGAAGCGCGCGTCGCCGACCGCGCCGATCTCGTCGATCAGGAAACAGTCGAATTCGATGATCATCGAGATGGCGAAGGCGAGCCGCGCCCGCATACCCGAGGAATAGCTGCGCACCGGTTCGTGCAGATAGGCGCCGAGTTCGGAAAAGTCGGCGACGAAGGCGAGGTTGCGCTGGAAATCCTGCGCGTAGATGCGGCTGATGAAGCGGATGTTGTCGATCCCCGACAGCGTCGGCTGGAACGCCCCGCCGAAGGCGAGCGGCCACGACACCGACATGCCGCGCTCGACGCGCCCCGAGGTCGGTCGCTCGGCGCCGCTGATGAGGCGGACCATCGTCGACTTGCCCGCGCCGTTGCGCCCCAGCACGCCGAGCCGTTCGCCCATCGCCAGCTCGAAGCCGACGCCGTCGAGCACGACATTGTCGCCCGAGCGGGTGTGGTAGACCTTGCGGACGTCGGTCAGCCGGATCATTCGGGCACCACGCGGCGCGCCACCCATTGCGTGGTGAACAGCGCGACGAAGGTCAGCACCAGGCAGAACGGCAGCACGTAGCCGAGGTCGTAATGGGCGTGGACGCGCGACCCGAAATAGCCCTCGCGGACGATCTCGGTGCCATGCACCATCGGGATATAGAGCACGTATTTCTGTGCCGCGGCTGGCAGGGCATCGACGAGGAACGCCGAACCCGACAACGGGAAGATCAGATATGAGGCGGGGTGCCAGAGCTTGTCGACGAGCTCGCTTTCGTGGCTGAGCGCACCCAGCGTGATCGCCAGCGCCGCGCCGAACCAGGCGATGAGCAGCCAGCCGCCGACCACCTCGAGGATGTTCTTGGGCGGATCGATCCAGCCGAGCACGATGAACAATACGCTCAAGCCGGCGAAGGACATCGACGCCCCGCCGAATTCGAGCGCGACGCGCGCGACATAGATGTCGAGCACGCGGATGTTGCGGTGGTAGAGCAGCGACAGGTTGCTCCACAGCGCGCCGATGCAGCGGCCCGGCATGTTGCGCCAGAGGAGCACGCTGGAATAGCCGGTCAGCGCGAAGGCGACGATCGGCAGGTTGCTGCCGTGATAGGCCTTGGCCGCGGTCCACAAGGCGGCGACGCCGAGCGTGAACAGCATCGGTTCGACGAACAGCCACAGGAAGCCGATATTGTGCCGGCCATAGCGGGTCAGCATCTCGCGCAGCAGCAGCGCGACGAGGACGCGGCCCTGGACCCGCAGGCTGTCGTGCAGCGGCGGACGGGCGAGTGGTGCGGCGGGGATCATCCCTCGCGATGCTCGCGCACGCCGGCGAGCAGGATGGTGAGGATGCCCCAGGCGAGCAGGCCGAGCACCAGCACCGCCAGAATCCCGCCCAGCCGCCGCGGCCGGATCGGATAATCGGGCAGGCTGGGCGGCGCGATCCGCTCGACATAGGCGCGTTTGCGGCGGGCCTCGGCATGCGCGTCCTGCAACGAGATCAGCGTCGCGGCGAGCTGTTTGGCGGCCAGTTCGCTGTCGAGCTGCAGCACCTGGTAGCGGGCGGCCGCGGCGGACAGCGAGTTGCGGCCGCCGGCGACCCCCGAGCGGCGCTGCGCGATCTCCTTCTGCAACCCGTCGATCTGGGTGCGCAGATAGGGGATCTGCGGCGCGGCCGGGGTGAACGCCTCCATCTGCTGCAATTGCGTGCGGGCGGAGACGAGTTCGTCGTCGAGCTTGGCGATGCCCTGAAGCCGCGCCTCGGCCTCCTTCTCGGGATCGATGATGCCGGCGCGGTTGCGATAGGCGGCGAGCCGCACCGCGGCGGTACGCGCGCGCTCCTGCGCGTCGCGTGCGTCGCTTTCAGCGACGGTCAGCGCGTCGGACCGCGCCCGGGTGGAGAGGCGGTTGACCAACGCTTCCGAGCGTTCGAGCAGGCGTTCGTTGATCGCCCGCGCCGCGACCGGATCGAAGGCGCTGACGCTGAGGTGGAGGACCTGCGTCGTGGTGTCGGGCTCGACCTCGACCTTGCCGAGATAATAATCGAAGAAGCGTTCGCGATTGGCAGGCAGCAGGCCGCCGAACCGGTCGAACAGGAACACCGACCCCGCGGTATAGGCGCGGGTCAGCAGACCGTCGCGATCGGCATCGGCCAGCGCGCCGCGCGATTCGAGATACTCCACCACCGCATTGCTTTCCTCGGTGGCGCCGCTGAGGCCGCTGCCGCTGAGCACCTGGCCGAGCGAGGTGACCGCCGCCTTGCTCGGGCTGCGCACGACGAAGCGCGCCTCCGAGACGAAGACGTCGCTGGCGAACAGCGCGAAGTACAGCGTCGCCAGGACCGTCGGCACCACCACCAGCGCGAGGAACAACGGCGACGGGCGCGTGAATGTGGACGACACTAGTTGGCGGTTCCCAGATTGATGTGACAGCCGGCGGGCACCGGACGGCCGGTCCCGGGGCGAAGGTCGGCGGCCGGGCGGGCGAGGGCCGTCATCCAGGGCGCGACCTGGTCGAAATGATCGTCCCAGCTCGGCGGGCAATAGCCGCGCAGCGCATCGATCCGGCGCTGCCGTTGCGCCGCGGCGCGATCGAAGGCGACGATCCGCGCCGCCCAGCCGGCGACATCGTGCGGATCGAGCAGGCACGGAATGCCCTGGCCAACCTCGCGGAAACACGGCAGGTCGCTGGCGATCACCGGCACGCCCATCGCCAGCGCCTCGGCCATCGGCAGGCCGAACCCCTCCGCCAGCGAGGGCATCAGGACCGCGCGCGCGCCGCGCATCAGCGAGGCGAGCGTGGCGTCGTCGCAATCCTCGACGATCTCGATCAGGCCGCCGGCCATCTGCGACGCGGCGAGGGCGTCGCGCAGCGCGGCGACCCCGCTGCCCCATCGCCCGACGATGACCAGCCGTGGCGGCATGCTACCGGCGGTGGCGCGCATGCGGTCCCAGACCCTGCGCAGCAGATCGTGGTTCTTGCGGCTCTCGATCGTGCCGACGCACAGGAAATAATCGTCGTCGGCCGGCGGTGGCGCATCGCGAGGCAGCGCGGCCCCAGCCAGCGGCGCGAGCGCGACGGGCGGGCAGGGGAGGCGCAGCCGCGCCGCATGCGCGTGCAGGTCGCGCGCCACCGCGGCGCTGCCGACGATGATCCCGGCGCCGTGGTGCAGCGCCGCGGCGACGCGGTCCGTATGCCGCCTGACGGCGTGGGGGCGGCAATGGTCCGGGTGCAGGATCGGGATCAGGTCGTGGACGAGGTAGACGGCGCGCAGGCCGTGGCGCGCGATCCAGCGGACATGCGCCGGCAGGTCATAGTCGGTATGGGAAACGTTGAGGTAGAGGCCGCCCGGACGGGGCCGACGCGGCCGTGCCAGTGCCGCGGCGAGATGCAGCGCCAGCCGATGCCGGATACCGCGACGACGATCGCCGGCCAGCAGCGCGAACAGCCGGCGCGACGCCGATCGGCCGAACACGCGGATGACGCCGCGATGCTGCACCACCGCGCGGGCCTGCGGCGCGAAATAGTGCAGATAGGCAAGGCAGATCCGGTCGATCCCGTTGGCCGGGCGCCCGGTCCAGCGCAGCGCCACCAGACGCGTCACGTCGAGCAGGACGGGCGCCTCGCCTGTCGCCGCGCTGGGGAAGCCTGGAGTGACCGCATTCATCCTGAGACAGACGGAGGCGCCGCGCCCCGACCTTGGTGGCCCCGCGAATTTTTCCGGAGCGTGCCCACCGCGCCGTTGACGCCCGATCTAGAAACGCGTGTCGAGGCCGATCCGGAAGGTGCGTGGCCGCAGCGGCGTGACCTGATCGCGGCCGGTGGCGAACGGCGTGCCGAGCGCGAAGCGGTTGCCGCGCGTGTCGAGCAGGTTGCTCACCCCCGCGGTCACGCCGAAGCGCGCGAAAGCAAGCCGCGCGGTGACCTCGGTATCGAGATAGCTGCCCTGCCGCTGGCCGAGCACCGGGCCGACGCCGAGCCGCGATGACCCGACGTAGCGCAGCCAGCCGTCGACCGTCAGCCCCGCCGCGCCGAGATCGTGATGGTAGGTGGCCCCGGCCCGCGCGGTCACCTTCGCGATATTGGGAATCTGTTCGAGCCGGGCGGAGGCCTGCGCGCGCGTGGCCGCCGCCCCCGGCGGTAGTTCCGGCGTCGCGATCAGCGCGAGCAGCCGGCTCGACGGCTCTTCGATGCGACCGTCGTTGTACGACACCGCGCCTTCAAGGCGCAGGCCGCCGACCGGGCGCAGCGTGCCGGTCGCCTCCATCGTCCACAACCGGCCGTTGCCGATATTGGCGGTACTCGGCAGTCCGAGGCCGTCGATGAAATCGGCCTGGATGTCGCGCCACGACGCCCGCGCGACCGTCACGCTGAGATCGGCGAGCGGCGAGCCATGGCGCACCCCGGCCTCGATCGTCGCCACCCGGTCGTTGCGGAACTGGCGCACATAGTCGCTTTCGATCGCCAGCCCGCCCGGACGGAATCCCTGCTGGTAGCGCAGGAACAGCTTGGTGCGCCGGGCGACGTCGACGAGCGCCGAGGCCCCCGGCAGAACGATCGTCTGCGACCGCTGCGCCGTCTCGCCGTCGCGCGCCGTGGTGGCGACATCCTCAGGACTGCCGTCCAGCGTCGACCGCGTCGCGCGCAGGCCGCCGGTGAGCAGCAGGCCGGGCAGCGGACGAATGCTGCCTTCGCCATAAGCGGTCCATTCGCGCACGCTGTTGACGACGCCGGTGGTCGGCGCGGGCGCGTCGGGCGCGCCGAGCAGGCGGCGCAACCGGGTCTGATTGTGGACGTAGCTGATGCCGGCGAGCCAGCCCGAGCCGTCCGGGGCGCTCTGCCAGGCGCGGGTCTCGTTCGCCTGCATCCGCGTCCGATTGGCCTGGACGAACAGGCGGGGCGGGCCGCCGGGCGGCGTCGCGTCATAGCGTTCGAGCAGGTCGTGCGCGGTGAGGCCGCTGGTCGAGCGGAACCGGACCGCGCCGATCTGACCGGCGATCACCGCCTGTGCCTGACCGTAATCGGCGCGGAAGCCCTCGGTCACCGGGGCGAGGCGGGTCAGCGGCGCGCCGTCGCGATCGGCATATTGGCTGTCCGCACCGTGGATCCGCTGGCCGATGCCGATCAGTTCGGCGCTCCAGCCGGACCCGATCTCGAGGTGCGCGGTCGCCCGCCCGCCCTCGATGCGGGTGCGATTGACGTCGGCGCGGCCGAGCAGCGGCTTGTCGATATAGCCGCCCTCGATCGCGTCGGTGGCGACGAGGCGCACGCCCAGCCGGTCGGTGACGACGGGCACGTTCAGCACCGCCTGTGCGTCCAGCCCCGGACCGCCATGCATCGTCGCGGACGTGCCGACCACCACCGATCCCGCGGCACGGTCCAGCGCGACCGGATTGGGCACCAGCCGGATCAGCCCGCCGAGCGATCCGGCGCCGTAGAGCGTGCCCTGCGGGCCTTCCAATACCTCCACCGCCGCGAGATCGGCGAGGCGGAGATCCGGATCGGGTGCGTTGTAGCTGAGACGCAGGTCGCCGTAATATTGGCCAACCGTCGCCTGGGTCGGGCCGGTGAAGCTCGAATCGGCGATGCCGCGGATGAACAGCTTGTTCCGGCCGGCGCCGAGATAGGTCGAGGTCACGCTGGTCAGCCGCTGGACGAGACGATCCGTGCCGCCGGCACCGCCGCGCTCTAGTTCACCGCCCGGGATGCTCGAGACCTGGCCGGCGAAATTGTCCTGGGTCGTATCGCGCTTGCTGGCGGTGACGACGATGTCGCCGTCGGGCTGCGGCGCGGGGGTTGGCGGCGACGGGGGTTTCGGGCGGGGCAGCAGACGGGGCGCGGCGGGCGGCGCGGGGCGCAGCCGCCAGCTCTGCGCGCCGATCGGCTCGACCTGCGCATGCGCGCGTGCGGCGATCGCGACGAGCGCCGCCTTGGCCGACAACCGTCCGCGCAATGCGGGGACCGCGCGCGACCAGAGCGATGCGTCGGGCACGACGATGCTGATCCGGGCCTGACGGCCGAGCGCGGTCACTTGTTGCCCGACGGTGCCGCCGGGCAGGTTGATCGACAGGGTCTCGGCGCGAACCGCGGGCGAGACGAGGAGCAGCGCGCAGGCGGCGATGCCGCTCGTCCCGCGCCTCACCGAGGCAGATCCAGCGTCCAACCGTCGCCGTTGCGCCGCACGCTGACGTCCAGAAGCGCCGCGAGCAGCGTCGGGTCGTCGCGAAACGCGTGCATCTCCAGCGTGCCGTTGAAGATCCGGGTGGCGACCGCCGGGGCGGCGGTGATGCGCCAGCCGAGCTGGCGCGACAGGTCTTCGGCGACCTCCGCCATCGTCGCGCCGTCATAGGCGAGGCGGCCATCGCGCCAGGCGCCGACATCGGCGACGTCCGTCCGCGTGCGCCGCAACGTGTCGCCATCGGCGACGACCCCCTGACCGGGGTCAAGGCGGAGCGCAGCGCCTTTGGGGTCGACCATCACCGCGCCTTCGCCGACCGCGACCTGCTTGCGCGCGCCCAGCACCCGCACGTCGAACACGGTGCCGAGATCGGTCAGCGCAAGGCCGCCGACATCGACGTGGAACGGCGCGTCGGCGTCGTGGCGCACCCGGAACAGCGCCTCGCCCGCCTCGACGGTGGCACGACGCGGCCGGGCCCGATCGAGCCGGACGCGCGACCCGCCGGCCAGTTCGATGCTGCTGCCTTCGGCAAGCGCAATGCTGCGCCGTTCACCCGCCATGGTGGCGATCGTATAGGATCGATCCTGTTCGCGCCAAAGACCGAAACCGAACAAGCCGACCAGCACGATGGCGACGGCGAGCCAGATGCCGCGTGCCGGCCGCTGCGAAGGCTCGGCAATGACCGGCTCGGGATCATTCGCGGCGCGTGGCGGCGTCGCGACGGTCCGCGCGACGCTTTCGGTCGCGGCGGCCAGAGCGACGACCGCGCGATCGTACAGCTCCGCATGCCCCGCATCCGCTTCGAGCCACTGCGTGAAGGCGTCCCAATCGGCATCGGGCTCGGCCATCCGCAGCGCCCAGTCCAGAGCCACGCCGTCGACGACATGTCCTGCGGCGCCCGGTCCGAACGCGCTCATCGTATCTCACCCTTCAGCTTGACCAAGGCCTTGGTCACGTCGCGCAAATCGCTCTCCACCGTACTCAGGCTGATGCCCAGCTCCGCAGCGATGACCCGTTGCGGCACCCCCTCGACGCGCGCCCGATGGAAGATCGTCGTCTTGCGATCGCCGAGGCTGCGCAGGAGCTGCGTGACCTTCGCCGCCTCCTGCCGCGCGCCGACCTCGCGTTCCGGGGTCGGCGCGGTCGCGGGATGATCCTGCTGTCCGTCGTGCCAGGCCTGGTCGCGCCGTTCCGCCTGCCGCAGCGAGCGATAGCGGTCGATCATCAGCATATCGGCGGCCCGATAGAGGTAGGCGACGGGATTGGCGATCGGTCCGTCGCTGCGCCCCGCCACCTTGAGCCAGAGGTCATGGACGAGGTCCTCGGCAGCCTCGCCCGCACCACGTGCCCGGAGGAAACGAAGCAGCTTGTCACGATTGTCCAGATAGACTGCTTCGAGGCCGTTCGGCGGCATGGTGTGACGGGTCGTCCGCGTTGGAAGATGCCGCTGTCTAATCGGAGAGGCCTGACAGGAGAAGCCATGTTTGCCGTGGTCCGCTCCGGTACGCGGGGAAGAGGCATCATCGGCGGTCTCGTCCAGCGGGGGGACGCACCTGTCCGCCGCGCAAGCCGCGATCGGCCGCGTCTCGTCCCATCCATCCGTCCTGTCTTGCAGACCCTCGTCGAGGCGCATTGTCGGTCTTTCCCGGTCTTTAGCAACCGAGACGGAGTCGGACGGGCAAACCCTTGGAGCCGCAGCCTTGCCCCCTCACGGAAGGCGGCGGTCAAGTCCCGGACGCGACGCGCGGGCCGCAATAGATGATCGCTGCGCCGGCAAGGCACACGCAGGCCCCCAGGACGTCCCAGCGATCCGGCTTCGTACCTTCGGCGAGCCATAGCCAGACGACCGCCGATGCGATGTAGACGCCGCCATAGGCAGCATAGGCGCGCCCCGCCTGCGCCACGGCCGGCAGCGTGAGCAGAGAGGCGAACAGGCATAGCGACAGCAGGCCCGGGACGACCCACCACATCGATCTGCCGAGGCGCAACCAGGCCCAGAAGGCGAAGCATCCGGCGATTTCGGCCAGCGCTGCCGCAAGGAATGCAAAGGCCGTCATCGTTGCGTTCGCGCTCATGGCAAAGGCCTCCGGTGGCCTATGCGGGGCCGCGCCGCCCGAACCGCCGCCCGATCTGCGACAGCCGGTCGACCACCATGCTCTCCGGCCCCTCGGGACGGCCGACCGCCGCCCAGGAGCCGAGCAGGATCGCGCCGTAGACCGATGCGCCGAGCACGACGGTGCCGATCACCGCGACCAGCGACAGCGACTGGCGCATCGCATCGGGCAGCAGCAGGATCGCCGCGGCCATGCCGGCGGTGGCGAGCGCGATCCGCCACGGCGCGAGCACTTGCGCGACGATGCCGAGGCCGACGAGCTTGCGGACATAGCCCATCGTCACCAGCATCATCGTCGCATTGGTGAGGACCCGGCCGATCACCGCGCCCATCACGCCGAAATGCCAGATCAGCGCGACCAGCACCGGCAGCTTGATGACGATCTCGACGAGGCGCTGACGCAGGAAGATCGCGGTGCGGCCCATCGCCATCGCCATCGGGTCGAGCGGCGAGACCCAGACGACGAACACCGGCGCGAGCGCGAGCCAGCGCAACATCGGGATCGACGAGATCCAGTTGCCGCCGAGTACCACCGGCACGACCTGATCGGCGACGAGGCTGAGCCCGATCATGCCCGGCGCGGCGATGGTCAGCAGCGTCTGCGAGATGCGCAGATAGGCGCGCGCCATCCGCTCGCGCGAATCCTTGAGCGTCACGAAGCCGGCCATCAGCGGCCGCATCGCCGGCGTCACCAATACCTGTTCGGGCACCGACGACAGGTCCGCCGCCATCGAGAAATGGCCGAGGTCGCCTTTGCTGATGAAACGACCGAGGATCAGCTTGTCCGACTGCCAGCTCAGCGCGGCGAGCGCCTGCGCCAAGCTCGCCCAGCCGAGGAAGCCGGCGAAGCTGCGCCATTGCGACAGGCCGAGCCGCGGCCGGAACGGCGCGAAGCAATAGGATTGCACCATGCTGGCGAGCGGCGTGACGACGGTGCCCGCGGCGATCGCCCAATAGCTGTGGGTGGTGATCGCGAGCACGACCGCGACCGAGAAGCCGAACACCTTGCTGACGATCTCGATCACCAGATCGCGGCGGAAGTCGATGCGGCGGGCATATTGCACCATCGCCGGGCTCTGCAGCCCCCGCGCGATCGGCGACAGCGCGAGGAACAGGATCAGCGGCACCAGTCGCGGATCGGCATAGGCCCAGGAGAAGGGAAAGGCGGCGCCGGCGATGACGATGGCGAGGATCGCGCCGCGGATCACGCCGATGGTGAAGGCGGTGTCGAGATGGCTGCGGCCGATCTGGTCGAGCCGGACCAAGGACTGGACGATCGGCAGTTCGGACACCGCCTCGACGATGAAGATCAGCGTCATCGCCACCGAGATCAGGCCGAAATCCTGCGGCGACAGCGTCCGCGCGAGCACGATCAGCGTGGTGAAATCGATGCCGCGCGCCATCAGCCGCGAGGCCATCAGCCACGCCACGCTGCCCGCCGTCCGGCTGCCGACCCCCGGCCCACGCTCCGGCCCGCCCCCTGACTTGTCCGTCATCGCCGCAATGCCACCCTTATCATCCAGTGCCGGCCCGCTCCCCGCAGCCCCGGCGGCCGCCCGGCGATCGGGGCGGCGCACGTCGGCGCGTCCTACTCAATCGCGTGACGTGAAAAAAGTCCTGTGCAGGAAGCGCTTGAGCAGCACCGCCTGCCAGCGGTGCTCGGCCGCCTCCTTGGCCGCCTTGGCCATCCGCCGCGCCCGCATCCGCACCGACGTGGTGAGATATTTCGGGTCGATGTTCCGGCTGGAATCGATCCGGAGATATTTGGCGAAATACGGATAGTCCTTGAGGAAATCGACATAGACCTGGCGGTGGCTCGGGTCCCACGGTCCGTTGGTGGTATTCCACGGTTTGACCGGGCCGGTGAAATGGACGATCCGCGGGCCGAGCGAGCGATCGAGATCGGCGAGCCGGAACCAGGTCGAATAATTGTAGCGCGGATGCATCATCTCGCGCTGCGACCTGACCACCGCGTTGAGCGCGCTCTGGTCGTGATGCTTGCAGCGTTCGGGGTTCTCGGCGAGGAAGCGCAGCGCCTGCGTCGTGAACGTCCGCCACGCCTCGCGCTGTGCCATCATCACGCCGGCGTTGAAATAATCCGCGACCCGGTCGATGCCGATGCCCTTCAGATAGGATTGCGGATTGGCGTAGCGGCCGCCGTTGTCGAGCCGGTCGGCCCCCGCCAGCAACGTGCCCGGCGGGCAGTCGTGCGCGATCAGCGGCGCGACCGGACCGACGATCTGGACGTCGCCGTCGATATAGATGACCGTCTCATATTGCGCCGGGATCTCCGCCTCGACCGCGAGCCGGCCCAAGGTCGAGCTCGGGCAATGCAGGTCGGGCAGGCGGTCGACGCTGTCGGGAATGAAGCGGCGGCTGTCGAGAAAGCGGAAGTTGAACCGCGCCCCGCCGAGTGCGGTCTGGATCGCCGCCTGTTCCTCGTCGGGGATATCGATCAGATAGATGATGATGTCGGCGATCGCGACGACATCGGGTTGCGCGGCAAGCTGCGAGGCGGCGATCATCGCCTGGCCGACATAGCCGCGGTCGCTCACGAAGGTGATGACCCGGGTGATCCCCGGCCTGTCACACTCGGGTGTCCCCAGGGTTAGCTTGTTCACCGGTACACTCCTGACTGGCGCATCGGGCCGGCGCCGGGCCGACCTCACGTCGCGACCAGCATGGCACGACGGGCATCCCGCGGTGCGCCGCGTTCATGTCCCCCTATGGTCGACGCAGGTCAATAATTAGTAAGCGCCCGTTTTGGCACGGGTTCGGCCCACGAGGATAGCCTTGGGCGACAGGCGATGCTACGGTTTTGTTGCCTGCTATCAGGTCGACGGACGGTGCGCGTCCATCGTGCGACGGCGTCGCCTTCTTCGGGAAGGGTGCGGTCAGGCGATGGTCCCGCGCCCCGATAAGGGTCTGCAATGGTCGTTCTAGCAATCTTCTGGCTGTTGTTCTTCGCTGCGGCGGTGTCGGGTATCCGCTGGACGCTGTATCTGTTCTTCGCCAGCCTCGCCTTCGGCTCGCTCGCCATCCTGCCCGTCAACCTGACCGGCGGTACCACCTTCCTGCCGCACACCGCCTGTTCGGCGTTGCTCTGCATCCGCTCGTTCATCGCCTGCCGCAAACCGCACCTGCTGATCGACGGGCTGCTCGACTATAACAAGCTCGGCCTGCTCACCGCCTTCATCGTCTACGGGCTGATGGTCACCTATACCGCGCCGTTCCTGTTCCACGGTGCGCCAATCATGGGGCTCAACAACATCACGCGCAGCCCGCTGGGCTTCGGCTCGGGCAATATCACCCAGCCGCTCTACCTGCTCGCTGCCTTCGCGATCACCATCTCCATCTATCAGCTGCTGCTGCAGACCGACACGCGGCGCATGGTCTATCAGGCGATCTTCGTCGGTGGCGCGATGGCGCTCATCGCCGGGATGATCGACATGGCGACCGCGGGTTCGGGCATGCTCGCGCCGCTGCGCACCGCGACCTATGTCATCATGGACGGCGACGACGTCGGCGGCATGCGCCGCGTCATCGGCTTCAACACCGAAGCCTCGGCCTATGGCGCGCTGGTGCTGTCGTTCGGTGCCATCATCTACTTCACGCGGATCGGCGAGGCGCTGGGCGGCATCTATGCCAAGATCCAGACGCCGATGGCGCTCGCGCTGATCGCGTTCACCGTGCTGTCGACCTCGTCCGCCGCTTTCCTGGGACTGGGTATCCTCGGCGTCTTCGCGGTCGTCGCCAACGTCATGGCATTGCGCCACCCCGCCGACGAGAAGCGGGCATTGATCCAGTTGCTCGTGATCGGCGCTGCGGGGCTGATCGTCGCGGCGCTGGTGGTGGCGACGCCGAGCATGTTCAACGGCGCGGTCGAACTCGTCGACAGCCTGATCTTCAAGAAAACGTCGAGCAGTTCCTATTCGGAGCGCAGCAGCTGGAACCTCGTCAGCCTCGAAGGCCTGGTCGCCACCGGCGGCTATGGCGTCGGCGTCGGTTCGACCCGCGCATCGAGCTGGCCGGTCGCGGTGCTGAGCAGCACCGGCGTCATCGGCGGCCTGTTGATGGCACTGTTCTTCCTGCGGCTGCTGACGCTGGGCCTGCGCAATGCCAGCGACGAGATCCGCCGGGTGGTGATCGGTGCGCGCTACAGCCTCGCGGTTTGCCTCGTCCCCAGCGCGGTGGCGGGCACGCTGGTCGATTTCGGCGCGTTCAACGCGACGCTGTTCGCGATCACCACCGCGCTGCCGACGCTGATCCCGGTGGCGACGCGCCGGCGACGCGTACCGCGGGCGCCGCGCGTGCAGGCCAATGCCGTGGCGCAGCGTTGAGGCCGGGCCGAGATACGGGTGGCGGCACCGCGCCGGGTGGCGCCGGTGTACATACCTGTTATCAACACACGATCGTTAATCCTGTCCTGATCCGGGGTAATTCACCTTTGATCTCACGGCCGTAGCACAGGAATCCAACGCATGAGCAGGCGCATTCTGGTAACCGGCGGGGCGGGATATATCGGTAGCCATACCTGCAAGGCGCTCGCGGCCGAGGGGTTCCTGCCCGTCACCTACGACAATCTCAGCCTGGGCGATCCGGCGCGCGTACGCTGGGGACCGTTGGTCGAGGGCGACGTCCGCGATGCCGCTGCGGTCGCCCGCGCGATCGCCGATCATGACGCCGAGGGCGTGATCCATTTCGCCGCGGACGCCTATGTCGGTGAATCGGTCGCCGACCCCGCACGCTATTACGACAATAACGTCGGCGGCATGATCGGCCTGCTCGCCGGCATGCGCGCGGCAGGATGCGGCCGGATCGTCTTCTCGAGCACCTGCGCGGTCTATGGCGACCCGACGACGTTGCCAATCTCCGAGGACACGGTGCCGGCGCCGGTCAATCCCTATGGCCGGACCAAGCTCATCGGTGAAGGGATGCTCGCCGATTATGCCGCCGCCTACGGCCTCGACTTCGTCGCGTTGCGCTATTTCAACGCGAGCGGCGCCGACCTCGACGGCGAGCTGGGCGAGGACCGCGAGTACGAACCGCATCTCATTCCGCGCGCGATCCTTCACCTGCTCGGCCATCTCCCCGATTTCCAGGTGTTCGGCAGCGACTTCCCGACCCCCGACGGCACCGCGATCCGCGACTATATCCATGTTGCCGACCTTGCCCGCGCGCACGTGCTGGCGGTGCAGCGGCTGCTCGCCGGCACCGGCGGCCGACGCATCTTCAACCTCGGCTCGGGCGTCGGCCATTCGGTCGCCGAGGTGCTCGCCGCGATCGCCGCGGTGTCCGGCCGGCCGCTCGCCACGCCGACCGGCAACCGCCGCCCCGGCGATCCGCCGCAGCTCGTCGCCGACGTCGCGGTCGCGCGCGACGACCTCGGCTTCACCGCGCGCCATTCGGCCTTGCGCGACATCATCGCCTCGGCCTGGCAATGGCACGTAAAGACCCATCGCGAGGCCGTGTCATCCTGACCCCGGCCGCCTCCATCCGCTCCTCGGGGACCGATCATGCATCTTGAGAAACGCATCCTCATCACGGGCGGCGCCGGCTTCCTCGGCTCGCATCTGTGCGACATGATGCTCGCCCGCGGCCATCGCGTCCTGTGCGTCGACAATTTCTTCACCGGCACGCAGCGCAACGTCGACCATCTGCGCGACAATTCGCGTTTCGAGCTGATGCGCCACGACGTCAGCTTCCCGCTGTTCGTCGAGGTCGACGAGATCTACAATCTCGCCTGCCCGGCCAGCCCGATCCACTATCAGCGCGATCCGGTGCAGACCACCAAGGTCAGCGTCGTCGGCGCGATCAACATGCTCGGCCTCGCCAAGCGCACCAAGGCCAAGATCTTCCAGGCCTCGACCTCGGAAGTCTATGGCGACCCCAGCGTCCACCCGCAGACCGAGGATTATTGGGGCAACGTCAACCCGATCGGCATCCGCTCCTGCTACGACGAGGGCAAGCGCTGCGCCGAGACCTTGTTCTTCGACTATCGCCGCCAGCACGGCCTGGCGATCAAGGTGGCACGGATCTTCAACACCTACGGGCCGCGCATGCACCCCAATGACGGGCGCGTCGTGTCGAGCTTCATCGTCCAGGCGCTGCGCGGGCAGGACATCACCATCTTCGGATCGGGCGAGCAGACCCGGTCGTTCTGCTATGTCAGCGACCTGCTCGCCGGGTTCGTCACGCTGATGGACACGCCGAATGACGTCACCGGCCCGATCAACATCGGCAATCCGGTCGAGTTCACGATGCTGGAGCTGGCGACGCTGGTGATCGAGCTGACCGGCTCGCGCTCCAGGATCGTCCACATGCCGCTGCCCGCCGACGATCCGCGCCAGCGCCGCCCCGACATCACGCTGGCGCGTCAACAGCTCGACTGGGAGCCGAAGATCCAGTTGCGCGAGGGTCTCGAGAAGACGATCGCCTATTTCGACGCGCAGCTCACCGGTTACGCCCAGCACCAGCCGGCCGATCCATGATAGGACGAAATCACCGTCGCCGTGGCGGCGTGACGCTTGCAAATCCCGCGCCGGCCATGCCATGGATCATCGCTTAGCCAGGCGACTTGAAGGTGTTGGTAATCATAGCATTACCACAACATGCAAGTTGCCGCGATCCAGCGAGCTAAACGGTTAGGACCAAAACGGGCGTGCGCACGATAGACCAGTATGTATTGTGCCGGCCGCATGACGCGGGACTACATATCCGTCAGGAACGGGATCGCCGGCATGACTGAGGGGATGCCGTCGATCCGGGCCAGCGTCGTCGTCATCAACCACAATTACGGCGAATTCCTCGCCACCGCGATCGACAGCGCGCTAGCGCAGGATCATCCTGATGTCGAAGTGGTCGTGGTCGACGACGGCTCCACCGACCATTCGGCCGCGATCATCGCCGGCTATGGCGACCGCATCCGGGCGGTGATGAAGGCGCAGGGCGGCCATGTCGAGGCGGTCAACGCCGGCTACGCCGCCTCGTCGAGCGACGTGGTGCTGTTCCTCGACGCCGACGACCTGATCCATCCCGACTGCCTGCGCCGCGCGCTGGCGATGCTCCAGCCGGGCGATTCCAAGGTGCAGTTCCGGCTGGCGACGCTGGACCGCACCGGCGCCGACCAGAACATGCCGTTCCCGCATTTCCCGCCCAATTTCTCCGCCGACGACGTGTTGCGCGGCGCGGCGCGCTCGGGCTGGTATCCCTGGACGGTGTCGACCGGCAACGTCTTCGTCCGCGGCTTCCTCGACCGGGTGATGCCGATCGATGCCAAGACGGTCTATCGGTCGCCGGACGGCTATCTCAGCAAGCTCGCGCCGCTCTACGGGCCGGTGCGCTCGCTGCGCGAAGTGCTTGGCGGCTATCGCGTCCACGGCCAGAACGCCTGGGCGAGTTCGCAGAAGACGTGGAGCGCGGATACCGCGCTACGCTGGCTCGCGTTCGACCGGGTGCTCGAACGCGCCTTCGTCAGCGCGGCGCAGACGCAGGGCGTCGCGGTTCGCCAGCCGCTGCTGCGCTCGTTCCAGGCGCTCGAATATCGCATGCAGGCGCTGCGCTTCGCCGATCCGGACAAGCGCCCGCCCGACAGCCGCCAGACGGTGATGACCGACGCCGTCCACTGGCTGGTCGAGCTCCACCCGTTCGGCTGGCCGGGCAGCGTCGCGCGGTTCGGCTGGCTGGCGTTCCTCGGCTATGCGCCGCGCCGGCTGGTCGAACGCCAGGTGCGCAAGGCGCGCACCCAGACCAACCGCTCGCTGTTCTGGCGCTCGATGCTGTCGCTGACCCGCAAGTTCGAATAGGGCGCCGATCCGGTCGTGCCGGACCGGCGCCAGCCGGCTCACCGCCCGATCGAGGTATAGGCGAAGCCGAGCGCGGCGATCTCGGCGGGGCGGTAGACGTTGCGCAGGTCGACCAGCACCGGGGCCGCCATCGTCCGCTTCAGCCGCTCGAAGTCGAGCGCGCGGAACGCATCCCATTCGGTGACGATCACCACCGCGTCGCTGCCCGTCGCGGCGTCATAGGCGTCGCTGCAATAAGTGATGTCGGGCAGCGTCGCGCGTGCCGCGGCCATGCCTTCTGGATCGTAAGCGCGTACCGTCACGCCGGCATCGTGCAGCGCCTGGACGATCGCGATCGACGGCGCGTCGCGCATGTCGTCGGTGTTGGGTTTGAAGGTCAGGCCGAGCAGCGCGACCGTCTTGCCGCGCGGCGCATCGCCGAGCATCGCGATCACCTTGCGGCCCATCGCGCGCTTGCGGCTGTCGTTGACCTTGACCACCGCCTCGACGATCTGGATCGGGCTGTCGTGATCCTCGGCGGTCTTGAGCAGCGCGAGCGTGTCCTTGGGGAAGCACGAGCCGCCATAGCCGGGGCCGGCGTGCAGGAACTTCTTGCCGATGCGGTTGTCGAGGCCGATGCCGCGGCTGACGTCCTGGACGTCGGCGCCGACCGCCTCGCACAGATTGGCGATCTCGTTGATGAAGGTGATCTTGGTCGCGAGGAAGGCGTTTGCCGCATATTTGATCAGCTCGGACGTGCGCCGGCCGGTGAACAGGATCGGGCTCTCGTTGAGGTAGAGCGGGCGGTAGACCTCACGCATCACCTTGCGCGCGACCTCGTCGTCGGTGCCGATGACGATCCGGTCGGGGCGGGTGAAATCGCCGATCGCGGCGCCCTCGCGCAGGAATTCGGGGTTGGAGACGACCGCCACCGCGACGTCGGGGCGCTTCTCGCGCAGGATCGCCTCGACCTTGTCGCCGGTGCCGACGGGCACGGTCGATTTGGTCACGACGACGGTCGGCCCGGTCACCGCCGCGGCGATCTCCTCGGTCGCGGCGAAGACGTAGCTGAGGTCGGCATGGCCGTCGCCGTGTCGCGCCGGCGTGCCGACCGCGATGAAGATCGCATCGGCGCCCGCCACCGCCGCGGCAAGATCGGTGGTGAAGCGTAGCCGGCCGGCCGCGACGTTGGCGGCGACCAGCGCGTCGAGTCCGGGCTCGAAGATCGGCATCCGCCCTGCCTCGAGCGCGGCGATCTTGTCGGCCGCCTTGTCGACGCAGATCACATCATGACCGAAGTTGGACAGGCAGGCACCCGAGACGAGGCCGACATAGCCCGAACCGATCATGGTAATACGCATAGAGCCTCATCGTCTGGGGGACCGCCGCAGCAACGATGCGGTGTGCAACGATCTCTAACAAAAGGGGAAAGGTTAGAGAACGCGCGATTGCTGTCCTATTTTGGGCAGGGATCAGCGGATCAGGCGACGCATAGGCGGGATTTGGTCGAGGATCAAGACGCACAGCGCCGACGCCAGCACCGCGAGCAGCGCATTGCCGAGGCAGGCGGCGAGCGCCGCCTGGCCCAGCAGGCGCGCCGCGAGGTCGAGAAACAGCAGGTGCACGACATAGAGGCCGAGGCTGAGCCGCGCGAGCCGCGCGAACAGCGGCGACAGTCGGAAGCTCGACGGGATCGCCAGCGCGACGAGGAAGGCGGCGATGCCATAAGGGATCGTCATCAGCGTGTCGTCGGTGAAACGCGGGAAGGGGATGGTGCCGACCGCGACCAGCGCCGCGACCTCGGCTAGTTGCAGCAGCGCGGCGACGGCGAACACTGCCAGCGCAAGGCGGAGCGGAATATGACGGCCGCGATCGCGCAGCCACGCGCCTGCGGTGACGAACAGCAGGCCGAAGAAGGGGCCGTTGCGCGTGTTGAACGGCGGCTTCGGCAAATGGAGCAGCAGGCGCAACGGCCCGAAGGCGAACGCCAGCGCATAGAAGACGAGCGCCAGCGCGAGCACCGCGCCCCAGCCGAGCCGGCTGCGCACGACGGCGAACAGCACGCCGGCGACGCCTAACGCGGGCAGGAACCAGAGATGCTGGCCGTCGAGACCGGTGATCAGCAGCCGCACGATCATCGCCGGCGAGCGCAATTCGGCGAGCGAGCCCTGGAAATAGAGGATGTAGACCAGCGCCCAGACCAGGAAAGGCGGCGCGAGCCTGACGAGCAGGCGCAATGCGGTCCGCTCGGGCGAGCGTTGCGGCATGAAATAGCCGAAGGCGACGAAGAAGAAGGGCACTGCGAAGCGCGACAGCAATGCGATCACGTCGGCCGCGACCGGCGCGTCCTGGGCGCCGTTGGACACCGCGTGGATCAGCACCACCGCGACGAAGGCGACCAGCCGCATCAGGTCGATGCCGGCGAGGCGGATCGTGCCGTCTGGCGGCGTCACCGGGGAAGCGTCGATTGCCGTCGCGATGGCCGATCCCTTTCCGCTCAAGCCTCGCATCGACCGGCGGCCGGACCGGCCCGACACGGTGTCGGCACGATCTGGACGGGGAGATGCCAAGCACCGCCAACAGGTTGGCGGCAAAGGTTAGCATAACCCGGCGACGGACCGGCAAGCTTTTGCGAAAGGTGGCGCGATAAACGGCTAAGCGACTGGGATCGCCCCGGTAATTTTACCGGGCAGCGTCAGTCCTTGTAATAATTGCGATACGCGCGCCGCCTTCTGCGCCTCGACCGTCGGTTCAGCAAAACCACGATCAGACTTAATCCGACCAGCGCCGCGATTATGATGAGGGTAGGAACCGACATGCTCACGATTAATCAAAGGCTCCCTCGTGAACGCGTTGCCGCATCTAACAATGATGCGCTGCGATATGCAACGCCAAATCGCCTCGCACCGTGTTCAACAATGGGAAAGCATTGGACCCGATAACGGCCAATAGCGACACTTGACCAGGCCAGTTTTGGTAAATACAAAATAAACGCGAGGCGGGCATCAAGGTCGCCACGCCATTCAAACAGCATGAGCCGGTCGAGACCATTATAGCGCGATCGCGATCCGCGCCTTGAGCAATGCACGATCAATATTCGCGGTGACCGGCTATGGGCAGACCCGATCCGGGATTAATGCTCATGTACGGCACTGCGGCATTTCGAGGGATCATGGCCGTTTCGGATAGGGTCGGGCGACTTGGCGCGACGGGGTCGGGCAGCGTACACAATGTCCGTCGACCTCGATCGTCTTGGCGGTCATGCGAAACCCTGCGGCGCCGGCGGCAACGCTGATGATATTCGCCGCGGTATGGCCCCTGATCGGCGTGGATTGCCCGCACCTCTGGCAGACCAGGGTGATACGCGGCTGATATTGCTCGCCTTCTATCGCCCGATTGTCGGTCGGCTGGACGAGGTTGGCCTGCATCAGGATATCGAGGATGCGATAGACGCTCGCCGCGGCGGGTTCGGCGTTCACCTTGGTCGAGGCGGTGGCGAGCGCGAAGATCTGGTCGCGCGCATCGGCATGCGCCGCCTCCTGCGCAGGCGACACCATGGCGCCGTCGCCCGCCGCGGCACCGCCACGCCGACGGCGCAGCTTGGCGGCGATGCCGAGCACCATCGATTCACCGCCCTGCGGCCGGCCGGCGACCTGCCAGAGCAGCAGCACCGTCGCGCCGAACGCCAGTGCGCCGAGCGCGGCGAGCGCGGCGAGCGCCACCGTCAGCCACGGCCGCGACAGATCGGTCGGGAGCAGCTGCGCCACCGGGAAGACGATCGCCCCCATCACCAGGCAACCGAGGATCGGGCGCAGGATCGCCTTGAGCTGCGCCCAGACCGGCAGTTCGATGGCGTCGCGCGCGGCGCGCACCGCCATCCCGGCCAGCACCAGCGCGGCGGCCGCCCGCGCGGCCGCGATGCCCGGGATCAGGAAGAACCAGGCGCCGGCGATGACCAACGGCACCTTGACGAGGAAGTCGGTGAGCTGGCGGTTGAAGATCAGCGTCGAACGGCGCAGCGCCAGCGCCAGCGCGTTGAGCGGCGTCCACAACAGGCCGGGAATGCCGGCGAGCGCCAGCCATTGCAGGATCGGCGCGACCGTGTCCCATTTCGCGCCGAGCGCGAGGCTGACGACGGGATGGGCGAGCAGGGCGGTGCCGGCGAGGATCGGAAAGCCGAGCAGTGCGACCGCCGCGAAGGTCTTGAGATAGGCCTGGCGCAGCCGCTCGGGATCGTCGCGCACCGCGACCAGCCCCGCCGACAGCGGCCCGAGGATCGGCGTCAGCAGCACCTGCCCGGGGATCGACGCCAGACTGTCCGCCATGGTGAAGCGGCCGACCGTCGCGGTCGGCGCGAGCCGGCCGAGCACCAGCCGGTCCATCTGCCAGGCGAAGGCGGAGAACAATTGCGCGCCGCTCAGCCAGCTCAGGAAATTGCGGAACAGCCGCCAGTCCTTGAGCGAGAAAGTGGGACGATAGGGGGCGAGGACGAACGACATCAGCGACGCCGTTACCGGCGACAGGATGGTGCCGAGCGCCAGCGCCCAATAGCTGCCCGTCGCCACCGCGACGCCGATCGACACGCACAGCGAGACGACCTTGCCGAGCAATTCGGTGGCGACGGTCCGGCGGAAGTCGAGATCGCGATTGTACAGCGCCAGCCGCGGGTTGCTGATGCCGCGGAACGCCGGCGCCAGCGCCAGCGCGGCGATCAGCGGCAGCAATCGTGCGTCGCCATAGACCATCGCGAAGGGCCAGGCCGCCGCGCCGATCAGGATCGCGAGGACGACGCCGCGCAGCACGCTGAGCGTGAAGGCGGTGTCCATCATCGTCCGGGTGATGTCGCGCTCGACGAGCAGCACCTGCGACACCGGCAGTTCCATCACCGCCTCGACGATGAAGATCAGGCTCATCGCGATGCTGATCAGGCCGAAGTCGGCGGGCTGCAACAGCCGCGCCAGCACGATCAGCGCGACGAGATCGATCAGCCGCGACAGCAGGCGCCCGCCGACCGCGAGGATCGAGGCGAGCGCGGTACGATGCGAGGCGGTCGCCGCGACGGCGGTGGTGCGGGTGGCGGCGGCCGGGGCGGGGACGCCCGCCGATCCTAGCGCCACGTCAGGACCGCGCCGCAAGAGAAAGGGGCGTCCCGGGGACGGGGCGCACGGCCGCAACGAACGCCAATACTCTCTGCTCCGATGATGACATCGACGGACCGGGACCGACGTGATCCTGGACCGCAAGCCGCGCCGCAGCCGCTTAGCGCATTGATTAGCGGTTCCTTCATCGTCTGTCACCCGCATTGAACCATTGCTTTCGGCGCGTCGCTGGCCTGATATGGGGCCATAAGCACGATGCAGGTGCGCGCCGGACCGCGGCCGACGGGAGAGGAATGCAGACGACGGCCGAGCAACAGCACCGACCCGCCGCCTCTGGTATAGTTAACGCCTGTTGACCAAGAACAGATCGGCACGACACGTGCGCTGCAACAGCGCGATCGCAGTCCCGGCAGGGTCCAGACGCGCGGGATCGGCCATGAGTGTTATCGCCGCGGTCTTTCTGTTCATCACTGTTGCCACAACGGTTGCGAATAAGCTGGTACGGCCGGTGAACATCGTTCACACTGTCTTTACCTTTTTTGGCTTAGAGCTATATCCAGAAGATTAGGGTGCGATATGGCGATAACTGCTCAGATCATCAGTGACGACCGCAGCTCGGAACGGTTCCCGGTCGGGCTCAACGCGACGCTGCGCGACCAGGTGACGCGTCCCCACGACGTGATGATCGACGATCTGTCGCTGACCGGCTTCCGCCTGTCGGGCGGCCCGGCGATGGCGCTGGGCAGCGAGGCGTCGATCGGCTTCGCCGGCATCGGCGTGCATCAGGCGCGGGTGACGCGGCAGGACGGCGACGTCTACGGCTGCGAGTTCGTCACGCCGATCACGCAGGAGATGCTGACCCGCGCGCTCACCGCCGGCCCGGTCGCACCGATCGCCTTCCCGATCGCTGCGGGCCCGTCGCTGCTCGACCACGTTCCCGAACCTTATGTCGAACCCTATTCGGGCCGCACCAAGCTGGCGATCGCGACGGTCGCGGCCGCCGCTGGCTGGGCGGTCGCAGCCGGCCTGTATTTCGCGCTGACCTGAGCGTCGAGGGCGGGGGATAGTAAGCGCCGGCCGATCGTTTTCGCCCGACCGACGAGCCTTCGGCTTCAGGCCGCGGGCGATCGGCGCAGCAGGGTGATGATCATGTCGGCCGCGCTCAGTGCGATCAGCACCGGAATGCCGACGACCATGCTGGCGGTTTCGATCACATAGCCCTTCACGTCGCCTCTCCCACCCTCGCCGGTATCGTCCGGTCGCCGTCGCGCGATTGGGTCTCGCGCATGCGTGCGGCCCGCCGTCCCGATCGCGCATCGAATAGCACGGCGATGGCGAAGGTGGCCAGCAGCGAAAACAGTACCGACGTAAGATACGTCAAGTAACCGCCGCCCAAGCGGCTCCATGCGATCGCGAGAATATAGGTCAGCCAAACACTCCCAATATAGCAATACAGGGTCTGCCGGCCGACGCAGGCGAGGGCGCGCATCGGCGCCCATTCCGGCAGCCGGCGGCTGAGCGTCAGCAATCCGCAGTAGAACAGGATCACGACCGGTGCGTGGACGAGCCGCAAGGTGCCCAGATTACCCTTGGACGTCAGCAGCCAATAGCGGGGGATCGCCTCTTCGACGTGGAGCAGCTTGGCGACCGCGAAGGCGGCGGCAACAACGCCGACGACGACGGTGATCCATCTATGCGCCTCGAGCAGCCGGAACAGGGGGACATGAGCGCGCGCAGAGCCCAGAATCAACGGTATGAAGAACAGAAGCTGCCAGGCGGCTGGATTGAACTTCCACTCGACGAGCTTGGCGTCGAGGAGAAGGGTGGCGGTCGCGAGTTGCGAGAGCAGCCACAGCGTCACGGACAGCGCGGCCAAAGCGGCCGGCGAGCGACGATGGAGCCACAAGGCGGCGGGCGTGAGCAGCATGAAGATCACGTAGAGCTGCAGCACGTCGAGCAACGCCGGCGCCCTGAGCAGGGCGACGAACATCAGCAGCCCCGAGAGGGGGGCGTCGAACAGGAAGCCGGCGTCCCAGGCGACCGCCTCCCACCGCTGCATGAGCAGCAGGACGGGGGCGACCCCGACGAGCAGCAGCAGATTGTCGATGTAGAGGGTGCGGGCACGCGCCAGGACCGCATGCGCCGGCCGCGGTTTCCGCTGATACACCATCCCGACCATATAGCCGGACATGATCACGAAGATCGAAGCCGACGACGAATATCCGAGCGCGGTCGGCGTCGGAATGCCAAATCCCTTGAGGCCGTAGATCCGGAAAGCGACGGTGATGTGGTTGATGGCGATGATCAGCATCGCCGCGCCGCGTACGATATCGATACGCGTTTCGCGCGGGACGCCGTTCGCCTGCATGGTTATTGCCCCCCGATGATGGATGACCGCGCGACATCCATCCGCGGCTTTCGCATTATTGCATTTTAACGCACGGCTTCGCGATCGTCACCCATCAACGTCGACCGGTATGCCGCCGGTGTCCCGATCGGGGGCGGCACGGCCTTCCGTCACCGGCAGGCGTCCGGCCGGCGGCAGGCGACCGGTGTCCGCCAGCTCCCGGTCCGACGCCAGCACGCTGTCGGCCGCGACCAGCCGTTCGGCGCGCGCGACCTCCGCGGCGAAGTCGCGCAGGAAATTGGCGCGGGCGAAGCGGCTGGCGTTGGCGATCGCCGCCTCGGGATCGAAGCCGGGCAGCCAGGCGTCGAACCGCTCCATCGCCGCGATCAGCGACTCCGCGCTCTGTTCGTGGAAGTGGATGCCGGTCTCGCCGTCGATCACCGTCTCGGTGCCGCCACCGCGGCCGAAGACCACCACCGGGCGCCCGGCAGCCTGCGATTCGACCGGGATGATGCCGAAATCCTCCTCGGCGGTGAAGATCAGCGCGCGTGCCTGCGCATAGGCCGCGCGCAATTCGTCGAAGCGCATCCGCGTGGTGAAGCGGACGTTGGGGCCGGCGCGCGCCTTCAGCGTCTCGAGCATCGGCCCGTCGCCGATGACGTGCAGCTTGCGGCCGCTGCGGGTGAAGGCGTCGACCGCGATGTCGGGGCGCTTGTAGGGGACGAGCTGGCTGATCCAGACGCATTCGTCGCTGACCGCATCGCTGCGCTGGAAGATGTCGACGTCGACCGGCGGATAGACGACGCTCGCCTCCCGGCCCCAGAATTTGCCGATGCGCCGGCGCACGAACTGGCTGTTGGCCATGATGACGTCGGGCCGCGACGCGCTCATCCGGTCCCAGGCGCGCATCCGCGGCGCGACCAGCCGCAGGTAGAGGCCGGCGAGCTTGCCGCTCGCCTTGCGATAGGCGTGATATTGATCCCAGATGTAGCGCATCGGCGAGTGGCAATAAGTGACGTGGACCGCGTCGGGGCGGGTGATGACGCCCTTGGCCGGCCCGGCCTCGCAACTGATGACGAGGTCGTAGGCGCTGAGGTCGAGCGCCTCGAGCGCGGCGGGCATCAGCGGCAGGTATTTCTGATATTGCGTCTTCGCCAGCGGCAGCTTGCTGATGAAGGTGCTGAAGATGCGATGGCGCTTGAGCGTCTGCGACAGCGCATTCTCGTCGACGACATGGGTGAAGATGTCGGCGTCGGGATAGAGATCGCAGATCCGCTCGAGCACGCGCTCGCCGCCCCGCATCGTCACCAGCCAGTAATGGACGATCGCCACCTTGCGCGGGCGGGCCGGGATGCTCTCGCCGGGCGTGGGGTCTACGGTCATCGAATAGGGTCCTGTTGCAAAAGCAGCGCCATGCCGCGAACTTACTGGGGCAGCGGCAGATGGGAACGCGTGTCGCGGCGATCGGGAAAATAATTGCGCGGCGTCGCTTTGGCGGCCGGGGTCGGGGTCGCGGCGGGGGCCGGCTGGCCGGCGGTCGCGCCGCTGCCGCCGCCCGCGCCCGCGCCGCTGTCCGACGTGGTGCCGGTGACGGTCGGGCCGGGATAAGCGGGCAGCGCGAGCGGCACGCCGACGACCGCGCGCGTATCGACGTCGCTCGCCGGCAGCGTCGGATCGGGCAGCGTCGGCGCGAGCAGCGCCGGGTCGGTGGGCAGCGCCGCGGCCGCGGTGCGGAAGGCGGTGTAATCGTGGGGCTGGCCGGGCAGGCGGTAGAAGATATGGTGGCCGAGGATGCCGAGCTTGAGCAGCTCGGGCGCCCATTTCGGGAAGACGTAGAGCGTGTGGTAATGCGTCGCCTGTCCGGCCTCGGCCGAGGTCCAGCCGTCGAGCGCGGCGGTGGCGACACCCATCGCGACCTTGAAGCGCGCCGGATTGGGCGCCCGCGCGAGCGAACCGTCGCAGGTGAAGCTGAACTGGCAGCCCGTCGGCCGGTCGGACCCCTGGTTGACCACCTCGCAGATCGTCTTGGGATAGCGCGGATGGCGCAGCCGGTTGAGCACGACCTGCGCGACCGCGCGCTGGCCGCTCAGCGGCTCGCCGTTCGCCTCGTAATAGACCGCATTGGCGAGGCAGACGGTCTGGCGTTCGAGATCGGCGCCGAGCCAGGCGGCGACGAAGGGCGGCGCCAGCGGGTTGCTGGCATGGCTGAGCGGCAGCGCGAGATTGCGGGCGAGCGCATCCTGCGGCGACAGTTTGAGGATCGCGCTCGGCACGAAGGTGTCGAGCGGCAGCTCGTCCTCGGCCAGCGGCGCGGGGGCTTCGACCTTAGTGCGCGCCGGGCCGAAGGGAATGGCGTCGAGGAAGGTGCTGTCGTCGTCCATCGTCAGCAGCGCAGTCACTAGCCCGATGACAAGCAGCACCGCGGCGAGGCCCCAGAGCGTCGATCGTTGGGAATGGGAAAGCGACACGGGCGGTCCTCGGGCAATCGGGGCGGCCGCACCCTTATGCCGATCGTTCGGCGGGTGTCCTGCGCGGGATCGGATCGATCCCCGCCGCATCGTGTGTTTTCGGGACATTTGCAAGCTGGCAGAGGCGATTGCATTGGCTAGGGTCGTCGCGAACCGCCGGTTGGCCACGGCTCGGTCGGACAGGGGAGGGATATGAGCGTATTGCCCGATCGCGAGCGTGCCTCGCCCGCACCACCGACATCGGCGCCGCGTCCGCTCGGCTGGGCGGCGCCGGCGCTTGCCGGGCTGGTCGTCGTGCAGATCCTTGCGGGCGGCGCCAATCAGGGCCTCGCCAGCGCGATCGCCGCCTTCGCCGATGCCTTGCTTGCGATCGCGGTGATCGCGCTGTCGCCGGCCGCGTCGCGCTTCTGGCGGCTGGCGCGGCTGCCGCTCGCGCTGCTCGCCGTGGCGCTGGCGTGGGCGGCGCTGCCCGGTTTGCTGCCGCAAGGGCTGGGCAGCGCGCTCGGCGTGCCCGCCAATCCGGCCGCCGACCTGTTCGGCCTCGCGCTCGCCAAGGCGCTGGCGACGACGCTGCTGACCCTCGTCGCCGCGCTGCTCGCCTATCGCGCCGGCTCGGCGCGCGGCGTCATACGGGTGCTGACGCTGGTCGGGCTGGTCTATCTCGCCTGGGCGGCGGTCGATGCTATCGACTGGCTGTACGACAGCGCGCGCGCGTCGCGCTACAGCGGCACGATCGGCAATCCCAATGCCGCCGGCATCACCTTCGCGGCGCTCGCCCTGCTCGCCGGCGGACTGGCGCTCGCCCCCGACGAGGAAGCGATGCAGCTGCGCCTCGCCGCGCTGGCCGGGAGCGCGGTGGCGCTGGTGCTGTGCGCGCTGACCGGCAGCCGCAGCGCGGTGCTGCTCGCGATGCTGGGCGGCGTCCTGCTGCTGGTGCGGCGCTGGCGGCGCTGGCAGGACGGCCGGCCGCCGCTGCGACTGCTCGGTCCCGCGGCGCTGGCGCTGATCGTGCTGCTGGTGCTGGTCGCAGTGTTCACCCCGGTCGCCGACCGCTCGGCCTATCTACCCGAGGATGCCGGATCGCGCTGGGCGGTGATCGATCATTACACCGGCGTGGCCAACCAGAGCCCGCTGTGGGGCCATGGCCTCGGCAGCTTCTACGAGGTCAACCAGCGCACGCTGACCGCGGAGGTGGCGCCGCTCTACTGGAATTTCGGCGCCGCGCACAATGCGCCGGTGCAGCTCGCGATCGAGGCGGGCTGGCCGGGGCTAGCGCTGCTGCTGATCGCGCTGGCGGCGATCGCCTTCCAGATCGCGCGGGCGCGGCGCGACTGGTGGTCGGTCGCGCCGCTGTGCGCATTGCTCGCGATCGCCGGCAGCGCGATGGTCGACATCGCGCTCAACGTACCGGCGGTGGCGGCAGTGTTCGCGGTGCTGCTCGGCTCGGTATGGGGTGCGGCGCTGGCGAGCGGCGCGACGCGGCGGCCGGTGGCGCCGCGACGGCCCGTGACGGCGCGGAAGCGACCGCGGCGCGCGAAGGCCTCGACGACCTGACATCCATCCGTTGGTGCGAATATCCATCCGTTGGTGCTGAGCCTGTCGAAGCACCTTGGGACCTACCTGCCCTTCGACAGGCTCAGGGCGAACGGGCTGGGAGGCGGGTAAGCAGGCAGCCTCCCGTCGTCACGCCTCAAGGCTTGGGCTGCACCCGCAGCGCGAAGCGGACCGACATCGGCGAGCCGCCCATGATGTCGACCAGCCGGTCGTTGAAGCGGCCGTCGAGCGCCGCGAGCCACGCCGCCTCGGCGACCGCCGCCTCCTGCGTCGCGGCGGGCAGGTCGCGCCAGTAGCGTGCCGCATAGGCTGCGCGCCAGAAGCCCTCGGCGGTGAGGAAGGGTGCGGCGGCATAACTGGCGATGAAGGCCCGCAGGCTCGCCGGGGTCGGATGGTCGCCGGGGGCGATCGCGAGCTGGCTATGGAGCAGCAAGGTCGCCGCGGCGTCCGGCCGGCCGGCATCGGCAACCGCGAGCATCGCGCGCGCATGGGCGAGGCTGGCGCGATCCGAGCCGGGCGGCACCGCGGCGCCGGCCTGCCGCAACCACAAAGCGGCAAGCCCGATCGCGGCGCGTGGCGGCACGTCGGCGGGCCGCCAGCCCGCCGCCTCGGCGAGCAGCGCGGCGCGGACCGGTGGTTCGGCGTCGCGCGCCGCAGCGACTGCGGCGACGCGCCGTTCGCTGCCGATCGCCATGCCCGACAGGACGAGCGTCACCCCCGCAGCCGCCAGCCACGCCGGCCTCAGGCGGGAGCGGGTCACCGCTGCCTATTCGTTGTAATAAGAGGAGTAACGCGCCGAATAATAGAGGCCGCCCATCGCTTCCGAGCGGTGATCGACCATCGTCAGCACCGCGCCGAGCACCTCGCCCTGGCTCTGTTCGAGCCCGGCGAGCGCGGCATCCACCGCGGCGATCGGCGTCGTGTTCCACTTGATGACCAGCATCACCGCATCGGCGAGACCGACCAAAGTGCGGGCATCGGCGATGCCGAGCAGCGGCGGGGTGTCGAGGATGATGAAATCGTAGCGGCCGCGCGCCTCGGCGAGCATCGCTTCCATCCGCCCTCCGCCGAACAGATCGATCGGGGTGAACAGCGAGCCCTGGACGAGCAGCAGGTCGAGCCCGTCGACCTCGTCGGGGATCACCGCCTGCGCCATCGACGCACGGCCTTCGAGCACGTCGGCAAGACCGGTGTCGACCGAGCGGTTGAGCGCGCGCAACACGCCGGCACGGCGCACGTCGCAGTCGATCAGCAGCACGCGATCTCCGCTCAGCGCCATGATCCGCGCCAGCGACAGCGCGCTGGTCGTCTTGCCCTCGCCCGGCAACGTCGAGGCGAGCGCGATCACCTGGGTCGGCTGGCTCTGGTTGCGCGACACGATGAACGAGCGGATCGCGCGATAGGCCTCGGCATAGACCGTCATCGGCTTGGCGACGAGCGTCGTCGCCGGATTGGCGACGCGGCGCGACCGCAGCTTCCACGGCGTCGGCAGACGCGGCACCGAGGCGACGAACGGCAGGCCGAGCATCGTCTCGATGTCCTCGGGCTTGCGGATCGTCGAGCTCAGCCCCTCGAACAGCAGCACGCCGGCGAGACCGAAGACGAGGCCGATCAGCAGGCCGGCCGCGGCGAACGCCTTGACCTGCGGGAAGGTCGGCTTGGTCGGGATCGTCGCATTCTCGATGATGTTCGCCTGTGGCGTCGAGACGCGCTGCGCCTGCGTCGACTGCTGCGCCGCCTGCGCGAGGCGGGTGTAGGCGGTACGCTTGGCCTCGGCGTCGCGCTCGAGGCTGCCGGCCATCACCGATGCCTGATCGTCGCGGGCGACGCCGCGCTGGAGCGTGTTGAGGCGATTGCGCAGGCTGGCGGCGCGCGCTTCGGCGGACAGCGCCTGGCTGCGCAGGCCGCCGACGACGCGCTGCGCCTCCTGGCGGATCTGCGCGTCGAGCGATTCGATCTGCTGCGCGACCTGGATCGACAGCGGATAGCGCGGGCCGTAGCGCGAGCTGAGCTCGGCGCGACGCTTCTCCGCCTCGGTGCGCTGGCGGCGCAGGTCGGCGATGACCCCCGACGACAGCACCGCGGAGATCGCGTCGGTACCGCCGGTGGCATTCTGCCGTTCCGCCACCGACACCGCCGAGCGCGCCGCGGCGGCTTCGGATTCGGCGGTGGCGAGCTGCATCGACAAGGGCGCGATCTGCTGATCGGTGATCGTGCCGCCTTCGCCGCTCTGGCTGATGCCGCTCTGCGCGCGATAGGAGGCGAGGCGCGCATCGGCGGACTGCACCTCGGCGCCGAGCTCGCGCAGCCGGTTCTGGATCGACTGCGACTGTTTCGCCGCAGTGCCCATCAGATTGTCGGCGGTGCCGGCGACATAGGTGCTGGCATAGGTGTTGGCGATCCGCGCCGCCTTGGCGCCATCGATCGAGCGGATGCCGATGAGGACGAGATAGCTCTTGTCGTCGCGGTTGATCTTGAGGTGCTCGAGCACGCCGCTGGTCGCGCGTTCGATCGCGGTGTTGGCGGGGCCCTTGCCGGTGAATTCGGGATCGCGATCGAGGCCGAGCTGGGTGACGACCTTGCGCGCGGTGGCGCGCGAGCCGATCACCTGCACCTCGGTGTTGACCGCGGTCTGGTCGGCGGGCTGTTCGGTGCCGTTGCCGAAGTCGAGCGGCGAGGCGGCATTGGGGGTGATGCGCACCTTGGCGAACGCGTCATATTTCGGCGTCAGCATCAGCGCCGTGCCGAGCGCGGCCGCGAACACCACCAGCGCGGTGACGACCACGATGATCCAGCGGCGACGGATCGCTTCGCCGACCGATTTCAGGGTGACAGCGCGCCGTCCGACATGACGTGACTGGTCGAAGCGGCTTGCTTCATCTTGCTCGGCCAGCGTGGACATCTTGTTCATACGGTCGCTATTTTCCCTTGGGGGACGACAGCGTTAGCGCTGCAGGACGATTGATAACAGCGCACGGGTTTCGTCGAAAGCCTGTAATCCGACGTTGCCGCGGGCGGACCGGTTGTCGCGTCCGACCAGCAGGCCGAAACCGAAATTGCGGTTGAGCAGATAGCGGCCGCCGGCGCTGTAGCGGACGATCTTCGACCGGCCGTTCTGGTTGACGAAATCGTCCTGCTCATAGCCGACCTGCGCGTTGAGCAGCAGGTTGCGGAGCAGTTCGTGATCGACGCGCAGCGCGGCCGCGGTCGCGAAGAAGCCGCTGCTGGTGCCGAAATAGCTGTCCTGCACGGTGCGGCGGACGTTGAGCCCCACCGTGGTGAGCTGGGTCGGGAAATATTCGACCTTCGCTTCCGCCGCGATGCCCGAAATGTCGCGATAGATCGGCGAATCGTAGCGGCGGTTGACGTAGCCCACCCCGATGCCACCGCGGATCAGCGCCGACAGATCGAAGCTCGCGCCCCCGATCACGTTGAATTCCTTGGAATCGCGATTGGGGATGCCGGTGGTCAGCGGATATTTGTAGGTGGTGTCGGTATAGCCGCCCTGCACGAACAGCGAGGTGTCGGGCGACACCGCATATTCGCCGCGCGCGGTGGTGCGCAGCAGCACCTGGTCGCGGCCCTGCTGGCTGATCAGCCCGCCCGAGAAGGACCGGACGTCGGAGAAGTTGAACTGGTCGACGCTGACCGCGACCTGGCCGCGAATGCGCGCACCGGCGAAGGCGCTGCCGACGCTGGCGGTGGTCTGCTGGAACTGGATCGCCTCGGCGGCATCCTGCGGCGAGGCGGCGGACGAGCGCGGCTCGGTCGAGCGTGCGGTGCGCAGCAGGGTGTTGAAGGTCAGCGAGCGCGTCGCGTCGAGCCGGCCGCTGGCGTCGATATTGTAGTTGGTCTCGTTCCGCGGCGTCTCGCTGGCGAAGCGGCGCAGCCGCGCGCCGGCGTTGAAGTTCAGCTCGTTCGTCGACCAGTTGCTGTTCGCGGCGATCGACGGCGCAATCAGCGCATAGACGTCGCTCTGCTTGTTGTTGTCGACCTGATAGGCGTTGTCGCTGAAACCGGCACCGAGTTCCAGCTTCGGGTAGAGCAGGAACGAGCCCGCCCGCACGCCCTGCGCCTGATATTCCGGGCGCTCGCGCTGGAGGACGCTGGTGTTCTTGCCGCGATCAAAGTCGAGCGGCAAATTGGGCAGGACCAGATTGGAATCGGTCGACTGCGCCTGCGCCACGCCGGCAGCGAATGGCATCGTCAGCATGCCCGCCAGGGCAACAAAGGGCAGCCGCATCGAAATACCTGTCATCAAAGTCATCAATTAAAACGAGGCGTAATTGGAGCTGCCACCGCCGATCCCGACGGCGGGACCCTGGGCAAGCGTCGCGCCCGGGCCGCCGACCGCGGCGGTGCCGTAGCGGTCGCAGCGCGAGGCGTTGGTGAGCACGTCACGCAGCGCCTCGACGGTCGGCTTGGGGCTGCGCGGCACGTCGAGCGCCTCGTGCAGCGCGGCGACGACGACCGGGCAATTGGCCTGGCTCTGATCGACCGTATAAGCGATCTGCGCTTCGAGCTGGTCGCGGCCCGCCGGGGCGGGAACGCCGGCGATCGTCCGCATGATCTCGGTATAGAGCGCGATGACGTTGGGATCGTCGCGCGACACCATCGGCGACAGCGGCGTCACCGGGATCTGCGCGTCACCACTGGCACCGACGAAAGACAGCGTCGCCGCCATGCCGAACAAAACCAATCGCATAGCTGAACCCCTTAGTTGACAAGTCTGTGTCACATAACGCCGCAATCGGCAATCACGTGGCATGGCCCGGCCAACATTCCGTCCGATTTCGGGACAATAATGGCCCTAATCACACGGTTTCGACGTGGGTCCGGCGACGGAAAGGGGGCCGTCGCCGGGCCGGTTGCTAGAACAGACGCTCGCGAATGCGGATCGTGTCGCCGGGACGGACGCGCAGATCGGGCGACAGCGGCACCGTCTCCTCGGTCGCCTCGCCGGCGTGCTTGACCACCACCGACTTCTTGCTGGCGCGATAGGTGAAGCCCTCTGCGGTGGCGACCGCGTTGAGCACGGTGAGCCCCGAGGAATAGGGATATTCGCCCGGCTTGTTGACCTCGCCGAGGATATAATAGGGCCGGAAGGTCAGCACGTCGATGCTGACCCGCGGCTCGCGCAGATAGCCGTCGGCGAGCTTGCGCTGGATGGTCGCGGCGAGCGCGGTCGTGGTGACGCCGGCGGCATCGACGTCGCCGATCAGCGGCAGCGACAGCTTGCCGTTGGCGTTGACCAGGAATTCCCCCGACAGCGACGGTTCGTCGAAGATCAGGATGCGGATCTTGTCGGCGACGCCGAGCCGGTAATCGTCGGTCGACGCGGTGACGCCCGCCGGACCGGCCTGCGCCGAGGCGGTGACGCCGCCCGCGGCGGTGGCGGCAGGGCGCGCCGGCGCGCTGGCGGTGGTCGGCGCGGTCTGGCCGGAGGCGAGGGCAGGGCCGCAACCCGCCAGGCCGATCGCCGCGATCAGGGTCATCAGGATTTTCATTCGCCGGACTTCCCCATTTGCCACTCTATCTTCCGAACGACCGCCGCAGCCGCGGTCTCAATCGGTTAAGGCTAGCGCAGGTCGCGATTATTGTCACCTGTCGGACACGCCCCGCAACGCGCCCTTTTCTGGGACGGCACAGGAATTTTCCTTAACCTTCCCGCGGTACATTACATGACGAGATGATCACCGCGCCCTCCTCGACCGGCCGTATCGCGGCCCTCCTCGCCGCGGCGCTGGCCGTGCTGTCCGCCACCCCGGCGAGCGCGAGCCGGCCCGACCTGTTCATCGCGCTCGCCCAGCCGATCACCCCGCCACGCGGCTTTGCGGTGATGTGCGAGACGCGCCCCGATCTGTGCAGCAACCAGCCCTGGACGGGCGAGACCGAGATCACCGACGACCTGCGCCTGCTCGATCAGGTCAACCGCACCGTCAACCGTCATGTCCGCCAAGAGAGCGATCTGCGCGCCTACGGCCGTGCGGAGGTGTGGACGCCGTCGGGTCGCGGCCGCCGCGCGGTCGGCGATTGCGAGGATATCGCGCTGGAGAAGCGGCTGGAGCTGATCAAGGCCGGCTTCCCGCCCGACAATCTGTTCCTCGCCGTCGGCTATGCGCGGCGCATCGGCCTCCATGTCGTGCTGGTCGCGCGCACCGGCTCGGGCGATCTGGTGCTCGACAGCCGCGCCGCGGGTATCCGGATGTGGCGCGACGTGCCCTATAGCTGGATCGGCGCGCAGTCGGGGCAGGACCCGGCGCGCTGGTTCGGCATCCAGCGCAGCTCCTGACGGAACTTACCCATTGCTCGGCGATTGACCCCCTTCGGCTTTCAAGCCGTTCGATAACAGGGGTAATTTCGATGAAGAAGATGGTGGTTCTCGCCATGGCGGCCGGTCTGGCCAGCCTGTCGGCCTGCAATTCCAGCCCGCGCGAGCAGGTTGCCGACAATATCGAGGCGAACAGCGAAGCGGTTGCCGACAATCTGGAAGACGCCGCGGACAATGCGAGCACCAGCGCAGCCGAAGCCAGCCTCGAGAACAAGGCGGACGCGGTGCGGGCGACCGGCCAGAATCAGGCCGATGACATGCGCACCAACGACCCCGACACCAATCTGTCGAACGGTATCTGACGGCCGGCGAAGTTCCGGGTCAGGCCGGGCTGTTCCCAAGCACAGCTCCGGACTGGGGGGCGTCCGGTCAACCGGGCGCCCTTTTTCGTTGCGGTAGACCGGCAACAGCCTGACCCCGGCCGCCGCGTACGACGGACGGGGCCGGACGTCACAGCTTAGTTGCTGTCGGAATCATTGTCTTCCTTGTCGCTGATCAGCACCGCGGCGCCGATCGCGATACCGGCGACGATCACCGCTGCGGCGATCGGACCGATGCCGGCACCGGCGAGCTTGCTCGACTTGCCTGCGGGCGTGCCGGCACGATGCGCGGACGACAGCGACAGCGCGCTTGCGGCATTGGCCGGCGCGGCGACGGTCGGCGCGGCGCTGGCAGCGATCGGGCTGGCGACGAGGGCGAGCGTCGAGGCGCCCAGCATGACGGATTTAAGCATAGAGATACTCCCGGTTGCGATTGTCGGCGAACATCGCCGCCCGACCGAACGCGTCAGGACGCGAGCCTCTACCATCCAAGCCACGGATTCTTTTGCACTGCGGTGGAACCGGGGCGGGGCGTGAGCGCGATATCGCCCGGCACCGCGGCCGCTAGCCGAGCGGCGGACTGACGATGCGCGGGCGGCCGTCACGCGCCTGAACGAGCCATTGCGCGCCGCCTTCCAAGCCGAGCGCGGTGAGGCAGCCGGTCTCGTGCGCGCCGGTGTCGATGCCGATGCGGTTGCCGCCGAGCCGCGGCATGCCGGGCTCGACGGTATGGCCGTGGACGACCACTTTCTCGTGTCGGCGCTTGCTCGAAAGGAAAGGTTCGCGGATCCACAACAAATCGTCGGGATCCTGCCGGGTCAGCCGTACCCGCGGCCGGATGCCGGCATGGGTGAAGAAATAATCACCCAGGCTCCACGAATGCGGCAGCCGGTCGAGCCAGTCGACGATCGCGCCGTCGAGCGCGCCACGCAGCAGCGCCAGCGTGCGGGCGCTGTCGAACGGCCGCCCGCCGACCGGCACGCCCAGCCCCTCCAGCGTCGGGCGCCCGCCGAACTGCAGCCAGAAGGCGAGTGCCTCCTCGTCGCCGCGATAGACGTCGACCAGCGCCGCCTCGTGATTGCCCTTCAGCACCTTCACGTCTTCGGCATCGGCGTCGGCGAGCGAGAAGACCTTGAGCAACGTCGCCGAATCCTTGCCGCGATCGATGAAGTCGCCGAGGAACACCAACGTCACCGCAGCCGGCGGGCGGGCGTGGGAGTCGACCCGGATCGCCTCAAGCAGGCGGATCAGCAGATCCGCCTCGCCGTGGATGTCGCCGATCGCATAGACGCGCCGGCCCGGCGGCAGGCACGGTTCGGTCGCGGGGCGGCGGCTTCGGAATACCATTGGGACAACCAGACATGCCGCGGGCGGACCAACGGGAAGCGGGATCGGGCGGGACGGGGTGAAACGGCGAGCGGCTCCAACCATCATATCCGCCAAGCGGCAACCGATATTTAACTCGGCGCCGCTAAGAACTTGAGAATAATCTCAAGTTGGATCGTCATGCTGAACTTCCGAATGACTCTTGCGACGTGCGGCGCGCTGCTGCTCGGTGGCTGCGGAGGAGGCGGCGGAGGTGCTGCCGGCGAAAGCGCGGCCGGTTCGTCCGGCGCCGTCGTCGTCGTTCCCGCCGCGACCCCCACGGCAACGCCGACGCCCACTGCGACCCCGACCGCGACCCCCACTCCGACCCCGGTCGCGACCACGCCGAGCGCGATGATCCTTGGCGCCGCCACCGCGTTCGGCCAGCAGACCTGGGACTTTTCGATCCTGCAGACCGCCAGGTCGCTCGGCACGGCCGCCGTACGCGACGGCGTCGCCTGGACCGAGATCGAGAAGTCGCCCGGCGTCTATCAGTTCAACTCGGCCAAGGTGAGCTGGATCAACAACGTCAGCGACAGCGGCTTCCCGGTCACCTTGCTGTTCGACAACACCAATCCGCTCTACGACGGCGGCCTGACGCCCTATACCGACGCCGGCCGCGCCGCTTACGCCAAGATGATCGTCGCGACGCTCGACCATTTCCCCAAGGTCAAGACGATCGAGGTCGGCAACGAATACAACGCCTTCAACTTCGTCACCGGTCCGGTGCTCAACGACGGCTATCCGGCGCGCCAGAAATATTATTACGAGACGCTGAAGGCGGTCTATACCGCGGTCAAGGCGACGCATGCCGACGTCAAGGTGCTCGGCGGTGCGGCGCTCGCCATCCCGGTCGGCTATTTCAAGCCGCTGTTCGCGATGGGCGGGCTCAATTACATGGATGGCATCGTCGTCCATCCCTATACGACCGATGCCGAACAGCTCGAAAAGCAGCTCACCGTCCTCAAGTCGGCGATGGGCGCCAATGCCAAGCCGATCCACGTCACCGAATTCGCCAAGGAGCTCGACAGCGTCGTCGACACCGCCGACTATCTGGTCAAGAGCGTCGCGGTGATGGCGACCGCGGGCGTCGCGGAGGCCGACTGGTACGCGCTGCGCCAGCAGGGCGGCCCCAACAACATCTGGTACAAGAACGTCGCGCTCGCCTCCTTCTCGGGCGCGGTGCTGCCGCCGGGGCAGGGCTATAAGGTCATGGCGACGCAGGTCCTCGCCAGGGGCGCAGGCCGGCGGATCGCCACCGATCCCTTCGTCTATGCCTATCAGTTCGGCCAGAATGCGATGGTCGTCTGGGGCGATCCGCGCAGCCTGACGGTCAAGGCCAGCGCGAAATTCTACAATTCGCAGGGCATCGAGATCGCCCAGCCGACGACGATCGACGCCAAGTCGCCGACGATCATCGTCAGCGACAGTCCGTTGGTCTATGGCGACACCGTCGTGCTCGGCTCCAGCCAGCTCGTCGCCGACAGCTACGACCAGTTCGACTTCACCAATTCGCTCGACGGCTCGACCAAGTTCGAGGGGCCATGGACCTATTTCGCTTATGGCGTGCGGTCACAGGCCTATACTTTGGCCTATACGCAGGGCGGGGGCGAGGTCGCGAGTTCGGACTGGATGCCCTATATCGGCATCGACTGGCTGCGCCCGTTCAACATCAACGCCAATACGGTGAGCCCGGTCGACTATAACACCGGCGGGTCGCCCGACGCCTATAAGGCGATCCTGCGCTACACCTCGCCCTATGACGGCAAGTTCGACATCAGCGGGGTGTGGGACGTCAACGCCAACTCGGCGGACGGCATCGACGTGCAGGTCGTGGTCAATTCGCAGACCGTGCTGGCGACGATCTTCAACGGCCATTACGACATGAGCCTCAAGGGGATCAGCCTCAAGCAGGGCGACGTCATCACCTTCGTCGTCGGGCCAAACAAGAATGCCGCCGGCACCGACACGACCAACTACCGGATCAAGATGTACCGCGCGTCCTGATCGCGGCGCATCGCGCCAACGTCCCGGGGAACGGGTCGCCGGCACCCCGCCGGCGGCCCGTTCGTCCGTTACCAGGCGAGACGCAGCGACAGCGCGCCGTTGATCGCCACAAATGGGTCGGGGGATCGCACTCGATCCCCTCGCAAGCGATCGCGGTACGACCTAGCAAGATTGGCCGTTGTACGTGCCTTCCGGCGCTGGACTGGGCGCCGGCGGTGGACGGCTGTGCCTATCGGTCCGGTCATCGCCAGCAGGGTAGGCCACTAGCGCCCCTGCGATCAGATGGCGGCGGGCGCGGCCGTGGTGTTCGATGGCGAGGCGAGTGCGCGATCGACGTCGTCGGCCGCCGCATCGCCGTCGTCGCCGTCCTGCTCGTGGCGGCGCCGCACGCTCGCCTTGAGATCGCGGGCCAGCGCGCGCGCATCGCGGGCGAAGGCGGCGTCGGGATCCTCGCCGACGGTGACCGCGACGCTGGTCACATCGCTCACCCTGGTGACGGCGCTGGTCAGGTCGGCGGCCTCGGTGTCGCGCTGCGCGGTCGCGGCCTGGATCACGGCGGCATGCTGCACGTCGCCACGGGTGGCGGCGACCGCGGCCGCCGCGACCAGCACCGCCGGATCGGTCGGGCTGACCGCCTTCGGCGGGGCGGTGTCCTTGACCGGATCGATGTCGATCGCGCTAAGATCGATCGGCATGCCGCCGACGCTGATGAACGCCTGCACCGAGGCGGCCAGTTCGCGCGCGATCTGCGCCACCGCCTGTCCGTGCCGGGCGGGATCGCCGGTGTGCATCATCTCGACCAGATGCAGCTGCGCCTTGAGGTCCTGCAGCTTCTTGCTGGCATGCGCGCGCGCGATCTCCGCGTTGCGCTTCACCGCGCGCAGCGTTTCTAGCGTCTCGCTCGCGCCCGACACCTTGTGCGCATCCGGGCGATGCACGGGATGGGGCTGTTGCGGATCGATGCGGTTGGGATCGGGGGCGCCGACATCCACCGTGCCGTCGCTTGCCGACACGTCCTGGACCGGCGCGATGCCGAACTGCTGCGGATCGGCGGAAACCGCCGGCGAGGCGCTGCCTATCTTCATGCGTCCATCATAGGATGGAATCCGGAACCGCGGAACCGCGACAGGCGCCGGCGCGCCCGACGGCACGCCGGACCGCGGCATGGCCTGCCCGGCCACGCCGCGGCGTCAGATCAGAATACGGTCGCGATGATGCCCGCCCAGAGCGCGGCGGCGATCGGCAGCGCGATTAGGATGCCATGCGCCCCAAAGGGGTGACGCTCGGCTTCGGGGTAATTGAAAATACGCATCAGAACCTCTCCCAGCGTTTTCGCCTTAGGAGGTTAACGTACCAATTTGGGAAAGAGGTTCAAGGGGTAGACGGATCTTTTGTTTTTTTGGCATGGGTCACCCGCACCGCATTGCAGCGACAACATCTCGAAATCGTCGTCCCGACCCTCGCCGTGGCAGGCTTGTGCTGCCATCGGTGGATGCCGTGCCGGCAGAGAAATCTCAGCACGCAAACGCCTCACCTTGCTTGGGCTATCCTTATCCAAACACACGGGTTTTACCAGCCATCACGGGTCTATCGCGTCTCAAAACGGGGCGATGCGCGACCGCTGCGATGGCCGTCGGGACGGTGAAAGTGGGGCGATGGCGGGGGGTGTCCGGACGCGGGGTGAACGTCCGTACCGGGGCGTGGTTTTTTTTCGAAGCCGGATGCAACGGGAGCGTTTTCGTGGTTCGGGTACGGTCTATTGCGACTGTGAGACGGCTGCCCGACACGATGGCGGCTGGGTCTTGATAGTTAATGATTCGGCCGACACTTCGGACGCCGCCTTCCGCCCCTATGTCGGTTTCGGCCTGCGCGCGCAGCTGCAGACCCGCAGGCCCGAGGCGTTCGGCGGCTATGCCGGTGCGCCGCTGGTACTCGGCGCCTTCGGGGCGCAGCGCGCGCCGCTGGTCGGAACCGTCTCGGCGGGGGTCGGCTATCGCCTCAACGGCGGCATCGAGCTGTTCTCGACCGTCGAGGCGCAGACCGGCCGCGACGACCATCGCGAGAGCATCGCGACGGGCGTGCGCCTGCGCTTCTGACCGAGTGGACGCCGGTCCTTTGGGCCGGCGTCCGCACCGTTTCATCCCGCGGGACGGCTGCGGCTGCATCATTCGGCAAGTTTGTTCGTAGCTTGCCACTCGCATGCTGCGACTGCGAAGGAGCCCGTGATTGTCCGACCTGTCCGTGCCGATCGACTTTGCGCAACTGGCGCAAACCGAACTGGATCTGGCCGCCCGTTCGCCGACCACGGCGCGCCGGCGCGCGCACCTCGACCAGGCGGCGATCTTCGCGACGCTGGACGAACGGCAACGCGCCGACCGCGACGATGGCGACCGCTTCGCCGGGTACCCCGTGCCGACCCGATGACGGCTGTTCGGAGATGATCCGCCTATCGCGGAAGAGCTTCCCGGCCGGCTTGCAAATCTCGTCTCTCAATCAAGCCACCTTAAGGTTCCTTAAGGCCCACCTATCTTGTTGTTGCAAGATTTTGGCCCCGTAATTGTACCATCTTAAGGAACCTTATGAATTGTATCGACGGCATTTTCCGCTTGTTCCCAGACGCTTGACGCCACGGCCCGCCGTATAAGTTGTGCAAAAAACAGGAACTGCCCGCCGTCTGTTTCCGTGGTCTCCCGACCTCTCGTCCGGATGGCTGGCGTTGACCTAGGACAGGCGAACGTATGGCGACCAATCGCGCAATTATGCGGGTCGAGGCGTGCGCAGATCTAATGCCGCGGCGCACCGATGACCGCCGATCGCCGCTGCCGATGCTGCGCCCGTCTTACATTTTGTTGCGCACCGCCGGCGCCGCAACCCGAGGCCCCTTGCCCGGATTGTAGGACCATGGTCCCACAACATCCGCATCACCGGCCGGGACAGGCCGGGATGCCGCAAGGAGAGACATGATGGCTTATATGCTACTCGCCGGTCTGGCGCTCGGCGCTGCCGGCGCCACGCTCGGCATGACCGTGGATCATCGCACGCAGCTCGATCACCATAGCGGCCGCGTCGCCGTTACTTATCGTGGTGATGTCGCAATCCACCACAAGCAGGTCGGCACCGCGACGGGCGGCGGCCGCGGCGCGACGCTGCACTGCGACTGGACCGCGAAGATGACCGTCGCCCGCCACGCGACCGGCACCGGCGGCACGAGCATGAGCCGCCATATCGCCGATACGCCCGCGATCGCCGGCACCCGGCCGGGCTGGTGCATCACCAACCGGTCCGCGATCAGCGAGGAGGTCGCCAACCGCGCCGGCGACATGCAGCGCCATCTGGTGACGGTCGCCGAAGAGGATCATGCCGCCTTGCGCGCCGAACTCGACCGGCTGCACGGGGCGGAACGCACCGGATGATACGCATGCGGGCGATGATGCTGGGGCTCGTCGCGGCGGCCCCCGCCGCGGCGCAGGACGTGCCCTCCGCCGGCGTGACCGCGAGCGCGGAAGTGACGAGCGACGAGGTGCGGCGCGGACTGAGTTGGAGCGGCGGCCGCGCCGCAGTCGCCGGCGAACTGCGTGGTTCGCGCGGCGCGCTCGACGCGTCGGTGCGCGCGGTGACGCTGCGCGACAGTCCGCGCCATGCCGGCGCCGAGGCTGTCGTCGATCTGACCGCCGGCACCGGCTGGGACCTCGGCGCGATCCGGCTCGACGCCACCGCGACCGGGCATCTGTTCGCCGGTGCGCGCGGCCGGCTGTACTATGTCGAGTTCGGTGCCACCGCAGGCTATGGCTATGGCCCGATCTACGCGACGCTCGGCGTCGCGGTCGCGCCGTCGCAGGATGCGATCGGCGGCAGCAACGTGCATGTCCGCGCCGACGCCAACGCCGGCATCCCCGGCACGCCGTTCACCCTGCTGGCCGGGCTCGGCCATTCCTCGGGCAGCGTCACCGATCCCGTCCGCGCGGACCGGCTGCGGCCGGGCGGCAGCTATGTCGACTGGCGGCTTGGCGTCGAGCATCGCCGCGACCGGCTGACCTTCGGCATCGACTATCTCGGTACCGATGTCGCGCAGGCGGACGCCAGCACCCGCTTCGCCGATGCGCGCCACGCCGGCGACCGGCTGGTCGGTCGCGCGCAACTGTCCTTCTGATCCCACCGGCCGGAGCGATGTCCGTCAGTGGGTAACGGACCGAACGGGTCGCGTGATGAAGCGCTGGATCGTATCGCGCAGCCGGTCGTGCGACACCGGCTTCTGGATCACCGTGCCTGCGGACGGGCAGCCGCGACAGCCCTCGGGATGGCCGGTGACGTAGAGGACAGGGATGGGACCGCCCGCGCCGGTGATCCGCCGCACCGCGGCGACGCCGGTGCCACGGCGCAGCCTGACGTCGGCGACGATCAACGCCGGCACGCGACGCGTCGCCGCCTGTTCGGCCTCGGCCTCCGTCTCCGCCACCTCGACGGTGCGCGCACCCGCGAGGATCGCGGCATCGCACACGAACTGACCAAACAGATAGGAATCCTCGATGATCAAGACGTGCGGCATTAGGGACTTCCAGCTAACCGCTTGGAAAATGCCGTCAAAGCAGGATTGTTCCGTTAGTGTAACGATATTTGCAAGGCGACGGCCGTCTGACTGTCGACGACCTGCCGGTCGCGATGGTCCGCCAGCCACGTGGCGAAGTCGCCCGCTTCCATCGGCCGCGCGAACCAGAAGCCCTGCGCCTCGTCGCAGCCGAGCCGGGTGAGCACCATCGCCGCGGCTTCGGTTTCGATCCCCTCGGCGACGACGTGATAGCCGAGCTTCTTGGCGAGGCCGATCATCGTCTCGACCAGCACGAAATCGGGTCCTTGCGCGCCGGTCAGGTTGCGAATGAAGGCCTGGTCGATCTTGAGCACGCGCGCTGGCAGCCGCTGCAGATAGGCGAGGCTGCTGTGCCCGGTGCCGAAATCGTCGATCGCCAGGCAGATGCCCGCCGTGGCCAGTTCGCGCAGCATGGCGAGCGCCTGATCGGGCTGCGCCATGATCGCGCTTTCGGTGAGCTCGATCTCGAGCCGGTCGGGACGCAGACCACGCTGCGCGAGGCCGTGCTGGACGCGCGCGACGAAGTCGGCCTCGGTCAGATTGGCGGCGGAGATGTTGACCGACAGCGTCTGCGTGATCGCCGCATGGTCCCAGTGCGCCAATTGGTCCATCGCCGCATCGAGCACCCATTGCGTCGTCGGCCGCGCCAGCGAGGTCTGTTCGATGATCGGGATGAATTCGGCCGGCGAGATCTCACCGAGCTGCGGATGCCGCCAGCGCAGCAGCGCCTCGGCGCCGACGCAGCGGCCGCTCGCCATGTCGAGCCGCGGCTGATAGACCAGCCGCAACTGGTCGCCCGCCTCCAGCGCCGCGCCGAAATCGCGCAACAGACGATATTGGCGCTGGTGGGCGGTGTCGTTGGCGGCGGAGTAGAGCGCGATCGACCCGTCGGCGCGGCGCGCATCCTGCGCGGCGCTCGCTGCGCCGCGCAGCACGTCGTCGGGCAGCACGTCGCCGAGGACGAAGGGCCGCACGCCGATCGCGACGCTGGTGACGAACCGTGCCGAGGACGATCGGCGGATCAGCGCGAACCCCGATTGCAGCACTTCGAGATAGGCCGCCTGTTCGGTGTCGGGCGGCGACAGGAAGGCGAATTGCGCCGCTCCGACGTGATAGACGGTCCGGCTCGGCCCGAGCATCCGGGCGAGCGAGCGCGCCGCTTCGCGGATCAGCTCGTCGACGCGCGTGCCGCCCATCACGCGCGTGATCCGGCTGATCTGGTCGTCGCGCGCGAGATCGACCACCACCGCGAAGCGCGGCTCGCTGCCACGGTCGCGCGCAAGATCGGTCAGATCGTCGCGGAACTGGTTGCGCGTCGGCAGGCCGCTGATCGGATCGATTCGGCCGAAGGCGTGCTGCAACTCGATCTGCGCCATCACCATCGCGGCGAGATCGACCAGCCCGGCCAGCTCGGCCGGCGAGACCTGCCGCGGCACGGTGCCCAGGACGCACAGCGCGCCCAGGCCATAGCCGTCACTGGTGATCAGCGGCGCGCCGGCGTAGAATCGCGTACCCGCGCGCGCCAGCACGCTGTCGGCGTAATGAGGGTCAGCCAGCAGATCCTCGACGACCAGCGGCGCGGTCGATTCCGCGACCGCGGCACACGGCGCCTTGTCGCGCGGGATGCTGCAATGATCGATACCGACGCGCGACTTGAACCATTGCCGGTCGCGATCGGTCAGCGAGACGGCGGCTACCGGCAGGCCGAAGATCTGGCTCGCCATGCGGGTGATGCGATCGAAGCTTTCGCTCGGCGGTGTGTCCAGCAATTTGAGCTGGGCGAGGGCATCCAGCCGGGCGTCTTCGACGTCGTTCGCGCGCGGTTTCATTGCGATTTGGATTAGAAACAATGTCTTAAATATGTGTGGCGGCCGACCGCCGGCGGTCGCCGAGCCGCCATGAAACGCCTCGCCGCGCCTGGACGGCGTCGGGCGAGGCATTTACCCGGCCTTGGGGGGCACCGAGCGTCAGGATCACTGACGCTTATTCCCTAACGAAAGGTAAAGGCTCCGCTCAGGAATGGGCGAGCTGGCGGTCGGCCGGCGCCGGCTTGGCCAGCACTCCGGTCAGCGCGGCGAGCAGATCGGCCTGGCGGAACGGCTTTTCGAGCCGCGGCAGATCGGCCGCGAGACCGACCGCATCCGAATAGCCCGAGACGACGAGGACGGGCAGGCCCGGCCGCCGCGCGACGATCTCGCGCGCCAGCTCGACCCCGGTCATGCCGGGCATCAGATGATCGGTGACGAGCAGGTCGATCGCGCCCGCCTCGTCCAGACGGGCGAGCGCCTCGCTCCCCGAACGCGCCTCGATCACCGCGAAGCCCAGATCGACGAGCATGTCGGCGGTCGACGCCCGCACCAGATCCTCGTCGTCGACGAGCAGCACGGTGCCGGCGACCGCGGCCGCGGCGACGCCCGGCGCCGGACGCAACGCCGCGGCTGCCGCGCCGGCGGGCAGCCAGAGCGCCACCGACGTGCCTTCGTCGACATGGCTGTCGATCGTCAGGCGGCCGCCGAGCTGCAACGCCAGACCGTGCGCCATCGACAGGCCGAGCCCGGTGCCGCGGCCGACGCCCTTGGTCGAGAAGAACGGCTCGACCGCGCGCCGGCGCGTGTCGGCGTCCATCCCGGTGCCGGTGTCGGTGACGCGGATGACGACATAGGCCCCCGGTGCCAGCCCCGCCGCGGCCGGATTCTCCCCGTGCTGCGCCGACACGGTCAGCCGGCCGCCGCCCGGCATCGCATCGCGCGCGTTGACCGCCAGATTGAGCAGCGCCATTTCGATCTGCTGCGGATCGGCGATCGCATGCGGCAGCGCCGGGGCGATATCGAGCTGCAACCGGATCTGCGGCCCCAGCGTCGTGCCGATCAGGTCCGCCATGCCATGGATCAGCGCTGACGGCGCGACCGGCTCGGGGCGCAAAGGTTGCCGGCGTGCGAAGGCCAGCAGCCGCTGCACCAGCGTGCGCGCCCGGTCCGCCGACTGCAACGCGCCCGCGATCAGCCGCTGTTCGCGCTCCCCGCCGATCTGGCGGCGGTGGAGCATGTCGAGGCTGCCGATGATCGGGGTCAGCAGATTGTTGAAGTCGTGCGCAACACCGCCCGTCAGCGATCCCATCGCTTCCAGCTTCTGCGATTGCTTGAGCGCCTCCTGCGTCTCGACCAGTTCGCGGGTCCGCTCCTCCACCCGCTGTTCGAGCGAACTCGCCGCGCGGCGCAGCGCCTCTTCCATCACCTTGCGCTCGGTGATGTCGATGGTGACGCCCGCCATGCCCTCGACCCCGCCGCCCAGCAGCAGCGCCGGGCGGCCGCGCGCCTCGATCCAGCGCTGGTCGCCGGCGGGCGTGGTGATGCGATATTCGACGTGATAGTCGCGCCCCTGCGCCAAGCTGGCCTCGATCGCCGCGCGCACCCGGTCGCGATCCTCCGGCGCGACCGCGGCCTCGAAATCCTCGTAGGTGAAGGGCGCGGCGGGATCGCGGCCGAACGTCACGCGGCACGTCTCCGACGTCTCGAGCCGGTGGCCGAGCGCATCGAGCGCCCAGGTGCCCATCCGCCCGGCGTCGAGCGTCAGCGTGCGCAGCCGCTCGCTTTCCTCCATCGCGTGGATCAGCCGCGCATTCTCGATCGCGGTGCCGGCGAGCTGCGCGAGCATCTGCAACCGGTCGATCACCTCGGGGCCATGGTCGCCGGGCTCGGACCAATAGGCGCCGAGCGCGGCGACCGGTTCGGGCGTGCCGATCGGCGCCATGATCAGGCTGCGCACGAAGGTGGCGCGATAGGCGTCCTGCGGCACGCGCGGATCGGTGCGCACGTCGGCGATCACCGTCGTCTGGCGATGGCGCATCACCCAGCCCGAGATGCAGCTGTCGGCGGCATAGCGATTGCCGCGCCACAGCGGCCCGATCGCATCCTCGGCGACGTAATAGCATTGGTCGCCGTCCTTGAGCGCGACCGCGATCCCCTCGGCGTCGAGCGCGTCGCGCGCGGTCAGCCGCAGCGCCTCGACCACCGCGGCGATCGACCGGGCGGCGCCGAGCCGTTCGCTCGCTTCGCGGAGCAGCGCACTGACCTCTCGCCCCTGGGGCACTATCGGTTCCTTCGTGGGAGCGGGTCCCGCATGACCCTTATCATCTCCCCCCGGCGAACGCGACGAGACAAACAGCGTGAAACCGCGTGGATGGCCTGATCGCGATCGGCCGGGCGGCCGATTGCAATGATCCTGGCGAAGGATCGTTAAAGCCCCGTAACAGCAGGATGTCGCGACAGGATGAAATGCGCCGTCGGATCCGCCGCAGCCGATGAATCGGCCCGATCGGCGCTCCGAAGTCGCCTGACTCCCGCCGCATAACCCGCACGTCTTGCCTGATATCGATTGTCAATTGGCGCCGAGCCTGAGCTGTCTCCTGCGATCCATGTTGGAAAGGTGAGTATATGCGTCTGAATTTCCCTAAATCTTCCGCGGTTGTCGTGATCCTGGTCGGTGCCACCGCGCTCGGCGGCTGCGCGACCAAGGGGTTCGTCCGGGAGCAGATCGCCACCGTCAACACCCGCATCGACGGCATGGACGGCCGTCTGCGCACGGTCGAGGGCACCTCGGGCCAGGCACTCGCCCAGGCACAGGCCGCCGCGGGCCAGGCGCAGCAGAACGGCCAGCGCATCGACCAGCTCAATGGTCGCGTCGATGGCCTCGACCAGCAGGTCCAGCAGCAGGCGCAGCAGCGCGCCCGCCGTCCCCGCGGTTAAGCACCAGGGCACCGGACGGCTCTGCTGAACAAGATCGTGTCGACAGGGCTGTCCCGTCGCGGCCGCACGGCGCTCGCCGTGCTGGTCGCGCTCGCGCTGAGCGTCCCGGCTGCGGCAACCGCGCCGCAGCCGGGCGCTCGCAAGACCGCGCCGCGCGCCAAGGCGGCCAAAACCAAGGCCAAGACCGCGAAACCGGTCGCTCCCGTCGTCGTGCCGGCGCTGCCGCGCTCGGACGCAGCGAACCGGGTGATCGCATGGGTCGCCGCAGCGCACGACAATGCCGGCCTGCCCTATGCGGTGATCGACAAGCCGACCGCATCGCTCTTCCTGTTCAGCGCCAAGGGCGAATTCCTCGGCGAGACGCCGGTGCTGCTCGGGGTCGGCGTCGGTGACGAGTCCTCGCCGGGGATCGGCGCCAAGCGGCTCGAGGAGATCGGCCCCGCCGAACGGACGACGCCGGCGGGACGGTTCGTCGCCAAATTCGGCCGCGCCTTCGGCAACCAGCGCGTACTCTGGGTCGATTACGCCAATTCGGTCGCGCTGCATGCGGTGATCACCACCCACAAGAGCGAACATCGCGTCGACCGCCTGCTGTCGCCGACTCCCGACGACAACCGGATCAGCTTCGGCTGCATCAACGTCGGCACGAGCTTCTACACCAAGTCGCTGCGCCCGCTGTTCCAGAAGAAGGGCGGTATCGTCTACATCCTGCCCGACACGCTGCCGCTCGACGACGTCTTCCCTCGGCTGCGCCTGCTGCCCTATCTCGGCGCGACCGCCTGAAGCAGGTTTCGTTCGCGCGGAGGCGCGGAGGCGCAGAGATATATCGGATGGGTCAGCGCGGTCCCGTCATCGCATGGCCCGACGGGAAACGCCGCGGGCGCGGCAAATGCAACACCTCCGCGCCTCCGCGCCTCCACGCGAACCATCCTTCTGCTTTTGCTGGCTGCCGGTCTGACCTAGGCTGCCGCTGCGCCCCGGCACCGGAGGCGGTCATGCGAAGGAACGATCATGCTGATGCTCACGCTTGCCCTGCTGGCTGCGGCGGACCGACCGGTGGTGGTGAGCGCGCTGACCACCGGCCAGCTCGTCGAGCAATGCCGCGGCAAGGACAACGACCCGACCTCCAATTTCTGCACTGGCTACATCCTCGGCGTCTTCGACACGCTGTCGCTGGCCCGCCAGATCTGCCCGTCGCCGGCGCGCGCATCCAATATCGAGGTGCTGGCCTCGGCCCGCAAATATCTGCGCAAGCACAAGAAGGCCGCTGCCGCCCCGGCCTTCGTCATCCGCGACGCGCTGCGCGACACCTTTCCGTGCAAACGCAAGTAACGGCATGAAGGACTGGGCAGAGGTCGTCGCGACGGGGCTGGCGCTGCCCGGGGTCGAGCAGGGCAGCCGCTATGGCCGCCCGGCGTTGCTGTTCCGCGGCCGGATGCTCGTCGCCACCACCGCCCCCGACCCGGCGAGCTTCGTCCTCCACGTCGCTCTTCACGACAAGGAGGTGCTGATCGACACCGACCCTGCGACCTTCTGGGAAACGGACCATTATCGCGGCTGGCCGGCGATCCTCGTCCGCTATGGCACCACCGCGACCGGGCGCATCGCCACGCTGCTCGCCCGCGCCTGGTGGGACCGCGCCACCATCGCCCAGCGCCGCGGCTATGGCGAACGGCCGTGACGCGCCTCACACCGGCATCAACAGGCTGCCGCTGGTCTGCAGCCGCTCGATATCCCGGCGTGGCGGGGCACCGAACAGGCGAGCATATTCCCGGTTGAACTGCGACGCGCTGTCATAGCCGACGGCGAAGCCCGCGCTTCCCGCGGTCGCCCCTTCCGACAGCATCAGCCGGCGCGCCTCCTGCAAGCGAAGCTGCTTTTGATATTCGAGCGGCGTCATCTTGGTCACCGCCTTGAAATGCTCGTGCAGCGACGACGGACTCATCCCCGCGGCCGCGGCGATGTCGCCGATGCGCAATTGCCGGTCGAAGCCGTTGCGGATGAGCGCGATGGCGCGGCTCACCTGGTTGAGGTGACTGTCGGCGACCGCCATGTAGCGGAGCGCGGCGCCGTGCGGGCCGCTGAGCAGGCGGTAGAGGATCTCGCGCTCGATCAGCGGTGCCAGCGTCGGGATATCCTCGGGCCGTTCCAGCAGCCGCACCAGCCGGATCGCCGCATCGATCAGATCGTCGTCGCTGCGATAGACCGCCAGCGCCGGCAAATCGGCCTTCGGCGCGCGGCCACCCGCGGCGAGGATGAGGTCCGCCAGCGCGGCCTGGTCGATATCGATCTTGCAGCACAGATAGGGCGCTTCGGCGCTGGCCTCGGTCACGTGCCCGACCAAGGGCAGGTCGACCGACACCAGCAGATAGTGCGTCGCATCGTAGACCAGGCTGCGATCCGCCAGCGACACGCGCTTGGCGCCTTGGGCGATCAGGCAAAGCGACGCGTCATAGACCGCGGGCAGCGGCACCGTTGGCTCGTCGGCACGAAACAGCGACAGCCGTTTTACCGCCGTGCTCGCCATGCCGGTGCGGGTGATGTGCCGCGCGACAAGGGCGGCGAGGTCGGCGATCCGGGTCATCGCCTTTGTGTGTCCGTATCCCGCCACGCCCGCAAGCGCATCGCTGCGGTTTCGGAGGATCGTGCAATACGTCCGGGGGATCGCTCTCACGCTCCGGCCGGCGCCGGTGCCACCTGTGTCGCGTCACAGCGACAGCAAGGAAAGCATCATGACCGACGTCATCGACAAGACCATCCTGATCAGCGGTGCCTCCAGCGGCATCGGCGAGGCGACGGTACGCGAACTGGCCACGACGGGCGTCCGTCTGTTCATCGGCGCGCGCCGGACCGACCGCCTGGAAGCGCTCGCGGCCGAGCTCGGCGCCAATGTCGGCTGGCAGGCGCTCGACGTCACCGACGCGGCGAGCTTCGCCGCCTTCGCCGACGCCGCACAGGCGCGGTTCGGGCGTATCGACGTGCTCGTCAACAATGCCGGCGTGATGCCGCTCTCGCCGCTCGCCGCGCTGAAGCAAGACGAATGGACGCGGATGATCGACGTCAACATCCACGGTGTGCTCAACGGCATCGCCGCGGTGCTGCCGCGCTTCGTCACGCAGGGATCGGGGCATGTCGTCAACGTCGCATCGATCGCGGCGCATATGGTGATGCCCAGCGCGGCGGTCTATTGCGCGACCAAACATGCGGTGTGGGCCATCACCGAAGGCCTCCGGCAGGAACATGACGACATCCGCACGACGATCATCTCGCCCGGCGTCGTGGCGACGGAGCTCGGCAACGACATCACCGATCCGGACATCGCGACCGCACTGACGACGTGGCGGCAGAAGTCGCTCACCCCCGACGCGATCGCGCGCGCGATCCGCTATGCGCTCGCGCAGCCCGACGGCGTCGATATCAACGAGGTCATCGTCCGACCGACGGCCGCCGGAATGTAGCCCCCGGACGCCTCCCGACGGCCCGCCCCGGGAGCGGGGGCGGGGGCCGTCGGGGGCATGCGCGATCAGGTTACATTTTGTGTCGCGGACGTCGCGAGGGATATGTGACCGATGCGGGCGGTTCCACGGTCGACGAAGCCGGAGCCACCATGACCAAGACCCTCTTTGCGCACCTTGTTCTCGCCTCGACGATGCTCGCCGGGGCGGCGCATGCGCAGTCCGCACCCAAGGTCGTCGGGCTCGCGCCGCAGCCCGAACCCTATGCGACGGCATCGGTGATCAATCATCCGCGCACGATCGGCTGGCCCGAGGGGCGCACGCCGGTCGCGCCACGTGGCTATGAGGTGGTCAAGTTCGCCGGCGGTCTCGACTATCCGCGCCAGGCGTTGCTGCTGCCCAATGGCGACGTGCTGGTCGCCGAGGCGCGCACCAAGCCCAAGCTGGATGCCGAGCCGGAGGTGCAACGCGGCCAGGCGCTGTCGAAGACCGCGGGATACAGCGCCAACCGCCTCACGCTGCTGCGCGACGCGGACCGCGACGGCGTCGCCGAGCAACGCTTCGTCCTGCGCGAGGGGCTCAACCAGCCGTTCGGGATGCAATATGCCGACGGTCGGCTCTACGTCGCCAATACCGACGGGGTGGTGAGCTTTCCCTATACGCCCGGGCAGACGCGGATCACCGCCGCGCCCAAGCCGCTGATCGCGCTACCTGCGGGCGGCTACAACAACCATTGGACGCGCAACCTGCTGCTCAGCCCGGATGGGCGGACGCTCTACGTGTCGGTCGGCTCGGCCTCGAACGTCGGCGAGCACGGCATGGCGGAGGAAAAGCGCCGCGCCGGCATCCTCGCGGTGGATGTCGCGAGCGGACGCGAGCGGATCTATGCCTCGGGCCTGCGCAATCCCGTCGGCATGGCGTGGGCGCCGGCCAGCGGCGTGCTGTGGACCGCGGTCAACGAGCGTGACGAGATCGGCGACGACATCTCGCCCGACTATCTCGTCGGCGTGCGCGACGGCGGCTTCTACGGCTGGCCGTACAGCTATTACGGCAGGCAGGACCCCCGCCACGCCAACGAACGCCGCGATCTGCTAGCGACGACGCTGATGCCCGACGTCGCGGTCGGGGCGCATGCCGCGGCGCTCGGCCTCGCCTTCGCCAAGGGGGATGGGCAGACCGCCTATGTCGCGCGCCACGGATCGTGGAACCGCGCCAGCTTCAGCGGCTATGACGTGCTTGCGGTGCCGTTCTCGGCAGGTCGGCCGACCGCGGCGCCGCAGCCGTTCCTCACCGGCTTCGTCGCCGATGCCAAGAAGGGCGAAGTCTACGGCCGCCCGGTGAGCGTCCAGACGCGCGAGGACGGCGCGGTGTTCGTCGTCGACGATGCGGGCGACACCGTCTGGCTGGTGCGCCGCACGTCGTGACCGTCACCACGCCTCTTCAGCCTTCGCATTGACCCCGTAGATCTGCTTGGTGGTTCGCAGCGCCTCGGCATCGGCCGCAGCGCTACATCCGGAAGCGTATCGTGCCGCCGATGGTGCGCGGGTCGCTCGGCGAGCCGAGGATCAGGCCGGAATTGCCCGCCTGGATCGTCAAATTCTGGATATAGTCCGCATCCAGCAGGTTGCGCGCCCAGACGATCACCTCGAGGCCATCGGCGAAGCGATAGCCGATGTTGGCGTTGGTCAGATTGTAGCCGCGGATGTAGGTGAAGCGCGACAGGCTGGGGTCGCCGTTATAGCCGCTGCGCGAGGCGGTATCGACGTGGACGAATACCTCGCCGCTGCCGACAGGCCGGGTGTAATCTAGCCCCGCCGTCAGTGCGAAGCGCGGGAGTGAGGCAAGACGTCGGCCCGTCAGGCTGCATTGGGTCGTCGCGGCAGTCTGAACTTCCAGCGGGCAGGGGCCGGCCGGGTAGTTGCTATACTCGCCATCCGAATAGGCGAAATTGGTGCGGGCGCTGAGGCCGGGCAACAGGACGGCAGTGACGTCCGCCTCGATCCCCTTCACCGTCACCTCGGGAATATTGGAGAGATAGCCGCGCAGCTGCACCGTCTGCGTCAGCGAATTCTCGACCACCGTCGCCTGGAAGTCGTGCACCTTGGTGTAGAAGCCGTCGATGTTGACGATCAGACGCCGGTCGAACAGCGTGTTCTTGATCCCGACCTCATAGGTTTCGTTGCGCTCCGGGCGCACCACCGCGGTGGCCAGCACCGGGCGATTATTGTTGTCGAGCGGCAGGCCGGACATGTTGATCCCGCCCGATTTGAAACCGCGCGCATAGCTCGCATAGGCCATGGTGTTTTCGGTCGCCTGCCACGCGATGTTGCTGCGACCGGACAAACTGCCGTCGCTGTCGTGTGCGTCATAGCTTTGCGGCCGCAACACGCCGAGGCGCGCGTTGATCAATGCGGCGTTGGTCGTCGCCGGCCCGCCGGAGACGGTAGTGTTGTAATAGCCGTCCTTGTCCTCTTGCGTATAGCGCAGGCCGAGCGTGGCAGTGACGGTCGGCACGATCCGCCAGTTGACCTCGCCGAACGCGGCATAGCTGCGGCTGCGGAAGTCGGTGCGGCCATCCTGGCCGTAGCCGTCCAGCAGATTGGATGGCACCGCGGTCACTACCTGAGTGGGTGCGGTGCCGGTCGTGACGCTCGTCCCGATCAGATAGCGCGCCGCGGCCGGCCCGTAGATGCTGATCGGCCGCCCGACGAGTTTCTGCCGGAAGCCGTACAAACCGACGACGTAGGAGAGGGGCCCCGTGCCGTTCGACGCCAGCCTCAACTCCTGGCTGTACTGGTCCTGCCGTGAAGGGATGTGCTGTGAGAGCTGGACAGGCAGGCCGGTATAATCGCGGTCGTTCTCCGCATCCCAGTTCCAGAAGCGCCACGCGCTGACCAAGGTCAGCGTCGCGAAACCGAGGTTCCAGTCGGTGATCGCGCTAACCCCGCCTTCGTTGGTGTCGACGCCGAGCGGCCCGTCGATGTCGGTGACGCGATCATAGGCGTTGGTGCTCGCCGGCGTATAGCCGAATTGCGCGGCGAGGCCGGCGGGGCCGCCGAACTGCCGACCGGCAGCACGCAGGCTGGTGCCGGTGCGCAGATAGACCTGTCCGCAGCAATAGGCCTGGAAATTGGTGAAGTCGGCGATGACCCGCATCTGGATCGCGTCGTCGGGCTTGAACAGCAGCTGCCCGCGCACCGCCTGCGTGCCGAGCGTGTTGGTGTCGCGGCCGGTGCGGATGTTGTCGATCACGCCATCGCGTCGCGTCGACACGGCAGACAGGCGATAGGCGATGCTGTCGGTGATCGGGCCGGAGACCCAGCCCTTGGCCTGCGCGAAATTGTAGGAGCCGTAGGACAGTTCGGCGAAGCCCTCCTGCGTGAAGGTCGGCGATCGCGTGGTGACGTTGAGCGCGCCGGCGGTGGTGTTCTTGCCGAACAGCGTCCCCTGCGGGCCGCGCAGTTCCTCGACCTGTTCGAGGTCGGCGAAGTCGAACGCGGCGGTGGCGGGGCGGGCGTGATAGACCTGATCGACGTAGAAGCCGACGCCCGGCTCCAGCCCGTCATTCGCCTGGCTGACCGCGACGACACTCGATCCGAGGCCGCGGATGGTGAAGGCGGTGTTGCGCGGATTGGCCGAGCTGTAGTTGAGGCTGGGGATCAGCGTCGTCAGCCCCTGCGTGTTGACCGTATAGCTCTGGTCGATCAGCGCGCCGCCCACCACCGACAGCGCGGCCGGGACCTTCTGCGCATTCTCTGCCCGGCGCCGTGCGGTGACGATGACGTCCGCGACGCCGTCCGTGTTGTCGGCGGCTTCGGCCTGCGTCGCGTCGGCGGTGGTCGATTGCGCGACGGCGGGTGCCGCGACGACAGGCATGGCAACCGCACCCAGCAAGACCGCGAGACGCTTGGACATCGATGAACACCCCTTTGGCGCGGGGCGTCCGCGCTCGTTATATCCGGGCGTATATCGACTGTGTATTCAGACGTATATAGAGGATCGGCTTAGCGCGCGGCGGGGGGCAGTGGCTCCGGGCGGAGGCTGGCGCGCAGCCGTGCATAGGCGGGGCGATCGGCGATCGTCGCCGCCTCCGCTTCCATCTCGCGATACGCCTGCAGCACGAGGATGCCGGTGTCGGTGATACGCGCGCCCCGCTCCACCCCGCCGCCCCGCAGCGTCTCGACGACCGGCGGATCGAAGCAGCGGTTCATCTCGTCGACGAGCAGCCAGGCGCGCCGGTAGCTCATGCCGAGCGCGCGCCCGGCCGCCGAGATCGAGCCATGCGTCTTGATCGCGTCGAGCAGGTCGGCCTTGCCCGGCCCCAGAGCGAGGGCGTCGCCGCAGGCGATCTGGAGCTTGAGCCAGAGCGGGCCGATCTTCATGTCATTTGCCGATCATCACGTCGCTCGCCTTGACGATGACCGTCACGGTATCGCCCGCGGCGAGGCCGAGGTCAGCAATCGCCTCTTCGGTGATGCTGGCGGTGACGATTGTGCCGCCCCCGATGTCGACCTTGACGGTGCCGTTGACCGCACCGGGCGTGATCGCGACGATCGTGCCGGAAATCTGATTACGCGCGCTCAGCTTCATCGTTCATCCTCCTCATCGTGTCGGATCGTGTCGGACCCGTCTACGTCGATCGCCCGCCGATCGCCACGGTGCATCATCGCGCAGGCGATCCGCCACTGCCGATCGCGGCCAGCACCGGATCGGCGGTCCGATCGCGCTCGGCGCGGTCGAGATAAAGGGTCGGCCGATAGGCTTCGCGCGGCAGGCCGGTGACGGTGAACAGCTGCTCGGTGCCGATATCGACCCTGGCTGCCGATCCGTCGATCGTCTCGTTGCTCAATCCGCCGAGCAGATGGGCGAGATCGGTGCCGACGGTCGTCGCCCCGATCGCGTCGAAGCCGATCATCAATCCCTCGCCCATGCTGCCGGTCCAATGGCCGCCGGCGACATAGACCTTGCCGGCGTAACGGCTGCCATAAGGCGCGACAAATTCGGTGAATTTGCGCGTCGGCCCGAGCACGCGCGTCTCATAGGGAATGACGTGCGTCTGATAGGGCCGGTCGTGATCGAGGAAATGCCCCATGATCCCCCGCGCCACGCTGGTGTTGCCGCCGCTCGGCGTATTGCGCAGATCGATCAGCAGCGTCGTCGTGTCCGCCAGCGTCGCCAACGCCTCGCCGAACTGCTTGATCAGCGCCTGATCGCCCAAGGCGTTGTTGATCCGGATGATGCCCAGCGTGCCGTGCCGTTCGACATCGACGAGCGGACCGGTGTCGATACGAGCCGCCTGGTCCGACGTCGCCGCCAGCGCGATCGTGCGCCGGCGCCGGCCGTCGACGATGTCCAGCGATCGCGGCTGCTTGCGGCGTCCCGCCAGCGCCACGTTGAAGGCGAAAGCGACCTGGACCGGGCTCAACGCGGCGAACGGGCGGCCGGTCACCGCCTCGATCGCGGCGCGCGGCGTGTCTCCGTCGATCCGCAGCACCGTCATCCCCGACCGGACGCCCTTGGCCAGCGCATCGCTGCCTGCCCGCACCTCGCCGATCCGGAACGCCGCGCCATCATAGGTGCCGAACAGGTCCGACGATGTCGGGATGATCGCCCAATCGTCCGCCTCGAAGGGGCCGACGATGAAGTGCGGGTCCGCAAAATTGTGCGATACCAACTGGAGCGTATCGATGAACGCCTTGTCGGACGGCGCAGCCTTGGCCCGGGCCGCAAAGGCGGCGAGGATCGCATCGCCGTCGATGCCCGCCCGATCGAAATAGCCGTACTGGTCGTGCAACAGCGTTTCGAACGAGGACCATGCCTTGCCGGCGTCGAACGCAAGCGGCTGGGACTGCTGCTGCCCGTTCGCGGCATTGCTCGATAACAGCATCCATCCGCAGAGCGGGACGAGCAGGCGCGGTGCAATCATGGCGTGTGGTATCGGACAATCGGCGCGCCACGGGAAGGGCGATGCCGACGATCGGCTGCAGGCGGTATTGCGTCGCAGCAAAGCAGCTTTATGATACGTTGCAACATACCTAACGCCGATGGATCGGTGCCTGGAGACCGCATGCCTCTTACAACCGGCTTCGTCCGTCGTTTCCGTCCGTCCGCTTTGGGGTACGTCCTTGTGATCGGTGCCGCGCCGCTCGCCGCGGAGGCGCAGGACGTCGAGGAGGAGCGCGCCGACATCGTCGTGCTCGGCACGCGCCGCACGGTCGATCGGACGCTGTCGTCCGATCCGGTGACCGAGCGGATGTCGCAGTCGAGCCGCTCGCTCGAACACGACGTCCTGCAAGCGGCGGGCACGTACCGGCTCAGCGATGCGCTGGAGCTGGTCAGCGGCTTCAGCCAGCAGAACAATCGCGGCGGTGTCCTCGACAATTTCGCCATCCGCGGCTTTCTCGGCACGCCCGATGGCGGCGCCGAATTCTACGTCGACGGCTTCGTCGCCAATCGCGGCATGGCGCCGCCCCGCGATCCCGCGACGGTCGAGCGGATCGAGGTGCTGAAAGGGCCCGCGGGTGCCGTCTTCGGCGACGTCGATCCGGGCGGGCGGGTCAACATCGTCAGCAAGGTGCCGCGCTTCTCGTCGCATGCGCATGCTGCCGTCACCTACGGATCGTTCGATACGCGCCGGGCCGAGCTCGATGCGACGGGGCCGATCAGCGACACTCTGGCCGCACGGATCGTCGTCGCGGCGGAGGACAGCGACGGCTGGCGCGATACCGTGTCGCTCCGGCGCCGCATCGTCTCGCCATCGCTGACCTGGCAGCCCAGCGCGGCGGTTCGCCTGACCTATCTCGGCGAGATCATGCGGTTCGACACGCCGTTCGATCGCGGCATCCCCGCCGTCGGGGACGATGCCAATGCGCTGCCGCGCTCCAATTATTACGGCGAGCCGGCGAACGGCGTCACGCGGTTCCGCAATATGCGCCATCAGCTCACCGGCCTCGCGCGGCTCGACACCCACTGGACGCTGAACGGCGGTGTCGTGTGGCGGACGGGATCGCTCAAGGGCTTTTCCGCGGATCAGTCGCGGATCGTCAGCACGCAGCTATGGCGCCAGCGCCGGTCGCGCGACTTTGCCGTCGACGATCTGTCCGCACGCCTGGAACTCGCCGGCGACGTCGGACGGCACCGCGTGAGCCTCGGGCTGAAGGGATATCGCCTGACCTATGGCGAGCGCTGGATGCGTCGCAATCCCACCGGGGCGGCGCCCTATGCGGTCGATCTGTACGATCCTGCGCCGACCTATGGCGCGATCGCCGCGCCGCTTCTGCCCTTCACCAACAACGACGAGCGCCGCTGGGCCGGCACGCTCTACGTGCAGGACATGTGGGACGCGACCGATCGGCTCACCCTCGTCGGTGGGGCCAGGATCGATCCCTATCGTCAGACGATCGTCAACAACACCACGGGCGGTACCGGACGCACCGTCGACGCACCGGTCAAGTTCCGCGCCGGCGCGCGTTATGCGGTGGACGACTATGTCTCCGTCCACGCCAATTGGGGTGACTCCTTCCTCCTCAACTCGGGCACCGGCCGGACCGGGGAGGGGTTCGCCCCCGAACAGGCGCGCGGCTATGAAGTGGGCGTTGCCGGACGCTGGCAAGGACTGGACGTCGGCCTGACCTGGTTCGACATTGCGAAGACGAACATCCTGACCACCGATCCCATCGACGCCGGGTTCAATGCGCCGGTGGGCGAGTTGAACAGTCGGGGTGTCGAGGTCGACGCCTCGTTGCGCCTGGGGCAGCGCTGGCAGGTCGTCGCCAATTACGCCTGGGTCGATGCACGCAACGACGACGCGACCTTCGCGACGCCGCGGGTCCTCGGCGTTCCCGCCCATGCGGGCACCGTGTTCGTCGTGCACCACCTGCCGGTGGCGAACCGCACATGGCAGCTCAGCGGCGGCATCGGCTATGTCGGCGACCGCGCCGGATCGCTCGACGCCGTGCCGCTGGTGCTGCCCGACTACGTCAAGGCGAAGGCCGCGATCGAGGTACCGGTGTCCGACGTGCTGCGCGTCCGGCTCGAAGCGGACAACCTCTTCGACGCCCGCTATGCCGCAAGTTCCTACAGCAGGTTGTGGGTCTTTCCGGGTGCGCCGCGGACGGTGCGCGCATCCTTGCGGATCGGGATCTGACCACGCCGACGCACGGCGTTTCGCCTAGGCGAAATTACCCAGTTTATCGGCCTCGTCATCGGGCAGATCATGCTCCGCCGGACTGTCGTTCGGCATGCCGGTGCCCGGCTCGGTGGACATATCGCCGGGGTCGGGCTCGTTGCCCGGAATGCGGGTCGGGTTCATCGTCTCGTCCTCTGCTGTACGGTGCAAACGCACGAGCGCGCAGAAACGGCACCGACGGTCCGGCGTGCGGAGGAATGACGGGGGCCAGTCGCCCGTTCGGCTAACGTCCTGATGAATAATGCGTCATCATCGCCGGTTCGGCTTGCCGGTGGCGAACGTGCGGTGCAGGGGCTGCGGCCCGGGAGATCATGTTACACTATAACATAGGGGACGCCGATGCGACCTGCCCTGATCGTAAGCCTGCTGCCGTTCCTCGCCCCGTCGATCGCCCGCGCGCAGGATGCGCCGACGCCGGTGCCGCCCGCCACCGCGCCGGCCGCGCAGACCGGCGATGCGGGTGCGGGCACCGACATCGTCGTCACCGGCCAGCGGCTCGATGCGGCGCGCGCGCATATCCAGCCGAGCCTCGGCGCGACCAGCTACGAGATGATTAGCGCGACGATCCAGGCACTGCCGGGCGGCGAGAACCAGCAGTTCAACCAGATCCTGCTGCAATTGCCCGGCGTAGTGCAGGACGGCTTCGGCCAGTTCCACGTCCGCGACGATCATAACGGCCTGCAATATCGCATCAACGGCACCATCCTGCCCGAAGGGCTGGCGGTGTTCGGCCAGACGCTGTCGCCGCGCCTCGTCGACAAGCTCGAATTGCTCACCGGCGCGCTGCCCGCGCAATATGGCCTGCGCAGCGCGGGGATCATCGACATCACCACCAAGAGCGGGCTGTTCCAGAACGGCGGCACCGTGTCGCTGTACGGCGGCAGCCACGACACGATCGAGCCGAGCTTCACCTATGGCGGCTCGACCGGGCGGACCAATTACTTCGTCTCGGGCGACTATCGCCACGACGCGCTCGGCATCGAGAGCGTCGACGGCCGGTCGAACCCGGTGCACGACGATACCGACCAATATCAGGGCTTCGCCTATGTCGATCACATCCTGAACGACAACAACCGCATCTCGTTCGTCGGCGGCTATTCGAACCAATGGTTCCAGATCCCCAATCCGGTCGGCGCGCAGCCCGACGGGACCTGGTCGGTCGGCGGCCGCACCGCCTTTCCGAGCGAGGCGCTCGACGAGCGCCAGCTCGAACGCACCGGCTTCGGGCAGCTCAGCATCCTCCACGACGCCGAACCGCTGACCGTGCAGGCGTCGGTGTTCGGCCGCTATTCGTCGCTGCGCTATCGCCCCGACGTGCTCGGCGAACTGCTGTTCAACGGCCAGGCGCAGGCGGCGCTCAAGCAGGATTTCACGCTCGGCGTGCAGACCGACGCGGTCTATCATATCGGCAGCGCGCACACGCTGCGCGGCGGCTTGCTCGCCAGCCGCGACCGCAGCACCAGCGCGACGCAGACCAACGTCTTCCCGGTCGACGACGACGGCGCGCAGGCGGGCGAGCCGATCGTGATCGCCGATCGCGCCGCCAAGACCGCGGTGACGCTGAGCGGCTATCTGCAGGACGAATGGGCCTTCGCGCGCACGCTGACGCTCAACTATGGCGCGCGCTACGACCATTATGCCGGCTATCGCACCGAGAACCAGCTCAGCCCGCGCGCCAATCTGGTCTGGCAGCCCGATGCCCGCTTCACCGGCCATATCAGCTATGCGCGCTATTTCGTGCCGCCGCCCTTCGAGAATGTCGCGGTAACCAGTGTCGCCTCGCTCGCCGGCACCAGCGCCTATCCCGCGGTCACTACCGACACCACGCCGTTCGCCGAGCGCCAGCATTATTTCGACGCCGGTTTCCAGATGAAGCCCGATGCGCATCTCACCTGGGGCATCGACGCTTATTACCGCATCTCGAAGAACCTGATCGACGAGGGCCAGTTCGGCGCGCCGATCATCCTGACGCCGTTCAACTATGCGCAGGGGCGGATCGGCGGGATCGAGGCGAATGCGAGCTACGCCCGCGGGCCGTGGAGCGTGTACGCCAATTTCGCCGCGGCGAAGGCGAAGGGGCGCGACATCGTCTCGAGCCAGTTCAGCTTCGGCGCCGGCGATCTCGCCTATATCGCCGACCATTACATCTATCTCGATCACGACCAGAGCTACACCGGCTCGGGTGGCCTGTCCTATGCGATGCGCACGGGCGCGCTGGCCGGGACCAAGCTGGGCGGCAGCCTGCTCTACGGCTCGGGCCTGCGCACCGACGGTGCGGTGCCGAACGGCGCCAAATTGTCGCCCTATGCGCAGGTCAACCTGACCGCGAGCCACCATTTCGCCGCGCCCAACGTCGACGTGCGTTTCGACGTAATCAACGTCGCCGACCATAAATATGAAATCCGCGATGGCGGCGGGGTCGGCGTCGGCGCGCCGCAATATGGCCCGCGGCGCGGCGTCTTCTTCGGGGTCAGCAAAGCCTTTGGCTGACGCCCGGCGCTGGCCGCGTCGGGCAGATCCCTGACACCTTTGTCATTTGCCCGACCGTAGCGGCGACAGCATCCTCCTCCCGCCCGCAGCACCGCGGGAGGAGAGTGCCGCATGTCCTTCGCCCGGCTCGCCCTGCTGTCACTGGCCCTCGCGATGCCCGGCACCACCTAGGCGAAATGCGAGGTCGCGCATCTCGCCGAACTCACGGTGACAATAGCCAGTGGAAAGCCGATGGGCAACGCGCAGGTTAACGGTCAACCGGCGTGCTTCGCCGGCGACAATGGCACCTTCTTCAGCAGCATTTCGCCGGGCAATTCCAGGTAACTGGGCCGCCAGTGCGGACACCCCAAGCCACATCAGCACCTGGGTGTTCAGGAGCTGCGAGCCGCGGGTAAAATTACTCGAATTGCGGGGCGTGTCGCGCGCGAGGAATGGTGCTCCTGCGGGATCGCCAGGCGGTTGTTGCGGATGTCTCGCCGCATGCCCTTGGGGTCGTCACGCGCCATGGTATTTCTCCATGCGGCGGTTCGTCTCGAGGACCAGCGTGTCGCGCAGCTCCGGGTGCTCTTCCCGGATGATCGCGTCGAGCGCGACCTGGGTATACTCGGCGACGCGGAGGTGGCGCAGCTCACTGTCAGTCAGAAGCTTCTGACCCGCGAGGTAATTGCCGATTGCCCGTCGAACCACGTCGACCGGCGCTATCGATAGCTTGGCCGCGATCTCCTCGATCTGTTCGTACTGAACAGGATCGAACCGCATAGTGTATCGGCGAGAGCCGTTGTCCAACTCAACCTCCTAGCAGAGAGGCTGGTGGGACTCCGAAAAGCAGCTTGTCGTACTGTAGTCGTCGAGATCGATCAAGCTCCCAGTCAGACGCCGTCAGACAGATTTCGACGCAAAACAGGGCTGTGACATCGTCGGACAGAGCGTCAGACGTTGTCACAGCCTAGAAAGCCCCGAAAAACCGCGGAAATCCGGGGAAAAAGGCAAGCGAAGCTTGCGTTCGGTGTGCTCTACTGAAGTCCCGATTCCTCTGTCCCGCTTTGACCCCCTAAGGTCCTTCGAGGAGGCTGTGGGCGTGTCCCGGTTTTCCGCCGGGATCTGCACCGCCGTGAGGCGGAATGGCAGGCTCTGAGGGGCGCTGCGCGCCGGGTTGCTGACGCGCTGACTAGGTTGGTTCATGGATCGTATCCGGGGTTGCTCGGGGGTGATGCGAGGTGGCTTCCAGAGAGCGACAGTGGCCGGTATAACAGCGCCGTTCAGAAGCCGATGAGCCTGACCGAAAGGCAAGACTATGGCGAAGTCACTAGACGCTGAACTGGCTGCGATCGCGGCCGATGAACGCAAGCTCGTCGAGCGCCGTCAGGCGCATCAGGCGAAGGTGCGGGAGGCGGCTGTCGGGACGGTCGAGAGGGCAGGGCTGCTGAAGCTCCCGCTCGATCGACTTGAGGGGCTGATGAAGGCGGTGAAGACGCTGGGCGTCGACGAGGTGGAGAAGCGGCTCACGGCGACAGCCTGAGCCGGTTCGACACCGATGGTCACGGCGATGGCCGCACGGGGCTGCTACCCTGTGCGGCCATTCTCTTTTCAGTCGGAAAAGCGGCGCAGCCGGCTTGAGATTGGCAGGCAAAAAAAGGGACGCGCCAGCCGTGAGGCTGGGCGTCCCTATGGGTCCCTTCGAGTGCCGAGCGGGGTCGTCAGGCCCATGCGAGATGGTACTCGCCATCGACCGGTTTCAGCGCCGCCATGGTGGTCAGCGCTTCGACGTAGCGGGTCATGTGCGGATCGTCATCGAGCCGTCGCCGGATGCGTGGGTCCATAAGCCGCTGCCGCACCTCCGACATGGGCACGGCACCGCAGCTTTCCTCGTCCAGACCGAGACTGGCGAGGATCGCATAGGCATTGCCGTTGGCGACCTCCAGCTCGGGCGCGGCGTCGGGGTTGAGGCCGAGGCCAAGCTTGATGTCGCCGCCCGGTTCCGACTGCCAGATGCGTGCGCGGCGGCCGAGAAACTGTGCCTCGTCGACGACGGTGATGACGGCCGGGTCCCAGTCGAAACAGCGCGCGATTGACGCCAGCGCGAGCGGGCAGACGCGGACCTCGATCTCGGATGAACCGGAAGCCGGATCGCCGTGGATCGGCACGATCATGGCGACGCCGCTGCGCACGAGATGGCGGTCGAGCAGATCGTGCAACGCGCCGAGCTGGTCAGGGGTGATGACGGCAGGGGAGGGCGACAGGACGTTGTGGCCATCGTCGACGCGAAACGTGATGGTCATCTTGACCTCCTTCGTTGAAACCGCGTCTCCCTTTCGCCCTCCTCTCCGGCGAGGTTGTACCGCCCGGCGACCGGGGTGGTTGGGCTGCTTCCATCCCCGGCGAGGAAGGCTCGTTAAAGAGCGCGTCAGCAGCGCCAGGGCGGGCTCGATGCCCGCACTGGCGCTTCCTCTGCCGACGCGTAGCGAGGGCGGCTCGAAGGGGCCGTACGATGCGAGCGAGCCGGGGAGGGGGCAGGCGGCAACATGCAACAGAAAAGGGCCGCCCGGTTGCCCAAGCAGCCCTTTGGTTCTGGGGCGGTCAGCGGAGCCGTGCGGTCCCAACTTGTACTTGACCGGTTGCACAAGGCTGGCAATGCGCATCTCGACGAACGCTTCCAGCTGCTCGGCGTTAGCTGAGAAAGGTCCCGCAGGATCGTCCGCAGGCCCCTTTCAGTTCTGGTTCTAGGCTTAGAAGTTGATCGTCGTCCCGATCGCGATGTTACGGCCCAGCGAGTCGTAGCGCTGGGGGATGGTGTTGCTGCGCGCCAGGCTGATATTGTACGAATCCGGCACGATCGGCGGGCTCTTGTCGAGCAGGTTGTTGGCGATCAGGCGCAGCGCGAACTGCTTGGCGATCGCGAAGTTGAGCGCCAGGTCGAAATAATTCTGCGGCGCGACGCGATAGTAATTGGTCAGCGCCCGCTCCGGGGTGCCGCCGATCGCCGCATCGCCCGAATTGTTGGCGTTGGTCAGCGAGCCGACATAGCGCCAGTTGAACGAGGCGCTGAACTTCTTGTCCATCGTCGTATAGGTGGTGCGCAGGCCGTGGCTCCACTTGGGGATCAGCTGGCCGCAGCCGTTGCCGTAATAGCCCGCGCAATTGCGCTCGGGCTGCACCGGCGAATCCTGGCCGCCGGCGAAGGTGGTCAACGAGCCGTTGAAGCCGAAGTCGAGCCGGCCGATCGTGTCGAGGTCGAGCGCATATTGCGCCTGGAAGTCCCAGCCCTGCGCGATCGAGGTGTAATAGTTCGTCGTGCCCTGGCGGATATAGCCGGTGGTCGCGTTCGTCCCGTTGGCGAAGAGCGTACCGGTGGTCGGGTTGCGGACAATGCCCTGGCAGAAGAACTGGTCGCCGCCCGAGCGCAGGCAGCCATCGGTGTAATAGCTATAGTCGTTGTAGCCGAGCGAATTGTCGATCTTGATCCGGTAACGGTCGACCGAGAACACCAGCCCCTTGATGAAGCGCGGCTTGACCACCAGGCCGTAGGTCTGGGTGTAGGCGGTCTCCGGATCGGCGGTGAAGCCGCCCGAGCGCACCGAACAGGCGGCCGTGCCGTTCGGCGTGGTGCCGTTGCTGCACAACAGCGTCTGGCTGCCATACAGCGCGTCCGACAGGCCGGTTGCGCGGCACACTTCGCGCGAGGCGATCGGCGCGCCATAGGTCACGCCATTGGCGCCGGTGGTGACGGTCGGTGCGCAGAAGTCGTTGAACGTGCCCGAACCGCCGCCCGCGAATTCGATGTTGCTGGCCTGACGGATCTCGACGACGGTCGGCGCGCGCTGCGCCTTGTTGAACGAGGCGCGGAAGGTCAGGTCGCGAACCGGGGCGTAAACGCCCTCGACCTTCCAGGTGTTGAAGGTGCTCGGATTGCTGCTGTACTTGGAGACGCGATAGCCGCCGTTGAGTTGGACCAGTTCGGCGAACGGCTTGTGCTCGACCAGCGGCGCCTGCACCTCGATATTGGCTTCCCAGACGTCTTGGCTGAGATAGGTGTCGTTGCCACCGAGCGCGCTGCGATAGGCGGCGTCGGCGCGTGACGACAGCGTGTCCTTGCGATACTCGGTGCCGAGCGCGATCGCCAGCCCTTGTTCGGCGAACGGCGAGGTGATGCCGTATTTGCCGAGGTCGCCGGTCATGTTGGCCTGGACGTCGTACAGCGTGCCGGTGGTCACCGAGGTGCCGGTGCCGAACAGATAGTTGATCAGCGCAGGGTCGGTGTTGCCGGCGCTGAAGATGTCGAACGGCACGCAGCCCGCCGCGCCGCTCGCGCAGGTCGGTGCCGCCGCGGTGCCGCCGACGTTGACCGCATTCTGCAGGTTGCCGGGGATGCCAAAGCTCGGGATGTAATCCTGATGGTTGCGCGCGTAGACGCCGCCCACGTCATAGGTCCAGGCATCGCCGACCTTGCCGCGGACACCGCCGGTCAGGCGGACGCCGGTGTTGACATAGGTATCCGGCCGGTCGCTGTTCTCGCCAAGGCGATAGGCGAGCGTGACGGGCACGCTGGTGGTGCCGGCGCCGCAGCCGATCGTGGTCGCCTGCGTGCCCGACAGATACGGGTTGCTGCAATTGACGTTGACGGTGCCGCTCGCGATCGTCGGATAGTTGTTGTACGATTTGTCGCGGAACCAGATCCCCGACGCATAGAGTTCGGCCTCGGGGGCGAGTTCGAGCGTCGCGAAGCCGCCGGCGTTCACCCGCTCGGACGGCCGCTGATAGGCATAGCCGCTGAAATAGTTCGACGCGTTGCCGGGGCCTGCGGCGAACGGCACGAAATTGCGCGAACCATCGGGATTGTTGACGAACTGGCCGCCCTTGTTGGCGCCCGCCTGCGGCGTGATCAGGCCGCTGGTCGAGCTGCTCGGGGTCAGGCCGCACGACAGCGGACCGTTGAGCTGCAACTGGGTAATGTAGCAGCCCGCGTTCGACCGCGAGGTGAGGGGGACCTCGTCGGTCTTGCGATAATTGACGAAGCCGCTGAGGTGGAGCTTGCCGTCGAGCAGCTTGGTGCCGGCGGTAAGCGTCACGTCGGCGCGGCCGCCGTCGTTGGTCAGGCCACGCGGGCTGCCGAAACCGGCGGCACGGGCGAGCGGCGAGACGATCGTGTCTTTGTTGTTGTGATTGTAGAAATTGTAATTGGCGTCGAGCTGGACGCCCTCGAAGTCCTTGCGCAGGACGAAGTTGACAACGCCGGCGACCGCGTCCGAACCATAGACCGACGAGGCACCGCCGGTGAGCACGTCGACGCGCTCGAGCAGCGACGGCGGGATGATGCCGACGTCTTGGCCGTTCTGCGTGCCGAGGCGCTTGCCGTCGATCAGCACCAGCGTCCGCTCGAAGCCGAGCGTGCGCAGCTTGATGCGCTGGCGACCGTCGGAATCGTTGTAGGTCTGCTGGCTGTCGGGCGCGACCTGCGGCAGGCGGTTGAGCACGTCCTCGACGTTGACCGGCGCCTGCGCGCGGATGTCCTGCTGCGTGACCGAGGTGATCGGCGCGGCCGAGGTGACGTTGGGGCGGTTGATGCGCGTGCCGGTGACGACGATCTCGCCCGAGCTGGGCGCGTCACCCGACTGGCCGGCGATCGCCGCGGCGCGGGTGTCGGAGGCGACCTCGGCATCGGCGCCGGGCTGCGGATCGGCCTGCGCCGCCTGCGTGACGGCATCAGGCGAGGCCGGATTCGGGGTCGCCGCAGGCGCCTGTTGCGCCATCGCCGGGAGGGTCCAAAGCCCCATCGCACCGATCAATGCGATACGCGAAACCGAGTGAATCAACACGCCTCTCCCTCTCTTTTCGCCGCCTGATAACGCTACCGTAAACTGTCCGGCGGTCGGAACCAAATCAGGTCCTCACCAGACCGGGATAATACCAATTCCCTCCTAAAGTAAATACATCTTGATTTTGAAGGCACTTATCCCCTGCAACTGTGACATGCGTGCCATGAGGGGCGCTGACGGGCAGGCGGTGGACCGCTCCCATCGGCCACCGCCGCGACCGGATGCCAGCGCGCTGCCCGGCATCGTCGACCACCGCCCGCACCGCTGCTGCCGGTAAGCAAGCCTCAACGGGTCATCGATTATGATGCGAAGGCATGACGGCAGCGCTCCCCTATCACTTTTAGCTGCTTCCCGGGCTGGGCGACGACGCGGGCCATCACGTCCGCACGTTGGTAGCGACGCTGGAGCGGTTCGGCAGCGTCCACCAGCTGCGCAGCGTGCCGGATCTCCGCATGGCGCCGCGGACTGCCGGGACCTTCGCCGCCTTGCTCGATCTGCTCGAACCCGCTCTGTCGGCGACGCCGACGGCGCAGCGCGTCGTGTTGGTCGGCTATTCGATCGGCGGGACGCTCGCCTTCGCGCTCGCCGACCGGCTGGCGCGCCGCGGCCGCGCACCGCACCTGGTCATCATGATCGACAGCAGCGCGGTCTATCCACCCGCCGCACTGAGCCTCGAGCAGGATGTCAGGACCGAGCTGGCGCGGGGCCTGCGCTATATCGTCATCAACCTGCCGACGATGCTGGCGATCCGCGGCGGCCTGTTGCGCGTCGCCCGGGCGTACGTGCGGCTGGGGAATAAGATCAGCCCCAAGCATATCAACGGATCACGGATGCGCCTCCTCGTGCATTATTGGGTGGATGCGATCACGGGAACGACCCTGCCCGATTATGGCGGGCGCGTGCTGCTGTACAAGGCGGCCAAGCACCGGCCGCGGATCACCGCGGCCGATCTCGGCTGGAGCCGGTTCGCCGCGACCTTCGAAATGAGGCGGATGCCGGGCGATCACTGGACGATCCTCAAACAGCCCGAATTGTACGACGATCTTGCCGACCTGCTGCACGACCGACCCGCGAGCGGCGTTTAGTCGACCGGCTGGAGCGCCGCGGTCAGCAGCCGTTCGATCTTGCCGAGGCCGTCGTGCCCCAATTGGACGCTCGCCGTTCCATCGGACGACTGCACCAGCCGGCGTTGCGCCAGCACCCGCAGCCAGCGCTGCACCGAGTCGACCGGCAGGCCGGTCGATCCGGCGACGTCCGCGACCGACGCCAGCCGCCCCTCGGCCTCGGCGAGATAGAGGTCGAGCAGGATGAGCCCGGGGAAATCGCCGAACAGCTCGCGGCCGAATTCCTCCATCTTGAGGCTGTAGAGGTGCTTGAGGCGCAGCGCCGCCTTCCACATGCGCAGTGGCGTGTCGCGCGGGGCCTCATCCTCGCGCCACGACAGCGTCGAGACCAGATGCCCCGCCGCATCGAAGCGCGAGACGAGCAGGTCGACCTCGACGGTGGTGCCGTCGGGGCGCCAATAGCGCTTGCGCAGCCGGGTCGGCGCCGCCTTGTCGACGAGGCTGCCGAGCATGTCGGCGCTCTTGTCGAGATCCTCGGCGACGGTGATCGACCGATAGGAGGCGCCGATCAATTCGGCATGCGGCCGTTGCAGCAGGCGGCAGAAATTGCTGTCCGCGACGAGTATCGTTCCCGCCGTGCTCGAGACACAATGCGCAACAGGCATTCCGAATCCTATAGTGCCGGCCCCCGTGCCGCGGCGGGTGCCAGAGTATCGTGGTAAAGCAGCATCTTAGTCCATAACCGATTATTCTTCGCGACGATATGGGCTTGGGGGGCACGACGCACCCGAACGGCACCTGCGTTCGTTCCAGCCGCCGGTGCCTGTCGCACCTTCGCGCCCAGCAAAGGACATGCCGCATGACGGACCTCACGCTCCACGATCTGTCGAAGAAGATGGCCAAGCTCGATTTCGCGATGATGGCCACCCGCTCGGCGGCCGGCGTCATCACCGCACGGCCGATGAGCAACAACGGCGACGTCGACTATCACGGCGAAAGCTATTTCTTCTCCTATCAGGATTCGCGCAAGATCGCCGACCTGCGCGACGATCCGCACACGACGCTCAGTTACACCGGCGCGGCCGGGATGCTCGGCGGGCCGCCGCTGTTCGTCACCGTCGAGGGCCGTGCCGCGCTGATCGAGGACCGTCAGGCGTTCGCCGACCATTGGACCAAGGATCTCGACCGCTACTTCCCCGACGGCATCGACACGTCCGGCATCGTGATGATCCGCGTCGACGCCGCGCGCATCCGCTATTGGGACGGCAGCGACGAGGGCGAGATCACGCCCTGACGCGGCCCGGCGGCCTCACGCCACCTGACTGAACTCCGCATCCTCGGCATCCGGGCCGCCGCTGGTCAGATCGAGCGCGAAGCCACGACCCGCGCCTGCTGGTCGAGCACCGATCCCGGCCGGGCTTTGCTCAGGTCGCCACCTTCGTCCCGCCGATCGCCGGCCGGCGGGGCGGGGCGGCCGCAATCGCCTTGCGCGCGCTCGTCCTCGTCCGCGCCGGGTGCGCCTCGTCGATCCGGAAGAAGCCGATGGTCTGCTGCAATCCCTCCGCCTGGTCGGCTAGCGCGTCGGAGGTGGAGGAGATTTGCTCGGAGGCGGCCGCATTCTGCTGCGTCACCTAATCGAGCTGCTGGATGGCGAGGTTGACCTGATTGGCGCCGATATCCTGTTCGCGGCATGCCGCGCTGATCTCGACGACGAGTTCGGCGGTGCGGCGGATACCGGGGACCAGCCGCGTCAGCATCTCGCCCGCTTCTCCGGCCGCGACGACGGTGGCGGAGCAGACCGACCCGATTTCCGCCGCGGCGGCCTGGCTGCGTTCGGCGAGCTTGCGCACTTCCGCCGCCACTACAGCGAAGCCCTTGCCGTGGTCGTCGGCGCGCCGCCTCGACTGCGGCGTTGAGCGCGAGCAGGTCGGTCTGGCGGGCGATCTCCTGGACGATGCCGATCTTCTCGGCGATCGTGCGCATCGCCTGCATCGCGCGATCGACCGCGACGCCGCTATCCTCGGCACGGCGATCCGATCCTTTCCATCCGTATTATTCATGCAACACACATTCGCCGATACGTTATGATCGGCGCATGACGATGACAACGACACGCCGTACGCTCCTGATCGGCGCAACCGCCGGAGCTATCACCAGCGGCGCCGGGGCGGCTAGGCGCACGTCCCCGGCGTTCCGGTTGCGGCCATGGCTGGAGCTTGCCGCGCTGCCGGGGGCGAGCTGGGCATGGCTCGACGGAGCGACGGTGACCGCGCAGGCCGAGGGCGACGCCCGCGCGGGCGTCCCCGCCAATCCCGAGACGCTGTTCGAGGCGGCATCGCTGTCGAAGCCGGTGCTGGCCGCCGCGGTCCACGCGCTCGTCCGCGACGGCAGGATCGACCTCGACGCGCCCGTCGCGCGCCATGTCGACTTCACCCGCGATGCCGCGACCCGCGCGATTACCCCGCGCCATTTGCTATCGCATGCCGGCGGCCTGCCGAACTGGCGCACCGATGCGGGCAGCTACCTTGTCAGCCGCTTCGCGCCGGGGTCGACGTTCCGCTATTCGGGGGAGGGGTTCGTTTTGCTCGGCCGGCTGGTCGAGGCGGTGACCGGGCGCACCGCGGCCGAGGTGGTGCGCGCCCGCGTGCTCGTCCCGGCCGGGATGACGCGCAGCCGCTACGGCTGGACCACGGAGCAAACGCCGGCGGTCGCTTGGGCGCACGACGCCGACGGGGAATTGATGCCCGAGGCCGGGCCGGCGCATTTCGAGGCGCAACGGGCCGCTGGACCGCGCCGCCCGGTCGAGACGTGGACGCGCAGCGACCAGATCGCCGCGGCTGCCGCGCTCGGCAAGCCGCCGCTGCCGCTCTTCATGACGCCGAACATGGCGGCGGGATTGTGGACGACGGCGGGCGATTATGCGCGCTTCCTGCGCTTCGCGCGGCGCTATCCGGCGATGGACGTGCCAACGGTGACGGTGGCGGGCGATCTGTCCTGGGGGCTGGGCTGGGGGCTCGAACGGTCGGGCGGGCGGCGCTTCGCCTGGCATTGGGGCAGCAACGACGGCGTCGCCAATCTGTTCGTCCTCGATCTCGACCGCGGCACGGGGCTGGTGGTGCTGACCAACGGCGCCGGCGGCCAGCGCGTCTATGCGCGCGCGGCGCGGGTCAGGTTTGCACGCGAGTTCGATGCGCTGACCTGGTTGCAGCCTTAACACGCGGCGATACGGGCATAAGGCGGGTGACGATCGCCGCGCAGGGGGATTAAGAGGCGGCATGCCCGATATACCGACGCTTCCCCGCCGTGGCCGCCGCTGGACCCCGTCGCGGTTCCGCGCGCTGCTGCGGTCGCGCGGGCCGACGTCGGTGCGCTTCCGCCAGCGGATCGCGGTGATCACCGGTGCGGTCGCGATCGGCATCGTCGCGGTGCTGTTCGCCGAAGCCGCCGACGCGACCGCTTTGTTGTTCGACCGATACGTGCGGCGGCTGCCGTGGCTGCCGCTGCTGACCACGCCGCTGGGGTTCGTGGCGCTGGTCTGGCTGACCCGCCGCTACGTGCCGCTGGCGCGCGGATCGGGCATCCCGCAGGTGATGGCGGCGCGCGCCGACCCCGCTGCGGCGACCGGCAATCTGATCGCGGTGAAGACGGTGACGGGCAAGGCGCTGCTGACGATGGGCGCGATCCTGTGCGGCGGCAGCGTCGGGCGCGAGGGGCCGACGGTGCAGATCGCCGCGGCGGTGATGGGGGTCAGCCACCGGCTGATGCGCGTGACGATGAAGGGCACGGTGGTGATCGCGGGCGGCGCCGCGGGCGTCGCCGCGGCGTTCAACACGCCGCTCGCCGGCGTGCTGTTCGCGATCGAGGAACTGGCCGCCGCCTATGAGCAGCGGATGACGCTGATGGTGCTGTCGTCGATCGTCATCGCCGGCATGGTCGCGCAGAGCCTGACCGGCAATTACGTCTATTTCGGCGAGATCGGCGCGCATATGTCGCTGACCGCGGCATTGGTCGTGGTGCCGGTGGCGGGCCTTGCCGGCGGACTGGCGGGCGGACTGTTCGCGCGCGCAATGCTGGCGCTGGCGCGCGGCGGCAGCCGGCTGACGCGGTGGAGCAAGGCGCGCCCCTTGCTGTTCGCCGGCCTGTGCGGGCTGGTCGTCGCCGGACTGGGCGTCGCCACCGGCATGACCTGGGGCACTGGTTATGGTGCCGCGCGCGGGATGATCGGCGGGGTCGATGCGCCCTTGTGGTTCGGCCCGGCCAAGTTCGTCGCGACGCTGGCGACGGCGGTGGCGGGGCTGCCCGGCGGCATCTTCGCGCCGAGCCTCGCGGTCGGCGCGGGCGTCGGCAACCTGCTCCACGTGCTGTTCCCCGCCGATCCCAACGGCGCGGTGGTGATCCTGGGCATGGTCGCCTATTTCACCGGCGTGGTGCGCGCGCCGCTGACCGCGGTGATCATCCTGTCGGAGACGACCGCGAGCCGCGGGCTGATGCTGCCGATGTTCGCCGCGGCCTTCCTCGCCGACTGGGCGAGCCAGGCGGTGTGCCGCGAGAAACTCTACCACGGCCTGTCGGCGACCTTTTCACCGCATCAGGCGCCTTAGTGTATTATATTGATGGCACACTTATGGCGCGCCTGCTAGTATCGGTCTGCCAGTGCCTCTTTACCCTGTGCCTGGCGATCCTTTGATGGACTCCTCCGGCTGCCCCTCGTCCGGGGGGCAGCCGGCCTTTTGCCGCGGCCCCGCAATAATGTGCTTTTTCCGCACGTTAACCTTTGCGGTCTAGCGTGGAGGCAAGGACACGCCGCACAGGAGGGAGAGCGATATGGAGGAGCTTCGGCCGATGCCGCCCGGCGCGACGCCGCTGGCGATCCCGCCCGAGCTGGCGGCGAGCGTCGCCCGCCATCAGGAGCATCTCTCCGCGCTGATCGCCAGTCTGCGCGCGGCGGGCGTCGACGAGGCTATGGTCGCCGCCAGCGTCCGCACGTTGGTGGACAGCTATGCCGACGAACTCACCGCCGCGTTGCGCGAGATGCTGAGGGGGCAGTTGCATGGATGACACCCGGCTGCACGACGAGGATGCCCGCGTCGCCGCACTGCGCCGGCTGGACGTGCTCGACAGCGCGGCGGAGTCGCCGTTCGAGAAGATCGTGACGCTGATCCGTACCGTGCTGGCGGTGCCGATCGCGACGGTGACGCTGGTCGATCGTGACCGGCAATGGTTCAAGGCGGAACGCGGCATGAACTGCCGGCAGACACCGCGCGCGATCTCCTTCTGCACCCACACGATCCAGCAGCGCGAGCCGCTGATCATCGCCGATGCGCAGGCCGATCCGCGCTTCGCCGCCAGCCCTTTGGTCGCCGGGCCGCCCCATGTCCGCAGCTATGCCGGCATCCCGCTGCGCACCCCCGAGGGCTATAACGTCGGCGCGCTGTGCGCGATGGACACCGTCGTCCGCCAGTTCACCGCGGCCGAGATCGCGATCCTCGGCAATTTCGCCAATATCGTCTCCGACGAACTCGAGCTGCGCATGATCGCACAGGTCGATCACCTCACCGGCGCGCTGACCCGCCGCGGCTTCGTCGAACAGGCGGAGCGCGAGATCGCGCGGTCGTGCCGTTACGGACGGTCGAGCACGTTGGTGATGCTCGACCTCGACCATTTCAAGGCGGTCAACGACACCTATGGCCATCCGATCGGCGATCAGGTGCTGCAACGCGTTGCCGAGGTCGCCAGCGTAACGCTGCGCCCGAGCGACGTGCTCGGCCGGCTGGGCGGCGAGGAATTCGCGCTGCTGCTCCCAGAGACCAACGGCGACGAGGCGATGGTCGTCGCCGAGCGGCTGCGCGGTGCGATCGCCGATCACCCGATCGCGCTCACCGACGGCCGCATGCTGCCGGTCAGCGCGAGCTTCGGCGTTGCCGCACTCGGCCCCGACATCGCATCCTTTCCGGTCTGGCTGCAGCGCGCCGATACGATGCTCTATGCCGCCAAGGCGGGCGGGCGCAATTGCGTGCGCCTGGCGCCGGCGTAGCTCACCCGCCGGCGTCGAACGCGAGGCTGGTGCCGATCCCGGACAGAAAGGCAAGCGCACGGTCTTGCGCCTCCTCGCGCTCACCGCGCTCGGCGACGATCTCGGCCCGCGCGTCCATCGCCACCGTGACGAGCGGGATCGCCTCGTCGACACTGAGCACGGACCGGGCGACGAGACCGTGGATCAGGCTTTCGACCAGCAGCAGCGCCGCTTCGCCATGCGCGTCGGCAGCCGGCGGTGCAGCCCTGTCGAGGTCGAGATTGGGGGCGGGGTCGCGATTGTCGTCGATCATGATGCGCGTCATCCGTTCCGGTCAGGCGCGAGCGTCTTCTGCGTCTCGCAGCCGGCGGAGCCTGGGATATGGCCGACAGGGACATAGCTAGCAGGAATCGGGCCGCCTGCCTCATGCTTGCATCAACATTTGTATATAACTTTGAGCAATATTACATGCTGGGATCCTGTGTGATGAAGCAGCATGACCAATCTCTTCGTCGAAAAACTCCGCGGTTATTCGCCGCTCGACGAAGACGACGTCGCCGGGCTGCTCGCGCTCACCGCCCGCCCACGGGTTATCAAGACGCGACATGACCTGATCCGCGAGGGCGACCGGCCCGGCCCGGTATTCGTGATGATGGAGGGCTGGGCGTGCCGCTACAAGGTGTTGCCGAGCGGCACGCGGCAGGTGCTGGCGTTCCTGATGCCGGGCGATGCCTGCGATCTCCACATCGGCCTGCTCGCCGAGATGGATCACAGCATCCAGACGATCACCCCGGCGCGGGTGGTGATGATCGACCGGATCGACATGGACCTGTTGATGGCGCAGCGGCCGGCGGTGGCACGCGCGATGTATATTGCGCAGCTCGTCGACGAAGGCACGATGCGCGCCTGGATCACCAGCATGGGCCGCCGCACCAGCATCGAGCGCGTCGCGCATCTGATGTGTGAATTGTACCTGCGCGCGCGCGATATCCAGATCGCCGGCGATGAATCCTTGTCGCTGCCGCTGTCGCAGGTGCTGCTTGCCGATGCACTGGGCATGACCAGCGTGCACATCAACCGCGTGCTCAAAGAGCTGCGCGTGGCCGGTGCGATGACGCTGCATCGCGGCAGCCTTGAGGTCAGCGATCCCGCCAAGCTGGTCCGCATCGCCGGCTTCGACGACGGCTATCTCCATCGTCGCGCCAGGACCACCTCATAATAACAATTTACGTCGGCTATCTGAACGCATGTTGCCAAAATGACGGCTGCAGCACGCTAGCATCGCTCCGCGGATGATCCGTACAACAACGGCGCAGGAGTCAGTATGGAGGAACAAGACGGCAGCGCGGTGGCGCGAGCGCGTTTGTTGATCATCAACTCCGTACTGGCCGACATGCTGCTGGTGGCCGACGCGGGCGACGAGCATCTGATCAGCGCGATGATTGCCGACAGCCGCAATTGCGTCGCGGCGCGGCTCGCCGCGCTTGGGCCCGCAAAGCCACGACACTGATCGATGCCACCGCACGATCAATCGGCATCTGCGGCTAACCCGGGCAGGGTGGGCCCCCGACATTGGCATATCAGGAGCTGATCGACGATCACGACCGGATCGACCGGCTCACCCGCCAGCTCGAGCAACTGACCGGCAGTCCCGACGATCGCTTCGCCGAGGCCGACCGGCTGCTCGCGCAACTCTCCGCCGCGATTGTCACGCATCTCGCGAAGGAAGACAGCTTCATCTACCCCAATCTGGCGCGGTCGACCGATCCCGCCGATGCGAACGGCCTGATAATCGAGTTCGAAATCCTCAAGAAGGACTGGACCGACTTCCTTGCCATTTGGGCGCAACCTGATCGGCCGGCGGACTGGTCGGCGTTCCGCCACGATGCCGGCGGCATGCTGGAACGGCTGCGCGAGCGTGTCATCAAGGAAACCAGCCTGCTCTACGCGATGGCGCTGCGTGAAGGCCTGATTCAGCTACGCCCGTCACCGCGCGACGCCGGTCCGACATAACCTGTGGCGGCGGGACTCAGCCAGTGCTCCCGCACAAGCGGGAACACAAAACCGGACCGTAGGCGCAAACCCGCGGAGTGACGCGGCTAGGCCGGTATCGCCTCGATCGTCGCGGTGTCGGCGGCCGGGATGCCGTTCTCGCGATGGCGGAAGTCGCTGAGCGCCTTGTAGACCTGCAGCCGCGCGCGCATCACCCCGCCGAGCGGGCGATGCACCGCGAGGCTGTGCGCCGGACGGAAGGTCATCACCTCGTCGAAATAATGGACGCGCTCGGGACCATAAGCGGCCTGACGCGGCAGCCGGATCGTCGCGACGGTGACATAGGCGCTGTCCTCGACCGGCCATTCCACCGACGTGTCCTCGATCGGCTGCGTCTCGGCATTCGCCCACAGCTGCGCGCGCAGCTCGAACACCGCGTCGTGCACGTCGAAATAGTCGACCGCGGCGTGGCGGAAGCCGTCCTCGTCGGCATGCGGGTCGAGCTGCCAGTCGCCGAGCGCCCGCTGCTCGGGCGCGACGGGGAAGGCGCCGAGCTTGGCGACGTAATCGCCGAAGCGGATCGGGCATTGGCTGAAATAATAATCGTCGAGCGGGTGGCTGAACGGATGGCCATAGAAATCGAGCGTCGGGCTCGGCCCGCCGGTGACCGCGTCGAGCACCTTGTTGATGTTGCGCGCGAGCGACGAGGCGACGCTCTTCACGCCCTCGGGCAGCGGCGTCGCCGCGCCGATCTTGCCGGCCTGCGACAGGAAGCCCGCGGCGGTGCCGGCGGGGAAGGTGGTGCCGCTCGCCAGCACGAAATCCTGCGTCGGCGCGTCATGGCCGGGCAGTTTCTCGCCCTCGACGCCGAACACCTTGATCGCCATGCCTCGATGCGTCGAGACGCGGTCGCCGAGCCGCTCGCCCGGCCCTTGTGCGAAGCGCACCGCGACCTGGAACGTGCCGCCGCGCGCGAACAGGCCTTGCGCCAGTTCGGGCGGCAGGTCGTCGGCGACGGTGAGTTCGCCGATCACGCAGGCGGTGCTCTTGGCGTGGCTGGCGCGGACGGCATGGCCCTCGCGCTGTTCGACCGTCTGGCTCTCCTTGGTCATGCCGGCGATGATGCCGTCGATCGTCTTCTGTTCGTCGGGCTCGGGCGTCTCGATCCCGGGGGCGTAGCGCAGATAGGTCATGATTGCCTCCGGATCACTTGACGGGCGGGAAGGAGAACAGCTCGGTCTTGATCGACGCGGGCGCGCCCGGCGTGAACCAGTTGGTGTCCTGGATATGGCTGGCGGTGACGTACATCGTGCCGTCGCGCCCTTCCGAGAAGGTGTCGGGCCAGCGCAGCCGGCGGTCGGTCAGCACCGTCTCGACGGTCGACCCGTTGAGCCGCTTGATCGCATAATCGGTCGGCGAGGTGAGGTATAGCACGCCCGCCTGGCTCATCCACAGGCCGTCGGCGACATGCGTCTGTGCGACGGTGGTCACCGCGGCCGCGCGGTCGGCCTCGCTGACCTCGGGGCGCAATTTGGCGGTGTCGATCGCGTAGAGCGTCTTGCCGGTCAGCGCCTGATAATACAGCGTCTTGCCGTCCTTGGAGATGGCGATGCCGTCCGACGCGAAAGCCGGCTGGCGGCCGTCGGGACGGACCAGCGGCTTGCCGTCGATCGCCACCTTGACCGTCTTGTCGATCTGCGTCGAGGCGTGGCCGTCGAGCGCGCGGAAGCTCTTGCCGCTCTCCAGATCGACGACGATGATCGCGCCGCGCGTGCCGGAATCGGTGATGTAGCCGGTCTTGCCGTCGGGCGAGAAGCGGATGTCGTTGAGATAGGTGCCCTGCAGCGCGACGTCGCCGGGCACCGCGATCACCTTGGTGACGCGGTTGCCGGCAAGGTCGATGCGGACGAGCTTGGGCGCGCCCTCGAGGATCTTCTCATTGCCCGGCGCGCCGGGGTCGAGCACCCAGAGATTGCCGTGGCCGTCGGGGACGATCGACTGGACGCATACGAAATAATCGCCGACCGGCAGTTCGTTGGCGCGCGCGTTGCGCCAGCTGTTCCACTTGGCGTCGGGATAGGGGCGCAGCGAGCCGTCCTTCATCACCTCGGCGACCGAGATCGGCGCATCGTCGGTCCAGCGCGGGAAGTTGACGAAGCGGCGGCCGTCGGCGGTCACCGCGACGCCGGTCGCCTGATGGTCGAATTGCGCGACCTGGGTCAGGCGGCTGTCGCGCCCCTGCGCCTGGGCGACGCCGACGGCCGCCGCGGCGACGAGGCCGATCGCGGCGATACCGGCGGCAAAGGGGGCGACTTTCTTCATGGGCAAACTCCGGTCGATACTATCGGTGAGCGCGGCGGGATCGCCGGCGAACAGGTTGAGCAGGTGGCGCGCGACCGCATCGGGGTTCTCGCGCTGCGGGAAATGGCCGACGCCGGCGAGATGGACCTTCGCGAACGGGCCAGTGAATTTGGCGGGAACGTCCTGCGACGCGCTCGGCGGATTGATCCCGTCGGCGTCGCCTTGGATGTACATCGCGGGCAGCGACAGCGTGCGCGTCGCCTTGACCCTGTCCTCGAGCCACTGGCTGCGCGGATCGGGCTCGGCCTCGTCCCAGCGCGCGCGATAGCTGTGCAGCGTCACGTCGACCCAGTCGGGATTGTCGAACGACCGCGCGACGCGCGCGAAGGTCGCCTCGTCGAACCAGCCGGGCGGCGACCAATTGACCCAATGGATGTGCGCGAAGCCTTTGCGGTCGTCGCGCACCGCCTGCGCGCCGCGCGCGGTCGCCATGAACCAGTGATACCATTGCCGCTGCGCCTGTTCGAACGGCGGGGTCGGCATGCCACCGAGCCGCGGCGGGGTCGACAGCATCGCCAGCCGCACGATCCGCTCGGGCCAGCCGACCGCGAGCGCCTCGGCAGTGTTCGATCCCCAGTCGTGGCCGGCGACCATGAAGCGCGCGATGCCGAGCGCATCCATCAGCGCAATGGCGTCGATCGCCAGCATCGCGCTGTTGCCGGTGCGCGGCGCCGCGGCATCGGCGAAGCGGGTGGCGCCGAAGCCGCGCAGGGTCGGCACGATCACCCGGAATCCCGCCTCGGCCAGCACCGGTGCGACCGCGTCCCAGGTAGATGCATCGTCGGGCCAGCCATGTATCAGCAAGATCGCGGGCGCATCGCGTCCGCCCAATTCGCGATAATCGATGATCAGATCATCACGGGCGACCGTCGGCATGGCGTTCTTTCTGTTACGTCACCGCCGACAACCGTCGATCAACTCGCGCGTTCCAATTTTAATCTGAATCAATAAAACATATTGGCCGGGAACGACGGGCCAAGGCTGCCGTTCTGGCCGCTACACCCGGCATCGGCGCACGGCCGGTTCGCCCCTGGCAGGAAAGGCCGCATCATGGCTCGGCAACGGTATCGTCCCCCGCACGACTTCGGCCTCGGCGGGGTCGCGATCGGCAACGAATTCCAGTTCGCCACCGACGATCAGGCCGAGGCGACGCTGGCCGCCGCCTGGGATGCCGGCGTGCGCTATTTCGACGTGTCGCCCTGGTATGGGCTCGGCCTCGCCGAGCGGCGCTTCGGCCGCTTCCTCGCGCGCAAGCCACGCGACGAATTCGTCCTCTCGTCCAAGGTCGGCAAATTGCTGCGCGCCAGCCGTGACCATCAGGCGAAACGCTATTTCCCGTTCACCAACTCACCCAATACGCCGCATTTCGATTACAGCGCCGATGGCGTGCTGCGCTCGATCGACGACAGTCTGCAACGGCTCGGGCTCGACCGGCTCGACGTCGTCTTCGTTCACGACCTGTCGCCCGACAACGATTTCCTGCCCGACGATTGGGAGACATTGTGGACCGTCGCGGAGCGGGGGGCCTTCCCGGCGCTGACCCGGCTGCGCGAGGAAGGCGTGATCGACGGCTGGGGGATGGGGGTGAACTGCCCGCAGCCGATCCTGCGCTGCCTCGAGGTCGCCGACAGCGACGTGCATCTGCTCGCGAGCCAATATTCGCTGGTCGATCACGCCAATGCGGTCGAACAGGTGCTGCCCGCGGCGCGCGCGGCGGGGGTGAGCTTCGTCGTCGGTTCGGCGCTCAACGCGGGCTTCCTGGGCGGCGAACCGCGCTACAATTACGGCGCCGACAATATGGTGATTGCCGCCGACAAACGCGACAAGCTCGCGACGCTGCGCGCGGTCGCGGGGCGGCACGGCGTCGATCTCGTCGCCGCGGCGCTGCAGTTCAGCCTGGCGCCCGACGTCGCCGCGGCACTGATCGTCGGCACCGCCAGCCCGGCGCATATCCTCGCCGACCATGCCGCGTTGCGGGCGAAGATCCCTGCCGGCTTCTGGGACGAATTGCGCGCGACCGGCGTGCTCCATCCGGACGCGGCGGTCCCGCCGGCATGATGCCGACCCCGGGCGAACACGGCCCCCGTCGTGTTCGCCCGGGATCGGCCGCACCTCAATGGACCGCGACGCCCTCGTCGACGAGCCCGAAGCTTTCCTCCAGCGTGGCGATCGACATGCTCAGATGAGCCGCCGGCAACGCCAGCCCCATCCGATCCATGATCATCAGGGCACGTTCCATCAGGGACAAAGCTTCGAAACTGTCGGTCATCGTTCGTATCCATTGGCCCGGGTTAGGGCTGAGCGGCGCCTACGCAACATAAGCGCCGCCTACCAACGAACTTAGCCAATGATTGTAAGTGATTGCGTGACGAACCGATGATAGCTTCGTCATGATTAACATCATCGTAAGCATGTAAACGCCAAACAACTTGCAGAGGCAAGAGCTTTCGCCACCCTTATGTGGCAATATCATTGTCCGACCCCGCTTATGATCTCCGTCCGGCCATGACGATTATCAGGAACCAGTCCCTCCTGCACGCCGTGGCATTGACCGGCCGGCATACGGTCCATATACGAATCGTATAGCCGAAAGGGACGAAGAAATGGGTATCGTCAAGATCGACGACGCACTGCACGCACAGGCGCGCCGCGCCAGCACGACGATGTGCCGCTCGATCAACGCGCAGGCCGAATTCTGGATGAAGATCGGCATGCTCGCCGAGGCCAATCCGACGCTGTCGTTCAACGATATCGTCGCCACGCAGCTGTCGGTCCGCGCGGCGGCAGCCGCCTGATGGTCAAGACTCCCGACGAACTGGCGCTGATGCGCATTGCCGGCCGGCTGCTCGCCTCGGTCTTCGAGATGCTCGACGCGCAGGATCTCGCCGGCATGTCGACCTTGCAGATCAACGACATGGTCGAACGCTTCATCACCGTCGACCTCGCCGCGCGGCCGGCGAGCAAAGGCCAATACGGCTTTCGCTTCGTGCTCAACTGCTCGATCAACCAGGTCGTCTGCCACGGCGTCCCCGACGCCGACGAGATCGTCCGCGACGGCGACATCATCAACCTCGACATCACGCTGGAGAAGAACGGCTTCATCGCCGATTCCAGCAAGACCTATCTGGTCGGCGACGCCCCCGCCGCGGCGAAGCGGCTGGTCCGCGTCGCGCAGGAAGCGATGTGGGCGGGGATCCGCCAGGTCCGCCCCGGCGCGCATGTCGGCGACATCGGCTTCGCGATCGAGCGCCATGCCCGCCAGAACGGCTATTCGGTGGTGCGCGAATTCTGCGGCCACGGCATCGGCCGCGACATGCACGAGGAGCCGCAGGTGCTCAATTTCGGCCGGCGCGGCGCGGGCGTACGGCTGCGCGAGGGCATGACCTTCACGATCGAGCCGATGGTCAACCAGGGCAGCCGCAGGGTCTCGACCCGCGACGACGGTTGGACGGTGGTGACCGACGACGGCAAGCTCTCCGCGCAATTCGAGCACACCGTCGCGGTCACCCACGACGGCGTCGAGGTCCTGACCCTGCGCCGCGACGAGACGCAGGCGGGGTAGGGGACGGTGCCGGGCTGCCCGGTCGGCGTACCTGCGCTCGATCCGCCCCGACCCGTCAGCTCAGACTTGGTCCTTCAGGTCGAGGATCGGATGCCACGTACACGACGTCGGCGTGAGTTCGACGGCGCTCGAGCAGATTCGCCCGGCTTCCGCTATGTTCGCCAGCGTCGCTGTACGCCCTGGCTCGAGGATCACGATCTTGCGCCGGCCCGCGCTTTCCAGCGCGAAGTGGCAATTGCCGGTGCTGCTTGTCACGCAGCGGACTTGCAGAAGATGGCGATTGCCATCGTAATCGGTCGCCGTGGCGAGCTTCGTACCGGGATGATAGGCAAACGACAGCCTGAGATCCGGCCGCGGCAATGCCGCTGCCGTCAAAGCGACCGCGCCGAATATGGTCGCAACCACCAATGATCGCCGGATCGAAATCATAAGCCCCCCATTCCAATCGAAAGAGTGATCGGACTCGACCGGTTTGTCGAGCGTGATGACCGCATCGCGCAGCCGCCATTCAGGTGGTGCGGTCTATCGCCGCGGGATCAGGATTTGATGGAGCGAATGATGACCGTGCTGATCACCGCTTTGGCCTTGGCCGCGACCGGCGCGGGGGCACAGATGCCGGCGCGCGACTATCCGAGCTGCGACCTGCGCGCGCAGCATACGCTCGTCGGCGCGCCCGGTGGATCGAGCGGGGACCGGGGGCAGGCGCATGTCGCGCTGCGCGCCAACATCCTGCAGGCCGACATCGGCAACGCCCGCAAGGCACGCCGGCTGACCCAGCCGCAGGCCGATATGCTGTGGCAACGCGTGGAGCGCGTGCGTCACGGCAGCGACGGCTTCACGCGACAACAGGGCTTCCTCAGCGCAGGCGAACGAGCCTCCTACGATCGCGCGCTGGACGCCGTCGCCACCCGCCTCTGCCGGCGGTGATCCGGCGCGGCCGCGCTCAGCCGCGGGCGAAGATCGTCGCGGCGCCCGAGGCGACCGACGCGAGCCGGGCGACCGCGGCGTCGTAAGCGGCGGGCATCTGCGTCATCGCCGCCATCGCACGATCGATGTCGTTGAGACTGCCCCGCGCGGCATCGTGATCGTCCGCGCCATGCTGCCGCTCGGCGCGGCGCAGGATCGCGCGTACCTCGTTGGCGAGCGCGCGCGCGTCATTGGCGAAGGCGGCGTCGTCGGCGCCATCGTCCGGATGTGCCGCAGCGCCGCGCCGGCCGGCCTCGCTCCGCGTCCGGGTCGTGGTGCCCGCGGCGGGAGTCACCTGCGCTTCGCTGCGGGCGGCGTTGCCGGTCGCGCCGGCGGGGTCCTGCGGCACGTCCTCGGCCGGCGCGGGGGTCGGCGTCAGATTGGCCCCGCCGACGATCGTGACCTCGGTGCCCTGCACCGCGAAGGCGGTACCGCCGGCCCCGACATATTCCTGCACCGCTTCGGCCAGTTCGCGCGCGATCTGCGCCGCGGCCTGGACGAGCTTCTCGGCATCGGTGGCATGGAGCAATTTGAGCAGGTGCAGCCGCGTCTTCAGTTCGGCGATCCTGGCGGCTGCGCGCGCCTTGCCGCCATCGCTGCCGCTGCGTCGTACCGCGTCTAGCGTCGCCAGCGCCTCGCTCGCGGCCTGCGTGCCGTCAGCCGATCCGATTCCCGGGGCCTCGGCCGCGGATACCGGTGCGACGCGGTCATGCGGCATCGGGGCGATCGCCGTCAGCGTGGACCTGGCTAGCTTCATGGACCGTCACCCCATCGTCACCCGTCCATTATAGCGGGATCGCCGTGCCCGCGGAAACGCGCCGCCTCAGACCGTCCCGTAGACGTCGCGCCCACCCGCGGCCGCGCCCGCGGCGAGATTGGCGCGCGCCTGTTCGATCGAGGCGGTCGTCTCGTCGCCCTTGCCGACGACGATGCCGGCCGAGGCGGTGAGCGGCCCGATCACGTCGCCGCTGCCGCGCAGCTTCAGCCGCCGCGCATGGAACGCGTCGAGCGCCTCCTCCGCCAGCGCCCGCGCCATCGTCAGCGCGACGTCGCGCAGCACGACGATGAATTCGTTGCCGCTCCACCGGATCAATTCCTCGTCCGGGAAGCTCTCGCGCAGCGTCGCCGCGAAGGCGCTGAGCACGTTGTTGCCGACCGACCGGCCATAACGTGCGTTGATCCCGACCAGCCCGTCGATCCCGAACAGGATCATCACATACGACCGCCCCGACAGCGCGACTTCGCGGAACAGCCGCTCCCCGCCGGCCTGGTCGAGCGCCGCGGTGAGCCCGTCGCGCTCGTGCCCGGCGACGCGCGGCGCGCCACCGGTGATCGCGTCGCGCAGCCGGGCGAGCTCGCCACGCAGGTCGGCGAGCTCGCGCTCGGCCTGCGCCAGCCGTGCGACGATCGCATCCTGGTCGACCGGTACGCGGCCTCCCGCCGCGCCGATATCCGCGCCGAGCGTGCGGGTGAGGTCGTGGGCGTCCGCGGCGAGCGATCCCAGTTCGTCCGCCTGCATCGCGACGTTGCGCTCGCGCCACGTGACCTCCGGCGGCCCGTCGCGACAGTAGCGGTCGATCAGCATCGTCGCGGTATCCGCGGTCAGCCGCAGCCCGCCGTCGGTATGCTCGTCGATGTCGCGCGCCAGCGGCGAATGCGGATTGGCGACGTAGCGGCTGGCGAGATCCTGATAGGCCGGACTCGGGTCCAGCCGATGCCGTTCGAGAAATGCCAGGGCCTCGCGGGCAAGGTCGAACGACGGCATCGTGACGGGTGCTTTCGATAGGACCGTTTTGGAGATAGGACAGTTGCCCTGACGCGAGATATCGTGCCCGGATGCGGCAGGCAACATCCTGGGTTATGGAAACATCGTGCCTGACACGACGGGCGGCGGGCAAGCCCTCATCCAGGATAGTGTAGCGGCCGTTCACCCTCTTCACGCGGCATCCTCCTTGATTGTCATACGTTTAGTCGAAAACCGCAGGCGCATTCCGCAGCGGCGGGGGCCTTCGACGGGCCGCAACGGGAGCATGACGTGATGCGGCCAGGCCTGTATGTCCCGATCGCGCTGGCGCTGGCGCTGGCCGCATGCGGCGATGGCGACGGCGGCAGCGACGCCGCCCCGATCGGCAGCCCCGCACCGACACCGACACCGACGCCGGTGCCGACGCCGACACCGACCGCGACGCCCACCCCGACCCCGGCGGTGGCCGCGGTCGACCAGCGCGTCGTCGCCAGTTTCGACAATCCCTGGGCGATGGTGTTCCTGCCCGACGGGCGGATGCTGGTCACCGAGAAATCGGGGCAGCTCCAGCTCGTCACCCAGACCGGCGGCAAGACGCAGGTCGCCGGGGTGCCGCGCGTCACCTTCTCGGGCCAGCTCGGCCTGCAGGACGTCGTGCTCGACCCCGGTTTCGCAAGCAACGCACGGATCTGGATCAGTTATGCCGAGCCCGCCAGCGGCGGCCAGCAGCTCGCCGTCGCGCGCGCGACGCTCGATCTCGCCACCACGCCGCGGCTGACCGACCTTGCGGTGATCTGGCGCGCGACGCCGGCGACCACCGGCGGGCAGCTGGGCGCGCGGCTCGCCTTCGCGCCCGACGGCCGGACATTGTTCGTCACCAGCGGCGAGCGCCAGCAGGGCACGCCGGCGCAGGATCTGTCGGGGATGCTCGGCAAGATCGTGCGGATCACGCTCGACGGCAGCGCCGCATCGGGCAACCCCTTCGCCGCGACCGCCGGCGCGCGCGCGGAGATCTGGTCGCTCGGTCATCGCAATCCATATGGCCTGGTCTTCGCGAGCGACGGCCGCCTGTTCGAATCCGAGATGGGACCGGCGGGCGGCGACGAGTTCAACCTGATCGAGGCGGGCAAGAATTACGGCTGGCCGCGGGTGTCGGAGGGCGACAATTACGACGGCACGCCGATCCCGCGCCACGCCACCAATCCTGCCTATACGCCGCCCCTGGTCAGCTGGACGCCGGTGATCGCGCCCGGCGGGATGATCCAGTATCGCGGCACCGCCTTTTCCGGCTGGACCGGCGACTTCCTGCTCGCCGGGCTGGCGCAACAGGGCATCGTCCGCGTCCGGGTGTCGGGCAGCACCGCCAGCGAGGTCGCGCGCATCGGCCTCGGCAACCGCATCCGCGAGATCGAGGAAGGGCCGAACGGCACGCTCTGGGTATTGCGCGACGGATCCGGGGGCGCGCTGGTCCAGCTGACGCCGCGATAGGGGAGGCGAGGCGCCGTTACGTCGACGATCGCTCCGTCGCGCGCCGCGCCAGGCTGGCATAACAGCCGGACAGCGACTCCGCTTCGCCGGTCTTGATGCGGTTGCAGACCGCATCGACCGGCCGGATCGGCAGCGATCCGACGACGATGCTGGGGTTGAAGATCGTGCCGCCGCGCGCCGCGGCATCGCCGTCGTCCGCCCACGCGCCCCCGAGATTGCGCCGGATCACCTCGCCGACATAGCAGGCCACGCCGATCACCAGATCGGCGACGTCCGCCGGATCGACCCTCTTCTGGTGAAGCCCTTCGAGGAATGCGTCCATCTGACCGATGCCCGCTTCGGAATAGTCCAAGGCGCTGCCCGTATCATCCTGATAATATGCGACGAATTCCTCCGCCTGCTCCTGTATCCCTGCCCGATCCACGCCGTCCCCCCGGATATCCGCGATGATCCCCATTATAGCGGCAACGCGCGACGCGCCGGCCTTTGGCCGCGCACTCGTTCAGGAACGATGTCATGTCGGTCGCGTAATGCTGACCACCAGCCCATTTCCGGGTGCGGAGAGATATCCATGAAAATCAGCACGATCCTGGGCGCCATCGGCATGATCGCCGCCACCCTCGGCACGGTCGGCACCGCCGACGCGCAGCGCCGCGACCACGACCGCGATCGCGGCCGCTACGAGCATCGCGACCATCGCGGTCCGCACGGCATGCGCCACGATCGCGGCCGCCGCTTCGAGCGCAACCGTCACGATCGCTGCCGCACCGTGATCCGTCACGACCGCCGCGTCCGCGTCTGCCGCTGACCGGATCCGGAGCCGGCGACCCTCGCGTCGCCGGCTCCCCCCTGCGGCTAGCGCAGCACGACCTGCGGATCGACCAACCGCACGTCGTGCATCTGGCTGAGATAGGCCTCGTAATACCCTTTGTGCGACGCGCCGACGATGGCGAGCATCCGCATGCCGGGATAGCGGCCGAGCACGTCGCGGATGTTCGCGACCATACGCAGGTTGCGCGTCTCCCAATACCCGACATAGCCCCGGCCGAATTGCTGCGGCGATGGTTCGATCAATGCGGCGCCGAAATCCGCGCGATAGGCCTGTAGCGGCATCTCGAGCGAATTGAGGAAACGATAATAAGCGAGCAGGCCGCCGGGCTGCGACAGGCCGCGCCGCAGCGGCGCCTCCGCCGCTGCGCGGGCGCGATTGGCGGGATTGTCCCAGGCCCGTTCGATCGCCGCCTGATACGCCTTGCGCTCCGCCGGATCGGGGCTGTCGGGCGTGTCCGCGGAATGGTCGTCGACGCTCCACAGCCGTTCGAGCCCGAGCCGCGCGGCGAGTACCGCCGCGATCAGACTGCTCTCGTTACGTGATACCCTACGCGCGTCGAGCGCGGTCACCAGCGTGGCGTCGAGCCCGTCGCCAGCATGGCGCTCCACTACGGGCAGCCGCAGCCACTGCACCAGCGCGGAATTCGGCTCGCCCGCGGCGAGGAACACCGCCGCCAGCCGGCGCCGCTGCGCGGGCGAGGGCGCGGCGGGCCAGCCGGCAAGCAGCCGCTCCGCCTCGGCATTGGCAGCGGGGACGTCGAGTCCGGTCGCACGGCCGGCGGGCGCGGGATCGAAGCAATAGGCCTCGACCGTCTCGTCATAACGCGACGGATAACGACGCAGCGCATCGCATTGCAGGCCGGACATATCCTCGGTCGCGATCCCCGTCGGCCGCCAGTCCGCGAGGCGGTCGAGCAGCGGCGTGAGCGTCGCCGGCTCGAAATCTTCGGGGAGGCCCGACAAGTGCAGCGTCCCAAGCACCAGCACCTCGTTCGGCTTGCCGACGGGTGGTCCCTTCAACGTCTCCGGGTGAAAGACGGGGTGGTAATCTTGCGCCGGCGCTGCTCCCCCAGCCAGCAACAGCGCCGCTACGACCCCACCCACAAACCTGCGTACCATGCGCATCCCCCAAAAGCGGATGCGTCATGCTACCACCACTGTATTGGGCGAGCAATACAGTGGTATACGATTACCGCACCGCGCTGCGCAGCCCGGCGGGAAGCTGGTCGATCGGGCAGTAACGATAGGACGTCGCAGGGCCGTACGTCGCCAGCGTGAAGGTCAGCGCATCGGCGACGGTGACCGTCTGGCGCTCGACGAAGCGGGGGGCGGGGCCGGCACCCGCGTCGATGCACGACTGGCTGACGGTATAGCGATTCCCCTTGCGCGACAGCACCCGGGCGCGACAGGCGCGGGTGTGTGCGGTACTGAGGCCGCGGCCGTCATATTGGCGGATCTCGGCATTGGCCGGATCGCGGCAGCTCGCGCCTTTCATAACGTAGATGCCGGGCTTGAGCGGGTAGACGCCGCCCGGCCTGGGCGAGGGATCGACGCTGGCCCAGGCGCCGGTCGCGGCGAGCAGTGCCAGCAGCGGCGCGGCGATCGTCATGCGTGTCATACATCCTCCTTGGTTGCCTGACGGATAAACCCGGCAAGCCGGACCGCGGCTCCATTGCGTCATGGCTGTTTTGAGTGCATATAACGGGCAGGGAGTGCACTCATGCTAGCCGCGTTTCTCGACGATATCCGCGATCACGACATGATCGCCCCGCGCCGCATGGCGGACCGGCTGCGGCTGCCGATGGCGCAGCTGGCGCGGCTGGCGCACGTCAATCGCAACACGATGGCCGCCAAGCCGGAGAGCCCGGCGGTGCAGGCCAAGCTCGGCGAGATCGCGCGGATCATCGCGCGCGCCGCCGAACTGTCCGGCGACGAGGGCAAGGCGATCATCTGGTTCCGACACCAGCCGATCGCCGGTTTCGGCAAGACCGCCGAGGAACTGGTCGAGGCGGGGGAGGCCGCGGCAGTGCTGTGGACGCTCGAGACGATGGACCAGGGCGTCTATGCGTGACGGGTCGCTGAGCTGACCGACGCATGGCCGTTCCGCTCCACCCGCTCGCCGCGCGCTATTGGCGGATGCTTGGCGTTCGCTGGCAGGGACAGCCGTTCGACAGCGGCGCGCATCTGACCGGCGGACGCTGGAACCCGCCCGGCATGGCCGCGCTCTATCTGTCCGCCGACTACAATACCGCGATCCGCGAGATGCATCAGGATCTGGTACGGCCGGGGACGCTGGTCGCCTACGATCTGGTCGCGACGGCAATCGCCGACCTGCGCGACGCCGATCCGGCGATCCTCGATTGCCAATGGCGCCGCATCTTCAAGCTGGACGGCGGCATCCCGCCGAGCTGGACGCTGGCGCAGACGCTGCGCGACGCCGGGGCCGAGGGCGCGCTGGTGCCGTCGGTCCAGCACCGCGGCGGCACCAATCTGGTGCTGTGGCGCTGGCACGACGCCCGCCTCGCCGGCGAAGGCGCGGCGCTGACCCTGCTCGATCCCGAGGCGGTGCTGACCGGCCGCTAGCGCGACGGTCGGCGTCGCCGCAGGACATCGTCCGCGCGATGCCGCCAATAGCCGACCGCGCCGCGCAGCTTGTGGCGCAGGCGGAAGGCGTAGAAGGCGCGGATGCCGCCATGGGTGGTGACGGGATCGGTGAGATCGCGGCGCAGGTCGGCGATGTCGCGTGCCAGCGCGCGCCGGATGCGCGGATCGCGCCAGTGCTTGGCGTAGAGCGCACCGTCGCCGAAGCCATAGCCGGCGAGCAACGCCGTCTCCTCGTCGAGCCGCCGGCGGCCGTGATGATGGTCGACGACGAAACGGTGATCGTAGTGCAGCGCGATATCCTGGCGCATCGCGCGGACCAGGAAATCGGTGTCCTCCGCGGCGACGAACGGCGCGCCGGCACCGAAGCGCGCGTCGAACGCGCCGACCCGCCGCGGCACGTCGGCGGTGAAGGCCAGGTTGGCGCCCATCACGAAGCCGCCGGGAAAGCTGCCCGCGGGCGCGGTCATCGGATGATCCTCCAGCTTCACCGTCACCGGCAGGTCGGCGGGATCGCCGAGCAGGATGCGCCCGCCGATGATCGCCGGCCCCGCCACCTCGGCGAACGCCTGGACCAGCGCGGGGAAATAATCGGCGTGGAGGACGCAATCGTCGTCGGTCATCGCGACGATCCGCCCGCGCGCCCGGGCGAGGCCGAGGTTGCGCGCGCGGGCGAGGCCGGGCCGCGCCTCGTGCAGCCGATGGACGGGGAAAAGCGGCCGCCACGCCGCCAGCCGCCGCGGCGTATCGTCGCGCGAGCCGTTGTCAACGAGGATCACCTCGACCGCCAGTGCCGGGGCCGCCGCGACCGCCCGGTCGATCGAGGCGAGCGTCGCGGCCAGCGACGCGCTGCGGTCGCGCGTGCAGACCAGCAGGCTGACATCGGGACGCACGCCGCTCACCCCGCGTCGCGCAGCCGTTCGGCGAGGACGTGCGCCTCCGCCATCGTCGCCGCGGTCGCGACCGGCGTGGCGGCGGACCAGGCGGCGGCATAAGCGGCGATCTTGCCGTAATCGTTATCGAGCACGACGTGCGGAATGCCGAGCAGGTCGGCGAGGATATGGCCGTGCAGCCGGTCGGTGACGATCACCTCGCCCTGCGCGAGCAGCCGCAGGCCGCGCGCGACGCGCGCCTGCGCCTGCGCCTCGCGCGCCGCGACGCCGGTACCGGCTGGCACATCGGGATCGTCGTCGAGCCAGTCGACGACGCGCGCCGGCGCCGCTGGCGCGCCGCCATGATCGCGCCGTTCGTCGTCGCTGCGCAACAGCATCAGCAGCGCGACCTCGGCCGCGCCACGCGGCTGCGCGCCCAGCGCGATCGCGGAATCGGGTACGAGATCGACGGGGCAGGCGATCCGCGCGGTGGCGAAGGCGTGGCTGCGCGCATCGCGAACGTAGAGCGTGAAATCGGGATGTTCCGCGGCGAGCGCGGCGAACCGCCCGGCCCTGGCGGGATCGCGGAAGTGGATCGACTGCGGCAATTGCACCACCGGCCGGTCGCGCACCGTCGCCAGCAGATGTTCGCGGAAATGCTGATGATGCGGCCAGATGTCGCCGAGATTGCCGCCGCCATGGAGGAACAACGTGCCGCTCGGGCAGGCGCGGCGGAAGGCGTCGGCATCGAAGTCGTGCCATGTCGACACGTAGACAGGTCCACAGCCGGTGATGCGGCGGAGCATCGCCAGCTCGCCGAGCCAGATCGCGCTGTCGCCGACATTGGCGTGATCGGGGAAATCGACCAGCGCATAAGGCGCGCCGGCGCCGACGTGCGCGCGATAGCAGGCGTCGAGTACCGCCAGCGGTGCGGGCGCGGTCATGCCGCGAGCACCGCACGATCGGCGCCGGCCGCACGATAGAGCGCCTCGCACCGGTCGAGCCATATATCGCGGGTGAACATCCGATCGACCCGCGCGCGCGGCACGAGGCGGGGGATGGCGAGCGCCGTCCCGATCGCTGCGGCGAGCGCGGCGACGTCGCCGGCGGGGGCGAAGGCACCGGCCTCGCCGATCACCTCGCGCGCGGCGCCCTGGTCGAAGGCGGCGACGGGCAGACCGCACGCCATCGCCTCCGCCGCGACGAGACCGAACGGCTCGTCCCAGCAGGGGGTGAACAGAAATACCGAGGCGCGCGCCATCTCCGCCGCGAGCGCCGCGCCGGCGAGATGGCCGCCGTAGCGCACCGTAGGCCCAAGCAGCGGCGCGACCTCGGCGGCCCAATAATCGGGGTCCTCGACCGGTCCGAACAAGGTGAGCGGCACGCCGGCACGCAGCGCCGCCTGCGCGGCGAAATGCGGCCCCTTGTTGGGGGTCATCCGCCCGCACCAGAGCGCGCTGCCGTCGCCCTGCGGCGAAAAGCGCCACGCATCGGCATCGATGCCATTGTGCAGCACCGACGCCTGCGCCGGCGCGCCCTCGGGCCACCAGGCGGCAAGCTGCGTCGCCGAGGTGACGGTGAGCCGATGCCCCGGCGTCGCGCTGGCGCCGACGAACCAGTGCAACGCATCATAGGGCGGCACGTGCAGCGAGGTGACGGTCGGCGTCACCGCGGTGCGCCGCGGCTCGATCGCGAACCGGTGCAGGCTGTTGTTGTGGACGACGTCATAGCCGCCCGCCGAGATCCGGTCGCAGGCGGCGGCATAACCGGCGTCAAGATGCGCGATCAGCGGCGCCGAGCCGCGATGCTCCGCCCAGGGGAAGACGCATTCGTAATGTTTCGTCACGACGGGATCGATCGCGAAGCGCGGATCGCTGTCGCCCGAGGCGAACAAAGTGACGTCATGGCCGCGCGCCTGCAGGCCCGCGGCGAGCTGCCAGCAATGCGCCTCCATGCCGCCCGCGAACGGCTGCGCGATACGCTGACGGACATGGGCGAGGATCGCGATCCTCATGCCGCGGCGCGCGCCTCGAGCTGGCGGATGACACTGGCGGTATTGGCATAGGGCTGGTGGCTCTGCTGGCCGGTGAGCGCGAAATCCTCGGGGCCGGGACGGCGCAGGATGCGCACCGGACGGCCGGCGGTGTCGTCGACCAGCCCCATCAGGCGGAAGGCGTGCAGCCAATGGCCCATGGTGCGATAGCCCCATTTCGCCTCGAACAATTCGGCGTTGCGCACGACGCTGTCGAGATGATGGACCGGCGGCATATGGTGCGGGTGATATTGGTGATAGGCGCGCCCGCCCTTGATCCACGCGATCTCCACGCCGGCCTGGTCGAGCGTCTTGCCGAAATCGGTGTCCTCGCCGCCATAGCCGACATAGCGTTCGTCGAATCCGCCGATATCGAGGAAGGTCGCGCGCCGCATCGCGAAGTTGAGCGACCAGAAGCAGCGATAGTCGTTGCAGCGCTCGACACCCTGCGGCGGGGGACCGCGGCGGTCGGAATGGCGCACCGCAAGTGCCTCGAACCGGTCCATCGACAGATCGGCCTCGGTCGCCCCGCCGGGCAGATAGAGCACCTCGCCCATCAGCAGCGCGTCGGTGTCGGCGAGGAAGCCGGCATAATCGGCGACCAGATCGGGCGTCGGGATGCAATCCATGTCGAGGAAGACGATCCCCTCGCCCTGCGCGCTGCGCGCCGCGGCATTGCGCGCCGCGGCGAGCGGCAGCGCGTCGGCGACGACGTGCATCTGGCGGATCGGGAAGGGGGCGGCGGGCAGCTCATAGGCCTCCGCCTGCATCACCGCGACGATCAGCTCGACCGGCATCTGGCGCTGCCGCGTCAGGCCATGGACGAGATTGACGAGATGATCGGGCCGCCCCTTGGCGAGCGTGACGACGGAGATGGAGGTCATAGCGGGTTCCGTAAGAGAGGAGGGCTGGGGTGCGTGGGGGTCGTGGGACTTGGTAGATTGCCCCCCATATCCGTCACCCCATACCCGTTCCGGGGTCCACCGAGCCGCAGGCGTGCGCTCGCCCCTTCAGCCACGCACCGCGCCGCAGAGTGGACCCCGGAACGGGTCCGGGGTGACGGAGTGGGTGGGGCGGGGGTCATGCCCGCTCGGGTGCGGTAGCAGGGCGGACCGCCTGCGGCGTCCACAACCGGTCGCTCAGCGCCTCCAGCCAGCGCGCCGCATCCTCGGCGGGCGCGTCAGCGATCATCGCGCGCTGCGCTGCCGGGCGATGGCCGGCGCGCGTCTCGGCGAGCGCCGCGGTCCAGCCGGCCGCCGACGAGGGCAGATGCGGCCGCACGCAGGCGACGCCCGCCGCGGCGAGCGCCTCGGCCTTGCGATGCTGTTCGTCGAAATAGCGCCACTCGGGCACCGCCAGCCACGGCCGCCCCGCGGCGAGGATCTGCTGGCAGGTGGTGTTGCCGGTCGAGGCGATGACGATGTCCGCCGCGGCGATATGGTCGGCGGCATCGTCGACCCAGCCGCGATGCTCGAGATTGGCGGGCTCGGTGGCATGCCAGTCGCGCTGCACCGGGCCGATCGTGATCCAGCGCGCGGCCGGCGTCGCGCGCGCACCGACGCCGAGCGGCGCGGCCGCGAACCCGCCGCCCCCGCCGCCCGCGACGACCAGGATCATCTCCTCGTCGGGCGCGACGCCGATCCGCTGCCGCGCCACCTCGCGCTCGGGGACGCGGGTGTCGACGCCGAGCCCGCCGGCGAAGCACGTCTTGGCGCGCATGCCCGCATCCCATTCGGGCTGGGCGAGCGCGGCGTGGAACGGTGCGAGCAGGCCCGCCGCGCCGTCATAGGCCGCGCGGTGGCCGGGATCGCCGCGATCACCATGCTGGAGGATCTTGACGTGCGGCACCGAGCAGATGCGGGCGAGCTGCGCGATCTCGGCGGAGACGTCGCAGATCATCAGCGCCGGGTCGGCCGCGTCGAACCAGTTCGCCAGCGTCGCCATCGCGCGGCGGATGCCCGGCCAGCCCAATGGCGCGCAATGCAGCGTGTCGGGCGTCGCCACCCAGTCCATCGCTCCCGCCTCGTCGCCGCTCGGCTCGAACAGCGAGGGCAGGCGGACGATCGCGACGTGCGGCGGGAGCGCCGGGAAGATGTCGTCGCGCGCGCAGAACAGCGTCAGCGGCCGGGTCGGCGGCAAGGCGTTGGCGATCGCCGCGCAGCGTTCGGCATGGCCGCGTCCCTGATGATGGACGAAATAGCCGAACGGCCTCACGCCGCCTGCGCCAGCGGCGTGGCGGCGGACGCGACGAGGCCGAGCCGGTCGAGCCCCTCGACGATCCCCGCCGCATGATGCGCGCTCGCCCGGTACAGACCGGCGCGCACGGGCAGATCGGCGAGCTCGTCGCCGGCATTGCCGACGACGATTGCCTGACCGCAGGCGGCGAGCATGTCGGCGTCGTTGCCGCTGTCGCCCGCCGCGATACACTGACCGAGCGACCAGCCGTGGCGTGCGGCATAGAAAGCGATCGCCGCGGCCTTGCCGCCCGCCGGCGCGAGCACGTCGATCAGCTCGCCGTGCGAGAAGATCACCCGCGCGCCGAGCCCCGCCGCAGCGAGCGTGCCGCGGATCGCCGCGGCATCCGCCGCGGTGCCGAAGAAGCTCAGTTTGTGCGGCCCTTCGGTCGCGACCGGCTGCGGCGTCACGCCGAGCGGCGCCAGCGCGCGCACCACCGCGGCGCGATTCCAGCCAGCGTCGAGCGCGCGCGCATAATCGGCGCAGCCGCGCCAGCCGCCGGCACCGTCGGCGAGCAACAGCCGCGTCCCGACATCGACGATATAGGCATCGGGCTCGGGTAGCTGCCAGCGCGCCAGGATCGCCTGCGCCGCCTCGATCCCGCGCCCGGTGGCGACGACGAAGCCGAGCGGCGATGCGCCGCGCCATGCGGCGAAGGCCGCGGCGCCGTCACTGTCGCCGGTCAGCGTATGGTCGATATCGCAGGCGAGCAGCCGCGGCGCGGCGATGTCGCGATAGATCGCGACCGAGGCGGCGGCATAGTCCGTCCAGCAATAGGCGCCGACCCGCGTGCGGCCGGCGTGCGCGAGCGCGGCGTGGCGGACGGGATCGCCGATGATCGCGCGGCAGGCGCGGGCGATGCCGGCATCGTCGCGCGGATCGATCAGCACGCCATGGTGCAGCCGCGCGGCGATCTCGGCGGGGCCGCCGTTGCGCGTCGCCACCACCGGCACGCCCGCCGCGGCCGCCTCGATCAGCGTCAGCCCGAACGGCTCGTGCAACGCCGGATTGACGAACACCCCGCCGCGCGCGGCGCGGTCGTAGAGCGCGGCGACATCGGCCGCGTCATGCCGCGGCGGCAGCGCGATCCGCCCGACGAGCGCCGGGTCCGCCGCGAGGCAATGCAGTTCGGCAAGCACCGCGGCTTCCTCGCCGACGGCATGGTCGTGACGCCCGGCGAGGATGACCAGATTGGCCTGCGCCCGCAGCGCCGGATCGCCGGCATAGGCGCGGACCAGCGCGGCGAGGTTCTTCTTGGCGACCGGCCGCGCCACAGCGAACAGGATCGGCAGCTCGGGCCGGTCGAGCCAGTCGCCGAGCCGGTCGGCGAGCGTGTCGGCATCGTTGGCGCCGGCCGCGTCGCGCTGCGGCACGCCGGGCGGCAGGCAGTGGATCCGCCCCGTCACCGCCACGTCATAGCCGCCGATCTGCCGCTCCGCCTCGTCGCGGGTCGACACCAGGATCGCCGCGGCGCCGGCGATCGCGGCACGCTCGGCGTCGATCCGCGCGTCGAGGCCCTCGCTCTCCAGACCGGCCGCGCGCTTGTCGATGCCGAGCGCGTGCGGCGTATAGGCGAAGGGAATGCCGAACCGCGCGTGCGCGGCGCGCGCGACCGCGGCGGCATCGGCGAAATGCGCATGGATCACGTCGGGCAGTCGCGGCAGCGCCGCCAGATGCACGCAGAATGCCGCGGTGAACGCGGGCAGTTCGGCGTCGAGCGCCTCCTTCTCCAGATAGGCCTCCGACCCGGTGGCGATCCGGTCGATCGTCACCTTGGCGTCGAGCGTCTCGCGCGCGCGCGCATGGCAGGGGTCGAGCCGCGCATCGGCGAACCGGCGGGTGACGATCGAAACCTGGTCGACATCGTCACGCCGCGCCTGCGCCCGCGCCGCCTCGAGCACGTAAGCGATATGCCCACCGGTATCCGCGGTGATCCCATAAGCGACGGGCGGCGACTTCAGACAGCCGCCGAGGGCCAGATGCAGGATGAACAAACGACCCCCAAGTTATTGTAGGTTCGAAACGTTTCCTCACGCATTTTGGTTTCGTCACGATCTGTTCACATAACGCTTGGCGGCGACTCGGCGATGATTCATAGAATCGCGATGCCGATCCGCGCCGAAAACCGCTGGCTCTACCCGATCGACTGGCCGCAGGTGTCGAGTGCCATCCGCTTCGTGCGCGCCGGCGCGCGCTGCGAGCGCTGCCGCCGGCCGCATCGCCGCCATGTCGCGCATCTCGGCGATGGTCGCTGGTGGGACGGCGCCGCGACCGGCTGGCGCGACGGCGACGGCCGCCGCATCGCGATGCGGCGCGGCGCGGTGCCGCTCGCCGGCGTGCGCACCACCTATGTCGTGCTCGCCTGCGCGCATCTCGACCACGATCCCGGCAACAATGCCGCCGGCAATCTCGCCGCTCTGTGCCAGCGCTGCCACATGCTCCACGATGCCGCCGAACATCGCTGGCAACGCTGGTGGAACGCCTTCCGCCGGCGTGCCATCCGCGACCTGTTCGAGGATCCGCCGCTCACCCGCCGGCGGCTGATGCACCCATCGACCCGTCGCGGTGTCGACACGTCGAGGCGTCGACGCATGTAATTCGAGTATACGATTCCTTGTTGCGGGTGATTATCATTATTGATAGTCGCCCGTGATCGTGCGTGACATTGCAGATCTCGATCGCCGGTTGCGTCGTTTCGTCGGCCGGCTGGCGCCGCGCGAGGAAACCGGCGACATCGTTCAGGAAGCCTGGCTGCGCGCGCTCCCCGGCCTGCGCCAGGGCCATGTCCTCGATCCCGCCGCCTATCTGTTCCGCGTCGTGCGCAGCGTCGTCATCGACCGCGGCGCCAGGTACCGCCGCGTCGCGCAGGTGCTGGTCGACGCCGGCGATCGCGTCGAGGAGGTCGCCGACCGCGCCGCCTCGCCCGAGTCGCAGGCGCTGGCCTGCGACCGGCTCGCCCGCATCCGGCGCCTCGCCGACACGTTGCCGCCGCGGGCACGCGAGGCGTTCCTGATGCGCCGCTTCGAGGATCTCGATCAGGCGACGATCGCCGAGCGGATGAACATCAGCCGCGGCATGGTCGAAAAGCATCTGCGCCTCGCGCTCGCCCAGATCGCCCGCACGCTCGACGAACCCGACCCGTGACTGCCGGGACGAGGTCGGGTTTTGCCGCGCCCGGCCGTCTGGTCTTGCAGGGAGCAGGATCGGAAGGACCGGGATCATGACGCGCCAGACGCCACGCGACGCACCACCGGAAGAGGAGGCGGCGCATTGGGTCGTCCGCCTCGACGCGGGGCCGCTGTCGCGCCGCGAGACGCGCGCTTTCGCCGCATGGCTGGCGGCGGACCCGGCGCATGCCGCTGCCTACGACCGGCTCGCGGCGATCCTGCTACCGCCGACGCCCGTGCGCGTGCCGCCGCGCCGGCCGCGTCGCCGCGCCTGCAGCGCGATATGGACGCGACCCCGGCTTGCACTCGCGGCGAGCGCCGCGGTCGCGACGCTCGCCGTTCTGATCCCGGCCGGCGACGCGCTGCGGCTGCGGTGGCAGGCGGATGCGATCACCGGCATCGGCGAGCGCCGGCTGATCCGCCTGCCCGACGGCTCGCAGGCGTGGCTCGCACCGCAGAGCGCGCTGGCGTGGCACATGTACGCCAACCGCCGCGACCTGCGCCTGTTGCGCGGCACCGCCGCCTTCGCGGTCCGCCGCGATCCCGCCCGGCCGTTCGCGGTCGCCAGCGGTGACGGCCAGGCGATCGCCCGCGGCACCGCCTTCATCGTACGGCGCGACGCTGGCGCGACCGAGGTCGACGTCCTCCAGCATCGCGTCGAGGTGCGCACCGGTCGCGGCGGGACGTCGCTGCGCGAAGGCTGGCAGGTGCGCTATACCGCCGACGGCCTGTTGGCGCCCGACCGCCGCTTCGATCGCGATGCCGCCGTCGCGCTGCTCCGCGGCCGGCTGATCGCCGACGACCAGCCGCTCGGCGACGTGATCGCGGCGTTGCAGCCCTATCGCCATGGCCGCATCCTCCTGTCGCCACGTGCAGCGCAGCGCCGCGTCGATGGCGTCTACGATCTCGATCGTCCCGAAGCGGCGCTGGCGCTGATCGCGTCGTCGCTCGGCCTGCGCCGTCTCGATCTCGGCGGGGTGACGATCCTCTACGCCGGCTGATTATTTTGGATGCCGGGTCGGGTATCCCGCCAATCGTTCGTCTTCCGTAACGGTAATGACAATCATTAGCGTTTGGGGGCTTCATGATACGGTTCGGCAGGGTGATCCGCGGCGCGATGGTGCCGGCGATGCTGGCGGCATCGGCGACGATGGCGGTCGGCGTGGCGCGCGCGCAGCAGGCGGCGGAACAGCCGCGCAGCTTCAACGTCGCGGCAGGACCGCTGGCACAGGCGATGCGGCGGTTCGCCGAACAGGCCGATCTGCAATTGTCCTATCCGGCCGAACTCGCCCGCGACAAGCAGACCGCCGGGGTCAGCGGCACGCTGTCGCGTGAGGCGGCGCTGGCCCGGCTGCTCGCCGGCACCGGTCTGCCGGGCGGCTGGAAGGGCGATCGCTGACCCTGCTGCCCGACACCGCGGCACAGGCCGACGGCGACGACGAGCATGTCGCGCTCGCCACGCTCCACGTCGCCGGCGCGGGCGACGATGCGGCCGGCCGCGGCGCCGGCGGCACCCGCCGCGACGAGGCCGACCGGCCGTTCCGCACCGCCGGCTCGTCGGCCTATGTCGCGCGTGCCGCGATCGACCGGATCCCGCCGACCGCGATCGGCGACATCCTCAAGACCGCACCCGGGGTGATCTCGAGCGGCGCCAACATCGGCAACACGCTCGACGTCAACATCCGCGGGCTGCAAGGCGCCAGCCGCGTCGCGATGCTGGTCGACGGGGCGCAATCGGCTAGTTCCGACTATCGCGGCTACACCGGCAGCAACAACCGCCTGTCGATCGACCCCGAACTGATCGGCGGCATCGAGATCGACAAGGGACCGACCGGCGGGCCGGCCGGGGCAGGCTATACCGGAGGCGTGGTCAACATCTCGACCCTGCGGGTCGGCGACCTCGTCCCCCCCGACGAACGTTTCGCGGTGCGGCTGCGCGGCAGTATCGGCAGCAACACCGTGTCGCCGCCCGAGATCGGATCGTCAGGCGGCCGGTTCGGCGACAAGGACGAGGATTTCCATCCGCGGTTCCGCGACGGCGACTGGCCGGCGCTCCGCAACCATTTCGGCAGCGTCGCGCTCGGCGCCCGCTTCGCCCGCGTCGATCTCGTCGCCGCGGTGTCGCGACGCGACCAGGGCAATTACTTCGCCGGCCGCCAGGGTGGCGAGCCGGTCGGCGAATATGACCGCGGCGAGGAGGTGCTCAACACCAGCCAGCACACCACCTCCGGCCTGCTCAAGGCGACGTGGCACTTCGCGCCGGAGCACAGCCTGGAACTCGGCTATATCCGTTACGACAGCCGCTACGGTGAGTCCTGGGAAAGCGAGCTGTTCTGGGCGCAGGGCAAGAACCAGAAGCCCGAACAATTCGCCAGGACCGATACCTATACCGCGAAATACGGGTTCAAGCCGGCAGGGCAGTCGCTGATCGATCTGACCGTGCAGGGCGCGGTGGTCGACAAGGTCGAGAGCAGCATCGCGTCCGACGCGCCGTTCCACACCCGCAACACCGGCGCGTCGCTGGTCAATCGATCGGTGGCGGAATTGCCCGGCGACGCGGTGCTGACCAGCAGCAACGGCGTTTCGCTCGCGCTGGAGAAGGCGCGCGACGACATGCAGGAACCGGCCATGCTGCTCAACGCCAACGGCGAGCGGCAGATCACCAGTCTGTTCACCGACAACCGCATCGACGTCGCCGACTGGCTGACGCTCAACGGCAGCGCCCGCTACGTATATTATCGTCTGCGCCGCGATCTTGCCGACGACGATCCGCGCAGCACCAAGGAGTTGCGGGCGGTGTCCAAGATCGGCAGCGGCAGCGGCACGACGGTCTCCGGCGGCATCACGCTGTCGCCGTTCCGGGGCATCGGCGTCTACGCCTCCTATGCCGAGGGCTATCGCCCGGTCAGCCTGCGCGAATGGACGATGGCGATGGCCTGGACCTATCTGGTGCCCAACCCCAATCTCCGCCCCGAGCGCACGCACAACATCGAATTCGGCGTCAACGTGTTGCGCGACGGTCTGCTCTTCGCCGGCGATCGGCTCCGGCTGAAGGTGTCGCGGTTCGACAACCACAATCAGGACTATGTCATCCGCCGCCAGTGCAACCAGAAGCGATATTGCACCGAGGGCGGCTACAAATGGTGGCGCACGCCGTACAACATCGATCACGCCGACTTCCGCGGCTATGAGGTGAGCGGCAGCTACGACATCGGCCGCCTGTTCGCCGAGGGCGCCTATACGCGCTACGATCACGTCGAATATTGCATGACGCAGGATCAGTGCGACGAGACGCCGTTCGTCTCCGACTACCAGCGCGTCTATGTCCCGCCGAGCTATTCGGGCAGCGGCACGCTCGGCGTGCGCCTGTTCGATCGCGCGCTGACCCTCGGCGCTCGGGTGAACGTCTTCGGTGCCCGCGTCACCACCGAGGCGGCGCAGACCTTCAACAACGAGACGATCTGGGGCGGCTTCGTCCAGTTCCAGCCCTGGGCGGCGACCCGGCTCGACCTCAGCGCCGAGAATATCGGCGATCGCTTCTATTATGACGTCATGTCGACCACCTGGGTGCCCGCCTCCGGCCGGACGGTGCGGCTGACGCTTACCCAGCGGTTGTGAGCCGCGCAGCAGACCGACGGGCGCCGTTACGATGCCCGTCCCGGTCGCGGTATTGCGCGTGACGATCGCCGGCCCGTCCGGCGGCTATCGCGGCTGCCCGCGGTGCCGGTGGGCGGGACGTCTCTGTACGGCAGCGATGCTGGTCGTCGCGATCGCGGCGGCCGGCGTCCACCTGCACGACACCGTCGTGCCGGCTCCGCCCCCGCCATCGCTGATGCTGTTCGACATTGACGCCGCCCCACCGGCCTCTCCCCCGGTCCCGGTGCAGCCGCACGTCGCAAGACGGGTGACGCCGCAGCATCCGGCGAGCGTGCCGGTGCCGCCCCCCGTGCCCACGCCGTTGCAGGCGCCGGTGCCGATCGTCCGCAGCCTGCCCGCGTCGGCCGCCGCCAGCGCGCCGACACCGCCTGCGCCCGCCCTGCCGCATCCCGCGCCCCCTCCCGCCGCACCGCTGACCCCCGATGCACCGCCCGCCATCGCCCCGGCCGGAGCGAGCGAGACGAGCTGGGAAGGGCAGGTGCTGGCGCGGCTGGCGAAGCGAAAGGCCTATCCCGAAGCGGCCCGCAGCGCCGGGATCGAGGGCACCGCGCTGGTCCGCTTCACCGTCACCCGCAACGGCGGCCTGCTCGGCGTGGCGCTGGTCGCGTCGTCCGGCTCGGCGCTGCTCGATCATGCCGCGACCGCCGCGGTCGCCTATGCCGTACCGTTCCCGCCGATCCCGCCGACGCGCGCCGAGCGCATCGAACTGACCGTGCCGGTCAGCTTCTCGCTGTCGGCGCTGCGCGAGCGCTAGCCTAGAGGAACCGCTGGCCGGCGTGATCGCGGAACAGCTCGGCATTGCGCACGTAATCGGACAGGACCTGCACCGATTTGTGGCGGCTGACCTCCTGCAGCTTGAAGATCGTCGCCCCCTGCGCCGCGCCCTCGGTCAGGAAGCCGGCGCGCAGCGAATGACCGGCGAATTGCGTCGGGTCATAGCCCGCCGCGGCGGCATGCTGCTGGACCAGCCGGGCGATCGCCCGATCGGACATCGCGTCCCCGGTCAGCGCATCGCTGCGCGACAGCCGGCGAAACAGGGGGCCGGAATCATGCCCTGCCGCGGCCATCCAGGCGAGCAGCAGCGCCTTGGGGCGGATCCGCGAGCCCTCCGGAATGGCGATCACCGCACCGGCACCGGTCCGGTCGGTCTTCGAGCGCGCAATGGTCAGCCGCAGTCCCTCAGGGACCAGCCCGACATGCTCGACGCCGAGCGCGACGATCTCCGAACGGCGCAGCGCCGCGGCCATGCCCACCGCCAGGATCGCGCGATCGCGCACCGCCCGGAGCCCGTCGCCTTCGATCCCCGCGAGCATGTTGCGCAGCGCCGCGGCATCGGCGGGCTGCTTGCGGCGCTTCGCCCCACCATGTTCGGCGCGGATGCCGGCGAGCACTTCCGCCAGCCGCCCGGCGGTGGGCAGGGCGGTCGGCGCGGGGTGACCGCCGGCGCGGTGGTAATGACCGATCGCCGCGATCCGCCGCCCGATCGTCGCCGGGTTGAGCCCGCCGACCGCCTGATCGCTCGCGAACACCGCCACCACCTCGGGCGTCGCCGGCAATGCGACGAGCTGATGCGCCGCACACCAGGCGGTGAAGATCGCCCAATCCGATTCATACGCGCGCCGCGTCGCCCCGGCGCGGGCGGCGCGGGCATAAGCGGCGGCCTGCTCGATCTTGTCATTGAGGATCGCGGGAAGCGCGGGTTGCTCGGGCGCAAATGTGGGGAGCGTCAGCGCGGCGGGATCGCTCGGGGGCGCGGTAGGGCGGCGGGGGGGAGCCATAATATGGCTGTGCCATGGCGGATCAGTGAGCGCCAGCGCTGTGTCCGAGAATCACGGTTATCGGACACAGCTGTGTTGGGCGAGCACCACATGGCGCCTCTTTTTACGCCTCAACACCTCCGGCAAACCCGACCTGACGGCACCTCGTTCCTTATACAAATTTGCAAATGAAAAGTGGCTGATATAGGCGCTTCGTCAGAGGAGCGTGTGGTGCGCGTTCGACGCAGTTCAGCTCGAACCAGAGAGAGCGTATCCGGTGATTAAAATCTGGAACCGTATCGACCACGGGGCTATCGCTCTGCTGAGAGCGGTTATCGGCTTGAACCGGGCTACCAAAGTCGGCGCCCTCGTAACCCTCGACGCCATCTTATGCATAGCCGCGGTGTGGATTGCCTTTTCGCTGCGCATAGGTGAGTGGATATTGTGGAGTCCCGCAATATCGAAAGTAATGGCACTCAGCCTGTCACTATGGCTTCCAATATTCTTTTGGCGTGGAATTTACAATTCTATCGTGCGGTTCATTGGAACCCGCACGATGGTTGGCATCGCGACATCATGCATTTTAATGGGGGTTGGCCTCAGTGTTATGTTGGCGATTGGTGCATTTCCTGGAGTCCCGCGCACCGTAGCTTTCATACAACCCATGGTGTTTGCCGTGCTGCTGATCTTCAGCAGACTTATGGCTCGCTATGTGCTCCTGGATCTCCTTAATCAGCGCAGCTCTCCTGGGCGCCGGCAAGGCGTGCTGATCTACGGGGCGGGGTCGGCAGGACGTCAACTCGCCTTGTCAATGCGCCATGAACCTAACATGGTGCTCCGTGGATATATCGACGACGATACAAGACTGATCGGCAAGCACCTCGACGGCGTCTCAGTTCATGGCAGCGATCAAGTCGCCCAGCTCGTCGAGCGACTGGAAGTGAGCACGATATTGCTCGCACTGCCGCGCATATCCCGCCAGCGGCGCGAGCGGATTGTGCGCAAGTTCGAGAATATCAGCGTCAGGGTCCTGACGCTGCCCGCGATGGGTGATTTATTGAGCGGGTCGGTATCCATCGGCGATCTACGCGCGATCGAGATCACCGACCTTCTTGGCCGCGATCCCGTACCTCCGAACGAGTTGCTGCTACATCGAACAATCCGCGGTTTTACCGTGATGGTCACTGGAGCAGGAGGCTCGATCGGTAGCGAGCTATGCCGTCAAATCATTCGACTGGATCCCACGCGCCTCATCCTCGTCGAGATGACCGAACACGCGCTCTATTCCATCGAAGGTGAGTTGCGGGAGGCGCAGGAAGCCCAAGGCTACCGCGGCAGGCCCGCGATCCATGCGGAATTGGGCAATATCGCTGATGTCGACACGGTACGACGACTATTCGACCGCTGGAAACCCGATACCGTTTTCCATGCCGCAGCCTACAAGCACGTTCCACTAGTCGAGGAGAACGTCATCGCGGGTATGCGCAACAACATCAGTGGCACGCTGAATTGCGCATTGGAAGCGGATCGCACAGCCGTGCAGCATTTTATCTTAGTTAGTACAGATAAGGCCGTACGGCCAACCAATGTCATGGGCGCAAGCAAGCGTGTTTGCGAACTGATCCTGCAGGCCTTGGCCGCGCAGGGAAGCAAGACCAAATTCGCCATGGTTCGCTTCGGCAACGTGCTTGGATCGAGCGGGTCGGTCGTCCCTCGCTTCCAGCAACAGATTCAGAAGGGAGGTCCAGTTACGCTCACACATCGCGACGTCACGCGGTACTTCATGACCATACCGGAGGCTGCGCAGCTAGTTATTCAGGCAGGCGGCATGGCCGAAGGCGGCGAGGTCTATGTTCTAAATATGGGCGACCCCATCTTCATCTATGACTTGGCGCGAACTATAATCCACCTGTCCGGCCTGACCGTTCGCGATCCCTCGAACCCCGATGGCGACATCGAGATTTGCGAGGTTGGGCTCCGCAAGGGTGAGAAGTTGTATGAGGAATTATTGATCGGCAACTCCCCATCCCCCACACAGCACTCCCGAATCATGCAAGCACGTGAGAATTTTATTGATTGGAGAACCTTGGCTATTCATCTCAATGATCTCCACCGGGTTCTGACCAAGGGAGATCGCATTGCCTCGCTTGAAATCCTATCGACTATCGTACCCGAATATGTTGGCGCGCAGTCGATCCGTCGATCGACAGCCGCCTAACTTATCCCTGCCAGCAGTTCCGCTGGCGTCGAAACATGGCTAGAGCCTCCGTCATGAGATCCCGTCAGCGTTCAAGCCAAGGCGGCCACCTTGGGCTTCCCGCCATTCTTTTGGCAGCGTTTCTCATCGTTCTTTGGCTGGCGGGCGGGGCATCACGTGCGGACGTTCTGGGGCAAGTCCTCGTGCGTGGAGCAGCTTGGGGGCTCTTGATCCTTGCGGCACTTTTCAGCCCGCGGCCTCAGGTTCGTGAAGCGGGCGCCGTCGCATACCTGGTCCTAGCCGCAGTACTCTTGCCGACGTTGCAACTCGTTCCGCTACCTCCCGCGATCTGGGAAAGCCTGTCTGGCCGTACCGTCTTCATGCAGGCGGTCGAAGGAACACAACCTTGGCGACCATGGTCGATCGTTCCTGGCGCGACGTGGAACGCGCTGGGATCTTTAATAGTGCCGGTCGCCGCTTTGGTGTTCGTTACCACGTTACGCGAGCGCGAACGTCGCTGGCTGCCCGACATGATTTTGGCCTTGATCACAGTGTCAACGTTGCTCGGCTTGTTGCAATTCTCTGGTGTAAGATTCAACAATCCCTTCATCAACGAAGGCGTCGGGGCGGTGAATGGTACCTTCGCTAACCGAAACCATTTCGCGCTATTCTTGGCGATCGGCTGCATCCTCGTGCCGGTCTGGGCCTTCCAAGGCAGTCGCCATCGAATACGCCGCATTCCGATCGCGTTAGGACTGTTGCTGCTGTTCATCCTCGTGATCCTGGCGAGCGGATCACGCGCCGGCCTAGGACTCGGCGTCCTGGCCGTTGGACTTGGGCTCGCCATCGTGTGGAAAGACATGCACCAGATGCTGCGCGGTGCGCCACGATGGACATTGCCGGCGATCATCCTCGGCATAGTGACCGTTATCTCGATATTCGTTTTAGTCAGCGTGGTCGCCGGTCGCGCTCAGTCGATCACCCGAGTGCTATCTGTCGATCCGTCAGCCGATATGCGAAGCCGAGCCCTGCCGACAATCATGACGATGATCGAAACCTACTTCCCGTGGGGCAGCGGATTTGGTGGGTTCGATCCAATATTCCGGATGCACGAGCCATTTAATCTTTTGAAACTCACCTTCTTTAATCACGCACATAACGACTTCCTTGAAGTGGTTCTCGAAGGCGGTATTTTCGGCGCGGCGTTGTTGCTGGGCGCGCTGATATGGTGGGGAATGGCCAGCTTGCGAGCCATTCGATCCGGTGATCGCTTGCAGCGCCTCGGCACAGGAATCCTCCTGCTGGTGATCATAGCTAGCGGTTTCGACTATCCCGCCCGGACCCCTCTGATCATGGCGATATGCATTATCGCCGCTTGGTGGCTGAATGGAGCAGCGTCATACCGCCATACGCCAGCTTTACCCGCCGACAGGTAGCACTTATAGGCGATCGTCCTTCCCCCCACGCAGGTCTGTTCTAGCGCATGCGCAAGTTTTGTATTGCCTTAATGGCCATCAGCGCCGTTGCCGGATGCAGCCGTACGCCCCCGCCGCAGTCAACCGCCTCACTGACGGTGATACCGGACAGCAAGGGCCTGCCACCTCCCGGTCGTGGTGACCTGACGGCTGCCGATCGGCCCGCGTTAATCGGTCCTCTCGATACCATCGTCGTCGACGTGTTCAACGTCGAGGACCTCAGCCGCGAGATGCAGGTCGATGCGAGCGGCCGGATCGCCATGCCCTTGGCCGGCACGATCGATGCACGTGGCCGTACCGCAGAGGAACTGGCCAAGGCGATTGAGGCGGCGCTTCGCAGCCATTACGTGCGCAACCCGAGCGTGACCGTTAATATCAGGAACTCGGTCAGTCAGGTCGTTACGATCGACGGTCAAGTCGTCGAGCCTGGCCTTTATCCAGTGACAAACCAGATGACGCTGATGCGGGTTATCGCTTCGGCGAAGGGCCTGTCCGAATACGCGCGCCAAGAGGACGTTGTGATTTTACGCACCGTTAATGACCATCGCATGGCGGGCCTGTACAATGTAGGTGCAATCCGACAGGGTACATACGACGATCCGCCGGTATATGCGAACGACGTCATCATCGTTGGTGACTCGCCCCAGCGCCGTCTGTTCCGTGACATCGTTTCGGTATCTCCAATTCTAGCCGCGCCGTTGATCGCGATCTTGCAGTAAGGCCGACCATACTCATGAACCTCGTGACATCTTCTTTGCGTGGCAAAACCATAGATGGCACTCCGCGACCGACCTGGGCGGCGCCTGCGGAGGAGAAGACCGACCTGCGGCATTATTTGCGCATTGCGATGCGGTGGCGCTATGTCATCGCCGGGACAGTCGCTTTATGCGTCCTGCTGGGCTTAGTTGTCACGTTGATGATGACGCCCAAGTATACCGCCACTGCGACGGTCGAAATCTCGCGTGAGTCTAATCAAATTACAAATATCCAAAGTGTTGAGCGGGAAGCCGGTGTAGCCGACCAAGAGTTTTACCAGACCCAATATGGCCTCCTGCGATCGCGCAGCCTCTCGGAACGCGTGGCGACCCAGCTTCGTTTGGTCGACGATGCAAAATTCTTTGAGATGTTCGGGGTATCAGGAGAAAACCCGGCGTTCCAGCAGACGAACGGTCGCTATCCCGCGTCTGGTAGGGCGACCCGCCAGCGGATCGCGGGCGAGATCCTACGCAGAAATTTGGACATCGATCCGACGCGCTTGTCGCGGCTGGTGGACATTCATTTCGTCAGCCCCAATCCAGAATTGTCGGCGCGCGTTGCCAACGCTTGGGCTGAAAATTTCATCCAGACGAACTTACAGCGCAAGGTACAGGCCACGTCTTATGGCCGGGACATGCTGCAGCGGCAGTTGGCGCAACTCAAGGAACGCCTTGATCAGTCGCAGCGGCAGTTGGTAGCCTATGCGTCGGCGGAGAAAATCATCAATCTCCCGGCTCAGTCAAATGACGGCCGGCAGACATCGGAACGATCGATCGTGGCCGACGATTTGGCGGCGCTCAACGGCGCGCTCGCGCAAGCCACGGCAGACCGGATCCAGGCTGAAGCTCGCTACGAGCAGATCGGGCGCAATGGCGCCTCGACAGAGGCGTTGCGAAATCAAGCGATCAGTTCGCTGCGTCAAAAGCGTGCCGAACTTGCCGCAAAGTATCAAGAGTTGATGACTCAGTTCGAGCCAGGCTATCCTGCTGCAAAAGCGGTCAAATCGCAGGTGGATCAGATTGATGCCAGTATCGCTCGAGAAGAGACCCGTGTCCTTGGCTCGTTCCAGACCGATTATCGCCAGGCAGCAGGGCGCGAGCGGGCGCTTCAATCGAAGGTTGATCAGCTTAAGAGTAGCTATCTCGATCTGCGCCGGCGCAGCATCCAATATAATATCTATCAGCAAGAGGTAGATACGAACCGTGCCCTCTACGATGGCCTGCTGCAGCGCTTCAAGGAGATCGGCGTGGCCGGCGGGGTTGGCGTCAACAATATCGCCATTGTTGACATGGCGGATGTCCCGCAGAGGCCTTCCAGTCCCCGCTTGTTGCTAAATCTGGCCATCGCTCTCGCAGCCGGACTGGCACTCGGCGCACTATTGGCACTGGCGCTGGAACAGATCGACGAAGCCATCGCTGATCCGGAAGAGATCGAACGCCGCCTCGGCGTACCTCTGCTCGGGTCGGTACCCAAATTGCATCGTGGGACGCCTAAGGAGGCGTTGCTCGACCGCAAGTCTGAACTGGTCGATGCCTATCTGGCAGTCCAGACCAACCTTGGTTTCACGACGGCGCACGGTGTCCCGCGGTCTCTTGCAGTTACCTCAACCCGCCCCGCGGAAGGCAAGTCGACTACGGCCTTGGCTTTGGCAACAATGCTCGCCCGTACGCAGCGAACGGTCATCCTGGTCGATGGTGACATGCGGTCGCCATCGGTACATCACCTAGGCGGCGTGAGCCACGATCGGGGGCTGAGCAATTTCCTATCCGGTCAGGACGAGATCGACCCGCTCATTTTCATCATGAGCGATCTAGGCTTTGCCGCGATGTCGGCAGGGCCAATCCCTCCCAACGCCGCGGAACTGCTGACGGGCGACCGGTTGGATAAGCTGATAACGCTGCTGCTCGAGCGCTATGATTATGTCATCATCGACTCTCCGCCCGTAATGGGACTTGCCGATGCTCCGCTCATCGCCAACCGCGTCGAAGGGACTATCTACACCGTAGAGTCGCATGGCATCCGATCCAGCTTGGTAAAGACTGCTTTGAACCGGCTCGCCGCGGCAAATGCCAGCATTGTGGGCGGCGTGCTGACCAAATTCAAAGCCCGCAAATCAAATTACGGCTTCGGCTATGAGTATGGCTATAATTATGGCCGTGATAGCCAGGATATGGCGAAGACGGACCGCTGATGAATCGAGCAAAGCGCCGGTTACATCGCTCTCCCAGCGAGTGGGCCATGCGAAGTCTGGCCGCGCTGCTGATCGCAGTGCTCGGCTATGGTTTTGTGACGTACAGCCTTGCTGGTTCGCTACGTAGTTCGGCTCCCGATCGGGCTTATGCCCTATCATCGACCGACGGTCGCACCGCTGCGCTGCTTTCTGCCCAAATGATCGGCACAGATCGCGCTCGCGCCGTCGCCTTGGCGAACCTAGCTCTGCATCGCGATCCGACCGCCGTTCCAGCGGTAACGACGCTTGGGCTGGCTGCGCAATTGAACGGTAATACGGCCAAAGCCCAACAGCACTTTCGCTACGCAACGACTTTGTCGCGCCGCAATTTGCAGGCGCAACTGTGGATGATCGAAGACTCGATCACGCGGCAGGATATCGCGGGTGCCCTGCGTCATTACGATATCGCCCTTCGGACTTCAGCGCCCGCTCCCGAATTGCTCTACCCCGTGCTGGCCAGCGCGCTCTCGGCGCCGGAAGTTCGCACGGCTCTTGCCCGCACGCTGCTTACCCGGCCTGCGTGGGCACCAAATTTCATCGGTTATGCCGCCGGAAATGCGCCTGATCCGCGCGCCGCGGCATCCCTGTTCGTTGCCCTTCAACGCCACGGCATGATCGTGCCGCAGAATGTTCACGCCGTCACACTCGACCGGTTGCTCAGCCAGGATCTTTTGGAGGAGGCCTGGCGCTATTATGCGGCGGTACGACCGGGGTCCAGTCGTCATCGGTCCCGTGATCCGCAGTTTGGCATGCTATTGACCGAACCGTCGGTCTTTGACTGGGTGCCAGTGACCACGGGGGGAATCACCGCCGCCATTCAGCAAAACGGAAGTGGTGGAATCTTTGTCTTCGCGGCGCCCCCCAGCGTAGGTGGAACGGCATTGCGACAATATCAAATGCTGCCACCCGGTGATTACGGTATGACCGGTCGCAGTATAGATATTCAGCCAACTGGTGTGCCGATGCCCTACTGGATGTTAAGCTGCCGTAACGAGCGTGAACTTGGTCGGGTTGCCCTCACATCATCGAGCCAAGCAAACGGCCATTTTTCCGGCCGTTTGCGGGTTCCGGCGGATTGTCCCGTTCAGATATTGTCACTGATCATCCCGCCTTCCGATGCGGTCCAAGGTATTTCCGGGCAGATCAGCGAAGCGATCCTGCGGCCGATACGCTGACAATGGCAGGCATTTCATATCGCATGCTCGGCGGAGTGATCCTGCTGATCCTGTTCGCGGCCCCCGTGGCGGCGCAGGAAGACACGCAGTCGGTCAAAACCCAACTTGATACCGGACTGCGCCCTAGCAATCCATCCGGGCTGCAAACCAACCCGATGGTGAATCCGATCAACGTCACGCCGATGAAGCGTCTCGATACGCGCCTGTCCAATCGTGTCCAATCGCGGATCAACAGTCGTATCGAACATGTTCGGGGGTCTCGTGCCAAGGCGCCGACACAAAGGGGGCGTTAGGATGCGGCCTTCAGGCTTGTGCCGCCTTACCGATCTTTATCCTGATAAGGGCTGTTGCTCCCGCGTTTCGCCAATGGCGTAACGGCGGCCTGCAAGTGCGGTCACACTGGACGACGATCACTGGTCAGCCTAGGAACGGCACCTTCAGCAAGGCGTGCTTCAATCGTGTCTAATTCGTCTTCTGCCGCTCATAGCGGCATCGCCGCACGTATCTTCGACGTAGCGACACATGTGCCCGAGCGCATATTGTCAAACGAGGAACTCGCGGCTGATTTCCCGGATTGGCCTGCCGGGAAAATCTTGGAAAAGACCGGTATCCGTGAACGTCGGATCGCCGCACCTGATGAAACAGCACTCGACCTCGCCACCGCTGCGTGCACGTCGTTGTTCGAACGCAGACCCGATCTGCGTATGCGTGTCGACTTCATCATCCTGTGCACACAGGCTCCCGACCATGTCCTGCCGACCTCCGCCTGCCTCCTCCAGGATCGGCTGGGGATGCGCACTGGTATCGGCGCACTGGATATAAACCTTGGCTGCTCCGGCTTCGTCTATGGCCTGTCGGTCGCTGCGGGGCTCATAGCGACCGGCAGCGCACGAACGGTGCTGCTCGCCACGGCCGATACCTATTCCAAATACATCAATTCGCGCGACAAGAGTGTACGCACCCTGTTCGGTGACGGTGCGGCAGCGACGATCGTCACCAGCGACGACATCGGCAGCGCTTCGATTGGACCGTTTGTCTTCGGCACCGACGGTGCGGGCGCTGACCGGTTAATCGTCCCCGCCGGCGGTTTCCGTCTTCCTCGCAGTGCTGATACGGTAATTGAAAGCGAGGATCGCTCCGGTAACGTGCGCAGCGCCGAGAACCTGTTCATGGATGGCGGTGCGGTCCTCAACTTCACGCTCCGTGAGGTCCCACGCACTTTCCGCAGCCTGCTTGATCGCGGGGGTCTTGCGCCCACCGAGCTGTCAGCGGTTATCCTACATCAGGCGAACAAGTTCCTGCTGGATGCGCTGCAGAAAAAGCTTGGCCTCGACGATGCTATCGTGCCGCGTCGCTACGAACTAATCGGTAACACCGTATCCTCGACGATACCCTTTGTGCTCGAACAGGAACTCGCAGCCGGCCGCATAACCACCGGATCGCGCGTCGCACTGATCGGCTTTGGTGTTGGCTTGTCATGGGCCGGGGCGCTAGTGGGCTTTTGATCAAACAAGAGATGAGATGACGATGTCGGAATTCTACGAAGGCATGGCCGAAATCCTAGACGTGGACGTGTCTGAGATCGGCCCAGATTTTGAATTGGGTGATGCCTGGGACTCGCTTGCGATCGTCTCGACGATCGCCCTGATCGACGAGATTCACGACCGCTCGGTCAGCCCCGATGCGCTAGTCCAGTGCAAGACGGTGGGCGAGGTCGAAGCGCTCGCGAACGCAGCGGAGTGACCATGGCGCCGGGGCGCTCCATTTCTGTCACAGGCAGCCGCATTGCCGGCGTCGTGTCCTGTTTACCCGAGCATGTCGTTGACAACACGTCTTTCCGTGAGCGGTTCGGCGACAAGGCCAACGACATCGAAAAAATGACAGGTGTGCGCGAGCGACGCTGGACGGACGCGGATACAACCACCGCCGATCTGTGCCAACGGGCAGCGGAAACGCTTCTGGAGCGGTTGGGTTGGGAGCGTGACAGCGTCGACGCGCTGTTCTTCGTGACGCAGACACCCGACTATCGTCTGCCGGCGACCGCCTGCGCGCTGCAGGGTCGGCTGGGCCTGAACCGTCAGACCCTGGCATTCGACGTCAATCTGGGATGCTCGGGCTATCCCTATGGCTTATGGCTGGCGATGACGACAGCGGCCTCCGGCGCCGCCAGGCGCGTCATGCTGTTGGTCGGAGATACCATTACCAAGACCGTCGATAGCGAGGATCGCAGCACTGCCATGCTGTTCGGCGACGCCGGAACTGCAACCGCGATTGAGGCGAATGCAGACGGCGCGGCCCACTTCATCCTCGGCACCGACGGGACGGGCGAGCACCAACTCATCATTTCCGAAGGAGCCTTTCGTTCTGCCCCGGTGCCGGCAGATGATATAGCAGGCCCCAAAGCGGACGCGCTGTACATGGACGGTGGTGCCATCTTCAATTTCACGCTGGCCACGGTTCCGCCGCTGGTTACTGCGACGCTCGATCGGGACGGGGGCGCCGATGGCTTCGACGCCTTTCTCTTTCATCAAGCCAATGCATTCATGCTGAAGCACCTCGCAAAAAAGTCCAGGCTGCCCGCCGACAAGGTACCGATGAATATCGACCGGTTCGGCAATACGAGCAGCGCGACAATCCCACTGCTGATGACCACTGACCTGGCCACCCGTCTCCGCGTCGGACCAGTGCGGCTCGGGATGTTCGGCTTCGGCGTCGGTTTTTCCTGGGGGTCTGTGGATATTACCGTCGGTCCGCTCGCCTGCGTCGAAACAATCGACTACCGGTAACTCATGGCGCACGAGGCTCTTGATCACGCCTCCGCACGCTTGTGGGCGGAAAATTGGCACCTGCTTGCACACCGCTCCGAGCTGGCGGCGTCGCGCAATTTCGTGCGTTTCGACATTTTGGGACGCGAAGTGGTATTATACCACGACGGTACATCCGTCATCGCGTTCGATAATCGGTGCCCGCATCGCGGCGCGCGCATTTTTGATGGCGATACCGGGTGTGAACGATTTCTGTGCCGCTATCATGGTTGGTCCTATGCAAAAGGACGTATGTTCGTTGCGGACAAGGCATCCCTTGCCCATTGCTCGATAGATCAGATCGCGCTCAACACCCTCCACCTCGCGTGGATGGGCGATTTTGTATTTGTAGCACAGACGCCCGCACAACCTTTGGAAGACCAGTTGGCAGGGCTCGGACCCATGCTTGAGGATATCTCGCACGGGATTGGCCAGCGTTGGGACTTCAACCGCTATCTCTACGAGGCCGACTGGCGGATAGCATTGGAAAATGCTCTTGAACCTTATCATGTCGGGCCGATCCATCCCAACACGCTGAACACGTTAAACCTTCAGCCTGGTGAGAACCGCTATTACGGACGTAATTCGGTATGGTCGGCGCCGCTGGGTGACGAGCGGATGGTGCGGCGAATGCGGTCGCTGTCGCGCTTGTTCGATCTACCGCACCAATTTGAAGGTTACGAAAGCCTGTATCTCTTTCCCTTCACCATGATCTCCTCGACCTTTGGTTTTTCGCAATCGGTGCAGCATTTTTTACCGGCGACGACTCCGGAGCGCACCCATTTTACCAGTCGCCTATTCACCGGTCGGCTAAGGCCTGCGATCAAGCCCGAACTCGTCACCTCGTTCATGGAATCGTCGGCGACGATGAACCGGGCGGTCTTTAACGAGGACCATGATATCTGCAAACGGGTCGCACGCGACACATGGTCTATGGACCCGCCGCGCTTCTGGTCGGCCTCTGAAGAAAAACTTCTTCATTTCCGCGAAAGCTATCGGGCGGCGATTTCAGGCGGTTGAGCCTGCCGCAGCGTCTTGGCGGGCGCTGCGAATACCGATCGCCCCGCTGGCACAGAGCGATAAACCACCGAACCTGCGCCGATCGTAGCGCCTGCTCCGACCTTCACCCTCGGCAACAGCTTGGCCCCCGTGCCGATCATTACGGCCTCCTCTACCCGTACTCCGCCCGTCAGATCGACATGCGCACTGAGCGTCGAATAGCGACCGACCGATACGTCGTGCCCAATGCTGGTCAGTACGTTGACACTAACCAGTTCACCGACGTGCACATCGGCCGATACCAATGACAACGGGCACAGGATCACGCCATACCCAAGTATCGCCGACCCAGCTACTACTGCCGTCGGATGTATCAGCGTCGTAAAACGCCCCCCCCGGGCGTCCAGAAGAGCCGCCACCCGGTCCTTGATCCGTGGGGTACCAATTGCCATCAACAGCTGATCCCCCGAGTGTGGGACGAAATCTGCAATACTGCCGAGCAGACCGACGCTGTAAGCGAAACCGTTCATCGCGGCCGAATCGTCATCGATCAATCCGGCGAGCGGCGGTACCCTGCCAGCGACATGGGCATCGTTCGCCCAGCTGATCAGCTCGCGACCGAACCCGCCCGCTCCAACGATGATCGTCCGGCCCTTTTCCATCATATCCACTCCTATTACGAGCGGCGCTATAAGGAGCCCCCCAATGCCCTGGCAATCGCCAAGCGGGGCTCCGACGGAGATGCAGGCAATGACCATATACACGTCGGATGTACTGAGTGGCCGCCACCTCCTTGTGACAGGCGCATCGTCGGGTCTCGGCCGTGCTGCGGCGCTTGCTTTTGCCGAAGCCGGCGCCCGCCTCACACTGATGGGACGCGATACAGGACGCCTAGACGAAACACGCGCGCGACTGGCCGGCGAGCGCCATGCCGCCGTCGCTACTGCCTTCAACGATCTCGAGGCGACCGCTGAGGCGGTTAAGGCTATTGTGAGTGAGCACGGCACTCTCGATGGCGTCTTTCATGCCGCCGGGACGGAACTCGTCCGGCCGATGCGCATGTTCAAAAACAACAATGCTGCAGAGCTGTTCGGAGCCGCCCTTTACGGCTCGCTTGGTATAGCTCGGGCAGCAGCATCGCGAGGTGTGCTCTCAGACGGCGCGTCGCTGGTAATCATGTCTTCGGTCGCGGGTCTCCGCGGCACCGCCGGCATGGTCGGCTACTCGGCGGCCAAAGCCGCTGTCGATGGCGTGGTCCGCAGCCTTGCCTGCGAGCTTGCCCCGCGCCGAATTCGGGTTAACAGCATTGCCGCCGGCGCTGTCGAAACCGAGATGCATACCCGCCTTGCCAAAACATTGGGCGAGAGTGCGATTGATCAATATGAACGCCGCCACCTGCTTGGCTTTGGTCGCCCCGCTGACATTACCAATGCTGCTATGTTTTTGCTCAGTAGTGCCTCGACGTGGATTACTGGTACAACGCTGATGGTCGATGGAGGCTATACCGCTCAATAGCGGGATCGACAACGAAGGTATCTCAATCTGTAACGGTGCCTTCTCAAAAAAGCGCCACAGCGTTCCGAATTTTTTTCCCTCACACCTGTCATGTTTCTAAATAATGGTAACCAACTTTAACTATTACCATTTCAACACGCCCGCCACCTCACCTGTTCTGCAGTATGCTTATAGGAAAATTTGCGTGAAACGTGTATTCGATCTGGCGATCGCACTAATTGTCGTAATCTTGCTTGCAATTCCGATTGTATTGATTGCGCTATTCGTCCGATTTAAGCTCGGCTCGCCCGTATTGTTTAAGCAACAACGACCTGGCCTCCACGGTCGCCCATTCCACATGATCAAGTTCCGGACGATGGTAGGTACACGGGACACAGCCGGGGCCTTGCTACCTGACGCCGATCGCCTGCCGCCGTTCGGTGCTTGGCTGCGAGCATCAAGCCTTGACGAACTGCCTGGGCTTTTCAATGTTTTGAAGGGCGACATGAGCCTAGTCGGCCCCCGCCCCCTGCTAATGCAATACGTCCCCCTGTATACGCCTCTCCAGTCACGCCGTCACGAAGTGCGCCCTGGCATTACTGGATGGGCACAAGTCAACGGACGGAACACGCTGGATTGGGAAAAGAAATTCGAACACGACATTTGGTATGTCGATCATCAGAGCTTCTGGCTCGATATTAAAATCCTGTTGCTTACCGCAAAGAAGGTGCTGAAACGCGATGGGATCAACGCAGCCGGCGAGGCGACGATGCCAGCCTTTCTTGGCAGTGAGATCGACGAGCGCCCCCGTCCAAAATAGGCAATCCCGCGCGCCGAGGTGGCGAGCTAACCATAGAGTCAGCTTGCCGTCGCCGCCTTTAATACCTGCGCGATCGTTTCGCAGATCCGGTCCACTTCCTCATCGGTCAAAGTTGGATGGGTGAGGAACATCAGGCTCGTCTCACCCAGCTCCCGGGCATTGTGAAGCCGTTCCGCAGGACGCCACCCCGTGCCGTCGAAAGCCTTTTCAAGATACACTTCAGGGCAACTGCCCTGAAAGAGCGGCACGCCGGCCGCCGTTACTTCGGCAACGATCCTATCGCGATGCCAGCCTGACTTCAGCCTCTCCAGTCGAACATAGGCGTAAAACCGATAGAAAGCGTGTGTCATACCTGCGTCAGGCAGCGGAGTGCGTATCACATCTTCGAAGTCCGCAAGCATGGCATGAAACCGCATGGCGATAGCAGTACGGCGACGCGTCCAATCAGCCATGCGACGAAGCTGCAATCGACCGATAACTGCCTGTAATTCCAGCATTCGCCAGTTGGTGCCGAAATCATCATGCACCCATCGAAATCCCGGCGGATGCTGCAGATCATAGACCGCAGCCCAGCTTTTGCCGTGATCCTTATAAGACCACATCGCCGACCAGAGGGCTTCGTCATCAGTGGTTACCATACCGCCTTCGCCGCCAGTCGTCATGATCTTGTCTTGGCAGAATGACCAAGCACCGACGTCACCGATCGATCCCACCGCACGGCCGTCAATCTTGGCACCATGAGCTTGCGCGCAATCCTCGATGACGCGAATGCCACGCGGCCTTGCCACCTCTACAATACCATCCATATCAGCTGGCCACCCGCCGAGATGAACCGGAATAATGGCACGGGTACGAGGTGAGAGGACAGCCGCAATGCTGGCCGGAAAAATGTTGCCGCTGTCAAGATCCACATCGGCAAAGACCGGTATGGCGCCAGCGTTCACGACCGTGGAAATGGAGGCGATGAATGTGCGGGGGGTCACAATCACCTCGTCGCCCGGACCAATCTTCAAGCCCTTCAAAGCCAGATCCAGCGCGACGGTGCCGTTTGCTACCGCAATCGCCCGCGATGTGCCGGTCCACTGAGCGAATTCACGCTCAAATTCGCGCCCCTCCTCACCGGTCCAATAGTTTACCCGATTAGAGGCGAGTACCCGCGCGACAGCCTCCTGCTCTTCCTGGTCGAAAGAAGGCCATGGGCTAAAAGGGCCATTGAGCATCGTGAAGGGTCTCGTTTGCGGTATGCGCCGCTCATTAGCCGACCCAACGGACAAAGCAAAGCAGGACGCCATCATGCAGTGGGGCCGCATGTTGACGCGGCGCAGGCTTTTTCTTATCGACTCTAGCTCTTGGTTTTGCGGCTGACGTGTGACGGGGGTACTGCCGACATCGGCACGTCTGCACAAGGGAAGATGTGCGGGCATGGCTGATGAACAAACCGGGCAGATGAAGATTGCTATTGTCGCGAATGCTGCGGAATCTCTGGTGGGTTTCCGTGGCCCTCTGCTCCGCCTTCTCGTAGCGCGCGGTCACCGAGTGCATACTCTGGCGCCCAGCTATTCGGCAATGCAGCGGAAGCAGTTGGAGGAGATAGGCGTCCATCTTGACATCGTCCGAATTGAGCGCACCGGACAGAGCCCCCTGTCCGACCTGTCCACGCTGGTCGATCTGCGACATTGGTTCCGGCGTGAACGGCCCGACGTCAGCCTGACCTACTTTATCAAGCCGAACATCTATGGCGGCCTGGCCGCCGCGATGACCGGTATTGCGCGGCGCGTGGCGATGGTCGAGGGATTGGGTTATCTATTCACCGACAACGGTGATAGCTCATTAAAGCGCTCCGTTGCACGCACAGTGGCAGTCGTGTTGCTACGGGCGGCATTGCGCCGTGCGCATCAGGTTATCTTTCTCAACCCGGACGATCGGGACGAGTTCGTGGCTAGGCGGATTGTCCGCCCTGAACAGGTTCTGTTGCTAGGCGGGATTGGGGTCGACCTCGACATATTCTCACCTGCCCCCCTTCCCGACGGTATGCCCTCCTTTTTGATGATCGGCCGACTACTTCGAGAAAAGGGCGTATGCGAGTATATTGAGGCGGCGCGCCGATTGAAGGTTCGCTATCCGGCCGCTCGGTTCTACCTTGTCGGTGGGCGCGACAACAATCCGGGCGGGTTGTCCACGACCCAGGTCGACGAACTTCTTGTGGATGGGGCGGTGGAGTGGCTGGGAGAGGTGTCCGATGTCCGGCCTGCGATCGCCGGTTGCTCGGTATATGTTCTCCCCTCGTACCGCGAAGGCGTGCCACGTAGCACGCAAGAAGCGATGGCAATGGGACGCCCCGTCGTCACGACCGATGTTCCAGGCTGCCGGGAAACGGTCCAGGCTGGTGTCAACGGGTTCTTTGCAACGGCCCGCGATGCGGACAGCCTAGCAGACACCATGGCTCGATTCTGCGATAATCCTTCATTAATCCCGGTAATGGGCGCGGAAAGCCGGCGAATGGCGCAGGAACGCTTCAACATCAACGAGGTAAACGAAAGAATTTACGGAGCTCTTACCGGAAGCTAAGTGTCAAGCCAGACCGAACGATAACCCTCGACCATCCGCGCGATCGAGAAACGCTGCTCCACGCGCTCTCGCGTTGCACGCTGCCGTGCGCACCATTCGGTTCCAGGCCGGCCAAGAGCTTGCAGAGCCTCAGCCAACGCCCGAGCAAGAGCTTGTGGATCGCGAGGCGGCACGATCCACCCCGTCGGTCCAACAATATCGGGTGCATCTCCGACATCCGTCGAAATGCATGGCGTGCCCGATGCCATCGCCTCGGCAAGCACATTGGGAAAAGCTTCGCTGGTCGAGGACATAACGTGCATGTCCAACGCGTTCATCACTGCCGGAATGTCATCACGTCGACCAAGCAGCATGACTTGCTCCGTCAAGCCGAGCTCCTCGATCTGCGTCCTCAAATCGCGGTTGTCCGGATCCATACCCGTTCCGACCAAAAGACATCTTGGGTGATGACCCATTTCCCGCAGGAGGCGAAGTGCCGTCAACAGGTTTGAGTGATCCTTGAGTACATCATAACGCGCGACAAACCCGATCACCGGCTCGGTGCTGGTCAAACCAAATTCTGAGCGACATTGCTCGCGCAGAATTGTATCGGGCTGAAATACGGACAGGTCATACCCGTTTGGCACGACACGCAGACGGCTTGGCTCATATCCAAAATCGGCGTGGATTTGAGCCGACTTTTCTGCGCAGCAGATGATGCGCCGGGGTACTATACGCGACAAGCGCGCGCCCAGCTTCGCGACCATCACGGTTCTTTTCGAAGTTCCGCCTTCGCCAAGATCAGAGTGATGGATGCCCCATATAATATTCCGATGGCCACTCACCTTGGCGGCAAGACCACCGGCCAAATTTGAATGATACATCCATGTCTGTACGACATCGGAGCGCGATTTACTTAGAATGTTCCAGAGTTGCCTTAATCCGCGGCCGGTGATCCGGCCCCGTGGCATGTTCAGACAAAAAGCTGGAATGCCCTGCGCCTCAAGCAACGGTCCATATTTTCCGGCGTCGGTAAGGGAGACAACCCGATGCCGATCTTGCGAATTATGAAGGCATAAGCGGTACAGGGCGCTTTCGGCTCCCCCGTCGTTCAGCCCAGTAATGATGTGAAGAATGTCCATTGATAGTTCTCAAACACCCCAGCCAAGCCAAGGTTCGTTCAACCGGCCAATATAATTGGCGAGCGTGAAGCCGATGATCAGCACAACGAACGCCTTCTTCCTCCATCCAAAAAGGTGCGTACCAGCCAGAAGTACGAATAGCAGGCCGCTCTCAAATATTCGACCGGACACCACCGTTAGAAAGTATACGCACAAATAAAATGATAACACAGACACGGCAAAGGATTCTCTTTGAAGAAAATCTTTACCTGCCGATATAAAGATCGCCAATATAATTGACCAATACGCAAAAGCTACGCCACTGACCCCAATGGAAGCGCCCTCATATTCACCTGCCTGACGCGCACCTAGGCTTGCGGAAAGCACGCCAAGCAACAAGCCCAATGTCAAAAAGAAGCCAATGAAGAAGATTATTCTGACCCATGGCGACAGTCGGAAACGTGCCGTAACCTGATTCAGCACTTCGATCATGACAAGGAAAAAAAACGAAGAGTGCACAAGAGGAGTCAGGCCAATTATCAGCCAACGCCGCCATCTTACTTTGTCATAATATCCCGCCACGAAAAGCGCGACCGCGACGCCCTGTCGCAAGTGGATAATGTTGTTTTTGATGACAAGTGGAACGAGAAAAAGAAAGATCAACCACAACGCGGATCCGCGCTCCCGTCGTAATATCACGAAGGGAGTGATGAATGCGGGAAGGAATATGATGACGCGAACGGCGTTGTAGTTCGACATGCAACTGGCGAGTGCCATGTTCACGACTAGCCACAATGGTTCGTTTGCAAATACGGCTGACCAACCGTCGATCAGATAGTGCCACAGGATGAAGTCGCTATAATCTGCATAGGCTAGATAGTTAGTACGGTCCTGAAAGGCGTTAATTGGCAGCATGGTCAAAACCGTCGCATACACCAGCGCGAAGGCGGCCGGCAGCACCGAATGTGGTGCCGAAACGGCCGGAGCTATGCCGCCGTCTGGTGTATCCTTCAGCGTAGCTGAAGTCGGCATGGTCGCCGTTTGATCAATCGTCATCCGAAGATATGCCTATCGATGCAGGTTACGCGTGCGAACGGGCGCGAGAGAGCACGTTGGTATAGTTCTTATAATGCGAGCAGACGGGCATAGCCATCAATTGCCCGATCAAGTCCGAAGGCATGGGCGCGCTCGGTCACTTGTGGGGGGGACGGATCATCAAGGGCTACCGCCATCGCCTCTCCCAACGCATGCCAATCGCCGACGGGGACCAGCCGTCCCCAACGACCGTTCTCCAATATCTCCGCTGGTCCGGTGCGGCAGTCAGTACTGACGATGCGAGTGCCGCACGCCATCGCTTGGAGTAGCGAACCTGGCAGCCCCTCCCAGGCTGATGACATGACGTAAAGGTCTGACGCCGCCATCCATGCAAAGGGATTGTCCTGAAAGCCGACAAAATCAACGTGCGCACCAATGTCGAGTTCATCGACCAGTTGCAGCAAGGCCGCTCGCTCCTCTCCCTTGCCGAGGACGATAAGCTTGGCATCGCGTGTACGGCGGAGATGCTGGAACGCTCGCAAGAGCGTAGGATAGTCCTTCTGCGCATTCAGCCGCCCTGCCGCTACGATCACAGGCGACTGATGCTGCCTAAACCAGACATGATCGGGCACATCCGCCTTGAGCGACTCAATACGACTTAGATCAAGGGGATTGTAAACGGTGTGCAGCTTCTCGGGCGGCAGACCCAGTAGGTGCTCGAGTTCATCCTGAATGCCCTTGGCCACACAGATGATGCCGTCGGTCGCCGGGTAGAGGCACCGCGTAAGCGCGCGAAAGATCGCAACCTGACCGCCCCCCATCAGGGTGCGCAGGGGTGAATCGCGTTCACTAACGACCAGCCGCATCGGCACGCCGGATAGCTTTTTGGCGATAATCGCAATGATGTTCGCGTGGTTCAGCGCCGATAGCAGGGCAGTCGGGCGTTCCCGTCTGAGATATTGCGCCAGCGGCAGGATACTGGTGGCGACCCGGCCCTTATTCAGGTCGATCACGCGGACATTGCCGGCGACTTCGCCAAGATAGGACCCACGCGCCTTTGCCAGCACCAGATCGACCTGGTGTCCACGCACTGCAAAGCCGTTGGCCAATGTGACCATGACTCGCTCCGCACCGCCGCCTTCCACATCCGGCAAGAAGATCGCGACGTGGCTCATGCCCGTGGCGCCGCAGATTGCCGATCATGACTCCTCATTGTGCGTCCAGCCACATCTGAAACATTAATACACCCCACAGCTGGAAGTGCCATTGCCGGGCACCGCTCTGATGATCCTCCCACATGCGGCGGACGATGGCCGGATTGAGATATCCGTCTCGGTTGAGCCGCTCTTCAGTCAGCAACGCTTCTGCCCAGTTGCGCAATGGCCCGGTAAGCCAGCTGTCAATGGGCACGCCGAAGCCCATTTTCGGCCGTTCTATCAAAGCTTTGGGAACGTGGCGATACAGCACCTCGCGCAGCGCCCATTTTGCGCTGCCCTCCCGTGCCTTCATCGACAAGGGTAAGCTCCAGGCAAATTCAACCACGCGATGATCAAGTAGCGGCACACGCGATTCCAATCCGACCGCCATGCTGGCCCGGTCGACCTTTACCAGCACATCGTCAGGCAGATAACTTCCAGCGTCGAGATACATCATTTGCTCGCGAAAGTTCGCGCCAGTCAGCCAGCGCGTAGGATCAGTCAACAGAGTTGAAGGCTCTGTCGCACCTAAAACCAGTCGTTCCGGTGCGCGCGCAAAAGACATGGTTAGATGATACAAATCCTCCGGCCTCCGCATATCTGCGATCTGCGCAACCTGCTCAATGTGTTTGCTGGCGCGACGGCTTATTCCAAGGGGGATGCGGCTAGCCAGTGTTCCGGCGAACCGCCGGATTGGCGCAGGAATGGCGGAAATCTGCGACCATAACTGCGCAGCTCGATCATACCTGCCATAACCGTAAAAGAGTTCGTCACCACCATCACCTGACAAGCTAACCGTTACCGCCTGCCGTGTCAGACGACTGAGTAAAACCGTCGGGATCTGTGAAGGGTCGGCAAAAGGTTCATCCCAAATATCCGGCAGACTTGCAATGGCAGCTATCGCATCGTCGCCGCTGACATAAAGTTCTGTATGGTCGGTTCCGAGGTGAGCAGCGACCGCCCTAGCATGGGGTGCCTCGTCATAGGCGGCCTCGTTGAAGCCGATCGAAAAGGTTTGTACGGGTCGCTGCGACTGCGCCTGCATCAATGCAACTATCGTCGACGAATCCACGCCGCCCGACAGAAATGCGCCAAGGGGTACGTCGGCGATCATTCGAAGACCAACGGCGTCCAGCAGCAGCGTTTCCAGCGCATCGACTGCGTCGGATACAGAGCCTGCGAAGGGCGCGTTTATGCCGGCTTCTGCCACGTCGCGAAGCGACCAATAGGGTCGAGGCGCTGGAAGGTCACCGGACGGTTGCGAAATCGTCACCCAATGGCCCGGGGGAAGTTTGTACAGTCCCTGATAGATGCAGTGATCGCCCGGAATATAATTGTGTCGAAAGTATAGCGCTAAAACGTCACGATTGATTTCACCCGTCCATTGCGGGTGAACGCGCATCGCTTTCAGCTCGGAAGAAAAGACGACATCTTTACCGACTCTTCCCCAATAAAGCGGCTTCTCCCCCATCCGATCGCGAGCTAAATGAAGTTCTTGGCAATCCCTATCCCAAATTGCCACGGCAAACATGCCGTTGATACGCTTGAGCGTTGTCTCGACACCCCAGCGGCTGATCGCCTCGACGAGAGTTTCCGTATCTGAATGGCCGCGCCAAGTTCGCGCCTCTTCGGCATTTAATGCCGCGCGCAGATCAAGATGATTGTAAATTTCGCCATTGTAGCTGATTTGATAGCGACCGTCGTAACTGGCCATCGGTTGATGTCCCGCCGGTGACAGGTCGACGATGGCCAGCCGACAATGGGCCAGCGCGATGCCTCCTTCCGTATCGGCCCAAACGCCTGTCGAGTCCGGGCCGCGGTGCTCGATACGCAGGGCCATCTCGCCAGCAAGAGCGTCGGCGTCGCGCTGATTTCCCCAGAAACCGCAAATTCCGCACATCGCAAAGTCTGCCTATATCAACGTAAAAAGTCGTTTACTCGACCCCGCTGATCGGCTCCGATCAGCGATCCGCTGCCCATCGCACCAAACGAGCCACCCGGAAAGGGGCGTCATTTGGTGCGTCGACGCCGGGTCAAAAGACCGCACAGGAAATGCCGACTTTCTTACGTACCGCCTGCCATGCTAGCAGGCGCCACACCATCAGCGAGAGACCAGAGGCCCATGCAGCACCGATAGGGCCGCCGATCGGAATTGCGATCAAGCACAAGGCGACGTTAGACAGCGCAGTCGCGCCGAAGATACGAACCGTGGTACGCTCATTGCCGGACATGTTCAGGATAAAACCGGGCTCTCCGAACAGAAGCGCGATGCATTTTCCAAAAGCGAGCACGACCATAATGCTGAACGCCGACTGGTATTCGTGCCCAAACAATATTCCCAGCAGATAGCGCCCAAATACTACCAGAAATGCAAAAATTGCAATGCCGATTACCAGTGTGATGCGGGCGCTATGGATCGCGAACGTTTGAAGCTCGTCTCGCTGGTTGCTGGCATGATAACGGGCAAATTCTTGGGTCGTGATGAAGTTGGAGACCTGCAGACCCAGATCAACTAATACCGCCGCTTGGAACGCGACATTGTACAAACCGACGTCGGCAGGCTGTTTGAAAAGACCGAGGATGAAGACGTCGGTGCGGCTCATGAGCACCGAACTTGCGGTCAGCAGCATGAACGGAACGCCCAGTCGAAACAGCTGCGCAAAGCGTAGCCGTGGAGCAGCAGCAGCACTCGACAGGGGCAAAGTTCGGAACAGCAACAGCCATGCCGGGAGGGCAGAAAGCCCTAGCGCAGCGCAACGCAGGAGCAATGCGTTCGTCGGATTCAGTGCCAGTCGGTCGACTAGAAAGAAGAGGCCAAGCCCGATCATGACAAGCGCGTTGGGTACGGGGGTGACAAACCATGCAGCTGGTACGACCTTGCGAACGCCGCGCAAGCCGTAACACGCAAGATCCAGTAAAACATAGGCAGGTAAAACGAGCAAGATCATATAGAGCGCGTGACGCATGGCGCCATCGTCTGCGTAACGATAGGCGATGACGGGCCACGAAAGCAGTGCCGCAACTGCGCAGACTGCGAGGACAAACAGGCCGGAAGTCCGAGCAAAGGTGCTTGGATCAAAGGCTTGAGCATCTACCTGCGCAATTGCAGTCTCCCGGAGCAGTAATTCGGGCTGCCCCCAACGAGCGGGAATCATCAGCATCCCCATGAACGCCATGGCAAACGCGTAGATTCCGTAGGCCTGCACACCCAACATGCGCGCCAAGCAGATACCAATAACGATCCCGACGATCCGGTCGATCAGATTGATAGCTCCGATCGACATCATGGAGCGGATGAAGTTGGGAAGCGTCATCGTTGAACGCGCCGTGACCAGGCCTCAAGCATGTCTTTGCTGAAAAGCGCGAGGCCAACGGGCAGATGCAGCAACAGCAACAGCCAGGATGATGCCCGTGATGGCCACCATCGAATGGCTCGCTTCTGGCGCAACGTGTGCAGGATAAACCTGCAATGTTGCCGACATGTATCGAATATCACTCGTGGAGCTTTAAAGGCTAGAATTGGCGCAATTTCGTCTATGAACATACAAGAGCAATATAAACAACCATCATAATCAGCCCCAACCCGCTGGTATACATTTCCATTTATAAGAGATCCCGGAGTTGGATAGTATATTCTGACAACTCTATTGATGTGGCGCATCTTATAATTTATGGCTATGCGATCCCATACATAGTTTTCGGGCACAAGTCCGCTTACAAAATCGGGAAAAGGAAATTGCCGCATAACGTCAGTGCGCTGCATCGTGAATTTTTCTCCGCGCACGCCTATAATGTAGTGGCAGGTCATATAATCGGCGTCCAAAGGATCTTCGGGAAAGGCATCGCCGACGATTGCCCCGTCGGGACTCATGACCAACGCCGAAACTCCGGCAAAATCCGAGCGTTCGGCGATCGGGATGCTTTCCCATCCGTCATACATGTCCTGAAGGGCGTTGGGCATGAAGCTGTCATCGCTGTCTAGTATGGCAATGAACGCCCCCCTCGCCTCACGTACGGCGTGATTGACGGCGGTTTTTTTGTGCTGGTTGGGTTGCCAGTGATATCGGATCGGAAAGGGACTGGCGTCTTGCCAACTCAGCACTAGATCGCGGGTATGATCCGTCGAACCGTCATCAACCACCAGCCACTCGAAGCTGCGAAAACTTTGAGCACAAAGACTGTCATAGACACGTGGAAGCGTGTCGGCACGATTGTAGGTCGGAGTCGCGACGGTGAAAACCGGTTCTGTCACCAATGGTCCTTGTTGCGCAATGGCAAACCCAACCTGTCAAAAACGCACGTGGTTAACACATTGGCTCTCGTCCAGACGAGGGAAGGCATGAAAGTTGGCGGCTGGACGACCGGTCGCCTATTGCCCTGCCAAGCTGAGGTCAACCCAGAGAGACTGTTGATGCTGGCGTGCCGCCTGTGAACGCTGACCGACGCTCTGCTCCTGGCTTAGGGCCTACGCGCCGTGCAGCGCTTGGAAGCTCTTTAGCAGGAATCGTAACGCTGCTTTCAATTCGCACGGTTGGTCGACCTAGCGTATTGACTACAATAAGAAATGCTCGACCCGCTGAGAGTCCTGTCTTTCGAGATAATGCTATCTGGATATGGCATGATACAGAAGCCACTGATGGGATAAGCGACGGGGCAGCCGATCGATCCAAAATTTCCCCTACCAATCGGGGTTCATGGATGCGCTACGCACTGGAGGGGAGTGCCGCAATCTCGTTTGATACGGTGGCCGACCTCCTAGCCGACCGAACGATGAACCATGCTCGGATAGCTGCGGGAACACGGGTCCGGGCGGGGAACAACCAATATCTCGTCGCCCCCCGCTTGGCCTATCATGCCGTCCGGACAGTCGGAGGGCTAGGCCTCTATCCAGCGAACGCGATCATTCGACCCGAACAATTCGGTGTCGTCGTCGCTGGAAAGGACGCATCCCATGTGCTGCAGGCGGCGTTCGATTATGGGGGAGGACGCGCGCCTGTCCACCTGTCTCGCGTCTATCATATCCAGCCCGAATCTGGCCGGCAGAGCCTTCGCGTACCGAGCAATAGCAAGGTGATCTTCGAAGCCGGCAGCAAAATCGAGAACCTCCCCCATCGCCTGACCGGCTATGAAATGCTGCTGTTGCACAATGTCCGGAATGTCGAGATCATCGACGCGATGCTTGACGGCCGTCGCGACCTCAACGTTGAAACGACTGGCGAATGGGGCAATGGTATCCAGATCTTGGGGGACGTGGATGACATCCGAATCATCTCACCAGTCACCAACAACATGTGGGGCGACGGCATTTACATCGGCGAGGATATGGCAACCGGCGCCAATCCGCGATCGGTAGAGGTCTCGGATCCACGTGCCGACAATTGCCGTCGGCAGGGGATGAGCATCACTTCGGCGCATAGATGCATCGTGCGACGTCCGATCTGGACCAATACGAATGGAACCCCCCCCTCGGCCGGTCTGGACATCGAACCCAATCTGGCCAGCTGTGTCTTGCAGGATATCCAGATCATCGCACCCGTGACAAGCGGCAACGCGGGGGCGGGAATCTCAATTTATTTAGGTATGCTGCGGTCTAGCTCCAGTCCCGTCAACATCGCTATAAAGGATCATGATAGTAATGGTGATAATAGTGGGGCGCAGTTTGCTAGGTCGGGCGCATCAGGAAGTTATGTTAAGGGTAGGATAGATTACATCAATCCCAATATTAAGAATTCTCGTGTCACTGGTATTGGCGTGGAAGATTGGGATGTTCGCGGAGCTCGTGTATTCATCATGCGACCTAAAATCGAATATCCTAATAAAGGAAATTTAACGGCAGACCGTGCGCGAGCTGGGATCACTTTGTTTTTAGCTGCCGGGGGGGATGCTGAGACGATTGGAAATATCAAAATTGTAAATCCATCGATTGTCGGTGATAGTAATGGGCGCATCGAAAGATACATTTACATTCAGAATGAAAAATTTCCTGATTCAGTCGCGAATATTTCGATTATAGACCCTATAAAATTACAAGGTGCTAAGTATAGCTGGATTGAAGGAGAGGTTTTGTGGAGTGATAAATATCGATTGTCTGTGTACAATCGTACTTCTGTCGATGGTGAATGGATTATAGATAAATGGCATTTTTTTGGACATTATTCTAATAATGGAGCCAATGGAATTGTTAAGTTTAGATTATCTGATGAGCATGTTCCGCTAGGATGGCCAGACGTTACAATTTCTGCTAAAGGTAAATTTCCTATTATGGTATGCTCTTCAGGCCAAGATGTAATACTAGGTATAAGTGATAAATGCCTGCAGATTGACCCTGGTCATGAGGTAGTCGTTAGGCGTATCGCACCTCTCAAATGGAGAATTCTCCCATTATAAATTGAATTTGCACCTTGCTTTGACATACTATTTAAAACAATATTATCAACGCTTTTACGACAAAATGACCGGATTTATGCGGGGCATCGTCAAGCGGCGCTTCCTCGGCTAGCGAATGGCTGCGGCCGTCGATGGCCTCGCGAAGACGGAGCAGACAGACGATGCCGAAGACGTTGGTAACCGGGGCGGCGGGTTTCATCGGCATGCACACGGCGGAAGCGCTGCTCGCACGCGGCGACAGCGTGGTCGGCATCGACTCGCTCAACGATTACTATGATCCGGCATTGAAGCAGGCGCGTCTCGCCGAACTCACCCGGCGGCATGGCGACCGCTTCACCTTCCTCGCCGTCGATTTTGCCGATGCCGCGACGTTGCGCGATGCGCTGGCACCGCATGCGTTCGAGCGCATCGTCCATCTCGGCGCGCAGGCGGGCGTCCGCTATTCGATCGAGCATCCCGAGGTCTACGGCCAGTCCAACCTCGTCGGCCATCTCAATATCCTCGAACTCGCACGCACGCGGCGGGTCGA
>NZ_JBWKVV010000009.1:0-135212 GCF_059421875.1 Sphingomonas sp. GW821-FHT02B09
AGCCGGTCAGCCCTGTTCAGCGAAAACCCTCGGCCGCTTGCACCCCGCCAACATCCGACTTCTTCAACACAATCGGGTCATGAGAGCCACGGATCATGCCGAGGATATAATCCTCGAAAGCACGAATTCAGTTCAGCTTGACGTCTACTTACGCGGTCGTTCAGGCTGGCGACCCGGCGTCCCGAAAGCAGCCATTCGTTGAGCGCGAGCTTCCCGCTTCTCCGTCTCCGACATACCATTTTGGGAAAGGGCAATCGGGAACATATTTTGAGAAAGTAGGTGCTCCAGGCGACGTTGCCGCGGTCTGTTGAGCGACTGTCCCGCTATGAGTTCCAAATCGGGAAGGTGCTCGCCGCCGTGATCAACCGACCGTGTGCGGCGTGACCGTGTAACCGTAACACCGCCTTGGTCGCGTCAGATGCTCTTCGACACGATCTGTGAGGCGAACAGCATCAAGCACCGGCTTACCAAACCGAACCATCCGTGGACCAATGGGCCAGTCGAGCGGATGAACCGCACCATCAAGAACGAGACCGTCAAACGCTTTCACTATAACAGTCACGACCAGCTGCGGACGCAGCTCGCCGATTTCATGGCCGCCTATAATTTCGCCCGCCGGCTCAAGGCGCTCAGTGGGCTCATGCCCTACGAATACATCGCCAAGATCCGAACGGCAGAGCCGGACCGGTTCATCGTCAACCCGATCCACGAGATGCCGGGACTGAACACCTAGGCTCCATCGCCTCGCTCGCGAGTCGCGGCCGGTAAAGGCCTTTCGGGTGCTCTCAGGTCCCGTCGCTTGGAGGGTGGATCCGACGTCCATCATTTCCGGCACGGCGCAGCAAAAGCCAAATCAGCCGAGCATGCCAGACGTGCAAAGCAGTAGCTTAACGTCAGAGCTCTACGATCCTTCCAGTTTCCTCGCGGCTCTTGAACCTGATCGCGACGCTCACATCGACGAGTCCTGACCCGAGCTCCGCCATGCTGACGGCGTCGTCAGCTCCTGTTCGACCTGCAGGGCCTCTACCTGGCCGACAAGATCGGAACGCGCATCGCGGCCGCGTAGCGCCTCCAAGCCGCGTTGCGCTGACGGTCGATCCTCGAAGGTCAGGTGCTCGATCAACCGCAAACGGCTTGCGGTCGCGCGCGACTAAGCCTTCCTCACGTAACTGAGCGGCGACGTCGGCTGGGGATAATAGCGGATCCGACGCACCTCGCCGGGTAGCGGCCCATGCTCTGCGTCGGCGGCTTCGTACGATTCCCTGAAGCCGGCAGGCTCAATGCCATCGGCTGCCGGGACCAGGCGGAGCCAGCAGGACACCCCGGCGCCGCCGACCGGTCGGATAGCACCCGCGCGGACCACGTCGGCGACGAGCTGCACCCGGCAGTCGGGTCGCGTAAACTCGGCCTCGTTGTCGTCGAGCATCTTCGCTGTGGCGGGATCGGCCAGGATCCGCCCCCAAGCTTCATAATCGGCTCGCCGCGCGAACGTCGCGGCGGTAAAGCTGTCGAACGTCGACAGGCCGAAATGGTGCGGGATCGCGTCGCCCGCCTCGTCGACGCGAAAGTTTCGCTCGAAGAAGGTCGGAGGTGGAGACACGGTCTTGGCGACCAGCTCTTGATGGTCGTCGTTGTAGAACGACCTGAACTCGTCTCGGCGGGATCCTTCCTTGCGCCAGAGGAAGAAGACGATCGTTAGTGAATCATCCATGGCGAACTCCGGAAAGCGTGATGTTGCACAGAATGCCCGATCGGACTCTGAAGCGGTTCCTGATTATTTGGAAGAGGCCACTTCCTTGACACTTAGTCACCTTTGGGAAACCGAGTGCCTGCCGGCGAAGCAGGTATTCTCCCGGCTTGGCGACAAATGGTCGCTGATGATCGTGGCGTGTCTCGCCGACAGGAGTATGCGCTTCGGAGAGATCAAGGGCCAACTCGACGGCATATCGCAGAAGGTATTGACCTCGGCGCTGCGCGGCCTCGAACGCGACGGCATCGTCCACCGGGCGGTGTTCGCCGTCGTCCCGCCGCGCGTCGACTATCGTCTCACCCCACTCGGACGAGAGTTGCTAGTCCCCGTCGAGGCCTTGGGTGCCTGGGTGATGACGAATCGAGCCCGCATCGCGAGCGCGCAGTCGGCCTATGATGCCGCGCACCACGAGCGCTGATCCCTGGCATCCATGTGTCTTCGCTAGCCTCACCTGGCGGGCCTGCACGGGCGCGGGAGATCGCTAGAGGCATGCATCAGGCCGCTTCACCCTCCTCCACCACCTTCTCGAGCGACATAGCAACGCGACACTTCAAGAACGCCACCAGCGCCTTCAACGCGGCGGACTGGTGCCGACGGGTGGGGAAGTAGAGGTAGAGCGGCTCCATCGGAGACGACCAGGACGGGAGCACGCGCTCCAGCGTCCCGGAACCGAGCCGGCCTGAGACGCATGCCGCCGGCGCGCTGAGGATACCCATTCCCCCCGCCGCCAGTTGGATCTGCGATGCGAGGTCGTGGACGATCGCCGACGATGGCGGAACAATCTGAGCGACCTCCTCTCCCGACCGCAGGGTCCATGGGATGATCAGTCCGGTGATCTGGCTGCGGCACATGATGGCGCGATGGTCGAGAAGATCGCCTGGAAGGCGTGGCACTGCCCGGTCGCGCAGGTAGCTCGGTGAGGCGACGAGCACCGCTTCCGAGGCCGCTCCGACCTGGACGGCGATCATGTCCTTGTCGAGGCAGTTCCCGTAGCGCAGTCCCGCATCGTAGCCTTGCTTGACGATGTCGATCAGGCGCGCCTCGACCGCAATCTCCAATTCGATCTCGGGATAGGCGTCCTGGAACGCGACGAGCGCCGGGGCGATCAACAGCTCGAACGGCGCCCTCGGCATGGTGAGGCGCAAGGGTCCGGCGGGTCTTCCGCTCCGGCCGGCCGCCTCGTCCGCAGCCCGGCGGAGCTGCGACAGGGCCGGCCCCGCCGCGAGGAGGTAGTCGTTGCCGACGTCGGTCAGGCTGAGGCTTCGGGTCGAGCGCCGGAACAGGGCGGCGCCGAGCCGTCCTTCGAGCCCCCCTATCGCCTGACTGACCGCCGAAGGCGAGACGCCCAGCCGCCTCGCCGCCTCCGAGAAGCTGCCCGCCTCTGCGACGGCCACGAAGACCGAGACGCCCTCAATCGGATCCCTCTGTCGCAACGACGCACCTGTTAGCTTTGCTTCAAGACCCGTTCGCCATTATCAGGATAATGGCTCAGATGCGAATGACGTAGGAGGAGACATGGACATGTCTCGCGATCTCGCCGCTACGCCCCCTCCACGGCTCGGCCTCCTCGGTGGACCGTCACCCGACAGAAGATCCGTCCTGCTCGGCATGGGCGTCGCGGCCGCGGTGCTCTCGACGGGCGCAGCCTCGGGAGCCTCCTTGTCCGCATCCGACCTCGTCTCCCGCACGCTGAGCACGCGTCGCCATACGACCCACTATCTGGAGTCGGGTCCGGCGGACGGACCGCTGATCGTCTTCCTCCATGGCTGGCCGGAGCTGAGCCTGATCTGGCGGGCCCAGATGGAGGCGTTCGCGGCGGCGGGCTGGCACTGCGTGGCACCCGACATGCGCGGCTACGGCGGCTCGTCCGCGCCCGCGGCGCCGGACGCCTACACGATCGAGAACGTCGTGGGAGACATGGCGGAGCTCCACGATCATCTCGGCGGCCGGCCCGCGATCTGGGTCGGCCATGACTGGGGCAGCGTCGTGGCCGGTGAACTGGTCGCGCATGAGCCGCAGCGCAGCCGCGGCGTCGTTCTGATCTCGGTGCCGTACTTCCCGGACAACAACGCGCTGCAGACGCTCGTCCCCCTTGTCGATCGGACGATCTATCCCGCCGATCGATACCCGGACGGGCAGTGGGACTACTATCGCTACTACAACACGCACTTCGACTCCGCCGTTGCCGATCTCGATGCCGACAAGGCCTCGTCGCTGGCCTCGATCTACCGGCGAGGCGATCCCGCCAGTATCGGCAAGGTGGCTTCGAACGCCCTCGTCACGCGGAACGGCGGGCGCTTCGGCGCCACGCACCATGCTCCGCCTACGAAGCCCGATCCAGCGCTCTGGCCTGCGGCGGACTTCGCGGCGCTGGTACGCGCGTTCGATGCCCGGGGTTTCCGCGGGCCATGCTCATGGTATCTGAACGACGACGCCAACGTTGCCTATGCCGGCCGGGCACCCGACGGCGGCCGGCTGACGCTGCCGGTCCTCTTCGTCAACGGCGACTACGACCAGATGAACAGCATCGTCGGAAATCGCCTGGGCGACCCGATGCGCGCGGCGTGCACGGACCTCACCGTGGCCCGGCTCGCCGGCGCGCACTGGCTGCCGGTCGAACGAAAGACCGAGCTGGTCCAGGCCATGCGCCACTGGCTGGAGAGCAAGGGGCTTTGATCCAGGCGAGCGGGCGTCGGTCGCCCGGGGCCATGCCCTCCACCCTCGTCGTCATCGGCGTCGGCTACCAGTGGCTCTACAACGGCGCCAACTTTCTGGCGTTCAAGGTCGGCGGTGAGGCCTTCCATCCGTTGATGCTGGCCGCCTTGCGGTTCGGCATCGCCGCGATCGTCATCCTCCCCGCCGCCTTGTGGCGCTGGCGGCGGCGCCCGGCTTCGATGCGCGAGGTCGCCGGAGCCGCGACGCTGGGACCCGTGATGCTGATCGGCAGCCAGACGCTGGCGATCTGGGGAACCCACTACCTTCCGGCCGGCGTCGCCTCGGTGTTCGGTTCCGCGGCGCCCGTGTTCCTTGCCCTGTTCGCCTGGCTGTTTCTCCGGCAGGCGCTGAGCGCCCGACAGCTGATGGGCATCGGCCTGGGCCTGGCCGGGCTGGTCGCCATGGCCTGGTTGTCGTCGTCGGGCGCAGACTTCCACCCTCTCGGCGCCGCGATGACGCTCACCGCCTCCGCGCTCTGGGCCGCCGGCTCGCTCGGCGCAGCACGCCTGCGGTTGCCCGCCGACCCGGTCGTCAGCCTGGCCGCGCAGCTTGTTCCCACAGGTGCCCTGCTCGCCTCGGCGGTGTGGATCGGGGGGGTCGGCGCCTCGCTTCACTCGGCGGTGCCTCTGCAAGCCTGGGGCGCCCTGGCCTTCCTCATCGTCGCGAGTACGCTGATCGGCTACGCGGTGTTCCTCGCCCTGAACCGCAGCGCATCGCCGATCCTCGCCAACAGCTTCAACTACGCCGCGCCCGTGATCGCGCTCGCGCTGTCGGCCTGGCTCCTCGACGAAACCATCGGATGGGGCAAGGTGATCGCCGCTCTCGTCACGCTCGCCGGGGTGGCGCTGATGGTCGGGTCTCGGACGAGGAGCGTCGATGCGGGGATCCGATCCGCGCCAACGCGACCGGGAGCGATCAGTAAGACCTAAACTCATCTGTCGGAACGCCCAATCGACATCGTCCCCTGCAGCTTGGGCACCTTCGAGGGACAGCACGATTGCCAATCGGCAGAGGCGAAGCTGCGAACATCTGTCGGAGACGGACCCGTCGCCTACGACGTACCCGTTGCCGGACTTGCGGCGCTGTAGCTCGCCACGTTTCGATCGTAGCGGCGCTGTTCCTCGACGATCACGTCCATATGTTCGACCGTCCAGTCGTAGAGCGCAGCGAATGGCATCTGCAGCGACTGTCCGAGCGGAGTGAGGGCATACTCGACCCCGAGCACCGCCCCGGCCATGACGGTGCGCGTTACCATTCCGTTGCGCTCGAGCTTGCGTAGTGTCTGCGTCAGCACCCGCTGGGTGATGCCGTCGAGCCGCCGCTTGATGGCATTGAACCGACGCGGCTCCCGCAGCACCGCCAGCACCAACATCGACCATTTGTCCGCGATCTGGTCAAGGATCGCGCGGCTGGGGCAGTCGGCGCGGTAAACGGGATCGAAGGCCGGATCGGCGAGCATAGGTAACCTCGTGCATCCCTGAGATGCTTATAGTGCGTAATTGACGTCAGGTATACGTCAAATACCTAGCGGCAGGCTTTCCGGGAGACTGACATGCCGACTGACTATCAGACACTGACGATCGCTCATGATCGCGGAGTGGCAATTGTCGCTATCGACAACCCGCCGGTGAACGTCCTCGACGCGGCCCTCATGACCGATCTGCGCGGCTTCTTGTCAGCGGTCCAAGACGATCCCGCCGTGAAGGTGATCGTGTTCGAGAGCGCCAACCCGGAGTTCTTCATCGCGCACGTCGATATGACGCTGATCGACGACCCGCACGCCTTCGACGCGATCGCGCGCGAGATACCCGACGGACTGAACGTGTTCCAAGCGCTTGGCGAGATGGTCCGGCACCAGCCGCAGGTGACGATCGTCAAGCTCGCCGGCATCGCCCGGGGCGGCGGGACCGAGTTCGCCGCGGCGGCCGACATGATCTTCGCGGCCGAGGAAACCGCCGGGCTGGGGCAAGTCGAGGCGCTGATGGGGATCGTACCAAGCGGCGGCGCGATGCAGTATCTGTCGAGCCGGATGCCGCGCGGGCGCGTGCTGGAGATCGTGCTGGGCGCCGACCTGTTCAGCGCCACCGAGGCGGCGGCTTATGGATGGATCAATCGTGCGCTGCCCGCGAGCAGGCTTGACCAGTTCGTGGACGACCTCGCCCACCACATTGCCGATCTACCGGACGGCGTCGCCGCAGCGGTGAAGAGGACCATTCCGCCCGCCGACCTCACAGCAGGGTTCGGCCGCGAGGAAGCCGAGTGGGCGTCGCTGTTCGCGCGCCCGGCTGCCGAGGCACTGATCCGAGGCGGCATGCAATGTGGAGCGCAGACCGTCGAGGGAGAGCGTCACCTCGAGACGCTCCTTCGCAACCTCCACGCGAATCGGCGGCGCGACTGACGACACGTCAGCCTGGTGGCCGCCTCACCGACATCCTCGACCATTGCTGCCATGCCCGGAATAAGCTGAGCGACCAGCCCGGGCGCATCATGTCCCCTGGCCTGCGCCACCGGGCACATCGGTCATGATCTCGGAGACCCGATATGAGCCAGACCCTGAATGTAACAAAATACAGATTTTGTCATTCGTTACGATCATCGCTATGTCGGCAGCATCCACGATGCGGAGACGAGTGGTGACGTTAGAAAGACGTGAGCTTGGAAAAGGCGGTCCGTTGGTTTCCGCTATCGGGCTGGGCTGCATGGGCATGTCGGAATTTTACGGCCATGCCGATCGCAAGGAGGCGCTCGCCACGATCGCAGCCGCGCTCGATGCTGGGGTCACGCTCCTCGACACGGGTGACTTCTACGGCATGGGACATAACGAGCTGCTACTGGCGGAGGCGCTACGCGGTCGACGTGAGCAGGCGTTCGTCCAGGTCAAGTTCGGCGCGCTCCGCGCACCCGATGGCCCGTTCCTTGGCGCAGACGCTCGTCCGGCCGCGATGAAGACCGCTCTGGCCTATTCGCTGAGCCGGCTCGGCACCGATCATATCGACCTCTACATGACCGGCACCGATCCCGCCGTACCGATCGAGGAGACGATCGGAGCGATGGGCGAGATGGTGGAGAAGGGCTACATCCGCCACGTCGGCGTGATGAACGTGGATGCCGAAACATTGCGGCGCGCCCACGCGACCTATCCGATCACCGCCTTGCAGCACGAATACGGCCTCGCTTCGCGCGAGATGGAGGATGAGGTGCTGCCGCTCTGCCGCGAACTCGGGATCGGCGTTAGCGCCTATGGCGTGCTGGGGCGCGGCCTTTTGACCGGCAGCACCGGCAGCGGCGATGGCGATTTCCGCAACGTCGTCTTTCCCCGCTTCCAGGGCGAGAACCGGACGAACAACGAACGTCTCGCGACGGCGCTGGCCGACGCCGCCCGAGAGGAAGGCATCACCGCCGCGCAGGCGGCGATCGGCTGGGTCCTGAGCCAGGGCGCGGACATCGTGCCGCTGGCAGGCGCCCGCACCATAGAACGGCTGACCGAGGCGGCGCGCGCGCCTATGCACCTGTCATCGGCTTCGCTCGCTGCGATCGAGGCGGCGATCCCCCGCGATGCCGTGCGCGGCAGCCGCCTGATGGGACACTGACGAGGCCGCTCGACAGTGGCCGCCTGAGCACGGCATAGCGGCCATCATGGAGCCGAACCGATCGGATGCGGGCGGCATGGCCGTCCGCATCCTCGACACCGCCGAAGCCCTTCTGCGCCGTCACGGGATCGACAAGCTCAACGTGGTCGATGTGGCGCGCACGATGGGCATGAGCCACGGAAACGTATACCGTCACTTTTCCAGCAAGTCGGCGTTGCAGAGGGCCGTCGTCCACCGCTGGCTTCACCGCGTGTCGGAGCAGACAGCGGCCATCGCGCGCCAGGAGGCTCCCGCCGACCAACGGTTGGCCGAGTGGTTGCGCACGCTTGCCGCCATCAAGCAGCGCAAGGTAACCGAGGATACCGAGCTGTTGAACGCCGCGGTGGAGGTCGTTCGCGACAGGCCCCAGGTGCAGGATGAGCATGCGGCGCTGCTGACCGACCAGATTGTCTCCATCCTTGCCGCGGGTCTTGCCGACGGCACACTTCCCGGCGCTGGCGATCCTTCCGTAACGGCCACTGCGATCCTCAATGCCACGACGCGCTATCATCATCCGATGATGGTAGCGAATGGTGGGTCGTCGGAAGATCAGATGCGAGGACTGGATGGCGTGATCTCGCTCGTCATGGCTGGCATTGGACGAAACCGATCACGATCGCGCTGAGATATGATCGCGATAGAATGCGACAACGTTCCACCGGCTGTCCGGTTTGCGGGAACGCCGGATCGACCTAGCCCCGAGGTCTGGTCTGGCTCAGCACCTCTACGGCACGCTCCAGTTGCCGATCTTCGGCCGAGGATCCCACCGGAAGGTCGTCTTCGACGATGTCCGGCTCCGCGCCGCGGTTCTCGAGGATCTGCCGGCCGGAAGGCGTCAGCAGGGAGTCCTTGGGAACGGTCATCATCGTGCCGTCGACGAGCGGCCATAGGCCCTTGATCCCGCGGACGCCGCCATGGGTACGTTGGCCTACTACCGGGCCTAGCCCGGTCCTGCCGAAGAAATAGGGGAATTGGTCGCCGTCCGAAGCGGAGAAGATGCTGGTCAGCGTGACCAGGCGTGGTGGGGAGAGAGCGGCCGGGAGGGTCGTGACGCCACCCTCGCGGTTGACGAAGATGCCCGCCTGCGGTCGGCGCAGCAGCCCCAGCACCCACTGACTGGTGAAACCGCCGCGATTGTCACGGTCGTCGATCACCAGCCCGACCTTGTCGCTTTGCGCATAATATTGGCGGAGGAAGTCCTCTGCACCGAGTTCGTTGAAGTCCGACAGGTAGAGGTAGCCGAACCGCCCATCGCTCAGGCGAGCCACCATCGCCTTGCGGCCGGCGATCCAGTCGAGCTTTCGGATCTCGTGCTCGTCGTCGATCGGATCGACCGTGACGATGCGGCCGGGGTCCTCTGCGTTGCGGGCGATCGTCAGGCGTAGCGGCCCCCTCCGGTCCGCCAGCAGACGGTAAGGATCGTCAGGTGCGCGCAGGACGTCGCCATCCACCGCCAACAGGTAATCCCCGTCCGCGATGCCGAGCGCGGGATCACCGAGCGGAGCGCGGAAGCGTTCGCGGCTGCCATCGCCCCGATAGACATGCGCCATTCGGTAGCGCCCGCTGGCTTCGTCGAGCGCGAAATCGACACCGAGCATCGCGGTGCCGGCACGAGGGCGCGGATCGCCGCTGTCGCCGCGTCCCAGGAACATATGGCTGGTCGAGAGTTCGCCCTGCAACTCGCCCAACAGGTAGATCATGTCCTCATGCGAGCGCGCCTGGACGACGAGTGGGGCATAGCGGTCATGCATCGCCTGCCAATCCACCCCGTTCATCCGAGGATCCCAGAACAGGTCGCGATCGAGCCGCCAAGCCTGCTCGAACATCTCGTGGCGCTCGGCGGCGGGAACGACGGTGACACGCAGCGGATCGAGGTTCAGAGCCCGGTCTTCGGAAACGCGGTCGGTCGTTGCGACGGCGTGGAAGACGCCTGTCCTGTCAACCAGAGCGGCATTGCCGTCGCCTGCCAGGACATAGCCGTCGACGTCGGCGGCGATGACGCGATCCGCGTGCGTTCCGAGGTGCACCGCGTGCAGGCCGCTGGCCTGTCCGGGCAGATCACCCTCGATGCCATGGAGCGGCGTCGCCAGGTAGAACAGCCTTTCGCCCCGCACCTGCAAGGAAGCGATCCCGCCGGCGAGTTTCACCGGCACCTCGCGGGTGGACGCTGCGAAAAGCGAGGGATCGGCCCCTGGCGGTGGAAGGCTTGCGCGGTAGAGGCCGTCCGAACCCAGCGTCGCGATCGTGCCCTCGCGGTCCCGATCGGAGACGAAGGGATGCTCGCGACGCGCGGATAGAAACAGGAGGTCGCGACCATCCGCGGTGAAGACCGGATCGTGATCGCTTTCGAGCGGCGCGCTCAACACCACCTCCTTGCCGCTGGCGAGGTCGCGCAGGCGAATGCCACGGGTCTGGTTGGCCCGTGTCACGCTGTAGGCGAGAAGCCGGCTGTCGGGTGAGAACGCCGCGTCCTGGATGTCGGCCTGCGGATCGAAGGCGATCCGCATGGTGGCACGGCCATCCGCTGCGACCAGCCACAGCCGCTTGTTGGCATCCGCCACCGTCAGGCGCCGCCCATCCGGCGACCAGCGCGGCGTGTAGAGCCAGCCCGAGTGGAACCGCGTCAGGACGTGAGGTCGCCCCGGGCGGTCGAGCGGCAGGATCGCCACCTGCTGCTCACCATCGGCGTCGCTTACGAAGGCCAGGGCGCGGCCGTCTGGCGAGACGGCGGGATGATCCTCCACATGGCCGGGCGTGGCGGTGAGGTTCCGCCAGGCCCCATCCGCACCCACCGCGAATATGTCGCCCCGAGCGACCACGAAAGCGGTGCCGCCTACCCCCAAAGCATAGTCGGGCTGCCCGGCGATATCCTCGTGCTGGACGAACGGTTTCGCCGCGAGCAGGCGAGCGGCGTCTCCCCGGTCAGGAGGGAGCGTCACCGGCACATCCCGCACATCGTCCGTCCGCGGGTCGAGTAGGCGCAGCATGCCGCCCTGCTGGAAGGCGATCCCACCCGGCCCGAGCGACGGCATGTCTATGTCGTAGTCGCGATAGCGGGTGACCTGTCGTGCCGCCTTGTCCCGGAGATCGACAGCCCAGAGGTTGAGGCGATGTTCCGGCCCGCGATCGGAAAGGAAATAGATGCGGTTGCCGACCCACATGGGCGCGGTGTCGATGCCGTCCCAAGACGTCAGCCGATCGAGCTGGCGCGACCGCCGATCGAAGATGAAGAGTTCACCGGCCTGGCCGCCCCGATAGCCTTTCCAGCGGTCGCCGCCGAGATTGCGGAAGCTCCAGTCGAACGCGATCCGGGACCCGTCGCGCGACATGCTGGACAGGCCGGAATGGCCGATACCCAGCGACGTCGCCAGCCCGCCGGTCGCGGGTACTGCGAACGTTTCGTACCTGCCGAGCGCGCTCGTCCGCTGCGACACGAATAGCACCGACCGTCCGTCTGGCGTCCAGCCGGTGACCAGATTGTCGTAGGGAGCGGCGCTGGGACCGTGCGTCAGGCGAACAGGCGTGCCGCCTTCGGCCGGCATGGCGTAGACGTCGTTCGCTCCCCCGCGCCGCCAGGTGAAGGCGATGGAACGCCCATCGGGCGCGAAATGCGGCGCAAGCACCTGGCCAGGATCGTTCGTCAGTCGGACGGCCCGTCCGCCGCGCCGGGGGACCGACCAGAGCTGGCCCTCCGCAACGAAGGCGAGGCTCGTCGTGCTTGCCGTCGGGAAGCGCGCCAAGGGTGCCGTGTTTTCGGCGTGGACTGCGCTAGCCGGGGCCGGTGTCGATGCAATCAGGCAGCACAGCAAAGTCAGAGCAGATCGTCGCAGCATGATGCCTTTGAATTCCCGAAGCCCGATGCTCCTAACAGGTCAGCAGCGGCGCATCGATAAGATGGCTGCGACCGTTCCCGAAGCGGCGCGCATTTTCAAGGCTTCGACGCGGATGCGATCTCCTCGAGATAGGCCCGGAGAGTGCGGGCTGGGCGCCCAAGAATCGCTTCGAGCGTCAGCGGATTGGCTGTGAAGCCATGCTCGTCATACCAGGCGTACATCGCTTCCAGTCCTGGACGTACGGTGTCGTCCTCCGGAATGCCCGCCTTGTCCGCCCACTCGCCGAAAGGCGTCGTGGCCGCCTCGACTTTGCGGCCGAGCACACCACCCATGAGCGCGGCAACGCCATGACGATCGAGGTTGCCCTGCGATGCCAGCTCGAAGGTGCCGTAGAGCAGGCGATCCTCGGTCATCGCGATCGCCGCCACCTCCGCGACATCGCGATAGTCGACGCGCGATACCGGCACGTCGGCCGAGTACGGTTCTGCGAACACTCCTGTCCTCTCCACCGCCGGCCAAGCCGCCGCATAGTTCTGAAAGAGGAGCGCGGGATGCAGGATGGCGTACTCGAGGTTGGAGGCGAGCAGCGCCTCCTCGACCGGCGCCTTGGCGGCATGGTTGCCAAGCGCGGACAGGATCGGATGGATCACGGATGAGAAAACGATGCGGCGGACGCCGGCGCGTTGTGCCGCCGCGACCATGTTGACGCCCATCTGTACCTCCTCCGGAGCGAAGACGGGCGCGATGTAGAACACCCGCTCGATGCCTCGCAGCGCGTTATTGAGGCTTGCGGGATCGCGAAGGTCGCCGACGACCGCTTCTACGGCGCCATTCCGCTTCGCGACGTCGATCTCCTCCGCCTTGGTGACGAGCCCGCGCACCTGGACGCCGCGCCGCGCCAGTTCCGGCACGACCAGACCTGCGAACTTGCCTGCGGCACCGACCGAGAGAACCGTGCAACTGGTCATCATCCTATCCCCTTGCGTTTGTATCTGTCATCGCCGCGTCAGCCGGCGGTCACGCTCGTACTGGCGTGCAGCCAGACTTCGGCGCATTCCTGTGCGAAGGCGCGATAGGTGCGGAGTGGGCGGCCGAGGCGTCTGGCCAGCGCGTCTGCCGCGCCCGGCTGTGGCAGGACGCCGATGCGCTGCCACGCGCGGAACATCAGCGCGACGTGGAGCGCCATGCCAGACGGGATGTGCGCGGCGATGCGGTGTTCGAACGAGGCGAGATCGTCACCCCCGTATCGAACCGGCCGATCGAGCACCTCGCTCCAGATCGCACAGATGGCGTCGGCGGTCAGCGTTTCGGGTCCGGAGACATCGATCAGCTCGAACGGAAGAGCCGACTCCGCGCGCTCCCGCCGCACTACTTCGAGCGCGGCGATGTCGGCGATGTCGCGTATGTCGATCATCGCTGCGCCGACGCGCCCGATCGGCATGCCGTGCACGCCATGGTCGAGGAGCGGCTCTCGCAGCGCATCGTTCTGCATGAAGTAGTTGAGCCGGAGAATGGTGGCCGGCAGTCCGTGGTCCACGATCAGCCGTTCCGCGGCGCGCTTGGCTGCGGCATGCGGCACATCGGGCAAGACGTCCGCGTTGGCCATCGACACATAGACGATGCCGACACCTGCCCGGGCGGCGAGTTCCAGCGCCAACAGCGCCCGCGTCAGCTCGTCCGGAACGACCGCGCTCAACAGGAACAGGGTGCTGGCTCCGTCGAGACCGGCGCGCAACGCGTCGACGTCCAGCCCGTCGCCCCGGACCGCCTCCACCCCGTGCGGCAGCGTTGCCTTGGCGGGATCGCGGGTCATGACCCGGATCGGGAGGCCGTCTGCCGCAAGGCGCTGGACGACTGGCGTGCCCACCTGTCCCGTTCCACCGATCACCAAGATTGTCATTCAGCACCTCCTTCGATCACGCCCAATGTCGTCGGCTCATAGGCCGTCCGAAAGATGTTGATCTGGAACGAGCCGTCCCGCACACGGGACGATATGAACCTACTGGCGCTGGCGGATTTCGAGCTCGTGGCATCCCACGGCGGGTATGCCGAGGCGGCGCGCCGCGCCGGCAGGCCCAAGACCACCCTATCGCGCCGCGTCCTGGAATTGGAAGAAGAGCTGGGGGTGCGCCTTCTAGAGAGGGGCCGTCGTTCGGTACGCCTGACGGAAGCGGGATCGATGCTGCACGAACGGATCAGTCCGCTGCTTGCTGGGATCGCCGACGCGGCAGCATCGGCGAGTGCGGCGCCTGCACGACCGGAAGGCCGCCTCCGAATCAGCGCGCCCTTGCTCCTGTCGGAGATGATGCTCGGCCGGATCGTGGCGGGCTTCTGCTGTGCCTTTCCGGAGGTTCTGGTCGACGTCACGGCAGAGGATCGGTTGGTCGATCCGGCGATGGACGGCTACGACGTCGTCATCCGCGTCAACCCATCGCCCGACGAGCAGCTGGTGGGCCGGTGCGTGCTGCGGGACGAGCGCTGGCTGGTCGCTTCGCCCGCTTTGCCTCGTCCGCCTGCGAACACTGGAACTGGCGTACAGGTGCTCCCTGTGGTGGTGCGCGACGTCCCGCCGCTCGACACCGTCTGGTCCATTCGGGACGGCACCGACTCCTGGCGCTTCAAGCCCAAGCCCAAGATGCGGCTGGGCATGCTTTCGATGCTGCGGGGCGCGGTCCTGGAGGGCGCCGCGGCCGGGCTGCTGCCGCGGTCGCTGGTTCTTGCCGACGTCGCCGCCGGCCGATTGGTCAGCTGGGGCGTCGAGGAGGCATCCCAGACGGAGATATGGGCACTGCATACCTCCGCGAGGCTCGTGAGCGCGAAGGTGCGTGCATTCATGACCTATCTGATCGACGAGTTCGCACGGACGGCTTCGGCCTAGGCGAACTTCGCCGTTGTGCACCGGCAGGTCCGCCGGTTCCCGCCGTCAGCCTGATCTACGTGCGGTCACCGGTTGCAGGCGACGCCAGGAGGGATCGTTCGGCCAAGCGCTGGAGGATCGGGATCACGGCTCGGAGCAGGTCCTGATGGTCCGCAGACAAGGAACCGGGCAGACGATAGACTATCTAGCAACCAATATCATGCGGGTCGCTAACGGGCTGATTGTCGAAAACTGGCATGTCGAGGATCACAAGACGCTGCACAGGCAGCTCGCTGGTTCGGCATAACCTTCCCGCAATACAGGTTTTGGGAAAGCTGAGGCTTTCCCATTTCTCGATCGTTTTCGGGACAGCGGCGGACGGCAGCTCTCGGTTGAACCCGCCGTTCGGCGAGGCCCTCGAATTTGACTGCTTTGTCCCAGCTTCCGTCTTCGCGGTCGGTCGCGCACGCCCGATGAACGAATGTCTGAAGTTAGGAGACGAGCAAAGTGGCCTGAACGTCCATTTGTGGGTCTCGCCTCTCACAAATCTGAGGACTGCACCCAATCAAGGTTGAACCTCTGATTGCGACCGCGACCCAGATTGCGACCTTGCTAGTCGATCAGCGACGCACTCCACTCAATGAACGCCCGAACCTGCGCGGTGAGATGCTGGCGACTGGGGTACAAAATTGAAACCGGTCGACTGACTGCTGACAGGCCTCCTAACAGTTCGACCAAGGCGCCATCCGCGAGGTGGTCGGCAACCGTAATGCGCGGCACCTGAATGAGGCCGAGACCGGCAATCGCGCACGCGACGAACGCTTCGGAGTCGTTAACAAGCAGCGCAGGACGCATCCGGACCAACCGCTCTGCACCATCCTCGATGAGGTGCCATTCCACCGGGCGTCTCCCCCGGCCAGAGAAGTAGACGACGGCGTCATGATCGGGGAGGTCGCTTATCGTACGCGGCGTGCCTCTCCCAATCAGATAGTCGGGAGAACCACACACAACGAGATCGATCCGTCCGATTAGGCGGCCGACCATGCTGCCGACGGGGAGCTCACCGATGCGGATCACGCAATCGATGCCATCAGCGATCAGGTCGGTGGGCTGATCGCTCACGCCCAGAACGATCTCGATGTCCGGATAGGCTGATCGAAACTCCGCCAGCTTAGGCACAATGACCGACCGCGCCAGTGCAACGGGCACATCGACCCGAAGTCGGCCGCGTGGCGCGTTGGCCGATCCGCCGAACAGGTTCAGCGTCCGCTCGGCTTCGCCCAACAGTTGCAGGGCCTGATCGTAGAGCGTTTCGCCCTCGCCAGTCAGGACGGTGCGCCGGGTGGTCCGCTGAAACAGACGAACGCCCATTTCCTGCTCAAGCGCTGCGACGGCGTTCGTCACGCGTGGTCGAGCTATAGAGAGTGCCTCCGCAGCCCGCGCGAAGCTGCCCCGATCCGCGACGGCGACGAAGATGCGGAGCCGTTGAAGCAGGTCCATGAAAACTCCCGTAGCACATTTGCTGTTACAGAAATCTGTAACAGTGAGGCACGAAAAGACGAGCTACTGCGTAACCGGCGGTCGGCATATCTCCCTCCCACACGGTCGCGGATGCGGCATCATTGAAGGAATGGATCGATGGACCTGCACATGAACGGCAAGACTGCGCTCGTAACGGGCGCAAGCCAAGGACTGGGGCGCGCGATCGTCAAGGCACTCGCGGCCGAAGGCGTCACAGTGTTCGCGACGGCACGCAATCCCGAGCTGCTCGCCAGCCTCGCGAACGAGGTCGTAGCCGATGGCGGCACATGGCCCGTCCTGCTCGAGCAGGATTTCATGACGGCCGACGCGCCGCAGGCGATCGCCGCCGCCGCGTTGGCAGCGCTCGGCCATGTTGACATCCTGGTCAACAACGCCGGCGGGAGCCGTCCAATGGAGATCGACGCGCCAGAGGAGCTATGGGTTGAGGGCATGACGTTGAACTTCGACCGGCATCGTCAGCTCACGCAGAAGCTGCTGCCAAACTTCATCGCGCGCAAGGCGGGCGCGATAATCAGCCTGTCGGGTAATCTCGAACCCGAGGTCGTCAATGCCGCGATGGTAGCGAAGGCCGGCCTAGTGGTCTGGTCGAAGGGGCTTTCGGAGCAGCTCGGGCAGCATGGCATCACCGTCAACTGCGTCCAGCCCGGCTTGATCGACACCGCCCAAATCCGCCGCCTCTATCCCGCAGAGGAGCGCACCAAGTTCGCGAGCCGTGAGATCGCGCTCCGCGACTTCGGCCAGCCGGAGGACGTAGCAAACGCGGTGACGTTCCTTGCTTCGCCTCGCGCCAGCTACATGACGGGCATCGTTCTGCTCGTGGACGGCGGGATGCGCCGGTACAGCTTCTAGTCGAACATCCTCTCCGCGCATTTCGTCACCGCGAAGAGGACGAACCGCCCACCACAAATCATCGCCTTTGAGCGCTCTAGCTGTCGGGGGTCGACATTAACGATCGGCAGAAGTTGGGGAGCACAAAAGGCGATGTGAATGTCCGGATGTGGGTTTCCGGTCAGGCAGTCTAAATAAATTTGGTGTTACGACCTAAGAGTTCGATTACCCCGATTTTGGTACATTGAACCGCCGCCATGGGCGCAGGAGGAGTCAACGGTTTGCACAATCTGGACTTCAGCTCTTGGCAGAGCCTTCTCGCAACGTTGTTCGGCATCATTTTGGTCACGCTACTCGGTGTCGGCATTCGTCTGCTAACTCAGATGACGTTTCAGCAGCGCCGTGAGCGGATGAACCGTCAGATTAATGAGCGTCTGCGCACCCTGATCGCGGCGTACAAGGTGTTGGGCGGATCATTCACAGGCGACCTCACCGTCGATCCGACACACAAGCGGGACCTCAGAGGCTTAGATTCTCCTACACCCGCCGAGCCGATGGCACAGCTCGACCTTACCGCGGAGACAGCCTCAAAATCAGACCGAACGAGGAGAATACGTGACGCGGTGGAAGCCGCACTTTCCGACATCATTCTTCTTGGTACGGAAGAGCATGTTAGACTTGCCGACAAGGCAGTTCGGGAACTGGTAGCCGGGCATCCGGTGCACACCCATGATCTCGTAGTATCGCTCCGCAATTTCGTTCGCGAGGCCCTCGACTTCGATCCCATACCCACAGACCTAGAGATACCGATGCAGGGCCCAACACGGCCAGCGTCATCGGTAGGAGGGGCTAAAAACGCTGGCGGAAGAGGCGAAGGCGCCAAAACGGGCGGTGGCGGTGGCGGTGGCGGTGGCGGCGGTGGGATGGGCGAGGGAGGATCAGGTGATACGGGTATCGGAGGTCTAGAAACGTCCCACGCCGACCCGCATCATCAGGCCTGATCCAATCCTCCCATCAGGCTATGCCCAGTAGAGCCGCATCGGATTGTCGATCAACAGCTTGTGTTGGAGCGTGGGGGTCGTCGCGATACGCGGTATGATGTCCACCAGCGCACCATCGTCAGGGGCGTGCGTGGTCATGTTGGGGTGCGGCCAGTCGGTGCCCCACAGGACGCGATCGGGGAAGCGCTCGACCAGCGTCCGCGCGAAGGGCACGACGTCGTCATAGCCAGGCGGACCGACCTTCGACAGGCGTTCGGGGCAACTCACCTTGGTCCAGACGTTCTCGTGGCTGTCCATCAGGCGGATGAACCGCCCGAACTCGGGGCCGTCGACGGGTTGCGTCACGTCCGGGCGCCCCATGTGATCGACGACGACGATCGTCGGCAACGACGTGAAGAAGTCCCAGCGCTCTTCGAGATCCGCGGCTTCGAAATAGATCACGACGTGCCAGCCGAGCGAAGCGATCCGGTCGATGATCGCGCGGTAGTACGCGTCGGGCTTCGGGTCGACGAGACGACGGACGAAATTGAAACGTACGCCGCGCACGCCGGCAGCGTGAAGGTCGGCGAGTTCCGCATCGCTCACCGTATCGCGAACGGTCGCGACGCCGCGAGCGCGGTCGCCGGCGGTCCGCAGCGCATCGACCAGCGCGCGGTTGTCCGCACCGTGACAGGTCGCCTGGACGATGACGTTGTGGGCGAAGCCGAGATGGTCTCGTAGCGCGAACAGCTCGTCCTTGCCGGCATCGCACGGCGTGTATTTCCGTTCCGGCGCGTAGGGGAACACATCGCCCGGCCCGAACACGTGGCAGTGCGCATCGACCGCGCCGGCAGGCACGGTGAAGGCGGGCTTGCTCGGGGCAGGGTGATAGCAGATCCAGGCGGGATCCATCGTGAACTCGGGCATCACAGCCCCCGTGCGGCGAGTTGCGCGTCGAGGCGTGGGTAGACGCGGCGGGCGTTGCCCTCGAAGACCTTGCGCTTGTCGGCGTCGGAGATGTCCAGCGCGTCAACATAGCGCTTGGTATCGTCGAAATACTGGCCGGTTTCGGGATCTATACCCCGCACCGCGCCGACCATCTCGGACCCGAACAGAATGTTATCGACGTCGATCACCTTGAACAGGAGGTCGATGCCCGGCTGGTGATAGACGCAGGTATCGAAGAACACGTTCTTCATGACGTGCTCGGCAAGAGGCGGTCGTTTCAGCATGTCGGCAAGCCCGCGATAGCGTCCCCAGTGATAGGGCACCGCGCCGCCGCCATGGGGAATGATGAAGCGCAGGTCCGGGAAATCCCGGAAGAGGTCGCCTTCGAGAAACTGCATGAAGGCGATCGTATCGGCCGCGATGTAGTATGCGCCGGTCGCGTGCATTGCCGGGTTGCAGCTGCCCGAGACGTGGATCATCGCAGGAACGTCGAGCTCGACCATCTTCTCGAAGAACGGATACCATGCCCGATCGGTGAGCGGAGGCGAATCGAACTTGCCGCCCGACGGGTCGGGATTGAGGTTGCAGCCGATGAAACCGAGGTCCGTCACGCAACGCTCGAGCTCGTCGATCGAATGCGCGATCGAGATGCCGGGGGATTGCGGCAACTGGCATACGCCGGCGAAGGTTTCGGGGTAGAGGTCGATGACCCGCTTGATCAGGTCGTTCGAGCGCCGGGCCCAGATGTGCGCGACCGCCTCGCTCCCGACATGCGGCGCCATCGCCGAGGCGCGCGGCGAGAAGATCGTCATGTCGGCACCGCGCTCGCGCAGCAGGCGCAGTTGGTTCGCCTCGATCGTCTCGCGGATCTCGTCGTCGGATATGGCGGGGTAGGCCGGGTCTATGTCGCCGCCGCTTCCGATCGCCGCGACCTGCGCGTCTCGCCACGCGTTGTGGCGGGCTGGAGCGGTTGTGTAGTGGCCGTGGCAGTCGATGATCATGGCTGCGTTCCCAGGATGGCGAGGGTTGGCGTCCGCCTTGTCGGCGACGTGATGCGGGGTATCTAAACGCACCAAGCCTGTCAGGCGTATCGAAACGGCTGTCCGTCCATTGCTTTTCCTGAAGTCCATTCGGCGCAGGTCGATCGGAAGATGCTCAGGAACTCACGCTGAAGTTGGGTCGGTCGCCAATCCTGGCGGGTCGTCATCCCGATCTGCCGGCGCAGCGACGAGCCGGCTCCGGCGATCTCGCCCAGCAATCCGGCGCGGTCTTCGAGCAGGAACTGGTCGCGTGACATGAGCGTCAGCCAGTCGTCCTCCAGCATGAGCCCGCGCACCACCATCACCGACCCGCACTCGATCCGCGGGCGTGGCGGTTCGAGCCCCTGTTCCTTGAACATCTGTTCCCACCGGCGCCGTACGGGAGCCCCCGGTGCGGCGATAACCCACGGAAAATCCAATAGACGTTGGAAGACGAAGCCCGGTTCGCCCAGCAGGGGGTGGCCCTTGCGTCCCACGATGACGGGGTCGTCGTCGAACAAGGGTTCCTGCACGACGTCGGTCACGGGCAGCGGATCGCGCATCGCCCCGACGACCACGTCGATGCCGCCTTCGCGCAGCGCCGAGAGCACCTCGATATAGGGTCCTTCGACGACATCGACGGAGGCCACCGGGTAGAGGCGAGCAAAGCGTGCGAGTGCCTGCGGGAGCAGGATCGCGCGCGCCAGGGGCATGACGCCGACCGTTATCCGCCCTGCGCCTTCCGAATGCAGCGCCGCGAGTTCGTCGAAGCCCGACTCCAGTTCCGCGTGTGCCAGTCGAGCAAATCTCAGCAACCGTATCGCCGCCGCGGTTGGCTGGACGGTTCGTCCCTGCCGGGCCAGCAGAGGCACTTCTAACAACTGTTCGAGGTCGCGCGCCGCACGGTGAACGGCGGGCTCGGACAATCCTGTATGCCTGGCGGCCAGCGCGAAGCTGCCTGCGTGGTCGACCGCCATCAGGGCAAGCAACTGGCCGAGCGTGATCCGCCGTTCGACGTTGGGCAGGGGGGGCAGGCGCGCCCCGCGGCGTACGCTCCGCCCGCCTTGCGCGACATACGCCAGGGCATGCTCGATCCGGCCGGTCATTAGGCGTCCGGCCTCGGTCACGACCACGCCACCGGGTTGCCGATCCAGCAGCCTGTGCCCGAGCACCGTCTCGACCTTGGCAACGGCCTGGGTGAGCGCAGGCTGCGACAGGTTCATCGCTTGCGAGGCCGCGCTGATGCTTCCCAGGCGTGCCGCGGTGGCGACCGCATCGAGATGGCGCAGGTTGAGGTCGCGAAGGCTTGGCATGGTTCGGACCTCAGCACAGCTTATGCCTTGTGCGCAAATCCGTTTTGCCTTTGGATCGTCGTCGGTTCCTAGGGAGGGTAACGAAGAAAAGGATCGAGGATTAGAGATGCCCAGCGTCGTCACTCATATCGAACGTGCTGAACCGTCGGTCATCGACGGCCTCGCCAAGGTCGGCGTCGCCACCGTGCACGAAGCACAGGGCCGGATCGGCCTGCTCGGCAGCCGTCTTCGTCCGATCTATGCAGGCGCGCGGATCGCCGGGTCTGCGGTCACCGTCTCGGTTCCGCCAGGCGACAACTGGATGATGCATGTCGCCATTGAACAAGTGAAGGATGGCGACATTCTCGTGGTTGCGCCGACGTCGCCCTGTGACGACGGTTATTTCGGCGACCTGCTCGCCACGTCGGCGATATCGCGGGGCTGCCGCGGGCTTATCATCGACGCCGGCGTTCGCGACGTCCGCGATCTCACCGAGATGCGTTTCCCGGTCTGGTCGAAGGCGATCTTCGCGCAGGGCACCGTTAAAGAGACGCTGGGTTCGGTCAACGTGACCCTGGTGTGTGTGGGCGAACGGATCGAGCCGGGCGACGTGATCGTGGCCGACGACGACGGCGTCTGCGTCGTGCGCCGCGCGGACGCGGCAGCGGTGCTTGCGGAGGCGCAGGCACGCGAGGCGCGCGAGACAGAAAAGCGCGACCGGATGGCCAGCGGCGAACTCGGGCTCGACATCTATGCGATGCGCGAGCGGCTTGCCGCCAAGGGGCTGAAATATGTCTGAGCACCCGAACGCCGTCCCCGCGATGTGGATGCGTGGCGGCACATCGAAGGGCGGGTTCTTCCTTGCCGCCGACCTGCCCGCCGATCCGGCCCTGCGCGACGCGTTCCTGCTGCGCGCGTTCGGTTCGCCCGATCCGCGCCAGATTGACGGGATGGGTGGTGCCGACCCGCTGACGTCGAAAGTCGCGATCGTGTCGCGCTCGACCAAAGTCGGCGCCGATGTCGACTATCTGTTCCTCCAGGTGTTCGTCGACCAGGCAATCGTCAGCGACGCGCAGAATTGCGGGAACATGCTGGCCGGGGTCGGCCCGTTCGCGATCGAACGCGGCCTGGTCGAGGCAAGGGACGAGAAGACGAAGGTTTCGATCTTCATGGTCAACACGGGCAAGCTCGCCACCGCGACGGTTGATACCCCGCACGGCGTCGTAACCTACGAAGGCGATGCGCGGATCGACGGGGTTCCCGGTACGGCCGCACCTGTTCCGCTTGCCTTCGCCGATATCGCCGGCTCGAGCTGCGGGGCGTTGCTGCCGACTGGTAACGCAGTGGATGTCATCGACGGCGTCGACGCGACGCTGATCGACAATGGCATGCCCTGCGTCGTGCTGCGCGCGGCCGACGTCGGTATCACCGGCTACGAGGACCGCGCGACGCTCGATTCAGACGAGACGCTGAAGGTGCGGATCGAGGCGATCCGGCTCAAGGCCGGGCCCTTAATGAACCTTGGCGACGTCACCGATCAATCGGTGCCCAAGCTGATGCTGGTCGCCGCGCCGCGCAACGGCGGTGCGATCAGCGTGCGTTCGTTCATTCCGCATCGCTGTCACGCCTCGATCGGCGTGCTGGGCGCGGTCAGCGTCGCCACCGCCTGCCTCATCGACGGGTCGCCCGCGCATGGCCTTGCGGTCGTGCCGGACGGGCAATCGAAATCGCTCGACGTCGAGCATCCCAGCGGCGCGACCGGCTGCGTGATCGACCTGCACGAGGACGGCAACGTTGTCGGGGCGGCCATGCTCCGCACCGCCCGCAAGCTGTTCGACGGAATTCTTTTCGGCTGAGACCGCCGACACGTCACAACGAAAGAAAGATCGATGACGGACCTAGGAGAGACTACCAAGCAGGCGAGCCGGTTCGGCATTTTCGGCCAGCTCTGGTTCCAGGTGCTGGCGGGGACGGTGCTCGGCATCCTGCTCGGCCATTTCGCGCCTGCGACCGGCGTGGCGATGAAGCCGTTTGGCGACGCCTTCATCAAGCTCATTCGCATGATGATCGGGCCGGTGATCTTCGTCACCGTCGTCCACGGCATCGCCGGCATGAACGACATGAAGAGCGTCGGCCGGGTCGCGCTGAAATCGATCCTGTATTTCGAGGCGGTCACGATCCTCGCGCTGATCTTCGGGCTGGTCATGGTCGATCTCTGGCAACCGGGCGCGGGCATGAACATCGATGTCACGACGATCGATACGGCCTCGATCAAAACCTATGTAGCGACCGCGCACGACCAGTCGATCACCGGCTATTTCATGGGGATCATCCCCGACACCTTCGCCAGCGCGCTGACCGAAGGTCATGTCCTCCAGGTTCTGTTCGTCTCGGTCCTGTTCGGCATTGCGATCGCGGCGATCGGCGAGCGCGGCAAGCCGGTCTACACGTTGATCGACAGCGCCTCGCAAGGGTTCTTCCGGATCATCGGCTACATCATGTACTTTGCGCCGCTCGGTGCGTTCGGTGCGATTGCCTTCACGGTCGGCCAGTTCGGCACGGCTTCGCTGTGGTCGCTGGGCGAACTGATCATCGAGTTCTTCGTCGTCTGCGGCCTGTTTACCGCGATCGTGCTGGGCGGGATTGCGCATTGGTGCGGGGTCAGCCTGTGGCGGCTGCTCGGCTATCTGTGGGACGAGATCGTGATCGTCGCCGCCACCACTTCGACCGAGACGGTCCTGCCGCGTCTCATCCAGAAGATGCGCAAGGTCGGTTGCGAGGAGAGCGTCGTCGGCTTCGTCATCCCGGCGGGCTATTCGTTTAACCTCGATGGCACCTGCCTGTACCTGACGACCGTCGCGGTGTTCCTAGCGCAGGCGACGAACACGCACCTCACACTTTGGCACGAACTCGGGTTGATCGCTGTTCTGTTGCTGACGTCCAAGGGCGCGGCGGGTGTTGCCGGTGCGGCGTTCGTGGTCCTCGCAGCGACGCTCAACACGACGGGCACGATCCCGGTCGCCAGCATCGCGCTCATTCTCGGGATCCACCGTATCCTCGCCGAGGGCCTGACGTTCGTGAACCTGATCGGCAACGCCCTCGCCACCGTCGTGATCGCCAAGTGGGAAGGCAAGCTCGACGAACGCACGCTCGCGGCGATGATCGGGAATGCGCGGCTGCGAGCAAAGTATCCGGTAGCCGCCTGAAGCTGCGCGGCGATCGCCGAGTGTGATCGCCGCGACACTTACCGTCCCACGACATTAGCCCGCTGCGCTCGTGCGCGGCTGGGCAGGAGACCGTCATGTCCATCGCCATCGCCATCGCGCTGACCGCCGCGGCTCAATCCGAGCCGTCTCAGGCTCAACCGTCTCGGGCGGTCACTGCTCCTACCGATACGGCCGTGCCGACGACGGACACGGACGATGGCGTAGCGCGAGGCCTTGCCGACAAGCGACATCCGCCAGTCTTCTACCCCAATACCAAGCAGGGTATCGCGGACCAACCAGCACCTTCCGGCATCGCGCGTTTCCAACGCGACAATCCGATCGGCAAGGAACTGCGCGGGCTCAAGGCCGCAGGGGTCGACCAGGTGTTCGATTTCGTCGGTAATTTCGCTGCCAACCCGATCGGCGGTATCCGTCAGGGCAGTGCGGAATCGCACTGGGTATCGACCGCGGCGGACATCGATCTGGAAAAGCTGATCGGACTGTCCGATACCAAAATACACATTCAAGGTGCATGGTTTAGCGGAGACAGCCTAGGTCGAGATTCGATCGGCAACTCGATCAGCTTTCAGCAAACCTGGCGGCCGGTAGCCGGACCACGCCTGACGCAGTTCAACATCGAGCATGATTTCGGCAAGCTCAACATCCTCGTCGGCCGTGCCGCGGTAAACAGCTACTTCAACAATTCGCCGTTCAACTGCGTGTTCATGAGCAACACTAGCTGCCTGACGGCGTATGGCGGCATCAGCGACATCGGTATCACTGCGTTTCCCAACTCGTCGTGGACCGCGAAGGCGCGGTACGCGATCGATGAGCGTTGGTATGTCCAGACCGGCGTGTTCGAATACGACAATAACCTCAACCTGAAGGGCAAGGGCGGCCTGGACTTCTCGCTGGGTAAAGGCACGGGCGTGCTTATCGCCAACGAAGTGGGCTATCAGACGACGTTCGCGGACGAACGGCTGCCGCGCCGTTACAAGGCGGGCGTCTATATCAACACCGACGGCGGCCAGAGCCCGTATTACGATCGCAACGGCGCCTCGGCCGTGGTGTCCGGACTCTCGCGGGTCGCACAGGAAGGCAACCGCGTCGGTCTCTACGCGATGGCAGACCAGACGATTCAGCGCGCCGCCAGCAAGAGTACGCGCAACCTCGCGCTGTTCGGGCGGGTGTTCTTCAATGTCGGCAACGTCGCCCAGCTCGACTGGTTTGCCTCTGCCGGTTTCGTCAAAACCGGCACGTTCAAACACCGCGACGCGGACACGATAGGCTTCCTGGTCAGCAACACGCATTTCAGCAATCAGCAGATAAATTATCTCTGCGATCTGCGTGCGAAGGCTGGTGGGACAGGATCGCCGAAATCGAACGAGATCATCGGCGAGATTAATTATGGATTTGCGGCCATGCCCGGGGTGAGAATATTGCCCAATATTCAATACGTCATCAATCCCGATCCGATATTCGCACCGACCCGGAAAACCAACATTCCGTCCGCAATTGTTTTAGGGCTGCGTTTGGATGTACGTTTTGCTCAGGTATTCGGAGGGTGATGACTGGAGTCATACCGCCACGACAGTAGAAGGGGTGATTGGAAGGGCCACTTGTGATCCAGCTGCTGCTGGATGACGTCCACACTGTACAGTTCGAGCTGCTGCAGCTTCGCTAAAAGGTGCGCACGGGTCGTCTCGATGCCGAGCGCAATCCTGCTCGTTTCGATGTCCTCCCAGACAAGCTCGACAGGCTCCGGTCCCGAGATCGCACCATGGCCTCCGATTAGAAGGTCGTTGACGGCGTCGAGGCTCTCACCCAGCTTCCAGGCCTCGTCCGCCATGAAGACGCGGTTGATCTCGGTGTAGAACGAGGGGATGTCGCGGATGTAGCGCCCCCTGATCGTCAGTGTCTTCATCTGATCGTCAGTTCGCAGGCACGCCCTCGACGGCTCGCAGTGGAGGCTGCTCGAACGTGACGCGCTGCCCGCGCTCTCCATAGAGTGTGGCGGTCATCCGCGTCGTGAGCGTCCCCGTCCCAATCTCGACCCGTAACTTTGTGGCCCGCACGCTCTGATTCTGGTCGAAGACGGGCCGGCGACCCAGCGGATGCCGGTCGTCGCCCGGTGGCCGGCGCGGTTCGCGCTCGGTCAACGCCCTCGGCCTGCCGACGTCGACGATCGTCATAATCCTTGCGAGCGACCGCTGCGAGCACATCGAGCATCATCGCGTTCACTGCCGCAAACATCCGTGAAGTGAAGTCGTCGGGGGTGGCGATCAGATTCCAGGAGGTCGGTAAATCGAGTGACACGACCCGAACCTGGCGGGCCTCAATTTCTGATCGCAGCTTAGCCCAGTCAGCGGAGCTTAGACGAGATAGCCGATCGACCTGCTCGACGAGCAACACGTCGCCCGGACTGCAATCATCCAGAAGCCTGAACAACTCAGGTCGGGCAAGGCGGGTGCCACTCTCATGTTCGACATAGCGGGCGGCGATGCGAAATCCGTGTGTCGCGGCGAAAGCCTCCAGCGCTGCACGGGCGCCTGTGGCGTCCTGTTCAACGGTAGAGGCGCGTAGGTAAGCTCGGACGAACATGCGCCAGTCCTTTATGACCAGTCCGCCTATGTCCAGTCCTTTTTGGAACGGGAACGGACGGAAAAGAGACCGGTAGAAGCCCGGTCTTCCGGAGGTATGCTCAAAGTGCACCAGTTGTATCGTCTGCACCTTAAGCTGGGGAGGGTAGGGAGTTTTGCCGGAGGCAGCTCCGATCGGCAGCAGGCACGCCGCACGGTACCTCCAGGAAGCGGATACGGTTGCCGGAGCGATCAGGTCGCAGGTGCCGTTGGCCATTCGTGCACGGCTCGAAGCCGCTTTGGCACCGCATCGTGGACCGGGAAAGTAACGCGGGAGGAAACCGATCGAACGATTCTGCCTCTGTAGCGCAGACACTGATGGTCTGGAGCGATGATGGTCGACGCTTCGGCTCTGCCGAGGCAAGATGAGCCTATGGCTTTTGAAATCGCTACCGACCCGATCCGACAAGTGCTGCGCGCTTGGCGCGCCGTTGAGGTCCTCACCCCCGCCAAAGTCGAAGTGGGAGGTTGGAACGCCTTCGCCCAGACCTTTCGTGGGGAACTGGCGCACCGGCCCGGTGGATTGGAGAACGGCAGGCCGTATTGGGAAGCGCCGTATGATGATGATGTGACGCCATGGCCCCCCGCCATCGCCGTGTCGCTTCCGGAAGAGCTTCCAAGATCCACTGGGCGACAAGAGCCGGGGGAGTGTGAAGACGGCGTCAACGGGGCGCAGTCGCCTGAGCCTGCGCCAGCCGAAGCAATCGCTGCGACGCGGCGTGTACGGCGGTCTTGGTACAAGGTGGTGCTTGGCGCGATGCCCGCAGCCGATGCGATGCGGCGGTTGGATACTGTATTTGACGATCCGGCTGACGAGGATAAGGTCAAACGCAAGGAAAAGGGTCAGGTTCTTGCTGCGACGCTGATCCTCGACGAGTTCGGCACCGTCGTTCCTGACAGCTTGACCATCGCCAGCTTTGCCTGGGGACTGGGCACACTAATCACGAACGGCCAGACAGCCGATCTCTCCGCGTGGTCGGACGTGGAAGACCCGCTGATCGATGAGGTTTCCGCGTGGCTCTCGCCAACCGACGGTAAAGGCCAGCTTCGTCCCTTACTATGGTCAGAGCTAAGGGACGCTTCGCGCGGCTTGCAGCGCAAACTTGGGCTGGGCGATGATCTTTGGCAAGTCGTACCCTGTGCCGTTCGCGTGGTGGCGTACGATCCACCTGCGGGTGATTTTCTCTCGACCTTCTACCTGGCCGACATCGCTAGGGTCGAGCGGGGCTTGCCGGATCTCGCTTCGCCCGCCAGGGCCTATCTCGGTATTGATTGCCCAGAGCATCGCTGGGACGCGTTGAATGATCGTCAGCGCCTATCTGAACTGCTCGATCCGTCCCTCTTTCCCTTGGCACGTTGGCCAGGGCCAGGGCTGCATCCTCTGTCGCTGCTGCAGCAGGCCGCAGTCAACACGACCGTACGGGATCTCGCCGTAGATGGCCTTTTTGCCGTCAATGGTCCGCCCGGGACGGGCAAGACGACCCTGCTGCGCGACATTGTCGCCCATGCGCTCGTTAGCCGCGCGCAGCGATTGGCGGCGATCGACGATCCGTCCAAGGGTGTCGGTGACATCGATCTGATGGACTATGCGATCGTCGTCGCCAGCAACAACAATGCCGCAGTCGAGAACGTCAGCCTTGAACTGCCGGTACGCAAGAAGGCGCTCGATGCATCGGTGTGGAAGGGCGAAAATCTCTCCTATTTCGCACATACAGCCAATCACGTGCTAGGACTGACCCCCGACGCGGAGGAAGCTGATCAGGCTTGGGGATTGATGGCTGCCCGGCTAGGCAGTGCAAAGAACCGTCAGGCCTTTTTCAAGCGGTTCTGGTACGACAAGGACTGGGGGCTAAACGAATGGCTCGACCGCGTCTGGTCTCCGCACCAGCGCAAATTCAAAGGGAAAGAGCCAAGCCGGCTATGCACGCTCGACCCACCGCCAACGCCGCACGAAGCTAGGGCGCGATGGCAAAAAGCGCGCGCTGAATTTCATGACGCGCTTGAGACATGCCAGCGTCTGCACGGTCAATTGGTCGATATTGCGCGCTCGCAGGATCGTCGACGGACGCTGGAGAGCAGGCGCCCTGGACTGATTGAGGAGGCCGCAGTCCTGGAAGCCGAGCGACTTGATGCGGAACGCGCTTTAGCGATTGCGGAAGAGCGGTATCGGAACGTGCGAGCGATGGTGGCAAATGAGCAGGCCGCGCTTGCAACTCTCACCGAAGCGAAGCCTGGCTTCGTCGCACGGCTGTTCGGTACGCAAGCATGGCAGCATTACCAGCAGATGGTAGGTGATCGGCTTGCGCAAGGCGACCTGTTGCGCCGCACGGTTAAAGAGGCAGAATGCAGTCGCGATGCAACAGAGGCAATCGGCAAGACGATCGAGGATCGGCTCTGCTCCGCACGTCAGGCGCTTGCCAGGCTCGATGCCGACATATCGGCCACAACCGCAAAGCTGGACGGGGTGTCGACTGACCTAAAAGGCTGCATTCCAGATGCCGGCTTTTGGACCTTATCGGAGGAGGAGTTGCAAGTCGCGGCGCCATGGAACGCGGGCGCATTCCGGTCGGCTCGGGATGCGCTTTTCGTGGCGGCGGTACGTCTGCACAGCGCCTTCGTTGCGGCGGGGGTTCGGATCATCAAGCCGGCGTTGAACGGAATCATCGATGGCGACCGCAACAATCCGCCGACGGCAGAACAATGGGGGCTGTTCTTTCTATTGGTTCCGGTTGTCTCGACCACCTTTGCATCGCTGCCGCGAATGTTCCCGGCCTTTCATGGTGGCTCACTTGGCTGGCTACTGTTGGACGAAGCGGGGCAGGCCTGCCCGCAGCATGCGCTTGGGGCGATCTGGCGGGCTCGTCGTGCGATCGTCATCGGCGATCCTCTCCAGATTCCACCCGTCGTGCCGCTGGGCCAAAAAACCACCGCCCAGCTTTACGCCAACGAGGGTGTAAATCCTGATGAGTGGAGCGCGCCTGACCAATCTGCGCAGACGCTCGCTGACCGGGCGAGCCGGATACAGGGTCGCTTTCCGGCGGTGGATGGCAACCCGGAACGGCCACGCATCACCGGGTTCCCGCTGCTCGTCCACCGACGTTGCGACGATCCAATGTTCGCGATTGCCAACCGCATCGCCTATGGGAATCGGATGATCCATGCCACGGCGGTGGGCACGTCCGCTATCAGGGATGCCTTAGGCGGATCAGGGTGGGTCGACGTCGACGGTTCGTCAAAGGGCAAGTGGGTCGAGGACGAAGGATGGGTGATCGATCGTGCGATCCGCCGGCTGATGGAGGAAGAGAGCCGACTTCCCGACCTCTATATCATCAGTCCATTCCGCGATCCCGTGCGTAACTTGCAGCGATTGCTCCTGGGAAGGGCGGGCGCATTGAACAAGATACCGGATGGCGGCGACTGGGCGAACAGCCATGTCGGTACAATCCACACCTTTCAAGGCAAGGAGGCGGAAGGCGTAATACTGCTTCTGGGTGCCGGGCGAGGCGCAAAGGACGGGTCTCGCGTTTGGGCAGGGCAGACGCCCAACATGCTCAATGTCGCAGCAACTCGCGCCAAGCGTAGCCTCTATGTTGTTGGAAATCGCGAGTTGTGGAAGAGCGCTGGATTTTTCGGACATGCTGCCAGAAATTTGCCAATCATTGATGCTGGCGAATGGTTCGGGAATGGTCATGCCTGAACTATCAAGCCATGTTAATAAGCCAACCTGCGTGCCGAGAGAGTGGCCGTCCCCTTCGGGGCAGGACCCATTGATGTGAGTGTCACGATCTGATTCAGCCTCTGCGAGGAGACCGGGATGAGCAACTTTCTCTCGGTGACGGACGATCAGACAAGTGGCTGCCGCCATTCTTCCCAAAAGCCATGGCACGCCTCGGGTTGATGACCGACGGGTGCTGAGCGGCATTATTTTTCGTGCACTCCAACGCGCTGCGCTGGCGAGATGCGCCGAGCGCTTGAAGCCCCTGAAAGACACTGTACAACCGGAGGAAGCGCTGGGGCGAGCTTAGACCTAGTTCCAGGAACGTCGCCTCGTGGAGGGCCCGGGAGGAACTGGTTCAACTTTTTATTGAACTTTTTACCACTGCATGGCATTGAACCATCAGCTACGGACAGCGGGGCTTCCGGTAACACGGTCGCCGCAGCATGTGCGCCTCAATGGCCGGTACACCACGGTAAGGCACACCCGCACTATAAAGGGCTCTCGACTAAAGCGGGAGCCCTTTCCCGTTATGGGACCCGCTTCTGCTGAAATAGACAGGTCCGCAAGACCGTATGCATGTTGTAGCGCCGCTTGATGCGGCTGAAGACGACTTCACGCGCATGACAGCTCGTGATCATCAGATTGACTTCTGCTCGGTCTTCCTTGCAGGGATAAATATAGAAAAACACGACCTGATGCTCGCCATCGGTGAGTTCGCGAATGCGACCGGGCGCGACGTCGATGACAGCATAGTTCATCGCGCGATTACGGTCGATCGACTCCCAGCAGAAGTAATTCTGCTCGATCATCCGCCGAGACAACTCTGGTAAGCCCAACGAAAAAGCGTACCGGTCTTCACAAAATAGCCGGGGCTTACCGTTTTCATCTTCCAGATTGTGCATACCGCGAGCGCAACCTTGGGATATTGTGTGAAGCCCAAGGGTAATTTGCACACGCAATTCACCCGCATTGTGCCCCTTGCCCGCTAGCGTGACGACGAAGCTCTCAAGATGCCGTAAGTCCCTAAGAACGCCGTCGACTTCAATTTCATTCATTGGCCGTGGCTTGGTCCTTCTTCGGGGCACACATACCTCCCTATGGTGCCATAAGCCGCACAGGAGTCTAAGTCATGTCTGCTGAAGCGTAACATGACCGGCGGCAACACCTCGAAACAACGCCATTCCGCCGTTTGTCATGGTTGCGGTGCTGCAGCTGGCGAGCTGGAACCACCCGCCGCAGTGATGGCGAGCACGTGTTGCACCATCCGCCAACCATAGTTTTTGGCCGAAACTGCGCACAAGATATAGGCCACCAAGAGACAGGCGCCGTACAGCGCGGATCGCCCTACGTTGCCGTTGATGACAAACGCCATGACCGGCAGTGGCAAGACCAGGAGCGCTGTGATCGTGCCGATATCTCGCGCAGCGAGGTATCGACGATGCGGATCGCAGACACTGATGTCATCCCTAAGCGGTTTGTAGATCCGGTAGAATAGTTGATTCTGCGTCGTAGGATCGGTGGGCAGGGGGCCCAGCTTGTTTTCCAACGCGGTCATGTCCACGTGCGACGACGTGGGGCCGACGACGGTAAAGGCCCGTGATCCGGGCAGGGGATGGCGCCATCGCAAATGGATCACCCGATCGCGCCAGTTGGGTGGAATCAAGCCCAGCAAAATCAACGAGGCAATGACAATCAGGCCAAGCGATGCCGATCCCGGCACGGCCATTGCCTCGAGCTTTGCGACCAACTCTACCGAGCGGGCTTTGATGAGCTTGGCCGGTTCCACCGCCACTACCAGAAAGGCTGTGGCATGGGCGATGATGGCGGCACGAATGAGCCAAGCATTTTGCTCTTTGAGGGATTTCGTCTCAGCCACCGATCGTATCCTTCGCGATCAGGGCGTGAAAGCGAAGTGGCGTCACGATCAGCAACACCGATGGTGGGGTGCGCCCCGCCGCCAGCTCGGTCGCCGTCCGCCAGTCAAGCGCTGATGGGCCTTCGTCGGCAAGATGGCTGTGCCAAGTGCCAACATCGAAGAGCGTCCGTCCGCTGGCCTGATGGCGATGCTCGATCGCATCCTGAAGACCGGTCTTGCCGAGAACAAACAGGCTGGCAGAAAACGTGCTGTCAGCTGGTGCATCGAGCAGATCGACCACGGTGACCGTCTTCATCCGGGCACTGCTCAGGCCGACGAGCAGCCCCCCGGTCTCCGCATGCGGCGAGGCCGCGGCCGCTGACCGGATCTTTGCTGCAATGCGCTGGCTGATCCGCAGCTCCCAGCCATCGCTACCCTCGATCGCGACGGTTTCGAAGGGCGGTACGGTTTGGCGCGTCCAGCGCGTTGCGGGGGTATCGATGTCACAGACGCCAGTGACGATCAGGCCGTCGGCGTTCGGATGGTCAGTCGCGTGGTCGATCTCTTTGGCAAGCCCGGCTGTCATCATCGAGAGCTGCGCGTCGTCGATAGTCATGGTCAGCGATCCGCAACCCTGGCCTATCTGGATTTCAGCGAGACCGGTTTCAGGATCGGCAAGCAGCGCTACTGCCTCACCATCGGCCAGCGTGGCGTACATCTCAGCCATCAGATCGTTGTGATTGGGGTTGTGTGAGGCTCCACCAACCAGCAGGTAAGCCATGCGGCCGCGACCAAAGAGCGCCGCCTCGATATAGCGGGTACGATCATGCGGATGGATTGCGGTGGATAACGCTTCACGCACCGCAAGCGACGCGGTGGCGTTGACGACGATGCCCGTACCTGCGGGAATAACTTTTATCCGGTTCGCCTCGTCACGCAGAGCTGACGCAACGTCATCCTGGTAGAGTGTTGGCGACAGGCTGAACCCGGCCAGCTCATCAGCAAGCGCGGCGGTCTTGGGCTGGCCCACCGCAGTGGGGGAGAGGGCGTGTCGCGCCATATTGTGCGGCCGTAGCCACCCCTCGTCGCTTATTGCGATGATCGGCTGCCCGGAGCGCGCGGCGTGCAGCGCGAGTTTCGAGCCGACGCTGCCACAGCCAAGCAGCGCCAGCGCGGGCCGTTCGGGTACCCCTGCCAGCGTCCGCAGCAATGGCGCGTTCAAGGTCTGATAATGAAGAGCAGGTCTGACCGGCTCATCGCCTCCGCGGACGAGTAGGGTCGTCCTCTGATCATAGGGACGTATCTCCATGACGTAGGGCAGTAATTCGATCGGGGAATTTGATCCGATCAGATGAACGGGTCGTTCGACGCACAACACAATGCCAATCGGTATGGGCTGATTGAGGTGCCAGCCCTGCCACGACCGTTCCAGATTGCTGAGGAAAAGATCGAGACCGCGACGGCAGCCGAGCGTATCAGCCCGCGCACGAAGCTCATCGATTGTCGTGACGTCATCGGGGGTGTAGCGGTCGCTAACGTAGGTGCCACCAGAGGGAGGCTTGTCGGTCCAGACAATCCCGATGGCGGTTTTGCCCAGCGTGCCCCCTTTTGACATTGGCGAAGCGCTGAACAGCGACTTGTCCGTCGTACTGAGCGGCATTTTGACGCCATCGCTATTGATCCAGACCGAAGCCTCATCAAGCAGCGTTGCATCATCGGCCCCCGTTCGACCGAAGCGGCCACGCCAGGCGATATAGCCGCCGGCCTTCAGGCGGGTGGTACGCATGGTCTCTGCGTCGAAGGCGATTGTATCACGCAAGCCACGCCGCATGGCCGGTTCCCAGCCTTGTACAGGGTCGATCAGATGATTGATCGCAGCCTTGCGCAGCCAGACGGCGACCTGTTCGAGGAGATGGAACACGCCATACTCGACCAAGCCGAACTGCAGAAAAAATTCATCCTGATCGCCATCGACAAGGCATGGCCTGGGCGGTGCGTCAGCGCCGCCCGGGTGAAGATGAGGGAAGTTGCGCGGAAAGTCGGCGCGAAGTCGCACTTGTGGAGAGCGCCAGGGATAGTCGGACGGGATGCGCAGCGTAACGGGCTCAACGATCCGGACGCCGGTGTCGCTGATGCCATCCGCCTGGAAGTGAAGAGGCATTTCAACCCTCAGGTCGATGCGAACCTCATCATCGCCGATGACGTCACCACCGGCGAATTCCGGGTGGCGTGTCGCCACCCGGAGGATGTCATCGCCCGGCGATGCCGATTTCGGGGAGGCCATCAGGCGCGGCCGTGCGGCCGTGCCTGTGCCGCCGTCGCGCCGATCCCCAACGCCGTTGCTGCCGCCTTGCCGGCATTCTTGACGGCCTTGACTATGCCGCTGGCACCGATCTCGTAGCGCAGCGGCTGCTGTTCATCCTCCCAGACGTCGGTGACGCACCGGAAGCGATCATCCTTGCCCTCAACGATCGAGATGTACTCGCGCTTGGCGCGATCGCTCGGCGGATCGGCATCCTCGGGATCGATATGTTCGCAGCTGGCGACGATGACGGCGCCTTTGCGGATTTGCGCCAACGCGGTGCGGGCGCTCTCACATACCTCGGCTTCCTCTCCCCAGGTCGAGTAGCTGTCATAGCTCAGGCTATGCCAGGAACAGTGGTGCGGTGCCTGCAGGATATCGTAGCTCAGCCAGTCGGCATGCGCTGCCCCGTGCTTTTCCCACAGACGCTCCCAGATCGCCACTTCCGCGTCTCCGCCGGTCAGGAAGCGGCACTTGTCGGCATACCCGGCCCCGCGGATCGAAAAGCGCAGAATGACCGACGACCGGTTTTTCGCCAGCAGTTCCACCAGTTCTTCATCGTCGCCTTGCGGCATCGGAGCCAGGAGACGGGCTTCGAAGGCGCCAGCGGTGACGCGGTTGAGACTGGACACGACATCGTCGGTCTTTACGACGATCCCCAAGATGTCATCGGTCTTACCCTTGATGTCCTCGCCCAAAATCTGGATACGATTGCCCTCGATCCCGATAGCGTTGGTGGTACGATACAGCGCTACCCGGCGCCGGGCTTCTTTCGCCCAGGCCTTGGCATCGTCACACAGCGTGTGCGTCATCGATGCCCGCCGAAACACGATGGGCGACGACCACATCTCGCGGATCAGGATCTTGTCGTCGGTTTTGACCCAGTCATCGGGCGGCCCGAGGTGGAAGTGCTTCGACAGACCACAGATATGGTCCTTATCGGGATGGGTGTTGAGAAAGCCATCGACGAAGAGCCGACCCTTTTCGTCGCGCTTCAGCTGCTCGCGCAGCAGGCCCATAACGTCGGGTGTGTCGTCATCCGGGTCGTCGGCACCCTTGCGGATATGGATGTCGATCAGCAGCGTCTGATCGTTGTCGAACCGCAGCAGCGTCATGTCGCCATTGCAGACCGGGTAAAACGTGATGGCAGCCGTCATAGTGTCGTGTCCTTCCTACCTGAACCCTGACACGAACACGTCCCCGAATGGCCGCGCCAGCTTTAGCTATATGTTAAGCATGCCATCGAGATTCAAGACGTCCAATCGTGACAAGAATGACAGTGGACGCGCATCGGCTTAACACGTACCTTAAGTGATGAGGTGCAGATGGGCTCAGCCGAGCGATCACCAGCCGAGCATGCCGAGGTGCGGGTCGATGGGCCGCGGCGCTGCATCGCGATGCGTGCCAGTGACTGGGCGCGGTTGCACCATGCCATACCTGTGACGGTGTTCGCGCGGCTAATGGGGCTGTTCCGCCGCTTCTGTAATGGCTGTGATCATCTCCCTGAACAGGCCTTTCGACGCGTAGCGGGTGACCCGCATGGTCGCCTGGAGGAGTTTGTCGCAACCGACGTTCAGGTGGTCGGTCGCCGTGGCACCGACGAGGCACGTCAGACATTTTTCGTAACAGAGGTGCGTATTGCCCGCGCGGCGGATCCGGTTCTCCAGCCGGTCGCGGCGCTGCAAGCGATGCTGCACCTCGAAATAGTTGTACAGAAGGAGCGTGAACGATGACCGAAATAGGAGCGGCCATAATGGCAGGCAGCGCGGTAACGTGCGATGTCGACACGCTTGCCGTCGAACTCGCAGAAGCGGAATTCATTGTTGCGGTTCAGTCGGAAATACAGCGCGTGATGAACGAAAGAGGACTTCGTGCTCGTGACCTGTCGAAGCGATTGAAAGTTTCAGAGGCGAGAGTCAGTCAGATGTTTGGCGAGCAAGCCAAAAATCTGACTATTCGAACCATCGCGAAAATGTTCTACCATTTGGGTCAGAATCCTGTCCTCACGACACAATGTCAGCTAGAAAATATGGTCGCCCTTGCGCGAGGTGACGCTGCGGACAGTGAACAGCACTGGACGGTTTCGGGGCTCATCAACGATATTCAAATTGGTTCAAACATCATCGTAACGCATGATGACACTGCCATGGCGTCGCCAGATCGCGGCCGATTGGTGGATCGTTGGGCGCGGGCTGAAGAGGCCGATACCCGGCGCCCCCGCCGGCTTGCGGTTGCGGGTTAGGATCCAGACCTTGCCCCAAGATGCCGCAAGCATGGACCCCAGCGTCTACAATAGCCTGGTTGCACGCGCGCACCTGCGCAGCATTCGTATGACTACGAGCGAATTTGATATGAAGCCCGAGGCGCTGGATCTCGATCCTGACGCATGGCGCAACAATGTCGTCGCGGGCGTGCTCGACAGTTTCCTCGAACATGAGAACGGCTCGCTTTATGGCGTTTTCAACTTCAAGGTCGTTTGCCGCTACGGTCGCAAGCGCGTTCTGTCGATCGGTGCGACCTATCTTGCCAGTTATCGTATTCAAGGCGCTTGTGACGAAGGTGCATGCGAGCTTTTCATCGAGCGGGTCGGCAAGGTCGCGACATATCCCTATTTCCGCAGCCTGGTCGCGATGCTGACCGGGCAAGCCGGGCTTATGATGCAGCCATTACCAGTGCTGAGCTTCGCGCCTCGATCGATCGATTCAGCGGCGGTCCTCGAGCAAGGATCGCAGGCTGTGGGCACGCCCAAGCGTCGTCGTCTGCCCGCCAAGTAAAGGAGGTGTGGGGATGCGGCGATACACGCTGCATCCCTATCGGTCATCGGATCACCACGACCTTGGCACCGACATCGCTGGCGATGTCTTTCCATGTTGTGTCGGCGGTATAGGCTGAGACACCGAGCCGCCTCGCCAGCGCGAGGCAAAAGCGATCGCCTAACGACAGCCCGGCGGACGCGGTTACCGATCGCAGGCCACCCGCCTCCCAGGCCAGCGCATCATCGGCGGGGACTATTATATAGGGGAGGGCCCCCAGCATGGCGCGCACCTCGTCAAGCGGCGCGCCGAGCTCGACGAAGTGGCTGACGACCTCGGCGTGGTTGATCGCGCAGACCGACGCATCCGCGATCACGCCGGCGACCTTGCTGGCGCCACGCTCGCCTTTTAGCAGTGCGAGGACCGCCGAGGCATCGAGGACCACGTGCGTCATTCGCCGCTGTCCTCGCGCCGTGCACCAAGAAAGTCTCCGACTGACGCGCCGGGCTGCTGGGCATAACACTTGGCAATCGCCTGCGCCTTGGCCACCGCCTGCTCAACCGTGCGCAGGATAACCCCATCGGGCGTTTCTTCCACCAGAACCGCACCGCCATCTTCGAGTCCCAAACGCTTACGAATGCCCACTGGGAGGCTCATACGTCCATTGGGGGTAATGTTGACCTGAAGAGGCATATGACAGCATCCGCGTAAGGTGGCATTGAGCACCACGTATGCCAAAATATTCGAAGGGAGGCGAGGGACAAGCATATGCCGCCGTCCGGTCCAGTAGCCAAAATAGTTACTAGCGATAAACGTGATTCCCGCTAATAAGTTGAGCCGCTATCAACGGGCGAGCGAAACGGCCGAAGCGGAGGCAAAAATGGTCGAAATCGAGAAAACGACCATTGACGTGGCGCTGGCGACGTGATCGCGGATGGCGACGCCATTGATGCGTCGATCGGGCGCGACCTGACCGCGATCGCTGCGTCCGCCGTCCAGCCATGGGTCCCCGACCTCAGCGCCGACGACCAGTCGCGCGTCGACGACTTCATCGCCCGCGCGTCCGCTAGCGCGACACTACGCGCCTATCGCTCCGACTGGCGACAATTCTGTGCGTGGTGCGACGCGCGCGGCTATCAGGCGCTGCCCGCCACCCCCCGCGTCACCGCTGCCTTCCTCACCGAGCTCGCCACCACCGGCAGCAGTCATTCTAACGGACAGTCGCTCTCAAAAGCATCGATCGGGCGACGGCTGGCGGCGATCGTGTTCGCGCACCGGACCGCGCAAGCGGAGCCACCCACCACGCAGGCCGGCGCCGCGGCGCTCGACAAGGTCATGCGCGGCATCCGCAACACCAAGCGGACTGAGCGCCCCGCCAAGAAGCGGCCCGCCGATGGCGATGTGCTGCGCGACATGGTCCGCACCATCACCGGCACCCGCCTGCAGGATTACCGGGACCGCGCGCTCCTCAGCATCGGCATGATGGGGGCGTTCCGGCGGTCGGAGCTGGTGGCGATCGACATCGCGGATATCGCCGAGGATCCGCGCGGACTGATCATCCGCATCCCGGTTTCAAAGGGCGACCAGGAGGGCAGGGGGCAATCGGTCGCCATCCTCGATGGTCGCCGGATGGAGCCAGTGCGCCATTACCGCGCCTGGCTTGAGGCGGCCGTGATCAGCAGCGGGCCGCTGTTCCGACGGCTGACCCCGCATGGTCGGGTGACCGCCCATCCGCTCAGTCCGCAGACCGTTGCGCTGGTCGTCAAGGCGCGCGCGGCCGCGGCCGGCTATGATCCCGCGCTCTTCGCCGGCCATAGTCTGCGCGCCGGCTTTCTCACCGAGGCGGGGCGGCAGGGCGCCAATCTGTTCAAGATGAAAGAGCATAGCCGGCACAAGTCGCTCGAGATGCTCAGCGAATATGTCCGCGATCAGGAGGCGTTCCGAGATCATGCCGCGGAAAGATTCGCCTGATGCTGCGGGACGTCGGTGTTACGGGTTCATGGTCGGAGCAACGGGAAGGGACATCCCGTACCTACGCCGGCAAGGGGACAACGTCGATGGTAGCGATAAGAACGGCCTGTCTAGAAGATGCTGACGCGATCTGCGGGATCTACGCTCCATATGTGGTCAAAACCGCAGTTTCTTTCGAAGAGGTCCCGCCCCACGCAGGAGAGATTATCGCGAGAATGACCGCAATCCAGCCCACACATCCATACTTGGTCGCGGTGGCAGATGGGGAGGTCATCGGCTACGCCTACGCTAGCCAACACCGTGCCCGGGCGGCGTATCGAACAAGCGTCGATATCGCGATCTATCTCGAGGCTGCTTACCAACGGAGAGGTATAGGACATGCTCTCCTCAACCGTCTGTTGATCGAAGCGCGCGAAAGAGGGTTTCACGCGGCCTTTGCTGGCATCGCGATGCCTAATGAAGCCAGTGTGGCGCTACACGAGCGCGCCGGCTTTACCTGCGTCGGCATCTATCGAGAGGTCGGACGCAAGTTCGATGCTTGGCACGATGTCGGGTGGTGGCAACGCCTACTATAGCCCTTGCCGGATTTCTGGAATCGCAAACCACACACCCGACGCTCTTAGCCTTCATCAGGATGGGATGGGAGCTTCGTGAGGGGTTTCGGGGTAAGGGAACGCATTGTCCGGAAGGTCACTGACCAGCGGGGCTGTTCCACCTCTAGGATGCTGTGCTCCCAATCGGTGCGTGCCTCACCGCTCATCCGGTAACCGCCACGGGCGGGGAGAGGCATCGTTGCACGACGGAAGCGAAGACCATTGCGTCGCCGGAACCGCATCGTCGCAGGCGCACCCAGCGATATTCCGACGACGTGCTCGAATGCCGGGCGATCACGGTGCCATCCGATGCCGGCGCCTGGATCGTACCGGGTTAACAGGGCCTGGATCAGCTCGTCACCAGACAAGCCTACCAATTTGGCGGCGCGATCGCGGAACGGAGTCAACCACTCAGGGAACGGAGCCGCACGGTTCACTCGGCCCGTATCAAAGTCATATATCCATCCGAACGAAGTGGTCAGCCGCTTTCCCGTCCAGCCGCGGAAGCGGAATGGTGACGGTTCTGTGGCATCAATCGCAGCGATCAGGAAGCGCTCTTCGTCGGGTGAAACGATGTCGTCATAAGTCGACAACCCAGGAATTATCGGATGATCAAAGAGGTCGGTCATCGACAATCTCGGGTTTTGTTCGATCCGGAAGAAAGTATGGCCGGTCTGGGTTGCCGATCCAAGCCGAGCAAGCGCGCACTGGAACTTTCGTAATGCATGGATCTTATATTGGTACAACAAATGGCTCGAACAAGATTGGCATCTGCGGATTGCTCAGGGGTTGGCTAATCTTTCCCGCTCGATGACATTGGCAGCGGTTGAGCGTGTTAGATCAAGCGCGGTATGCTGGACGTGAGATGGTCGATCAGTAAACGAAGCCGCCGCTGCCCCCGCAGATCGCTATGATAACCTAGATAGACTGTACGCCCGGGCGGGCTTTCCTGATCGAGCAGCTGCAGCGGCAGTTCGTCCCCGATCAAGCGTGGTAGAACAGCCAAGCCGACGCTCTGCCGACACGCTCGCGCCTGCGATTCACGATTGTTGCTACGGAAGGCTAATCGCGCTTTCGGCCAGCACTGCCGGAGCCAGGAGACGTCAGCCTTTTCGTCCAGCGCGCTGTCGAGTAGGATCAGGCGATGACCGTCTCCTGCATCGGATTCATCTGGATGGCCGTACTCTGCCAGATATTCCGGCGACGCATAGAGACCGTATCGGATCTCGGCAATTCGTCTCTGGATGACGCTGGCATCGGCGAATGGCGTGAACTGTATCGCCAGATCGGCTTCGCGGCGCCGCAGGTCCATGAACCGTGGATCAGCAACCATTTCGACCGCGATCGACGGATTGGCGATGACGAATCCTGCAATTACATTGGCCAAAACCCGATGGCAGAACCAGTCGTTCCCGGTAATCTTCACCAAGCTTTCGCCCGCGATGCCTCCAGTTACGAGGCGCCTACCGAGCGCAAGGGCCTCCTCTTCCATGCGTTCAGCGTGGGCGAGCATCAACTCGCCCTCTTTCGTCAAGATGTAGGTATTGCCGTCGCGCTGGAAGAGGGGATCCCCTATAGCCATTTCCAGCGCCTTCAGCCTTCGGCTCGCGGTGGGCTGGCTGAGCCCGAGCGCCGTTGCTGCCGCGGTCGAAGTGCCCATTCGTGCAATCTGAAGGAACAACTTGACGTCGTTCCAATCAAAGCGGGCATGGAACCTGGAGAGCATTACGGTTTGCCCGCCCGACAAGCCGATCTTCCGTGGCTGGTTTCGATAGGGCTCTGGAGACCGCCTACCCTTGTAGATCGGTTATGGCCGCAAGACGCCCGACGCATACCTTTCGTTTTTGCAAGGAGATCCCGCAGAGGCAGCCGGAACAACCTATGCCAGGGCGAGGGCAGAGGCGCGCAATGATCCGCGTCGGAGCTGATAACCACATTTTCCATCGGCACTGATCTCTTTGCCGCACGGACCACCCTTCGGAGCGCAGGCGATGTAATGATATACATATCACTGTCTCGACAATCAACATTGTCGAGAGGGTCAACAACCTCCTTTGGTGGTGTGCCTCGTTGACCGCTATCCAGAGGCGCTGGCCGATATCGCCGTGTGATATCGAACCAAGAAGTGGGATCAACGTGCGAGGTTTGAGAGGATCGCTTATGTTGTCGCGTATGGACTGCCAATTGCCATGACGTCACCGCCGCCAGTGCGCCGACTACGGTCAAAGCAGGAGCAGCGCGAGGAGAGTATAGAGCTGCTGCTTGATGCAGCCGAGTACCTTTTCTCGCAGCATGGATTTCATGGCGTAACCCTGAAGGAGGTTGCCAAGCATGTCGGGGTGAATACATCGCTAGTACACTATTATTTTGAAAACAAACGTGCCTTGTTTGACCAAGTGTTCAAACGCCGGTCGACGGTCGCGACCGTACGACTCACGGCGGCGCTGGACGAATATGAAGCGGGATGTGCCGGGGAACCGACGATTGAGGGTGCCCTGCACGCTTTCCTCGACACATGTCTTGATCTTTCCATGTCGGGCGGCGACGGCTGGCGTAACTTCGGCGGCTTGGTGTCGAACACGACATTCGGCAACGAGCTGATGGACTTGTTCAACCCAGTGGTTCTTCGCCTGATCAAGCTTCTCCGGCGCGCGATGCCCGACGTTGCGGAGAGCGATGTTTTCTGGGGCTTTCACTTTGCTGCGGGCGCTCTGTTTCTGACCTTGGCGCGTACGGGACGCCTCGACCGCTTGTCGGGAGGTGTCTGCCAATCCGATGACTTTGAACCGGTTAAGCGCCGGATGGCACGGTTCATGGCCGCAGGCTTTCGGGAATTGGCGGAGCATCCGTCCAACGACGATTTCCATCCGCCCCATTGAGCGCTCTTCCTGTCCGGCGGAGAAATTGGCCACTAAACGCAAGCCCATCAGATCTCGCGCGGAACGCTCGAGGTCAGATGATCGATCAAGGCACGTAGGCGACGCAACTGTTTCAGGTCGCTGTGGTAGCCGAGATAAACTACGCGGCCCGGCGGGGTGGAGCCTTCGAGCAGCTGAAGGGGTAGTGCATCGCCGATGACGCGGGGAAGAACCGCGAGGCCCACACCTTGCCGGCAAGCCTCGCCCTGGGAGTCGCGGTTGTTGCTCCGAAAGGCGAGGTGCGACTTCGGCCACCGTTTCGATAGCCACGCAACATCCGAAGCGGCATCGAGCGCGCTGTCGAGTGTTATCAGTTGGTGACCTTCGCCGTCGTCGCTCAGGTCTGGACTGCCATGTCGGGCGAGATAGCTCTCGGACGCATATAGCCCGTATCGCACCTCTGCGAACCGCCGCTGGATCACGCTTGCGTCGCTGAAAGGGGCGAACCGAAGTGCCATGTCCGCCTCACGCCGACGTAGATCGAGGTGTCTCGGGTGAGCAACGACCTCTACCGTTACCGATGGGTTCGCAAGGACGAATTGGGCGATCGGGCGAGCGAGGACATGCTGGGAAAACCAGTCCGAGCTCGTCACCTTCACGACGCCTTCGAGGTCGTGATCGACGCCAATCAGTCGGCGCCCGAGCGCGAGGGCTTCCTCCTCCATCCGCTCCGCATGAGCGAACATGACCTCGCCCTCGTCAGTGAGTTGATAACGCGCGCCGTCACGCAGGAAAAGTGGCCAGCCTATCGCGGCCTCAAGTGTCTTCAGCCGTCTGCTGGCGGTGGCTTGGCTCAAGCCTAGCGCAGATGCGGCTGCAGTTGCCGTTCCTGTGCGCGCAATCTGAAGGAACAACTTGACGTCATTCCAGTCGAAAACGGCATCGAAGTCTGCATGGTTCATTGTGGACCTTAATTCGAAATGCCGGAACCCAGAACTACCTATTGGATCACACGTAGCGCAAGGTTGCCCATGCCGAGTTGCTGAGCGGGTACGGACATAAGGGCCCAATTCTGGCGGTGATATTATGCCCGGAAATCAGTGATATAGTAGGTCGCACGCAAGAGCCTCACAAAAGTTCCATGCAATATCCGGCATCGGGTTTTCAGTCTTGGGCCTCGACCCCAGCCCTTCTGAACATCAGTCATAACTTCACCAAGATTGCAGCAGGTGGGATATATGCTCGTTCGCGAAGCCTTCTTCGACATGGCGCGTCAGCTCGGGCTGACGACGTGGTTCGGCAATCCCGGATCCACCGAAGAGACGCTGCTCCAGTCGTTTCCCGACGACTTCCGCTACGTGCTCGCTCTTCAGGAAGGGTCCGCGACCTCCATGGCGGATGGATTCTCACAGGCGACAGGGCAACCGGTGCTCGTGAACCTGCACACGGCCGCGGGCATGGGCAACGCGCTCAGCGGGTTGGAAACCGCATGGTACAACCGCACCCCCCTGATCATCGTTGCGGGTCAGCAGACGCGCGAGATGCTGCTCCACGAGCCGTATCTGGTCAACCCGGACGTCCACGACATCGCTCGGCCCTTCGTCAAGTGGGCCTACGAGAATGTCAGGCCCGACGATGTCCCCGGCGCGCTGATGCGCGCCTACGCCATGGCGGTGCAGGCGCCGGCCGGACCGGTCTTTCTGTCGATCCCGATGGATGACGTCGAGAAGGAGTATGGTGGCAGCAATCCGGTTCGCAAGATCCAGGGGCGGATCGGCGCCGATCCCGAGATGCTGGCGCCCGTGTCCAAGGCGCTCAACGAAGCCAAGTCGCCAGTGCTCGTCATCAGCTCGGCGGTCGACCAGCTGGGTGGCTGGGACGACGGCGTTCGACTGGCCGAGAAGCTGGGCGCGAAGGTGTGGGGATCGCCGAGCGATGGCTTTCCCGGCTTTCCGGAAACCCACCCGCTGTACCAGGGCGTGCTGCCGAGCGCGATCAAGCAGGCCGGCGAGGCGTTGGAAGGCGCGGACGTCATCGTTGTCCTGGGCGGTCCGGTCTTCCGCTATTATCCCTATGTCGCCGGCAATATCCTGCCCGAGGGGGCGCGGTTGTTCCAGATCGGCGACAATCCCTCCGACAACGCCGCGGCTTGGGTAGGTGACGCGTTTCTCGCCGATCCGGCCCGCGCGGCGGCCGTGTTGCTGGAGGCACTGGACGACCGGGCCCGTCCTGCCGCCCCCCCGAAGCCACCGCTCCCCGAGCCGGAATATGGCGACGTCATCACGCCCGAGGCCCTTTATCACCTCATCGAAAAGGTCCGGCCCGACGACAGCGTGATCGCTCAGGAGTCCTTGTCCACCCTGAAGCTGCTTCGCCAGCGCATTCCGACCAAGCGGTCCAAGAGCTTTTTCTCGATGTCCAGCGGTGTCCTCGGCTACGGCCTGCCGGCCGGCGTCGGCGTCGCGATCTCTCATCAGATCGAAAAGACGGGTCGGAAGACGATCTGCATCCTTGGCGACGGCGCCTCGAACTACGTCATCCAATCGCTGTACACGGCGGCGCAGCAGAACCCGGACATCTTCTTCATCATCCTGCGCAATTACGCGTACAACATCCTCAAGTCGTTCGAGGAGATGTTGCACACGCCGGGGGTGCCGGGTCTCGATCTTCCCGGTCTCGATTTCGTTGCGCTTGCCAAAGGCTACGGTGTCGAGGCTGCCCTTGTGCGCGAGCCGAGCGAAGTCGAGCAGGCGCTCAGGGACGGTCTGGCGAGAACGGGTCCGTTCCTGCTCGAAGTCATCGTCGACCCCACCGTGCCGCCGCTGCTGTGATGACCAGTTCAGTCCCTCACGCCGGCTCACCAGAGGCCGGCTCGTCCATCACCGTGCGCAGCGTTCGGGTGCGAGCGGTGTCGGTGCCCTTGCGGCGCCCGGTGATCGCTGCGATCGGCGCGTTCGATCACTGGCCATTGGTCCTGGTGGATATCGAGACCAGTGGCGGGGTGGTCGGATCGAGCTACGTCTCGCCCTACCGCGAACGCTCGGTCCCGGCGCTGGTACAGAGCATCAGGGATCTCGGCGAGCTCCGGCAAGGTGAACCGGTCGCGCCCGCCGCCGCCTTCGACAGCAATCTGAAGGCGCTGAACGTCGTCGGCCTCACCGGCATGTCGACCATCGCCATCGCCGCCATCGACATGGCGCTTTGGGATGCGCTCGCCAAGCAGGCGGGCCTGCCGCTGGTAACGCTGCTCGGCGGCACGCCGGGCGACTTTCGCGCCTACAACAGCAACGGTCTCTGGCGTGAGGAAGTGTCGAAGCTCGGGCCGGAGGCCAGGGAGTTGCTCGCGGAAGGCGGCTTCGACACGCTCAAGCTGCGCCTCGGCAACGAGCATTCGCGCGACGATCTGGCCGCGATCCGGGCGGTACGCGACGCGATCGGCCCCGATCCCGAAGTGATGGTGGACTTCAACCAGGCGCTCGGGTCCGGCGACGCGCTGCGACGGCTTCGCGACCTCGACGGGCAGGGGATCTACTGGTTCGAGGAGCCTATCCGCTACGACGATCTGGAGGGCTATCGCGCGATCGCGCGTACCGTCCGGACGCCGATCCAGATGGGCGAGAACTGGTATGGCGAGCGCGACCTGCTCCGCTTCGCATCCGCCGGCGCCACGGCTCTGGGCATGGCCGACCTGATGCGGATCGGCGGCGTCACCGGGTGGCTGCGCACCATGGGCGCGGCGGCCGCCGCGGGCGTCCAGCTATCGAACCATCTTTATCCTGAGATCGCGGTTCATCTGCTCCGCGTCTCACCGACGGCGCATTGGCTCGAATGGGTCGACTGGGCGGCGCCCGTCCTCAAAGACCCGCTCATGCCCAAGGGCGGCGTCTGCAGCACGCCCGATCGGCCTGGCGTAGGTTGGGCTTGGGATGAGGCGGCAGTCGAGAAATACGCTCTGGCGGTCTGACAACGCCCTTTGGGCACGACCGAGTGTGTGCGCGACGCACATCGCGAACAAGGCTGGTCAGAGCAATGCCAAGCGTCGGCCGCTCGGTTTGCCGATGGCATGACAGAACGAAAGTATAGCAAGGAGAAGTCCATGGCATATGCCACAATCAGCCCGGCCACCGGCGAGACGGTCAAACAGTTCGCGACAATGGCCGACGGTAATGTCCAAGGAACGTTGGAGCAGGCGCAGAAGGCCTTCGGCGATTGGCGTCACACGTCGGTGAACGTCCGGATCAAGGTCGTGGCTGGCGCAGCAGCAATTATGCGCCGGGATCGGGATCGACTTGCCGCGCTCGCGGTGCTGGAGATGGGCAAGCTGATCGAGCAGGCCAAGGGAGAGGTCGAGCTCTCCGCGAATATCCTCGACTATTACGCCGAACGCGCGGAACGCTTCCTCGCGCCCACAAGGATCGAAGAGGTCGACGACGCGACGTGGCGCCCGTTCCCCATCGGCGTGCTCGTCGCAGTAGAGCCCTGGAACTTCCCCTTTTATCAGCTCGCGCGTGTCGCCGGACCTCAGCTGATGGTCGGCAACACCGTCATCTGCAAGCATGCCAGCTCGACACCCCAATGCGCCCAGGCATTCGCGGACGTGCTGAAGGAAGCGGGCGCTCCGGCCGGGGTCTGGACCAACGTCTACGCCTCGACCGACCAGGTCGCCACGATGATCGAGAGCGACATCGTCAAGGGTGTGACCCTGACCGGCAGCGAGCGCGCCGGCGGGGCGGTGGCGGCCAACGCGGGCAAGAACCTCAAGAAGGCGGTGCTGGAACTCGGCGGCAGCGACGCGCTTATCGTCCTTGAAGATGCGCCTTTCGATGCGACGGTCGACAACATCATCTGGGGACGGATGAACAACACCGGGCAAAGCTGCGTGGCCTCGAAGCGCGCCATCATCGTCGGCAAGGAGCGAGGGGCGCAATTCCTCGATGCGATCTCGAAGCGCATGGCGGCGCTCAAGGTCGGCGATCCGATGGACCCGGCGACCGAGCTCGGCCCAGTATCGTCGGAAGGTGCGGTCAAGACGCTCGTCGATCAGATCGACCAGGCGGTAAAGGGCGGCGCGCGGGTGGTGACCGGCGGCAAACGCATCGATCGGCCGGGCTTCTATCTCGAGCCGACAGTGATTACCGACATTGGAAAGGACAATCCGCTCTTCGCGGAGGAACTCTTCGGCCCCGCCTTGTCGGTCTACGTCGTCGAGAACGAGGAAGAGGCGATCGTTGTCGCCAACGGTACGCCGTTCGGTCTTGGCGGCTCGGTCTTCACCAGCGATCTCGATCGGGGCCGGGCGATCGCGGATCGTATCGAGAGCGGGATGACCTTCGTCAACAACCCCACCTGGACGGCTCCTGAGCTGCCGTTCGGCGGGGTCAATCGTTCGGGGTACGGCCGGGAGCTTTCGATGCTCGGCTTTGGTGAATTCGTGAACCGCAAGCTCCTCGACGTGAAGCCAACTGGCGCGGCACCGCCCTCCGGCGCCAACGCCGGGTAGGGCACGTCGACATTTCCGGGAGAAGCGACTTGATGGTTGAGGAACCGACCTTTTGGCCTGGTGGGGCCAGGATCGCTGTCAGTCTAAGCCTGATGTTCGAGGGCGGCGGGCAGCCGATCTCGGGCGCACAGGGTGTCATCGACGAACCGATCGAGGGCGGCCTGCCCGACCTGCCGACGAACGCCTTCTTCGAGTATGGCGTTCAGGAGGGGATCCCTCGCATCCTCGACCTGATGGACCGGCATGGCGTCAAATTGACATCCTTCATGATCGGCGAAGCCGTTCGCAAGGCGCCGGCGCTCGCCCGGGAGATCGTGCGGCGCGGGCACGAGGCCGCCGCGCACGGCCGCTGCTGGGTTAAGAGCTACCAGCTCTCCGAGGATGATGAGCGGAACTTCATCGCGGAGGGCATCGCGGCGGTCCACGAGGTGACCGGAATCCAGCCGATCGGATGGAATGCCTATTGGATGCGGAACTCACCGCGGACGCTCGACATCCTCCAAAGCCTCGGCTGCCGCTACCATATCGACGAGCCGAGCCGCGACGAGCCCTTCATCGTGCCGCTCGCGCACGGCGACTTCGTGACCGTGCCCTACACCTTCCATATGAACGACATCGTCTCGTTCCCATTCGGCAATTGGGACCCGGCGGCGTACCAGCAGGCGCTCAAGGACGAGTTCGACCAGCTTTACGAGGAGGCGGCCGGGCGGCGCCGGATGATGGTCATCAGTCTTCACGATCGGATTTCGGGCCATGCGGCGCGGGTCCGGGCACTCGATCGCTTCCTTAGCTACGCGAAATCGCGGCCGGGCGTATGGTTCGCGCGCAAGGACGAGATCGCGGAATACGTGCTCGAGAACCGGGAATCGATGCCGATCGTCCATCGAGGTCCGCCCGCCGAAACCGGGCTTCCAGGACCAGAGCGTGGAGGCCGATGATGTCGATAGACCTCACGGGCGCTCGGGTACTCGTCGTCGGTGCATCAGGGGGCATCGGCGGTGCCGCGGCGCAGGCGTTCGCAAATGCCGGCGCCATCGTCTCGCATCCTGCCCGAGCCGAGCTCGACATCGCCGATGATGCGTCGGTCGCCTCCTGGTTCGAGGCCGCGGGATCGTTCGATCACGTCGTGGTCGCCGCTGCCCAGACCAAGACGGGGCCCGTCGCCGCTCTTGCGCTTGCGGACGCCAAGGCGGCGATGAACAGCAAGTTCTTCGGCGCCTATCGGGTGGCAAAAGCGGCGCGGGTGGTCGACGGCGGCTCGATCACCTTCGTATCCGGCTTCCTGTCGCAGCGGCCAAGCGCGATGTCGGTGCTCCAGGGAGCGATCAATGCCGCGCTGGAGGCGTTCGCGAGGGGGCTGGCCCTCGAACGCGCGCCGGTGCGGGTCAACACGGTCTCGCCGGGGCTAATCGACACGCCGCTGTATTCCAGAATGGCCGAAGCGGAACGCGCCGCGATGTTCGAGCGCACCGCCGCGCGTCTGCCCGCTCGCCGCGTCGGGCAGGCTGAAGACGTTGCCCAAGCCATTCTGTTCGTCGCCACGAATCCGTTCGTCACCGGATCGACCGTCACGGTCGACGGTGGCGGCACCATCGCATCCTGAGGATCCGACAATGCGTAGCTTGGTATTTGCAGCCCTGATCATTGCGGCGGCGCCGGCATCGGCCGCGCCCGTCGACGATGCCACGGCTATCGCCCGTGCGAAGCCGAAAATCCTGATCGTCGATCGCAGCCTGCCGCCAGCGGCCGTCGCCACGATGCTGAGGCCGGTCGATGCCCTTTACGGTTTCTGGAACAACGGCAGCCAGAAGCTGCTCGACCAGGCGATCGCGCCGACCTTCACCGATCATACGCTGCCGCGCGGCCGACCGCAGGGGCCGAAAGGCCCGATGGCGGGCGCCAGGGGCTTCATGGGCGCCGTGCCCGATCTTCGTTGCGACGTGGTCCAGCGTGTCGTCGCCGGCGATCGCGTCGTCAGCCAGCTTCGCTTTTCCGGGCACTTCACCGGCTCCTTCCAGGGCACGCGGGGGCGGGGCCAAGCGATCAACTTCATCGCCTTCGACATCGTGACCGTCCGTGGCGGTCGCATCGTCGAGATATCTCATCTCGAGGACAATCTGACCTTCATGAAGCAGATCGGCCTCGCGAAGTGATCGCCTCTGCTGCCGTGCGCTTTGCAAGGCCGGGCAGCGCCCGGCCTAACCGCGACCACTCCCCGCGTCCGACCCGGACGGTTCGCCTTGCTCAAAAGGAACATCGCTCATGAAAGCCGTCGGCTATCGCAACACCGGGGACGCCAGCGTCCTCGAATGGCTCGATCTTCCCGAGCCCGCCCTCCAACCCAGAGACCTTCTCGTGCGGGTGGAAGCCGCGTCGGTCAACCCGGCCGACATCGACACGCGGGAGTCGAAGGCGCCCCATGGCGATACCCCGGTCGTCCTCGGCTACGATGCGGCAGGAACGGTGATCCGCGCGGGCAGCGAGGCCAGCCTGTTCAAGGAGGGCGACGAGGTCTTCTATGCCGGGTCCATGGTCCGGCAGGGGTCGAACGCCGAGTTGCAGGCGGTGGACGAGCGGATCGTCGGTCGCCGCCCCAAGTCGGTGTCGTGGACCGAAGCCGCGGCGCTGCCACTGACGTCGCTGACGGCGTGGGAATTGCTGTTCGACCGTATGCACGCGCCCTATGGGCCGAAGAGCGGGGAGGGCACGCTGCTCATCATCAACGGCGCCGGCGGCGTCGGCTCGATGCTCACCCAGGTCGCGCGCCGCCTGACCGGTCTCACCGTGGTCGCCACGGCATCCCGGCCCGAGACCATCGAGTGGTGTACGAAAATGGGCGCGCACCACGTCATCAACCACCACGAGCCGCTCGACGAAGGGCTGAAGGCGGTCGGCATCGAGCAGGCCGAATACGTCGCCGGCCTGACGAAGACCAAGGCGCACACCGACGCGCTCGTGAAGCTGATCGCGCCGCAGGGCGCGATCGCGCTGATCGACGATGCGCTCGACCTCGAGCCGTTCAAGTTGAAGGCGGTGACGATCGCCTGGGAGCTGATGTTCACGCGCTCGTTGTACGGGACGCCGGACATGAGTCGTCAGGGGCTGATCCTCAACGAGATCGCCGACCTCGTCGATGCCGGCCTGATCGTGAGCACCGCTGCCAAGACCCTCGACGCCCTCACGCCCGAGACCCTCCGTCAGGGTCACGAGCTGAGCGAGAGCGGCAAGATGGTCGGCAAGATCGTTCTGCCGGGCATCCAGCACGGAGGAGCGTGATCCTATGACCAATCCTGTCGGCCAGGCCGTGGCCGTGGCGGCGGCGCTGATGGCGACCTCTGCGACGTCCGCGCAGACGCTCGAGCCTGTCTTCTCGAGCGACCTCATGATCAACGGCCCGACGACATCGCGAGACGGCCGGCTGTTCATCGTCGCGCAGCCGGCGAAGCCCGGTACGACGCCCCAGGTCGTCGAGATCCGCAACGGAAAGGCGATCGCCTATCCGGACGAGCGCTGGAACGGGTGGAAGCCCGGCATGGACGGGCATGATCGCTTCGTCGGCGTCAATTCCATCCGGGTCGGCCCCGACGGCGCGCTCTGGGCGGTCGATCGCGGCGGCCCCGGCATCGGCAAGCCCGCGGTGCCGGGCGGGTTCAAACTCGTGAAGATCGACGTCGCCAGCAACCGGGTCGAGCGCATCATCGACCTCGCGCCCGTCAGCAAGCCCTGGACCTTCATCGACGACGTGCGGTTCAACGGCGCCAACGCCTACCTGACCGACGCCGGCGCTCCCGGGCTGATCGTCCTCGACCTCAAGTCCGGCAAGGGACGGCGGGTGCTGGAGGGCCATCCCTCGACCGTGGCGCAATCGCCGCTCATGGCGGAGGGCAAGCCGCTGCTTACCGAGACGGGCGATCCGGTGAACATCCACGCCGACCAGCTCGAGGTCTCGCCCGACGGCAAGTGGTTCTACTACCAGCCGTGCAGCGGCCGGCTGTCGCGGATCGCGACCGGGTATCTCGACGACCCGACCCTGAGCGACGCGGAGCTCGCGGCCCATGTCGAGCGGTTTGCCGACACGCCCTCCACCGGCGGCACCGCCATCGACGCGAACGGCACGATCTACCTCAGCGATGTCGACGCGAAACGGATCGTCACGATCTCGCCGGAGGGCAAGATCGCCACGCTGATCTCCGATCCGAGGCTCGTCTGGGTCGACGCCATGTGGATCGACGACCACGGCGATCTGCTGATGCCGGCCGCGCAGCTCAACCGCACCGCGGGCCTGAACGGCGGCAAGGATGCCGTCGAGCAGCCGATCACGCTCTACCGCTACCATATCGGTCAACAGGGAGTCCGCAAATGACCCGCCCGATCCGTGTCGGACACATCAAGCTGTCATTCCACGACGCCGCCTCCGAACAGGTCGAACTGCTGCTCCGCTCGCACGGGCACGAGATCGAGCGATCGGCGGCACCCCACAAGGACATGTTCGCGAGCCTGGGGCGCGGCGAGGTCGACATGGTCGTCGCCGCCTGGCTGCCGTGGAGCCACGGCGTCTACTACGATCAGTTGGCCGAGAAGGTGAAGCCGATCACCGTCTTGTACGAGCCCTATGCGATCTGGGCAGTTCCCGACTATGTACCCGCCGAGATCGTCTCGATCGACGATCTGCTCCGCTCGCCGGCCGTCGACCGAATGGACCGGCTCATCCAGGGCATGGCGCCTGGCGCCGGGATCAGCGAGATGTCGCCCAAGGCGGTCGAGGCCTATGGCCTGGACAAGGCTGGCTACCATTTCGAGAACGGCACGGAGGACGACTGCATTGGTCGCATGGTGTCGGCCATTGCGGAGCGGAAATGGATAGTCATGCCGTTCTGGCGGCCTCAGGCGCTTCACCGGCGCTTCAACCTCCGTCACCTGGTCGACCGCAAGGCCGTTCTCGGTGCGACCGACAACGCCACCGTGCTGGTCCTTCGCGAGTCCGAAGACCTTATCGGCGCGGCGGCGTTGGCTGATCTGGCGAAACTCTATCTCGGTAACCCGCTGATGGAGATCCTTGATGAGAAGGTCCGCCGACGCTCGTCGACCGAGTATACCGATTATTCTCAGCCGAACGCGCCGTAGCCGCAACCACATGTCCGGGGTCAAAACGTAGTTGTCAGCAGCGCGTAATTTGGCCCGGTCTATACGCCGTCACCGACGCCGAAGGAGAAGCGTGATCGCGAGAGATGGTAGGCCGGCAATCGCTGCCGTTGCCGGAGATGCGCTGGTCGCGGCGGGGGCGGCGCTGTCATTGCGGTGAACGACGTATCGCTGGGCGATAAGCGTGGCTCAGCCACGTACCAAAAGACCGATCGATCATTCCAGTCCCGAAATTAGGAGAACAATCGTGATCGCTACCCTCATCGCCATCGCCGTCGCGGGTGCGACTAATGGCGGTCCCGACACGTCACTACACCGGCAGTGGCAAGCTTGCGTGGACGGAGCGGGCAAGGTCGATTTCACGCTCTGCGGCGATCAATATGTTCGCGACGCCGACCTGATGCTGAACGCCACTTGGCGTCAGGTCCGAGCTGCCGCCACCGGAATGCCAGGAACCGCGAGCGCCCTGCTGGACGAGCAGCGTGCCTGGATCGCTTATCACCAGAAAGCGTGCGGTTTCTATCGTAGCCAGACCGACTGGGGCCAGCTCGGCATGACGTATAATTATTACGAATGTCAGGGTCGCGATATCGAGCGGCGGACCGCTGAACTGCGCTCGTATGCCGGTTTCATGACCAAGAAGTGAGCGCTCTGACGCTTGGCGATGATGGCGAAGCGGCCCATGGTCCGCATGGCCGGTAGGTAAGAAAGGCACGGCAGAGGTGACCGTCGCGTCATTGATGCGTCGGCTCGCGAGGCAGGCGATGGTACTGGGTGCCGCATCACCTGGCTTTGCCGCAGCCGCGCCTCTGGTTGCGCCATGGCAGTCTAATACGGGGGCGTCGGCAATGGTCCGTCGACCGCTTCGCCACGACGATCTGCGCCTCCCGATAGAGGTTGACGGGCGCAGCTTCGATCTCGAGGCGCGCCTCGACCGACCGGAGGGGCCGGGACCGTTCCCGTTGGTCGTTATCAACCACGGCACCCCCGGCAATGCTGCCGCCCGGCTACGCAAGCGGATCGTGTTCGGCCGTGCGACGCTGGTTCGTCGAGCATGGCTATGCCGTCCTTCGCGCGTTGCGGCCAGGGTTCGGCACCTCGCCCGGACCGTATCTGGAAAGCACCGGGCCGTGCCGGGACGCGGATTATGTCGAGGCGGGCCGTCGCATCGCTTCGGTCGAGTGGGCGATCGTGCGTGCCGGGCAACGATTGCCCGGGGTCGATCGCTCCCGCGTGCTTGTTCTTGGACAGTCGGCCGGAGGGCTGGGCGCGGTTGCCCTCGGCGCTGATCCGCCGCTTGGCGTGCGCGGCATCATAAGCTTCGCCGGAGGACGCGGGTCCGATGAGCACGAGCACATCTGCGCGGGCTACGGGTCGCTCATCCACGCCATGAGCGTCTTCGGCCGCGAAAACCGGCTGCCGCAGTTGTGGCTCTACTCGGTGAACGACCATGACTTTCCGCCCCGCTTGTCGCACCGCATGGCGGACGCATTCACGGGGCAGTCGCGCCCGCCGTTCGAGTTCGTGGACCTCCCACCGTTCAAGGACCAAGGCCATGATCTGTTCGAGCAGGCCGATCCCGAGGTCTGGAGCGCCGCGGTCAGTCGATTTCTCGCTCGGACAGGGATGGAGCTATCTCCCGCCCCCGACGATCGAGAAAAAGGGTAAGAGAGTACCGGTTGCCGCCACGCGGACGTCGCGTAGGAACGGCATCATAGATGGTGAGCCGATTCGCGTAAGAAGGAGAACGATGAAGTTGTTATCTATAACTGCGGTGGTGCCCCTCCTGTTCATGGCCGGCGCGGCCCAGGCGGTCGGTGATCCGCCCCGGAAGATGAACACGAGGGAGGCCACGAGCCTCTACCGCTCGATACGTCCTCTCCTGACGAACGACGGGGCGAGCTGCCCGGCCGGGCAGGCACCGGTTTCTGGATCGATCACGGGCGGCGCCGCGCCGGGGACGGGTAGCCAGACGATCGAGCTCACCTTCGACAAGGGTGCCAGAGTGGTCGTGTCAAAATCGTGGGATCAGTCATCTCATACCGCGACCGTCGGGATCAGATGCTCCTGACCGGTAACGGTTATCCTCCAAGCGACCTCACACTCGGACTGATGCTGATGTCGGCACACCAGCGATCACGTCTATCCGGCACGCGTCCCGACGCGTCGATATCTGATGAGCGTAGTTTCCAGTGGTGGGCGCGATGACACTTGACAGCTCCAGCCCCGCCCCCAGCGAACGCCTTGCTGTTACCGCGGGGACGCGTTGGTGAAGAACTCGCTCGCGATCCTCCAGCGTCCGGCTATCTTGAGAAGCTGCATCGTTTTCCACGCACGAAACGCGCCGTGCGCGTCGAGATTGGTATAGACGAGGTCGACGTCGGCAAGTGCGCCATGGCGGCGGATATGCACATCGCTGAAAGTCTGGGTAAAGGCGGGGCCTTCGAAGACGCCCTTGCGGAAACCCTCATAGTCCCGCCAGGCCGCGGCTCCTTCGGCATTCGGATTGGCAGGCACGAACGCGAATGGGATGTCCTTCCCGAGCAGCAACGTCTCGAACAGCGTCTGATCCTTGCGGCTTACAGCCGATTGGTAGGTCGCAAGCAAGTCGCCGATCAAGCGATCGTCGTCCGCGTCCGTCGATGCTGAGGGAGCCGCCGACGCGACCTGGCAGAACGGTGATCCGGCTAACCCGGTCAGCATCAGCATGGCGATCAGCCAGGTGGCACCATGGCGGATGATTTCGACCGTACGCCTGCTTGCCATCGACTTGATCCCCATCAGTTCCACTACGCGCCCCGTACCGGCGGCATCAGATCGCAGATCGATACCTCCGTCCCCCGGGCCTTGACCTGATCGGCCGTGAACCGGCGAAAAGCGGGGCCGGCAGGGTCCATTACCTCGACGTGCGGACGTTCGCCCACGGGCATGTCGACGGCGAGGCGGACGCGAATCATGCGATCGGGCTGCGCCGGCGGCTCTCCGACCGCTACCGTGTCGATCGCTTCCTGACCGCTCAGCACGCGTCCAAACAGAGTGAAGTCGTGATCGAGCTCGTGCGTGTTGGCACGGTTCATATAGATCTCGGAATTAGCGGTGCTCGCATCGGTATCGTGACCCATGCCGACCATCCCCTTGCAGCTCGCCACCCATTGCTGCGGCAGGCTGCCCTTGGCGACCGGCATGGCGCCGAATACGCCCTCCTGCCCGTCGTCGCGCATAAGCAGCCAGGTGACTGGCCCGACGCGCTCCCTGAACCAGAACTCCTGCCTCAGGTTGGGCAGTTCGGTCTTGCCACCGTCATGGTTGTTCGGATTGCCGGTCTGCGCGACGAAGCCATCGATCACCCGGTGGAACAGCAGACCGTCATACGTGCCGCGACGTGCCAGTAGCGACACGCGCTCGACGGCGCGCGGCGCTATCCTTGGCTCCATTTCGATGACGACACGGCCCTTGCTGGTATCGATTACCAGCAGCGAGGCGGGATCGGGCACGCGCCAGTCGTGTGACGGCTCCGCAAGCACCGAACCCGACGCCGACAGAAGCAGCAGAGCAGACGCGATCCTCATTCGATTAATCCTCCGATCGAGCTCTGTCTTCTCGAGCAACGCCGACGATACAAGCCCATCACGTGCTGACGATGGTCTTGGCATCCCGAGCACGAACTAGATGGCACCAGGATCCGGAGAAGGAACTCATGGTCAGACATGGCTCAGAATGCCGGCTGCAACGACGCGGTGCTACGCGGCACGGAAGCCGTACGGCCGACCGGCCACATCGCCGGAATTCGCTCGAAGCGGGCGGCGAGCGAGTGCTTGGCGATCGCCGTACCGGCGAAGAGCGGGTTCGCCGACGCGAGCGGGCCCGCCGAAGCCGGTCCGCCCGCAGTGGTCGCCACGGCGACCAAGGCTTGCGTCTTGAGCAGGTCCTCCCGCCATCTGAAGGAGCGATGCGACATCGGTCCTCTTGCTCGAGTTCCAGAGACCGCCATCGATTTCCCTACTAGCGCAGCAGCACCGGGCCGGCGCCGATCTTCACGCGCAGCACGTGATAGGGCTGCTTGCGAAGATCGACACCCTGGTGAAACCCCGCCTGCCGGTAGAGCTGGTTCGCGGTAAAATAGAGCCAGCCGTCGCGCGACACCGACAGGGTGTCGGGCCACATGATCCGGGGATCGCTGGCAATCGTCTCCCACCGGCCGTCGTGGAAGCGACGAATGGCGTTATGCTCGAAATCGCCGGCATAGATGTTGCCGCGATCGTCCGCCGCCAGCCCGTCCGACGGCGCCTTCGCGCCCAGGTCTCGCACGGCCGCAGCGATCTGGGCGTCGCTCGCAGACGGATCGCGGAGCAGAGCGGTGGGGACGCTGTAGAAGTGGCGGCTCGAGAGCGCGCAATAGTACAGCGTCGCCCCGTCGGCCGATAGCTCGATGCCGTCGGTCGCGACCGACCAGGGTGAAGGCGCCTCGCCCTTCGGCCGGTTCATCAGAACCTCGCCCTCGAGCATCGGCTTGAAGTCGGGGTCCGGCATGGTCGAGGGATGGCCCGACAGGCGGCGCATCGCCTTGCCCGACGCGATGTCGACGACGATCAGGCCACCCGGCCCCTTGATCGAGCTGTCGGTGATGTAAGCCACGCCTTCCGAACCTTGGCGAAGGTCGACGCGAACGTCGTTCACGTACGTTGTGGGCAGAACGACGTCGGAGCCGAGCGGGACGGTCTTGACGACCTTTTCGGACCGCGTGTCCCAGACGACCAGCTTGGGTCCACCGGCAAGCGGCTCGCCGAACTTGGGGGCGCCGGTATCCAGGATCCAGAGCCGGTCATCGGCATCGGCGACGACGCTTTGGACGCTTACCAGTCGCGATGCAGCGCCGGTGCCCGGCCCGGTCGCGAAAACCTCGTCGGCGATCGGTACGACGGTGCCGCCCTTGACCTCGGCGATGGCGTTCGGCGCCTCATCCCCCCATTGCGGGTAGTTGATGAAGATCCGGCCGCTCGGCGTCACCGTGATGCCGGTCGGCATGGCCCCGCGCACATCGGCGACTACCTCGACCGGTGTCGGCGCAGGGTGTGCGGTGGCTCCCGCAGCAGCGGTGGCAGCTAGGACGGTGGCGATGCTGGGAGACTTCATGGGGCACTCCGTAGATAAAGGGGGGCAGTTCTATTTCGCCGCGCCGGTGGCGGCACCGGCCGCAGCGGACGGAACGCCATCGAGCCAGTCCTGTCGCTGCGGCGCGAAGAAGTCGATGTCGATCGTGTCCTGTGGACAGTGAAACTCATGGGGAACGTTCGGCGGAATGACGAGCACGTCGCCCGCCGCCATCGTGAACTTGCGGCCCTGCGAAAATACGTCGCAGCGGCCAGACACGATCCACGTCACCTGTTCGTAGCTGTGGTGGTGAAGCGGAAAGACACCGCCGGCCTTGACCGTCCACTTCACAAAGGTCGTTTGCCCACCGGCCAGATACTGGCGTCGCACCAGCGGCGAGACCTGTTCGGAGGGCTGCTGATCGAGCGGGTACAGCGTCGGCAACGATCCCAGATGGTCGCTGACCAACGGGATCATACCGCGACCGGGGGCATCGCTGCCCGGCTTGACGATCGTTTGTGCGTTGCCCGTCCCGGCAAGTGATGCTGCGATCACGAGCAATCCGAATGCCCGCACTGTCCGCTTCGCTGTCATGACCTTACCACCTGCATAGTTGCCTGCCGCGCATCGGACGCGGCGCCATATCAATTGGATCCTGCGGTGGGTGCCCGCACTTGCCGCCCATGCCCGAAAAGCACCTTGCCGGCGGCAGGTGCCGTAGGTCGAAGGAACGCCCCGCCGACCTCATCGACATTCGTCTCGTTCGATAGCGTTTCAACGCGGTCGAGCGGTCTTGGCGCCAAGCCGGTTCCCGTCGGAAGTTTTCTCCAGCCATGTGGTACTTACGTTTCCCCGCGCTTCCTGGACCGTGATCTGCGCCATCGACTGACCGAGGCGGGCACCATGCCAATGCTTCACGCCGGGCGGTATCCGGATGACATCCCCCGTCTCGATCTCCTGGAGTGGGGCGCCCCACGCCTGCACGTACCCGCGCCCGGCCGTCACGATGACCAGCTGACCGAGCGGATGGGTATGCCAGCCGCTGCGGGCGCCCGGATCGAACGAGACGGCGGTGACGGAGACACGCGATGGCCCGTGCGCCGACACCAGCGACCGGATCCCGACCACACCGTCGAATTGTGTCGACGGGCCCGACCCGGACGGGAGGGAGGTCTGCGAGACCACCTCCAGCTCGGGCGCTGAGGCCGAGACCGAGGGAAAGGCCGCGCCGAGACAGAGGAACGCCGCGACAATGGTCGCCGACCTTCTTACGACGCGGTTTCCGGCCGGAGACATGGCTCAGCCCTGGGTGCCGCCGATCGCCTCGAGCAGCGCGTCGCGCCCGGCCTGCGCCACCGCCACGTCCTGCTCCGTCGTCCCCGAACCGACACCGATTGCGCCGATGACGACGCCGTCGACCTCGATGGGGAAACCTCCGCCCAGATTGACCAGCGCGCCATGGCTGGCAAACCCGAGGTTGGCGCCGAACTCGAAGGGGATATCGCCGGTCTTGGCGCCGGTCGCCGCAGCCGTCGCCGCCTTGCCGATCGCCGGATCGCGCGCGACCACTGCCGCTCCGTCGATACGGGCGTAGGCGAGGAGGTTTGAGCTGGCATCAACCACCGCGATGCACTCCACCGCGCCGATTTCAGCGGCCTTGACCACCGCGGCGTCGATCGCGACGCGTGCCCCTGCGTAGGTGATCGTCTTGCGAACCTGAACAAGTGATTGGCTCATCTTGATGTCTCTCTCTTCCGATCAATCTCTGCTTGGAAGCTATTTGAGAGAAAATCTGAAACGTTGACCTTGGAGAAACGACATCATGTCCCGATGCGCTCCCATCGAGAACACCAGGGATGATATGCGGGCAACAGTCCTGATAATCCAATAGCACCAGCGCGGTGATTGCTGACCTAGGAAGGGCGACCGGTCGACACCCAATATCGAAGACGCACCTTCTAATTTTGAATGGAACATTCTCTCTTGTCGGGGGAGATCCGCTTCAAGCTGCAAAAAAGACTTGCTACCGCCATTATTGTATCGGAGCCTACGATGTAGGCGCATGGGTGGCGTTCCCCCATGCGTTTATGTACGGTGACGAGATTCCCGCGTTGGCGCTGCTGGACGCCGGTATCGCCGCTGTCACTTTACCCGACACCCTGCCATCGACCTCGGACAAATCGTGGAAGATCTGGCACTTCGGCTTCCACGCGGTGCCGGATTCGCCGGAGATCCTGGTGCAAGGGCGAGAGCGGCCATATCTGGAATGGTTCTTCCGCACCAAAGCCGCCAACCCCGCAGTTTACGGTGACGCCGAGATCGCAGAGTATATCCGCTCTTTCTCCGCACCCGGGGTGATGCGGGCCGGATTGGCGTTCTACGGAGCGATCAGCCAGTCGATGAGGCAGAATCGCCAATTGGCGGCGGGCACGAAGCTAGCGATGCCGGTGCTGGCCCTCAGCGCTGATCAGGGCTCGATCCCGGACATGGCTGCGTCGCTGCGCCCATTCGCGAACGATGTTCAGGGTATGGTGATCCCAGATTGCGACCACTTTCGGCCCGAGGAGAAACCGGAGGTTGTGGCAGACGCACTTTCGAAGTGTTTAGGACATGAACGATCTAGGACGTCCTTGCCATAATTGACGTCAACGCTCGCCGAGATTGACGTTCGGCATCATGACTGGATGACCTACCTAATGGCAAATCGCCGTCGTGATGCTGCAAGGCTAAAGACTTAAGCAGACTATAGTTCCTGCGCTTAAGACGATTTACAGGCTTCGTCTCTGACCAGCCTTATCAAATTTTCTCTTGCTGATCCTGCTCGCCAGAGCAATCCCAACTCCCGAGAAGGTGCAGGGCCCTCAATTTCATGCTTGGTGATTCGAAGTCCACTCGACAAAGGAAGGTCGCGATCAGGTATCAACGACACACCAAGGCCGCGATCGACGAGAACGGCAATTGCTTCCAGGGAGTCCAACTCGACTCGTTCCGTCGGTCTGATCCGCTTCGTTCGCAAGAAATTTTCTGCGATCTGGCCCGACCACAATGACCGATCGTACCTGATAAACGGGCGTCCCTTCAGAAGGGTAATAGCATCCGTGACCATCTCATCGGCGGCACTCACGACGACGTATCGCTCGGAACGCAAGCATTGCCAGACCATGTCTTTCGGCAAGATGAAAGGCGGGTGAAATAGAAACGCCACGTCGACGTCACCGTTGATCAGCATCGCAAATACCTGCGACGATGGCCCTTTCTGAACGCCGATGTCTATCTTCGGATATCTATCGGCCAGTGTCGGCAGCACGTCACAAAGTACGGCAGGTATGGCAGATGGTGCGACTCCCATCCGTAATTGTCCATGAGGTTGATCGTGTCGAGCTGCGCTTGCGAGATCCCGCAAATCGCGCAGAATTGATTTCCCGCGAGCCGCAACTTCAATCCCGGCTTGTGTCGGGGCGGAGATTCGACCGGACCGGATGACCAGCGCAAATCCGAGCTCATCTTCTAGAGATCTGATACGGAGCGCCAACGTGCTCGGTGCGACGTTGAGCTGCCGAGCGGCTTCGGCGATCGACCCGCTCTCGGCGAACGCGACGAAGCAGGAGAGGAAGCGGGTATCCAAGTCTAAAGGTCCCAAGCTCGAATTTGCTGCGGATCAGGTAACAGGAATCCTGTGCACAGAAAACCGTCGGGAGCCACTAATCCTGTTGTCCATATCGGCATACCCTCAGGCTCGATGGTGACCTTGGATTCAAAGGGCGGCACCGCATCGAGAGAGGATCGAGACATGACCGACCTAAGTCCAGCAGTGTTGTCGGAGGACGCGTTGACCGTTCTCGCCATCGCCGCTTTGGAGGGCTGTGGTCTGGAAACAGCGGACGCTATTGCGACCGCTCGGATACTCGTACTCGGAGAGATGTTTGGCCTGGGGACCCACGGCGTAGGCCGTATCCCCTCGTACGGCGAACGACTGCGGATCGGCGGCATCAACGCCGCGCCACGGATCGAAATCGATATGGTGGCGCCGTCAATCCGTAAGGTGTCGGGTGACAATGGCGTAGGCCCGCTTGTGGGCATGCGGGCTCTCGAGGCGGCGATGGATGCCGCCTCGCAAACTGGTCTTGGACTGGCGCTCGCGCGAGGCAGCAATCATTTCGGACCGGTTTCTCCCTACTGTCACATCGCGGCAGGCGCCGGCTTCGCAAGTCTGATCGGTAGCAATGCATCGACGACTATCGCACCTTGGGGCGGTCGCGAGGCTCGGCTGGGCAATAGTCCCTGCGGCTTTGGCTTCCCCAATCCCGGTGGCGAACCGGTCATCCTGGACATGGCGGTCAGCGTCGCGGCGCGCGCCAAGATCCGCAAGGCGGCAGCAGCCGGGCAGGCCATACCGGACACTTGGGCAACCGATAGGGCCGGGAAACCGACCACCGACCCCAATGAGGCGCTAGACGGCTTCCTCCTCCCGATCGGCGGGCACAAGGGTTATGGCCTGGCTCTGATCGTCGACCTGCTTGCCGGTGTACTTTCCGGTGCCTCGTATCTGACCCATGTCAAATCCTGGTCCGCTGAACCGGACCAGCCGCAGGACCTTGGGCATTACTTTATGCTGATCGACACCAAGCGACTGGGTGGCAGCGAGTGGCTAACGGCCCGGATGGATGATTTCGCGCATATCCTGCATACCACCCCCGCGGCCGATCCCGCCAAGCCCGTCCTGCTCCCCGGCGAGATCGAGAATGCCAACCTTGAGCGGGCGCGTCGCGAGGGCATTCGCTTGGACGCGGCGCTCCTGGACCAGCTGCGAACCTTGGCGAACAACGTGTCGATAGCGGTCTGAGACCGTCACCGACAGCGACACCATAGCATAAAAATCCCGGCAAACGGGCCAATCAAGAGAGGATGGAGCATGACGGAAGCCGTCATTCCCGGAGCAGGCGGCGGCTACCTGTCGCCAGGAAGCCAAGCAGAGGTAAAGGCCGCATTCCGCAAGGTCATCTGGCGAATGCTGCCGATCCTCACACTCGGCTACGTCTTCAACTTTCTCGATAGGACCAATATCGGGTTCGCTGCATTGCAGATGAACCGCGACCTGGGCCTGACCGCGACGCAGTTCGGCTGGGGAGCCGGCATCCTCTTCCTGGGATATTGCGGTTTCGAGATGCCGAGCAACATGTTGCTCTATCGGTTCGGCGCCCGCCGCTGGATCGCGCGGATCATGATTTCATGGGGTGCGCTGTCCTGCGCGATGGCGCTCGTCTCGGGCGCCACGACCTTCTACCTTCTGCGCTTCGCCCTGGGCGTCGCCGAAGCCGGCTTCTTCCCCGGCATCGCCTTCTTCCTCTCGGCCTGGTTTCCAGCCGAGTATCGCGCCAGGATCCTGTCCTGGTTTCTAATCGCGGTACCGGTGTCCTCCGTCATCGGAGGACCTCTCGGAGGAACGATGCTGGAGCTCGACGGCGCGCTTGGCATTGCGGGCTGGCAGTGGCTCTTCCTGATCGAAGGCTTTCCCGCGATCGTCATCGGCTTCTTCGTCCTGCGGCTGCTCGCCGACCGGCCGCAGGATGCGGCATGGCTGACACCGCGCGAGCGTGAACTCATTCTCAAAAGCCTGGAAGGTGAACACCGCAAGGATGCCGTCCGTCATCTCGGTCCCGCGCTGAAGGACGTCCGCGTCTGGATGTGTGCGCTCATCTTCCTCGGGTTCACCATCGGTTCCTACGGCGTGCAGATCTGGCTGCCACTCATCCTCAAGGAACGCGACTTCACCAACCTTCAGATCGGGTGGATCTCGGCCATTCCCTATCTCGTGGCGAGCATCGCCATGGTGGTCTGGGCACGCGCGGCGGACAAGTCGGGCAAGCCGACCGCCAATCTGGCGCTGTGCTGCGGACTGGGCGTGATCGGTTTCGTGACGGCTATCGCCACCGGTCGCTTCGATCTGTCCATCATAGGCCTGACCTTGGCCCTCGTCGGGGTCACGGCGGCAAGGGCGATCTTCTGGTCGATCCCGACGCGCTTCCTCACCGGGATCGCGGCCGCCGGCGGGATCGCCTTCATCAACACCATCGGCACCACCGGCGGCTTCTTCGGACCGATCATCGTCGGTTGGCTGAAGGACGAGTTCGGAACCTTCAGGGCCGGCCTCCTCGCGATGGCGGGCTTCATGGCGATGTCCGTCATCGTCTCGCTGCTCCTGCGGCGGATCAACGATCGGCCCTGAGCGAAGGCGAAGAAGACCGGTAATAAAAGAATAGGAGAGAGCGATGACGAATAGGAGAACGCTCCTGGCTGGTATGGCGGCAAGCACGATCCTGCCGGGTATGGCGGGCGGGACCACGCGCGGCGGGCGGCCAAGCGGCCATGTCGTCCTCTACGCGAACGTCGGGTCCGTGCTGACGACTTACGACGTCGACGTCGAAGCCTGTGCCCTCACTCCGGGCCGCAGCGTAACGCTGCCCGAAGCAGTCCAGTATGTCTGGCCTCATCGGTCGCGGCGCTTCCTCTACGCCGTCACGAGCAACCAGGCACCGGGGAACGGCGCGGCGGCGGGCAATGCGCATCATCTACAGGCGCTCGCGGTCGAGCCGGAATCGGGCTCGCTCGCGCTGCACGGACCGGCGGTGCCTCTTCCCTCGCGCCCGATCCACGTCAGCACGGACATCACGTCGACGCATGCGTTGGTCGCGTTCAATAAGCCGAGCGCTCTGCGCATCTACCGCATCAACCCGGACGGTACGGCAGGGTCCGAAATGGTGCAGCGGTCGCATGTCGATGCCGGCATCTACGCGCATCAGGCCCGGGTGTCGCCCGACGACCAAATGGCGATCCTCGTCACGCGGGGCAATGAAGGGACCGCGGCACGTGCCGAGGAACCGGGCGCGCTCAAAACCTTCTCTTATCGTGCGGGTTCGCTGTCGGACGAGCGGTCGATTGCCCCCGATGGCGGACGTGGGTTCGGACCACGGCATGTCGACTTCCATCCGACGCGGCCTTGGGTCTTCGTGTCGATCGAGACGCAGAACCAGCTCGCGCTATTCCGCAGACGGGGGGATACGCTCGATGAACGCCCCGCCTTTCGCGTGACTACCCTGCCCGCCGCCGGGGCCGGGCCCGCGAGGCAGGCCGCAGGCCCGATCCACATCCACCCCAACGGTCGCGTCGTCTACGTGGCGAACCGCGCCGAGCAGACAGAACTCGTCGACGGAAGGTCGGTCTTCAAGGGTGGAGTGAACGGCATCGCGGTGTTCGCGATCAACGCCGGCACCGGCGAGCCTCGCCTGCTGCAACACGTCGACTCGCGAGGCATCCATCCCCGCACCTTCCACATCGATCCAAGCGGCCGGATGATGGTGGTCGAGCACAACCTGCCGGTCCGAACCCTGTCCGGTGGCGTGGTCGCCGCCGGGCTGTCGGTGTTCCGCATCGCCGACGACGGCACGTTGTCGTTCGTCCGGAAGTACGATGTGCCCGTGGGCGAGGCCAGCATGTTCTGGGCCGGCATGATCGCCCTTCCCGGCACGAGGTCCTGAACATGTTGCGCGTCCTTATGGTCGGCGTCGGCATGGTCCCAATTGTATCTTCCGTCAGTGCACAGACGGCACCGTTGGAGCAGACGGTTCGCGATCAGGCCGACCTGCTGCGCAGGCAGCAGGAGCGGATCGAAGCACTGGAGCGTGCAGTACGTGCCCTGTCTGCGACAACGGCGGCTGCCGTGCCGGCGGAGAAGGCGACTGCATCGTCGGTATCGGGGACAAACGTCGCGCTTGCTCAGGGTTCGCCGATTTCGGCGAGCGGAGCGTCAGGGGAAAGAAATACCCGCACTCGGGCCGAACGGCTTCGCCAGCTTCCCGCGGGGAGTGCTGCACTGCGTCCACCTACCGACCCGTTCACAGCACCGTCACCGCCGGGGCAGTCGACGATCGATGCTGACGAGACGTTCGACTGGCGCAAGGGCCTGCCGCAGATCACCAGTAGGGACGGCCGGTTCGCCTTCCGGCTTCGCGGACGAGCGCTCATGGATTTCTCCACGACTTCGGGCTCGCGCTACGATGCGCGAAACATCACCGGCACCGAGGCGCGATCGGTACGCCTGGGCGTCGAGGGTCGTGCCGGCGACAAGCTGGCCTATCTGGTCGAGTTCGACCTCGGCGACAACCGAGCCGCGTTGCGCAGCGCCTATCTCGCCTATACCCAGAAATGGGGCAAGAACGACTGGGAGTTCTCGCTCGGCAACCGCCTGACCGATCGATCGATCGATGGCGGCTCGAGCTCGGACAGCCTGCCGCTCCTCGAACGCAGCGTTGCAGCTCTGGCCACTACGCCGGCGAAGGGTTCGTTCGGCATCGGCGCGATGCTCAAGGTCTTCGGGACGTCATGGCATGTGGCGGCGCAGGTGGCCGGAAACGAACCCGGCACGAACGGCACCGCGGACGACACGGTGACGATGACGGGGCGGGTCCATTGGAACCCGTGGCGATCCCGGGACGGGATCGTCCACATCGGGGGATGGGCATACCGTGAGGAGTTTTCGTCGAGCGTCGCCTCCCTTCCCCTATCCGTGCGTCTCGGCGGTCGTTTCAACGACCTCGTCACCGGGCAGACGAGCAATTTCGTCCGGCCCGACCACAGCAACGCGTACGGACTGGAGGCGGGTGGTACATGGCGATCCTTCTGGATGTTCGGGGAATATGCTGAACGTCGTCTCTATGATCGTGCCGGGTATGACGAGAACGTCGAGGCGGCATCGTTATCCACCGGCCTGTACCTGACGGGCGAGAAGGCGCCGTACGTGGCACGATCCGGAACCTGGTCGAAGCCGCGGGTTCTTCATCCGGTGGTGGATGGCGGTGCCGGAGCCATCGAGATCGCTGCCCGTTACGACCGCCTGCGCTACACCGGCCCCCATGGGTCGGACGGTTGGTCGGCTACGTTTGGAGCGAACTGGTATCCCCTCGACTGGGCGCGACTTTCCCTGGACGGCATCTTGTGGCGCACGGATAATCGGGCAGGGATCTTCGTCGGTCCGGACACCGGTCAGACCCTCTACACGCGTATGCAGATCTCGTTCTGATCCTATCGCTCGATGACGCTCGATGTAGTGCGCCAACATCTCGTCCAACGACACCCGCGTTTCGCGAGGCGTTGGGGTACGATCGGGAAAAAGCACCACGCGCGGCGTGTCGCCCGCATGCCAGCCGGGTAGGACATGCTCGCGCCTGCGGGCGTCGCAGATCGGATGCGACATCGACTCGCGATGCAATCCGCGAAGCAGCCAGATCAGTTCGGGATTGCGCGTCGCCTCCGCTTCGATGCGACGGCTCGACCGCCCCTGGCTGATATAGCTGTACGGGTAAGCTTGAGCATGTCGCCCGGATCATTCCCCCGACCGACTCGTGGCTTTCGGTCGCGAGCGTTGGAAGCCTACCGCGTTTAGATCCAGGTCATCGACAAACGGTTCGATAAACCGCACGATCCGGCTGACGCACATATAGGCGGGGCGGCTTCGGCGGTTCATCCTCAATTTACGGCCTGAAGTGGATGACCATCGCATGCCGCGCGGTATTATGTTCGTGATCCGCACTGCCGCTAGCGCGTGGATATGAAGCTACCGTTCGGCAGCTCCATGTTCTGCCTTGCCAACGCTGGATGCCGACATCGGTCTTGCGATCGCATCCATTTCTCGCGACATCGTCTTCCAGTAGGCATTACGATCGCCGGGCTCCGCATAGACCTGCGCCATGCTATGCGAGGCACCCGTTACGTAGTTGAAAACGGCATGACCTCCGACCTTGCGAAAGGCGGCGTCCAGTCGGCGCACCGCGCCGTCGAGATAGAAGGAGTCCTCCGCGCCGACCCGCACATGTACCTTGCTGTCGAGGCCATGACGAAGACTCGGCCAATCTGCTTCAACCTTGTGCGCGATATCGTAATGTTCGCGCCAATAGGCTGCGACCACCGGATCGACGACGCCAGTGTGCCGGTTAAACAGTCGCTTGGGCTGACCGTCTGGTCCGCGCGGCGAGAAGGCCCACTCAAAGGAGCGTAGCTGGCCGCCGTTGCCATCGCGAGCGAGCACCTCCTCCAGCTTTGTCTCCCCCTCGATCGTCTGGCGCACCTCACCACCATCTCGTTCAAGCGGACGCGGCGTGCCATTGGCAGACCGGAACATGTTGGCGTTGGCCACGGAAAGATCGACGCCTAGAAAGTCGGTGAAGTCGACTGGATCGGGCGAGGTCGACCAGCAGCCACCGAATAGGGTCGGGTAGGTCACCATCGTCCAGAGCGCGAACCAACCACCCGAACTATGGCCGGTAAGAAACCGGCCACTCGGCCGCGCATCCATGCGATAGCGGCGCTCCAACGCGGGGATGACATCGCGAACCAGGGCATCGCCCCAGGGTCCGTTGTTTGCGCTGTTCGCGAACTCGGTCGTACCAACGGATGTGGCATAGTCGAGCGCCACCCAGATCATCGGTCGTATCGCACCTGTTTCCATGAGATGCCAAATCTTGGACAGTTGCTGGCCGTCCTGGCGATGGTCGGTTCCAAAACCGCCGGCAGTATAGACGGTTGGATAGGTAACCCGGCCAGCCGGATCATAGCCGGGCGGCGTCAACACCCAAGCCCTGACCGCCTGTGGCGAATGATGAAAGCGCGTCAGCGCCGTACTTGCAATGAGTTCATCGTTGAGGTGGGCGCGACTGGCGGCGATCTGCGCCGCTGCAGCGGGAGGAAGCCCGACCGTCTCGAATTGCCCAGGAGCAGGCGGCACCACATCATCAAGGGGTATTGTCATGTCCCGGCGGAGCGGTAGATCGACCGTGATGACCTTCGAAAGGAGATCGCCTGGCCCACGCCCACTATAGGCATAGTCATCGTTGCGATCGAGCACTGCCTGCAGTCGATAGGAGCCAGCAGGCAATTCGCCGAACGGGGTGGGGTAGGCAGGCGCGTTCGGTTCGATCGTAACGGTGCGCCTGCTGGCGCGGGCGATTCCCATGGATGCGACGGAGACGTTCGGAGCATCGGGCATTCCGATGTCGACGGCAGCATGCGTGGCGGTCGTGACCGTCGCAGGCTCTACGAACACGAGGAGGCGTCCGCTCGCATCCGGCGACATGTCGGCCGGAAGCTCCAGCTGCAGCGTCGAGATCGGCGACGCAGCGAGCAGGGGTAGGGCAAGAACGGTGGCGAGCAAGCGCATGAATACTCCAATCCGTGGTGTTCTATGTGCGGGGGAAATGGAACTTCAGTCAGGGGATCGATTAGGAGGTGAGATCACGGCGTGGCCACCGCCGATGCCGCCGGTTGGCCGCCGTGACGCGCAAACCAATCGAGTTGCAGGGCAACACCCGCGATCAGCCGCGAGGGCGTGCCATAAATTGAGGAGTGTCCAGCGTCAGGAAACACGACGAGCTGCGAGGCGACCCCCCGCAGCTGCAGCGCGTTGAAGAATTGCTGCGCTTCGCCGATCGGGGTGCGATGGTCTTCCTGGCCGACCATCACAAGTGTCGGTGTAGCGACGTTACCGACGAGAGACAGCGGTGAACGACGCCAATAGGCCATCGGATCGCTCCACGGCAGAACACCGACCGCGTCGCCGAGGTTCGCGAACTGATCCGTTACGAGCGCGTCGCTGACTTCGTTTATGACTGGCTTGACCACCGCAGCGGCTTTGAAACGGTTCGTGCGACCGATGGTCCAGGCAGCAAGCATTCCGCCGGCCGAACCACCGGCTACGAATAGGCGTGTGCGATCCGCAATACCGGCCGCGACTGCCGCGTCCACGCCCGACATAAGATCGACATAGGAAGGATTTGGGTAATCTCGTGCGATCCGGTCCGCGAATGTGAACCCATAGCCAAGCGAGCCTCGATAATTGACGTGCAGGACCGCGTACCCATGGGCAGCAAGCAACTGGTCTTCGCTGTTCCAAGACGGATCATCGTAACCGTAAGGACCGCCGTGAATCATGAGGATCAGCGGTAGGTTGCGACAGGCCCGATCGGGCGGGCAGACGAGCCACGCTCCGATCTCGGCTCCATCGAGCGCGGAGCGGAAGGGGAGGGGCCTGATCGTCGCCAGCCGGCGGTCGCGTAGCAGCGCGTCGTTGAGTGAGGTCAGAGGCCGCTCGCGACCGCCGGGCGATGTAGTCGAAACATCGGCGGGATGCTCGAAGGTGCCGCTCGGAAAGGCGATAGTACCATCGTCCGCGACGCTGAAGCCTGTATCACCACCAACGCTGCGGACGGCGACATGCGGCGTACCGTCCAGATCAAAGCGCGTCAGCACCGTCGTGCCCCGGTCTGGATGTACCACAAACAACGATCGCCCATCCGCGGAGAAGGTCGGCGCACTCATCTCAGTTTCGAGGCGGCGGGTAAGCGGACGGACATTTCGGCCGCCCGGTTGCATCAGGTAGATCGCGCTCGGCTCATAGTCTCGGCCTGTCCGCCGGGCGCCGACGAACGCGATGGTCCGTCCGTCTGGCGAGATCGTCGGTGATCGCGCACCGATGTCCTGGGGTGAAATCGCGTGCGCCTCACCGCCACTCGCAGCGATCTGAAAAAGCCGGGCCCTGGTATAGATATGCTGGCGGAAGTCGACAGGCTGGGCGGAATAGATGAGGGCACGGCTATCGGGGGTCCATGTCGGCTCCCCGTCGACGTCCGTAGCAGCCGAGGTAAGCTGTCGGCGGCCCGATCCGTCCGCTGCGATGACGAATAGCTGGACGTGTCCACTAGCAAACTCGGACTGACCGTCCTGCTGATAGGGTGCGCCGGTGATGATCCGAGGCACTGCCGCCCAGGTCGCGGCAGCAGGCTTCTCCACCGGCGCCGTATATGTCGTGGCGGGTTCGGCGACAAAGGCGGTATAGGCGAGCTTCCTTCCATCAGGTGACCATCGAAGGGTGTTGGCTCCGCCGGAGGCGTCGAAGCGAACAGGCATTCCGCCGGCGATCTGTTGCAGGACGACGTGCGTACCGCCAGCGACATACGCCAGCGTGCGGCCGTCGGGTGACCAACGCGGCATTGCCGCAGATCGCGCCATCAGGTGCTGATGACCGTTCGCAACGTCGATGATCCAAACATCGGTTCGACTTCCGTCGATCGCAATATCAGCGCTCGCTCTGACGTAGGCGACATGGTTTCCCTCAGGGCTGATGCGCACGTCGCCCGCATGCTGCAGCAGGAACAAGTCGGCCGGCACGAAAGGCCGTGGCGCTGCCGTCACCACTCCGGAAGCAACGAAGGCCGACAGAACCATAACCCCTACTCTTAAAAACATCATTCCAACGCCCCTGTAGACGAGAGTAGCCAAGCGTAACCGGAATCGGCCCACAGGCTCGCTCATTGCTGCCGCCAACGAGCTGGCTATCCGATGGCGGCGACCTTTTTTAGGTAGGCGAGGTCGGTTTGCGAGCGTTCGCGCCAACCTCGGGCCACTTATTTCGGTTAAACCGTTCGGCGGCAAGTGTCGTTGCCTCCTAAATGCCTGACGAGGCCTCGCGGGTTTGCATGATGTACTCGCGGGGCGAACGGTAGCCCAGCGCTTTGTGCGGGTAGACCTGGTTGTAGTGGGTCAGCCAGGCGGGCAGCTGCTCCATGACGGTGCGTGCGTCGGGCGTCGGGTTTACGCGGACATAGTCGCGCTTGAGGGTGCGGACGAAGGCCTCCGCCAGGCGGGCAGCTGCTCCATGACGGTGCGTGCGTCGGGCGTCGGGTTTACGCGGACATAGTCGCGCTTGAGGGTGCGGACGAAGGCCTCCGCCATGCCGTTTGACAGCGGGCGGCTGACCGGGGTTGTGCGGGGCAAGAGGCCGATGTCGCGAGCGAAGCGTCTGGTGTCGCCAGCGACATAGGGACTGCCGTTGTCGATGAGCCACTCAATCGGCTCGGCCAGGCGCTTCACGGGTCCGAAGCGATGCTCGACGGTGGCGACCATCCGGTCGCGAACGTCCTCGGCAGTGATGCCGCCGGTTGTGGCGACGTGCCCCATGGCTTCCCGGTCGCAGCAGTCGAGCGCGAAGGCGACGCGTACCTTCTCGCCGTTGTCGGAGCCGATCTCCAGCGGGTCGGAGCACCAGCGTGTGTTGCGCCGGTCGACGGCGACACGGCCGTCGTGGCGCCGTTCCTCGCCCTTGCCGGGGACATTATCATCCACAACGCGGGTTGGGTCGGTTACCAAGACGTCGCCGACATCCTCGACGAGACGTTAGACGACATAATGGCGGTCGCCGCCAAGGCGCCGCTCTGGCTGGCACAGGCAGCTTGGCGGTCGATGAAGGCGGCGGAATACGGCTGCATCTTGCTCACCACGTCCGACCGGGCGCTGTATCCCGAGTACTCCCAGCCCGGCCTTGCTGCCTACGCTGCGGCGAAGATGGCGGCGCTCGGGATCGTCAAGGTGCTGGCTCACGAAGGACAGCCGCACGGGATCGTCGTGAACACGATCTCGCCGGTTGCGAAGACGCGGATGGGATCGGGCACGAACGTCAACACCAACGCGGCGGTGATGCGAAGCAGCGATGATAGCTCAAGCTCCGCATCGGCTCGGAATGCGCAATTCAATCGACCACATGGAGGGGCGACCAGCTCTGGAACGGCGCGAGACGCCGTCAGATCGTCATTTCCAATCTCCATTGCGATGAATAGCCAACCGGTCTATTTCTAAATCATGGCGGTTGAATCGGCCTTTTTTGTTCTCAGCCGCAAGAGAGGCCGCCCGACCCCCACCGGAGGCGGCCTACGGTACGTCGCGGGATGCCGTGATCCGGGTCGGCGTCGCCTTATTGTCGGAGGAAGGCTACTCGGTGACGGGCCTGGAAGGGGTGCTGCGCAGCGCCAGCCTGCGGAAGGGGTTATTCTACCACTACTTCCCGAGCAAGGATGCCTTCGGCGCCCCGTTGATCGACGCATACGCGGACGATTTCGCCCGCAAGCTCGATCGCTGTCTCCTGATCTCAGCAAGACCCCGCTCCAGCGCCTCGAACCATTCGTAGCCGATGCTAAGGTCGGCATGACGCGTCATGCGTTCCGCCGCGGCAGCGTCGTCGACAATCTCGGCCAGGAGATGAGCGTCCCGCCGGAACCGTTTAGCGAGCGCCTGTGCGGCGTCCTACTCGATTGGCAGGCTCGGGCGGAACGCTGCCTGCACGAGGCGCAAGAGGCCGGCGAGATCGCGGCGGGGCTGATTGCAGGACGCGCGCCGCCTTCTTCTGGATCGGCTGGCAGGGCGCCGCTCTGCGCGCCAAACTCGAGCGCAGCCCGGAGCCTCTCGACTTCTTCGCCACTCTATTCCTGACCTCGCTGGCGCGGTGAGCGCCCACCCCGGAGAGCCGCCCATGTTCAAGGCTATCGTGATCGAGAAGGACGAGGCCGGGACTCGCGCCACCTTGCGCGAGCTCGACGAAGCGCAACTGCCCGAGGGCGACGTGACCGTGGACGTCGCCTACTCGACGCTGAACTACAAGGACGGCCTGGCGATCACCGACAAGGGACCGGTAGTGCGCAAGTTCCCGATGGTGCCGGGCATCGACATCGCGGGCACGGTGCGCGACTCCCGCCATCCCGATTACCGGGCAGGGGACCGTGTCGTCCTTAATGGCTGGGGCGTCGGCGAGACCCATTGGGGCGGACTGGCGCAGGTGGCGCGGCTTCGGGGCGACTGGCTCGTACCGCTGCCGGAGGGTTTCACCCCGCGTCAAGCGATGGCGATCGGCACGGCCGGCTACACCGCAATGTTGTGCGTGATGGCGCTGGAGCGCCACGGTGTGAGCCCCGACAAGGGCGAGGTGGTCGTCACCGGCGCAGCGGGTGGCGTCGGCAGCACGGCGGTCGCCCTGCTGTCGCGCCTCGGCTACACAGTCGCGGCCGTGAGTGGACGCCCCGAGGAGGCGGACTACCTGCGCGGCCTCGGCGCCAGCGAGGTACTGGACCGGGCGGCCTTCTCGGAGCCGGGCAAGCCGCTAACGCGGGAGCGCTGGGCCGGCGCCGTCGATGTGGCCGGCAGCCACACCCTTGCGAATGTCTGCGCCGCCACGCAATACCGCGGCGTCGTCACCGCCTGCGGGCTGGCCCAGGGCATGGACCTGCCGGCGAGCGTCGCCCCATTCATCCTGCGCGGCGTCAGCTTGATCGGCATCGACAGCGTGATGTGCCCCCGCCCTGAGCGGATCGACGCCTGGAACCGACTGGTCCGAGACCTCGACCCCGCCAAGCTTGATTCCATCACCGCCGAAATCGGCCTGACGGAGGCCGTGGCCACGGCCGGCCTCCTCATAGCGGGCCAAGTGCGAGGGCGCGTCGTCGTCGACGTCAACCGCTGAGTCCCACTAGGGCTTGAGGTATCTGAACTCAGCGTGACGATGCACCGAGGGAGGACCGGCCGCCTGGGCTCTTCCAGAACGGAGCCAGGCGATGAGCAAGGGATAGTACCTCCGCGTGCTGCTGCGGATCCTCATCGATGACATGTCGGAACCGTGGGTCGGTGAGGTACGCGGTAAGGACGGGTCCGAGGGCGTTAGCGAGAACGTCGGTGGGAAGTACTCTGGCTCTGCATAGATGCTCGACGCGCTCGAAAAACTCCAGGAAGCGCACCACGGCCTCTCGATCCGCGCCGTTATCGTCGGCGGGCGCACGCCGCAGCGTCGCCATGTGTTCCTCAAGCTCCTTGAGGAGGGCATGCAGCGCCGGGGCCGCGCCGAACCGTCGCGCGTCGCCGATCTGACGCGAAAGCAGAAACAGGCTGACCGCAGACACTGCGGCATAGACCGCTGTTGCCGCCGCGGACACAATCGTGGCGGTGTCGTTCCCCATATGCTCAGCTCCGCTGCTCCATCGCGTCAGCCGATCCGCTCGTGCGCGTCGGCGCGGCCTATGACCCAGTAGCCGCCCGCTTTCGTCCAGCCGCGCGAATGGCCACGTTCGTCAACCACCACGTCGCGCACCCCCCGTGCGACCCGTGCCTCAGCCGCGATCCAGACGAAGCTCTCCGGGGCCAGATCGATCGCGCGGACCGCATCGATCAGGGCGGACGGATCGCCGGCGGCCGTGAGCGGCCGATGCACCCAGCGGGCGTCTAATTTGGCCAGGCAGGCGAAGGTCTGCTCTTCCGACGGGCCGCTCACCGCGACGATGCTGGTGATGCGCGCGGTCGCGTCGGCCTCCTCGATGCGTCGGCCGATCGCGGGAAGCGCCGTCTCATCGCCGATCAGGACCCAGCGCCGAACGTCGGGCGAGATGATCGACGAACCTTTCGGTCCGGCGACCTGGATGACATCGCCGGGCCTGGCGGACAGTGCCCACTCCGTCGCTGGACCGGCGTCATGAAGCGCGAAGTCCAGCGTCAGCGTCCGGGCGACGCCGTCGAACCGCCGGGGTGTGTAGTCGCGGCGCTCGCCGCCCGGTACAAGGAGCTTGACGTGATCGTCGAAGGCGCGGCTCCCGAAGTCGGCGAGATCGTCGCCGCCGAGGGTGATCCGAAGCATTCTCGGGGTGACGCGTTCGATTCGCCTTACGGTGAGCGAGCGGACCTTCGGCTCCTGGCGGACACGTTCGACCGGGGGCCCTTCAATATGGGTGCGTAACAGCTTCAGGACGCCCATGCTGCTTTCCTTTTAGATGGTGCCCCCGAGCAGTGGCTCGTTGGCCCGACCCGAACGCACTAGGCGTTCAGCCAAGGCGCATCGACACCTCGACATCGTCGCCGAACGGCACCGACAGGTAGCCGCCGCCCGACCGCACGCGCTCCAGATAGGGCGGGCAGAAATCGGCATTGTCAGCGATCACCAGCGCCCCCGGGCGCAGGCGGCTCTCCACCAGATCCAGCACGTCCGGGTACAGCGCCTTGGCGCCGTCGAGCAGCAGCAGGTCGACCCGCTCGGGCAGGTCGGTCGCGAGCGTCTGCAACGCGTCGCCTTCGCGGAACTCGACAAGATCGGCGAGCCCGGCTTCGGCCAGATGTGCCTTTGCACGGGTGACCTTCGACGGCTCGAACTCGCTCGTCACGATCTGGCCGCCGCCATTGTCGCGGAGCGCCGATGCGAAGAAGATCGTCGACAGCCCGAAGGACGTGCCGAACTCGACGATCGAACGCGCGCCTGCGTTGCGCGCGAGCATGTAGAGCAGCGTGCCCGTCTTGCGTGAGACAGCCAGCGGAATGTCCTTCATGCGCCCGTAGAAGTCGAGATACTCGGTTCGGCTGCGCACCAGCCGCGCCTTGTCGTCGCCGGTCAGGCCGTTCCAATAATCGGCGACCGACGGCGTGGTCGAGGGCGACGCCGCCTCCGCCTCTGCGAAGAGGCGGTCGAGCAGCGGGGCGACGGGTGCGCTGAGCAGCGTGTTCATGGTCGGTTCCATCAAAGGTGCGGTAACTGATCGTGCGTGGCGCGGGGCGGTGCGGCGTTCGCGAGGGCTCAGCCCTCGGCCGCCATGTCGTGAATATCGGCAAGGAGCGTCGGTCCCACGGGATCCCAGTTTAGGCGCTCCCGCGTCAGCGCGTTATCGGCCGACATATCCTTCGTCACGAAGGCGGCCAGCCATCCGAAATGCGCGCCCGCCTCCTCGGCGCCGATCGACGTCACGGCCAAGCCAAAGGTGTCGCCGATCGTCTCCGCGATCGCCTGGAACTCGATCGCGCTCTCAGCGACGGCGTGGTAGCGTGCCCCCGCCTCGCCCCGCTCCAATGCCAGCCGGTAGAGGCGGGCGGTGTCGGCGATGTGGGCCGCCGACCAGGCATTGGTGCCTTCGCCGACATAGGCGGAAACGCCCTTGGCGCGGGCAAGCTCGATCGCGCTGGTGACCAGGCCCTGCTTGCGCGTGTCGTGGATCTGCGCGTTGCGGATCACCACGACGTGGACGCCCTGGTCGAGCAGGGCTTGCCCGGCTAGTTCGGAGGCGACGCGGGGATTGGGGCTCTCGGGGTTGAACACGTCCTCCGACGCCCAAGCGACGGGCGCCGCCGACCCCATGGCGGTGCTAGACGTGATGACGAACGGCTTGCTCGTGCCTTGGAGGCCGGCGCCGAGCGCCTCGATCGCGCGGGCGTCCTTCTGGCAATTGGCGACGAAGTTCGCGAAGTCGTGATCGAACGCGGTATGGATCACGCCGTCGCACGCGGCGGCGCCGCGCGTCAGGCTCGCCAGATCTTCGATGTCGCCGCGATGCGCCTCGGCGCCGGCCGCGGCCAGCGCCTCCGCCCCTGCGTCGGAGCGGGTCAGGCCGAGCACCTGATGGCCCGCACCGATCAGCTCGGGGATGATGTGCGAGCCGATGAAGCCGGTCGCACCGGTCAGGAAGACACGCATGGGATGCTCCTAAAATAGGTCCGGAATTAAAATAGGGGGCAGCCGTCAGGCGGGATTGACGAGGGCGAACGCCGCGTCGTAGCGGCTCTCGCGCTCCGCGTAGCGGTCGCTCCGGGCACGTTCGACCAGCACCTCGCCATGCGGGTGGTCTCCGGCCCCGAGCAGCGCCATCACCTCGTCCACGAAGGCATCGAGCGGCAGGGCGCGTGGATCGTCCAGCTGCGCCGCACCGGTCAGCTTGGTCGCGACATAGGGCGGTAGCAGCTCCAGCACCTCCAGCCCGGTATGGCGCATCTGGTGGCGCAGCGACTGTAGCCAGGAATGCAGGAACGCCTTGGTCGCGCAGTAGGTCGGGAAGGCCGAGGACGGCAGGAAGGCGAGCTTGGAGCCGGTGACCATCAGCGTCGCCGCCTGCTGCCGGCGCAGGTGCGGCAGGAACGTCGCGATGGTACGCAGGGTGGCGTTGATGTTGGTCTCGACCAGCCGTTCGGCGAAGGCCGCGTCCCAATCGTCGGCGGTCAGGTCTTCCTTGCCCGAGATGCCGGCGTTGGCGAACACCGTGTCGAGCGTTGGAAAGCGCGCCAGCACTTCCTCTTTCAGTGTCGGGAGCGAGGCGGGATCGTCGAGGTCGAGCCGCAGCCCGACAATGCCGGGCGTTCGGTCCACGACCTCGTCGATCAGTTCCTGCCGGCGGCCGGTGACGATCACCGTGTTGCCGCGCACATGAAAGGCCTCGGCCAGCCCGCGGCCGATGCCGCTGGTCCCGCCGGTGACGAGGATGGTGTTGCCGGTCATCTTCACGATGCGTCTCCGAAAGTCCTGGGTGCGGGCGGCAGGGTTGCGGCCCGATTGGATGGATCTAAAATACGACTGACCCGTCAGGTTCGCTAATCGCATTTCGGAGACGTTCGATGGTCGGCAAGGCAACCCCCAGGATCACCACGCGCAAGGAGCCCAAACAGGCTCGCGCCACCGGGTTGGTCGCGGCGGTTCTGGACGCCGCTGTTCAGGTTTTGCAGAGCGAAGGCGCCGCCCGCTTCACCACCGCGCGAGTCGCCGAGCGCGCCGGCGTCAGCGTCGGCTCGATCTACCAATACTTCCCGAACAAGGCGTCGATCCTGTTCCGCCTGCAAAGCGACGAATGGGCGGAAACGACGGGGCTGCTGAAGCGGATCCTGGAGGATCGGACGCGTCCGCCGTTCGAGCGCCTGCGACAGCTCGTCCAGGCGTTCGTCCTTTCGGAATATGATGAGGCGAACGTCCGGATGGCACTGGACGACGCCGCGCCGCTCTACCGCGACGCGCCCGAAGCCGCTGCCGCCAGGGCGACGGCGGACGCGGTGATGCACGGCTTCATGGCGGAGGTGCTTCCCGACATTGCCCCGGCGGAGCGCAGCCTTGCGGCGGGCCTGATCCAATCGACCATGAGCCAGGTGGGCAAGAGCTTTTCCGAGCGACCGCGCACGGTGACCGAGATCGAGACCTTCGCCGATGCGATGGCCGACATGTTCTGCGCCTACCTGGAGCGGATGGCGGCCTGAAAGCCGATGCGGCCGCGCTCGCCATAACCTGAATAGTCGCCGTCGGTACAAGCTGGCGCGTGGCCGCTGGCCTGCGATTTGACGAGAGTATCCAGGGTGGCAACGCTCCGCCGAGCCACCTGTCGCGAATGCGATTAGCGAACGCGACGAAGCCGTCGTATTTTCATGGCGTTCGGTCGGCTCCGCGATGGGGCCGCCATCCCGTCACGAGAAGATCGACATGGCCCTCCTTCCTTCGCTTACCCAAAGATCGGATCTGCCGGCTGTTCGGGCTTCAGCGTCCGGCCGGGCGCTTCTTGCCTGCACGACGGCAGCCGCTCTGCTCGCCGGCTGCGCGCCGCAGCTGGGGGAGCGTCGCGTTCCCATCTCGGCGAATGCTCTGGCGACCGAGCGAAGTCTCGCTGCGCCCTCCGCGCCGTGGCCGATGGCGGAGTGGTGGCGCGCGTTCGGTGACCCCCAATTGAACGCGCTGGAGGCCGAGGCGCTTGCCGGCGCCCCGACGCTGCGGCAGGCCGACGCCCGTGCCCGTGGCGCCAGCGCGGCAGCCCGCGAGCAGGCGGCGGACAGCAGGCCGCAACTGTCCGCGGAGGCGGAAGCGCAAGGCGTGCGCGTCACCCGCAACCAGGGCTATCCCGACGACATCAAATCCTATCTACCGCGCGGCATCCACAGCCAGGGGCGGCTGGGGCTCGACCTGTCGTGGACGCTCGACTTCTTCGGGCGGAACCGGGCGGCGATCGCCGCCGCGCGGTCGGAGGCGGAGGCCGCGCGGCTCGATGCAGCGGCGGCGCGCCTGTTCCTGTCGACCGCGGTGGCGTCGAGCTATGCCGAGCTGAACCGGCTGTTCCACCTCCGCCGTACCGCCGAGGACGCGCTCACCGTACGCCGCGACACGCTGGCGCTGTTGTCCCGCCGGCTGGCGCAGGGGCTCGCCACCGCTCCAGAGCGGAACCAGGAAGCGACTTACGTGCCGGTGAGCGAGGGGGAGATCGCCGCCATCGACCGACAGATCGCGGTCACCCGTCACCAAATCGCGGCGCTGCTCGGCGCCGGCCCCGACCGTGGCCTCGCGATCACCGCACCCGTCGCCGACGGTCCACAAGCGATCGCGCTGCCTGCCGACCTGCCGCTAGCATTGGTCGGACGCCGGCCCGACCTGGCTGCGGCACGGATGCGCGTGGAAGCGGCCGACAAGCGGGTGACCGTCGCCCGGCGCGACTTTTATCCCAACATCAACCTCGTCGCGCTCGCCGGGGTGCAATCGTTCGGCCTGGCCGACCTGTTCACCCGCGACGCGCTGGCCGGCTCTGCCGGCCCGGCGATCAGCCTGCCGATCTTCCAGGGCGGACGGCTGCGCGCGCGACTGGGCGGCGCGGTCGCCGGCTATGACGAGGCGGTCGCCGACTATGACGCGCTGCTGGCGGCGGCGTTGCGCGACGTGGCGGACGTCCTCGCCGCGCAGCGTGCGCTCGCAGTCCAGGTCGACGCGGCGCAGCGCGCGGCGGCGTCGGCGGACGCGGCCTATGCCGGGATGCGTCGCCGCTACGCCGGCGGCCTCGCCTCGCATCTCGAGGTGCTGACCGCCGAGAACGGCCTCGTCGCCCGCCGGCGCGAGGTCGCCGACCTGTCCGCGCAGCGCCTCGCCCTCGACATCGATCTTATCCGCGTCCTCGGCGGCGGCTTCGCCGCGCCGGGGGCGCCCACTTCCGAAGGAACGACCCATGGCTGATGCCACTACCGCCCCGGGAGCCGCCGTCGCTCCCAATGCCCCCGCCGCGACCGAGGCGCCGCCGCCGCGCTGGCCGCGGGCGCGGCTGCTACGGGTATTCGGCGTCGTGATCGCGGTCGGCGCCGTGGTCTGGCTGGCGTGGCATGTGCTGGTCGGCGTCCACCACGTCACTACCGACGACGCCTATGTCGGTGCCGACCTTGCCTCCGTCACCCCGCTGGTCGCGGGCGCCGTGATCGACGTGGCGGTCCACGACACGCAGATGGTGCGGCGCGGCGACGTGCTGGTGCGGATCGATCCCGCCGACGCACGCCTCGCCGTCGGGCAGGCGAGCGCCGACTACGACCGCGCCGTGCGCCGGGTGCGCGGCTACATGGCGAGCGACGACACGACGCGCGCCGGCCTCGCCGCCGGCGACGCGGCGGTGTTGCGCGCGCAGGCTCAACTCGCCGCGGCGGGCAGCGAGGTCGCGCGGACCGGCGTCGACCTTCAGCGTCGACGGGCCCTGGCCCCGGCCGGCGACGTCTCGGGACAGGAGCTGACGACGGCGAAGGGGGCGTATGACGCCGCGGTCGCCTCTCGTGCTGCGGCGCAGGCGGCGCTGGTGCAGGCGCGCGCCGACCGCGATGCGGCGCGGGGTCGCCACGAGCAGGGACTGACGCTGACCAGCGGGGCACGCCTCGACGACAATCCCGAGGTCGCCGCCGCTGCCGCCGCGCTCGGTACCGCCCGGCTGGCGCTTCAGCGCACCGTGATCCGGGCTTCGGTCGACGGCATGGTCGCGCGCCGCCGGGTCCAGGTCGGGCAGCGGGTCGCGATTGGCACAGAGCTGATGACGATCGTGCCGCTCACCCAGGTCTATGTCGACGCGAACTTCAAGGAGGTGCAGCTGGAGCGGGTACGGCCTGGCCTGCCGGTCATGCTCTCGGCCGACCAATATGGCGACGGCGTCGTCTATCACGGTCGCGTCGTCGGCATCGGTGGCGGCAGCGGCGCGGCGTTTGCGGCGATCCCGGCGCAGAACGCGACGGGCAACTGGATCAAGGTGGTGCAGCGCGTGCCGGTACGGATCGCGCTCGACGCGGGCGAGGTCCGCCGGCATCCGCTGCGGGTTGGCCTGTCGATGAGCGTCGACATCGCGCTCGACGCCGCCCCCGAACAGGTGGCGGCACGATGAGCGCGCCCGCCAACGCCGTACTGGCCGGGCCGCCGCCGCTGTCGGGCACCGCCCTGTGGCTCGGCGCGATCGTGCTGGCCTTCGGCAACCTGATGGCCATCCTCGACATGAACATCGCCAACGTGTCGATCCCCAACATCGCGGGCGGCTTGGCGGTGGCACCCAATCAGGGCACCTGGGTCATCACCTCCTACAGCATCGCCGAGGCGATCACCGTCCCCCTGACCGGCTGGCTGGCGCGCAGCTTCGGCCAGGTGCGGGTGTTCTGCGTGGCGATGGCGGCGTTCGGGATCTGCTCGGCGCTGTGCGGGCTGGCGAGTTCCTTCTACATGCTGGTGTTCCTGCGCGTGCTGCAAGGCGTGGCGGGCGGCCCGATGGTGCCGCTCTCCCAAACGCTGCTGCTCGGTATCTTCCCCAAGCACAAAGCGGCGTTCGCGGGCACGGTGTGGACGCTCGGCGCCTCGATCGGCCCCGTCGCCGCGCCGCTGCTCGGTGGCGTGCTTTGCGAGCAATTCTCGTGGCCGTGGATCTTCTTCGTCAACGTGCCCTTCGCGCTGGCTTGCGCCTTCCTCAGCTGGCGGCTGCTGCGCGGCCGCGACGCGCCCGTCGCTCGCCAGCCGATCGACGGCGTGGGTCTGGGGCTGCTGGTGCTGTGGGTCGGCGCGCTCCAGATCCTGCTCGACCGCGGCCAGGAGCTGGACTGGTTCGGCTCGCCGTTCATCGTCGGCTGCGCGCTGGCGGCGGGGCTCGGCTTCGTCCTGTTCCTGATCTGGGAGCTGACCGAGCGGCAGCCGATCGTCGACCTGACCGTGTTCCGCCATCGCGGCTACACCATGCTGGTCGTCACCCTGTGCCTGGGGCAGGGGGCGTTCTCCGCCTCGGTGGTGCTGTCGCCGCTGTGGATGCAGATGTCGCTAGGGTACACGCCGATCCGCGCGGCGCTCGCGGTGTGCTTCGCCGGCGCGGTCATCACCGGGCTGTCGCCGCTGATCCAGCGGCTGATGGGTCGAATTGACAAGCGGCTGCTGATCTCGTTCGGCGCGCTGGCGATGGCCGCCGCGATGGTGTGGCGCGGGCAGTTCGCCTCGAACGTGCCGTTCGTCGACATCATGGCGACGCACCTGGCGTTCGGGTTTGGGCTGGCCTTCTTCATCATCCCAATCTTCTCGACGATCCTCGGCAGCCTGCCGCCCGCGCAGGTGCCGGCGGGGGCGGGGATGATGGCCTTCTCGCGCACCACCGCGGTGGCGTTCGCCGCCTCGATCGTGACGACCTTGTGGGCGGACGGCACCGCGCGCGGCCGCGTCGCGATCCTCGACGGGTTCCGGCAGGATCGTGCGATCGGGGACGGCATCGCCGCCGGACTTACCCCCGACCAAGCGATCCACCATGCCGACGCGGTCGTGCAGTCCGAGGGCGTGATGCTGGCGACCAACCACGTCTACCTGCTGCTGGCGATCGCCCTGCTGATCGCGGCCGCCGTGGTGTGGCTCGCTCCCAAAGCCCGCCCGCCAGTGCCTGCCGCCCCCTGACGGGTTGATCCCGTACTAGTCATGCACTAAACGGAGTTGCATGAAACGGGATGGCAGATTGTCCGGCGTGCTGCACGTCATGCTCCATATGGCGGAGGTGCGCCGTCCGCTCACTTCCGAGACGATGGCCAGGGCGATGGGCACCAACGCAGTCGTCATCCGCCGCATCATGGCGGGCCTGCGCGACGCGGGGCTGGTGCGCTCGGGCAAGGGGCATGGCGGCGGCTGGACGATCGAGCGCGATCTTGCCGCGATCACGCTGGCCGACGTGTACCGCGCGCTGGGCAGCCCCGGGCTGTTCGCGATCGGCCACCGCAGCGACATGCCCGGATGCCTGGTCGAGGAGGCGGTGAACGCGACGCTCGGGCAGGCGCTGCGCGATGCCGAGACGGTGCTGCTCGACCGGTTCGCACGGGTGACACTGGCGGAGCTGTCCGCCGACTTCCACGCCCGCATGGTGGCCGGCGGCAAGTCGTTCGACTCGATCGACGTGGGGGCCGCCCATGCGGCATGACGCGGTAATCGTCGGCGGCAGCTATGCCGGCCTTTCCGCCGCGATGCAGATCGCGCGGGCGCGCCGGTCGGTGTGCGTGATCGACGCCGGCCAGCCCCGCAACCGCTTCGCCGCCGCATCGCACGGCTTCTTCGGCCAGGACGGCGCTGCGCCGGCTAAGATGCTGGCGGACGCGGGATCGCAAGTCGCGGCCTATCCGGGCGTGCAATGGATCGCGGGCGAGGCGGTCGATGCCCGCGCGGTGCCCGGCGGGTTCGAGGTGGCGCTTGTCGGTGGCGGGACGGTTGCAGCGGCGAGGCTGGTGCTGGCGTTCGGCATCACCGATCTTCTGCCCGACCTGCCTGGTCTCGCGGAACGCTGGGGTGCGAGCGTGCTGCATTGCCCCTATTGCCACGGCTACGAGCTTCGTGGGCACGCGCTGGGCGTGCTGGCGACGCTGCCGATGTCACCGCATCAAGCGGCGTTGATCGCCGATTGGGGCCCGACTACCTTCTTCCTCGACGGTCGCGACCTTCCCGATGAAACGACGCAGGCCCTCCTCACGCGCCGTGGGGTCGCGATCGAGCGTGCTCCTGTCCGCGCGCTGCGGGGCGAAGGGCACGCGCTATTGTCGGTGATGCTGGAGGATGGTCGCGAGGTCGCGGTCGACGCGTTGTTCCTGGCGCCGCCGACCCGGCTCAACAGCCCGATCGCCGAACGGCTCGGCTGCGGGCTGGACGACGGTCCGTTCGGCCCCGTGATCCGCACCGACGCCGCCAAGCTGACCACCGTGCCCCGCATCTACGCCGCCGGCGATGCTGCGCGCGTGCCCCACAATGCGAGCTGGGCCGCGGCGGACGGCGTCACCGCCGGCATCTCGCTCCACCAGTCACTGGTGTTCGCCCCCGTGGCTGAATGAGCAAGGCATTGCGATGAAGCTTTATGAACTGGCTTGGGGCCTCTACCCGCGCCGCATCGCTGTTTACCTGGCCGAGAAGGGAATCGACGGGATCGAGCGGGTCTCCTTCGACGCGCTTGCAGCTTGGCCCCCGCCCGAGCTTCTTCAGCTCAGCCCGCACGGCACGGTGCCGATCCTGGATGTCGGCGACAGCACGCTGATCCGCACCTCCATCGCCATTCTTGAATATCTGGAGGAACGCTTTCCCGACCCGGACATGATCGGGGCCGACGCGGCCGCGCGCGCGAGGACACGCGAATTGGTGGCTGTCATAGACGAGGCAGCGACCCACCTCGCCGTCTGGTGCCGCAATGCGAGCCCGCTATTCGCTGGGCGGGTTACCCAGAGCCGCGCGGCTGCCGCCGTCGCGGCCGACGTCTATGCCGACCGGCTGCGACTGCTCGATCGGCTGGCGGCGGGAGCTCCGGGTCCCTTCCTTGCCGGCGCGCGCGTCACGATCGCGGACTGCGTTGCAGGCGCGACGATCCAGTTCGCCGATCGCTTCTACGGCGTGCCGCTGCCGGAGGGCTGCGGCGCGCTCGAGGAATGGTATGCCATGTTCGCTGCCCGCGCGAGCATGGCGGCTCCAGTCTATCCCGAACCGCTGCTGGCGTTGGCGTACGGCCTGCCAGCTATCCAGCTAGGGAGCGAACGGGCGTGATTATCGGCTCTTTTCAACAGGCCGCAGACCGATCGTGAGCCTGTCGTGGCGCCGGTCAAGCGCCCGCGACGCCGTGACCGATCATGTTCTTAGGGACGATGATCCGGTCGTACTGCTCCTCCGTGACGTGGCCGGATTTCAGCGCCGCCTCGCGCAGCGTGGAGCCGTCGGCGTCGGCCCGCTCGGCGATGTGCGCGGCGTTCTGGTAGCCGATCACCGGGGAGAGCGCAGTGACCAGCATCAGTGTGTTCTTCACCAGCTCGCCGATCCGCTTCTCGTTGATTTCCGTCCCCTCGACCGAATAGGTCCGGAACTTCTCGCAGCCATCGGCCAGGATGGTCGCGGAATGCAGGAAGTTGTTGATGATGATCGGGCGCATGGCGTTGAGCTCGAAGTTGCCCTGCGATCCGGCGAAGGCGGTGGCGGTGTCGTCGCCGATCACCTGGATCGCGATCATCACCATCGCCTCGCACTGGGTCGGGTTGACCTTGCCCGGCATGATGGAGGAACCGGGCTCGTTGGCCGGCAGCTTGAGTTCGCCCAGCCCGCAGCGCGGCCCCGACGCGAGCCAGCGCATGTCGTTGGCGATCTTCATCAAGGCCACCGCGGCGCCCCGCAGGGCGGCGGACGCGCGCACCATCGCGTCGAGCGAGCCCTGCGCCATGAACTTGTTGGGCGCGGTCACGAACGGCTTGGCCGTGAGCTCGGCGATCTTGGCGGCGACGTTTCGGGAGAAGCCCTCGGGCGCGTTCAGCCCGGTCCCTACCGCCGTGCCGCCCAACGCCAGCTCGTAGAGCCCGCCCCGCGAGCGCTCGATCTCGCCCACGCAAGCCTTCAACTGCTCCGCCCAGCCCGACCATTCCTGGCCGACCGACAAGGGCGTCGCGTCCTCCAGGTGGGTGCGGCCGACCTTGACCACGTCCATCCAGCCATCGGCCTTGCCCTGGATCGTGTCCGCGAGCTTGGTGAGCTCGGGAATGAGCCGGTCATCGATCAGCGTCACCGCGGCGATGTGCATCGCGGTCGGAAAGCTGTCGTTGGACGATTGGCCCATGTTGACGTCGTCATTGGGGCCGATCGGCTGTTGCGAGCCCAGTTCCCCGCCGACGAGCTGGATTGCTCGGTTGGACAGCACCTCGTTGGTGTTCATGTTCGACTGGGTGCCTGACCCCGTCTGCCACACGTAGAGCGGGAAATGCTCGTCGAGCTTGCCCGCGATCGCTTCGTCGGCGGCGCGCACGATCGCATGCGCCTTCCAGTCCGGCAGCCGTCCGGCGGCTTTGTTGACCAGCGCGGCCGCCTTCTTCACGATGCCGTAGGCATGGTAGACCGACTTGGGCATGTGATCGTCGCCGATCGAGAAATGCTGCAGCGAGCGTTGCGTCTGCGCCCCCCAGTAACGATTGGCGGGCACTTCGACGTCCCCCATGCTGTCGAACTCGCGGCGCTTGCCGGTCGCGTCTAGACCGATGGGCACGTCCTTCACGGTCGGGTGATCTTGGTCGGCCATGACAACGCTCCTAATCTTGAATTGGGTGGACAGGGCGGGAGGGAAACGGAAGAGAGAGCGCGACCACCAAGCCCACGCCGATCGCGGCCGTCACCACCATCGTGACGATCGTGAGCGAAAGCGTCTCGGCGATCAGCGGGAATGGGGTGGCGGCGCCGAGCGTCATCACCTGCCAGCCGCCGATCGCGGCGCGGAAGCCATAGGATCCGGGCACCATCGCCACGATGCCGGGAAAGGCGAACACGACGGGCGGCGCGCGGAAGCGGGCGGCCGCCGCCCGCGCGACCAGCCCGGCCGCGAGCGCGCCGACCAGCGAACCGGCTGCCACGCCGACGCCGATGCTCTCAAGTAAGGTGCGCAGGCCGTGGCTGGCCGCCCCGCAGGCAATGCAGGCTGGGACGGCGCGGGGCGGCAGGTTGAAGAGCGTCGAATAGCCCGCGGCGGCCGTAGCTGCGAACAACAGGTCCTGCCCCAGCGGCAGCGTGCCGGGCGGGACGCCGATCGGAAAAGTATCGCCCGCACCCGCCACGACGAGCAGCAGCGCGAAGCCGATCACTAACACGGTGGTGGCGCCGATCACCAAGCGCGCGACCGCGTTGCCGCCATGCCCCGCCACCAGGTCGCGCACGCCGTTGAGCAGAGGCACCCCCGGCACGAGCACCATGCCCGCCGCGGTCAGGCAGATGACGGGCGACGCACCGGGCGACAGCCGCACCGCCGCTTCCGCGACGAAGCCGCTCACCAAGGCGACCAGGAAGGCGGTCGCGATTGGATTGGCGCCGCGCTGCGCCAGCGCCAGCCGCAGCGCGGTGCCGACGAGCACGGCGGCGAATGCCGCCGCGACGACCGGCCATCCGCCGCCGAACAAGCGGGCGAGCGATGCCGCGGTGACGGCGACGCCCACCATGACCAGCGGGCCCGGCAGGCCGGCCCGGTGCGCCTCCAGCGCATCCAGACTACGCCCAAGCGCGGCCGCATCCCCGTCGCCCGCCCGCAGGCGGTCTAGGCACTCCTCGATCGCGACGAGGCGGCCCATGTCCGCACCGAGCGATGCGACCGGATGGCCGATGCGGATCACCGTGCCGTCCGCCCCGTCGACGCCGACCAGGATGGCTTCCGTGCCCACCAGGCGATCCGCCCGCCCGCCCAGCAACCGGGCGACCTCGTCGATGCGGGCCGCGACATGCTCCGTGTCGGCGCCTGCCGCGAGCAGGAGGCGACCGACGCGGGCGGCGAGGTGCGCCGGTCCGGCGGGTGCGCCCGGCTCAGTCGGGCCGCGCATCGTGCGCCACCCCGCCGCCGACCGATCGATCCTTCCTGGCCGTCGGGTGCCAAGCCACCGCCCGCCCGCCCGCGCGTCCTTCGTCCATGGCGGACCGGATGGCGAAGAAGCCGGCCGTCCGCCCTGCGCCGAGGCGCGCGCGCGGGCAGGCGAGGTTGCCTTCGGCATGTTCCGCGACGATCCCGAAGCGGTCCACGCCGAGTGTGCCGTGGGCCACCGCGCCGATCACCGCACGCCGTTCATCGACAGTCCTGCGCCGAATGCGGAAGGACAACGGCCCTCGCCCGTCAGTAGCCGGGCTCATCGAGACCGACCTTGCCCTTAAAGATGAAATAGATGGCGAGGGTGTAGACCAGCGTCAGCGGCAGCACGAAGACGCCCGCCCCCCAGAACATGAAGGCCAGGCTCGATCGCGGCGCCGCGGCGTCGACGGTCGTGATCGCGAACGGGACCATGTAAGGGTAGAAGGACACGGCGAGCGTGCCGAAGGCCGCGGCGAAGATCGCGATCGCCGCCAGGAACGGCACGAGTTCGCGGCGCCGCCGGATCGCGAGCAGCATGATGGCGCAGGCGACGGCCCCGGCCATCGGGAAGGCGAACAGCACGGGCCGCTGCAGCCAACGGGTCATGACGGTCAGGTCGTCGGCGAGCGCCAGGACGAACACCGCCGCCAGGAACAGGAACAAGGCGACGAGCAGCTTGGGCATCAGCGCGAAGCCGCGGTCCCGGATGCTCGGTGCGGAACGCCACGCCAGCCAGCCCGCGCCCATCAGCGCATAGCCGATGCACAGGCCGACGCCGCACAGCATCGCGAAGGGCGAGAACCAGCCGAACGGACCACCGGTGTAGCGCGTGCCCGTCATCGGCAAGCCGTGGACGAGCGCGCCGACCGCCGTGCCCTGGAGGAAGCTCGCGATGTAGGAGCCAAGGACGAAGCCCGCATCCCACAAGGGCCGGGTCCGCGCGGACTTGTCGCGGAACTCGAAGGCCACGCCGCGGAAGATCAGCGCGCCGAGCATGAAGATCAACGGCAGGTAGAAGGTGGAGAGCAGCACCGAGTAGGTCAGCGGGAAGACGCCGAACAGCACGGTCGCGTTCAGCACCAGCCAAGTCTCGTTGCCGTCCCACACCGGCGCGATCGAGGCCAGCATGCCGCGCCGTTCCCGCTCGTTCCGGACGAATGGCAGCAGCATCCCGATGCCGAGGTCGAACCCGTCTAGGGTCACGTAGAGGAAGATGGTGAGGGCGAGTACCGCGACCCAGAACTCGATCATTCCGCCGCCTCAAACCGGCGCATGTCCTGACCACCGACTCCGGGGCTGTCGCCGGGCAGCGACAAGGGCCGCTTCGGGTTGGTGCCGCCGGGCACCGGGTTCGGCGTCGGCGCGGGGCCGCGCTTCAGCAGGCGGTAGATGTAGACCGTGCCGAAGGCGAAGATCGCGGCATAGACGACGAAGAACATGGCGAGGGTGGTCGCGACCTGCGGACTGGTGAGGAAGGGCGTGGCGGCGTCAACCGTGCGCAGCTGGCCGTAGACCGTCCAGGGCTGGCGGCCGACCTCGGCGGTGAACCAGCCGGTCAGCGTCGCGACGAAGCCGAGCGGGAAGGACAGGAAGGTCGCCCACAGGAACCAGCGTCCCGTCTCGATGCGGTTGCGCAGGAGCTGCAGCGTGCCGAACCAGGCGATCGCCAGCATGAGGAGGCCGCAGCCCACCATCACGCGGAACGCAAAGAACGGGATCGCGACCGGCGGCCGGTCCGCCTTCGGCAAGTCCTTGAGCCCGATCTCCTTCGAGGACAGGCTCATGGAGGCGATCAGGCTGCCTAGGTAGGGAATCGAGATCGCATAGTCGTTGCGCTCGGTCTTCTCGTTCGGCCAGGCGATCAACACCTCGGATGCAGGTGCCTCGTCGTGCCAGCGCGCCTCGATCGCGGCGAACTTGGCCGGCTGCTTGTCGTGGGTGTAGTCGCCGACCAGGTGGCCGACGAAGAGCTGCACAGGCACCAGCACCGCGGCCAGGCCCAGCCCCATGCGCATCATGGTGCGCGCTTCCGCCTTGAACTGGCCGCGCAGCAGGTGCCACGCGCCGGTCGCCGCGATGCAGAAGGCCGACGTGACGTAGGCGGCCAGCAGCATGTGCGGCATCCGCACCAGCACCACGGGGGAGAAGATGATGGCCAGCCAGTCCACCGGCACGAAGGTGCCGTCCGCGGCGATCCGGAAGCCGGTCGGCCACTGCATCCAGCTGTTGTTAACCATGATCCAGAAGGACGAGAGCGTCGTGCCCAGCGCCACCATCAGGCAGGCGAACAGGTAGAAGGGCCGGGGGATGCGGTCGCGCCCGAACATCAGCACGCCGAAGAAGCTCGCTTCGAGCGCGAAGGCGGTGAAGCTCTCGTAGCCCAGCAGCGGCCCCTGGATGGCGCCGGCGCGGCGGGACAGCTCGCTCCAGTTCGTGCCGAATTGGAAGGCCATGACGATGCCCGACACCACGCCCATCGCGAAGGCGACCCCGAAGATCGACCGCCAGAAGTCGAATAACCGCCGGTAGACCGGCTTGCCCGTCGCCATCGAGGTCGCTTCCAGCACGCACAGCCACGCCGCCAGCCCGACGGTGAAGGCGGGGAAGATGATGTGGAAGGAGATCGTGCTCGCGAATTGGATGCGCGAAAGCAGCAGCGTCGTCATGTCCATCGGCCGTCTCCCGTCAGAGCGCCCCCAGCAGCCCGGTGAGGACGTTCCCGCTCTTCACCAGGTCGACGATCTCGTCCCCCCGGCCGTTGAGGACGGCGCGGGCGCCCCACAGGCCGAAGCCCTTGACCTCCTCGGGTGTGACCACCGGCGGCATCGAGAGCTCCTGGTGGTTGGTGACGGCGTCCAGCAGCGCGGGGCCGGGATGGGCAAGCACCTCGCGCACCGCCGCCTCGACGTCCTCCGGCCGCTCCACCCGCACGCCGTGGATGCCGCAGGCGTGTGCCATCGCCGCAAAATCCGGATTCTCGAGATCGGTGCCGAACTCCAGAAAGCCACCGCCCTTCATCTCCAATGCGACGAAGCCCAGCGAGCCGTTGTTGTACACCACCACCTTCACCGGCAGCTTCTGCTGCGCCAGCGTCAGGAAATCGCCCATCAGCATGGCGAAGCCGCCATCGCCCGACAGCGAGATCACCTGGCGGCCGGGGTACGACGCCTGCGCCCCGATCGCCTGTGGCAGCGCGTTCGCCATCGAACCGTGGTTTAGGCTGCCGAGCATCCGCCGCCGCCCGTTCATCTTGAGGTAGCGCGCCGCCCACACGGTGACGGTGCCGACGTCGAAGGTGAACAGGGCGTCCTCGGCCGCGACGTCGGAGACGACCTTGGTCAGGTATTGCGGATGGATCGGCTTGCCCGGCTGCGCGACAGCCAGGTCGTCCAGCCCGTGGCGCGCCTTGACGTAGCTCGCCTTGGCGTCATCCAGGTGCGCCGCGTCCGTCTTGGGCTTGAGCATCGGCAACACCGCGTCGATCGTCGCGCCGACGTCACCCACCACGCCGAGCTCGACGGGCGTCCGCCGCCCGATGCTCTCGGGCCGGATGTCGACCTGCGCGATGGCCACATCCTTGGGGATGAACTGGCGGTAGGGGAAGTCCGTGCCCAGCATGAGCAGGGTGTCGCAGTCCATCATCGCCTGGTAGCCGGACTTGAAGCCGATCAGGCCGGTCAACCCTACGTCGTAGGGGTTGTCCCACTCGACATGTTCCTTGCCGCCGAGCGCATGGACGATCGGCGCCTGGAGCGTCTCGGCCAGCCGCATCAGCTGCGCGTGCGCGCCTTGGCAGCCACGCCCACAGAACAGGGTGACGCGGCGGCCCTTGTTGAGCAGCGCGGCGAGCGCGTCCAGCGTCGGCCGGTCGGGCACCACCACCGGGCGCGCGAGCCGCAGGCCACCCGGCGGGGAGATCGGGGCCTTATGATCCTCGAGCGCGATGTCGCCGGGGATGACGACCACCGACACCGAGCGGTTGCCGATGGCCGAGCGGATCGCGGTCTCGAGGATGCCGGGGAGCTGTTCGGGATTGCTGACCAGCGCGCAATAGTCCGAGCAGGCGCGGAACAGCTCGTCGGGCCTGGTCTCCTGAAAGTAGTTGCGGCCGATCTCGGACGACGGGATGTGCGCGGCGATGGCCAGCACCGGCACCCGGGTGCGCTGGCAGTCGAACAGGCCGTTGATGAGGTGGGTGTTGCCCGGCCCGCACGATCCCGCGCACACGGCCAGCTCGCCGGTCAGTTGCGCTTCCGCGCCGGCGGCAAAGGCGCCGACCTCCTCGTGGCGGACATGCACCCACTCGATGTCGCCGCGGCGGCGGAGCGACTCGGTGATGCCGTTGAGGCTGTCCCCCACCACACCATAGATCCGGCGCACGCCCGCGGCGTGCAGAACTTCGGTGACGAGATCGGCTACCTTGAGCGTCATGATGCGGTCCTCCCGTTCAGATCAGTTGCAGGCCGAGCACGGGCGCGGTGTCCGCCCGGGTACGGCGGCAGGCGTCGGCGTCCGTCTTGAGGTCGATGCCGTAGGTCGGCACGATCTCCTTCAGCTTCGGCAGCCAGGCATCCTCGGTCAGCTTGTCCGCGAAGCATTTCTGCAGCAGCTCGATCGCGATGAACGCCGCGGTCGATGCGCCCGGCGACGCGCCGAGCAGCGCCACGATCGACTTGTCGGCCGAGGCGAGCAGCTCGGTGCCGAACTGCAGCGTGCCCCCACCGTGGCCGTCCGGCTTGATGATCTGCACCCGCATGCCGGCCACCGCCTCCCGCCAATCCTTGGGATCGGCATGGGGGTAGAAGGCCTGCAGCGTCTCGAACTTGCCGCGGTGCGTCTGGATCACCTGGTCGGCGAGATATTCCTCCAGCTTGAAGCCATGCACCGCCACGTCGAGCAGCGGCCCCAGGTTGCCGACCCGGACCGACTTGAACAGGTCGAGATAGGAGCCTTCCTTCAGGAACTTGGGGCTGAACCCGGCATATGGCCCGAACAGGATCGAATGCTGGCCATCGACCACGCGCATATCGAGGTGGGGCACCGACATCGGCGGCGAACCGTGCGCGGCCTTGCCATAAACCTTCACATGGTGGAGCGCGGCGATCTCCGGATTGTCGCAGCGCAGCCAGATGCCGCTGACCGGGAAACCGCCATAGCCGTGCGCCTCCGGGATGCCCGACTTCTGGATCAGCGGCAGGGCCGCACCGCCCGCGCCGACGAACACGAACTTCGCTACCGTCGCGACGGTCCCGCCCGCCGCCCGGTCGGTGGCCTCTACGCGCCAGCCGCCGTTCTCGCGGGTGAGGCCGGTCACCTCATGGCTGTAGTGGATCGACGTGCCGTCCTGCGCAGCCAGATGGTGGAACAGGAGGTGCGTCAGCGTGCCATAGTCGACATCGGCGCCCGTGATCATGCGCGTCGCGGCGAGCGGCTCGCTGGCCACCCGGCCATCGATCACGATCGGGGCCCAGCCGCCGATCTCGTCGGGGTCTTCCGTGTGCTCCATCCCCTCCCAGCAATGGTGCGCGGACATGGCGGCGTAGCGCTTGCGCAGGAAGACGAGATCCGCGTCGCCGACCACGAAGCTCAGGTGCGGGCAGGAGCGGATGAAGGCAGCAGGATCGGGGATCGCCCCGGTCCGCACCAGATGCGTCCATAGCTGCCGGGACAGGTCGAACTCGACGTTCACCTCGAGCGCCTTCGAGATGTCGATCGAGCCGTCATCCCGTTCGGTCGTGTAGTTCATCTCGCAATTGGCGGCATGGCCGGTGCCGGCGTTGTTCCACCCGTGCGAGCTTTCCTGGGCGCAGTCGTCCAGCCGCTCGAAGACGGCGATGGAGAGCGACGGGTCCAGTTCCTTCAGCAGGGTCGCCGCCGTCGCGCTCATGATGCCGGCGCCGATCAACGCGATGTCGACGGAGGCGGGGATCGGGCTATTCACCATGGTTGGTCCTTTCTCGGTCATGTCCGCCTTGGCGGGTGAAGCCGGCTTCCAGCCCCTCCGGCAGGATCACATAGGCACGACGCCACGGCTCCTCGCCGATGAGGCGCCAACGGTGGCCCGAGCCGCTCGTGTCCTCTGCCAGCAGGACGTCGCCTGTCCTGATGATGAAGGTGGCGCCGTCACGGGTCTCGAATTCGAGCGTGCCGCCCAGCGTGAGCACCAGCTGGTGGGTCGGTGCGGGATGCCAGGCCAACGCATCCTTCGGCTGGGTCTCGCGGAACGAAATTGAGGATGCCGCCACCGCTTCGCCGATCAGGTCGCCGCCATGTCCGCCCGGCAAGGCCAGCTCGCCTTCCTCGAACACGGATGCGCCGTTCGCATCCGTCCAGATCCTAATACAGCGTATCATCGCGAAATTGCTCTTTCTTCTAGAAGGCCCGTGCCCGCCGCCGGGCGCACCATACGTTTAGCTCCCCGCGGGCGAGGGTACGATCACCTGTCTCGACGATTACGGCGGCGCCGCCATTCGCCAGGGACGTCAGCGCCAGGGCCGATTGCCGGCAACCCACCGCGCGGGAACGACATGAACGGTCGGATCCGTCACGCTAGCTCGGCCAGCCCTCCAGAACGATTTTGCCGCGGGTGGTCGCGCTTTCGATACGGCGATGCGCCTCCATGAGGTTCTCCGCGTTGATCGGTGTCAGCGTGTCGGTCGCGGTGGTGCGGATACGACCCGCGTCGACGAGGTCGGCGATCTCATCCAGCAAATGCCCCTGCTCTCCGACGTCGGGCGTGTCGAAGAGCGTGCGCGTGAACATCAGCTCCCAGTGGATCGACACGGCCTTGCGCTTGAATGGCACGACGTCGAAGCTGTCGGGATCGTCGATCAGCGCGAGGCGGCCCTGCGGCGCGATCAATTCGGCGATATCGGCGGCGTGGCTGTCCGTGTGGGTCGTCGAGAAGACGAATGCCGGCGGCTCCAGGCCCAGCGCCGCGATCTGGGGCGCGAGCGGACGAGTGTGGTCGATCGTGTGATCCGCACCAAGCGCACGGACCCATTCCTGCGTCTGCGGTCGCGATGCCGTCGCTATGACCTGCAAGTCGGTCTTGGCATGCGCGATCTGTACCGCGATTGAGCCGACCCCGCCTGCGGCACCGATAATCAGGATCGATTGGGCGCCGCTCGCCGGCTGATCGTTGACCTTGAGCCTGTCGAAGAGCGTCTCCCACGCGGTGATCGCCGTTAGTGGCAGCGCGGCCGCCTCCGCTACGCCGATGCTGTGTGGGCGGTGACCGACGATGCGTTCATCGACCAGCTGATATTCGGCGTTGCTGCCGTCGCGCGACAGGTCGCCGGCATAATAGACCGGATCGCCCGTCTTGAACCGGGTCACATCGGGTCCGACTGCCTCGACCACGCCGGCGGCGTCCCACCCGAGAACACGTTCGGCACGACCGTCGAAAGGCGCACTGGAAGCCCGCACCTTCGCGTCGACCGGATTTACCGACACTGCCTGGACTGCGACCAAAAGGTCCCGTCCTGCCGGTACAGGCCGGGCGATCTCCAGATCGACAAGGGCCTCGTCTTGTTCAATGGGACCGGGATGGCGATAGGCGACGGCGCGCATGTGATTGCTCCTCGATTGATCGTGACGATATGTTGGCGCGGGATCGTGCTTTGTGCGATCGCGCGCCGGGGTACGCGGCGGAAGCCGTAGTTAATCAACTCGACGGCAAGACGGTAGACGATGGTTTCTGCCCCTACGCACCATGCCCGGCGGCTCTGCCGTTACGCTGGCGAAGTCATTCCTGCGCGCTGACGGATCGACTTTGGCAGAACCGGAAGTTGGTGATTCGGAGCAAGCGTGAGGTGTTTAAGAAGGTCTCTCGTGTGTCGGTTGCAGCCAATCTGCACGAAGTGGGCTGGTGTCATAGATGAGAGTCGCAACTGAACTTTAAAATGCTAGAAAATGTATGTTTTGATAGTTGTCGATCATCTATCGAACAAGCTGGGGCTACGGCTGGCCTGTCGCAGCGCGACCTTTGCTCTAGAACATAGAACAGCGCACGTCCCTTGAAGACGAGGGGCGAGCGATCGAAGCGGACTTTGCCTTTTACCGCCGTTCTCACAGCCTGAAAGACAACGGACCGCTTGATCACTCGCCGGCGCTTCGGCGCTACGGCGCGGTTTTAGAACTGAAGTGGCGGCGACAGGTAGTTTTGCTGCGGATCCCCGTCAAGCATATCAGCTGCCTTGGCCAGGAACTCCTTCCACGTCGACGAGTCATTGTGGGCGTAAAGAGAGTCATGATCGCGCCAAGTTTCGTAGGTGATGAAACGCCCCGGACGCTTCTCGTCCTCGTGCAACGCATAGAGGCTGCAGCCGTCTTGGGCGCGGAAGACCTTGACGGCAGGAAGGAGCAGAGCACGAACCTCGTCTGCCTTATCGGGCTTAGAGGCGAGGATCGCGATAATATAAAGTTCCCGAGACATAATCCATCCTTCTGCTGGAGGTGATATTAGAAGAGTCGTTGCGCGTTAGAATACCCTTTGTCAGCTTAACCCAGCTCTTACGTCAACCGCGCTCCCAATCGCAGCTACGGGGGGCAGATGATGTCCAATCGTCTACTCGCCGTCCTCGCCGCGACCGAGGCTAGGCCTGCTTGGATTTTGATGGTCTGGTTATTGTCTGAGCCAACCTCATCACCGACACGCGCATTACTGACGTTCCCGGAAGGCGAGGTCGAGACTCAAGAATGAATAGTCGGCAGCCCTCCACGAATGGAACCTTGGCGCTTCCTGTGAGTGGAGCCGAAATTATGCCCGTCAATGAAGCCTCGTGCTGCTTCGATTTCACACTCAATGGCGAGGTGTTCAGCCCCGACATCTGGTGGATCGGATTGAGAATGTACCGGTCTGGCTCTGACGTCCAGATCTTGGCGATGCATTTGTAAGATTTAAGGCCGCTGAGCGGCTTAAGTTGGCGGGCGAAGTTGTAGATAATGTACGGGCCTTCCACCTGGGCGCGTATCTCGTTTTAAGGACGGTGAGGACCACGGTCGCCCCGCCGCTCTGGATCTTGGGTTTGCTATGGCAGGGATTGATCCCGTTGACGGTGGGAGTTATCTGGCTCAGATTCCATGCCGCGCCGATGGTTTTGGTGCATGGATATTTGTTGGCCAAAACCCGCCGCTGCTTCCCGACATAGGACGTTATCGGTGAGGATCGTATGGATCCGGTAGGTACTACTTTCAGCAGGTGTTCGAGGAACTCCCACGCTGTCCGTCGATCAGCATTGTCGACCAGTCGAGTGATCGCGAACTTGTCGGTGCGATTTATGCCCACGAACAGGTAGAGCTTGCCTTCGTTGGTCTGCACCTCGGCGATATCGATGTGGAAGAAGCTGATCGGGCAGCGTTTGAGCGCTGGCACTTCGATCTATTACCCTCGACGTCCGGTAGCGAGGAGATGCCGTGCCCCTGCAGGCAACGATGCGACGTCGACCGCGTCAGATGCGGATCATCGCCTAGAACGTAGAGGCAGTTATTCAGCGCCAGCAGTGTCTTCACCGCCGTCTTTGGGTTGATCCCCGCTCCCGGCTCAGCGTCGCGAGCGAATTTTGCAATCGCCGTATTGTTGCCCGGACGGCGTGCGTGGCCGTGGCGCATCCTGACGTACCTGTCCCATACGGCTTCCTTCCATTTCAGCGAAGGGATGCACCATCAAGCTGTGGATCAAACACTTAGACGGCGATCGGGGACCCCGACGGATATATCGCAGGAGAGGGCCGCTGGCCGCGCCTTGCTGCGACAAAACCGGTCGCCAAACGGGCAGCCGGTTCGCCAGTACAAGCCGCCTAGAATAAGAAGGCGAACGACGCAGGGACTTCCAGGACGTGGCGTCTACAAACGTTAGCAATCCATCCACGACACCAACCGGGGTGCCGAGTGTGAGATCCCTCTCGACAGAACGCCCGCCGCCCTGACGATAAAGCGGCCAGCCTTGATACAATCGACGTCGCTTCTGTTGGCGCCGATGATTGATCGCCGGCGTATGTGCGTCAGAGCTTGTCCTTCAGACCCTTGGCCGCGGTGAACGAGACCTTCTTCGACGCGGCGATCGTCATGGCTTCGCCGGTCGCCGGGTTACGGCCCTGACGCTCCGGCCGATCCTTGACGGCGAACTTGCCGAAACCCGGGATCGAGACTTCCTCGCCCTTTGCGGCCGCGTCCGCGATCTGATCGAAGACTGCAGTGATCACCTTCTTGGCGTCGGCCTCACTCGAACCCGTTGATGCGGCGACGCCCTTGGCCAGCTCGCTAATGTTCATGTTATTCATGCTCCCTAGGAAAACGCGCGGGATCCTTACCGGTGACGAGCGACGACACCAATACCCCGCAGGATACGGAGAACGTCCGAGCGGTCGCGACAATGCTCGACAAGCACGAGGATCACGACGTGACCGTGGTTTATGCGACAGTCGGCTGAGTAGGGCTGAGCGCTAACCTCGCGGTTGACGCCATGAGAACCCAAACATCGACATCTAACGCGCGGCCTGCCGTTCGCGGGTGATGCGCGGATCCTCGTACAGGTCCCGCAGCGCCCGCAGCCGAAACGCATTCCACCAGCGTTGCCAACGATGCTCAGCCGCATCGTGGATCATGTGGCAGCGCTGGCAGAGCGCCCGGAGGTTAGCCGGATCGCTGTTACTTGGATCATGATCTAAGTGCGCGCACGCCAGCACGACATAGGTCGTTCGGACGCTCGTTAGTGTGAAACCGCCCTTCATTGAAACCCGCTTGCCTCGGCTTGATCGCCAACACCTCGCATCGGCATCCCACCAGCGTCCATCGCCAAGGTGAGCGACCCGCCGAAGGTGCGGCCGACCGCATTGCTCGCAGCGCCTGCCGGCGCGGTCGAACCGGATCGCGCCTGACAGCTGCTGCCAGTCGATCGGGTAAAGCCAACGGTTTTCGGCACGGATCGGCATCGCATTTCTATGAGTCACGCGACCAGCCTTGGAAAGCTGATTTTCGCCGTTTGTTTTCACACCGTTTTGCAGGTGTCCACCGCGAAACGATGAACCGAGAGGATCGAGGCTTGACCAACAGGGCTCGGCAACGGAACATAAAGGGAACGAGTAGAGTCTAATTCTTATGCCCGCCGCCCTTGATTCATCAGCGCCGACAATAGCGCATCTTCGGACGATCGCCACACCCGCGACCGACGGGCGGCTCGGGGCAGGGGGCCTTCGCGCTGGCGCGCTACACGAGGCGACGGCGCAGAGCGCCACGATGGTCGACGACGCGGCAACGACCCTTTTCCTCGCCAGCATCGCCGCGCGTGAAGCCGCTGTGACAGGCGGGCCGGTGTTGTGGGCGAGCTGCCGCGCCGACCTGTATGCACCTGCGCTGGAGCAGATCGGCTTACCGGCCGCAGCCGTGATCCATGCCCAACCGCGCGATGACGCGGCCCTTCTGGCGGTGATCGAGGATGCGGTGCGCGACGGTACACCGTCTGCCATCGTCGCAGAGGCGAGCAAAGTCTCTATGGTCGCCACCCGCCGCCTGCAGTTGGTCGCGGCGGAGGCTGACATGCCGGTCCTGCTTTTGCGCCGTCGACGCGGGCTCAACGAGGATCCGCTTGCCGAACCATCCGCGGCCTGGACGCGCTGGCGGATCGGCACCGCACCGTCCGAACGGCTTGAAGTCGCAGGTGTAGGAAGGGCGAGATGGGCGGTGGAGTGCGCTCGCCAGCGTGGGGGTGAGGGGTTCTCCCTGATTGTGGAGGGCAGCGATGAGACGGGTCGTCTCGCTGTTCCTGCCGGACTTGGCCACCGAGCGGCTGAGACGGTTGGAACGGTCCGCTTCGCGGCAGCCTGAACGGCCTGTCCTCGAGCTGCCGGTAGATGACGACCCCGGCGCCTGTTCGGTGCCGCGGGGCGGCGGTTGGCGGCCAGGTGCGCGGTGGGCACGCGAGGGCCTGCCTTCCCGCGCCGACGTCGAGACGCAGATCGCGGCGCTGCCAACACATGCGCAGCCGCCTATGCGCGAGCTCGGCCGGCGATCGGAGGCAGCAAGCCACCCTTATAAGACCGTAATCGCAGGGCATCCGGCGCCAAAAGCATCGCCGTTGGATATTAAAACCCATGGCTTTCCACCCTTGGCGCTTATCGGGAAGGCCGGCCGGCGCGAGGAGGTGGTTGCTGCCTGCGAAGGCGCACGGGCGCTTGGCATCCATCCCGGTATGGCTGCGACCCATGCGCGCGCTCTCGTATCGGATCTCGATTTCCGTCCGGCCGAGCCGGAGGCTGATGCTGCACTCCTCGACCGCTTGGCGCTGTTCGCGGTTCGGCGCTGGTCTCCGATTGCTGCTGTCACGCCCGCCGATGGGCTCTGGATCGACCTTGCTGGCTGCGCGCATCTGCATGGTGGTGAGGAGCGGTTCTGCAGGCGGCTGATCGCCTTCTGCCGTCGTGCCGGCTTCACCGCACGCGTGGCCGTCGCTGATACGGCAGGGGCGGCCCATGCCCTCGCTCGCTTCGGCCGCAGCGAGCTGACCCGCGTCGAGCCGGGTGCAACCGCTAGTGCGATCTCGCCGCTGCCGATCGTCGCCTTGCGCTTGGCGCCGAGCGCCATCAGCGCTGCCAAACGCTTCGGCTTCGAGACGATAGCGGATCTGCTGCCGGTCGCGCGTGGGCCACTGGCGCGTCGGCTCGGTCTGCCGGCAATCACGCGTCTGGACCAGGCGCTCGGCGCCGTGGCCGAGCCAATCACCCCGCGCGAGGATGCCGAAGTTCCGATCGTCGAGCGTCGCCTCCTTGAGCCGATCGGCACGGCCGAGGCGATCGAACAGGTTATGGGCGACCTGCTGAACGATCTTGCGCAGGTCCTGCAGGCGCGAGGCTTGGCGCACGGGCACTCCGCCTCACGGCTTTACGCGTCGACGGCACGGAACAGGTCGTGGGTGTCGGCACGTCGCGCCCGACGCGCGAGGTATCGCACCTTCTCAGGCTCCTGAAGCTCAGGATCGAGAGGATCGACCCCGGCATGGGCCTCGAGCAATTCTGGCTGGTCGCGCCGCATACCGAACCGCTGGATGCGGTCGACCTTGGCGCGGTCCTCGCCGGCGAGACTCTGGTGCGGGACCCTGCACGCCTGGTCGACGTCATCGCCGGCCGGATCGGGGGCTATGCCGTCTACCGGCTTGCGCCCGTCGAAAGTCACGTGCCGGAGCGGGCCGTCACCCGCTCCGACCCGGTGGAGATGCCAGGATCATGGCCCGAGTGGAAGCGCCCGATCCGTCTCTTCTCTCGGCCGGAACCGCTGGCGCGCGTGATCGCGCTGATGCCGGACTAACCACCGCGTCGGTTCGAGTGGCGCGGCAAGACCTACAAGGTTGTCGCCGGCGACGGCCCCGAGCGCGTGCACGGCGAGTGGTGGCGGCGAGACGCCGAGATATGGGCGGTCCGCGACTATTACCGCGTCGAGGATGAGGCCGGAGGGCGATACTGGGTTTTCAGGCGGGGTGACGGTTTCGAGGACGAGACCGGCGACCTGTCCTGGTGGATGCACGGGGTCTTCGGATGACCCACTATGTCGAGCTTCAGGTGCTCACCCACTTTTCGCTCCTGCGCGGCGCATCGTCGCCTGAGGAGCTGTTCGCGGCCGCGGCGCTGCTGGGCTACCCCGCGATCGGCGTCAGCGACATCGGCGCCGTGGGCGGCGTCGTGCGCGCATGGGAGGCGCAGAAGGCCACAGGCGTTCGCTCGATCGCGGGCACGCGCGTCGATCTGTCCTGCGACCGGCGCTTGTTGCTCTATCCGACCGACCGGCCCGCCTGGTCGAGGATCACGCGGCTGCTGACCGTCGGCAAGAAGCGGGCAGGTAAGGGCGGGTGCCTTCTCCATTGGCACGACCTCGAGCAGTGGTCCGAGGGTGTCGTGGCCATCCTGCTCCCGCACGAGGCGGACGACGAGAATGTCGCCGCGCTGAAGGACCTGAAGGCGATCTACGGGCGTCGCGGCTATATGGCCCTGTTCCAGCGGCGCCGGCCGGGGGACGCGGTCCGCATCGATGCGCTGGCGCGGCAGGCGGGCGGGGCAGGCGTCCGGGCCGTCGTAACTGGTGACGTGCTCTATCACGCGCCCGAGGCACGGCTGCTGCAGGACGTTGTGACCGCGGTGCGCGAGAAATGCACCGTCGATGAGCTTGGCTACCGCCGCGAGGTGAACGCAGACCGCGCGCTTAAATCGCCCGACGAAATGGTTCGGCGATTCCGCGCCTATCCGGACGCGCTGCAGGCAAGCGTCGATATCGCGGGCATCTGCACCTTCGACCTCGGCGAGCTGGCCTATCAGTATCCGCACGAGCGCCTGATCGAGGGCCTGACGGCGCAGCAAGCCCTGCAGAAGCTGGCGACTGAGGCGGTCGAGCGCATGTTCGACGGCAACGTGCCCGAAGCCTACACCACGCAGATCGCGCATGAGATGCGGCTGATCGGCGAGCTTGGCTACGCGCCGTACTTCCTCACCGTCTATGCGATCGTGCGCGAGGCGCGCCGGCGCGGAATCCTCTGCCAGGGCCGCGGCTCGGCCGCCAACAGCTGCGTATGCTTCGTGCTCGGCGTCACCTCGATCGACCCGATCAAGCATGAGCTGCTTTTCGAGCGCTTCGTGTCGGGAGAGCGCCGCGAGCCGCCCGATATCGACGTCGACTTCGAGCATGAGCGCCGCGAGGAGATCATCCAGTGGATCTACGAGACCTATGGGCGTGATCGCGCGGCGCTGACGGCGGTCGTGACCCGTTACCGCGCGCGCGGCGCGGTGCGGGACGTCGGCAAGGCGCTGGGCCTGCCGGAGGACCTGACCTCCTCGCTGGCGGGGCTGGTCTGGGGCTGGTCGGCCGAGGGTGTTGGCGAGAAGCAGGTGGACGAGCTCAACCTCGACATCGCCGATCGCCGGCTGCGGCTGACACTCGACCTCGCGCGCAAGCTCATCGGCGTGCCGCGCCACATGTCGCAGCACCCGGGCGGGTTCGTGCTGACGCATGACCGCCTCGACGACCTGGTGCCCATAGAGCCAGCGGCCATGGAGGACCGCCAGATCATCGAGTGGGACAAGGACGACATCGATTCCTTGAAATTTATGAAGGTCGACGTCCTCGGATTGGGGATGCTCGGCTGCATGAACCGCGCCTTCAACCTGCTCGAGCAGGACAAGGGCATCCGGGTCGGGTTGGCCGACCTGCAAGACGACGACCCCGACGTCTACGCAATGATCCAGAAGGCGGACACGCTCGGCACCTTCCAGATCGAGAGCCGCGCGCAGATGAGCATGCTGCCGCGCATGAAACCGCGCCGCTTCTATGACCTCGTGATCCAGGTAGCGATTGTGCGGCCCGGGCCGATCCAAGGCGACATGGTCCACCCGTACCTGCGCCGGCGCGAGGGACTCGAGCGGCCCGAATACCCGCGGCCCGAGCTGCGCGCGGTGCTCGAGAAGACGCTCGGCGTGCCGCTGTTCCAGGAGCAGGCCATGAAGGTCGCGATCGTCGGCGCCGGCTTCACACCGGCCGAGGCGGACCAGCTGCGCCGCGCCATGGCCACGTTCAAATTCACCGGTGGGGTCAGCCACTTCAGCGAGAAGCTGATCGAGGGCATGGTCGCACGCGGCTATCCGCGCGAGTTCGCCGAGCGCACCTTCCGTCAGCTCGAGGGCTTCGGCTCCTACGGCTTCCCCGAGAGCCACGCCGCCAGCTTCGCCAAGATCTCCTACGCGAGCAGCTGGATGAAACACCATCATCCAGACGTGTTCTGCGCCGCGCTGATGAACGCGCAGCCTATGGGCTTCTACGCGCCCGCGCAGATCGTCCGCGACGCGCGCGAGCATGGCGTCGAGGTGCGACCACCTTGCGTCAATGCGAGCCGCTGGGATTGCACGCTCGAGCGAACAGGCGGGCGCTATCTAGCGGTGCGGCTTGGCCTGCGGGTGATCCGCGGCCTATCGAACGCTGACGGGGCCAAGATCGTCTCCGCGCGTAGCACCACCGCATATGACTGCGTCGAGGACGTCTGGCGCCGGTCGGGCGCACAGCGCGCCGCGATCGAGAAGCTGGCAGACGGCGATGCCTTCCACAGCTTCGGCGCGGATCGCCGGCAGGGGCTCTGGAAGGTGAGGGGCCTTGGCGAGGCTCCACTGCCGCTCTTTGCCGCGGCGGATCGCGCGGCCGAGACACTGAGCGCGGAAGGCATCGAACCAGAGGTGCAGCTGCGGGGGCTAACCGACGGCCGCGAGGTGATCGAGGATTACCGCAACCTGCAGTTGTCGCTCCGCGCTCACCCGCTGACGTTCGTGCGGGACGAGCTGACACGTCGCGGCGTGACACGCTGCTCGGATCTCGCCAGCGTCCGCGACGGCCGCCATGTCGAAGTCGCGGGCATCATCCTGGTGCGTCAGAAGCCCGGTTCCGCGAAGGGTGTGCTGTTCATAACGATCGAGGACGAGACCGGCGTCGCCAACGGCATACTTTGGCCCGACCGCTTCGAGGCGCAGCGCCGCACCGTGATGTCGGCCTCCATGGTCGGGCTGAAAGGGCGCGTGCAGAAGGAAGGCGAGGTGATCCACGTCATCTGCGATCGGATCGTCGACCATGGCGACCTACTCCACCGTGTCGGAGATATGTCCTTCCCGCACCGCACCGGGCGCGGCGATGCCGGCCAGCATCCAGGCTCACCGGATCGCGGGGACAAGGGATGGCAGCCCGAGCCGCGCAACCAATACTGGCCGCCCCATGCGGACGGCAAGGATCCTGAGGAGGTCGTGCGCTTCAAATCGCACGACTTCCACTGATCCGTGTCGACGCTGCCTCGGCACCAGCGCGTGGTGATCGCGCTGTCGGTCCACATCCTGCGCGCCGGCGTCGCCAAATGCTCCGAGACGACCGTTGACGGGATGGAGGTACGGCTCGCGCTGCGCTGTCTCCTGCCGCACTGCCCTGAACGCTGGCCACTGGAGCTCTACTGGGACGCCGCCTCGCAGACGAACGAGATTGGCCGCGCGCAGGGCGTCACCGCGGCGTTCAACGGGATAGTGCGCCAATTGCGGAAAGCAGGACGGTACGAGGACGTTTCGCCGCTGTGAGAAGCCGGCCGACGAACGACACCTCTTACCGAACGCTAGGCGAATGGGCGGCCGATCGCGCCGACATGCGGATCGTTTGTTCGTGCGGCCGCACCATCAACTTTCCGGCCTAGCGGATCCTCGAGCGCTTCAAAGGTGACGGTGAGGTCGCCAACAAAATGATCCGACTACGCTGCCGCGGCTGCGGGCGGCGGGGACACGCCTCCCTATCGGCGATCCCGGCGTTAAAACGCTGATCTACAGGCTTGGTCAGGGGGTGAGTGGCGCCTCGCTACGCGGGGGGGGGGGGGGGTATGAGCAGCGAGGCGCCAATCGGACCTGATGCCGGGGGGGGTGACATCGGTCGGGGTAAGAACCGTCCTCGTAGCGCCCTGTTCCATAGAAAGAGAGGTCGCAACGAACGTCGTGGAGCCTATCGCATGCCGTCGCGGTGATCGATAATATGCGCGGATGGCCAAGCATGACGCGCCGGAAAGTCCCGACGACATTCGAAACCTGCTCGCGCACCTGCTAGCTGGCGCTGCCGGCAACACCGAGGCGTATTGGAAGAAGCAGATAGGCGAGGTGGCCGCGCTTCCGATCGTTTTCCACCCCCGGTCGAATTGGAAGATCGAGCCCACCGGAAAGCCGGAGGAGCTACACGCCATCGCCAAAGCGGCGGATATCGTTCGTGCCGCGCATCCCTATGTGCCGTCGCCTAAAGGCTTCGGAGCCAAGGCTTAGATCCGCCGCCCAGCGGGTTCATCGGCCGAAGGCCGCAAGCACGATCGCCAGCGACATGACGAACAGCGATAGCCAGATAGCGATCTGCCCGAAGACATGCAGGACCAGGCCGACCCAGGAATACCGCTGGCGCAGCAAAACGGCGCTTCCGACAGCCACGAAGAACGCGATGGTGGCCGGCATCGTTATTGAAGGCGACCGAGACAGTGACGCCTCGGCTAAGGGCATCAGCCCGATCGCCATCACGAGCAGCCATGAAAACCCAAAAATAAGGCTGCCCGTCAGGTCAGTCAGCGCCGGCGGGCGGTGCTGACGAGCCGTAAAACGTCGACGATCATGCGTTGCCAACATGTTCATATCGCTCTACCTTATAGGGCGAGGTGCGCCATGCAAATTGATCCCAGCCAGCCGATCATGTTCGACAACGACGCCATGCCGGGCCTCGGAGCCGGATATTGGCAGGTGAATCCGTTTGCCGCTACTCATCGCGAAGATGCTGGCGAGATGATCGGCGCCGACGCAGATAGTTCGGTCTCCCCAAGAGCAGTGAAGCTGATGGCGGCTGCAATAGTCACCGTCGCGGCCGGGTTCGTCGTTATTGGGGGCGTTTCGACCTTCCTGTTTTGAGTCACGGCTTTTTTGCTCCAGGCGGGGCTTGGGCGAAATCAGCCGTGGCGACCCGACCGAGACGAGCCGTGTCATCACCGACCTCGCTCGCACCTGCTGCGATGACCCCCCGCTCAGCGGAAGTGTCGGGGCGGCCGACAGAAACAGGATGCGCCCCCCCCAGCGGACGGCCTCCTGAATAGCGGCCCGCAACTGAGGCCTCAGAGGCGACGCCCGGCAATTTCATGCCCGCAAGTGCAGGATCGGACAGCGCCGATTGAATGTCGCGCTCGATGACGCTGGAGCGTTGCTCGGCCCATTTACCGATGGCGGTGTTTCGGGCAGCTTCTTGCGGACCGCTAAGGTTGGTCTGCCATAGCTCCGGCAGCATATTTCCGCCGGGGCTATTACGGTTTTCGTTCTCGTACCAACGCGTCAGGTCGTTTCGAAGATCGGTTGTGAGGTTGAAGCCGTTGCTTTCGGCGAAGCTTGCGTGCTGCTCAAGTGAGCGAGACAGCTCTCGATAGTGACGTGCCTGCTCTGTGTACGAGTTGATCTTGGACTGAGACTCCTCAATCGCGCGAGTACGAGCCTCACTTTGTTCAGATCTCTGAGTCGTACCATTTTGGTAAAACTTGCCGTCTTGCGTGGAAACGCCAGCACCTACGGTATGGTCAGAGGTTACACCGCCGGTGACAGAAGCCGTCTTGTCGTGGTTGCGCTGGGACGAGTTAGTATCGCTGGTGGTGTCAGCGTTCGTCCAGGAGCGGTTGTAACCGCCTGTAACGTCCGCCTTGCCTCCCACGCCGGCGCCAGTTGGGCCAGCACCGACGCCCGCTTTTGCGTTAGCACTGACACCAAGCGATCCGCCGATCGACCATTGGCCGGCGTCCGTCGAGTTTTTACCGGTGGAGTATTGTGACGTCGTTCCCGCACCAGACTGCTCGCGAAGCTCAATGCCACCCCTCTGGCCAGCGGTACGCCGGTCCGATCGATCAACGGTCGTACCGCCGCGATCGCCAGCGCTTGCGTCGAAGGCAGTCGAGTTTCCGGACGACCACGAGTGCCCATTGCGAAGGGCCTCGAGGTGCTGGGTTTCTCTCCTGCTGGCTTCTTCGTAGCCGTCAGCAATTCGGGCCGCAAAAGATGCCTGTCGACTCTCAGTTGCCATAGCCGATTGAACGGTCGAAGCACTGAACGGCAGATTGTTGATAGCCTTGCTAGTATCGTGGACGTTGAACCCATCGCCGTTGTTAGTGGTGAACGAGCCATTGTCGTGGCGGAAACTAGACGAAATCCCACCGGTTGCGAACGTCGGTGCGTCTGACCACTGATTGCTCTGGCGCATATTCGACGTCGAGTTGGCGAAACTGGTGTTACCGTAGCTGTAGTTGCCGGTTGTCTGCTCCGCAGCCGCAGCCTCGGCTGCGTTCTGTGCCGGCGAGAGGACCGAGGTGGCCTGCCCGGAAATGCTCATCGCTCCCTTTGCAAGGCCCGCCGCCAGGAACGGCACGCTCATCAGCATGAAACCCGCGATCGTCGCGGTCTCCGCGTTGACGGCTCCGATGCCGGCGTATGTCCCAAGCGAAGTTCCACCCTCCGCGACCCCCTGCGCTGCCCCCGTCGCCCGGGTCATGCAGATCATGTGGAGGATGACGTACAGCGGCCCCCATGCGGCCAGGTAGAAGAAGCCCGTCAAATAGCCCTTGAGCGCGGCGACGCCCGTCTGTGGCATCAGGAAGAGCGGGAAGATGACCGGGAACATGGCGTAGAAAACCACGGTCAGAACGATGTTGAGGATCGGCACCCAGCTCATCGCTTGCTGCGCGATCGAGTTGTACGTGTTGCGCGCCTGGATGTCCGCGCGCGTCGTCGCGAACGTGTCGATCGACGCAGCGCCAGGGCCGCCCGCCATTCCGTCGCGGGCCTCCATGAACGCGTTGATCGCCGTGTTCTGCCTGACGATCGCCTCGTAGTTGGCGCTCGACGCGGTGAAGGCCTGATTGACGATCGGGACGTCGTTACGGAGCTTGGCCGACGCGACTGCGGTCGACAGCTTTGGATAGGTCGACTTGGCCCACAGCGAGGTGTGCGCCTCGATCATCGAGTGCCACTGGCCATTGAGCATGCCATAGGCCTGCCGGCAGGAGATGATGTTGCTCGTCGTCGACGCGCCGGACCGCTCGACCCAAGGCTGCGATCGCGCGGCCGAGCCAGGAGCTAGGGATTCCCAGAGGTCCTTTGCCGCAGCGAGGTCGGTCATCGACTTCTGCCCGAGCATGATGTCGCCGAAGACGCAGTTTTTGAAGTGCGCGGACAGGTTGGTCGCAAACTCGGCGTCACGGATCTGGAACTGGCGCGTCGCGTCAAGCAGGCGGGATCCGTAGATCATGCCGTTGGTCGAGTAGCTGAGCTGGCTCGGCATCGTGAAGACGGTCTCGGACGTCCGCGTCAGCCAGTCGCCGACTTGGCTGGTAAAGCTGGCGATGACGCCCAACCCGAGGGGCACATTGTCGACGACTGCGGGCGCCAGCGATGGGTTGATCCGGTCGGTCACCTTGACCGTGACGGTCGGCACCATCAGGCACATGTAGATGAGGCTCGAGCCGATGAACCAATTGAGCCATGCGCGCACGTTCATCGTGAACGCGACGGACATCAGGGCGTAGATGAGGCCGAGGACCATGACCACACGGAGGAGGCCACGGTATCCGCCTCCGCTCGTCCACGCGGCTACCGCATTGAACGTGTTGACGATGTATTCGCCGCCACCAATCGTGAAGACCTCGACCATCGCGTCTCGTCCTTAGTTGAGGCCCTGCGAACTCAGTCCGCGCGAGAAATTGAGCGACGCTGCCATCGCCGGCGACATGCTGTTCTGGAGCGTGGACTCGAGCATCACCGACTTGTTGATGAGAGCGATCGTCTGGTTAAGCGTCTCTTTCAGCTTGAAGTCGCGCTGAGAGTACCGCTGCCGTGCCTCGGCAAGCTGATCGCGCCACATCTTGCCCATTTCCGCGTCCGCCGGCTGCACCTGAACCGTCGATTGGCTGACCCGATCGAGCATGTTCTCGATCATCGAGGACAGGAGGTTGACCGCGACAATCTCGGCAAGCGCGCTGGTCTCGCCATCGGCGAAATTCTGGTGTGCCATCGCCTGCACTGCCAGCATCTTGTAGAGCGGCAGTGTGGTCATGTTGAGGAGCTGCTGCTCCTCGGTGTTGAGCGGGCTATCCGAGCGGATCTTGAGGTTGATGTTGTCGATCAGCCCCTTGATCTTACTGCGAAGGCCAGGTCCAGGACGGAGCGTCTGCTCAGTCATGTTCAGGCACTGCTCCTCATCATCGCATCGCAGGATTTTCACCGGCGTTCCGGTGCCGGCGCCATCGAGCAACGCCGTTACGATGGCGTCTTCCGCAGGGCCGACAAAGCCGACAATCCTGCCTTCCGCGGCCTTGGGATTGATGACGATCGTACCAACAAGCGTCATCAGAAATTCGGAGAACTCCTTGTCCGTGCCGGCAAATTTGTTCGACTTTCGGATTGCGTCCCACGTGTAGTTGCGGGGTGCTCCCGGGATCTTGTCGGCCATAGCCGGGTCGGTGTTTCCTTCGAGCGTCGAGTCCTGCTCACCGCCGGCGCCGCAGCCCTGCCGCGATTTCGCCCAATCGGAAAACTTGCCCTGGCTGTTGCCGACCGCAGCACAGATCGTCGAGCGCGCGCCCGCCATCTTCGGCCAGACCGAGCCGACCAACCCTTGCGCCGCCTCGCACGACGAGATGTTCATCTGGTTCATTTGCTGGGCTTTGTTGGCCATGCCATCCATGACCTTCCCGATCTCCGGTGACACGCTGTCGATCGCGAGCTGGAAGGCAAAGCCAAGGGCGTTGTTCGCCGTCGCCTTCAACATCGCCACCATCTCGGCACCGTTGATGAAGCTGAAAGAGCCAGTGAACAGGTCGATACCACCGCAGCCGGCGGATACCTTGGGCATCTGCAGGTTGAACGGCTGCACGCTCTTTTGCGGGAAGCGCGTCCAGACGTTGCCCATCGAGTAATAACCAGCGGTCTGCCCTTGATACGCGCTGGGACCGGTCACGTTGGCCGCGCCGCCCGCGTCCTGGAAGAAGCTGTTCATCGCACCGGCGACGTCAGCACGGGCGATATCAACGGGGACCATGCTCGCAGCGCCAAGCACCGCGATCGCCGAGGCGGTCCGCCGCAGTATGACGCGGAATGGTGAGGGGCGAGGGGAAGGGGTGGTGGTCGCCATCAGAAGTCACTCCCGACCTTGGCGTTGGTCAGCATGAAAATGCGCTCCATGACCTCATCGGCCGACATCACGCCGAAGCCGATCGGGACGGTCTTGCGGGTGACGGTGTCGAACAGCACCAGCGCGGGGGTCGCGAGCGGCACGCCCATGCGTTGGCGCTGGCCGCTATCGACGACATAGTTGGGGAATTGGCGGCTCGGCCCGCCGTCGGTCGACACCGCCATGACGGTGATCCGGTGGCTATCGGCAACCGAGCGCAGGATCGGCGAGAAGACCTCGCAGGCGGCGCAGGACTGCGCGAAGAAGTAGAACATGCCGTAGCGCTGGCCGAGGCGCGACAGGACCTGGTCGCGGGTCGCCGACCGGTTATCGGTCCAGGCCCGCTTGGCGACGGTCGAGACGGGGCGCTGCAGAGTGTAGTCGATATCCGGGTTCTGCCAGAGCGCCCGCTGCCAGGTGTCTGAGAAGGTCGACGCTCGGTCGAGCTGCTCGCGCTGATAGCGGACGTAGGCGATCACGTTGGCCTCCGTGGGCTCGAGGATCGCGCGGGCCTTGAGCTCGTCCAGCTGCTTGGTGATCGCTTTCAGGCGCTCGCTGGAGGACGCCTGTGACTGAGCGGCCGTCTGTGGTGCCGACGGCTTCGCCTTGGGCCGCTCGCAATAGAACCACTGCCCGAGGCGGCGCTGCCCGCAGTAGAAGTCGTCGCCGCGTTGCTCGTTGCGGCTATCTGCCGCGAGCGTAGGCTCGACGGCGTCACCGGCCTGTGCGGTATCGTCGGGCGCCTCGGACATAGCCGCGCTTTGCAGATCGAGCGTCTGCGCGATCGCCGGGGTCGCGGCTGGCGCGATCGAGGCCAGCAGCATGAGGATAGAGGCGGCCAACCGGCCGGTGCGCTTAGTCCTGAGAGTCGTCATCGTCATGCTCCCCGTCGAGCTCAATCATTGCCAATTTGAGGACCGACATCATCCGCGCGACGTCGAGCATCGAGGTGCCCTGGTCGAGCATGCGGACGATGCCGCGTAAATGGCTGCGGCCGTGTTTGCGGCCCTTGATGGTGGCGCGCATCCCGCTCTCGCGGCGGACCAGCCATCCCGCATCGACCATGCGCGGGAAGGACCGTTCGACGTCGCGCGGATCGATGTCGCACTGGAACCAGTGGGAAATGGTGGTCGACACTTCGCCGGCGGAGGTGCCGCGCGCCGATCGGTGGATGCGTAGGAAGATAGCCAGATCGAGGACCGACATGTCGATCGTGCACGGTCCCCCCGGACCGTCCGCGTCATTTGCGCCCGTGAAGGTCATAATACCCCTGAATCTTGGCTTGAATGTCGGTCATCACAGAGACCTCATCGGGCAGCTTGGCTGCATCCATGAACTCCGCGTAGACCTCGGAAAAATCCATCTTCGACAGGTCGAGGCGCTGGAACTCCTCGATAGAGAAGCCCTTGCAGGTCTCATCCTTTGGCTTGCCCCACGGCTTGTTGATTTGCTGGCGACCTTGCTCCTGTAGGATTCGGGAGAGTTTGCTGCCGAAGCAGCAGTACGCGTCCTTCGACGTGACGCAGACACCGAGGATCTTGTCCGAACAGTAGGACCCGACTTTGTGGCAGAGCCCCTTGTCATCCTTCTCATCGAGCTGTTTTTCAGCCGAGCTGCACAGCCAAGGTGTCAGAAGCGGCACGCCCTTGCCCGAACAGCAATTCGACGCGCCAAAGATCTTCTTGTTGCAGGTGCCGCGCTCGCCGGAGAACACGGTGAGATTGTTGGGATCGAACTGCTTCCCCGCGTCACCGATCGAGTGGAGCGCAACCAGCGCATCCTTGAACTCGGTCGAGGCCTCACGCTCTATCGTCTCGCAATTGCCGTTCAGGCAGTAGACGTCGCCGCCACAGACATACTGCTTGTCGGTCGATGCCTTATCATCCGGCAGCGGGCAGCTGTAGATGCGCTGCGACACCTTGCATGCACCCGACTGCGGGTCGTCGAGACACTCGTCCCGCAGGAAGCTGCAGAGCTTGTTCCCGTCGAGGGCGCTGCAATCATTCGCCGGCGTGAGACGCTGGCAGGTGAACGTCCGCGACCATGCCCAGCAGCTCTGGGTGACCGGCACGCCCTCGATGATCCGCGTCTCGGGACCCTCGGTGCAGACCTCCGCCGCTTGCGGCACGCAGCTCGTATCCGCGCCGAGCGCCGGGCAGCTTCCCTCGTTCCGGGTGACCGTGACGCTGGTCTCGCCTTCCTTCTTCACGAAGACGGTGTTGGTCTTGAAATTCCAGTGTGACGGGATCTCGCCCTGCCGGATCTCGCTCGAGCACGAGTATAGCTGCGCGGTGCCGCTCTGCTTGCTCTTACAATATTTGCGATAATCCTCGACGTTCGTGCCGCCTGCGCCAAGGTCGATCTGCGCATCGCACACGTGCTTGGAAACCGGCTCGGTACGGCACACGCCGGCTGCCACCTTCGCCTGCATCGTGCTCGCGCGGGCGAAGCCCATCCCCTCCTGCTTATCGGGGGTGGCACCGTAGTAGAACCAGCGCGACGTGTTCACGACATGCGGCACCATCGTGCCACGGCAGCTCTCGGTCGCTTCAGTGACCTTCGAGCCCTGGTTGCAGGTCGCCTCGTAATAGCCCTTGCCACCCACCGACGGTGGCAGCGGGGTGCAGGTGCCCTCGGTCCCGCCGATGCTCTGACCGCCAAGATAGGCCTCGGGATCCTTCTCGATCGCGGAGCCGCGCGAAGTAGCCGCGAGGATCTCTGCGTTGCTGAACCGCGGCCGGGTCCGCCCCTTGTCGGTGACCGTGCCGAACGCATCGTCGGTTCCTGCCTTCGCGCCACCATCCGCTGCGAGCCGATCCGGATCGTCGAAGTAGACCTTCTCGGGCAAATCCGTGCCGGCATAGCCCGGCAGCTGCGCGAGCTTCGCATCGTTCGGGCCTAGGCTCTCGTCGGCACGCATCGCCTTGCCGAGATCCGCGCCTTGCTTGCGTGCCTCCTCGATCGTCGTCTGCGCGACGACGCCGCTCGTCGCGCCGGCGACGATCGCGATCAGCAAAGAGAAGGCGACGCGCTTCACCTAGGCGCCCTTGGCCATGTTGCGCAGGGCCACGGCAGAAACGCCAGCACCGGGGCCGTGCGCCGCGACGAAGGTGTCCAGCACATAGCGGACCGACACGTTGCCCGTCATGCGATCGTGTGCCGGCACCTGGCTCTTGCACGACAGACCCGAACACAGGTCAAAGTCGGACGAGACGGCGACGTAGGTCGGCACCGCCTGAACGTCGAAGGCGCGGAACAGGCGGGGGTCGATACCGACGTTGGCGAGCTGATCCTTGTCGTTCACGACCTTGCTCAGCATGGCGCTGAACGTCTTCATCGAGTTGTTGGGGAAGCCCCGGAACACGACGACACCGCCGGCCTTCGAGGTGTCTGCGATCAGCTGACGCAGCGCAGGCACCGGCATCGACAGGCTTGCAAAGGCAATGAACTGTGGCGCGTCGCCACGCGAGGTCGCGACATTCTGGCTGGCGCCCTTGATGATTTCATCGAAGTCGAAGGCGCCATCGCCGTTGGTCGGCAAGTCGGCCTTGGCGAGGTTCACGAGATTGCCGGTAGCCCTCGCCTGCACGGCGATCGCGTCCTCGCGGAAGGCGTCGCCGCGGTTGCGGACGTGCTCGGCGAACGTATCGGCGTCGCTTTGCATGGCGGCCGAGCGGCGCTTGATCGCCTCGAGGTCGAGCCCGTCGACGGTTTGGGCGATCGCCTGGATGCCGGCGAACCCGGCGAGAGCGGCGATGACGATGGTGATGCGGCGCATGATCCTCTCTCCTCAGAGCACGCAGCAGTTGCGCTTGCGCCAGACGAGGTAGCCCATGTCTTCCCCCTTCACGGGGAAGGAGCGGCCTGCCTGGGGTGGCATGGTCGAGCCGCCGAGCGGCAGGCAGGCGGCCTTGCCGCTGACCGTCGGGATCGGATTGACCATCTGGGTGCGGTATTGCTGCTTGCGCAGCACCGGCATCGGGTATTTGTTGCACAGGCCCTTGGAGCCCATCGTGCCCCACGCCAGTCCTTCCCGGTGGATCTTGAAGGCGAAGCGGGCGAGCGCGAGGCGTGACGCCTGCACATGGCCGATCGACGCCGAGATGTTGCCGTTGACCGGGTACATCGGCCCCTGGCAGCCGGCACACCAGAAGGTCGCATCGAGCGGCAGCTTCGCGGTGGATGCGATGCAATCGCCGGCACAGGCGGCTTGTGCGATGGGCGTCGAGAACAGCACCGCCTCGGGGTTGATGAGCGCGGTCAGCGAGTCATCCTGCCAGAGCGGATCAACCTCGGTCATGTAGGCGATGTCGAACGACGACTGCTCGAAGCAGGCGAAGTCGGCGAGGATCTCCATCCAGTAGAGTAGCGGATAGACGTACCAGTGGACGTGCCACTTGGACGTGTTCTGGCCGTTGCCGCCGGTCTGCGATGGCCCTGACAGTTGCCCTTGCCCGATATCGAAACCGGGCGAGATTTTGGTGCCGCCGAGGTTCACGAAGCACCACGGCTTGGTCGACACGTCGGCAAGGCGCACCGGCTCCCAGAAGCCGGCCGAGATGCCGATACGCGGCACCGGGCTGCCGCAGGCGCAGACGGGCAAGCTGGGGTTGTCGGTGTCCGGCCGCGTGCTCGGCCAGATCTTCAACGCACCTACGGACAGGGGAAATAGGCACGACCAGCAGACGTCGGTGATCGGATTGACGAACTTGCCCGTACATTTCGACTGCGCCTCCGCGCGGGGGCTCAGCGTCATCGACATGACGACGGCAAAGAGCGCGAAGGTCAGGAGACGCAGCGTCCTCACGCGGGGTCGTCCGACGAGGTGGCGGCCTCGAGGAAGGCGTTGTCCGCACGGTTCTTCCGGTAGACGTACAACGCGGTGTGGAGCGCCGTCGTGAGCAAGAGCGCTGCTACCGTGAACGACGCGGGCGGCCCGAAGAGGCGGACGAGCGCCGAGATCGAAAGCACCCCGAGCGCGGACGCGACGCAGAGGATCTGGAAGGTACGACGCATGCCGCGCAGATCGGCCGTCTCCGGCGCTGCCATCGGGGTCTTCATGAGGTCGAGCCACAGCGGCATCAGCTGTTCCCCTTGAGCTTGATTTCGGTGAGCTTCATGACCCGGCCGTCCTGCACGGCCACGGCAGGCGTATGTCGGACGCCGAGCTTGCCCGTGAGACGCCCCTCCTGATCGAAGTAGAAGCGACGCTGCCGCGCGGTCATCTCCTCGATGGGGGAGCCGTTCACGAGAATGATCTTGGCCTTGAGATCGCTGTATTGGCTGGTCGCCCAGTCCATCTCCGCCTTGCTGTCACCGTTGACGAAGACGAGGGCCTGCCGGACGGCGGTGAAGTCGAGCGGGTTCACCGACTGGCCGGCGCGGGCGATGTAATTGCCCTTCTGGTCCTGGACGTCGCGCTCGATGATGATCGTCGGATCATAGGCCCAGGTCCGCGCCTCGGTCGCAGCGGAGATGCCGGCGACGGGCTTGGGGCGACGCACACGCGCCTCTGCACGACGCGCGAACTCGGTGTTCATGCGGTCGATCCCACCGCTCGCCTGGAGGCGCTGGAGCTTCGCCTCCATCGTCGCCATCAGATCCGGCTCGATGATCGGAAAGGCCTGCCCGACGACGCCGTGGTCGCGCGCGCGGGTCGCTGAGGTCAGAGACACCGACAACAGCGCGACGATCGCGACGGACTCGAGCGTGCGGTTCACAGGATCGGCTGCCCGACGCCGACGATCTTGTTCGAACAGGCATAGCCGATCGCGGCATAGCGGCTGTCGAAGCCGTCCTTGTGGGGCGAGCCGACGTAGTAGCAGCCCTCCGGGATCAGCCCGGTCGGCCCGGCCAGCAGCGTCTCGCCAAGTTTAGTGACGGGTTTCATGCGGCCAACGAGGCGGCCAGCGACGATCACGTCTGCGCCGCGATGGACGACCGTGTCCCCGGGCATGCCGTAGACGATCTTGCCGAACATCTGCTGCTTGGCGCCGAAATGGCGGATGACCAGCGGCGCGGCGGGCGGCACGAAGAACACGTATTCACCACGCTTCGGCACCGCGGTCTTGTGGATGACGAACGCCCAGTTGGGCAGCGATTCCGACGCGTTGATGAGAAGGCCGTGGGTGTCCCGCCACTCGGTGATGGCGTTGTAGGACATGCCACCCGCGATGAAGAGGCCCAGCGCTGCCCAGAGCCGCTTGCGTGGCCGAAAGCGTTCAGCCGGGCCGGTGAGGGCAACAGGGTTACTGGCCACCGGGGCCTCCGAAGGACGAGACCGATGCTCCGGCGGTGGAAGGGTCGACCGAGGCAACGTCCGGCGCTGCGGCCGGGACCGGCATGGCGGCGAACGGGTTCGGCGCGGCTGCGGCCGGCGCGACCTGCGCCGTTTGGACGGGCGCGATCTGAACAGGAGGATTAGTCGGAGCCTGCCCCTGCATCATCGCGCCCATCTGGGTCGGCGTCGCCGGCGTCGGCGTCTTCACGCCAGAGGCGTAGACAGCCTTGGCGACATCGGCAGTGATGTCCGGGACGCTCTTCGAAAGCACGGCCTCGCCGACGAGCACCACCTGGCCGGCAGCGCCGCGGCGCTGGAGCTCGGCGTCGAGCGTCGCCATGAAGCTGCGCATCTGCGCCTGCACCTGGTCAGGCGGCGTCGCGCTGCGCGCCTGCGCTTGGACGTATTCGCCGACGATCCTGGAGAGATCCGCCTTGACGATGTGCTGCGGCTTTTCGGCCGTCACGGCCTTCGTGATCCAGACCGCCCAGAGAAGCGCGACGAGCAGGACGGCACCGAGGATCAGCTGCTGCGCGGTATAGCCCGCGAAAACGGCCTTGGGCTTGCGGCTCGCTGCAGTTACCTGCGCTGGCGAGCGTTCCGAGCTGCTGGAAGGCAGATCGCGGCCCAGGCCATCGCCGTCGGGCTGTTCCGAGAACGAAAGGTTGTCGCTCATACGCGCGGCTCCTTGGCGGCCGGGTCACGCGGCAGGATGGCGTGACGGCGAAAGAAGATGATCGCTGCGCTAAGGGCGATGTGGACCCCGCCAACGATGAGCTTGAACTGGTCGATGCGGCTGGCGTCGGCCGCGAGATAGCGGCTGGTGAGGTTCTGGACGTGGTTCATCATGCCATCGAGCGAGAAGCCGCCGATCGCGAGGAAGAAGAGCACGAACAGGCCCCACGTCATCAACAGGGTGGTGACGAGGAAGCCGGCCATGTGGAGACTGAAGAAGAGGCCATAGCCGTAGTCGACCTTGCGGCCGCTGCGAGGCATTGAAAGGACGGTTGCCATGCTCGTCACTCCGCGGCGATCGGCAGCGCGTCGTCATCCGCGCCGTGATCGGTCCATTTCTCGGGATTGTTGGGATAGGCGACCCGCTCGATCGCCTCTTCCATCGTCAGACCTTGCTCGAGCAGGTCATGGATCGCGGCGAAGGTCAGCGGTGACGAGGAGTAGACGGTCGCTGAATAGGGATCGAGGACGAGGCGGCCCACGGCTAACGTCTCCGGGCCCTTAATCATCACATCCGAATATTCGGAGCCTTGGCGCTTCAGCGACCGAAGCAGCGCATCGGTGTAATTGTCCATCTGGAAGCGATCGTGCTTCTTGAAGTCGGCGATCGTCTCCTCCTTCTGCTGAAGGATGACGAACCAGTCCGAGTTTTCGAGCGCCGCCTTGGAGCCGTCCGACTTGTAATAGTCGTTGAGGCTCTGCGTCGCGGTGACCAGCGAGGCACCGTACTTGCGGCAGGTACGCGCATAGGCTTCAATGAAGTCGGCCATCGAGCCGCCCTTGAGCATCTGCCACGCCTCATCGAGGAGCAGTGCCTTGCGGATCGAGCGATCCTCGCGGCGCATCGACTGGCTGACCAGGAACATGATCGCGGTCAGGGCGACGCTGCGCAGCTCCTCGCGCGACGAAAGATCCGACATTTCGAAGACGGTGAGGTTGTTCTTGAGCTCGAACGAAACCTCGCCTTCGAACATGCGACCGTAGGTGCCCTTCGACGAGAACGGCCGCATCGCGATCGCGAGGTCGATGCCGATCTGATTGCCCGTGGCATCGAGGGCGGTGATGACGTCGTTCACCGACCCGTTCGGTCCCTTGTCCGCCCAGACGGCGTTGATCGCGCCGTCGATGAGGCCCCGCTCCGTATCGTTGAGCTTGTCGATGTGCCGGGCCATCTGGTTCACGATGCTTTTCAGCATCGCGAAGCAGTCCATCCGGTAGTCCTCGTCGGCTTCCGCAAGGGCTGGGTCGATCATCGAGAACGGGTTGATGCAGAAGCCCGACGACATCGTGAACTCCACAAATGCGCCGCCCTGCAGCTTGGCGGAGTGCTCGAACGAGCGGCCGTCGTCGATCACGACGACCTTGGCACCGGCGCCGACCATCGACGAGCAAAGCTCCTGAAGAGCCACCGACTTGCCCGAGCCCGACTTGCCGAAAACAGCGACATTGTGGTTGCCGGCGGTGTTCTCGAACGGCGACCAGAAGAAGGGCTGCCCGCGTCGGCCGATCAGCATCAGGTGGGGGTTGTTGCCGCCCAGATACTCGCCCTGCAGCGGCATCAGGCTGGCGGCGGTCGTCGTCAGGACAGTCCGCAAGCGCTTCATGTTCTTGAGGTCGAACGACAGGCCGTTGGCCATCGTCATCGGCATGGCGGCAAGCAGGCCCTGGATCTGCAGATAGCGATCGTCGAGCAGGTCCCAGCCAGCGGCCCGGTACACCGACTTCAGGATACGCTCGTTGGCGTCGCCCTTGCCCTTAGGGCTGAACGAGGTGACCGAGTAGAACGCCTGCACCAGCTTGCGCCCCTGGCGGAGCTCGTCCTTGACGAAGCGCCACTCCTCTGACTGGTCCTTGAGCTGCGGCAGCATGCGGGCCGACTTGGAATCCGCGAGGCTGGTGGTGCGCATGAACTTGCGGCCGGCGCGCTGCCCGGAGGCCTCCGCGTCTGGGAAGTCGAGGCACAGGTTCGTTGAAACCGGGCAGGGCATGCGCAGCTTGTCGGCGAACATGTCGCCGATGAGCTTGGCCATGTCCCACGGAGCCCAGCGCTGCGGGAGGTTGCGCACAGAGAAGGAGCGCACGTCGAACGTGTCGGGATAAATCTCGCCGATCTCGGGCGCGTTCTCGACGGTCTTGCCGGTTGGCCGGAAACGCTCGGTACGCAGCAGAATGCGGTCAGGCTCGATCTTCATTTCGAGGTCGTGGCGCACAGCCTGGTCGGCGATCGGATCGAAGGGGTTGTAGGTGATCGTGTCGTCGCCGGGCGCCGTCGTCGGCGAGGTGATGTCGTCGATCCACGCGATGAGACCCTTGGGGTCGATCGCCCGCGCGTGGACGCCGAGCGATTCCAGCGCCGAGATGAGCCCCTCCATGACGGAGACGATCTCTTCGTTCGACACGCGGCTCGATTCAGGCGTCGAGTAGGACAGCCCGAGCCGATGATTGCGCAGGCAGAAGGGCGCGGAGTTCGACAACGAGTTCCAGACGCCGCCCATCAGATACTCGGTCCGATGCCGCGCCATCCGCTCGTAGATGCCCGATGCGGAGTAGCGCGGCATGTACCACTGAGAGAGCTTCTCGGAGATCCGCGGGCTCATCCAACCATGGATCTGCAGCGCACCAGGCGTGGGGATGCCCTCCGACAGCAGCTGCGCCAGCATTTCATGGCTCTGCTCGGTCGCCCCGATCATCGGCGTTGCCTCGAGGAAGAAGCCGCGCGACGCGCTGTTGTAATAGATATGGGTCTTGGGATCGTAGCCCCGGTACGGCAGCCAGTGGACGAACCGCGGGACCGCGGTGTCAGGGCGACCCTGCTCCGGCTTGGCAGTGTCACCGACGAGGTTCGAGAGCAGGCCCTTCAGGAAGCTCATTGGTCGACTCCGGGGAAGGAGGATGCTCGCAGCACGGGCAGAGGCGATGACGCTTTGGCCGCGTCACGCGCTTCCGGTTCGGGACGCGAGAGCCCTGAGCGGATCGCGGGATTGGCCGCGACCGCCACGATGGCGTTGCGTCCAGCCTGGGTCGCGTACTTGGGCACCGCGACGCCCGAGCTTGCCGTGACGACCGGGCGGGAAGGCGCGGAGGAGGAAAGAGGCTTGGCGGGGGTGGTTGCGCCGACGCGGGCAGGCGTGATGGATGCAGCAGGGGTGGCGCGCACAGGCTGGGACGATGCGGCAGCAGCCGGTGCCGAGTAGGTCACCGTAGCCGGTGTATGCAGTGCCGATGGCGTGACAGGGAGACGACGAGGTGCCTTGGACAGCCGGCGCGCCACCTGATCCCTGATATCCCCGACAGGGTCCGCCTGAGCACGCGCGGCGGCTACTGCAGCTCCCGTCGGCATATCGGGATCCACCGCCGGATCGCCGTCGACGAATGTGGGCTGATCGGCCCGATCGATAGCGGCGAGCAGCGTATCGCCTCCCGTTGCGGCGCGAACCTGCGCCGGCGTCGATGCAACAGCGTTGTCGGCGAGCGCCTGCTGCCATTCGCCGCGCTCGACCACGGCGTGGATCGCGGTCTGCTCGCGCAGGCGCCCAGCGGCGTCGATCTGCGACGGGAAGACGATACGGAGCACGCGCTCCTGGCTGCGCGCCGGCGTGGAAGCGGCCGACTGGAAGCCGCCCACGACGTTGCGGGCGGCGATGCTCTGGCCACCGCGATCGTCGGTCGTCGGCGCGCTGTAGGGGCCTGCCGGCGTAATCATGCGATCGCCTTCCTCGCCAGCGATCATCGCCAGCGCGCGATCGTCGATGATCGAGCTCGGCGCGCAGATGCCGTCCGGCGCCACGCACGAGAAGTTGCCCTTGATGTTACCGCCCATCGTCGTGCAGCTGGAAAGGCCGGTGCCGGCGAGGATGAGCGCGAGCGCTCCGAGCTTGGTAGGTGTCACGACCGTCCTCCCTCGATGAAGGCGGCCAGCGCCTCCTTGGGCCGGTAGCCCTCGATCATCGCGCCGTCGGAGCGGACGATGACGGGCGTGCCGGAGAGACCATGCGCACGGGCGAACTTCTCGTTGGCGTCGAGGCCCGAGGTGTTGCACGTGCCGGCATTGCGCAGCGGCTCGCCGGCGTAGGCCTGATGCAGCGCCTCCTCACGGTTCTTGGCGCAATAGACCTGGTTGGCGAGATCGCGGCTGCCGAGCACCGAGATTGGCCGCTCGACCACGCGAACGTTCATCGTGCGCAGCGTGTTGGACAGCGCGCGGCAGTAGCCGCAGCGGAAGTCGCTGAAGACGGTGACCGTCTTGCCGCCCGACTTGCCCCACACGATCGCACCGGTCGCCGGCAGGCTCGTGAGCGATAGATGCTGCGGCGCGGCTGGCGCCGCGGGCGGTGCGCCCGCACCGCGCGTCAGCGGCGCTTCGTCGCCGCTTGGGGCATTGTTGGCCTTGGCCGCCCCGCCGATGAGCGTGTCGGGGTTGATCTCGAGGAGGCGCGTCGCGGTCAGGTCCTGGCGCGTCTCCATGTCGTAGACCCGGCCGATCATGAGGTAGCGGCCCGAACGATCGACGTAGAAGAGGTTGCTGCCCGCGGTGACCTCACAGAGGCCTTCGACGATGGCGCAGTTGATTTTGGTCACCTGCGTCTTGGGGAGGCGTGCCTTGAGGAGTGCCTCAACCTTGGCGTCAGACGTGGTCATCAAGCCAAGGGTCGAAGCCGCACCGGCAGCGCCAAATCCGATAACGGCGGAACAGGCGGCGACGGTCGCGAGGAACCGCGGGCGGAGGCGCCAGAAGGCGAGATAATCAGTTGCGGACATACACACCCTCCAGGAAGACGATCTCGACGTCGACACCGGTCGGCATCTCGATGACGGGCTGGTACTGCTCGGCGCGTTCGATCAGATATTTGGAGACCATGTCGCCGGCCTCGCCGATGCCGTTTCCGATGCCTCCCTGCGCGATGTCGCCAACGCCGAGCTGCTGTCGCTTGCCGTTCACCAGCACGTTCGTGCCCTGCAGGAAGGAATTGGAATTGGCAGCGAAGCCTTTGCCGATCCCGCCGACGAGACCGGCGATGAATGCCTGACTCACCAGCGAGCCCTCGCGGCTGACGACGCGCCCGCGCACGCCGGTCTTGCCGCCGAACGCAATGAAGCCCTTCACCTCGGACTCGGCATAGCGGCCGCCCGGCTGCGGGCAGGTCATCTTCTGCAGCTTGATGTAGACCTTCTCGCTCGACAGCTCGCCGCGCGCAGCGCCGTTAATGAGGCAGCCCTGGATCTTGGTGGTGAGCAGCTTACCGTTCTGCAGTACCGAGCGCGCCGGCCCGGTGATGCGCAGCACGACCGGCAGCGGATCGGTCTGGCTGTTCACGCCTGCCGCGGCGTCGACGCCGACGATGACCTTGGCGGTCGCGAAGCTGTTCGCCGGCAGATAGTTGGGGCTATCGGTGTAGACCGTGCTGCCCTTGGCAATCTTGGAGGCCGTACCGGTCTCGGTCGCGCCGAACGAGACCATCTTCACTTCGCTCAGCCGTGCAGGTGCGACGTCACGCGGGGAGCCAGCGCCAGCGGCGCCGGAGGTGCCGTAGACTGCGGCGCTACCCGGGCCGTACATCGCCTGCGGCCCTGCGGCCGGCTGCGGCGCAGTGGCCTGTTGGTTCACCTGCCGGCGAAGCTGCTCGTTTTCCGCCTGGTAGGCCGAGACGACACGCTGTCCATCCGACGACATCGAGGTGTTCTGCGCGCGCAGCGCATCGATCTCTTGGGACAGCTGCGCAACTCGCGCATTGGTGCCCTCGACACTCTTCAGCTGGTTCTCGTTGGACTGGAAGCGGTTTTCGGACTGCGCGATCCACTCCTGCTCGGACTTGGTCTTGTTGGCCATGTCGGCGACCGACACGGTCTTCTTGTCGGCGCTGTCCGGATCGATCTTCTTGGCGGCGTTGTCGTCGCCACCGAAGATCCAGAAGCACGATGCGAGCGCCAGACCACCGACACCGCCGGCGAGGATCATCTTCTGCTTCTTGTGGATCTGGGTGTTGCCATCCAACTCGGAGGCGATCGGCGAGACGCCGTCACCGGCCTCCGGCGCATCGAGCGGCTTACGCTCGCGGGAAAAGATGTTCTTGATGCCCATGGCTCAGTTTCCGTTTCGCGAGACGAGGTAGGCGGTCGTGACCCGACCGGGCGCGAGCTTGGGCTCGGCGATCGACACCGCGAGCGAGCTGGCGGGCGCCACGCTCGCCTCGGTCAGCGTGGTTTCGGCGGTGCCCTTGTTCTCGATGCGCAGGACCCGGCCGGTCAGCGCCTCGCCGCGATATTCGGCGATCATCTGCACCTTGAGGTTGCCGACATAGACGGGCTTCAGCGAGCGTTGGCGCATCTCGTAGCCGTCGACAGACTTGTTGGCGTACATCGCCTGAACCAGAGATACCGCGGCGTCTTCTGGCGAGGTGGCCGCCGCAACTTTGGTCTGGCCGGCTTCGGCCGCATCCGCCTTGGCGATCGCGGGGTTCGATACGAACACCTGGACTGCCTGGTCGCCGCTAATCCGGCATTGAAACTTGTAGACGTAGCCACGCTTTGAGGTGCCGAAGAATGACAGGACCTGCCGCCCGAAGCCTTCCGGGACCGACAGGTAAATGTCGCCGCGCACCGGCTCGTTCACGACCGAAAAATCGTCCGACGGATTGCCCGTGTTGATCTTCGACACACCGGCAAACTCGTCGCCGACGAGGCTGATGCGCGTCAGGTCCTTCGCGGAGGCGTTGCAGGATACCTGGGTACCGTCCGCAGCCATCAGCGTCTGGTCACCAGCGGCGAACGCCGGCGCCGCAAAGACGAAGACAGCAACAGCGATCAGGGCGGCGCCAATGATGCGGCTGATGAGGCAGAAGGTCCGCGACGACAGGGCAGTCCCGAGCGCGGCGCTTCCGAACGCGTAGAGGGCGGTCACATCGAGACTCCCATGCGGCTCTTGGGCTGGACCATGTGGAAGCCGACGAGCTTCAGGCTCATGCCGACGTATTCCCAGTCGTAGACGAAGGTGCGCGGCTCCGATGAGACGACCTTCTGCCCGATGACGGTGTTCAGCTTGCCCGACACGGTCGACTGCAGCGCCTTGGGGTCGATCTCCATGCCCTCCAGCGTGAAATACTGGGACATGCTGGATCCGCGCTGGTCATCGACGATCTTGAGAAGGTCGGCCTTGATCGCACCTTGCGACTTCGGCGACACGATCGCGAGAACCTGCTTCATCCAATAGTCGAGGCTATTGGGCGTGCGGTTGAGCGTCAGCACCGCAGTGTCGCGGGTGACGAGCTCGAGATACTCGCGCGTTACGCCCGAACTCGAAACCCGTAGCGGCCCGTCGAGGATCGGCAGCAGCACTGCCTCGCGCTCGCGGTTCGCCGAGAAGAGCAGAAGCAGGGCGACGATGCCGGCCAGCACGATTGCTGTGATGCCGAGCATGTTGCGCTGGCGCAGGACGCGTTGGGACTGCGCGTGTTGGTAGGAGAAGTCCATGTCAGCCCACCATCAAACGGAGGTAGGAAGGTGGCGTGGCCTTGAGCGACGGAAAGCCGCCCGGCAGATGCCAGTATGCGAGATGAATGAGCCACGACGTCGCCCGTCCCGCTTTGGCCTTTCGGAGGCCCCACCACCCCAGGACGGCCAAGCCGATCCCGATGACGATGTGTTGGGACAGGATCCCCCAAGTGAAGGGGATGACCATCGCGAGGAACTCGTCGAGCGTCCAGAACCCGATCAGCTCAGGGTCGTCGAGGTGCGATGGGATCACGAACTTGTCGGCTGACATCACGCCACCTTCAAAGACGGTGTCGGCGGAGCTGCTATCTCCGCCGACCCGGTCGGCTTCAGATCGTTGCGGTGACGGTCGACGTCACGATCGGAATACCGGTGCCGGCACCGACGCCAACGCCGACCGGGATCGCGACCTGGCCGAGCGAGAAGCGACCCGAGGCGAGGCCGACGACGCCGCCCGCGAGCGACAGAACGGTGATGATCTTGCCGCCCGAACCCTCGAGGAAGCCGGTAAAGGCTTGCAGCGCGGTGTTGAACGTCTGGTCCGCACCGGCGAAGGCCGGCGACGCGAACACGGCGGCTGCCGCTGCGACGCCGATCGCCGCCAGGGCGGTCGTCTCGGCACGACGGCCGATCTTGAGCATGCTCTTCATGTGGAGGTCTCCATTCGATCGAGCGCATTTCAGCGCGCCCAAAGGAAGGGTGTCCGGCTGATTGTTGAGCGGCAACGCCAATCCGGCGGAACTTTCGCGTCCGTCGCTATTTCCGACTCATTAAGCCAGTTTTTTGTCCCTGCGCCGATGGCGTGGCGCGGATGTGAGACACGCTGGCGCGGATCAGAGACATGGTGGCGCGGATATGCTACAGGCTGTCGCTCTCGTGAGACATGGTGGCGCACATATGCGCCATGGTGTTTGAACGGGGGCAACGCTGTTATGAAACGTAGATTCGCGTGACCGGAGCTTCGACAAGGTGTTTCACTCGCTAGAATGGTCGCGTACCGACAAGAAAGGCCGACTGCGGACTTAAAGCGCAGGTGAACAAAGAGATCGATGATGTTGGCGACAAAAAAAGAATGCGAATTAGAGGTCTCTGAGTTCTATTTGCGGCTGGCTACCGAGAGCATTCGCCTTTTTTCGAACAAAAGGCGAAGTATGTGCGTCCTAGGTGAGGTGGTAGACTACCGCGCAGACGCCGTTTCGACGCTTCCGCAATATTATACGACGGAAAATCTGCGGCAGCACTTGGACGTGATTCCCACGGAGGGTGACATCACGCTGAAATTTACAATTCTCGAGAGCAGCGCTTCCACTATCGAGGGAGCGACAGCTATGCTCGAAGAAGCGATGGGAACATCAGTTGCTTTTGCTGACGCAGTTTCTTTGATCCTGTACGACTTTATCGTGGAGGAAAATAAGACCGACATTCTTACGAAGCTCGGTATAACGCCCGAAGCGGCCAAGAAGTATGCGAAATCACTGGTAAGAACCAAAACGAATGTAATTCCTATCCGATAGCGCCTGCTGACCCCCTGTAATGATTAAGTTTGTGCTAACGTCAGGGTTGCAAAGCCGCTTGGCGGGGGTATCGGTTAAGAGCGTTTCCGGGAGGGATAGGCAATGGGGGCACTTCAGAAGGTGACCGAATCGAGCGCTCCGGCGCTCAGTAGGCCGTACACGATCGCAGATTACATCGTTGCTCGCATGAAAGCCGAGGGCCTGAGCCAGCGGACTGTCGCGAAGAACACAGGTTATGACCGGTGCCGGATCAATCGCATCCTGCGGGATGAGAACCGGCTTCCGATCAGCATCGTAGAGGCTGAGGCAATTCTTGCTTCGATGGGCGCCGGCGCGCTGGAAGTCGCTCTCGCCAACGACATGATCACCAACAACGAGCCCGTGAGCGCAGAGGACATGGCTGCGGTCGTGGCGCTCATCACGGTGGTGATCCAGGGACTACCGATGAAGGTCGCATCCCTCCTCGAGGTGGTCTCGGGGCTGCAGTCGGAGGATATCCGCAAGGAGCACGGCGTTCGCATCCACAACGCCATCTTCGAGATGCTGAAGGATCTGTATACCGACCTCATCGGCCGCAAGGACGAGCGCCTCGACCACACCAAATACTGATCGCACAGACATGCGAGCCGTAGAGCGCTAAGCGCCGACGAAGCCTCGCACGAGGTCTCTGACGTCGTTCTATCTCCCAGATGCTACAGCCCCCAATGGCGCCGGCCGTGCGCCAATCACCTCCTCAAGGGTAGGAGGGGAGGGGGAGCAGGATTGTGGCTTGTCCGAGAATGAGCCGCCTCCCAGACCGGTGAGTGTAGTCGAAAGCACGAAATTAAGCGGTTCGAACCCCCGTCCGCCTGCGCTTCCCCTCCTATAGCGGCCGCGGCTTCGTGCTTTCGACTACACTCCTCGTGCTTTCGACGACAGTCGCTTGGCGGGGCGCAGCGGGGCCTTGGATGAGCCACCCCAGGCGGGTATCCGTCCGCGAAGCCGGAGATAATTAGAATGACCGACAGCATCAGCAACCAGGGAGACCTCTTCGCCTTCGATAGCCCGCTGCTGAGCGGGGTTCAGGGCGAGCGATCACTTATGGCTTTTCCCTTCTTCGCGCTGGCAAAGACGGCATGGACGAAGACGTTGATCTATAAGACCGACACGGTTTCGATCGAGATCGGTCCGGGCCCTAAGGGGATCGCCACGATCTACGACAAGGAAATACTTCTCTATATCGCTAGCCTAATGGTGTCGAAGCTTGATGCGGGACAGCCGGTCACCCAAGACTTCTATTTCACCGCAAACGATCTCTTCCGCGTAACCGGCGTCAACAGCTCGAAGCGGTCGTATACCCGCCTCTCCGATGCTCTCGCGCGTCTGCAAGGCACACAGATCAAGACCGATATCGAGGCAGGTGGAGAAGGAAAAGCGGGGTACTTCTCGTGGCTCGAAGCCGCTCAGCTCCACTATACTAAGACCCCGACTGGAGAGAAAAGACTGAAGGCGGTGCAGGTGCGGCTCTGCGATTGGCTGTTCCGCGCGATCCTCAAGGACCGCCATGTTCTAGAATATGTACCGAGTTACTTTCAGCTCGGACCTGTTGAAAGGCGATTGTACGAGGTCGCGCGCTCCTCTTGCATCGACGGGCCGATCAGCACGACGTTGGAGCAACTCCGTCTACAGTTAGGCTACCAGAGCTCGGCGCGGCAATTCAAAGGTATCCTGAAGAGCATCATCGAAAGCGATTCCATTCCAGGATTCACGCTGTCGCTCCAAAAGCCATTGGCCACCTCAGGCATACCGTCGAGAAAGGTCGATGATGAGATCGTCAGCATGGTCCCGCATGCCCAGGCGAATCACGCGCTTGAGATTGCATCGGCGGATTAGCGACGCCGCACTTTGGACTGAAGGCGTTCGCTGAAGTGTAGTTGAAAGCACGAAGATCTTTGGCGAGCGTAGTCGAAAGCACGAAGAGTAAAGCGGCGAGTGTAGCCGAAAGCACGAGTATTTTCCGTGCAGTGTAGTCGAAAGCACGAATCGTTAATGTTTCATCGACGGGAATTCTCGGTCACATTGGCTGTGAGGCCGCTCGCCTGACGCGGGTAGTCAAACGGGAAACGGCTGTGACCACATAAGGAAATGCCCGGCCGAAGCCGGGCACCCTCGAGTTTCTATGTCCACGCCGGCAAGCGTGAAACAGGACCCAACCATCCTGCTGACATAGCGGCTTCAGAGCCTCGGTTCAAGGGAGCGCGCTTCGCGCCACGCTATCGCTTTGCCTGGTCCGGCCTCCATCAAGGAGGAAGGCAATGGACGCTATTACCCTCGGAGGAGCGCTTACCAGCATGCTCTCCGGCATACCTGTGCGGTCGAAGCCGGCACGATCGGGTGCCGTGCATCGGACCGGCGTCCCCGTGCTGCGTGGCAGTATGGAAGCTGGCACGTTCGAAGACAGCTTCTGGACGATTCCGGGGCAGGGCGAAACGAACCGGCTGCTCAATGCCGCCCGAAAAGCACTTGATGCAGGACGAGGCCTCCGGCGCATTGCCCGGCTTGGCGAGCGCAAGCTGAGTGTCGCCGAGCGCGCGATCGCGTCGTTACAGGCCAGCAGCGTGCGCGTGTTCGAAGAGATTCTGACCCTCGCTCGGCTCAACAAGGGACGGGTATTCCCGACCTACGAGTACCTCGCGGATCGGACGAATTACGGGCGCGCTACCATCACGCGTGCCCTCGCCGCGCTGGAGGGCGTCGGTTTCATCGTGCGCCAACGCCGTTTCAAGCGCGTCCCGGGAGAGGGCGCGGGGCCGCGCTATGCGCAGACATCGAACGCCTATCGACCGCAGCTACCCTCGCACCTGCTAGCGCTTCTACCGCGTTGGATGCGCCCCGCTCCTGTCCCGGTCGACGCCGAGGACCATCAGGTGGAGCAGGTCGAGAAGACCAAGGCCATGCTCTCGACGCTCTCCTGCAAGGAATTTGCGGAGGCAACGCTCAGCGGACCGCTCGGCCAGATGATGGCCCGTTTGGGAGCAGGTATCGATCGCGCTGAGCGTGAGGCTCATATTGGTTCAGAACCGCTAATGGAGTTATTTAATAATGCTCAGATGGAGTTGGCCTAGACGGCCAACGCTCTGGTGGAAAAGGGATGGCTCAACCCATCGACGAACAAACGACCCGATACATCAAGATCAACTTACAGGAGTGTCGGCTATCGCCGCCACAATGCTCCCAAGTGGAGCATGCAAATTCTGTTCGCCTGTCAGATCAGGCCGTCGAGATCGCGGCTATAGCAGACTTAGAACTGGGTGAAGGCAGCGCTTCGATACCCTTGAGGCAGGTTCGAGACCGTAGATGCTGATCCTGGTGGAGAGGTAAGACGTGACCAATTGGCGATGATGTTGCTGACATAGGCCTGCGTCTCGGTGATGCGCGGCACCAGCCCGCCGCGAACCCGCCCCGGACCGGCGTTATAGGCTGCGAGGGCAAGGTGGACCTGCCCGAAACGATCGAGCTGCTGGCGCAGATAGCGGGCGCCACCCCGCATGTTCTGCAGCGGATCGTAGCGATCGACACCCAATCCGAAGGCGGTGCCCGGCATCAGCTGCGCGAGCCCGTAAGCATTGGCCGTCGAGACCGCGACCGGGTTATAGCCACTTTCCCGGATTATCATCGCGTCGAACAGCCCGGCCGGAATGCCCTGCTCGCACGCGATCGCGCTCATCATCCCATAGAACGCGGCACGACGGGCTTCTGCGCCGCGGGTAAGGAAGCCCGATGGTCTGTATGCGAGCGGAGCGCACCTTGGCTTGAACGATACCGATTGAAAGGGAGCGGTTCCGCCACGTAACCAGCCTGGCACAGCGATGGACGAAAGAGCTGCAACCGGCGCCGGCGGTGTTGTCGGTCCGACTGACGGTCCCTGTATTTGCGCCGTCGCCGCCATCTCCTGCTGCATGCGAAACTGCACATAGCGTCGGCTGAGATCGTGGACCTGAAACGCCTCAGGCAGCGGTGGGGCCTCACCAAGGTCAGCTGTCTCGACACGATCGGAGACAGCAACGTCCCCTTCGAGCGGCGCAGGCCCCGTCATAGAGATGAGTTGCACCTTGCGCACCGGCCCGCGCTTCGGCGCGGCGAGAGCTTGCGACGCGATGATAACGCTCGCGCAGAATGCGATGGAGGAGACTGAATTTCGCACGGAAAACCCCTAAACGGCGTGTCTTCCAAGAGTTGAGATCAACCAATTTACGCTTGTCAAGGTGAGGGAACCTGCCGAAACTGCCGGGATCACCTCCTCGAGGTCAGTCGGACATGTGGTTGATCCACCGCGACACAGATGGAAACAGCCGGGACCGTATCCCTCTGCCGGGTCCGCTACGTGAGGCTCTGGTGCGCTGGTATGTCGGGGAAGGCTCCTTCCACGACGAACAGGCCGGTGTGACGCTGGTCCAGAACGCGCGGATTGGTCAGCGCTGGATCGCCTGCGACTGCCTCGGCCACGACAAAGCACCTCCGATCCTGACGCCGGCGTATCTGTCGGAGGCCGAAACCTACTATCTGCGGCGCCTAACCAGCACGAAACGGCCAGAACATCGCGCCGAATGCCCGTTCTTCCGCGACCAGGCTACCAACCGGATCACCGAGGTTCGCTCTCACAATACACCAACGGATCCGCCGTCAGGCTTTTTCGAGGTCCTGCGACCAGCGCCGGAGAAATTGTCGCAGCGCCCTGACGATGACAGCCTCGACGATCGCACCCGAAACGCCTCGACACCGCGCCTTGCACGCCTGTTATGGCGGCTGCTCGACAACGCCGGCTGTAACAGGATCGCTCCGCTCAGCCTCGGCTTTGACTGGTCGATCAAGGAGGAGTTCGCCGCGCTCAGTCGAGCCGCAGGCAAGATCGAAATCGCACCGGGCGTCGAGCTCGCCCGCGCGTTCTGGACCCATGCGCGACCGCTGGAGAGCAATGCTGTCTACGGCACGCTACGGGCACTCGCGGCCAAATGGCCAAAGGCGCACGCGCCTCAGGGTTTCGTCGCGCTCTACGCCCAAGCGATCAGGGGCAACGAAATCCACGTGCCGAACGGTGATCCAGTGCGGATCGCGACCCGCGTCCAGTCCCCGTCCATCCGAGGCAACCACATCAGTGGGCCGTACATCGTGCTCGTCGTGGCCGGTGAGTATCCCGAGGCGAGAGGTTACGCCCCACTCAGGGCTTACGCGCAGCCGATTCACAATGGCCGGTTGTTCGTGCCGGTCGAGTCCGACTTCGAGCGCAAGACCTTGAACGCCATTCTTGCGGGGCAGCGCGCCCTTGATGCCCAAGGGGTTGATCTCGCCATCGGCAAGCCACTCTTCGACAGCATGACCTCCCAGGGTCCCTGTCGACCTGACTTCGTGCTGGAGGCAAGGTCGCGGGTGACCGGGGAAATGAAAACGCTGGTGGTGGAGGCGATGGGCTTCGACAGCGCCGATTACGAGGCAGCCAAGGCGGTCACTCACCCACGCATGAAGATGTTAGGTGACCTTGTGACGATCGATCCGTCGGAGGTCGAGCAGGGCATCGCCACTCGCAAGATCATGCGCACGCTCGATATCTGAGGTGGTCCGTCCGCGAGATAGTTAGAAATGCTAAAGCGGGTAGGGGCGCTCCCGCCTATCCTAATTTAGAAATGAGCCGCGAAAGAACTGGAAATAGCACATATGGCCAGTGGCGAGCGGCCATCGCGGAGTCAGGTGAGAGGACATGCTGAATCCTCCAACTGCGCGACAACCGTCCCAATTGGGATCGAGAAATGAGACGCTCGATGATCGGCGTTGAATGGCGAGGTTTGGTGGAAAGCCGACCGTCCGCTTTGGAGGCCACACCCCAGGAAACCGGCCACTGAATGGGTATTCTTGATGCATCAATATTTTGCATCGCTGGGCCCCTGGGTTTCCTGCTGTTTTGCGCTGATGCGAAATCCGTGAGTTTTGCATCGCAACCGGCTAGGGTGAGCGGCTAGCTGACATTTAGGTTTTCGCAATTGGTGCCTGTCAAAAAGGTGCGATGGTTAAATCCAAAGTGCTTCCCCTGAGTGATGTCTGTCCTCCCATGTCTGCGCTGGTGTCAGGCCAGGGCTGGTCACTTATCAATCCGACGGCATTCTTGGTTATAATACGCAGGCATTTATCGAAAAAGACGGTGTCGTAATCAGTTATATCAACAGCAGGGGGGAGCAGGATTATGGCGTTAGGCTTAGTCGCGCCGTCCATCCAGCTTTGAGCGGCGAACTAAATTACCGCCCAGGTCTAATTGAGGTTCTCGCTGCTATCGGAATCCAGCCCAGTCCTAGCGGCGTTGTATTTGAGGCTGCTAGAAATCTCTCATCTATTAAGAGCTATTTATCCGACCCGTCGACTTGGAAAGCGAACGTAAGACTAGAAACAGAAAAGCTATTAGATCGGCACAAAACTTGGAGCGATGGTCCAGAGTTTACGCACGATCTAGCAAAGTCACTAGCAGGCCGTCATCCGTGGCTTACAGCGGGCAAGGTGCCGGACTTAACCGACTTACTGAATACCGAACAATCACTCTCTTATAAAGCACGACGCTCCCATCTCGGAATAGTGATTGGAGCTATTGGCGTCGGTATTGTTGTAGCTCACTACTGGATGTAGCAGCGAGGAGCCGGCGGGCGGGTGTCGGCTGCTACGCGCTATCAGGCGAGCTGATCCCACCTCATTCGTGATGCAAAACTTTTGATTTATGCATCATTGAGACGTGCGACGGTCATCCGTTTTTTAGAGCCTGTAGTGCCTGCTGCATCTCGGCTCTCGCTTCCGCTATTCCCGCATGAACCGTCGCCCGTGTTTCCGCCATAGTGGCGGCAAACTCGCGTTCGGCTTTTGCGAATTCGGCTTCATGCTCCTCTTCTTGACGATCCAAATCGCTGAGAGAGGCTTCAATTTGCTGACGCGCGGTTAGTCGTTCATTCCCAGACATGGCATCCTGCCCCACATGCGTATTGCATTGGCAATACACCAGTTAGCGGCCATCGCGAAGGGGGTTAGAGATGATGCAAAGCCTTTAATTTTTTTGCATCAGGAATGACCGGGATAGAAAGATCGCCCTGAACGAATAGCAGTTTTCGGAAGCGCCAATTAGCAACCCGAGTGTCCGGTATTGGGTGATTGTGTTGAAAAAGACGGGCTTGCAGTGGTGTTGGTGGTCTGATTCACTTGCCGCGAGGTGAGCGGAGAC
>NZ_JBWKVV010000010.1:0-82357 GCF_059421875.1 Sphingomonas sp. GW821-FHT02B09
GTCCTCGCCGCTGCCGACCGACGATCCGGGAAAGGCGTCCTCGATCGCGTCATTGAATGCTCCGCCGTCGCCGATGGCATGGATCGTCGCGATGGCCGCGGCCAGGTCGGCACCGTCATTGGCCAGTGCCGGTGTGTAGGTGACGATCTGGGCCTTTCGCGCTGGTGCGTCCACGTCGGTGCGCAGGTTGTCGTAGAAGCGCCAGTTGCGCATGCGCTCGCGCATGAGGAGCATCTCCAGCCCGTCCTCGCGATCGGAGGAATGGGTGACCATGCTGTCGAAGGGGTGGAGGTTCTCCATCCCGGTCCGCCATTCGCCTGTCGCCACCCGCCGGACACGGATCATCGGGCCGCGCCGTTCCGCAAACAGGTTCGATCGGCCAAGAATGCCGCCCGTCCACATCGCCTCGACCTTGATCTCCGGGTCGAAGCCGAAGGCCGATCCCGGGGAGGGCAACCCCAGATCGATGGCGTAGCCCAGATCGTCACCGGAAAAACCGAGGCGCAGGCTGACCGGGCCGGACCTGACGGTTCCCTGGATGGGGATCTTGCCGGTCCGCATCTCGTGGCTGATGCGCTCGGGTCCGGCCCATAGCGTCGAGTGCAGGCCGCCTTCGCGCGCCAGGGAGTTGATCAGACGCCCTTGCGCCACATCGGCGAGCAGGCGCAGGGCGCGGTAGATGCTCGATTTCCCGGTTCCGTTGGCGCCAGTGATGATCGTCAGCGGGGCAAGCAGCAGCTTGATGTCCCGTAAGGAGCGATAGCCGGAGATGGCCAGTTGCGAAATCACCGGCATCCTTCGCCTCAACGCCGAAACGGGATGACGACGGCCTGGTCGAGAAAGGCGCGCATGCCCTCTTCCTCGACGGTGCGTCGGAAGGCGGCCCATGCGGCATCGTCGGTGGCGAAAGGATCGTCCCACACCGTCGAGGTGCCGCTGTGGTTCACTACCTCCAGCGTCCAGCCCGGCTCGTCCTCAAGGCGGATGATATGGACCTCGACCGTGATGTCCTGCTCGGTGACGGTGCCGGACAGGCCAGATGTGACGATGTTCGGATCACGTTCGCTTGTCATGCAGCTGTCCTTGTCGTTTCGCCGGAACGCTGTGCGCCCGCACCTTCCAGCGCCTTGTAAAGCGCTGTCTTGCCGATCTTCAGCCGCGCGGCCGCCTCGCGCACCGTCAGGCCCGCAGCAATATGTGCACGCGCCTTGCGCAGCTTGTCGGGGGTGACGACCGGACGCCGCCCACCCTGCGCCCCGCGCTCGCGAGCGGCGCGCAATCCGGCTTGGGTGCGCTCGCGGATCAGGTCGCGCTCGAACTGGGCCAAGCTGCCGAAGATGTTGAACACCAGCATCCCGCCCGGCGTCGTCGTGTCGATATTCTCGGTCAGCGAGCAAACCCGATCCCGCGCGCCGCCAGATCGCCGACCTGCGCGATCAGATGACGCATCGAGCGGCCGAGCCGGTCGAGCTTCCACACAACCAGCGTGTCGCCGGTCCGTAGATAGGCGAGCGTTTCGGCGAGCCCCGGCCGGTCAGCCCTGGCCCCTGACGCATGGTCGTCGAAGGTGCGCTCGCAACCGGCACGCATCAGCGCGTCATGCTGGAGCGCCAGCTTCCGGTCGGCGGTGGAGACGCGCGCATAGCCGATCAGCGCCATGCGGAGGTTCGAAGTGTCCGTTTTCCCATCGACGCGATCTTGTCCGAATCGCCGTCGAAGGTCCAGAGTTGACGGACACATTCACGCTGGCCGTCCAATCACCGTCTAACGGACAGCTTCATGGAGGTTCAGGGTTCATGGCGAGACGACGCCTGCTCACCCGCGAAGCGCTGGCGCGTCAGCTCGATGCCCCGACCGACGAACGCGAGATCGCGCGGCACTTCACCCTGACGCGCGAGGATCTCGATTGGGTCTCGAGCCGACGTGGCCCTGCATCGCAGCTCGGTTACGCCATGACGCTCCTTTCCGGGCGGGTACTCGGCGCGGAAGAGACGCTGCCCGTCCCGGTCCTGTCGTTTGTCGCCCGTCGTCGCGATAAGCGGTATGACCTTCGAGGTCGACACGCCGCACGGACGGATGATGGCGACCATGCTCGCCCGCATCGCGCAGTTCGAACGCGATATGCTTAGCGAGCGGGTTCGATCCGGTCTGGCGGCAGCACGGGGGCGGGGTCGCAAGCTTGGACGGCAGACAGGCGATCGCCCCAAGTCCGACCGGCTCGCCCCCAAGGTGCTGGCGCTCGTCGCCGAGGGCCGCAGTTATCGCTGGATCGCGCGCGACCTCGGTCTCAGCAAGAATACCGTCGCCGCGATCGTAGGACGGGCGCGAGAGGATGCGCCTCATGTCGAGGGGGCGGTATGACCAGACAGTTTCCACCCGATCCACGGCGCAAGGCGCGTTTCCGCGAGATCGCGCGCGGTATCGTCGCGAAGGACCGTTCCCACCGGAAGTACGGTCTCACGGTCGATACCAGCGGTGCCATCGCCCAAGCGTTGGAACGTGCATATCGTGACGGCGTGCGGGACGGTCCGGCAGCGCTCGCCCCGGTGCCGGAGCAATCGGAGACCGATCCGGTCAAATGGGCGCTGATCCCGCCGCGACCCCGTGAAGGATTCTGGAGCATCTGCCTCGCTTGCTGGGCGGCGATGGCAGCCGGTCTCGCGACGGGCATCTGGCCCCTGCGCTCACCGAACGCAGCATCAGGCCGCTCGTTCGCCTGAACCTGCTCTATTACGTCGCCGATCCGCCGCAGCACCTGCTCCTGACCGAGCGGGGACGGGAAACGTGGCTACTGTTCTGCCAGCGCGGTGGGCGTTACCCCGAGGATCTCACCGAGATATGACCGGACTTTGCCGCTTGCAACCTCGGCCTGAAGGTCGCAGCGACACTGTTTGTGCTGCTCGTGAATGAGGAAATGTGCGATCAAGACCGACGACCAGCCGGTGTCGCCATCACCAATTCCGTTCTGTCGGGGCACGCCATTAAGGTTGTCGACCGTTCCCGACGACCAAGCTCATCAACCGATCAAGGAGCAACTCGGCCTAGACCTTTTCGAAGGACGATCGTGGCCGGGACTACATCGACATGTCTTGATGACGATGCTCGCCTATGCCTTCCTGCAATTCCGCCGCCTCAAGGCCGCGGGACGGGAAAAAAGTCGGTGGACCGCCCCCGCAACGGACCTTGCCAGCCATCCAGCAAGCGATCCTCGACCGCTTGGCACGACCGCTCCTGACGCACCGCCCCACTGTCATAAGTGGTTGCTGAACGATAACGAATCAACTCTGCCAAAGTAGTACTAGGGTGTTTGTCCTGCTCCAAGTGCGTAACTGGTACTTTGTGGTCTTCAGACAGTCCTGCGTCAGGCTGTATTGGCACCGCTGAAGCGGATGAGACCATTGATCCCAGCTGGGAAGAAGCCACCTGATGATACCGCCGCTTGGCTGGCATATAATATGTTCAACGCTTGTTCGGGAGTACGACGCAGTGAGACTCCTTCTGCATCGGTCACCGCAAAGTTGGCGCCATTGATCCAGCCGATTCCCTGATCCAGGTCGCGGACACCATCGAAGGGTTCGCGCGCATCGCTCATGCGATCAAGGCGCCCGAACAGCGCCTCCTGCGAGCGGCCGCGCAGCCAGAGAATCTGGCGGATCATGGCGTCGTGCTGTGACGCTACCGCCGACATGCCAGCGGCGATGCCCATGTTGGTACGATCCGTCATCAGGCGCACCATGTCCGTGAACATGGAGGCGCGCACGCTGGTCAGCGCAACCGCCGCGACTAGGAACAGCTCGGACGACGCATAGGGATCAATGGAATTGGCGGCTGGGAAGACATCGACCGATGCGATGGCCTGGAACGGACCGGCAGTACCACCAGCGATGGTGATCGCGGGCTGCGCCGTGGCAGAGGCACCCAACACCGTCCGAAGTCTCATGATCTGCGCCTGCAGATCATAGGCGATCTCGCGCATCATCGCGGCCTCGGCACCATCGGCAAAGATCACCTGCGCGCCGCCCGTCAGGCTTCCGGGCGATCCCGTGCCGTTGGTCATCGTTGCGGGCAGTGCCTCCCCCAGAATGCCCCGCGCAAAAAAACCGCCGACCAGATAGTTGACCTGCAGCAGAAAGTTCAGACGATCGCCGTCCGTGGCGGAATAGGCCGGTCCCGGCGAGGGAGTCGGGCTTGGCGTGGGCGTCGGGCTCGGCGTTGTGCCGGTGGTCGGTGTGTCGCCTTTTTCACCACCGCATCCCGACAGGAGGGCCAGCCCACTCAGCGTTCCTGCCACACCCGCCAGTTGAAGAAAGCGACGGCGCCCTTCCAGGGCGGTGCCGAGGGAATGGATGGTCATGGTACGTACCCCTTTCGTCGTCGCGGTCAGTTGGCAGCGCTTGTGGCGAGGGTTCCGCCCACGCCTTGCGGGAAGAAGCCGCCACGGGTGACCGCCGACGTGGATGCGTACAGGATGTTGAGCACTTGCATCCCGTTGCGGCCGAATGCCTCTCCGTTTGCATCGGCGGAGGTCACGTTGCTGACGGCCCGGCCTGCCACGGTCACAGGGGAAATCCCCTGATCGCATTCGTTCGGTCCATCCAGCCGATCACGATAATCCGAAATCCGCTCACTGATCGTCAGAAGGTCGGGCCTGGCGGACGAGCGACGATACAGCAGCTGGCGGATGGTTGCGGCATGGGCCGCGCGGGTGGTCAGCAGACCGGACATGGTGGTGAGGATGGTTGGATCGCTGATCGTGACCAGCAAGCCACGGTAGGCCGACACCATGGTGTCGCAAATCAGATATGCTCCGAGTAAAAAACTGTCCGGGTTTTCAAACGGATCAAAGGTTTGCGTTGACTCGATCGCTTTTGCCGCCTGCATGAACTCAGTAAAAGGCGCACTTGAAATATCTAGCGCCGGCTGGGAGACAAGATCTCCCCTTAGGATGCCGCGTAGTACGTTGATGTTACGAAACGTCTCATCGCCGATTTCTTGAAGCGGCAGTTCAATAGCCCGATCGGAAAACGTTACCTTACGCCCCCCGGTGACGGAACCTGTCAATGTCCCGCCAAAACCGAAGCCACGAGTTTGATTCGGGTCAAGCGTACTGCCGTACAATCCGAGACAGAGAAATTGGCCGCACAAATATTGCAGATTAAGAGAAAGGTTCAGAGCGGCTGTATCTATCGATGTGACTTGCGCTGTTGCACGAACTGGCATCACTCCTGCCAGCACTGTGCCGACAACGGCAGCCGCCATCATACGCCGTCTCATGGATACCTCGATATCCAAGGTCTGATCGTAATCGGTCATTATCCCCTCCCTGATCTGCCTTTTTGGCAGCTACACTTCTTACTATGTGCCGAGCCGTGTCGATCTCGCCTGCCGCGTTGCATTGCAGCATTGGAAAACGGCGGATTAGCATATCGGTCTTTAATACTATTGTAGGACATTAAAAGGGCAAGTATCGGTTGTCCGTCGACCACAATTTTTGTGGCGCCAGAGGAGGGGGGCTTGATCTTGGCCACGTCGTACAGGCTGCTCGCTGGAGTGGCGTTGATTGCACTCGTCTCGGCCGAAGCCCAAGCCCAGCAGTCGAGCGCGACTGCGAAGGCCGAGTCGGTACTGACCCGTAAACCTGCCAAGGCCGATGAGACGAAGAAAAAGGCTGGGAAATCAGGTAATCGGGTTGGCAAGAATGCCGCCGACGCGGACGCTGGACCACAGCTAAGCGGGGAAAGCGGCCGCTTGGAAGGTGACATCATCGTCACAGGGTTGCGCGAGAACGTGAAGACGGCACGGAACGCGAAGCGCCGCGCGCAGCAGATCGTCGACGTCGTGGTGGCGCAGGATATCGGCAAGTTGCCAGACAAGAACGTGCCCGAGGCGCTCGCGCGTGTACCCGGCGTCCAGCTCGATCGCGAGCGTGGCGAGGGCGGGACGATCCGTATCCGCGGTCTCACAGGCGTGATGACCACGGTGAATGGTTCTCCCACCTTCTCGGCAGGCGATCGCACCACTTATCTGAACGACATATCGTCCGATCTTGTGGCGGGTATCGAGGTCTACAAGACGCGGACCCCGGATCAGGTGGAAGGCAGCCAGACCGGCGTAGTAAACCTGACGCTGCGTCGTCCGACCGACTTCAAGCTGGGTGCCACCTATGCGCTCAACATCAAGGGCGACTACAACGACCAGGTAAAGCGCTGGAACCCCTATGGCAGCGCGCTGGTGGCGTATAACGCCGAGACGCCGATCGGCCTGCTCGGCTTCTCGGTCAACGGCACATACAACGACCTGCACTACAACGAGTCGATCCGGTGGAACGGCTTCCCCGTGCGGCCCGCAGACCCGCGGCAGATCATCGACCCAGGCACGGTCCCATCGGGGATTTTCATGCCTGCTGAGGTAGGCTTCACCTACCGACGGGGCTGGTCGAAGCGCGCGGCGCTCGCAACCTCCGCGCAGTGGCGTCCCGACGACCATTGGACGGTGACCCTGGAGGGAGGATACAGCAATCAGAAGATGGCGTGGCTGGACGATCAGTTCGTCATCCCGCTTACCTATTCGACGACCGCCGCGCCTCCGCCTCGCCTTACCAATGTCGTGATCGGGCCGGACGGGCGGCAGGTTGCCTCGGCATCGGTCGAATCGCTCGATCCGTTCGGCCCGGGCAAGCAGTCGTGGCTTCATGAGACCGAGAATTACTCCGGCCGTCTTCAAGTAGAATACGTCAGTGATCGTTTCGAGCTTGGTGGCTGGGTCAACTACGTCCGGTCGAACAATGATTCGAACAACATCTTTCACTGGACGCGCTTCTCCCAGCAGCCCTCTTTCGATGTCGAGTTCAACACCGACAAGGATCCGCGCGGCGGGCAGAACCTGACGTTCAAGAATGTCGATCTGTTGGCGGCGTCGACGTATCGCTTCATCGACGGTTACGACCAGTCGAAGCAATTCACGCACAGCGATGAAAAGGAGGCGAAATTCGACCTGAAGCTGAACACGTTCGGAAACCTGATCGACTATTTCAAGATCGGCTTTCGCTATGCGATGCGCAGCTATGACCGCCAGATCGGCAACCGCTCGCAAGGCGGCATGCAGATCCCGATCGCCTTGCTTCCGGATTATACGCTAAGCCCAGTCGGCAAGGGCTTTCAAGGCACTAACGCAGTCAGCAATGCGGACTGGCTGGCCGCAGATAGCAATGCGCTCCGCAAGAACTGGAACGCTTTTCGCGCCCTTGCCTCCTCGATCTCGCCATCGCTGGCAGCCTCCTACTATCCCGATTATGATCCGCTCCGATACTTCTCGGGTAGCGACGGGAGCTACGCCTATTACAGCATGGCGCATTATAGCTTCCGTCTTATCTTCCCCATCGAGGGAACGGTCGGCGTGCGCATCGTCAACAGCGTGACCAACCTGAACGCCCAGCAGATCGACACCGCCAACGGCATCGTCGATGGCCGTCCAGGTGTCGTCGTTACAGCCAAACCCGTCACATCTGATGCCAATTACATCGATATTCTGCCAAGCCTGAACGCGATCGTGCACTTCACCCCGAAGCTGCAACTCAGGGGTTCCTACACCTATGACGTAGGTCGACCAAGCGCCTACGATCTTAATCCGTCGTTGGCGCTCAATACGACGAACACGGTTCGCCCCACTGCCTTTGGCGGGAACGCCGACCTGGGTCCTGTGAAGCTTACAAAATACGACCTGTCGCTGGAATATTACTTCGGCTCGACCGGGTCGGTCAGCTTGGCGGCGTGGCAATGGTACCAGGACGGCTTTGTGTTTCGTCGTGAGGCGCCGGAGACCATTCCCGGCATCGACACGCCGGTCTTTGTCAATCGCCCGGTGAATGCGGGCAAGGGACGGCACAAGGGGATTGAAGCGTCGGCAACAACCTTCTTTACCTTCTTGCCGGGCGCCCTGAAGTCATTTGGCGGCTCGGCAAATTTCACCTACAATGAAACACGTCAAGGTACGCCGAGCTTCAGCCCGACCGGGGACGTGACTTTGACCTACGGCCCCTATTTCTTCGTGTCGAAGTACGTTTACAACCTAGTCGGCTTCTTCGAGCGTGGAGGACTTAATATTCGGGTTGCCTATAATTGGCGCTCAAGGCGAGAGGTTTCGCGAGACGCCTTCAATCCATATAATAACCAGTACATTGATCCAGTCGAGAGGCTAGATGCCTCTATCAATTACGATATCAGTAAAAATATTACCGTGGCTCTTGAGGCTTCGAACTTAACCCGAGCCGGGGAGCAATGGTATTGGGGATCAAAGTCGCTGCCGCGCGACATTGCCTATTATGCTCGCAACTATAGCCTATCGGCACGCGTGCGCTTCTAATTCGGCAGCCTAGTCCCACACGGAGACAAAATGGACCATCCTTATAAAATTCTCGCCACCCTTTTGGCAATCGCTACCATTCCGGCGTCCGCACAGGCGCCCTTGACCGGATCGAACCCGATCATCCGCGATGCATTCACCGCTGATCCCGCGCCGCTGACCGTGGGTGACACGCTATACCTCTACGTTGGGCATGACGAAGCAAAGGGCGACCAGCGCTTCACCATGAACGAATGGCTCGCCTACTCTACCACCGACATGAAGCACTGGATCAAACATGGTCCGGTCATGCGGCCGACTGATTTCAAATGGGCCAAGGGTGAAGCATGGGCTTCGCAGATGGTGGAAAAGAACGGCAAGTTCTACTTCTATGTAACGGTCGAGCACGACGCGACGCACCCCGGCAAGGCGATCGGCGTGGCCGTCGGCGATACGCCGCTCGGCCCGTTCCGCGATGCGCGGGGCTCGGCGCTGGTGACGGACAATAAGGCGACGTGGCGCGCGTGGAGCGACATCGATCCCACCGTGTTCACCGATGACGACGGCACAAGCTGGATCGCCTGGGGCAATTCCAACCTGTACGTGGCCAAGCTGAAGCCGAACATGACCGAGATCGAAGGCGAAGCGCGCGAACTCAAGGTCACCAATTATCTGGAAGGGCCATGGCTGCACAAGCGAGGAAGCGTGTATTACCTGACCTATGCCTCGATCAAGGAACCCGAGCAGAAGAACGAGCGCATTTCTTATGCGACGGCTACCGCGATGGCCGGGCCATGGACGTATCGCGGTGAACTGACCGGCGAGGCGACGAACAGCTTCACCATCCATGCCGGTATCGAGAAGTTCAAAGGGCAATGGTACTTCTTCTACCATGATGGCACCCTGAACATCGGGAAAGAGCACGGTGGTGAATATCGCCGTTCGGTCGCAGTGGAGCGGCTGCGCTATGGCAAGGACGGGGCGATGCTTCCCGTCGTGCAGACGCGCGAAGGCGTCACGATCTCTTCGGACGGCACGGGAATCCGCAGTCGGCGCAATGGGCGGTGAGCGGGGCAAAGTCACTCGGAAAACGCAGGGGCCGGGCCGCTTCCGCCACCCGGCTCGTAGCGGCTGCGCTGTTCGCGCTCAGCACGGCCTCGTTCGCCGCAGGCCATGAGCCGGACGTACCATCGCTCGATGCCCATCGTATCGCGGTCGCACGATTCGGCAACGACGCGCCGTGGTACGAAGATCGCATACCTTTCTTCGAGTCATCCGATACGAAACTCGACGCGGTCTATTACTATCGCTGGATGCTCTTTCGCGCGCATCAGCGCGACTTGGGCGAACGCGGCTTCATCTCCACCGAATTTCTCGATGATGTGGGCTGGCAACTCGAACCATGGGCGAGCCTGAACGATGCCACCGGCTTCCATATCGCGGAAGGGCGCTGGTTGCGTGATCGTCGCTACGCCGACGACTACATCACGCACATGTATACCGGCGGCAATGATCGCCATTTCACCGACTATATGGCAGACTCGGTGTGGGGCCGCTACCTCGTCGACGGCGATCGCGGGGCCGCGATACGCCACCTGCCCGCGATGCGTCAGCTCTTTACGGCATGGGATGACCATTTCGACGCGACCAAGGGGCTCTATTGGGTCGAGCCGCTTCTTGATGCTACCGAGTACACCATCTCGTCGATCGACGCCTCGGGCGGCTTCGACGGCTTCGGCGGGGGGCAGGCGTTTCGGCCTTCGGTAAACGCCTACATGTACGCGAATGCGCGTGCACTGGCGCAGCTGTCGCGGCTGGCGAACGATCCAGGTTCTGCCGCATACGATGCGCGAGCCGACGCTTTGTCCACGCGGATGCACGATGCACTGTGGAGCGGGGGGCTTACACACTTCATCGACCGCCATCAGAAAACCACGCCGTTCGTGCGCTATTGGGAACCCACCCGCGGGCGCGAGCTGGTAGGCTACCTACCGTGGACCTTCGACATGGCTCGCGACGATCCCATCCATGTCGCAGCGTGGAGGCACGTCCTGTCGTCGCAGGAATTGGGCGGCGCGGCCGGCCCACGTACCGCCGAACCGGCCTACGAATATTACATGCACCAGTATCGCTACGATGGCGGCGGTCATGACGGCGGACGACGCGAATGCCAGTGGAACGGGCCAAGCTGGCCATACCAGACTACCCAGGTGCTCCTCGGGATGGCCAACCTGCTCGATCATTACCATCAGGATGTGGTCTCCCGCAGTGATTATGTTCGGCTGCTGCGACAATATGCCGCACTTCATTTTCAGGGCGACCAGCTCGATCTGGAGGAGGATTACGAGCCGGATACCGGCCGTCCAATCGTAGGCTTGGCGCGCAGCCACCACTATTTTCATTCCGGCTTCAACGACGTTGTTCTAGGCGGTCTTGTTGGCATCCGTCCACATGCCGACGATATCCTCGAGGTCAATCCGCTCATACCTCCTACGGGAGACCCGCAGGCATTATCCTGGTTCCGCGTACAGGATGTACCCTATCACGGTCACCGTATAGCGGTGATGTGGGACGCTGACGGTTCGCGTTATGGACGAGCCGGCTTCTCTGTGGAGATCGACGGACACGAAGTGGCACACGAAGCTACAGCGGGCCGCATCACCATACCGTTGGCGCGCGCAGCATTACCCAAGATCGATCGTCCACGCGCCCGCTCGGTGCAACTGGTGCGCGGGAAATATCCAATGGGCAGCGCTTCTACCGCGACCGACGCCGAAAACGTGCATGACGCGATCGATGGCCGTGTCTGGTTCATGCCTGAACTCGGCAATGGCTGGTCGTCTGCCCCTTCACCCTCTCGGCAGTGGTACGCCATCGACTTCGGGGAACCCGTAAGACTAAAGCGTGCCGAACTGGCGTTCTTCGCTGATGGCGGTCGATATGCCGCACCGCAGGGCTACCGAATACAAGCTTGGAACGGCACTGGCTGGCACGATCTAGGCGGTACTCAGGACGCTCCTATCCCCAATGGTATAACAAACGCGCGGTGGACGGACTTTACTACAACGCGTGTGCGCATCCTCTTCGATCTGGCACCCAATCGCGCGATCCGCCTCGTCGAAGTAAAGCTTTTTTGATAGGAAGCTTATGTACCTTCTATAAGGAGTCTGATTTAAGCGCAAGAAAAGATCGATTCTGTCTGTTTGAATAATGCAAATTACCGCACTGATGCAATAAATAATTAGCCGACTTCACTATTGTCTGGCGCGAATCCGGTAATGCCACTGTGTTCTCATCAACTTTAAATGGGAGTTTTTCGGCCCTATGCAATCAGCGGGCGAGTATCTGGGACATGAAGAATACGAGGCAAACCGAGGACGTTGGTAGTGGAGGTGTTCTGTCGAATGGGAAGAAATCCTCCTTACCGGAAATACTCTCACTTAAGGACGCTGGCGCTTAGAGGCTGTTATGAACCTGCGGCGAGCGTCGCGGCCTTCTTCATCATGAGGCAGGCGAAGGCGACGACATGAAGTCCAGCGAGTGTTTCGGCATACCGCTCGTAATCTTTGACGAGGCGCCTGAAGCGTGTCGCCCATGCGAATGACCGTTCAACGACCCAGCGGCGCGGCAAGAGGACGAAGCCGCGCTTGGCCTCAGGCAGTTTGACGACCTCAAGTGCGATGCCGTGTCTGGCCGCGGCGTTGGCGGCTCGCTCGCCGGTATAGCCTTGGTCGACCCAGGCCAGTTCGACGGCATCGTCGGTGACGGCCTGTACGGTCCGCGCGAGCCGTTCCACCTCGCCGCGATCCTCCGCGCTGGCCGGCGTGACGTGGAGTGCCAGCAGATGACCCAGCGTATCGACGGCCATGTGAATCTTCGAGCCCTTCTTGCGTTTTCCACCGTCATAGCCGGCCCGCTCGCCGCTCTCGGGCGTGGACCGCAGCGTCCGACTATCGATGATCGCGGCGGTCGGCTCGGCCTTGCGCCCCGACGTTCTGTGCAACGCACGCATTCGTGCGGGTGCCCCACTCAGCGGAGTTCATCCGCTGCGCCACGCACTGCAATCGACCAACTGGGTCGTACTTAAAGTGCGCCACCGCACTTGCGACTCCACTGCCGTCCTCCACACGCGTCTCGACTTTGGATCCGTCGGAGGGGTCGTAGGCGTGTACGGTATGAACCGCCCCGCGTTTGTCGGAGGCTCCAACTCCTGAGAAGGTGGAGCCTGTATGAGCAAGACGACGAACAAGTTTGCGCCGGAGGTCCGCGAGCGAGCGGTACGGATGGTGCTGGATCACGAGCGCGACCATCCGTCGCGATGGGCGGCGGTGGTTTCGATTGCGGAGAAGATCGGCTGCGCGCCACAGACGCTGCATGAGTGGCTGAAGAAGACCGAGGTCGACAGCGGCAAGCGCGCCGGCGTGCCCACCGAGGTGGCGGACAAGCTCAAGGCGCTGGAGCGGGAGAACCGGGAGTTGCGCCAGGCCAACGAAATCCTGCGCAAGGCGTCAGCATATTTTGCTCAGGCGGAGCTCGCCCCCTCCGCCTGCCTTCCAACGATGCTTCGCATCGCCGGAACCTTGTAGGCAGGCTCCGCCCGTTCAAGCGATGACCGGCTTCATCGACGAGCATCGGGAAGCCTACGGGGTCGAGCCGATCTGCAAGGTGCTGCCGATCGCCCCATCCACCTATCACAAGCATGTCGCACAGCGGCAGGATGCTACGCGCCTGTCGGCTCGTGCTCGGGAAGATCTGGCCCTCAAGCCCGAGATAGCCCGTGTGTTCGCTGAGAACTTCGCGGTCTACGGCGTGCGCAAGGTCTGGCGGCAGATGATGCGCGAGGGCTTTGCGGTTGCGCGCTGCACCGTGGAGCGGCTGATGCGCGAAATGGGCCTGGCAGGGGTGATCCGGGGCAAGCCGGTGCGCACGACCATCAGCGTCGACGGCGTGCTCGACCATGAGAGCGGGATTGCGATCCGCGAACATGCGACCGATACCGCCGGCGCCGTCGATCATGTCTTCGGCCTGTGCCACCTGCTCGGCTTCCGCTTCGCACCGCGCATCCGCGACCTCGGCGAACGCCGCCTCTACGCCATGAGCGACCTGGCACCCTGGCACCCTGGCCGACGTTGCGACCGCTCATCGCAGGGTCGGTCAACGTTCGCGCCATTGAGGAGGACTGGGACGAGACGCTGCGGCTCGCCGCCTCCATCCGTGCCGGCACCGTCCGCGCATCGGTAATGCTGCGCAAGCTCGCCGGCTATCCGCGCCAGAACCCCGTCGCCCGCGCCTTGCGCGAGATCGGTCGGGTGGAACGCACCCTGTTCATGCTCGACTGGCTCGACGATGCCGATCTGCGCCGACGCACCAACGCCAACCTCAACAAGGGAGAAGCCCGCAACGCGCTCGCCCGCGCCGTCTTCTTCAACCGGCTTGGCGAATTGCGCGATCGCACCTTCGAGAACCAACGGCACCGCGCCTCCGGCCTCAACCTGATCGTCTCGGCCATCATCCTGTGGAACACCGTCTATCTTGATCGCGCCGCCCGCCACTTGCGCGAACGCGGTATCGACGTGCCCGACGCCCTGCTCGCCCATGTTACCCCGCTGGGCTGGGAGCATATCAGCCTCACCGGCGACTATCTGTGGAGCGAGATCGACAAGCCCCGCGAGCGGTTCAGGCCGCTGCGGACGACGGGATCAGTTGTCCGCCCTTAGCGTACGCTCAGAAAGACATTCTGCGATGACCCATCTCCGTCACCGCGATGTGCGTCATGCCAGTGGTAGCCGTGGCACCATGCCAATGCTTTTCGTCGGCCGGGAAGAACACGGTGTCGCCTGGATTGACTTCCTCGACGGGGCCACCGTCGCGCTGGACCCAGCCTTTGCCGGCGGTGATGACGATCGTCTGCCCGGCCGGGTGCGTATGCCACACCGTGCGCGCACCGGGGGAGAAGGTGACGCTTGCGGTCGAGGCGCGGCCCGGCGCATCCGGCATGGCGCCGTTGTCGACGCGAACGGTGCCCGTGAAGTTGTCGGGCGTCGAACCAGGCTTCGACGGGGAGGATGCATTGCGAGTGATCTTCATGACAGGTCCTTTCGGCTTCAGTTAGGCAGGGCGTAGGCTACGAGCTTGGTGCCCTGCGTCGTCTTGAGCGTCGGTTTGCCGCCGGTGGCGATAACGACGAATTGGCGACCGCTGGGCGAACGGTACGTCATCGGCGTCGCTTGCCCGCCCGCGGGCAGACGGGACTTCCACAGCTCACGGCCAGTCGCGACGTCATAGGCCCTGATTGCCTGCTCGACGGAGGCGGCAATGAAGGTCACACCGCCCCTTGTCGCGATGCCGCCGCCCGAGAAGGGGACGCCCATCGTGACAGGAAGGTGCGACCGTATGCCGAGCGGTCCGGTGTCCGCCGCCGTGCCGAACGGTTTCGTCCAGATCACCCGTCCACTGGTCAGGTCCACCGCCGTCATGCTCGCGTAGGCGGGCGAAGTGCAGGGCACGCCGAGCGGGGAAGTGAACGGGCCGTTGTTGGCGCCGTAAGGCGTATTCGCCATCGGATTGCCCTTGTTCACCGGGCCGTGAACCGGTCGCACAGCCAGCCCGGCCTTGTCCGCAGCCGCCCTGGTCAGCAGCTGCGAACGCGTCGGAAGATTCATGGACGAGACAACCATGATGCCGCGGTCCGCGTCCACCGACACGCTGCCCCAGTTCACCCCGCCGCCGTAGCCGGGCTGCACGATGGTCGGCTTGTCGAGCCCGATCGGAGTCATCGTCCCCTCGTAGCGGGACTGCGCGAACTTGATGCGACAGAGCATCTGGTCGATGGGCGTGAGCCCCCACATGTCCACCTCGCGCAGATTGGGTCCTCGGAACGAGGGCATTCCGACCGAAAATGGCTGGGTGCGCGAAAGGCGGTCGCCGGGGCCGTTGCCGCCTTGCGGGACAGGCATCTCCTTCACTGTCTTCAGCGGCCGCCCGTTCGTGCGGTCGAGGACGAAGATCTCGCCCCGCTTCGTCGGCGCGATGAGCGCCGGCCGGACGCCCTGTGGCGTCTGCAGATCCACCAGCGTCGGCTGCGACGGCATGTCGTAGTCCCAGAGGTCGTGATGCACCGTCTGGAAGCGCCAACGCGGCAGCCCGGTGGTCACGTCTACCGCGATGATCGAGCTGCCGTTGGCGTCGTCGAACGGACGACGCTGCGCGGCGTAGAGATCGGGTGTCGAGTTGCCGATCGGAAGATACACGAGCCCGAGACGCTCGTCGCCGCTCATCGGGGCCCAGCTGTTCGGCGTGGAGGGCGTGTACGTCTCGCCGGCCGCCGGTTCGCCGCGCCGATCCGGCCGACCCATGTCGTAGGCCCATGCCATCCGTCCAGTGACGCCGTCGTATGCCCGCACCACCCCCGACGGAGCGCCCCAGAACTGGTTGTCGAGGATGCCGCCGCCGACGATGACGCGACCGCGCACGATCTGCGGCGCGGAGCTGACGTAGTAGATGCCGAACGGAGCGGGGCTCATGCCGCGGCGGAGGTCAACGCGGCCGTTCACGCCGAAGTCGGAGCATGGACGACCCGTGCGCGCGTCCAGCGCGACGATCTCCGGGACCTGGCTCGCGGCGTAGATCCGCTCCGCGCAGGGTCCAGTTGCACCCGGAACGCGGTAGTAGGCTACACCACGGCACGGTTTACCCGACGAGGAGTCCGTCATCTGGAAGGCCCAGCGGCGCGCACCGCTCTCCGCGTCGTAGGAGATCACGGCGTCGTAGTTGTTGCAAATGTAGAGGCTGTCGCCGACCATGATCGGCGTAACTTCAAGCCCGCCGGTCGACGCGCCCTTCGGCTTCGGACCCGTGTCCGCCTCCCACGCAACGGCGAGCCGCCCAACGTTGCCCGCGTTAATCTGGTCGAGCGGGCTGAAACGCGTTCCGCCTTGGTCGTTGCCATAGGCGCCCCACTCTCCGTTGGGGATGCTGGCCAGCGGCTGCGCGAGCTGCCCCGGCACGCCAATCGCCCCGCCGGTCTGCCAGACCGGATCCACAGGATCGCCGGCCCCAGCCAGATGCAGGAGCGCACCGATCACGACGGCGACCACGAGGCCTCCGCCGAACGCAGGCCAGCCGGCGATCCGTCTGCTCACCGGCGCGCCGTGCGGAGCCTGACGAACGCCCGGCAGCAGCAGCCCCAGAGCGAGCACGAACGGCGCGACGAGACGCGGAACAAGTCGCCAGAAGTCGAAGCCGATCTCCCACAGCGACCAGGTTACGGTCGCAACGAGGAGCGCGGCGAACAGCCAGGCTCCGCGCCGATCCGCCCGCCATACGAGCACCGCTGACGTCGTTAGCACGAGCCCGGCGACGACGTAGTAGAGCGATCCGCCCTCTGCCACGAGGACTGCGCCGCCCGCCAGCAGCGTCAGGCCAACGACCGCTAGGACGAGCGCGTAAAGCCGCGTTAGCCAGGAAGAGCGGGTCTGCACCGGTGTAGCGTTCGGCATTCAAGTCTCCATCGGACGGCCGTCGTCGCGAACTACCTCGATCTGTCCCAACATAGTCCGGCTGGCACGCCGGAGGAGCATGAGGCCGATTCATTGCCGGCATAAGCGGCATTCAACCTCGCTCGTCCCGATCCCGTCCGTGGCTGAGCGAGGCGGAACCGCAGAGTTCAGAAGTGGACAGCCAATGCGGCGCCGTAGGTCCGAGGCGACTCGGGCGACGCTGCGTCCCGCAGCGTGCTCGTTGACAGGAAGCTGTAGTAATATTCGTTCAGGAGATTCTTGCCGTAGATTCGCACCTCGTACCTCTTGTTTGGTAGGAACCACGACAGGGTCGCGTTCACGAGGTTGTATTCCGGCTGTCGGTAGCGGTTGTCCGCTTCCCAGTAGAAGCCTGGATTGTGGTAGAGTGACGCGTTCAGCGAGAAGTCGCCGGCGGACGTCGGGAGCGTCGCCGTCGCGCCAATGCTGAGAGTGAAGACCGGCGCGCGAGACGTACGGTTCCCCGTCAGGTCCACCGTGCAAGTCTGGTTCCCGCCGGTAGCAGGACCGAGGACACGGGGGGTCGGCGTGCACGTGGACGGGTTCGGCACCGTGACGAGGCCGTCGGGGAAGCTGCTGAAGCGGCTGTCCAAGAACGACGCGCCGCCGGTCAGGCTGAAGTAGCGGCTGGGAACGAAGTTCACGTCCATGTCGACGCCGTCCATCTTCGCGGACGCGGCGTTGGTGATCTGCGCAGTGATCCCGCGGAAGATGGTCACCTGCAGGTTGGAGTAGTCGTAGTGGTAGGCCGCCGCGTTGACGCGCACCATGTGGTTGAAGGCTTCGCTCTTGAAGCCGACCTCGTAGGCGTCGATCACCTCCGGTCGCACGACGGGGTTCAGCTGGAGCACGCCGCCCGCACCCGCGAAGGTCGGAGCGATCAGATTGTACCCGCCGCTCTTGAACCCGCGGCTGTAGGACGCATAGCCCAAGATATCGTCAGTGAATTTATGATCTAGGATTGCGCGGTATGTCAACTTGTTGAACGTGGAGTCGTCCTGTGCCGGAGTGCCAGGCCGTATTGTTCCAAAGCCAGTGATCTCGGTTACTTTGAAGTCGTAGTTATCACTTGTATAGCGAAGACCCAGCGTCAGCTTTGTTCTCGGAAGGAACTCGTAGGAAGCTTCGCCAAACGCTGCATATGAGTCGAGCTTCTGCGTCGAAAAGATGCTGCGTGACCCACCAAGCGCAGCCTGTGACGAGCCAAACGTAAAGTGCGGAAGGTAGCGCACATCCGAACGGTAGTAAAAGGCACCCGCGATCCAGTTGAACGGTCCACCGGACGGGGAAAGGATTTGGAGCTCTTGCGAAAACGTCCTGACGCGTGAATGCACCCGGGCGGCAGTGAGGTTCGCGCCGGTTCCAGAGCCGTCGATGTCCAGAAGCGAGTAATTGTCGGCCTGTCGCAGCGCGCTGATGATCGCGATATTAAACGCGCCGAAGTCATGGGTGAGTTTGCCGCTGCCGCCCCTCACCTCGAACGTGGAGAAGTCGTTCCTCCCCTGTCCGTTCACCACGCCGCCGGGCGTGTCGTAGGTGCCGAACTTGTCGCGGAACGTGCCGCCGCCGACGCCGACCGAACCCGGCAGGAGCACGACGCTTTGGCCGAAGTCGCCGCGCTGCTTGGTGTAGTCGCCGCTGAGGAGTAGGGCCGTATCGTTGTCCGGCTCCCAAAGCAGCTGGCCGCGGAAACCGTAGTTCCAGCCCTTCAGCGTCTCGGCTCCGGTGACGAGGTTCCGCCCGTAGCCGTTGCGCTGGTCCTGACCGGTCGCCGAAAAGTTTATCGCCACAGTGTCGGTGATGCCGGTCGTCGCATAGGCGCTGCCGAAGTAGGTATCGAAGTTGCCATAGCCCGCGAGCGCGTCGACAGACGTGTCGTGGCTGGGCTTCCTGGTCGTGATCTGAATGACGCCGCCAGTGGCGTTGCGTCCGAACAGGGTTCCCTGTGGTCCTTTCAATACGGCTATGCTGTCGATGTTGTTGAACTGAAAAAGGTTGCCGGCTGGTGCGCCGATGTAGACGTCGTCCACGTAGAGCGCGACAGGCGACTCGCCGCCGGCGCTCGCCTGCGTCGCGCCGACGCCGCGGAGGAACGGGACGCCACCGTTCGCGCTCTGCCTGGAGAACTGCAGCGACGGCACGGCGAGGCCGAGCTGCTCCGTGCCGCCGATCCCTTGCTTCTCGGCCGCAGCCGCGGTCAGCGTCGTGATCGCGATTGGCACGTCCTGCTGGCGCTCTTGGCGCCGGTTGGCGGTGACGACGATGTCTTCTACGCCTGCCTCCGGCTGATTGAGGTCGGCCGTGCTGGCCGGCGTCTCCTGCGCGGGTGAGGCATCCGCGACTGGCGGCGTCGCAGCCGTCTGCGCAACGGCCGGCGCGGCGACCGTCATAGCGAGGATTGAGCAGGAACCGGCTAGCAGAAGAACCTTCATCATCAACCTCCCCAAAGCGGCCGCGACCGGGGCGATCGGGCTCGGCAGTGCGCACGGTTATCTCTCCGCATCGCATAATCCTGACTTCGCAAGCCGCGTGCCAACGTGAGATGGGATCGTCCATGGATTGCGTTTGAGCCGTTCACCGACGCATCAGCCGCCAAGTGTCGTCACGGTCGACAGAGTGCCGACAGCGAAGACAGACTGTTTACGTCAGCCGTATCTCAGACGCGGCTGCGGCGAGAAAGCGGCGATACGGACGAAAGTTGGATACCAGCGCCACGATGATGACGATCGCGGCCACGGAGCAGACGATCTGGAGAGAGCTGCCGATCCGCAACGGATCGCCAAACACGCGATCTGTAACCAGCGCGATGGCGGTTGGGCCGATGCCGTAACCGACGCTCTGGCCGATGAGGGTGTAGAGCGAAGCAACCGTTCCACGCATTCGCCCCGGCGTTGCACGCTGGAGGGAGAAGGCTACCAAGCTGGTCGGCACAGCGCAGCAGAAAATAATTCCAGCGATCACGGCGAGGGCGGATGCCGCGTCGGGAGCGTAGGGAATGGCGAAGCAGAATAGCAGGCTGCCGAATGATGCAATCGCCGCTGCGCGCAGAGACGCGTCCTCGTAGCCGCGCTCCTCCAGCCTTCGTGACAACCAAGGACCGAACAGCGTGCCCGCAGCACCGAAGAGCAGTGTGATAACGCCGACGCGGAAGCCGACCGTTGTTGGCGACATGCCATGCACTCGGATCAGGAAGGTCGGATACCACGCCGGTATGCTTAGGAAGACGGTGCCGCTGCCGCAGTTAAACAGGTAGATGCGGCCGTAGAAAGCACGACCCTCCCAAATCCGTGCCAGTGTCTGCCGGAAGGGCCAGGCAGCGGAGACATCGGCACCGGCCGCACGACGCCTCTCAGGCTCGCGGACCGTGAGCAGCAAGGCAGCAAGGAGGAACCCGGGGACGCCGATCAGTACGAACGAGAGCTGCCAGACCTGGAGCGAGGCCAACAGCGGGATCGCAAGCGCTACGGTGGCGGCGAAGGCGATCACCGCGCCGCCGGCGAGCAGTGAGAAGCCGCCGCCGATTTGAGTGCCCAGCGCGAATAGGCTCAGCGCCCTGGGCAACCGACGCGTGGAGAAAATTTCAGGGATGACGGACATGGCGACAGGGAAGACGCATGCCTCGCTGACCCCGACGCCGAAGCGAGCTATCGCTAATTCCCAGTAGCTGTCGGACAAGCCGCATAGCACCGTACAGGTGCTCCAGGCGCACACGCCGAAGACCAGGATGTTTCGGCGGTTCGCCACGTCGACGAGCCTTCCGAATAGAGGCGCGGCAGCGACGTAGGCGAAGATGAAGGCGGCACCCTGGATGAAGCTGAATTGGGTGTCCGTGATGTCCAGCGAACGTTTCACCGGATCAACGACTAAGTTTAGGAGCTGCCTGTCGACGTAGGCAAGCGCGTAGGTCAGCGTCAGGAGAGCAAGGACGTACCACGATTGCGGGGCGTCATAGTCCGATCCGACATCATCTGGAGGCGAGCTTTGAGGCTCTGTTGTAAGCTTGGTAGTCTGGAAATGCGCCAAAGTCGTCTTCCTCTCGTCCGGCGCCGCGCAGACGCGACCCTATGGCCGAGCCGGACGATGGCACATTGCCTGAGGTCAGCAGCAAGCTGCGTGCCACAGTTGAGGTCGGCGATCGCGCCTTGGCCCGGCCACGGCACGCGCGCCTCGACAATCGTGCCGCATGCGCGGCGTTTGAACGGAGAACGGTTAGGCGACCGCTTCCTCGAGATCTTCATCCTGCTCGGACATGTCTTCGCCGAGCTTTTTGTAGAGGTAGGATCGAGATACGCCGAGCATTTCGGCGACACGCTTCTTGTTGCCTTTAAAGCGAACCATCGCATCAGCGATCATGTCTCGCTCGAGTTGGTCGACCGCATCCTTGATCGTGCCACCCGGCCTCGTCGCCGCAGGTTTGGGACCGATTGCCGGGCGCGACGAGGCGAAGGCGTCCTCGTGCGCGAAGTCGTCGACGGTCAGCCTGCCGTTCTCCGCGAAGACAAATGCACGCTCGACCTCGTGCCGGAGCTGGCGCACGTTGCCCGGCCAGCGACGCTCCATCAGGTGTCCGGGCACGTTCAGTGCCACCTCCGGCACCGGCCGGCCGTACTTGTCGGCCATCTCGGCCACAAAATGGTGAAGGAGCAGCGGCAGATCCTCAAGCCGCTCCTCCAGCGTTGGCAGGACGATCGTCACTGGGCTGATCCGGTAGAAGAGGTCCAACCTGAACTTGTTCTGCTCAATGAACGCCTCGAGGTCCCTGTTAGTGGCGCTGCACAGCCGAAAGTCGACGCGCGTCGGCTTATCGCCGCCAACCCGCTCCACCACCCTGTCCTGCAGGACGCGCAGGAGCTTGGATTGCACCTCGATGGGCATGTCACCGATTTCATCGAGGAAGATCGTCCCACCGTCCGCGAGCTCGAACTTGCCCGCACGTCCCTTTCTGTCCGCGCCGGTGAAGGACCCGGCTGCGTAGCCGAACAGCTCGCTCTCGACGAGCGTCGCTGGCAACGCGGCTGCGTTGACCGTGACGAGGCGCCCGTCGCGGCGTGGACTCATCATGTGCAGCGCACGCGCCACTAGCTCCTTCCCGGTGCCGCTCTCGCCCTGGATGAGCACGGGGACGTCAAGCGGCGCGACCTTGCGTATCTGCTGCCGGACCGACTGGATGGCGAGACTCTGCCCGATAATTGCGTCGAGGAAGCGTTCGCCGCGGCTCGTCTCCAGCGACTCGGCGCGATATTGCGCGATCTCCTTCTCAAGATCGTTGACCCGACGCGAAAGCTCCTCGACCTGCTCGGGACCCTTGAACATCACGCGACCGATGGCGCCTGCGATTTCGCCGTTGTGCCTGATTGGGTGACGGGACACGACGCGATCGCTACCCTTCATCCGAAGGATCTGTCCTACCTCCGCCACACCGGTGTGCACCACCTCGGGGAGCCTAGAGTTCGGAATTACCTCGCGAATGGGGCGTCCGCTCCCCTCCCCTGGCCCCAAGCCAAAGAACCGCTCGTGCACCGGGGAGATGAAGACAATGCGCTCGTCGGCGTCGATGACGACCATCGCGTCATAGGGGTCGGTAAGAATGAGGTCGACAATGTCGTGGGAGAAGTCGACTGTCATCAGGAAGCGGAGCAGGGTGTCCGAAGGCTCGTCGACCAGGAGGAGCAAGTGGCCGTCCGATACGCGGCTGACGTAGGCGATGAGCGCACCGTCCTCGAGCAGGATCGGGACCATCCGCTTGTCGAGCGCATCCTCAAGCCAACCTGAATTTGTCGCGAGCCGCTGCACCCGTTTGTCCGTGCCGACACCATGAGACGTCGTCACCACGCCGTCCTGAATCATCAGCACTCCCGCCAACTTCTGCGCGCCAGCCTGTTCCATACCTACTCTCCTACGCCCCCCTGTTCTCCAGGTGGTCATTATCGCCTTCTATGTGTACGCCCCGACAACAGCTTGGTCAATCGAGTGATCATCGGTGCCCTTCCCTGCCGCACACTCTCGGTTCTGGCCCGCATTTTGCGACGCTTCTGCCGGATCGCATGGAGAACGGCAGTGGAAGGCGTGGGCAATCTGGAGACGGGAGACACGAGATCCTTCTGGCGAGCTGCGGCCGAAGGTAGACTCGTCTTCCAGCGGTGCGCTCCTTGTGGACACGTGCAGCATCCCCCGAGACACCAATGCGCAATATGCTGGAGCGATCAGCTGGAGGAGGTCGACAGCGCCGGGCGGGGATCGATCGAGAGCCTCACCGTCGTGCGTCGCGCGCCGACTGCGGCCTTCAGGGGAAGGGTGCCCTACGTCGTGGTCGCCGTCGCCATGGACGAGGGGCCCAGGATGATCGCCAACCTTCTCGGCGATGCTGCCACCGACGCAAAGCCTGACGACCGGGTGGAGGTCACCTTCGTCGCGGACGACGGAGGCACGACGCTGCCGCAGTTCAGGCTGGCGGCACACGATGCCCGGTGATGTCGCGATCCGATCGCCAGCAGTGGAAGGCGGAGGGGTTCCCGTGGTCCTTGCTGAAGCCGGGAGCCATGGCAAGCGTCGTCGCCATGGTCGCGGGGACCGATAAGCGATGACCGATCGTGTGGACGTACTCGTCGCAGGATCGGGCAATGCGGCCCTGTGCGCCGGCATCGCCGCGCTGGAGGCGGGAAGATCGGTGCTGCTGCTTGAGAAGGCCGGAGCGCAGCTGGGCGGCGGCAACAGCCGCTACACCGCCGGTGCGATGCGGTTCTGCTATGAGAACGGAGGCGACCTGCTGCCGCTTCTCGAGGATCCTTCGGACGCAAGGCTCGCGAGCACCGATTTCGGCAGCTATGTCGCGGCGCAGTTCGGCGAGGATCTGCTGCGCTTCAACCAAGGCCGCCCTTTGAGCGCGGAGCAGCTCGCCGTCGTCGACGGCAGCTACGCCGCGGTCCGTTGGCTGGGCGCGCATGGTATCCGGTTCGCCCCGAACTATGCGCATCAATCCTCGCTGATCGATGGCCGGCACGTCTTCTGGGGTGGGCTCCCGCTGCAGTCGTCAGGCGAGGGCGTCGGGCTGATCGACGCGGAGATGGCTATCTTTCAACGGCTCGGCGGGGAGATCCGCTACGACACCCCCGTCCTCGATCTCCTCATTGCCGACGGACGGGTGATTGGCGCGACCACGCCGGCAGGATCGGTGGTCGCGGGCGCGGTGGTCCTCGCGTGTGGCGGCTTCGAGGCGAGCCGCGAAGCGCGCGAGCGCCATCTAGGCCCTTCGTGGGGCGCGGCGCGGGTTAGGGGAACGCCGCACAATACGGGCGACGGCCTTGAGATGGCGCTGCGTGCCGGCGCCGAACCGCGGGGATCGTTCGCGAACTGCCACTCCTCGCCGACGGATCACGAAGGACCAGACTTCGGAAACCTATCCATCCCGCATAGGCGGCGGAAGCTTTACCGCAAGATCTGGTATCATCTGGGCGTCATGGTCAACACCGCTGGCGCGAGGTTCGTCGACGAAGGTTCCGACTTGCGCAACTTCACCTACGCGCAGGTAGGTCGTGCTATCATGGCCCAGCCCGATCACCGCGCGTGGCAGATTTTCGACGCCGAAGCTGTGGCTCAGCTGCCCGAGGATTACTGGTTTGAGGGCGCCCATTTCGTTGAGGCCGACGATTTGGACGGACTCGCGACTGCGTTGAGCAACCTCCTGGACGCGCGGGCGCTGCTCCGCACCATCCACGCCTACAACGCCGCGGTGGACGACCGAACACCCTTCGACCTGTCGATCAAGGACGGCCGCGGCGCTCCGGGGCTGGAGCCGCCGCGCTTGAACTGGGCGCGCCGACTCGCCACCCCGCCGTTCCGCGCCTACCCGGTAACGGGTGGCGTCACCTTCACCTATGGCGGCGTTGGCGTCTCCGAAGACGCTGCGGTCCTCCGGCAGGGCGGCGATCCGATCCCGGGCCTTTACGCCTGCGGCGAGATGGTCGGTGGCGTCTTCCACGGCGGCTATCCCGGTGGGGCGGGACTCACCTCGGGCGTCGTGTTCGGCCGCAAGGCGGGCACCGCAGCCGCGCGCTTCGCCGCCGCTGCTGGCCAAACATGATAGCCGGTCCGAGCATCCGCAGCGATGTCGGCCGCGATGCGCCCTAGACGCGCTCCAGCACGATCGCCGTCCCCTGTCCGACTCCGACGCACATGGTGCACAGCGCGTAACGGCCACCGCCCTGCGCCAGCTGCCTTGCTGCGGCCATGACGAGCCGCGCGCCCGACATGCCTAGTGGATGCCCAAGGGCGATCGCTCCTCCGTGGCGGTTCACATGTTCTGCGTCGTCGTCCAGGCCAAGCTCGCGAAGCGTCGCCAAGGCCTGCGACGCGAACGCCTCGTTCAACTCGACGACGTCAAAGTCGCCGATCGCCAGACCGGTCCGTCCGAGCACCTTCCGAACCGCCGGCACGGGCCCGACGCCCATGACCCGGGGCGCCACCCCCGCAGACGCCATCGCCACGATGCGCGCCAGCGGCGTCAGGCCGTGCGTGCGCAACGCCGCCTCGCTGGCGACGACCATCGCGGCCGCGCCGTCGTTCACGCCCGACGAGTTGCCGGCCGTGACGGTCCTGTCGGGTCCATTCACCCCTCGGAGGGCCACGAGCCGCTCCATGGTCGTCGCCCGCGGATGCTCGTCGATCTCGACGAGCAGCGGCGGCCCCTTGGCTCTCGCCACCGTCACGGGCACGATTTCGTCGGCGAACACGCCGGCCGCCTGCGCCGCCGCCCAGCGCTCCTGCGATCGCAAGGCGAAGGCGTCCTGGTCCGCCCGGCCGACGCCGTAGTCCTCTGCGACGTTGTCGGCGGTCTGCGGCATCGAGTCCGTGCCGTGGCGCGCGTGCATGACGGGATTGGGGAACCGCCAGCCGATCGTCGTGTCGTAGATGGCCGGCGACCGGTCGAACGCGCTGGTCGCCTTGGGCATCACGAACGGCGCCCGGCTCATGCTCTCGACGCCGCCGGCGATCGCCAGCTCCTGATCCCCGCTTCGGATCGCACGCGCCGCGACCCCGACGGCGTCCATGCCCGATGCGCAGAGCCGGTTGACCGTTACGCCCGGCACCGACGTCGGCAGGCCCGCCAGGAGCGCAGCCATCCGGGCGACGTTGCGGTTGTCCTCCCCGGCCTGGTTGGCTGCGCCGAACACGACTTCATCCACCGCGTCCCAGTCCACGCCGGTATTGCGATCGATCAGCGCCCGGATGGGTATCGCCGCCAGATCATCGGCGCGGACCGACGAGAGCGCACCGCCGTAGCGGCCTATTGGGGTCCGGATGGCGTCGCAGACGAAGGCTTCCATCGTGGTGGTCCGATCCTCAGGCCGCCGGTCGGCGGCGATACATGAATGTGGCGTTCATCGTCTGCACGCTCTCGCCGCGCTGATTGACGAACTCGCGCTTGAAGCTGACCACCCCGCGGTCGGGCTTCGACGTCTCTCGCTTGTCGAGGACGGTCGAACGCATGTGGAGCGTGTCGCCGTGCTTCACCGGCAGATGCATCCGCCACTCGTCGATGCCGAGCACAGCTAGGAGCGTGCCGTCGTTGACCCCGCTAGCATACTGGAGCCCGCCCATCACGGCGTAGACGAGAGGAGCGTGGGCGATCGGCTCCCCAAACGGAGTGGTGCGGCAGTATTCGAAGTCGGTGTGCACGCCGTTGAAGTCGCCCGACAGGCAGGCGAAGTTCACAATGTCGGTGCTGGTGATCGTCCTTCTGGGCGTCTCGATGCGCTGTCCCGCCTCGAAGTCGTCCCAGAACATGCCTCTCGCGGCGTCGGTCATGACAGGCTCCTCAACGCGGTTCGGCGGTGAGTACCGCCGTGCAGTGCGAGGAGAGGATCCCCCCCTCGCCGTGAACGATCGCGGCGGCGGCGCCCTCGACTTGCCGGCCGACAGCCTCTCCGCGTAGCTGGCGGACGGCCTCGACGACGCCCATCAGGCCGCCGACCGCGCCGGCATGGGCGTGGCTGAGCATGCCTCCGTGCGTGTTTACGGGCAGCCGCCCGCCGAGCGTCGCGCCGCCTGAGGCAAACAGCGCGCCCCCCTCCCCGCGCGGGGCCAGACCCAACTCCTCCATCTCGATGATCGGGACGATGCTGAAGCAGTCGTAGAGAAGCGCGATGTCCATGTCGGATGGTCCGAGACCGGCCATAGCGTAGGCGTGCTGCCCGGACCTCGCAGCCCCGAACTCGGTCAGGCTAGGCGCGTTCGTGAGGTGCTCGTGGGTGTGCGCCTCGCCGATGCCCGCGAGATGCACCGCGCGCCCGGGCAAGTTTCGCGCCCGCTCCGGCGAGGTGACTACGAAGGCTCCTCCCGCGTCCGAGATCAGGCAGCAGTCCAGCATGTTCAGCGGATCTGAGATGGGCTTCGAGGAGAGCACCTCCTCGACGGTGATCGGCATCCGCATCTGCGCGGAAGGATGCAGGATGGCGTGCGCGCGCGTGTTCACTGCGACGGCGGCCATCTCCTCCCGCAGAGTGCCGTACTTCCGCATGTAGGCGTTGGCGACCATGGCGTAGAGCGACGGGATGCCGACGCCGTATGGAGCCTCGAAGTATGGGTGCCCGACCGCGGTGAGCGCGGCCACCGCCTCGTCCCGCGACATGCCGGTAGCGCGGTTCTCGCCCGCGCACACGAGCACGACCTCGGCGCTCCCTGCCGCGATCGCCTGCGCGGCGTGGTGCAGCATGACCAGGGGCGACGCCCCTCCGACGACGAGCGAGGCGCAGAGCCGTGGCTGGAGACCCAGATACTCCGCGAGGACAGAGCCGAGCATAAAGTAGGGCTCGGTGAAGGAGTATGCCGTCAGCAGTCCGTCCACGTCGCGGGGACTCAGTCCGGCGTCGTCGAGCGCCCGCTTGGCGGCCTGCGCGTTCAGGCCGAGACCGGTCATGTGCGGGAGGCGGCCGATGTCGCTCTCGCCGACGCCGACAATGACCGCCTTGTTGCGGAGCGTCACTCGGCGGCCTCCGCTGCGATCGACGCGGGCAGTCCGTCCGAACCGAAGCCGCGCTCCGCCGCGCCGACGTAGTCGGGCTGCCGCTTCTCGAGAAGCGCAGCCAGCCCCTCCCGGAACTCCGCGCTGGACATGGCGAGCGCCTGGCCCAGCCCCTCCTGCTCCATCATGTCAGCAACGCTGGTCTCGAACGACTTGAGGAGGAGCGTCTTGGCGAGACCCATCACCTCCGCCGGCCCCGCGGCGAGCCTGTGCGCCAGCGCCAGACCCTCGGCGTCCACCTCGTCGTCGGGGACTACCTTCAGGGCGATTCCGAGCTCCTCCGCCGTCCGAGCGTCCCAGGTCGCGTCCGTGTAGAGGAAGTTCCTCGCCTTCGCGAGGCCCACCAATCGCGGCAGGGTGAAGAGGGCCAGGCAGTCTGGGACGACGCCGAGGCGGAAGAAGCCGGCCGTGAACTTGGCGCTCTCGCCGACGATGACGAGGTCGGCCATGAGCGCCATGCCCATGCCGCCGCCGACCGCGTGCCCGCGGACGCCGCAGACCACCGGCCGATCCAGGGTGAGCAGCGGCGGGAAGAGCGTCGCGGCGTGCCGGAAGCGGCGATGCACCGGCCAGGGATCGGCGGCCTTCGTGAGCATCTGCAGATCGCCGCCCGCGCAGAACCCGCGCCCCTTCCCCGTCAGGTAGACGGCGCGGATCGTTCGGTCGTCCTGGATCTCCCGGGTCACGTCGCGGAGCGAAAAGCGCATCTCCCGGGTCAGCGCGTTGCGGGCCGCCTCGTTAGCGAGGCGGACGATCAGGACGGGACCCTGCCTCTCCGTCTCGAGGTGGGGCAGTTGGCGAACGGTCATGCGGCCTTCTCTTCGCGGGGAGCGACCTTCGGCGTACCCGTCCCTGCGCGGCTGCGATTGCGGCCGCCGTCGACCACCAGGTCGGCTCCCGTCACGTAGCCGCCCGCGTCGGAGCAGAGGTAGACCGCCGCCGCCGCAATGTCGGCGGTCCGGCCGAACTCCCCAAGTGGAACCGAAGAGAGCTGCGCCGCAGCGGCGCCCACGTCCTCGTAGATGCGCTTGACGCCCTCCGTGTCCCCGATGGCGCCGGGCGCAATGGTGTTGCAGCGGATGCCGTCGGGGCCCCACTCGCTGGACAGGGTGCGGATCAGGGACATGATGCCCGCCTTGGCCGCACCGGCGTGCGCGCAGCCGGGCCAGCCCTCCAGCGCGCGGGTGGTGGAGATGGCGATGAGCCGCCCGCCGAACTTGGACGCCCTCAGCGCCTCGTAGGCGGCGCGCGCGCAGAAGAAAGTGCCGTTCAGGTCGATGTCCACGACCGTCCGCCAGGCGTTGGGCGACATGGTCGCGGCGGGCACGACGAAGTTACCCGCCGCGTTCGCGATCATGACGTCCAACGAGCCGAACCTCTCTACGGCTGCCGCTACGGCGCGCTCCACGTCCTCGTAGGAACGCACGTCGATGCGCACCGCGATTGCCTCTCCCCCGGCGGCCTCGATCTCCGCGACGGCGACGTCAAGCCTCTCCTGGTTGCGGCTGGCGAGGACGAGCCTTGCTCCCGCCTGGGCGAACGCCTTAGCGATCCCAAGGCCGATCCCGCTGCCGCCCCCGGTGATGAGGGCGACCCGCCCCGCAAGTGCATCTGACGTGAAGGTCATCCCCGGCTTCATCCCCTATCGTCCGGCAGCGTCGAGCCGGATCCCGCGGACGCTGCGACGCGTCCATCCCCCGCTAGCTGCAATCACCGTGCCATCCGGCTCAGGATCGCATCGCCCCGTCCATCTCCGAGGACGGCCGCGACGCGCCCGAGCGGGATTGTGCCCCGCGAGAACACCTTGTCAGCCGCGCGGACAATCCCGCCGACAGCCGCAGCCCGTCAGGCACCCGGCCGAAAGTCGCCAAGGGCCGCGAAGTGCTTCGATCAATCGATGGCACGGCGCTTGCAACCCGACTGTCAACGAGACGGGAGGGATTGGTGCAATGGAGACGATCGAAGCAGAACCGCATGCCCTGCCGTTCGCCGCGCTACCGGGCACGGAACCCGGCAGATCGTTCGACATGCTCTCCGGCGTGAGGGTCGTCGACCTGACCACCTCGGTCGCAGGTCCCTACGCGACGATGCTGCTGTCGGACTTCGGCGCTGAGATCGTGAAGGTCGAGCGGCCGGAAGGCGACGACGCGCGTCACTGGGGACCTCCGTTCCTCGATGGCGAGGCGCTCTGGTTCACCGCGATCAACCGCAACAAGCGAAGCGTGGTCTTGGATCTGCGGTCGGACGACGATCGCTCGCGGCTCATGGCGCTGATCCGCGACGCCGACGTCGTCGTCACCAACCAGCCGCCCGACGTTCAGCGGAAGCTGGGGCTGGATCATGCGGCTCTGAGCGCGGGCCGGGAGGACCTGATCTTCGTATCGATATCCGGCTTTGGGCTCACGGGGGATCGAGCCGACCTCACCTGTTACGACCTGATCGCCGAGGGTTATTCGGGCATCATGGACATAACCGGCGACGCCTCGGGGCCGCCCCAGAAAATCGGCGCTCCCGCCGCCGACATGCTCGCGGGACAAGATGCCGCCATGGCCACGATGGCCGCGCTGGTGCGCCGCGGCCGGCACGGCCGCGGCGCGCGGATCGACGTCAGCCTGGTCGAGAGCATGACACGGTTCCTCACCTGCCGGCTGTCCTCATACATGGGTTCGGGGACCGTGCCGCGCCGATCGGGCGGCACCGACAGCGTTATCGCTATTTACCAGCCGTTTGAGACGGCCGACCTGCCGCTGAACCTCGGTCTCGGATCCGACGCAATCTGGCGGCGCTTCTGGTCGGCGGTGGGCGATCCGGACTACGGGACCCAGGCCGAGTTCGGCTCGAACGCCGACCGACGGCTCCACCGGTCCGACATCGTGGACAGGATACAGGCCGTCCTCCTCGGCCGCACCCGCGCCGAGTGGCTTGCGACCTTCGCGGAGGCGCGCATTCCGGCCGGACCCATCAACCGGGTCGACGAGGTCGTGGCGGACGAGGCGCTCCACCAGCGCGGCCTGTTCTTCACCCTCTGCGGCGAGGGCGGGCGGGCAGTCCCCCAGGTTGGCCTGGGTATCCAGATCGACGGCGAGTGGAGCGTCCCCCGCGGACTGCCCCCGAGGCTCGGCGAGCACACCGAAGCGGTCCTCGCCGAGGACAACATTGGCGGCACTGCCGTCCGAGCAGGAGAGAGACGATGACGTTCACCGAGATCCTCTACGAGGAGGACGGTCCGGTCGGAACGATTACGCTGAACCGGCCGCAGGACGGCAACATGTTCACTGAGACCATGTGCCACGAGGTGCGCGACTGCATCGAGGCGATCAGGCGCGAAACGCGCACCCGGGTCGTCGTGCTGACCGGGGCGGGCGACCGCTTCTTCTGCATCGGCGGCCGTAAGGAAGGGATGCAGGACACCAGGCTCTATGCCGGCGTCCTGCCGACGCTCGAAATGTACGAAGCCATCGACCGTCTACAGAAGCCCGTCATCGCCAGCGTAAACGGCTTTGCGGTTGGCGGCGGCAACGTGCTCCAAGTGGTCTGCGATCTGACCATCTCCAAGGAGAGCGCCGTCTTCCGGCAGGTCGGTCCCATGATGGGATCCTTCGACGCCGGCTACGGCACTTGGTATCTAGAGGACCTCGTCGGCAAGAAGCGCGCGAAGGAGATCTGGTACACCAATCCGAAGATGACGGCGGCGGAGGCGAAGGAGATAGGCCTCATCAACCGCGTCGTTCCGGACGCCGAGCTCGCGGAACGCACTCGCGAATACGCGCTCGAGGTTGCCGATCGTGGCGCCTTCGCGCTCGCATCCATCAAGGGCGCCTTCAACGCCCGCCACGGCGGTGTGGGCGGCCTATCCCGGGTGACGCACGACCTGCTGCTCCGCAGCTATCTTGGCACGCCCGAGGCCAAGGAGCTGAGCGCGAGCTTCGCCGAGCGACGCAAGCCAGACGCCGACCTGATCGGATCCTGAGCGAAGCGATGCGTCCGATCCTGACCCTGCACGATCCGGCCACAGCCCGCGCGCACTACGCCGCGGGGTTGTGGCGCGACGACACGTTATATACGCTGCTGGCCGATCACGCCGCCCGCGCGCCGGACGCGAACGCCCTGCGGGACGGTCGCCAGCGGCTGGACTGGCGCACCCTCAAGGCGAGGGTTGATGCGATGGCCGACGACCTCGTGAACGCCGGGCTCGCGCCCGGCGACCGAATCTCCGTCTGGATGTCGAACAGGGCGGAGGCGGTGATCGCCCTCCTCGCCTGCGCCCGCGAGGGCATGGCGTGCAACCCGTCGCTGCACCGCACGCACACCTGCGGCGAAGTCGTCGAGCTGCTCGTCGAGCTGCAGTCGAAAGCGTTGCTGACGGAGGATGGCTGGGGTGCCGACCGTGCCCAGAAGGACCTTCCCGCACTGCTCCGGACGCTGCCCTTCCTGCGGCGCATCTATTCGCCCGACCGTCCGCCCCTTCACATTACAGGCATCGGCCGACGCGCGCATGCGAACCCCGACTCGGTCGTCTACCTCGCCTTCACCTCCGGGACGACCGGCCGTCCGAAGTGCGTCATGCACTCGAGCAACACCCTGCTCGCCAATGCGCGGGATCTCGCTCGCGATTGGAGGCTGGACGAGAAGGCGACAATTCTCTCACTCAGCCCCCTGTCGCATCACATCGCATGGGTCGGCATCGGCCAGTGGCTCGTCTGCGGCGGCGAATTCGTGACGGACGATCCGCCCGCCGGCCTCAGCCGCTTGGACTGGATTCTCGAAACGGGCGCGACATACGTCCTGGGGGTTCCGACCCACGCCATGGAGATCTTGGCCGAACAGAAGCGACGGGATATGACGTCGATGGGCGCCGTACAGACCTTCTACATGGCAGGTTCGCCGATCCCGGAAATCGTCTCGCAGGCGTTCGTCGATCAGGGCGTGGCGCCTCAGAACATCTACGGCATGACCGAGTGCTCGTCGCACCAGTACACGCATCCGGACGACGCCATCCGGGTATGGACGACCACCTGCGGGCGCGGCGGGCCTGCCTACGAGACACGCATCTGGGATCCGGAGCAGCCCGACCGCGAGCTGCAGCGCGGCGAGACGGGGGAGATCGGCGGTCGTGGCGCGTGCCTGATGCTAGGTTACTTTGGCAACCAGGCTGCGACCGAACGCAGCTTCAACCGCCACGGCTACATGCTCTCCGGTGATCTCGGCTCGTTCGACGAGGACGGCAACCTTCGCATCGAGGGGCGGATCAAGGACCTCATCATCCGCGGCGGCCACAACATCTATCCCGCGCGTATCGAGGCGCTGGCGCTGACCCATCCGGCGGTCGAGCGTGCCGCCGCGTTCGGCGTCCCGGACGAGCGGCTCGGCGAGCGCGTATGCCTGGCGGTGATCGGCGATGTCGAGCCCGACGCGATGCTGGACCATCTCGCCGCCGAGAACCTATCTAAGTTCGACATGCCCGAATGGTTCGTCCGTCTCGACGCCATGCCGCTCACCGCCAGCGGCAAGATCCTGAAGCGCGAGCTCGTCGCGATGGCGGAACATCGCGAGATCGAGCCGCAGCCGGTCCGCTACGTCCAGAAAAAGGGGCCCGTCGATGCCCATTGAACTCTCGCGCCTGGGCAACTGCGCGCTCCTGACGCTGAACCGGCCGGAGGCGCTGAACGCGCTCAGCTTCGACATCCTGCGCGAGATCGGCGCCGCGATCGATCAGGTCGCCGGCGACCGCACGGCGCGCGCGCTGCTGGTCGCAGGGGCCGGCGACCGGGCGTTCTGCGCCGGCGCTGATATCAAGGAACTGCGCGGGCGCGGCCTTGTCGACCAGAAGCGCGGCGCCGAGCTGGGGCAGGCGGTGTTCGCGAAGCTCGACGCGCTGCCGATCGCGTCGGTCGCGCTGGTGAACGGCTATGCATTCGGCGGCGGCTGCGAGCTGGCGCTCGCCTGCACCTTCCGCCTCGCCTCGCCCGCCGCCGCCTTCGGCCTTCCCGAGATCAAGCTTGGGCTGATCCCAGGCTATGGCGGCACGCAGCGGCTGCCGCGGCTCATCGGCGAGGGCCGCGCGCTGGAGATCATTTTGACCGGCCGCACCGTCAAGGCGGACGAGGCCGAGCGTATCGGGCTGGTGAACGCCGTGACCGAGGGCGACCTGCGCGAAGAGGGACTGGCGTTCGCCGGCCGGTTCACGCGCTACGGGCTGCCCGCGCTCGAATTCGCCCGGCGCGCGATCCAGCGTGCCGGCGACCTGCCGCTCGCCGAGGGGCTGCGCGTCGAGGCCGAGCTGTCGACGCTGGCTTACCGCACCACCGACGCCGAGGAGGGCATGGCCGCCTTCGAAGAGAAGCGCCGGCCGGAGTTCCGCGATGAATGAGGGCCAGATCCTCGTCACCGGCGCCTCGCGCGGGATCGGCGCGGCGATCGCCGCCAAGCTCGACCGGCGCGGGCTGGCAGTGGTGTGCCTGTCCCGCTCGGGCGACGCGCCGGCGGGCCGCGGCGTCGCCTGCGACATGACCGACGAGGCCGCGGTGGCCGCGACGATGCGCGCGATCGGCGAGGCCGGGCGGGTCGCGGGGCTCGTCAACAACGCCGGCGTCCATGTCGGCGGATCGATCGCCACGCTGGCGACCGCCGATTATGAGCGCACCATGGCGCTGAACGCGACCGCGGTGATGGTCACCGCGCGCGAGGTCTACCCGCTGCTGAAGGCGAACGGCGGCGGCACGATCGTCAACATCGGCTCGTTCTTCGACAAGCTCGGCGTGCCCGACAACCTTGCCTATTGCGCATCCAAGGCGGCGGTGGCGGCGATGACGCGCTGCATGGCGGTGGAGTGGGCGCGCGACGGCATCCGCACGGTCAACGTCGCGCCCGGCTATATCGAGACGGACCTCAACCGCGACTGGCTGGCACGCGACAAGGTCCGCGCCTGGATGGCGCAGCGCATACCGGCCGGCCGGCCCGGCTCCCCCGATCAGGTCGCACGCCTGGTGGCGGCGATCGTGGCGGAGGATTTCGGCTTTCTTACCGGCGAGACGATCTACGTGGACGGCGGCCAAGGGATAAATCACTGATGAAGATGCTGGACCGGGTCCTCGCCGCGCGCGACTGGAGCGACGACGAGCGGATGGTGCTGGACGCGGTGCAACGCGTGGTCGACGAGGTGATCGCCCCCAATGCCGAGCATGTCGACGCGACGGGCGAGTTTCCCTGGTCCAACGTCGCGGCGCTCAATGAACTCGGCCTCAACGCCATCTTCGTGCCGGAGGCGTTTGGCGGCACGCCGATGCGCTATGCGCTGTACCTGGAAATCGTGACGTTGATCTCGGAGGCGTGCGCATCGACCGGGATCATCTACGCCACCAACTATCACGGCATGAAGCCGCTGATCGACTTCGGCAGCGACGAGCAGCGCGGGAGGCTGTTGCCGCGCATCGCGGAAGGGGGGCTGGGCGCGCTGGCGATCACCGAGCCGAGCGCCGGCTCCGATGCGACCGGCATGAAGACGAGCTTCAAGGAGGACGGCGACGACATCGTCGTGAACGGCTCCAAGATCTTCATCTCCAACGGCGACGTCGCCGACCTCTATCTGGTGTTCGGGAAGTGGGCGGGCATCGACGATCCCAAGCAGGCGATCTCCGCGCTGATCCTGGAAAAGGGCGCCGAGGGTTTCTCGGTGATCTCCAAGGAGAAGAAGATGGGCCATCACGGCTCGTCGACTTGCGCGCTCGCCTTCGACGGCGTGCGGGTGCCGCGCGCGAATCTTCTCGGTGAACCCGGCGACGGGCTGCGCATCCTGCTCGCCTCGCTCAACAAGTCCCGCCCCTCGGTCGCGGCGCACGCGCGCGGCATCGCCCGCGCCGCGTTCCGCGACATGGTCAGCTACGGCAGCGAGCGGCACCAGTCGGGCAAGGCGGTGCTCGATTTCCAGGGCAACCAGTTCACCATCGCCGATCTCGCCGGCGAGCTGCTGATGCTGGAACGCTGGGTCGACTATGTCGCGGAACTCGTCGACGGCGGCGAGAGAGATTTCGGGCTGGAGGCGAGCCTTGCCAAGCTGCGCGCCAGCGACCTGGCGATGCGGATGGCGACCGAATGCGTCCAGTTCCACGGCGGCTATGGCTATTGCCGCGACTATCGCGCCGAGCGGCTAATGCGCGACGCCAAGATCACCCAGATCTGGGAGGGCACCAACCAGATCCACCGGCAACTCATCGGACGGAGCTTCAGGAGCAGATGAACGATATCAGGAAGGTCGCCATCTGCGGCGCCGGCGGCACGATGGGCGCCGGCATCGCGATCGTGGCCGCGCGCGCCGGCTATGAGACGATCTGCTTCGACCGCTCCGCGGACGGCTTGGCCCGCTCGCGCCGCTCGACGGAGTCGTTCTTCGCCAAGTCGGTGGAGCGGGGCCGGATGGACGCGGCCGAACGCGACGCGGTGCTGGCGCGGATGACCGACAGCACCGACCTCGCCGACCTCGCCGACTGCGACCTGGTGATCGAGGCGATCTTCGAGGATCTCGCGATCAAGCAGGCGTTCTACGCCGAACTGCACGCGACCTGCAAAGCGGAGACGATCTTCGCGTCGAACACCTCGACGCTGTCGATCACGCAGATCGCCGGCGGCTGCGGACGCGAGGACCGCGTCGTGGGCATGCACTTCTGCCTGCCGGCACAGCTCATGAAGCTGGTCGAGATGTCGCGCGGCCTCAACACCGCCGACGCGACGTTCGCCGCCGCGTGGAGCTGGACGGAGGCGGCAGGCCAGTTGCCGGTCGAAACGCAGGACAAGCCCGGCTTCATCCTCAACGCCCTCCTCGTGCCGTTCAACAACGACGTCATCCGCGCCATCGAGGCGGGACTGACGACGCCGGAGGACATCGATCTCGCGATCACCGCCGGCCTCGGCTACAAGATGGGGCCCTGCACCCTCCTCGACCTGATCGGCCTCGACACGCAGGCGCGCCTCGGCGAGGCGTTCTTCCCGATCACGTTGGACCCGCGCGCGGCGGTGCCGCCCCTCTGCCGCCGGATGGTCGCGGCCGGCAGACTGGGCAACAAGTCCGGGTCGGGGCTGCTCGGCCAGGCGCCGGCGGCGCCGGTCGGCGACGCGCCGGGCTTCGCGATCGTTACGGGCGGCGACAGCCGGTCGTTCCCCGCCGGCGACCCGTTCCTCGATCGGGCTGTAGACGGCGAAGCGGCGGTCACCGTCCATCTCGGCGGCGGCTTCGCGGCCGACCCGGTCAGGCGCGCCGTCCTTGTCGAGCTCGATCTCGAATGTCTCGGCGAGCATACCGGCGAGGACAGCGGCGAGGAGGGGTCGAACGTCGTCGGCTTCGCCCGCTACCGCAACGGCGACGACGCGCCCTCACCGCTCGTCGAGCTGGTCCGCCAGCCGCGCACGTCGCCCGACGCGCTTGCCGCCGCGCGCGCGGTCTTCACCGCCGCGGGGCTGAAGACGGTCGTCTGCGCCGACCTGCCCGGCCGGATCGTCGACCGGCTGGTCCGGCCGAAATATAACGACGCGTTGCGTTTCCTCGACGAAGGGCTCGCCAGCGCCGCCGACATGGATAAGACCTGCCGCCTCGGCCTCGGCTATCCCGACGGCCCGGTCGAGCGGGTGACACGCGGGGGACTTGCCCGCCACTTCGACGTGACGTCCTCGATCCATGCGATGACCGGACAGGGCGGCTACGCCCCGGCGCGGCGCGCGGTCGTGGCGAAGCATCGGTCGGCCACGGCATGAGCGCGGTCGCCCTCCCCTTTGACGCGTCCGTCGTCGTCGGCGTCATCGGCGCCGGCACCATGGGTGCCGGCATCGCGCAGGTGGCCGCCGCGGCCGGGCACCGGGTGCTGCTCCACGACGCGCAATCGGGAGCGTCGGCGCGGGGGATCGCGAGAACGGCGGCGGGCCTCGACGGCATGGTGGCGCGCGGACGGATGGAGCGGACCGACGCGGACGCGCTGATCGCCCGCATCAAGGCGGTCGATGCGCTCGACGATCTGGCCGGGGCAGGCCTCGTCGTGGAGGCGATCGTCGAGGACGCCGACGTGAAGCGCGACCTCGTCGCCCGACTGGAGGCGATCGTCGCCGACGACGCCGTGATCGCCACAAACACCTCGTCGATCTCGATCACCGCGGTCGCGCGCGATGCCAGGCATCCGCAACGGATCGCCGGGCTCCACTTCTTCAACCCCGCGCCCGTCATGCGGCTGGTCGAGATCGTCTCCGGCGTCGGAACCGATCCGGACGTCGCGGCGCGCCTCCACGCCACCGCGGCGAAATGGGGAAAGGTGCCTGTCCACGCGCGCTCGACGCCCGGCTTCATCGTCAATCGTGTCGCGCGCCCTTATTATGCCGAAGCGCTCAGGCTCCTCGAAGAGGGCGTGGCCGATCCCGCCACGCTGGACGCGCTCCTGGTCCAGGGCGCGGGCTTCCGCATGGGTCCGTTCGCGCTCATGGACCTCATCGGACACGACGTGAACTACGCGGTCAGCCGTTCCGTCTTCGACGCCTATTACCAGGATCCGCGCTACCGCCCCTCGATCCTCCAGAGGGAGCTCGTCGACGCCGGGCGGCTCGGGCGCAAGACCGGGCGCGGCTTCTACGACCATGCCGCCGGGAGCGAGACGCCCCCGCCATCGACCGTGCCCCCCGACCCCGGCGCAGCCCCGTTCGCGTGGCGGGCGGACGAGCCGACGATTGTCGATGGCGTCGTCGTCGCGGCGAGCGACGGTCGCACCGCCCGGAGCCGCGCGCGCGGCGGCTCCCCGACCATCGTCCACGACCTTCTTCCCGCCGACGCCCGCCGGGTGGCGTTCGCGACCTCCCCGGGCGTGCCCGACGCGACCGTCGACCGCTTCGTCGCGACGCTGGCGCGACGGGGCATCGCCGCCACGCGGCTCCCGGACTGGCCCGGACTGGTCGCGCTGCGCACCGTGGCGATGCTCGCGAACGAAGGCTTCGAGGCGAGCATGCAGGGGGTGGCGAGCGAGACCGACGTCGATGCGGCGATGCGGCACGGCGTCAACTACCCGCAAGGCCCGATCGAGTGGGCGCGGGAGATCGGCCTGCCGCGGGTCCTCGCCACGCTGGACCAGATCCACGCCGCCACCGGGGATCCGCGCTACAGAGCGTCGTTCGCGCTCCGCCTTGCGGCGGACCACGCCGAGGAGGCCGGCATGGCGGCCGAAACGGTAGGGGCCGATGGCGAGACGAGCGGCGTGGACACGGCAGCTGAATTGGGAATGGCGGATTGAGACGATGATGGAAAAACCCCTCCTGCGCGCTCCCGAGGGATTTTCGCGCCCCCCTTACCCGCTGGTCGGGCTCCTGATCGATGGCGAATGGGTCCGCGACCGGGCGCCGTGCCACCTGGTGGTCAATCCCAGCGACGAGACCGTGCTCGGCCCGGTGCCGGGCGCCACCATCGCGGACCTCGACCGCGCGCTCGACGCCGCCGAGGGCGGGTTTGCGGTCTGGCGCAACACGCCCGCGAGCGCGCGCGCCGCGATTCTGCATCGCGCGGCTTCCTTGGTGCGCGACCGCGTCTCCGAGATCGCGCCGGTCCTCTCGATGGAGCAGGGCAAGTCCGTCGCCGACGCGACCGGCGAGGTGATGCGGGCGGCGACGTTCCTCGACTGGGACGCCGAGCAGGCGCGACGGACCTATGGGCGGGTGGTGCCGACCGATCCGCCGGTCACGCAGACGGTCGTGCGCGAGCCGGTCGGGCCCGTGGCGGCGTTCACGCCGTGGAACGTGCCCATCAGCTCGCCCTCGCGCAAGCTCAGCGGCGCGCTGGCCGCCGGCTGCTCGGTCGTGATGAAGCCCGCCGAGGAGACGCCGGCGACGACCTGCCTGTTCGCGCAATGCTTCATGGACGCCGGCCTGCCCGCCGGGGTGCTAAACATCGTGTTCGGCGACCCGGCGACGATCTCGGCGCACCTCCTCGCCTCCCCGATCATCCGGATGGTCACGCTCACCGGATCGGTGGCGGTCGGCAAGCATCTCACCCGTCTCGCTGCCGACGGCATGAAGCCGGTCCTCATGGAACTGGGCGGGCATGCCCCCGTGCTCGTCGACCGCGATGTCGACGTCGAGGCCGTCGCGCGAACGTCGGCGGAATGGGCCTTCCGCATGGCAGGGCAGATATGCGTCTCGCCCTCGCGCTTCCTCGTCCATCGCGAGGTCTATGGCGACTTCGTCGAGCGGTTTGCCGCCGGTGCCGCCGCATTGCCGGTCGGGGACGGCTTCGCCGACGGCGTCTTCATGGGACCGGTCATCAACGCACGGCGGCTCGCGTCGGTCGACGCGCTCGTCAAGGACGCGGTGTCGCACGGCGCGAGGGTGGCAACGGGCGGCGAGCGCCTGGGCAATGCGGGCTTCTTCTACGCGCCCACCGTGCTCGCCGACGTGCCGCCGGAGGCCAGGATCATGCACGACGAGCCGTTCGGGCCCGTCGCCGCGTGCGTCGCCGTCGACGACATGGACGAGGCCACGGCGATCGCAAACGGGCTGCCGCTCGGCCTGGCCGCCTACGCCTTCACCAACGATCCCGATCGCGCCGACCGGCTGGAGCGGGAACTGGTCGCCGGATCGGTATCGATCAACGTCATTCAGACGCCGGGTGCCGAGGCGCCTTTCGGCGGCCATCGCGAGAGCGGCGTCGGCACCGAGGGCGGAGAGGAGTCGCTCGACAGCTATCTGGTCACCAAGACGGTCTTCCGCCGCGGCGGGCGGGCATGACGGGGAAGGGAGCTAGCGCGTGACGAAGCGACTGGAGGGCCGTGACGAGACGATCCTCGAACCCGAGCTGCCGATCATCGACGCCCACTTCCACCTCTTCGATCTTCCGCAGCTGCGCTACATGTTCGAGGACTATCTGGAGGACGCCACCGCCGGCCATCGGATCGTCGCGTCCGTCTACGTCGAGACGCGCAGCTTCATGCGCCCGGACGGTCCCGAGGTCCTGCGCCCGCTCGGCGAGATCGAGTTCGCCAACGGCGTGGCGGCAATGAGCGCCAGCGGCCACTACGGCGATCTGCATGCCTGCGCCGCCATCGTCGGCCATGCCGACCTCCGCCTCGGCGCGGCGGTCGACGAACTGCTCCAGCGCGCGCGCGACACCGCGCCCGAACGCTTCCGCGGCATCCGGCAGAGCGTCATGGAGCATCCGAGCGACGCTCCCTGGAAGTTCTTCATGGCGGGACGACCGCCGACGGGCACCTACGAGCATCCGCTGTTCCGGGAGGGGTTCGGCCGGCTGGCGCCCAACGGCCTCAGCTTCGACGCCAGCGGGTTCCACCTCCAGCTTCCGGCGATCATGGAGCTGGCCGACGCGTTCCCCGACACGACGATCATCCTCAACCACATGACCGTCGCGATGGGGCTCGACATGGATCGCGAGGAGAGATCGGCGCTGTTCGCGTCATGGCGCGAGCGGCTCGCGGAGGCCGCGAGAAGGCCGAACATCCAGTGCAAGGTGGGCGGTCTCGGCATGCCGTTCTGGGGCCTGGGCCTGGATACCCGATCGGACCCGAACGACCATCGGGAACTCGCCGCGACATGGCGGCCCTATGTCGAGACCGCGATCGAGCTGTTCGGGTCGAAGCGTTGCATGATGGAGAGCAACTATCCGCCGGACGCCAGGTCCGCCGGCTTCGTTCCGCTGTGGAACGCGCTCAAGCTGATCGTCGCCGGCTGCTCGCCGTCGGAGAAGGCGGACCTGTTCCACGCGACCGCCGCGCGCACCTATCGCATCGACATGGGCGCCCTGGGCATTTCGCCAGCCTGACCCCGCCTAGCCACCGTGCGACCGGTACATGACCGTGTCGTGCGCGGCAGCCGCTCGTCGCGACGCCGATATGTTGTCGCGCGCAGGGACACCGGCTGTCGCATTGACGAACACTTGGCAGCCATTTCGCTTTAGACCGCATCGGAACTATCTCTTCCTGTCCGTTGGCCCGTCGCTTGCATCAGCGCCCGCGACTTCCGGAAACATCCGGAGGACTGGGGGAATTGATAGATGAAGAGCGTGAAGTTGACGGCCGTCCTGGCCGCATGTGTTTCCTACGGCAGCATCGCACAGGCGCAGGTAGCCGCCGATCAGGCAGCGCCTGCGCGGACGTCCACCCCCTCGCAGGCGACCGCGGGTGAGGACCAGCTGCAACCGGCGTCCGCGACGCCCGAATCCTCACCGCAACAGCCGGTCCACGGCGACCAGGCCAGCGACGATACGCAGCCGGCCACCGATATCGTGGTGACCGGGTCGCGCATCGTCCGCGACGGGTCGCGGGCGCCCACCCCCGTCACCGTCGTCACCGCCGCGGCATTGCAGCAGACCGCGCCCAGCAACATCCCCGACGCGCTCAACAAGCTGCCGATCTTCGCGAACTCCAGCAATCAGGCCAGCGGCGCTTCGTTCCAGGCGGCGGGAACCGCCAACCGGACGGGCAATTTCCTCAACCTGCGCAGCCTCGGCAGCGACCGCGTGCTCGTGCTGCTGAACGGATCGCGCGTGCCGCCGACGACGATCGGCAACGCGGTCGACACGAACGTCATTCCTAACCTGCTCGTCAGCCGCGTCGACGTCGTGACCGGGGGTGCCTCCGCCGCCTACGGGTCCGACGCGGTCACTGGCGTCGTCAACTTCGTGCTCGACGAGCGGTTCAAGGGCATCAAGGCGGTGGTGCAGGACGGCATTTCCGACAAGGGTGACAATTTCAACTACCGCGTCGGCGTCGCCGCGGGCGGCGCGATCGGGGAGCGCATTCACCTGATCGGCAGCTACGAGCGGTTCGACTCGGACGGCCTGCGCAATCTCTTCACCCGCCGATGGGCGCCGTATGCGCCGATCCTCACCGCAGCGACAGGGTCGACCGCGAATCCCATCCAGCTGATCCCCAACGGGCGTTCCAACGATGCCACGTCGGGCGGCGTCGTGACCGCCGGGCCGCTTTCGACCATCTTTCCCGGCTATACCCGCACGCGGTTCGCCCCGAACGGGACGCTCGTCCCCTTCGTGCGGGGCACCGCGACCGCCAACGCCACGCGCGACATCGGCGGCGACGGGTCGACGTTCGGCGATCGCGACACGATCGCGCTCGTCGCCCGCCTCAAGACCGACCAGGCGTTCGGTCGCGGCCTGATCGACATCACCGACAGACTGCAATTCTACGCGCAGGGCAGCTACGCCCGGTCGGAGACCAGCGGCAACACCTCGATCAGCAGCAACCCGGTCGGCAACGCCGCCCGCCGTGCGACGATCTTCGCCGACAATCCCTATCTCAATCTTACCGCCGCTCAGCGCGCGCTCATCCCCGCGACCGGCATCGTCGTGGGCCGGGCCTTTACCGACCTGCCACAGATGACGCAGCGGACCGTGGTCAACTTCCGCGACATAGAGGCGGGCTTCAAGGGCGACTTCGGCGGCAGCTGGAAATGGGACGTGAACTACGTCAACGGTCGATCCAAGTACAACCTTTCCGCCAACGAGCTGAACAGCCGCAACTACTTCGCCGCGGTCGACGCCGTCGATGCCGGCCAGTTCGCGACCGGAACACCGAACGGACGGATCGTCTGCCGCGTCACGCTCGTGAACCCGACGCTGGTGCCCGGTTGCGTTCCGATCAACATCCTCGGCGAAGGCAATGTCAGCCCCGAGGCGTTCGCGTTCGTCCGGCAGGATTCGAAGTCGCAGATCCTGAACCGCCTATGGTACGCCAATGCCAACGTCACCGGCGAGCTGTTCCAGCTGCCAGCGGGCGCGGTGTCGATCGCGCTCGGCGGCGAGTATCGCGAGCAGAAGCTCGATCAGACCAGCAACGCCGATCCCGCGGTCTTTTCGGCGGCGGGTTACCGCGACGCCTATTTCGGCAACACCAACGCGGCCAATCCGTCGGTCCGCGGTGTGCCGTCGGGTGCGCTGTCGTATCTGGTGACCAACGTAGGCCTCGCATCGGGGTCGCAGACGGTCAAGGAGGGCTATGGCGAACTGCTTGTCCCGATCTTCAAGGATCAGCCGTTCGCCCAGACCCTGGAATTGAACCTGGCCGGTCGCTACACGCACTACCGCACCAGCGGCGGGGTGACGACCTACAAGGCAGGTCTGGTCTGGGCACCGATCAGCGACATCCGGTTGCGCGGGACCTATTCGCGCGACATCGCCGCACCGTCGCTCTATTCCCTGTTCGCCGGAGCGAACGTCGCCACCGCCGCTTATAGCGACTATCTCACCGGCGTCGCGAACACGCTCCTGGTCACCACCTCGGGCAACGCCAATCTCAATCCTGAACGCGCGCGGACGACGGTGCTCGGCATCGTGCTGACCCCGCGTTTTCTGCCCGGGGTGACGATGACGATCGATGCGTACCGGATCAACATCAAGGACGCGATCCAGGATCTCAGCGTCGAATCGATCGCCTCCACCTGTCAGGCGAGCAACCAGACCGGCGACATCTGCAGCCGGCTCGTGCGCCCGATCAGCGCGACGAGCACCGCCGCGGGCAATTACCCGACCCAGATCCTGGTATCGCCGGAAAACCTCGCCAGGCTCGAGACGCAGGGTATCGACTTCGAACTCGGCTACACGACGGCGCTCGACGGGCTGCTGCCGTCGATCGGCGGAAACCTCGCGCTTCGCGCGTTCGTCAACTATCTGGACAAGTACGACACCCAGTCGGCCGGACAGGCAGTGATCCACCGCGCGGGCAAGGTGCAGGCGGCGGCGCTGCTCGGGGGATTGCCCAAATGGCGGGGGCTGCTGACCCAGACCTACACGAACGGCCGCTTCTCGATCGGCTTCAACGAGCGGTTCACGGGGAGCTACTATCGCGGCACGACGGAGGTCTTCGGCCCCGGCGTCCCCACCCGGTCGCCGAACCGGACCTATGTCGACACCAACATCACCTACGACATCCTTGACCAGAACCGCGTCCAGCTGTTCTTCAACGTGCAGAACCTGTTCGATGTGGAGCCGCCGGTGCTTCCGAACACGACGGCCACGAATAACGTCGCTCCCACCGACAAGGCGCTCTACGACGTCATCGGGCGTCAGTTCACCACCGGCGTGCGCGTCAGGTTCTGAACCGATCGGGGGGGCGGAAGGAGCTTCGAAGCCACTCCCGCCCGATGGTCGGCTCGGCGGCTCCGCCGACCGGCGCGAGCACGGGGTGGCAGGCGACCTGCTGTGCCGCAGCAGGCTGCACCGCCGTGACCGGCAGCGCCGCCGCGGCGCGCATGATCAGCGGCGCGGGCGGCGCCCCGGCATGATCCCCGCGCCGAAACGGTAGAGCGGATGGACGCTGTCGTCCGGCACGGCAGGGTTCTGGGCCTCGACGGCGGCCATCGAGGACGGCATCTCGAACGGCAGGCGCCCGCGCGGCGGCACCGATCCCGTCACGGCGGCGAGCAGCCCGTCGTCGGAGACGCCGAAATTGCCGAGGATGACGCTGGCCGCGTCCTGCATCGGCCCCAGAACCGCCGGGCGGTCCAAGAAGATCGCCACCACGACGGGGACCTTCGCCGAGAGGCGCTGCACCGCGTCGAGATCGGGATTTCCGGGGCGGAAGTCGAGCCGCCCCTCATGCTGGTTGGCACCGATGCGATGATAGGGGTGAAGCGTCTCGAACGGCGTCGCGGCGCGCGATAGCGCCACCTGCGCCTGCTCGACCGCATCCACGGGCACCAGCCCCGCGCGGCGCACGGCGGCCGGGTCGACGCCACGCAGGTAGACGCGCGTTCCCGGCTTCAGCGGCAACAGGCGGGAGGCATCCTTGAGCAGGACCTGAGCCTCGGCCTGGAGCCGGGTCGATTCCGCCAGCACCGCCGGCGGATTGACGACGCGCCGGGCGACGGCGGGATCGACGAACGGATCGTCGAACAGCCCGAGCTGGAACTTGGCGGTCATGATCCGCGTCACCGCGTCATCCAGACGCGCGACGGGGATGAGCCCCCGCTCCACCGCGCGCACGATCAGCTCGGGCTCGGCGACGCCGCCGAACTGGTCGATGCCGGCGTTCATGCCCTTGGCGAAGCGCTCGATCCTGGTGAGCTTCTCGACGCCCCACGGCATAGCGAGGTCCGTCGCCTTCTGGGGCGCCGCCGCCGTCGGCGCGAGGCATGCGGGCGTGCAGTCGTTGGTGATGGCCCAGTCCGACAGGATGATGCCCTTGAAGCGGTAGGTGCCCCGCAGCAGGTCGGTCAGGATCTGCCGGTTGAAGCCCGCGCCGACTGGTTCGACGGGCTTGCCGCCGACGGTCGCCCCCTCGACGATGTCGTAGGTGGGCATGACGGCACCGACATGCGCCGCGAAGGCCCCCGTGAAGGGCTCGATATGCTGCCGGAACGAGCGCGCGTCCACCTTCGCCAGGCGGCCATAGTAATTGTGGCCGTCCAGGCCATTGATGGACGCGCCATACGCCACCCAATGCTTAACGGTGGCGAGCACGCCGTCAGATCGGAGCCCGTCCGTGCCGCCCTGGAAGCCGGCGACATAGGCCTCCGTCATGGCGCGGGAGAGCGCGGCGTCGGCCCCGAAGCCGCCATAGCCACGCGCCCAGCGCGGATCGGTGAACAGATCGGCCTGCGGCGACAGCGCCTGCTGGATGCCGGTCGCTCGGTATTCGCGGCGGGCGATGTCGGCGAACCGACGCATGAGGGCGGGGTCGCGCAGGGCGGCGAAGCCGAGCGATTCGGGCCAGCGCGAATAGCCCACGGTGCTGACGCTCTGTCCCTGCACCATGAGGAAGTGATGCCGCGGATCGGAGCTGAAGGTGATCGGGATGCCCAGCCGTCCCCGCTCGGCCAGCTCCTGCATCGCGTTGTTCTGCTCGGCCATGACGAACGGAGTCACGGCTAAGCGGGTGATGAAGCTGGTGATCGCCTTGTCGAGGATCAGCGGCGGCGCCCGATCGGGATCGTAGCCCACGCTCGACACGCCGCGCTCGCCGCCGAGCCCCGGCAGGTTCTCGTGCATCGTCGCACCGGCCTTCTCGGCCAGGGTCATGCGCGACACTAGATCCTGCGCGCGTGCCTCGGGGCTACGCCGCCAATCCTCATAGGGGGTCAGACGGCCGTCCCGGTCCAGGTCGCGGAATTTCAGCCCGTCGACCACGATCACGGGCACGCCGCGGCTGCCGAGGACGGGCTGGACGATGCGCGGCGTTCGCGCGAATGCCGGAGTCATCGGCGCTTGCGCGACGACCATGGCCGCAAGCGAGATCATACCCACCCGCCTGCGCGTGCACGTCATCGTCATTCCGCCATCTTCCTTCCCGAACCAAGAGCACGACCGTCCCGGACCGCCGACCCAAGGCGGCGGCCCTCTTTCCCGAGACGTTTTCCTCGAACAGCAAGCCTTATGCCAGCTCTCTGCTTGTCTTCGGGGTGCAGCGTGGACCGCTCGCAATGCCTTGAATCCGCCGTGACGGCCCCGGCCTAGCCCCAACTGCCGGACGCGCGGTGACGATCGTCCGATCGACCTTCGCCCGATCGGCTTCGCCTGGGGTCTATGCGACAGCGGCGGCTATGCGCGCGGGCTCGACGGCGATGGTCACGCCCGACCTCTTCAGCTGCAACTCGAGATAGGCGCGCGAGTCCCGTTCCGACATGCCGGATGCGATCGCCTCGGTCATCTCGGCAAGCGTCAGCCCACCGACGCGCATCGGCACCTCCAGCTCGCGCGCCAGCTCGGTCGCGAGCACGACGTCCTTGCGCGCCAGCTTCAGCGCGAACGCCGGCGTGTCGTAGTCGCCCGGCAGGAACTGGCGGACGAGCATGTCGAGCGGGGACTGGCGGCCGACGACGCCGAGCCGCAGCGCCTGCCACAGGTCGAGCGCGTCCACGCCCGCCTTCACGGCCATCGAGAAGACCTCGGCCTCGGCGAGCATGATCGAATAGCCGAGCAGGTTGTGGGCGAGCTTGATCACCGTCCCGGCGCCGACGTCCCCGACATGGACCGGATCCCGCGCGATCGCGCGAAGCAGGTGGAGATGCCGGTCATAGGCGGCGCGGTCGCCGCCGACCCAGATCACCAGCTCGCCGGAGGCTGCTCCAGCCGGCCCGCCGCTCACCGGCGCATCGAGCATGGTCGCCCCGCGCTCGGCGAACGCCGCGGCGATGCGGATCGCCAACGATCGCGAGCTGGTCGACAGGTCGAACAGGCAGAAGCCCTCGCGCGCATGCTCCAGTATCCCGCCTGGACCCATCGCGACCGCCTCTACCTGCGCGGGTCCCGGCAGCGAGGTGAACACCACGTCGCATGCGCGCACCAGCGCGGGAATGTCGGCCGCCAGGCGCGCACCCCGCTCGACGAAAGGCTGGGCGGCCGCCTGGTCGAGATCGAACACGTCGAGCTCGATCCCCGCGTCGACCAGACGCATCGCCATGCCGGCCCCCATCCTGCCAAGTCCGACAAAGCCCGTCCGCATCCGCGATCTCCCTTGAGGCCGCGGACCATGACCGGGGCGCTTTCTACAGGGCCGTGTCGCAAGAGACATGCCATCGATGCGGTGGTGGGGCGATCGATCGTCATGCGACCTCTGCTGTCCACCGGATGGACACGAGGTGCCCGCCGCACACACCATCCGGTGGAACGACGTCGCCGGCTCATCGGCCCCGGCTGCGTATGCCCGTCCGTGCAGGCGTGGCACGGTGCTTGCGTATGTCGGACGGAGCAGACGGCGGAACGTCGCGCGGGAGGGAAGATGGCCACGACGAGCGAAGACGCATTGATCCGGACGGCGGCCGCCGATGAACCGTCATCCGTCGACGTCGTCCAGAGCCAGCGCCTCGTCATCGCCGCCGCCTCGCTCGGCACGGCGCTGGAATTCTACGATTTCTACCTGTTCGGCCTGCTCGCCACCTACATCTCGGCGTCGTTCTTCTCCGGCGTCAACGAGACGACCGCCTTTATCCTCGCGCTCGCCACCTTCTCGGCCGGCTTCGCGATCCGACCCTTCGGCGCCCTCGTCTTCGGGCGCATCGGCGATGTCGTCGGGCGCAAGCACACCTTTCTGGTGACGATGTCGATCATCGGCATCGCGACGTTCGCCGTCGGCATCCTGCCGTCCTATGCGAACATCGGGATCGCCTCACCGGTGATCCTCGTGCTCCTGCGCCTGCTGCAGGGGCTGGCGGTCGGCGGCGAGTATGGCGGCGCCACGACCTATGTGGCGGAATATGCGCCGGCCAACCGGCGCGGCCTCTACACCGGATTCATCCAGATCACCGCATCGCTAGGCTTCATCCTGTCGCTGGTGATCACCATCTCCGTGCGGTTCACGCTCGGCGAGGCGAGCTTCGCCGCCTGGGGCTGGCGCATCCCCTTCCTGCTCTCGCTCGCGATGCTCGCATTGTCGCTGTGGGTCCGCCTGCAACTGAACGAAAGCCCGGTTTTCCGTCGCATGAAGGCCGAGGGTACAACGTCCAAGGCGCCCATCTCGGAATCGTTCGGCCAGTGGCGCAACCTCAAATGGGTGCTGATCGTGCTGTTCGGCGCCGTCGCGGGGCAGGCGGTGATCGGCTATACCGGGCAGGTCTACGCGATCTTCTTCCTCGAAAAGACGCTGAAGGTGGACGGCGAGACCACGAACCTCCTGTTCACGATCGGCTTCTCGCTGGCCGTACCGTTCATGGCGTTCTTCGGCTGGCTCTCCGACCGCATCGGCCGCAAGCCGATCATCGTCACCGCCTGCGCGCTGGCGTCGATCAGCTACTTCCCGCTCTACCATGCACTCACCGCCGCGGCGAACCCGGCGCTGGCGCGCGCGCAGCAATCGTCGCGCGTCGTCGTCGTCGCGGACCCCCGGGAGTGCTCGTTCCAATTCGATCCGATCGGTCGCAAGACCTTCGACGAGACCGGCTGCGACGTGGCCAAGACCGTGCTCGCCAGGGCGGGTGTGCCATATGACAATGTCGACGCTCCCGCTGGCACCGCGGCGACGGTGAGCGTGGGCGGCGTCAGGCTGTCGACGCCGCCGCTTTCCGGCCTCGACGCCCCGGCTCGCAAGGCAGCCGCGGCGGCGTTCGGCGAGCGATTTCACGCCGCGGCGCTCGCCGCCGGCTACCCCGAGCGGGCCGACCCTGCCGCGATGAACAAACCGATGGTCGTTCTGATCCTGTGGACCCTCGGCCTTTTCGTCGCGGCCGCGTTCGGGCCGCTGGCGGCGCTGCTGGTCGAACTCTTCCCGGCCCGCATCCGCTATTCGTCCATGTCCCTGCCCTACCATGTCGGTAACGGCTGGATCGGCGGCTTCTTCCCGCCGACGGCATTCGCCATGGTCGCGGCGACGGGCAACATCTATTTCGGGCTCTGGTACGCCGTGGTCGTCGCGGGAGGTGCTGCGATCATCGGCCTCCTGCTCCTGCCGGAGACCTTCCGCCGCGACATATCGGCGTAGCGCGGCACGGCGCGTCAGGAGAGACATGGACAGCTACGACTATATCATCGTGGGAGCGGGCTCGGCGGGTTGCGTGCTGGCGCGTCGGCTAACCGAGGATGCGGGCACGCGCGTCCTCCTCATCGAGGCGGGACCCGAGGCGAAGGACTTCTGGATCCGCGCGCCCGCGGGGATGGCGCGCATGTTCCGCCACGAGCGGTTCAACTGGAACTTCACCACGGAGCCGGTGCCGGCGCTGCGCGACCGGCGGCTCTACTGGCCGCGCGGCAAGGTGCTGGGCGGCAGCAGCGCGATCAACGGCATGGTCTACATCCGCGGCGATCGCCGCGATTTCGACCACTGGGCCGAACTCGGCAATCCCGGCTGGAGCTGGAACGACGTCCTTCCCTATTTCATCCGCTCCGAAAGCAACGCGCGCGGTACCGACGCGCTGCACGGACGCGACGGACCCATGACGGTGAGCGACCCGGTCGTGATCCATCCCTCGATCCGCCGATTCGTGAAGGCCGCCGAAACGATCGGTCTGCCCCATGTCGACGACCTGAACGGCGGCGATCAGGACGGGGTGGGGCTGCTCCAGTTCAACATCCGCGGCGGCCGGCGCCAGACCGCCTTCGACGCCTTCGTCGCGCCGATCCGCCACCGGCCCAATCTCGTCATCCGGACCGGCGCGCACGTCGCCCGCGTGACCTTCGACGGCAACGAGGCGACCGGTGTGGAACTGGCCGACGCCGCCGCGACCCGTCTTGGCGCAAGGCGGGAGGTCATCATCGCGGGCGGGGCGCTGAGCTCGCCCCACATCCTTCTCCTGTCCGGCATAGGCGATGGCGATGCGCTGAGGCGCATGGGTGTCCCGACGGTTGCGCATCTGCCCGGCGTTGGCCGCAACCTGCAGGATCACTTCGTCGTGCGCGTGCAGTCGAAGTCCACCCGCAGCGCCTCCTACAACCGCTCGCTGTCGGGCCTGCGCAAATATTGGCAAGGCGCGCAATATCTGTTCATGCGGCGCGGCTACCTGACGCTGGGATCGTCGACCGCTGCGGCATTTGTGAAGAGCAGCGCGGCCATGGCCTATGCGGACCTCGAGATCAGCTTCCGCCCGATGACCTTCGGCTTCACGCAATCCGGCGAGCCCGCGATCGACGCCTTCGACGCGGTCAGCGCCTCGGTCTACCGCGTTCGCCCCAAGTCGCGCGGTACCGTGACGCTGCGCACGCCCGACCCGCTGGAGGCGCCCGCATTCCAGCCGAACTTCCTCAGCGATCCGGAGGATATCGAAGCCAGTCTCTCCGGCGTGCGGACCCTGCGCAGGATCATGGCCAGTGAGCCGCTGGCCTCGACCTTGACCGGCGAGATCGTGCCCGGAGCGAACGCGACCACGGACGCCCAACTCGTCGACTATATGGAGCGGGAGGGCAACTGTGCCTTTCATCCTGCCGGAAGCTGCAAGATGGGCACGGACGACATGGCGGTGGTCGACGAGCGCCTGCGCGTGCGCGGCATGCGGCGCCTGCGCGTGATCGACGCCTCGATCATGCCCGTCGTCACCTCGGGCAACACCGCCGCCCCGACGGTGATGATCGGCGAGAAGGGAGCCGCCATGGTCATCGAGGACGCGATGCCGGCGCGCCCGGACGAGGCCCTGCGCTAATGCCGCGGGTCGGCTATATCGGTCTCGGCGCGATGGGCGGTGCGCTCGCCGGACGCCTGCTGACGTCGCACCCCCTGCTGGTCTACGATCGGAGCGACGGCGCCTGCCATGCGCTCGCGGAGCTGGGCGCCACCGTCGCCTCCTCGGCGGTGGCGCTCGCGGCGGAATGCGACGTCGTCATGATCTGCCTGCCGCGGTCGGCCGACGTGCGGTCGGTGTTGCTGGACGGGGGCGGCGTCGCCGACGCGCTCCGATCCGGCGCCCTCTTGATCGACCAGACCAGCGGCGACCCCCGCGAAACCCGCCTGATGGCCGCCGAGCTTCGGGAGCGCGGCGCGGCGATGGTCGACGCGCCGGTGTCCGGGGGGCCCGGCGGCGCCGCCGCCGGCACCATTGCGATCATGACGGGCGGTTCGGATCACGACCTGGAGGTGGCGGAGCCGATCCTGCGCGCGATTAGCCCCAACATCTTCCGCTGCGGCCCGCTCGGCTCGGGCCAGGTCATGAAGCTCGTCAACAACACCGTGACCATGGGCGCGCGCTTCGCGACGCTCGAGGCGGCGGCGCTGGGCATGCGCAACGGTCTCGATCTCGCCGTCATCACGGACGTGCTGAATGCCGGCGGCGCCCGAACGCGGACCAGCGAGAACATGCTGCCCGCCCTGGTCCGCGGCGAGGTCCACGCGCGGTTCGCGCTCGCGCTTATGCTGAAGGATGTGAACCTCGCGAACACGCTCGCAATCGAGAGCGGCGTTCCGCTCGCGTTCGGCCAACTCACGCGCGGCATGCTGCAGACCGCCCTCAACGAGGAGGGGCCGGAGGCCAATTTGGACGACATCGTGAACGTGATCGGCAGGCAGGCGGGCATCGACCTGCACGCCCGGCCCGTCAGCAAGGGAGTATAACGACATGAACAAGGAACTCTTCGACAAGGGCATGCAGGTGCGGCGCGAGGTGGTGGGCGACCACGTCCTCGACCTCGTCAAGAACGCCGACGACTTCACCATGCCGATGCAGGAGCTGGTGACCGAATATTGCTGGGGCACGATCTGGAGCCGCGACGAGCTCGATCGACGCAGCCGCAGCCTCCTCAACATCGGCATGCTGGCCGGCGCGAACCGGCCGGACGAGCTCGCCGCGCATATCCGCGGCGCCCTGAAGAACGGCGTCTCCAAGGTCGAGCTGCGGGAATGCTTCCTGCAGGTGGCGATCTATCTCGGCGTGCCGGCGGCGTTTGGCTGCTTCAGGGTCGCCAAGAAGGTCTTCGAGGAGGACGGCATCTAGGATCCGGCCTCGGCCGGGTCGTCAGTCCCGGCCGAACAGCCAGGGCGCCTCGGCGCGGCGTCTGGCCTCCATCGTCGCGATGGCGTCGGCCATGCCAAGGGTCAGTTCGACCTCGGTGACGCCGTCGGCGACGATGCGCTTGACGAAGGGATCGACCTGGAAGCGGACGTCGATGCCGCCGGGACTGGCGATGCGTTGCGCCGGCAGGTCGATCGTCAGCCGGGAGCCGGGCGCCGTTTCCACCTCGTCCCTCAGCGCGGCGACCACGTCGTGATCGAGAGCGATCGCGAGCAGGCCGGACTTGTAGGCGACCGCCGAGAACACCGGCCCGAAGCTCTCCGCGACGACCGCCCTGATCCCGAAGTCGAGATGCGAGAACACCGCGCCCGGTCGGCCCGACCCGCAGCCATAATTGGCCGCCGCCACCAGGATGCGGGTGCCGGCGTAATTCGGGTCATTGAGGACGAAGTCCGCCTGCTTCCTTCCTTCCCGATCGAACCGCAGATCGTGCAGAAAGTATTGGCCATAGCCGCCGTCCCGTCGATCGCGACTGAAGAAGCGCGCGGGAAACACTTGGTCGGTGTCGAGATCGTCGACGCCGAGCGGCGCGGCGACGGCGTCGAGACGGCCGAACGGCTCCATGTCAGGCTGCCGACACGGTGCGCACGTCAACGATGCGACCCGCGACGGCGGCCGCCGCCGCCATGGGCGGCGACACGAGGTGCGTGCGGCTGCCCCTGCCCTGACGCCCCATGTGGTTCCGGTTCGACGTCGACGCGCACCTGGCACCGGGCGCGACGATGTCGCCGTTCATCGAGACGCACATCGAGCAGCCCGCTTCGCCCCAGCGCGCACCCGCCGAAAGGAAGACATCGGCGATGCCCTCCCGCTCCGCCGCCTCGCGCACGAGGCCCGATCCGGGCACGACCAGTGTCGGCACCGCGACGCGCCGGCCGCGCAGGACCGACGCGGCCGCGCGCAGATCCTCGATCCGGGCGTTGGTACAGGACCCGATGAACACCTGATCGACCGGCATGCCGTCGAGGGGGGCGCCCGCCGCAAGACCCATATAGGCGAGCGATCGCAGCATCGACACGCGTCGTTCCTCGATCGGCTCGTCGGCTGGATCGGGGACTCGACCGGTGACGGGCAGCGCCGTGTCCGCGCTGTTGCCCCAGGTAACCATCGGCGCCACGTCGCCGACGTCGAGCACGTGTACGATGTCGTAGGAGGCGCCCTCGTCCGACGGCAGCGTCCGCCACTGCGCCGTCGCGCGATCCCAGTCGGCTCCATTGGGCGCCATCGGCCTGCCCTTCAGATAGGCCTCCGTGCGCGCGTCGGGGGCGACGATGCCGACGGCGGCTCCCATCTCCACCGACATGTTGCAGATCGTGGCGCGCGCCTCTGGCGACATGTCGGCGATCGCGGTTCCGCCGAACTCGACGGCGTGACCCGTCGCCCCGCCGGCACCCAGCATCGCCACCAGGGCGAGGGCGACGTCCTTGGCGACGACGCCGGGACGAAGCCGGCCCTCCAGCCGTACCAGCATCATGCGCGGCGGCTTCAGCCACGCGCACTGAGTGGCGAGCGCATGCGGCAGGTCGGTGCCCAGGCTGAAGGCGAACGCGCCGAGCGCGCCTTGCGTCGTGGTATGCGAATCGACCGCCGCGAGCACGATGCCCGGCTGCGCGAACGCCTGCTCGGCGGCGGTGACGTGCTGGATGCCGCGCCGCGGATCGCCGAGCCGGACGACGCCGACACCGAGCTTCTCGCCTGCGTCCTGAACGTCCTCGAGCTGCCGTCTGGCGCCCGCGTCCAGCCGATCCGCCGTGTCCGACCCGCTCGGCACATAATGGTCGGGGACGAGCAGCGCCTGGCCGGGCCGCCGCATGGTCTCGCCCCTCGCTGCCAGGGCACGGAAGGCGGAGAGCGCGGTGTCGGCGACGAGCAGGCGGTCGATGTAGATCAGGCGCCGGCCGCCCTCCTCATGGACGGTATGCGCGTCCAGTATCTTCTCGACGATCGTCCTCGGACCGCCGTCAGCCGCCATTGCCGAACTCCGGGAAGATCTTGACGTAGCCGAGCGCCGCCCGCTCCTTTGCCCGATGTTCCGCCTCCTCCTTTGACAGCGGCACGAAACCGTGGCCCTGGACGATCCGCTGCATGAAGGCGGCGCGCGCGGTGACGGCGATCGCGTCGTGCAGCGCGGTCTCGTTCCATCCCGCGGCAAACACCGCGTCGGCATCCGCCTGCGAGACGGTGCCGGGTTCGAGCATCAGACGGCGAACAAAGGCGAGGAGCGGACGCAGCTTCGCGGACACCGGTGCGGCCTCCAGGTCGTCGACCGCCCGCTCGACAAGTCCTTCCTCGATACCGAGCTGGTAGGCGACCTGGGCGTGCGCGCCGGCGACGAACTCGCACTCCGCCACGCCCGCGGCGTAGGCGAGAACTAGCTCGCGCTCGGCGTCGCTGAGCGGACTGTCACCCTTCATCAGCGCCTGGCTCATCTCGGACCAGTGCCGATAGATGTCGGGACGGCTCTTGAAGACGGTCCGGGGTCCCGCGTCGTCCGGCATCGAAGGGAAGAACGGCAAGGCTGCCTCCTCTTGGTCTCTCGGTTTTCCGCTCAGGCCGCGGCGACGACGACGCCGTCCGCGACGAGGTCCGCGATCTGCTCCTCGGTCAGTCCGTGCCGCCGCAGCACCGCGGTCGTATCGCTGCCGACCGGCGCCGCCGGCTTGCCCATCGCCGCCGGCGTCGCGGAGAAGCCGATCGGCGAGCGGATGGCCGTGATCTCGCCGGCGTCGTGGTGCGGCACCTGGCTGAACAGGCCGACCGCGGCCAGATGGGGATCGGCCTGCAATTCGTCGAGCGGCGTTACGGGCGCGACGGGGATGTGCGCCGCCTTCAGCTTCTCCAGCCAGTAAGCAGTCGTCTCCTCGCCGATGAACTCCCCGAGCATCCGGTAGAGCACCTCGTAATTCTGGCTCCGCGCGCTCTGGCTGCAGAAACGCTCGTCGTCGATCAGTTCCGGTCGGCCCACGATCGCGAAGAAGTCGCGCCAGTTTCTGTTGTGATAGGGCAGCGCGCAGACGAAGCCGTCCTTCGTACGGTGCGGCTTGCGTAGCTGCGACATGACGCGCGCGTAACCGACCGGAAACTGCGGGCCGAACGTGCGGTCGCCGAGATGCTCGATCATCATGAACTGCACCATGGTCTCCAGCATCGGGACCTCGACCTTCTGCCCCTCTCCCGAGCGTTCGCGATGCAGCAGCGCCGCCAGCACCGCGTAGGCGAGCGTCAGCCCACATACCTTGTCGGCGACCAGGGTGGGAAAGAAGCGCGGCTCGCCCGCAAGCTGGGTTCCCAGCGCCGCGAAGCCGGACAATCCCTGGATGAGGTCGTCATAAGCCGGATCGTCGCCATAGGGCCCGTCGGCGCCGTAGCCATAGGCGCCGCAATAGACGATGTCGGGCTTCACCGAGCGGACTGCGTCGTAGCCGAGGCCGAGACGCTCGATCGCCTTCGGCCGCATCGCATGCACGAACACGTCGGCATCGCGGACGAGGTCGAGGAGAAGCGCGAGCGCCTCGGGCCGCTTGAGGTCGAGGGCGACATGCTCCTTGCCGCGGTTCAGGTTGAGGTGGATCGGCCCCATCCCCCTCGATCCGTCCCGACCGACCCAGCGCATGATGTCGCCTTCGGGCGATTCGACCTTGATGACCTCCGCACCGAGGTCGGCCATGATCTGGGTGGCATAGGGACCCATCACGACCGCGGTCAGGTCGACCACCTTGATCCCCGCCAGCGGTCCGCTCCTGCGCGGAGACGTGCTTTCCATCGATAATCCCTCGGTTGTCCGCGCCGATGCGCGCTCGGTTCCGTTCACAGCCGCATCAGCACGGACTTGGACTGGGTATAGGCCTCGATCGACTCGGCGCCCATCTCGCGGCCGATGCCCGACTGCTTGTAGCCGCCCATCGACATCGCGGCATCGACCTCCGCATAGGTGTTGATCCACACCCGCCCCGACTGAAGCGCACGGGCGACGCGGTGTGCGCGGCCGACATCCCGCGTCCACACCGCCGCCGCCAGGCCGTAGATCGACGCGTTAGCCTGTTTCACCGCATCCGCCTCGTCGTCGAATGGGATGACGACCAGGACGGGGCCGAATATCTCCTCCTGCGCGATGCGCATGCCGTTGGAGACGCCGCCGAACACGGTCGGCGCCACGAAATATCCCACGTCGCCGACGCGATTGCCGCCAAGCCGCAGCTCGGCGCCCTCGTCGCGGCCGACGTCCACGTAGGAAAGCACGCTTGCCATCTGCTTGTCGGAGATGACGGGACCGAGCTGGACGTCCGGATCGAGGGGCGACCCCATCTTCCAGCCGGTCGCCGCGGCGGCGACGCGCTCGGTCACCTCCTCGACGAGGTCCCTGTGCACGAACAGCCGGGTGCCCGACGAGCAGATCTGCCCCGAGTTGCGGCAGAAGCCGTTCACGGCGGCGGGCACGGCCGCGTCGAGGTCGGCATCCGCGAAGACGATGTTGGGCGATTTGCCGCCGAGCTCCAGCGTGACCTTCTTGAAGTTGCCGGTGCTCGCTTCGAGGATCTGCCGTCCGATGCCGGTCGAGCCGGTGAACGCGACCTTGTCGATCCCGGGATGCGCCGCGATGGCGGCGCCCGCCACCGTTCCCGATCCGCAGACGAGGTTGACGACGCCGGGGGGCGTGCCCGCCTCCTCGATGAGTTCGCACAGCCTGATCGCGGTCAGCGAGGTCAGCTCGGCGGGCTTCATGACGACGGTGTTGCCGCACGCCAGCGCGGGGGCGATCTTGTTCGCCGCCATCGTGAACGGCGCGTTCCACGGGTTGATGAGCCCGCAGACGCCCATCGGCTCCCGCAGCATGTAGATGAAGCGCGACGGATCGCTCGGATTAGTCGACCCGAGGATCTTCGTCGGCCAGCCGGCGTAATAGCGGAAGCTGTTCGCGCCGGACGCGATCCACTTGGTGGAGTTCGTCATCGGCGTGCCGTTATCGAGCGTCTCCAGCACGGCGAGCTCGTCCGCGTTCGCCTCAACGAGATCGGCGATGCGGAGCAGCAGACGGGTGCGGTCATGGGGGCTCATTGCGCTCCACGACCTGTGCTCGAAGGCCGCCCGTGCCGCCGTCACGGCATCGTTGACATCGTCCGTATCCGCCTTCGCGATCTCGCCCAGCGACTGCTCGGTGGCCGGATTCATCGTCGTGAACCAGGCGCCCGCGCGCGCTTCCGACCATCGGCCGCCGATCAGCAGCCGTTTGCGCCCGCCGCTCAGCCACCGACGGGCCGCTGCCAGCCCCGGCACGCCCGGTTCCCGGATGTCGCTCGTCATGGGTTCACGATCTTCCTCATCTCGGCCTTCTCAGGTGTTCCGGAACGGATCAGCAAGAGCCGTGCCATGCCAGACCTGCCTCAGGCGTGAGGCCCGGCTACACCCAAATGTCTGACAGGGGCACACAGTGTCACGGCCATGGACATGGCGCCCAATCGAAGAGAACGGACGCCCGAAGCGGTTGGTAGGATCATCGCTCCGGTCCATGGAACTCGGCTTCGGTTACCGGCTCCGCCCAATCGACGTTGCGACCATCGACCGTCTCGGCGATCGACAGGTGCGTCATCGCCGTCTTATCGGTCGCACCATGCCAGTGACGCACGCCAGCCGGCACATAGGCCGTATCGCCCTTGCAAATCCGTTCGACCTCGCCGCCCTCGCGCTGCGTCTAGCCGCAGCTCTTGGTGACGTAGAGCGTCTGTCCAGCCGGGAGCGTGTGCAGTTGCTGCGCGCACCGGGCTGGAAGGCGACGAGCCCGGTGCCGGCGCGTCCGGGTGGCGTCGGTTTGACCAGTTCGGCGACCGTCACCTTGCCAGTGAAATATTGCGCCGGGCCGAGTTTCGGAGCGACGGCACTTGCTTTGTTCACACTCGGCTGCGGTGCCGCTGTCTGCGCCACTGCGATGCGGGTGTTGCCGATCAGCAGCGCGGTCAAGAGGATTGCTTTGCACGGGGTCATCTTGGTCTCCTCGGATATCAGCGGGCGGTGCCGTCGACAGGCAGCGCGTAGGCGACCAGCTTGGTGCCCTGCGTCGTCTTGAGCGTCGGCTTGCCGCCGGAGGCGATGACGACGAACTGGCGACCGCTGGGCGCACGGTACGTCATCGGCGTCGCTTGACCGCCCGCGGGCAGACGCGCTTTCCAAAGCTCGGCACTGGTCGACACGTCGTGAGCGCGGATCGCCTGCTCGACCGACGCGGCGATGAACGTCAGCCGGCCCCGTGTCGTGGTGCCCCCGCCCGAGAACGGCACGCCCATCGTGAAGGGGACATGGCTGTGGATGCCGAGCGGCCCCGTGTCTGGCCCCGTGCCGAATGGCTTCGTCCAGAGCACCCGGCCGGTGCGTAGATCGACCGCCGACATGCTGCCCCAGGACAGTGATGTGCAAGGGAACGCCTAGTAAAGTCTGAAATGGGCCGTTAGTGGCGCCGTAGGGCGTGTCACCGGCTCGTGCGTCGGCTCCAAGACGTTGCCGCGACGGTTGGCTTCGGCGCGGTTTATAAGCTGCGATTTGGTCGACAGATTCATTTATGACACGACCAAGATACCGCGCTCGGGATCGACCGATACGCTGCCCCAATTGATGCCGCAACCATAGCCAGAATGCACGATGAACGGACGCTCGAGCCCGACTGGCGTCAATGAGCCTTCGTAGCGCGCCTGCTTGAACTCCGCAAAGAAAATTAGCCACTGCTCCGGTGAACTTTTCGCTCTACATTTAAAAATGATCCACGCCGTTACGGGTAGCACGGTCGTTGAACAGACGTGGCGCGGCATCGGACTGACGACGGACGATGCGGTAATGAAGCACGGTTTGCGGCGGTGGTGTGTGCGCTGTCTTGCGTCGGACACCTCGTTCCAGCAGCGAAACCGTCTCGCGGGTCAATTCTGCGACCGGGGGGCATAACGTCGTCAATTGCGGCCATATTGCCCGTGCAACAGCGGAGTCACCGAACCCGCATACCGTGAGATCGGCAGGAACGTCGAGCCCGCGGCCATGAGCGGTCGCGACGATCGCAGCGGCGATCTCGTCGCTGCTGGCGAGGATCGCGGTTGGCGGTAGGGGCTGCACGAGCAACTCCGCCGCCGCGTCCAGACCGGTGCGATAATCGCCATGCCCCATTAGCACCGGCCCCAGGGAATCTAATCCCGCCGCCACCAGTGCTTCGCGATAGCCGGCAAGGCGACGGTGATTGGCAGCCTCTGCGGGATCGCCGCCGATGAAGGCGATGCGTTGATGTCCGAGGCGCAACAGATGCTCGGTCATCGCACGCGCCGCGGCCTGGTCGTCGACCGTGAGATCGCCGCTGCCGTAACCGGGCGCGAGTACGGCGCAGGGCAGCTCCGCCGCGCCTATCGCGTCGCGTACCGCCGGCACTTCGCAAAGCGGCCAGCAGAGCAACACCGCATCGACCCTGTTGGTCGCCACCCGTGCTGCCGCCGCAGCGTCACTGCCGTCGTCGTCGAAATCGACCACGATTAGATGCACGCCACTCTCACTGCTCTGCTTCAGCGCGGCGGCGAGGATTTCGCCGAGATACGGCGTCCGCCCCGCGCCATGGCACAATGCGATGCGGCAGCGCGCGCTGGCAAGCGTCCGCGCCTCGGTATTGGGCAGGTAGTTAAGCCGCCGGATCGCCGCGTCGACCCGCTCGCGGGTCGTGTGACGGACGTTCGGGCAATTATTGGCCACCCGCGACACGGTCATCATCGATACGCCGGCCAGCCGCGCGACATCGGCCAGAGTCGGGCCGCGCGGGATCGCCGCGGTCTCGTCAGGATGCGCCGCCATCGCCCGGCTCACCGCGGCAGGAGCTTGCTGCCCGCAACGCTGACGTCCGCAGCGGTGCCGGGCGCACCAGTCCCCTCCTGGCCGCCGCCGACCCATAAGCGATAGCGGCCCGCGGTCACGCGCATGTCCCCCCTGCCATCGGCAAAGGCGATGTCGCGCGGGTCCAGCGTGAACTGCACCTGCCGGCTCTCGCCCGGCGCAAGCCGCACCCGCTGATACCCCTTGAGCGACCGGTCCGGCAGGTCGGCGCGCTCGGTCGGCGCGACGTAGAGCTGTACCACCTCATCGCCCGCGACGCTGCCCGCGTTACGTACGGTGACGGCGACCCTCGCCCCCTGCCCCGCCCGGATCGTCGGTCGCACCGCAAGCCCGGAATAGCCGAATTTGGTATAGCTCAAGCCGTGGCCGAAGGCATAATCGGGTTGGCCGGTGAAATAGCGATAGGTGCGGTTCTTCATCGAATAATCGCCGAACCGCGGCAGTTGGTCGGCCGAGGCGTAGAAGGTCACCGGCAGGCGGCCGGAGGGATTGACCGTGCCGGCCAGCACCTCGCCGATCGCCTGCCCTGCCGCCTCGCCACCATACCAGGCCTGCAATACCGCCTTCGCCTGTTTGCCCGCCGCGCCATAAGTTAACGCCGATCCCGATATACCGATGATCGCCACCGGCTTGCCGGTTGCGACAAGCGCGTCGAGCAGACGCTGCTGCACCGCCGGCAAGGCGATCGTGGTGCGATCGCCTCCATTGAAGCCGGGGGCGTCGACCTTCATCTCCTCGCCTTCGAGCCCGGCGGTGAGGCCGACCATCGCGACGATCATGTCGGCATCGCCGGCCGCCTTGACCGCTTCCTGCAACAGTGCGTCGGGGCGCGGCTTCCAGGTCAGCGTCAGCCCGGCGCCGAGCCGCGGGGAATGATGCGTGAAGGCCAGACGGAACGCGCGGGGGCGGCCCGCTTCCATCTGGATCGGCGGCGTCGCCAGCGGCACGCCGGTGAAGCATTTCGACGTTGCGCGCACGTCCGGCTGCCCCTCGATGCTCAGCACATAGGTCTGCTGGTCCTCCGACCAGTCGCAGCGGCGATCGCCGATCTCAAAAACGTATTCGCCCGTCGCCGGCACGGTCAGCGTGCCGCTATATTCGGCGGAGAACGCGGTCCTGTCGACGCCGGGTGCCGGCGACACGCCGTTCCAGTCGTTGTCGATCTCCCTTTCGGTGCGGATGGCGATCACCGGCCCTGCAAAGCCGATGCCGTTCCAGAAGCGCGCGGTGACGCCTTGCGGACCGAAGACGGTGCGCGGCACGGTGAGTGCGACCGGCTCGACGAAGGGCGAGCCTTGCACAAAGCGCACCCGCTCCGCCCCCAGTGCGGTGGCGATGCCGTCGACCGGCAGCGCCTGGCCGACCGGCGTGCCCTTGTAATTGCCGCTGAGCGCCTCGCGGCTCGCGGCGGCGGGACCGACCACCAGCACGCGGCGCGCGCTGGTGGCGACCGGCAGCAGGCCGTCGTTCTTGAGCAGCACGATCGACTCCCGGGCCGCGCGCAATGCGACCGCGCGATGCGCTGCGCTGTGGTTCTCGGCATAAGGGACGGCGGCATAGGGATTGCGCCCGGCCGGATCGAGCATGCCGAGCCGGATGCGCGCGATCATCAACCGCTTCACCGCGGTATCGACGTCGCGCTCGGCTAGCAGCCCCCGCCGGACGGCGCTTGGGATGGCGAGATATTCGTCCTTGAAGTTGCAACCGGTATCGGTGCCCGCCTTGATCGAGACCGCCGACGCCTCTTCCCAATCCTTCTGCGTCTTGTGGCCGCTGACCATGTCGTCGATCGCGCCGCAATCCGATGTGACGAAGCCTTTGAATCCCCAGTCATCGCGGACATAATCCTTGAGCAGCAGCGTGCTGCCGCAGGCAGGCCTGCCGTTGATGGCATTATAGGCGCACATCAGCGACGCGGCCCTGCCCTCGGTGATCGTGCGGCGGAAGGCAGGCAGATAGGTCTCGGTCAAATCCTGCGGCGCGACATCGACGTTGAAGCCGTGGCGGAGCGGTTCGGGACCCGAATGGACCGCGAGATGCTTGGGAGTCGCGATCGCGAGGTAGTAACGCGGATCATCGCCCTGCATCCCCTCGACGAAGGCGGTGCCGAGCGTGCCGGTCAGATAGGGGTCCTCGCCGAGCGTCTCCTGGCCGCGGCCCCAGCGCGGATCGCGGAAGATATTGATGTTGGGCGACCAGATCGTCAGCCCGAAATAGCGGTCGACATTGCCTTCGCGCTGCGCCTGATTGTAGCGCGCCCGCGCCTCAGTGGCGATCACCCGGCCCTCCGCCTTGAGCAGGTCCTTGTCCCAGGTCGCGGCCATGCCGATCGCCTGCGGGAAGACGGTCGCCTCGCCGGCGCGCGCCAGGCCGTGCAGCCCCTCGTTCCACCAGTCGTACGCCGGCAGATCGAGCCGCGGGATCGCCGGTGCGGCATTCTGCATCTGCCGCGCCTTCTCGTCGAGCGTCATGCGCGCGACCAGATCCTCGGCGCGCTTTTCGATCGGCGCGTCTGCGTCCTTATAGACCTGCGCCGTGGTCGAAAGAGGCGCCAGTATGGCAGAGCCAAGCAACAGGGTGTGGCGAAGGCGTGGGAGAAAGCCAATCGGCGGCATAAATGTTTCCATTGTCGTTGGTCAGGAGGTGATCGCAGGCGCGGCAGTTGCATCGGCGCAATGGCGGAAGACGAAGTCAGCGTGGGCGGGGAGTCGCTCGACGCGGGCGGCGATCGCGGCGCGTTGTTCGGCGAGCACGCGGGCCAATTCGGCCGGGTGCAGCAGCCGCGCGAGCGCATGCCACGCCGTGGGCTCGATGCGCTGGCCGATCAGAACCTGTACCCAGCTATCGACACGGAACAGCTCGTCGGTGCGCTGGTAGGCTTGCGCGTGTTCGCGGAACAGGGCGATCCGCTGCGCCAGCGTGGCCGGCACCACCATCGCACGGCAATAGCGCCAGAACGGCGTGTCGTCGCGCTCGGTCGCCTTGTAATGGAGGATGACGAAATCGCGCACACTCTCCAACTCCGAACGCGCCTCGGCGTTGAAGCGGCGGCGGCCGGCGTCGCTGACGCCGTGAAACGGGAATTGCTGCACCAACCGCGTGATGCCGGTCATGACGAGGTGGATGCTGGTCGATTCCAGCGGCTCGACGAACCCCGATGACAGGCCGAGCGCAACGCAATTATGCGACCATGCCGCCATGCGTCGCCCGGTGTGATACCGGATCGAGCGCGGGTCACCGAGCGGCTCGCCCATGATCCCCCTTAGCAGCCGTCCGCGCGCCGCTCCCTCCTCCATGAACGCGGAGGCGAAGACGATGCCGTTGCCGACCCGGTGTTGCAGCGGAATGTGCCATTGCCAGCCCGCCTCATGCGCGATCGCACGGGTGTAGGGGCGGGGGGGCTCGACCGCACGGGTCTGCACCGCGAGTGCGGTGTCGGTGGGCAGCCAATGCTGCCAGTCGTCGAACCCGACGCCCAGGGTTTGGCCGGCGAGCAGCGCGCGAAAGCCCGTGCAATCGATGAACAGGTCACCCGCGACGCGACGACCATCTTCGAGCAGCAACGCGGCGATATCGCCGCCCTCGCCATGACGATCAACGGTGCGGATCGTACCGGCAATGCGCCCCACCCCAGCCGCCTCGGCGATGTCGCGCAGGAAGCGGGCGTAGCGGCCGGCATCGAGATGATAGGCATAGGCCCCGATCGCCCCCGGCCCTGCCGCGAACCGGCTCGCCTCCGCCGCTTGCGTCTCCAAACTATAGGCGCCCAGTGGAGTGGCATCGCCCGCCGCGCGCGCGGCAAGCCAAAAATGCTGAAAATCGCCCATCCACGTCGCATGGCCGACCCGGCCGAACGAATGCATGTAGCGGTCGCCGAGCCGCGCCCAATCCTCGAATGCGATGCCCAGTTTGAACGTCGCGCCGGTCGCCGCCATGAACGTGCGCTCGTCGATCCCGGCAAGCCGGTGGAAGGTCGCAGCGGTCGGGATCGTCGCTTCGCCGACACCGACGGTGCCGATCTCCTCCGATTCAACCAGCACGATGTCGAGTAGCGGACCGAGGTTGCGCGCCAGCGCCGCGGCAGCGATCCAGCCCGCGGTACCGCCGCCAACGATCACCACGCGATGCAGCGGCGGCCGATCGCTCGCGCCGCTCATCGGTTGAGCCTGCCGATCAGCAGGGCGCGCAGCCGTCGCGCGGTCGCGTCGTCGAGCGGGGCAAGCGGCCCTCGCACGTGCGGCGGCAAATGGTCCGCCGCGGTGCCGGCGTCGTCGAAGATATAATGGTCGAACAAAGCGCGCCACGCCTGCCGTTCCGCCGCCGGCCGGTCACGCAACGCCAGGAGTGCGTGAAGCAGCGCTCCCATCGGCGCATCCTGATGCGCCGGCCCCTCGCTCCACCAGTAGTTGACCAGCACGTTAATGTCATCGAGCGCCTCGACCTGATGCCACCACAGCGCCGGGTAGAAGAGCACGTCGCCGGGTTCGAGATCGGCGATCTCGGCTACGGCCAGTGCTTCGGCGAAGCGGGGATAAAGATCGAGATCGGGTGCGGCGGGATCGACCATGCTGACCGCCTGCCCGCCAGGCGTCGGCTCTAGCGGGCCCGGATAGAGATTGCTCGCCTGATCGGGCGGGAACAGCGTGAAGCGCCGCCGGCCGACCGCGCAGCACGCGAGATTATGTGACGTGTCGTAATGCGTCGCCGCGACGGTGCGGTTGCCGAGCCACAGGCTGACGGTCGGTAGCGCGGGGCCGAAATCGGCCCAAAGGACGTTTTCGTCAACCAGCCCGGGCAGGAAGGCGTCGACGTCGGTCGAGCCGACGTACAGCGCGCGCGGCGCGGCCTGCGTCGCCTCTACGAACAGATCGTCGAGATGGCGGGCGAGCGCGACGCGGTCGGTGGTGAAGTTGAAGCCGGTGAGCATCGCGTCGTAGAAGAAGCGGCCACGGATCGTGGCGTCGCCGACATAGCGGACGAGCGCAGCGCCGGCATCGAACGCCGACAGATACTTCGCCGCTTCCCGCGCCGAGCGGCGTCCTGCCTGAACCATCGGCCAGTGGCGGGTGCCGCCACGCAGGATGACCGGGCGATTTTCGCGAACCAGCGCGGCGGGGTCGATCGGCATCGCAGTCGATTCGATGGCCCGGCATCTACGCGGCGCGGGGGCGGTGCGGGTCAGCAGCATCGCAGCGCCCGCTTGCGCGCGATAAGCCGCTGGATGGTGCCGAGCGACGCCACCACGGCAAAGGCGAGCGCAAGATGCCCCGCCGCATTGAGCCGCACCAGCGTCTCGCCGTCGAGCGTGGCCAACCGTCCGATGTCGATCGTCCAATAATCCTCGATGCGATATTTACCCGCCTCGTCGACCTCGATATCGAGCCGGACCGGCATCAGCAGCCCTGCCGCATCGAATGCTGCGAACATCGGCACCACCGCCGCTACTCCCGCGTGCAGCGTTGCGAGCGCATCGCGGACCTGCACCAGATACGGCGCCTCGCCGCCCTGCGGCAGGAACAGCGACCGCCCGTCCGGCGCGCCAACGCGCGGATCATCGAGCGCAATGCGAATCTTCGGATCGTCATGATCCCCCGCCTCGATACCGATGATGAACGGCCCGCGCCGCTGGACCGCCGGAATATAATGATCCTGCCAGCCGTCGACGCCCAGGAAGAGATTCTCGTTCTGGTCGAACCCGAGCAGCGCGACCGCCCCCCACCCGGCCTCGTCGTCGTGGCGGAACAGGATGGGATAGTCTCGCTGCGCGTCGAGAAATTCAGTCGGTACCAGCAGCATCTGGTTGACGGCATCCCCGAACGCCGCGCCCTGCCCGATCGCGACGCGCAATGCGCCGTGATCGACATTGTTGAGCAGCGCCGTTCGGGTCATCCTTGCCATGCCTTTGCTCAGAACCGGGTCCGCACACCGATCAGGAAGCGGCGGTCGAGTTCCTGGGCATAAGCGAGGTTTGCCTTGGACCGGTTGTAGGTCCGGACGCTCTCCTCGGTGAGGTTTATCGCCTCGAAAGACACTGACCATTTCGGCGAAAGGTCATAGCTGATGTTCATATCGAGCTGGCCGAACGGTGCGACGAACAACGGATTGCGGTCACCGCCCTGGTTGGTCGCCTGCAGGAACCGGTCGCGCCAATTATATGCCAGTCGCGCCGAGATGCCGTATTTGTCGTAGATCAACGTCGCATTGGCGGTGTCGCTGAGCCCGAGCAGCGCGAATTGATCGACGCTGGGATCGGCGCCGACATCGACGCCTACATCCCCGCGGACATAGGTATAGGCCGCCGCCACGCCGATCCCGGTATCACCAAAAAAATGCTGAAAGGCCGCCTCGAAACCGTGGATCTTGCCTTCGCGGTTGTTTATCGGCCGAGTGACGGAGAATTGGTATAGTGGATCGCTGCCGTTGGCGATGATGTCCACCGCCTGCAACGTCTTGTCAATGAACGCCTGCGTCAGCGCACCGTTGACACGATTGGCCTGGAACTGCTGCACCGCGGTGTTGATGTTGCCGGTCTGCTGAAGCAGCGCGGTCATAGTGAACAGATTGACGTCGCTGATATCGGCGCCGATTCCCTGCAATGCCGTCTTGGCGGTGCCGGAGCGCGTACCCGCCGCGCCGCTCGCCGGATCGCGCAGCCTGAACAGGTTCTGGCTGGTCTGGCCGGTGCCGACGAAATTTTGGACGCGCTTGTCGAAGAAGCCGAACGAGACGAAGCTCGACGGCTTGTAATACCATTCCAGTGATGCATCGATATTGTCGGAGATCAGCGGCGACAGATTGGCATTGCCCGTCGCCCCCGGCGCGAAGCCGCCGACCGCGGTGGCGCGGCCTGGGATGCCGACCGAACTGGCTGAGAACAGGTTGCCGAAATCGGGCCGTGCGATCGTGCGGCTGAACGACAGGCGACCGATCAGATTCCGCGCCACCTCGACCTGGAAATCCATCGACGGCAGCAGGTTTTCGTAAGAGCCCGTTTGCGTGACCAGTTGCTGCTGGTTGGACACGGTCAGCGTGAAGTCGTTGTCCGCAGTCCACAGGATCGCCGCGGGTACCGCGACGACCGACGAGGAAAAGACCGTCGTCTTTTCGTAGCGCACGCCGGCGACCAGCGTCGCCGGCCGGTTGGCGATGTCCGCCTTCCACGTCACCTGGCCGTAAGCCGCGGCGATCTTCTCGCGGACCCGGTTGTTCTGCTGGCCAGTGGAGAAGATCGGATTGCCTGCCGCGGCATAGACCGGTGACAGCGCATTGATCAGCGCAGTCGCCGGCGCGCGGAAGGCAATCAGCGACGCGCCCGTGGCACCGGCATCGAAGTGACGGAACTGGCAGGTCAGGCAGAATTGCTGGAGCAGCCCGGGCGCGGTACGCTGGATATCGCCCGGATTGCCGACCCCCCAGTCGCCCAGCACCTGCTGGCTGAAGCTGGCGAGCTGCGTCACCGTCTGGTTGCGAAGGTCGCCGCCGAAATCGAGCCGACTGCCGGCATCGTCGAGCTGCCAGCCGAGATCGGCGCGGATCTCCTTTAGCGACTGGGTCTGCGACGAGCGGATGAAGCGTGACATCTGCGTGCCGACGTCGCCGATATCGAGCACGCCGTTGTTGTTGCCGCGCAGCGCATCGTCGAGCGTGATCGTCTGCACAGGAACATCGCCTCCGTAATCGGCGCTTTGTGCCGCGACCACCGGCGCGGCGATCGTCGTGATGTTGGAACTGTTGTCGTTGGGATTGTCGGGCAGGCTTTCCGCCTTGCCGTAGTGGCCGTCGACCGACAGCGTCAGCCGGTCGGTCAGTTCCCATTTAAGATTGCCGCCATAATCCTGCAACCGGTTCTTCAGCGCGCGATCCTGCTGCGCGAAACCCGCGTCCTTCACACCAGCGATCGTCTCCTGCAGAAATTGCGTTGTGGCGACGACGGGATTCTGGTCGAACGTCACCTGCGCGAACGGCCGGTTGAACCAATTGCCCTGATTGGTGCGCACGTCACGCTGCCGGTTTTGTGCGAACAGCGCGTCGGCGGTGATCGTCACATTGTCCATTGGCTTGAATTGCAGCGTGGCGGCGGCGTTGATCCGCTCGCGCTTACCTTCCGAATAGAAATAGCTGCTGTCATTGGGCACTGCGACCAACTGACTGCCGCTCGCCGGCAGATTGGTAATCTTCGTCTGCGGATTGATGAAGCCGTTGCTGGTATCCCGAAACTGGTCGAAGCTACGGATATTCCAGTATGCGACGGTCGCGCCGCGGGTAGTGAAATTGCGCTTTTGATAGCTGCCGAATATCGACACGCCGATGGTACGATCCTCGTTCGACCAGCTCATCAGACCAGACGTTTCGGGCGTAACGTGCGCGGCCTTGTCGAGCCGCAGGTCGGCGCTGGTGTCGTAGAGCGCCTTGGCACCGATCGTGCCGTTGAGACCGGTCTCGCGGCTGTCGAGCGGGCGACGGGTAATGACGTTGATCGCCGCGCCGATCCCGCCCGAGGGCACTGCCGCGCGGCCCGTTTTATAGACTTCGAGCGTATTGACGCCTTCCGAAGCGAGGTTGGAGAAATCAAACGACCGCGACGTGCCAGTCGCGAAATCGGCACCGTCGCCGGCGCTGATCGCGCCGACACTCGCAGACGGCAGGGTGCGTCCGTTGAGCGTGACGAGGTTGAAGCCCGGGCCGAAGCCGCGCACCGTCACCTGCGACCCCTCGCCGTTGACGCGGTCGATCGACACGCCCGTAACCCGCTGCAATGATTCCGCGAGATTAGTGTCGGGAAATTTACCGATATCCTCGGCAGAGATCGCATCGACCACACCCGTGGAATTGCGCTTGATGCTGATCGCCCGATCAAGGCTGGCGCGCACGCCGGTGACAACGATGTCTCGGTCGGGGTTCAGCGCAGCATCATCCGCCCCCTCCGCGGCCTGAGCCGGCGCGACAACGGCCGGTTGCGCATTATCCGCCTGCGCGGCACCGGCCGGCGCGCTGCCTACCTGCACGGCAGCCTGTTCCGGCGCCACGGTCTGCGCCGCCGCCGTGCCGATCCCCATCGCGGCGGAAACCGCCAATACCGAAGTCGAGCAAGCGAATTTCAACCCTACGCTCGTGCGCATTTTGATCCCCTTCCCTACCCTAAAACCAACGACTGTCCCGCCGCCTTCACGTTACCGGTAACAGATATAAAAATACGAGCAAGTGGATTGCGCAGCGTCAGACTGATGCGCAACATGTTGACCGGAATGGGCACTTGGGCGATGTCGCCCTAATGACCGGCAGTTTGCGCAAGCCCAAGAGCAGCAGTGCGCAACAGCGTGGCGCTCCCACGATCAACGATGTCGCAAGTGCCGCGGGTGTATCGAAGATGACGGTTTCCCGTGTGCTTAGCGCGCCGTGGAGCGTCAAGAATGCCACACGGGAGCGGGTGCTACAGATCATCGCCGATCTGCACTACACGCCAAGTCGCGCGGCGCGGATGCTGTCAGGTGCGCGCCAGCTCCGCTTCGGCGTGCTCTACAATCTGCCGCGCAGCTCCTACATCATCGATTTCCTGATGGGCGCGCTCGATCAGGCTTCAGCGATGGATGTGCAGTTAATCTCGCGCGGATGCCTGCTCAACGACACCGACGAAGACGTTTTCCGCACGCTGATCGCAAGCGGGATCGATGCCGCGGTGCTTACCCCTCCGCTTTGCGATTCACTACGCCTGCTCACCTTGGCGCAAGCGCTCGATATTCCGGTATTACTGATCTCCACCGACAACCGAGCGCTCAATTTGTCGGCAATTTTTATCGACGAGGTCGGTGCCGCAAGCGCGATGACCGACCATTTGCTTGCGCTTGGTCACCGCCGTATCGGCTTCATCGTCGGCGAGCCTGCACTGGCGGCTAGTCACGCCCGGCAAGCCGGGTTCATGAAAGCCCTTTCTGCGGCCGGCGTAGGTGCCGATCCGGCGCTGATCGCCCAGGGCGATTTTACCTACCGTTCGGGGTTGCATGCGGCGGAGCGGTTGCTGGCGCTCACCGATCGACCGACCGCGATTTTCGCCAGCAACGATGACATGGCGGCTGGTGCACTGACCGCGGCGCACCGGCTTGGGTTGGAGGTACCCTCGCACCTGACCGTCTGCGGTTTCGACGACAGCTGGATCGCAACGACGACCTATCCCGAGTTGACGACGATCCACCAACCCATCGTCGACATGGCTACGCAAGGCGTGCTGATCCTAGCCGAACTGGTCCAGCAATACGCAGCTGCCAAACGGGAAACCCGGCATATCGAATTGCCGTATGCACTCGTCATCCGACGGTCCGATGCGATCGTGGCTGCTGATCCCCGATCCCCGTGCAGTTAAGATGCGGACAGATGCCAAGGGTTGACGTGACCCTCATTTCTTCATCCACCTGGAACGAGATACCGGCCGTCGAAGGGACGGACGGAATGAAGCGGAATCAGCTTCTGGAAGACCAATCATCAGCATCATGAAGGAGGCCGAGGCGGTCTCATTGGTGACGGAGCTTTGCCGCAAGCACGGCATGTTGACGCACGCGCCGAACGCGGCTGCGTCTATGGGCCTCAGCGATGCGGACGCTCTGCCGATCCGCCCCGACGCGCGCATCGTCGGGGCGACGTATTCTCCTTGACTGCGGCACGACGGGCGAGCAGCAGCGCACCCTCAAGCCCCGGCATGTTCGATCGTAGGCGCTGCGATAAAGTCCGCGAGGCGGGCACGGCTGCCGACGCCGTCCCCCCCGAGCATCGACGGAATTACTCGAGCCAGGGCATGATCATTCGTACGGTTCGTCCGTATCCGTCGAGGAACCTGCTGCTCGCCGCGCCGTAAGCCTCGACCATGAGGATGAGCCGGTCCAAACCGGCGCGTCGCGTAACTGAACCTCCGCCGACCCGGATGCGGTGCCGACCTTCCTTACCACCATTCACGCCTCGATCGCACATCGGAATCGCGGCACCCGAAATTGAGGCGGCAACCCGGTTCCTGCGGGAGGCCTTCGATGCTGCGATCGCTTATGACACGGTGTCGGGCGGTCAGCCGCACCGGTCGCCCGAAGACCTGGCGTCGACGGTCGCGCTGGATGAGTACCAGCGGATCGTCGCAACGCGCATCGTCCGTCTCGGAAACAGCGCTAATATCGAGCTGTTGGAGATCGAGGGTGCCGCTCCAGGCGTCGAGAGGATCAGGGCGCGATCGGGCGAGACCGCATACCTTCAACCGGCATCCATTAACCAGACGTAGAGTTCCCGCTGTCACCACACGTTGAAGCGCCAAAGCGCTGTGCGCGGGGAACTGTTTTGTTGAAGCCTTTGACGTTGGCGATCGGCCTCGTCGCGCTTGGTTGCGCGACGCCGCTGGCTGCGGAACTCAACGTACCGATTGCCGTACGCGTTGTCTCATTCCTTCAGCCGAGTCCCATAGGCGCGGTTTCGGCCGCCATTATTTATGAACCTGGCGATCCGGTCTCGGAGGCGGAGGCAGGCGCGATCGAGCGTGCGGTGGGGTCCGGACTTGTTGCCCGTCGCAGTATCCTCCGAGTCCGCCGGGTGTCCGTCTCAGCAATGAGCACGCTGTCCGGGTATAAGGTGGCATTTGTGACAGCGGGCCTTCGTGCAGAGCAGTCCGGCATTGCGATGGCCGCAAACCGCTCGTCGGTCCTTACCATCTCCTCGGACCGCTCTTGTGTCCAAAGCGGCTACTGCGTCGTCGGTGTCACCGCCTCGCCCCAGATCCAGATCACCGTCAACCGAGCCGCAGCTCGAGCCGCCAATATCCGCTTCGGATCGGCATTCCTCATGCTGATCAAGGAAATCTGAATGCGCATATCTGCCTCTCTTATCCGTCTCCGCGTTCTTCTACTGGCCGGCATTGTACTGTCCCCAGCGCAGGCGCTTGCCCAGGCAGTGGACTATCAGAATCTGCAGGATACGCTCGGCGAGAAGGTGACGACCAGTGTCACCGGCAAGCCGCAGCGCGCCTCCGAACTACCCGCGTCCACCGTTATCATCACGCGCGAGGATATTGCTCACTCACCCGCCCGCGACGTACCCGGATTGCTCAAGACTTACGCCGGCGTCGATGTAAATCGCTGGACAGCCGGCCAGAGCGATGTCGCTGTGCGTGGCGGGGTGCAGACATACAATGCCCGGCTGCTGGTTCTGGTCGATGGCCGACAGGTCTATCTTGACCACTATGGTATGACCGACTGGAACTTGCTGGGCGTTCAACTTGACGAGATCCAGCAGATCGAGCTGATCCGCGGTCCTGCCAACGCCCTGTTCGGGTTCAATGCCGCCAGCGGGGTTATCAACATCATTACCCGACGGGTGGGGGACGCGCCGTCGGCAGCCGCAACGGCGGAGCTCGGCAATCACGGGATCGGCAAAGTGGCAGGATCAGTGACGTTGCCCGTTGCCCCGATGATCGGGATCCGCTTGGCTGGCGCTCACGCACGCGAGGACGAGCGTGACATCCCTTCCAGGCTCGTCCAGCCTACCCAGATCTTTGATGTTGCCAGTGATCAGATCTCTGGCGATGTCACCGGCTCGTTCAACGGGCTGGAGACCATCATCGGCGGTGGCCACGCCACCAACAGCCAGATCGAGTATCTGCCAAGCCAGCTGCTGTCCAACCAGCACTATCGTAGCAGCAACGTTCATGGCTCAGCCGCCCATGATACCGGCTGGGGCGGCCTAACTGTAAATGGCTACATCAACTGGCTCGATGCTGAATATGGGGTTGGAACGACGGCCAACCCTACCGATCCGATCGTGCTCAGAAACAGGATCATCGTCACCCAGGCATCCACGCTGGTGCGATTGGACAGTGTCAACACACTGCGGCTCGGGGTCGAGTACCGCAACAACCGGCTGCTGTCTGTCTATCAGTTTGCCAAGCGCGTCGCCTATGATGTGGCATCCGGCAATGCCATGCTCGACCTGCATCCGGACGACCGTTTCGCGCTGACCATTGCCGGGCGGCTAGACCAGCTCTGGCTGCATCAGTCGGGTATGATCACCCAGCCCGCCTATGACGACCCGCGTGATTTTGATCGCAGATTTACCCGGTTCAGCTTCAATGCTGCGCTGCTGATCCATACCGATGAGCAGGGCCTGCTGCGCATCAATGGTGGTCGCGGCTACCAATTGCCTTCGCTGGTCAACTTTGGAACGCGCCTGCCAATCGTCACGTCTTCGCCAATTCCGATCTTTGTCGCGGGCTCGCCACGTATTTCGCCCGTGCTGATGTGGAGCGGCGAGATCGGCTACAGTCGCGTGCTCGGCGCCAGTCACCTTGACGCCACCGCATTTCTCACACGTACCGAAAATGCGATCGCCTCTCCAGGTGATGGTCTGCAAACCGAACTGTTTCTATCGCCGCTTCCATCGCTTGTCGCACGGTTTGAAACGACGGGTAATTACACCACCTATGGAACCGAGCTATCTGCATGGGGTGCAATCGGCAGCCTCGCCTGGCGTGGGAACTATACCTGGACCCATACCGACGAGCAGCTGACGTCGCTGGCGCTACCAATCCCTTATGCCTTGTCACCAAAGTCAACTACACCGATTCACAAGGCCAGTGTCACAATGAGCTATAACGTTGGTCGGCTGTCGCTTACCGGCGTGGCTCGTTACACCTCTGCCAGCCGCCAGTTTGCCTTCTCCTCAAAGCCCCAGCTCCTCCTCTACCGCGTCGACGATGCGCTAGCCCTTGATGCTCGCGTCGGTTTTCGTCTCACCCGCGCGCTTGAAGTGTTTGCTGCAGGCGAAAACCTATCGTTGGCCGGCGGCGCTGCAGTATCGCCGATAGCTGCGGATCGTCGCGTGCGCACTGGTGTGCGTTTTGTTTTCTGAATAGGATGACGTTCGAAGGGCGGCTGGCGGGCTGTAAGAAGGGTGATCCTCAGACTAGATCTGAACGCACGCCTAATGACATGACCCCAGTCTTTCAGCCAACGGCAACCAGAGACCGGCCGGTGTTGTCGCGCATGAGCGCAGTTGAGGCAACGGGTGGGGTTAACCCCGCCCGTTGCTGTTCGAGTCCCGGCAGCGAACGCAGCCGGGTAGCGTAGCCGAGCGACGAGTGCGGCCGCTCGGTATTGTAGTCGTCATTCCAGCGCGCCAGGATCGAGTGGGCCTGACCGATGGTGAAGAACAGCGTCTTGTTGAGCAGTTCGTCGCGCATGCGACCATTGAAGCTCTCGACGAACCCGTTCTGTGTCGGCTTGCCCGGCGCGATGTAATGCTACTCGACGCCGACATCTCTTCCAGGCGAGTACCGCGTTCGACGTCAGTTCGGTACCATTGTCGCTGACGATCATCTTCGGCTTGCCGCGTTCGGCGATAAGATCGGCCAACTCGCGCACGACCCGCCGGCCCGAGATCGACGTGTCCACCACCGCCCGAAGGCACTCCCGTGTTACGTCATCGACGATGTTGAGCACGCGGAACCGTCGGCCGGTGACGAGCTGGTCGTGGACGAAGTCGAGGCTCCAGCGCTGGTTGGGAAGTGCCAGCACAGGTGCAGGCGCCCGACTGCCTGTGGCGCGCCTTCGTCCCTTCCGGCGCCTGACCGTCAAACCCTCCTCACGGTAGAGCCGCTGGGTCTTCTTGCGGTTGATCGTGATCCCGTCGCGATGCAGCAAAATGTGCAGCCGTCGATAGCCGAACCGCCGACGCTGCTGCGCAGCTCACGCAAACGCGACCCCAGGTCGCCATCATCCGCCCGGCACGAGCGATACCGCATGCTCGTACGGTCCGCCTCGACCACGGCACACGCCCGCCGCTCGCTCATTTCCAGCGTCGTCTGGAGATGCGCGACTGCTTGCCGCTTCGCGGCGGGCGTCACCACTTTTTTTACAGCAAATCTTTCAACCCCGCGTTGTCGAGCATCGTGTCCGCAAGCAACTGCTTGAGCCTGGCGTTCTCCTCTTCGAGCGACCGCAGACGCTTCGCGTCAGATACCTCCAGGCCCCCGACCTTCGCCTTCCATGCATAGTAGGTCGCGCTCGACATACCGTGCTTGCGGCACAGCTCCGTCACCACTGCACCCGCCTCGGCCTCCTTCAGGATGCCGATGATCTGCTCTTCAGAAAACTGCTTCCGCTTCTTTCCGTCCGTCCCTTCAAGGTTCGGTCTCTAGTTCCACGTGGATGAAGAAACGGGGGTCATGTCAGTCAACAACCACCCGTCTCGGATGATTATGCTGCAGCGTCCCTTGGCGTGCTAAGCATCTCGGCGACCTGACCAAATGCCACAGGCTTTCCAAAGAAGTAGCCTTGACCCTGAGTACACCCCTTGCGCGACAACAGTGCCGCTGCAGCTGCATCCTCGATTCCTTCTGCTGTCACCTTCATATCGAAGCTGCGAGCGAGCGAAATGATCGCGTCGACTAGCTTTTCACTCTCGACGCTGTCTGAGATCGATTTGACGAAGCTCTGGTCGATCTTGATCTTATCGAACTTAAGACGACGAAGGTTCGACAAACTGGAATAGCCAGTACCAAAATCGTCAAGAGCGATCGAGATGCCGCTTTTGCGAAACGTTGATAGCAAGCGTTCGGCAGCGGCGATGTCATCCATTACCGCATCCTCAGTAATCTCAATCTCAAAACGCGTCGGCGATAAGCCCTCGGTATGGATGATAGCGATCAGCGCCTCGGCCAAACCCGGCTCTTCGAACTGGGTTGGTGAGATGTTCACCGCCAGCCGCAGGTGACTGGGGATCTGTCGGGCATCAATACAAGCCTGTCGCAGGATCGATTTGGTCATGGCAGTAATCTGACCGGTACTGTCGGCAAGCCGGATAAAGGCGTCCGGCGTTAACAGCCCAAGACGCGGATGCTGCCAGCGAGCAAGAACCTCAAAGCCGCACAAGCCATCATCGCAGAAGCGGACGATCGGCTGGTAAAACGGCTTTACCTCACCGCGAGCGATCCCGTCGCGTAGTTCCTGCTCCAAGCGCCGCCGCTCGAACCGCTCGGATTCCATTAATGGAGAGAACAGGGAGACGCCGCCCTTGTTACCACGTTTGGCTTCGTACATCGCGATATCAGCGGCATGGAGCAGCTCGCCAGCGACGGCTCCATCGTCAGGAAAACGCGAGATGCCGATGCTTGCCCCTACCGTGATCATGTTGCTGCGCCACGCAAGTGGCTGGTGAAGAGCAGTGCTCGCCTGATGCGCAAGTGCCATCGTCTCGGTGCGACCCTGCTGCTCCAGAACAAGGATGGCGAACTCATCGCCACCCAGACGTGCGACGGTGCTATCTGGACCGAAGACGCTATGCAGGCGGTGCGCCACGGTTTTGAGGACCGTGTCACCTGCGGCATGGCCGTGCGTGTCATTTGCGTTTTTGAAACCGTCAAGGTCGATCAGCATGATTGACAACCGGCTGCCGGCCGCCATCGCACCCGCTATGGCGCTCTCAAGCGTAGTGCCAAACTCGCGGCGGTTGACGAGGCCGGTAAGGGCGTCGGTACGGGCAAGCAGTAGTGCCTCCTGCTCAGCAATTCCCCGGCGCTTGATCTCCGCTCGCAGCTGCACACCTCGTTCGGCAGCCAGCACAAGCCAAGCATAGGAAAGACCCGCCACGATTAGAACCGCAGCGGTGACGATTGCAACTAGAACGCGTGTGCGCCAAGCGGCTGCTTCGGCATGATGATGGGCACTGGCAATGCCGGACGCCGCGATCGCCTTGATTTCGATGAGAACACGGTCCGCATTGAAGCGAAAAGGGCGGAGCATGGCTACGCTAGCGGCAAAGTCCACCTCCAGCATCGACGATACCACCGCAACAGCGTCGTCATATTTGGCAAGTTCAACAACAACCTGCGTTGCGCGCCCGCGATCCTTCGGCTCCAACGCCTCTCGCCGCTTGGCGAGGTCGGCGCTGATGTCACTGATTCTGTGGCGGATATCAGCGAGACGCTTACCACCATCCAATGAGCGACCGTTGGCCGATGCGTCAACCAGCAGCCGGTATAGATTGCCGTCTTCATGATCAAAACGAGCAGCAATCTGGCTCAGCGCGACGGCGGTTTGCATGTCCTGGTCGACGATGAGGCTGTTGGCATGTTGAACATAGATAAGCGTGCCAAGACAAAGTGTCACCGCTACGACGAGCAGCATGATCACAGACTTGGGACCGGGGATGTACCGAAAAAGCCGCAGCCATCGTGCGGAACTAACGGGCGTATCTGGGTCGGCTATCACATCTCTCGGTGGTATCTGTAGAGTGTGCTGCCGCTTGCAGCTCTCATGGATGCTAGGATGCAGGAAATGCCCCCGTTTCCGCCATGTCAGTGCCGACGCACATCGACCGGCGCGGTAGACTGCGCTTCTAATGGTCCGTCGGTCATACATACGCCTCCTGCAATACCACCGACATTCCTAACAAACTGCTTCGTCGCGCTGCATGGGCGCTGCTCGCGGTGATATGTGATCACGATCAACCCCGATGTGGAAAGCCGCCCTTCCGCTCACCATCAGACTCAGACGTTTCCAAAACATGGGGTAATCGCGGAGCGATCTGCCCCGAGTCCGTGCCTTTATGAAGCCGGCAGACAGGTGGTTGTTCCCCGATAGGATGGACGAACGGGCTCACGATTGGCGCTGGGCCCATGTGTCGCACGGAGAACAACCATGGCCGAGTATATCGGTTTGGACGTGTCGTTGAAAGAGACGGCCGTCTCCATACGGCATTCGTGCAAGCGGATCTGGCGCGGCAAATGCGCTTCGGACCCGCAGGCGCTGGTCGAACTGATCCGCAAGCGCGCACCGGATGCGGAACGGGTCATGTTCGAAACCAACCCGCTCTCGGTGTGGTTCTATCATGAGCTAACCACGCTTGGCTTGCCGGCAATCTGCATCGATGCGCGCCATGCGAAAGCAGCGCTCGACATGGCGGCCAACAAGACCGACGCGAACGACGCCGACGGTCTGGCGCACCTCGTCGAGATCGGCTTCTTCCGGGAAGTACGGGTGAAAGGCTATGACAGCATGCTGATGCGCACGCTGGTGGCGGGACGCAGCAAGCTGGTCCGCATGGCGACCAGCCTCTCCAACCAGATCCGCAGTCTGATGAAAACCTTCGAGCTGGTCGTGCCTCTCGGCCAGGGCGGGGTGTTCGAGAAGAACGTCCGCCGGCTGCTGGAGGGCGAGGAGGCGCTAGCCCGCATCATCCTTCCAATGCTGGCGGCTTGGCGGGCCATGCGCGTCCGTGCCGCCGAACTTGGCCGCCAACTCGCTGCGGCTGCCCGGCAAAGCCAGGCATGCCAGTTGCTGATGCCGATCCCCGGCGTCGGGGTCGTCACGGCAACGACCTTCACCACCGCTATCGAAGACCCGGCGAACTTTGCGAGGTCACGATCGATCGGCGCATGGATCGGCCTGACGACCCGGCGGTACCAGTCCGGCGATATCGACTATGACGGACATATCTCCAGGCGCGGAGACGCGAATCTCCGCGTGCTGCTCTACGAGGCGGCGACGACGATCCTGACCTGCGTTCACGCCGACAGCGACTTGCGGGCATGGGAGTGACGTGCTCCCCAAAGCTCCCCTAGTCGTAACTGGAGTCCGGGGTTGTCATGATGCCCATCGGGGCGGTGTTGCACAACCCGCGCAGCCGCATCGGCGGGCGTCAGCCCGCCTATCCCGCTGTGCGGCCGCACATGGTTGTAATCGTCGCGCCAGAGCCGCAGCACCGAGCGGGCATGGCCGGGCGACACGAACAGCGTCTCGTTGAGGCATTCGTCGCGCAGGCGGCCGTTGAAGCTCTCGACGTAGCCGTTCTGTTGCGGTTTGCCCGGCGCGATATAGTGCCACTCGACAGGCCGCTCCTGCGTCCATCTAGGATCGTCAGGCTGGTCAGCTCGGTGCCGTTGTCGCTGACGATCATCAGCGGCGGCCTGCCTCTGGCGGCGATGATGGCGTCGAGCTCGCGAGCGACGCGCGCGCCTGACAATGAGGTGTCGACCACCAGCGCCAAGCACTCGCGCGTGAAGTCGTCGACTACCGCCAGGATGCGGATGCGCCGGCCGCTGCTCAGTGTGTCGTTGACGAAGTCGAGGCTCCATCGCTGGTTCGGTCCTTGCGGCAGCGCCATGGGAGCTCGCGTGCCCATGGCTCGCTTGCGACCGCGTCGACGCCTGATGCGCAGGTTCTCCTCACGGTACAGCCGCAGCAGCTTCTTGTGGTTTATGACCAGCCCCTCGCGAGCCAACATGATCCCTAGCCGCCGGTAGCCGAAGCGGCAACGCTCAGCCGCGATCTCCCGCAATCGTGACCGCAGGTCGCCATCATCACTACGCCGGGGCGCGTAGCGCACCGACGCCCTATCCGCGCTGAAGATGGAGCATGCCTGACGCTCGCTGATGCCGAAGCGCTGCCGAGCCTCCTCGACAACCCTCCGGCGAGCGGCAGGCTCCACCAGTTTATTGCTGCCGCCTCCTTGAGCACGGCGTTATCGAGCATCGCATCCGCCAGCAGCTGCTTCAGCTGGTGTTCTCGTCTTCTAGCACCTTCAGCTTGCGTGCTGCGACACGTCCATGCCGCCATACTTCGCCTTCCAGGCGTAGAGCGTCGCGCTGCTGATCCCGTGCTTCCGAGAGACATCGGCGGTCTTCATCCCGCCCTCCTGCTCGCGCAGCACCGCGATGATCTGCTCCTCGCTGAACCTGCTTTTCTTCACATCCGTCTCCTCACGAAAAACGGACTTTAGCTCAAACTGGCGGAGTTTTAGGGAAGCACGTCAGTGATACTCAATTTACGCCATGCCCGCAGCATACGCCGATCCGCGACCGGTGGAAACACGGACGCGGCTTTTTCACACGGTCTGCATCGGCGGATGGCAAAGCCATGTCCGTCGGACACAATTTCCCATCAGCCGCATCATCATCCATAGCAAGGCATGACCAGTCTATCCCAAATCGTTGCCGATATCGCGGCAGAAATGGCGGCAGCCCCCGATCGCGGCACGCCCGCAAGCTACATTCCGCTGCTGCGCGACATCGATCCTGCGCGTTTCGGAATTGCCGTGATAGAGGCGGGCGGCACCGTCCACGCGGCGGGGGATGCCGATGTCCCCTTCTCAATTCAAAGTATCTCAAAGGTTTTCACGCTCACCCTCGCGCTAGGGATGGTCGGCGACCAGCTGTGGAACAGAGTCGGTCGCGAACCGTCGGGTAGTCCGTTTAATTCCATCGTGCAGCTCGAAACCGAGCGGGGCATTCCGCGCAATCCGTTTATCAACGCCGGTGCCATCGTCGTGGCCGATGTACTGCTCGCAAGCCATCAGCCGCGCGAAGTCATCGCCGAGCTTCTGCGCTTCGTCAGGGAATTGGCGGACGATGACGACATCATCGTGGACCACGTTGTCGCTCAGGCCGAACTGGCCACCGGACACCGCAATGCCGCGCTGGCGCACTTCATGTCGGGGTTCGGCTCGATCGGGAATAGCGTCGACCGGGTGTTGGGGACATACGTCCATCAGTGTGCCCTGACGATGAACTGTCGCCAACTCGCTGCGGCCGGCCGCTTCCTGATGGCTCAGGGTATCAATCCAGCGACCGGACGATCGGTGATATCGTCTCAACGCGCGAGGCGGATCAATGCGCTGATGATGATGTGCGGACATTATGACGGTTCCGGCGAATTCGCCTATCGCGTGGGGCTGCCGGGCAAATCGGGCGTGGGCGGCGGCATCCTGGCGATCGCGCCGGGCCACGCATCCATCGCAGTATGGTCCCCCGGTCTCAATCCGACCGGCAACTCGCAACTCGGCACGCTGGCCTTGGAACGCCTCGCCTACCGCACGGGATGGTCGGCATTTGATCCCAATGCAAGAGCGACACTGTGACGATCTGATGAAGGCATCATAACGCGGCAGCGCTTGCGGATCATTGTTTTGGCACGGCCAGCAACGGCTTGGCACTATCGCATAGCGATGCGCTGGATACTGCAAGATCAAGCAGTAGCGTCAGTAACTACCATTCCTGCAAAGTTCGAGATGGCTGGACAATAATAATCTTTTCTCTCCCTCCTCAACCTTGCTGCGCGCGTCGGCGCAAATCTGACGACAACGCACGGGTAATCCCTTCGTGTTGCTAGGGTCAGGACCCATTGATGTGAGCATCGCGATCTGATTCAGGCTCTGCGAGGAGACAGTGGATGAGCGAGCT
>NZ_JBWKVV010000011.1:0-73982 GCF_059421875.1 Sphingomonas sp. GW821-FHT02B09
AAAGCTGCACGTCCGGTTCGGAGGGGGGGAGTGGGGTGTCCTCTCGTAGGCGCCACCCTCCCTACCCAACATTACGATACCGGCCGCTTCGTCCGTGCGATCGGCTTCTACCTGACCGACGAGGCGGCGATCGCCGCGGTCAGGCGCGCCAACCGGCTGCTCGAACGTCTCCAGCGCCATCGTCGCAGCGTCGAGTCCGTCCTCTATGCCGGCGGGCGCTACCGCGCCTTTTCCTTCACCGGCCTGCCGCCCGAGCGCTTTCCCGCCGAGCGTCCCCGCTATCGGTGATCGCCGCCTGGCGCTCCGGATCACCAAAGGGTCCATTCATGCACCGTGTCCACCACTTCGCATCGTCCGCGGAGGCCTTGATGAAGGCCCGGTCCGCGAGGGCGATATCCTGGTCATCGTGGCCGAGCGGATCGTCGGCATCGCCTCGACCGACCCCATCGCTGTGACCACCGTGCACGGCGCGCTGAAGGCCTTCCCGCCGATGAGCCGCGAGATGCTGCTCGCCGAACTGGTCCATGACGCGGTTTCGATCGGCCGCGCCGTCGACGAGGCGCTGCGACACCGCTTGCCCGTCGCCGACCAGTTTCTCGGCTTCGCTGGCCCTCCGCATCTGCTGCTGTCGAGCGAGGTGCGGCTGACGCTCAGCCACGACGACATCATGGTGACGACAGACGCGCTCGATCGTCGCACCGCGGCGCTGCGGGAGCGCGCCGACACCGTCGACCCGGAGAGCTCCGAGGGGCTCTTCCTGCGCAAGGCTATCCGTCAACTCGCGCAGGCCCGGGGACGCCTTGGCGACGCCCCGAGGCCGCTCAGGTAGCTCGAGGGGTCAGGAGGGAGGGGGAGGGGACAGGCAGATGTGGGGAATAGCCCCCGCGTGCCGAGAAGGACCTGCCATGCTCCCCGCCACGATCGCCACCAGCGTCGCGCCCGAAACCATCGCGAAGGTCGGAAGGCTGTTCAACGGTTCCGCCCATGACGTGCTAAGCGAGCTGCTCCAGAACGCTCGCCGAGCCGGCGCAACGGCGATCGTCATCACCACCAGCGGCAGCCCTGGCGACCGCTTGCTGCACGTCGTCGACGACGGCAGCGGCATCGCCGATCCGGCCGCGGTCGTGACGCTCGGCCGGTCGGGCTGGTCGGAAGAGACGCGCGTGCGCGAGGATCCTGCCGGCATGGGCGTGTTCAGCCTCGCTGGTCGCGACGTCATCATTCGTTCCTGGTCGCAACCCGAGCGACAGGGTTGGATGGCGCATATTCCGGCCGGCGCATGGGAGAGCAGCCGCCCGATCGCGATCTCCGCCGATCCGATCGACCGCGGGACCGCGATTACGGTGCGGATGCCGGAGGACTGGTCCGAGAAGCTTGGCGAGACGGTTCGCGATGTCGCTCGCCACTATCCGGTGCCGGTGACCTTCGATGGCGAGATCAGTGCGCAGACAGACTGGCTGGCGGATGCGGTCCAGGTGGAGACATGGAACGGCTGCCGGATCGGCGTCTTCCACGAGGAAAGCGCGCAGGACACCTCCCACAGGGCGCGCCTGAACTTTCACGGCGTTACCATCCGCTGCCCGATCGACAGCGTCGGCGAGGTCGGCCGCGGCAAGGTGTGGACGGCGCGCGTCGACATCATCGACTGCCCGGCGATCCAGCTTGTCCTGCCGGCGCGCAAGGAGGCCGTGCAGAATCCGGCGCTGGACGAGCTGCGCGTCGCGGTGCGCACGGCCATCCTTCGCACGATCGCGGCCCAGCCTTCGCATCGTCTCGCCTTCGCCACCTGGTCGGAGGCGATGGCGCTTGGGATCGAGATGCCCGAGGCCGAACCGTATCTCTATGGCTGGATCGCGCCACACGCCGATTGTCACGAGAATTACCTGAGCGGCGTCCGCGTGACGGACCCGTCGATGGTGGTGATGCCCGACGTCGAGGCGCTATTCGCGCAGCCGGCAGCGCTGGCGATTTCCCGCCACTCACCATTTGGCGGCACGCTGGTCGACGAAGAACCGGCCTTTGCCGGCTATGGCTGGTATGACGTCCTCGCGCGCGTCGAGACCATCGGGTTCGACGTGGTGCAGGACGGACGCACTTTCGTATTGGATGCGACGACAAGCGCCCCTGCCGATGCCGATCACGGCTATGTCGACAACCTCGAGCTGATCGCGACGCTCTCCCATGCTGGCGCTTATATCGATGTCCGCTGCGCAGCCGACGTCGCCTTTGCGGCCGACCACGACATGTCCGCGTCCATCGACGATCTTGCGATCTTCGTCCGGCGCGGTGCCGAGCTGGTCGCCGGCGATGTCGTCGATCTCGCTCAGCGCGCCGCCTTCGACCCGGCGACCGACAGCGACGCCGACAGCTACGAAACGCAGCGCGATCGCTTCCTGCGCGACGCGACCGACCGCGTCGTCGGCGTCCTTGAGGGCAACGATGCCGCGATCGAGGTCAGGATACGCGCGTTGCTCGCCTCACATCGATGGCTGGTCCCAGCGGACCGAACGGTGACGATCACCATGACCAGGGACGAACTGGCCGTCGTGGTTTCCGAACGCACGCCCGAGGCCGAGTGACATGGACGGTCCTCCGCCCCCTCCTGTCGTCCTCGCCTACGGCGTCGGCGTCGACAGCACCGCCCTCCTGATCGAGAAGGTTGCGCGCGGCGAAAGGATTGATCTGGTCCTGACCGCCGACACCGCGGTCGAGAAGCCGGCGACCTATGCCTATCTCGACGTCATCCGGCCGTGGATGGACGCGCGCGGCATTTGTCACGAGATCGTCACCTACATCCCCAAGCGGTTCAAACATTGGCCGCCCTACTACGGGCTGCTGGAGATGTGCCTGACCAACGCGACGCTGCCGAGCAAGAGCCTTGGCGGATCGAGCTGCTCGCTCAAATACAAGAAGGCCCCGCAAGATGCCTTCCTCGCCACCTGGCAGCCCGCGATCGATGCGTGGAGCCGCGGGCAGCGGGTCAGACGCCTGATCGGCTATGATGCCGGTCCACGGGATACCCTGCGCGCCAACCATGCGCTGTCGATCGACGATCCGCTGTACGAGTGCGAGTACCCGCTGCGGGAATGGGGCTGGGATCGCGACGCCTGCACAGCCCGGATCGTCGCGGAGGGCTTGCCCGTGCCCCCGAAGAGTGCGTGCTGGCTGTGCATTGCCAACCAGCCCCAAGAGATCCGCGACCTGCCGCGCTGGTGCCTGCGCCTGATCGTGCTGGTCGAGGCGCGCGCCGCACCGCGACTGCACACAGTCGAGGGTCTATGGCGCAAGGGTACCAAGGCCCGCCCAGGCCGGATGACCGACTTCATCCGCAACGAGGGGCTGCTCCCGGCGCGCGAGGTCGATCGCATCTGGAACACGGCGCCGACCGACCTGATCCGCTTCCAGGACGTCGCCGCCTCGATCCCGATCGAGGACCGCCCGACGATGCGGGACTGGATCGACCGCTTCAACGCCGGCGTCTCCGCGGCCGAGCGCCCGCTGCTCGCCGCCTGATCGAACCGCAAGGAACCTGACATGACTGAAGCGTCCACGCTGGCGAGCCTCGACGCACGTCTAGAGACGATCGCCCGTCTCAATGACCGTTGCCGGCAAGGGCTCGACCGTACCGCCCGGATCAACATGACCAGCACCTGCCTTGGCACGTTCGCCGACGACCGCGCAGGCGAGATCGTCGCTCAGGCCGAAATCCTCGCCTTGTTGCGCACGCATCGTTTCAGCGATGCCGAGGCCGGAGAGCGAAACCGCGGCAGCTTCGAGTACCGGGGCACGACGGTCTATTTCTCCATCGACTATTACGATGCCGCGATGGAGTTCGGCTCGGAAGATCCCGCCGACGCAAGCCAGACGCGGCGCGTGCTGACGATCATGCTGCGCGGCGACCTCTGACGTGCCGGCGCTGTTCCGGCCGAGCGCTGCCGAGCGTCGCCGCATCCGCGAGGCGGCCGCGTGCGAGGCTCGCATGGAGGTTGCCTCCGTCATCCTTCAACTCGGTCAACGCCGCAGCCTGACCGGGCGCGGCAGCGCGTTCAACATTGCCGAGATCAGTGATGACCCGGCGTTCGCGGATACCGACTTCGACGACGAATATGCGCCGTGGAGCGCTTTCGCCGACGGTGTCGCGCTGACCGCGGACGGCAAGGGCATCTTCGACCTCGCGATCCGCCGACGCGGCGATCCCGACCACGACCTGCAGGGTCACGTCACGGTCTATGTCGGGGACCGCGTGGTCACCCGGGTTTGCAGCTGCGACACGGAATACTGACGTGGCGCTCGCTCTTCTCGCCCTGCTGCAACCTGCACCCCTCGATCGCCTCTGGGAGGCGGAGAAGAGTGGGTGGCGGTGTTTCGTGATGGGCAATGACCATCCAGCATACCGGAAGGGATCGCGCCTGCGTGCCGCCTGGCAGCGCGGATACGATGCTGCCGCCCGGTCGAACGATCCTGAGGGCCTGATGCTCTGACGCACGGCCTTCCCGACGGAGACGCGATATGGCCAGAGACGATCCACGGCGCGCGCGGCACGCGCGGCCTGAGGTGCGGAACCCCGTGATGGCGCTGCCGGCCGCGGCGCGCATCAAGAACCTGCACCCGGCGGTTCGCGCCGAGCTGCGGGCGCTCCTCCTCGATCTTCGCCGCGACGCGCAGATCCGTGCCGAGGAGTGCTGGCGCCGGCACAAGGCGCCGATGGCCACCTATTGGAAGGTCGTGTCGGTCTATGCCGGCCACGTCGCCCGGGTGCTGCGATGACCTACAACCCGCGCATCGCCACCGTCTCCGAGGCCGAATACGCCGAGCTCATGGCGATCGTCCGCCATAAGGAGGAACCACGGCCGCTCAGCAACGACGATCGCTGGCGCGCGGATTATGCCGAGGAGCAGCGCCGGCGACGGGTCGTCGGCTATCAGCAGGACCTCTTCACCAGCACCGCTATCACCCACTATCGTCGCAGCCCCGCCGCGCCGATCGTCGAGCGCCCGCCGGTTGAGACGGTCGCGGCCAAGCTGGAGCGGATCAAGGGCGACCCGTTCGCCACCTTCGGTCCGCCACGCAGCGACCGGCCATCGATCCTGACTGAGCGGCAGCGGCGCACGATCGCTCGCAATGCCGCCAACTGGCTGAACGTGCGGCAGCGGGTGACGCTGGTCAATGCTCCAGGCTCCGTCGATCCCGCCTTTGGCATCCAGCGCTACCTCGGACGGCATGGGGTCATCTGGCGGCTATGTGGGTCGACCTTCGCGGACCATTGCTACGTCTTCTTCGATGCTGTCGGTGCTGAACGCACCGCGAAGATCCACATGGTCGAGGTGCGCGACTTGGCGCCGCTGCCATGAGCGTCCGGCAACTCGACCTCTTCGATGGCGATCGCCAGCCACCGCGGTCGCCGAGGCCGGAGCGCGCCTACCGCCCGGAGGAAAGGGGGAAGGCCAAGGCGTTCGCATGGGAGAGCATGGGCGCGTGGGTCCGGCACATGCACCGCCTGTTCGCGATCGAGAGCCCCAGTAGCGACCACTATGCCCGTACCCGCGAAACCGCACGCGGGCTGACGATCGAGCGTGTTCGCGAATGCCGGCACGACGACGATCTGGCCCGCTGCGAGGCCATGCTGGTCGAGGCACAGTCCGGTTGGCTCTACGGCCTCGAGCGCGCCTTTACACGCGCCGAGCGGGGCGCGCTGTTGGTCGAGGTGCGCAACCGGCGTCACCTGCTCGCTATTGGCCGGACAACCGCAAAGCCAAAAGGACGTCGGTTCGATCTAGCGCGGATGCCGGATCCCGTTCTTCTGCGCCTGATCCAGACGCACAAGGACGTTGGATTGGTCGAGGCTCTACGCGCCGAACGGCAACGCCGCGTTTTCGTTGCTTCCCATGGTGGGAAATGATAGGTGCCAGCAATGAGGATCATCGCCAGGAACAGGTTGATAGCGTTCTGGGAGAAGCACCCTCGTACTGAGGCGTCGCTGAGGCACTGGCACGAGGTGGCTGCGACCGCGACCTGGGAAAGCCCTCTGGATGTCGTCGAGGACTTCTCGAAGGCGAAGTCACTGAATGGCGAACGAGTACGTTTCGAGGTCGCCGGCGGGGACTATCGCATGATCGTCGCATTCGACTGGGGTCGGTCGATCGCGTTCATCAAGTTTCTCGGCACCCATGCGGAATACGACAGGATCGATGCTTTGACGGTGAGCCTGTTCTGATGATTGAAGGAGATGGTGCGATGCACATCCGGCCCATTCGAACCGACGAGGATCACGAGGCGGCACTGCGTGAGATCGAGACGCTGTGGGGTTCGCCGGACGGCTCCGAGGCCGGGGATCGGCTCGACGTTCTTGTGACGCTGGTCGAGACCTATGAACAGCGCCGCTGGGTCATCGAACCTCTGGATCCGGTGGATGCGATCAAGGCGGCGATGGAGATGAACGGTTATACCCGCGCGCAGTTCGCGGCACTGATCGGACAGTCACGAGCCACCGAGGTACTGAGCCGTCGTCGCGCCCTCACCCTTCCGATGATCCGGAAGATCGCCGGCGCATGGCACGTCCCCGAGCGGGTGCTGGTTCAGGACTATGCTCTGGCGAAGGCATAGCCGTATACGCCAGCCTCATCTGCGAAAACGGGGCCGGAACCGATAGCAGCGGTCCCGACCCCGTCGATCGAAGGATCCTCCGTCGAAACGGTGGATAGACTGGTTCAACGCATTCGCGTCGAATCCGGTCCGCGACCCTCTCTATAGGGATCGTCATCAATATTCCATGAACGAGGCCGTTGGCCCGTTCCACCCGCCATTGGGCACACCACCCGAAGGACTTCACCCGAAGGACATCAACCCCGAAGGGACATCAACATGACCGTCATCGCACTATCGGCACGCCGCGGTTCGCTCGCTTCATTCGAGAACGCCTACGCCGTCGCGATCCAGCTTCGCGAGACCACCGGGGTCGACCAGTTCGTGGTCCGCACCGACAATCCCATTCAGCCCTTTCGTGTCTCCCGGTGTCGGCCACATCACCCGGAACATCTTCTCGCCCTGGTCGCCTGACCGGGCGAGGATCGTCAGCCCTTGACCGTCATGTTGGCCAGGAGCTGCGCGGCGGTGTAGCTCTCACAGAGGTCCGCGTTCGTCGCATAGACCACTGGCAGCTTCTGCTCGCGCGTCACCAGGCACATGCGCCCACGGCGATAGGTCAGGCTCTTCAGCCAGCACAGATCCTCATGCGCCTGCTCGAACGGCGTGTCGTACAGCAGATACCACAGCCGCATCTGGAAGGGGTTCTGCGTGCTCAGGATCTCGGCAAGATCGCGGCTACCCTCGCCATCGGTCACGCCGTTACCGACATCAGCCGCCAGCGTCTCGTAGGCCTCCTGCATCTCCGTGATCGCGAGATAGGCAAGGTCGAGCCCGATCCCGATCGTGGCGCCTGCCAGCACCCGGCGATCGGCCGAGATGACCGGATCGCCGTTCTCGTTCTTCTCGTTGTTGTTCAGCACGTCGTAGAGCGGCAGATCGTAATCATACCCCCGCATCGCATCCTGTACCTTCATCATGTCCTCCTTCGGGTGAGGTCGCGGATCGCCTGAAACATGACAGCGCCGGCAGGACCGACGCCGCGGCGGACATTGACAAATCCGCGTCCTGCGGCAATGTCTGAACGTCACGACATTGAAGGTCAAGCCGCTCCATGCAAACTTTTTCCAGTCGCGACTTCCAGCGCGAGCCGGGCCGCATCAAGCGCGCCGCGGTCGATGGTCCGGTCATCATCACCGAACGCGGGAGGCCGATCATCGCGGTCATGCCGTTCGCCGAATACGAGCGGCTGAAAGCACCACCCGGCAACATCCTCGACGCGCTCGACATGGACGAGGTCGGCGACATCGAGATCGACTTCAGCCGGCCGGCATCGTTGCCGCGACCAGCGGTCTTCGACTGATGTACCTGCTGGACACCAACGTCCTGTCCGAGCTGCGCAGGCGCCGCAGTGGCAAGATCGATCCCGCCGTCGAGGCGTGGGCCGGCAGCGTCGACCAGGCCGACATGTACCTCTCGGTCATCACGATCATGGAGGTCGAGCTCGGCATCGCTTTGCTGGAGCGGCGCGATCCTCGCCAGGCCGGCGTGCTGCGCCTCTGGCTGCACGACAAGGTCATGGCCGCCTTTGCCGGTCGCATCCTGTCGATCGACGCCGCAATCGCGCTGCGCTGCGCGCGGCTGCACGTCCCGGAGACCAAGAGCGAGCGGGATACCTGGATTGCTGCAACCGGCCTTGAGCACGATCTGACGGTCGTGACCCGCAACCTGTCGGACTTTGCCGGCACCGGCGTCCTGCTGCTCGATCCATGGACCATGGTCGCGCCTGCGACCTGATGTTTCGGGATCGTTAACCCGCATCCGGTAAAACAGAAGTCCGTACCTGCGACAGGATGGCCCAATGAACGCGCCGGATGCATCGATCGCCATTCCCGATAACAGGCGTCGTAGGTGCGACGTCGCTCTGAACCTCATGACCATGGCGCTCGCGTTGCTCGATCGCGAAGGCGGTGACGCGGGCATCATTGCCTGTCATCTTCAGGAAGCGATCGATCTTCGGATCGCGCGGAACGAATCAAGGGAGGTCGACCGTGGCAGAGCTAACCGACAACGAAACCCAGTGGATCAAGGCAGCGGCATCGGCCTTCCTCGCGATCCGCGTCGCGACGCAATCCCCGCCTGACGGCGATCAGATCCGCGATATCTACTTCCTCGCCGATGCACTCCATAACATCGGCATGGCCGGCACCGGCAATACGATGTTCGCCGACCTGCATACGCCAGAGGACCTGGTTGAGGTCGACCGCGTCTCCCGACGGCTGATGCATAGCTATAGCGGCCTGCAATGATGATCGCTCTGGCGCGCAATAAAGGGCGGGTTTCCGCGCACCTTGGCTGAGACGGATAGGTTCGCCCGACGCACATTCCGTGAGACGCAGCGCACGATCGGTGAGACGGACGCACATTGTTGATCCGCTAGCGCAAGATAGGTTTTCGCAATCGGCGTTGACTCGTTTGCTATTGATTAACCTCAATCGCCTATTCCTGAGCAGGTCTACATCAGGCAGGGTGCCAAAGGCATATGCAAGTTTCATCTACAGGCGCGAGCCCATATCAGTTGACCGCGCAGCGCCACGGCACTTCAGGTGCAACGGGTTTCGCTGATCTCATTGCGTCCGCTAGTAAGGGTGAAGCTGCGGCGTCGACCAGAACGGTCAGCACGTCACGTTCTGAGGCTACGGCGGTGCCTAATTATCAAAATATGACCGTCGCCGATTTCATGGATCGGTCTAGCGCGATGTATCAAAGGGGGGAGATAGACTTTGACACGCTAGGCGTTATGCAGATTAATGCGCACATGGCTGCTGCAAATGCGCCTGAGAATGCCACATTCGACTTCACCGCAAAATTCAAGTCACTAATGGACTTTGAAACTCAATCTGGGCACCGGTCTAGTTCTCTGTCTGGATACAAGATTTACGAGAACATCTTGTCAAAGATCGCTGCGCAGACAGGCGTCAACCGGATCGGCTGACGCCCGCGCGGTACTATCTGATATTGATTGATGTATTGCGCGTAGTGTTGGGGAACACAAGCGACGTTGCTTGGAACGTAAACGACCCCGATTGATAGCCGTCAGCGTTATAATATACCAGATACCCCGTGATGGTGCCTCCGCTAGTTGGGCACGCTTGCGGTGTTGACGTACTGGTGCCGCACAGAGGCTGCTCGATATATGCGTTCGGAAGCTGCGTGCCGTTCATCTTGGCAATGCGTGACGAGGTGTTGGCATAGCCCTGTTCCCATACGACTACACGCAATGCGGCCCCACCGTGGTCTGACGTGGTGCTGAACGCACCTTGAGGTTGAACCTCGTAGTTGCCGCCGTTATACTGCGACGATCCGACCGCATAGACGACGACCTTGGACAGCGGCGGAGCAGGCGCTCGCGGCTGAATGGTTCGATTGCCGGTGGTTCCAGACTTAACGCTCAGCGGGGCCAGCTGGACGCCCCCCCCCCGGCCCGCCACTCGCCTCCGGCGATGCCTGCGCGAAGGCTCCTGAGGCAGCGCTGAGCATCGTCAACGCGATAAGCGACTTTGCCGTTCTCATCGTCACATCTCCCGAATGCTTCTACACGAAAACCCGCAGAACGAGATTAGTACCGGATTAGTCAGCCCTGCGGGCCTGTTGCAGCGGATGCCGGTCAGATGGCATTATCGGCGCGAACCGCCGAATAGCGTCACCGAATCGACTACTTCTACAACGGGCGTCATCATATGAAGCTGAGCCGTTACAAGCTAGCGACCTTCATCATCCCCGGTACCGGGGCACTTTTTTTTACATTCATTTTGGCGCAATCGCATCATAATGACAGAACGACCTTAGGGGCCGTTACTGTCATCTCTGGCGCTAGACCAGACGCGCTTTCTACACCGCTAGCGTCGAAATATCCGCAGGTCAGGAACATCGCTACTCAAGCTACCGAATCGCTTACAGGGCCAACCGAGCCAGTGCGCCAACTGCATGACTCGATCGCTGCCGAAGAACAGGACCAAAGGTGGGCGGCTGATGTTAAAAGGGATGTTGCAGATATCGTAGCGCGCGTGCCTTACATATCCTCTGACCATCTTCTACGGTGCGGCACGATACGCTGCGAACTCTCGGTAGCAATGCAGCCAGGAATAAGCGCAGAGAATGCCAGCTATGTGACCAGCCGCTTCTACTTGCTCCCAGACACAGGCCAGACACACCATATCCAAGTCGAGGGCGTATTTCCTTCCAGTGACAATGTTAGCTCTCTGCGCAAGCTAACCATCATCTACATGCGTGCTGCACAATAAGTACCAAGCTGAAGCTTGATCATTAATATCGCATTATGGCCAACGAAGCAGCACTATCTACCAACGGCATCAGAAAAACGGCCGGTTTTCTGGTGACGGACGATACTGGCCAGTGGGACGCACCGCGCGACCAGAAAACCCGTTGCGGCAAACAACACCAGCTTGGCCGTGCTGGATCGGCTATTCTCGCACTGCTCGCGCCAGCGGATCAGCAATGTGCGTCCGTCTCACCGACTTAGCGCTACGTCTCAACGATCGTGCGCCCGCCGCGCCGATCCGTCCCAAACAATGTGCGTCCGAAACCGGCCTTTATTGCGCCTCCGGCCGATCATCATTGCAAGCCGCTACACATAGCGTGCATCGCACGCCGCCCAAGAGATTATCGATGATCGAAGGTCTTCTGCGCTCAAAGGCGTAATCTACCCGGGCGACGGGACCGTTCGATGGATTGGCGGGTTTTTGCGCCATGACGACTTCGACCGTTCCCTGCGCCCTGGCCGTAGACGATGATCCCATCATCCTCATGGATATCTGCGGTATCCTGGAAGACGCGGGTTTCCGTTGTCATTCGGTGGATGATGGTGACGCTGCGAAGGATCTGCTTCCGGATCATGCCGACGGCATCACGCTTCTCTTCTCGGATGTCGAAATGCCCGGCGATACCGATGGGTTTGCCCTCGCGCGCCTTGTCGCCGAACACTGGCCGCATATTGAGATCGTCATCGCCAGCGGCCGCATCAAACCCGGCGACGGCGATATGCCGGAGAAGGCGACGTTCATTGGCAAACCGTTCTCGGCGTCGCTGATCCATGAGCACCTTCGCGAGAAGCTACCCGACGGGAAGAAGCCCGAGCCGTTGAAGAACGCAGTCTGACCGCAGGGCAGCTATTGCCGGCTTCCTCCGAACGTCTATGCTCGCGGCTCAAACGGAGCTTCGGTCGATGAATGACGATCCCTTGCGGTTCCACCTGCGCGAAACCTTCTCACGGCGCTCGATGGTTCGGGAGGCAGTCGCAATGACTGAGTTTCTGATATTCGGTGGCGCCCTGTTCTGGCTTTTCACTTCCGAGCACGGCCAGCATCTCTGGGTATGGTTTGCCGTGGGCTTCCCCCTCCTGTTCGCCTACATTTTTATCGGTGGCTACATTCGGAAACGGCTTGGCCTGATGGTCGATAACGCCCGCTGACGGCGACATACGCGCAGCTTCCGGACCGTTGCGGTGTCGCCCCGGTGTCACGAGTACCGAGATAGCGCCACTCACTGAGCACTTGCATCATTCCGTTCGCAGGTGCAGCATGGCGACGCCTTTCAGGCATCCTCTCCTAAAACTTATCGGGCCGGCTCACGCCGGCCCTTTTTTGTTGCCGCTATCACCGTCTCAGCCGTTCGGCGAGATACCGGCGCTCCATGTCGATCTGATCTTCCATCATTACCCAGATCAACCGAGCTGCACCACAATAACCAGCCCAGTCCGCCTGGATCGTCTCGGATGTCCAAATCGCGATATGATCGCATGATATCTGACGCTTGGCCGTGAATTTGCACTGCAATGCTGATAGCTCTGCCCGTAAATCGACATCCCCATCCTTGACCAGATGCGGGACGACGACCTCGGCGACGAACGCAGATCGCGCCAGGCTTGCGCTACCTAGCGACGTTCGGGCTACGGCGAGATCGCTGATGTTTGGAACCGGCGCCGCGCAATGAAAGCGGATCTGGTCCAGCCCCGCCTCGATTCTTCGGTGATGCTCCTCCAGGGCGTCGAGCATCGCTTCCCCATCCATCTACATGAATCCTTTCATGCCGGGCGATGTCAGACGAGCAGACACTTCGGCGCGCTGGCAGATCGAAAGCCATCGCAGCGTTAGCGCCGCCAAGTCTCACTTCACTCCCGGACACGCGCTTGATCGGCTTCGACTCGATTCTTGTCCCGCGGATGCTGCCCGACAGCACCCTGCCTTTATCAACGCACAAGCCGAATCTTCGACTCAAGCCAAGAGTAAAATCTCGCGTCGAAAGCACAGCAGTTGACGCGATACCCAATATAGGACCACCACCTCTGACGCACTGGAACATAGGGCTCGGCGGCAAGGGAGATAACGTATTTTATTGATAGCATCGAACGAGTTTACACGACTAATATTACGGCGTTGGGCGCTTCGCACTCTCTGACAGGACCTGTGTCCTATCCGGCTAAGCCTTTGGTTCTGTCTGCTCAGGCCAAGTCTAATATCGATTTGCATAGGAGGCCGACTCCGCCCGCAACCAGCAAGGTAGTCGTCGCCGCGCCGACGCTCGTTTCGGCCAATCTCAGCAGGCGAAGGCGCTGCGATCCAAGCGCCGGGACAAGCGCAAGGCTACGACTGAGCTCCGTAGGGGCGCAAAGGCTGTTCAGGTACGCGAGCAATACGATCGAGCACCCACCGGCGCCAATTGACACGGGACCAACGCTATCCAGCGCTGAGCTCACCACGCCGGCAACGACCATGGACAGCGAAAGGGCGGAGAGGCCAAGGCTCATCCGCAGTACCGCTGCGGCTTCGCGTTCCGCCTCGGGCAGAGGCACATCAGTCGGACGACGTCTCGCACACAGTACCAGGCGCTCGAACGCAGACGGCATCGTGCTAAACCGATTGTGTTTGTCGCGTCTCACCTGTGGCATGAGGGGCCGCATCACACACCACGACCGCTATGAACAGCACCGCTTCGGCCATGGAGATCGTATGACGTCCTCACCGCATCGTCCCGCACTCATGATCGCTTCGGTGACCGCCGTCACGCTGATGGGCGTCGTACTGGCCGGCATGTATCTGCCTGTCGACGGCAAAGAGAGCCATGCGGCCCAGGTGTTGTCCAGGACCGGTCCGCATGGCGCTGCCGCCTACCGGAACGCCACCTCTGACGGCGTCCTTACCGCCAATGACATGCGCAAGATCCGCGAAGCCTCAGGCGTCGACCTCGACCAGCCCGGGGCGCTCCTGAAATCCGCGGAAGGCAGGCAGTGAACGCCGAGCCGTTCTCCCCGGCATCAGTCGAGCCTTCCGTTCGCGACGTGATCGAGGCCATCGGCGGACTGGCTGCGGTCTTCGCCGTGCACCTAGATCGCGAAGGTGTCGCCAGTACCGCCGAGATCGCCAGCCACCTCGGGGGATTTGCCACCATAACGGATGAAACCTCTCCCATCGCGGGCGCCATCCTCACCTATTGGAGTGAGGTTATCGAACAAGCGATCACCCCTTGATCGAACCGCGACGCATGCATCCCGGCACACCCCTGACGACGAAAGCGAAGAACACCATGGTCAATCGCGGTCACCAGCACGGATCGGGTTCGTTACTCGATCTCGCGCGCGACGCCCAGCGCATCGCCGATCGCTTCACCTGGCTGCGCCTCTTCGTCTTCGCCGCCATGTTCATGCAGCTGAGCCGCGCCTACGTCCTCACCGGGGACATCGACAGCCTCACCTACATCGCACTCTGGTTCGCCGCCATGGTCGGCTGCTGGACGGCATCAGGCTGGCTCCTTGACCTGCCGCGCCTTCTCTTCCCGGGCGTGAGCGCCTTCCAGCATCTGCGTCGCCCAGCTCCCCGCGTATAGTCGCTGTGCTCAGCTAGAGGGATGCGATCGACAGGACGGCTGGCGGGCATCTGATCGCGTGTCATCGAACCAACCTACCGGTCCTTCGTTTACCCAGGACCGAAAAGGTCCTATGTTCGAGCAATGGCAATGATCCTGACCATCGACCAACAGCGCACCGCCGGCGCGGCCGCCCGCAAAGTCGGTGGATATGCAGAGTTGATCCGCCTTGAACGCGAACGTCGCGCTGCCAAAGGCAAGGGGCACGTTCAGCGCGAAACCGGCACGAATAGATTCGTCTTCACCGGCGCGAGCATCGAAACCCGGTCTGAATGAACCTCACGCTCGGCGTTCTGGCCAGTGTCCTGGCCTTACTGCCCGGGCTGGCACTGATCGCTGCCTTCAACTTCACCACCCGCCGTGGCGGCGCACGTCGCCCCGAAATGCAGCTCACCGCCATCACCGCACTCGTGCTGGCCGTCTTCCTTTCCATCCTCACCCATCTGTTCGCCTATCTGGTCATCGATGCGATCCTCGCGTTCGCTCAAGCCATAGCGACACTCTCTCCCCTCTCTGCTGGCCCGGTTATCCGGAATCCCCTGGCCGCCGGGTTTGAGGCCCTGGGTGACAAACCGCTGGCGGTTCCGGAAGGATTGGGACTGCTCGCAACCCTCATTGCCGAGGTTCTCGTGGTCGCGAACTTCACCACGAGCCGCGGCTTCCGCCTCATGATCGACACCATCGACTACAATGGTCAGGGTTGGGTCTTCGAGCACATCACCCGGCCCGCCGAGAATGGCTACACCCCCATCGGCCACGTCTATACCTCGACCATGAGCGGCCGGTTCGGCATCGCCTACAAGGGCGCGGTCACCGACATCCGCCAGGACGAGAAGGGACAGGTCCTCTCCATCGCCCTCTCCCGACCCGAGCGTTTCCTTTACGAGATCGGTCAGGAAACTCGCGCTCCGTCCCCGGTTAGAGGTCGGTGGCCCTTCCAGGACCGCAGTGGTCGAACCCGACGAAGGTGCGGCCATCCGGCACCACAACAAGGAGACCGCTGGCGGTGTCGTCTCGCTCGATGCCCGCGTCATCAACAACATCGTCGTCCACTGCATCGCCAACAGCCTTCTACAGGACATCGACGACAACCTTCCCGAACTGACCGAAAGTGAAGGCGAGTGACCCACGATCTGGCGACGCTCGCCGGTTACGCCACCAGCCTCCCGCTTGGCTTGGGGCTGCTCGCGATCGCTGTTATCGCAGCGCGAAGTTTGCTGTCCGATCTTTGGAAGTTCTTCTTCGTGCACGAGCTTCACTCAAGGCTCGAGGTCGCATCGACAATCTTTGCGCTTTCGGTTGTACCGCCCATGGTTCTGTACCTCGCCTTCTTCCAGTCAGCGGGTTTAGAGGCCGCAGTCTTCCTGTGCTTTGCGATGGTCCCTACATCGGCGTGGCAAGGTCTTGCCTGGTGGACGTGGCTCCACGATGATCGCGCGACGCGTCGAGCGGCATTGGAGATCGCGATCGAACGAGCCGACCACTATCGAGAGCCGCCGCCCCGCATCGACCAGAAAACGCCGTGGAAGGATTATGTCTTCGATGTCGAAACTGCTCGGAGGCGTCTTGAATACGAGCCGCCACCCATCTGATGAAATGATCGCCCGTATGTCGCGATCGTGATGCCGTAATGTCCTCTCCTCGTGGCAGTGCATGTTGGGGGCCACCCCGCCCGATGGGCGGGGCCGGGCTCTAGTCGGCAAGAGCCGACCGGAGCCCCGCAAGAGCGGGTCTCCGCCGCAAGCGGTCACGATCCCTTGTCCGACGTCCTGAAACGCCTCCACGGGCCTCCTGCGGCCATTTGCGCGGATGATGTGAGGCAGGGGCGGGTCTCCCCTCCCACGTCGCACCCAGGACCAACGACACCGCCGGCAGCCTGCGGCTGTGGAATCATGCGCTTGCGCGCATGATGATTGTTTGTTGGGCCAATGATCTCATCGCACCCTTCGCCGTCTCTCAGTGTCTCTGCGTGCCAGACCCGTCCGACGGGGTCGGCGTCAAAGGGGAATTGCCAGCAAGCTGGCAATGCTTTTGTTTGTTTGAAGACGCCTCAACAAGAATACCGGGCCTAAAGGCCCTACGGTTTCCACCGCTAAAGCGGCGGAGCCTCCGTCATTCGTGTTGACCCCGCCGGCCGTGCCTGCCTCTTGAGCCCCTGCGAGGACGGCTCCGGGTGCGATGAGATCACAGGCCGGGGCTACGCCCCCCAAACATCGTACCTGTTCATCTGAATTGCTCGCTACCGCGATCAATGCGTTTTTGTGTTTGTTAGTTACGCTCCCTAGTCGGGAGCTATTTATGCTCGGACTCACCGTGTACGATGACTTTAGTGTCAAGAAATCAATGCGCTTCAATACTTGGAGGGGAGGGGGTAAAAGAAAGATGCCGGAAGGGGAAAGGCCCCAAGCACCGGCAAGAGGGGGACAGGCCCCCGCCTAGATGGAGTAAGTATTATGAACATCGGTCAGTTCAAGTCGCAGAGCGGTCAGCTTATCGGTTCGATCGCCACCGCCACCATCGACTTGGCGCGCTTGGGTCTCCGCCCGGTCGAAAGCACCAACGAGCGCGCCCCCGCCTTCGAAATCGTCGTCCTGAACGTCGCCCGCCGCTGGGTGCAGATCGGCGCGCTGTGGGAGTTGACCAGCAACGCCACCGGCGAGGTTTTCTATCAAGGCAAGCTGGACGACCCGAGCCTGCCGGAGCCGCTGCAAATCTCGCTCTTCGGGAACGTCGAGGAAGGCTATCGCGTCGTCTGGAACCGCCCGCAGCCGCGCCGCGAGAACATGGACGGCAGCCGTCAGACCCGCCGCAAGGCGAATGCCGATGACGGGTTCGGCAGCGGCAACGCCACCGAGAACGGCCAGCTGGCGGAAACGGACGAAGTGCCCGCCTTCTAAGACCCCATCCGAGACGGGCGGGGAGAGCGGCTGAAACGCTCCCCCGACCCTAATCGCCATCCCTGCCAAAGGTACGAACCATGACCAAGAAAACGACCTCCGAGCGCTTTAACAGCTTTTCCGACATGGGCGAAGCCCTCGGCAAAGCCAGCGCCGCCCGCGCCGACGCCGCGCGCAAGGGCTGGGAAACCCGCCGCAACAACGCCGCCCGTGCCGACACGCACGATTGCGACCCCGCCGACGATGCCGCCGAGCATGACGCCGCCAGCGATGACCGCGCGGCCGAGATCGCGGAGAGCATCGCCGAGGCGACCGCGACGACCAACTTTCAGGAAGCGTTCGGCGACGTCGGCGCGCTGTCCATCGTCGAGATTGGCGGCGACGCCCAAGAACTCGACATGCCCGAGCCGATCGAGGCGCAGCACGATTGCGCGGCGATCATGGCGACCCTGTTCGACCTGTTCCGCGATACGCGCCTTGAGCCGAGCGCACAGGCGATTGCATGGGGCTTCGTCAACTCGTTCTACTTCGAGGCTCAGAAGCTGGAACGCGAGGAAGACCGGCTTTGCGCCGACCTTGGCGAGATGACCCGCCGCTATGACCCGTCCGAGATTTACGCGGTCGAGATGGAGGAATTGCAGCTACGCGCGCAGACGATGACCGAGCGCCGCGCCGCGATCGAATGTATGCGCGACTATGCCGCCGACTGCTACCGCGCACAGACCGGCCACCCATGGTCCCCGGCGCGCGGATCGAAGGTTTCGAGCGGAGGCACCGCCAGCCAGATTGCAGCCGTGGACTTCCTGAAAGCGCGCGCGATGGACCACCGCGAGAAGCGCAACCCGACCGGTCCGCTTGTCGTCTTTTCCGGCGGTCAGGAGTGGCACGACTTCCAGCAGCTTTGGGACCGCCTCGACCAGATCAAGGCGCGCGTGCCGCACATGACGCTTTGCACGACCGCACAGCGCAAGGGCTGCGATATGATCGCGGCAGCATGGGCGGCGAGCCGTGGCGTGACCGTGGTTGCCTTCACCCCGCAAACGGGCCGCTATGGCAACCGCGCCGGGTTCGTCCGCAACGAGCAGCTTGCAAAGCTGGCCCCGGTGGAAGCGATCGTTTGTCAGGGTTCCGGGCTGCAATCGAACCTGTTGCAGGTACTGAAAGCCGCCCGCGTCCCGACCCACGCTTTCCGCATCGACGGACAGACACCCGCCCCCGCAACCAATCGCCAAGCGCGCGGTTAACCTCTTAGGGCGGCGCGCCCCCCCCTTCGCGCCGCCCTTCCCCTTTTCTTGGCAGGAACCACTAGGCCAGCGACGGGTGACCCCCGGCGCTGGCCCTTTTCCGTCAGCGTCGCTTGTGGGGGGAACCCTACGGTTCCCCCCACGCCAGTCGAGCGGCCGCGCGGCACCCTTGGCACGGCCCCGTCGGGCCGCGCCTGGTCGCCGCGCGACCGCTCGACTTCCCCCCTCCGGTAAGGCGCTGCCGCAGCTGCGTGGCGATCGCGGGCAAGCTGGTCGATGATCGTGCGAATGGCCAGCGCGGCCCCGGCTCGCTCGCGTCGGTCAGGCCCTTCGGCCTGCCCTGGCTACGCCTCGGCCGGGGGAGCGCCAGCGCGGGCATCGAGCCCGCCCCGGCGTTGCCACGCGGCACCCTTGGCACGGCCCCGCCGGGCCGCACCTCGGCACCGCGCGTCGGGATCCAGATCATGGGCGCGGCACCCGCTCGCTCGCATCGGTCCGGCCCTTCGGCCTCCCCTTGCTACGCCTCGACCGGCCAAGCGCGGAACCGGGCATCGAGCCCGGTCCCGCGCTGCTGCCGCGGGGAATATTTGTCTCTCTGTAGTCCCATCATGGCGGCCGGGGCGGCAGGCCTCAAGGACGGCGGGGCCCCACCATTTTGCTACGCAAAATCGTGACCCCCACCGCCGCTGACGCGGCCGCTGCGCGGTCCTTGACCCCTGCCGCCCCGGCCACCGGGAGGACTTCGTCATCGACGAAGGAGGATCACATGTACAACGTCTCGGAAGCATACGGTCACAACCACAACCCGTTCGGCGTCTACGACATGGACGACGCCGCGCTGGCCTCTCGCGCACGCGGTCTATCGTCGGAAATCGGCTCGCTGATGCGCTCTCTTAATCGGTTCGAAGACTTCTGCGATCGGATCGACCTGAAGGCGCTTGGAGAGCACACCGTCGAGGCCATGTACGACACCGCGTGCGGCACCGACTGGCGGGTGCGCGAAGCCGGCGAGGAGCTGGACGCTGTCGAGGGAGAACTGCGGTCACGGCAAGAAGCCGAGGCGCAGCCGGAGAGCCTGTACAACCCGGATCGCATGAATGATCCCAACTGGTTCTGGAACTTCTGACGGGGGCCGCGCGCCCCCTTTTTCATCGGCCCGTCCGACCCGGCTCGCTCGCATCGGTCCGGCCCTTCGGCCTCCCCTTGCTACGCCTCGGCGGGCCAAGCGCGGAACCGGGCATCGAGCCCGGTCCCGCGCAGCTGCCGCGGGGAAAACTCTCTCTCAAGTCGTCCCAGTCTGTCGGCCGGGGTGGCGAGCCTCAAGGACGGCGGGGCCCCACCATTTTGCTACGCAAAATCGTGACCCCCACCGCCGCTGACGCGGCCGCTTCGCGGTCCTTGACCCTCGCCGCCCCGACCGACGCGTGATCTCCGTCACCAAGACGAAGGAGGAACAGATATGGAGGTTGTATTGTTCAGGGCGCTCACAGAGGCTAATATCGATGCCGATACGGCCCAGAGGGTCGTCGACGCACTCGAGGAGCACATCGACGTGGCGGTAGGACAGGCAAACAAGGCGCTCGAAGGCAAACTCGATGGGCACACCGCCCGTTTCGATGCCATCAAAACCAGCATGGACGGCTTCAAGGGCGCGGTCGATCAGATGCGGGTCTGGCTCATCATCGTGACGAGCATCATCGCCATCTGCGCACTCGCCGGGACCGTCCTCGGCGTGGTCAACCAGATCACCAAGTAACGTTCGGAGGGGCTTCGGCTCCTCCTTCTTCGTCGGGGCTGCTCGGGCGACCGTGCAGCCCTTTTTGCCGCCTGTCGTACACACCTGCCCAACCCGGCTCGCTCGCTGCGGTACGGCCCTGCGGGCCTCCCCTCGCTACGCATCGACCGGGCAAGCGCCGGAGCGGGCATCGAGCCCGCCCCGGCGCTGCTGCCGCGGTTTTCCGGCCGGTCGAAGGATCTTCGCCGGCCCAGCTCGCTCGCCCGTGCGCAGCGGCCGGTCGGCCCCGCGCGTGCTACGCCTCGCGGGCTGACCGTCACGCCCTGTCGAGACGTTCCGAGCCCTCTCCGGAGAGAAGAGGGAAAGGGAGATGCGGTTTCAACGAAGGAGGTCACGATGACCATCACTTTCCGCATCGAAAACGGCAACAGCATCCTCCCGCCCAAGGCGGCGGTCATCACCCCCGAGCAGCTCGGATCGCTTCGCGATCTCCTCGCTGAAATGTCGCTTCATTCGGGTTGCGCGATGCTGCTGCCGATCGCCGGCGTCACCGGCGACCCGACCTTCGAACTGGAGGCCCGCATTTGCCCTCTCGCCCTTGCTGTCGTGTCGAAATGCTTCGACCATGACGTCGACGTGATCGCCGTTCTGGAGGAGGCGCAATACCTCGGTCGAAGGGTCCGCATCTGGCAGGAACGACGGGGCGGCGACATCAGGATCAGGGTCTCGCTGACGCCTGATGCGGCACCACAACTGGCTGTGACCGAGGCCAATGCAATGAAGCTTCTCGACCGGCTCGGGCTCGATCGGAAACGTGCCGGCGCGGTCGCGATGGCCGAGCTTCGGGATCGGCTTACCGACCCCCGGATCAGGCGTCGCCTCGACGCCGATTTGGACCTCGCCAACACCGTCGAGACGCTCACTGCCATGGCAGCCCTGAAACCGGTCGAGGGCGAGTATATGTTGGCGTGGATCTGACCGGCTCCCGACCCACTGAAGAACGCACATGGGACGCCCAGCCTGACGGCTGGCGTCCCATTTTTTTGCCTGTTGATGCCAAGCCGGCTTCGCCGCTTGCCGTTGAAATGAGAATGGCCGCACGGGGTAGCAGACCCGTGCGGCCATTGGCGTCGATCTCGATCTCGAACCGTCTCAGGCTTTCGCCGTGATCCGCTTCTCGACCTCATCCACACCCAGCGTCTTCACCGCCTCCATCCACCGCTCCAGTCGATCCAGCGGAAGCTTGAAAAGCCCTGCCTTTTCGACCGTCCCGATCGCCGTGTCCCGCTGCCTTTTCAGATGCGCCTTGCGACGCTCATCCAGCTTGCGTTGCTCGGCCTCGATCGCGGCCATTTCAGCGTCCAGTGACTTCGCCATTTTCCTTACCTTCCGGTCAGGCTGATCGGGCTCTGAACGCCCCGGATATAACCAGCGATCGACCGCTCGAAAAGAGCGGGACCGGAGCAAACCACCTCGCCCAAGGAACCCCCCATGACGATCATCGCCGAACGGGCCAATGACACCCGCGCGAAGCGCAGGATTGATCCAGCATTCCGCCATCACGGCGGGCCTTCACCCCATGGAAAACCGGGTGACCTTCACATCGACCGGAACGAAGAAGAAGGGCAGAACAACACGGAGGAACCGGGACTACAGTAGAGCACACCGAACGCAAGCTTCGCTTGCCCTTTTCCCTGTGTTTGCAGATACTTAGGCAGCTAGGAGAGGCGTGCACCCGCCCGCACCCGTTCTGCGACCCGTTTGCACCCGTTTCAAAACTACGCTTTTCCGCCATTAGCACGGGTTCGAGCAGGTGCGTGCTTTTTCGCCGAACTGCTCGTGAGGATTGCCAACCAGCCTCCTGGCAACTATAGAGTGCAGCGCGAAGTAGCCACCATCCTCCCTGCTAGGAGGTTGGTTTGAAGCGTTCCAAACATACTCGAACCGTAAGGTTTGAACCCGACGATTATAGTCGGCTCGAAAAGCTTGCTCGCGACCAAAACAAGCCGGTTGCCGAGCTCGTGCGGGCCGCGATCGTCACATTTCTTGATGGTCAACCCAAGCTCTCTGCAAGCCAGCTTCGTCACCTGCGTGTGACCGAGTTCATGCAGGTCGCGATGGATGCGATCATCCGCAATGACTACCCGGAGCTACGCGAGACGCTGGTCCTCGAAGCCGACCGTCGCATGAAGCTTCACCATGGCGCGTGATGACCCTAAAACGCCGCGCCAGCAGCCGCGCACGGACATCCGCAGCGATGGGCGTCCGATCCCGCAAACCCACCATTCCGCACGCGGCGATGCGCCCCGCAACTCGGGCAATTTCACCCGCGGAAGCCAGCTCCTCAACACCCAGGTTCTCATGTGGCTGCAGGGCATCAAGATGCCCGTCTACATGTGGCTCGGCGTCTTCGCGATCGCCTACTTCACCATCCTCTCGTTCACCCTCGACGAGAACAACGTCCAGCTCATCTGCATGCGCATTCTCTCGTCACTCTGGGACTGGGTCGCCCTCGACGAAATGAAGCAGGTCAACCTGCGCCTGCCCGACAACAGCGTGCGGCACACCTACATGGGCTATGTCCCCTTCGTCCCCGAGGTCATCCTTGCCTGGCACAAGGCGGTGAAAGGCCTCCTCGGGTCGCTGGCCGTCGCCACCTTCCTGACTGCGCCACTGTCGATCTGGTACGTCGATTTCTCCGCCCGTCGCGGTAAGGCGATGATCCAGGAACGCCACGAACGGGGCGCCATGCTGGTCGAGCGCGACCTGCTCTATTCCGAGGTCGCCGCGCACAACAAGGCGGAGTTCGTGAAGGAGGCGGCCCGGCTCTTTCCGGACAAGAAGCCCGAGGAGGTGCTGAAGCTACCGTTCAAGGCGCGCAAACTGGGTGGCATCCACCACCCCTACAGCGTCGCCGGCATCCCCTTCCCCCACCGGCTCGAGCAGTCGCACTTCATGACGCTCGGCACCACCGGCTCGGGCAAGACCACCGTCTTTCGCAAGCTCCTCCAGCAGATGCGAGAGCGAGACGATAGCGCCGTCGTGTTCGACCTGACCGGTGCCTATGTCGAGGCGTTCTACGACTCCGAACGCGACACCATTCTCAACCCCGCCGACGCCCGCTGTCCGGCCTGGACGATCTTCAACGACTGCCATTCCTATAGCGACTTCACCGCCGCTGCGGGTGCGCTGATCCCGTCCGATGGCGGTGCGTCCGACCCCTTCTGGGCACTCGCGGCACGCACCCTGTTTATCGAAATGTGCATGAAGCTCATCGAGAAGGGTCTGACCTCGAACGCCGCGCTCGCGGACAACCTGATGACCGCTGACCTCAAGCTGGTCCACAAGCACCTCGCCCACACCATCGCGGATCCGATTACCGCGCCCGAAGCGGCCAAGATGGCGGAGTCGATCCGGGCCGTTTTCAATACCAATGCACAGGTCCTGCGCTTCCTGCCGGACGAAGGGCCGCAATACTCGATCCGCGACTGGATGACGGGCGAGAAGAAGCCCGGCTCGATCCTCTTCATCACCTCCAACTACACCGACCTGGACATGAACCGGGCGCTCCTCACGCTGTGGTCGAACCTAGCGATCCACTCGCTGATGACGATGAAGAAAACCCGCGATCTGCGGACCTGGTTCGTGTTCGACGAGATCGGCGCGTTGCATCGCCTCCCGGCCATCGAAAGCGGGCTTCAGACCGCGCGGAACTTCGGTGGCGCGATGGTCCTCGGGCTCCACTCGTTCGACAAGCTGGTGCATGTCTATGGAGAGGAAAATGCTCGCAACCTGTCGTCACTCGCGCGGACGAAACTCATCCTCGCCGCGGCCGACCTCGACACCGCCGAGCAGGGTGCCCGGTACATCGGTAACCGCGAGATCCGGCAGATGGATGAGGGCTATAGCTACGGGTATAACAACACCCGTGACGCCTCGACCCTGACGCCCCGCAAACAGGTCGAGCCGCTCGTCATTCCCGATGACATCATGAACCTGCCGCAGCTGCATGGGTTCGTGAAATTTCCAGACGGCTTCCCTGCCGCCCGCATCCGCCTCGAGTGGGAACATTACCCGACCGTCGCGGAAGGGTTCATCCGGCGCAAACCCGGCAAGCCGGACGAGCCTGGTGCGAGTGTGCGCGGAAGAGGTGGAAAGCCGCAGGGTGGTGGCGGCGACGACGTGGGGCGTGGTGAGGCGCCCGGCCTCGAAGAACCGGACGCATCGCCTGCCAACGTCGCGAACAATTTCGCGACCAACATCCTGTCGCAGCCGACCGAAAGCGAGATCGACAATCAGCGCGATGGTAAGCCGGTCGAGCCCCCTACCCAGGTCCAACCGCAGGCGCTGATCGAGGATCTGCGCGGACGGTCGTCGGAGGGTGATCGAGCCGATCGTTCGCGCTCGCCTGATGACCATTCCGTCGCCAGTCGCGGACACGATAGCCAGCGCGATCGCGAGGAGGAGAAGCAGGCGGAGCAACAGACTGAGGACCTGTCGATCCGGGAGGCGCGGGATGCCTTTCCAGAAGACGGTTACGGCATGTAACGATGCACTCGATCGCGACCGTCAAATCCGCCTCGGGTGCGGCGAAATATTTCACCAACGACGACTTCGTCAGCGGGGAATATTACACCGACGAGAAGGCTCTGGATGTCAGCATGTGGGGCGGTGGAGGCGCGGCCGCAGCCGGCCTCTCCGGTGCCGTCTCACAGGAGACCTTCGCCAAGGTGCTCGGCGGTGAGCTGCCCTCGGGTGAGCGGGTCGTGGACCAGAAGGCGTCACGCCGGCCGGGCTACGACCTGACCTTCTCCGCGCCGAAGTCGGTGTCGGTGATGGCCTATATCGCCGGCGACAAGCGCATCCTCGGTCCTGATGGAGCACAGACCAAGGCGGTCCAGCAGACGATGGCATGGATCGAGAAGAATCTTGCCGAGACCCGCATCACCAAGGACGGCAAGACCGAGACGGTGAAGACCGGCAATCTGGTCTACGCGCTGTTCCAGCACGACACGAGCCGCGCACTCGATCCGCAGACCCACGATCACGCGATCGTCGCCAACATGACGAAGGGGCCGGATGGCAAGATGCACGCCCTCCATGCCGATCGGATCTGGTCGAGCAACAGCGTTATCGGCTCGATCTACCATGCCTTCCTGCGCGAGGAGCTGGAGAAGCTGGGATACAAGACCGAGCTGACCGGAAAGCACGGCACCTTCGAGATCGTCGGCGTCCCGAAGGAGGTGATGGCGGAGTTCAGCCAGCGCCGCGCTGACATCATCGCCGCAGCCGAGAAGCTCGGCATCAAGAGCATGCAGGGGCTGCGCGAGGTGACCGCCCGGACACGAGATCCCAAGCTGCGTGGCGTCGATCGCGAGGATAATTTCAAGGACTGGATCGACCGTGCCGCGGCGATCGGCTTCACAGGCAAGGATCTCCTCGCCGAGGCGGAGCGGGCGTCCAGGGCGCAGGACGGCACGACCTTCGATCGCGGCTACCAGACCATTGTCGATGCGGTGAATGTCGCTCGCGAGACCGTTGCCGGCTTGCTGCGCTCACCGGATCCGCTGGTCGACCGTGGCCTTGTCCGGATGGTGCAAACGACCGGCCAGGCGAACGCGCAACTCGCGGTCGCCTCCGCGATCCGCATCCTCGGCCAGCGCGAGGCGGCCTTCGAGGTCGACCAGGTCAGCAAGAAGGCCCTCGACCTCGGGCTGAAGGGCGTGACGATCGATCATGTCGAGGCGCGCATCGATCGGCTGATCAAAAAGGAAAAGCTCCTGCCCGGCAAGATCGAGGTCAATGGCAAGACCGTTGCCGCGGTGACCACGCAGGAAGCGCTCAAGACCGAAATGTCGATCCTTGCGATCGTAGATGCCGGCAAGGGCCAGACGACCTCGATCGTCGCCGCGGCCGATGCGCCCGACCGGCTGCAGGCCGCCTCCCCGTTCGAGCTCAACCCGGGTCAGCTCGCGGCCGCCACGCTGCTGGTGTCGAGCACCGACCGTATCGTGGTCGTGCAGGGCGTCGCCGGCGCCGGCAAGTCGACCATGCTGCAGGCGACCGCCGCGGTCGCGCGCCAGGAGGGCAAGCGCGTGCTCGGCCTCGCCTTCCAGAACAAGATGGTCACCGACCTGCGGCAGGGTTTGAAGCCGCGCGAGATGTCGGTCGAGGACATGCGGGCGGCCGGTGTCGAGGCCCAGACAATCGCCTCGTTCATCATCGAAAACCAGAAGCACGTCGACAACCCCAACACGCCCGAGGCGCAGGCGAAGCGCGCGGAGATGAAGGAAACCCTCATCGTAATCGACGAGACGTCGATGGTCTCCGACACCCAGATGCTGAAGCTGCTCACCATCGCGAACGCGCTCGGCAACGAGCATATCGGCGAGATCGGCGATCGCCGGCAGCTACAACCGATCGATCGCGGCAAGTCCTTTTCTGCGCAGCAGGCCGCCGGCGTCACCATGGCGCGGATGGACGAGAACATCCGCCAGCGTACCGACCAGCTGCGCACTGTCGCGGCGCTGACCAACGCCGGCAAGGCGAGCCAGGCGCTGCGCGTGCTCGGCGACAAGGTCATCGAGGACAGCAACCCGGCCGAGAAGGCCGCCGACCTTTGGCTGGCGCTGCCGGCGGAAGAGCGTGCGATCACCGCGATCTTCGCTTCCGGCAAGGAAGCACGCGAGACCATCAATAAGGCCGTGCAGGAGGGCTTGCTGAAGGAGGGCATGCTGAAGGGTGATGGCCTGTTCGTCACTGTCCATAAGCCCCTCGGTCTGACCAACGAGGAGCTGCGTTACGCGCAATTCTACAAGCCCGGTCAGACGCTTCACGTCACGGGTAGCGTTCGAGAAATAAGCCTTCGCCACGGGGCGGCCGAGGTGAAGCGTGTGTTCGCCAACGGCAAGGTCGAGATCCGGACCGAGCGTGACGGCCAGCGCATCACCTTCAAGCCACAGCGCATCGATCCGCTGAACGAAAACAACCGTATGGCGCTGACCACGCTAGAGACGGTCAGGATTTTCGAAGGCGATCGCATCCGCTGGACAGCGACGGACAAGGACCGCGGCATCGACAATGCGGCGATGGCGACCATCACCGCGATCGAGGGCGGCCGGGTCACCGTGGAGCTGGCGTCGAAGGAGACGCTGACGCTTGAGAAAGGCGACCCGATGTTGTCGCGGCTCGACCTCGCCTATTCGCTCAACGCGCACATGGCGCAGGGTGTTACCTCCGAGAAGGCGATCGGGGTGATGCAGAGCTTCGAGAGCAACCTGTCCAACCAGCTTTTGACCAACGTCGTCGTAACTCGCGTCCGCGACGACCTCATCATGGTCGTCGACAACCAGGAGAAGCTGGAACGCCAGCTCGACCGCAACCCCGGCAACAAGACCTCATCGATGGAAAGCCTCGGCCTTCTCGATATCGACGGATCTGCCTCCAAGACCAAGGACGCCGACGAGGCGCTTAGCAAGGCGATGGAGAGTCTTGACAGGGCCGACAACGAGCCGATCCTGATCGATCCCGCCAGCCTCGACATGACGGACCTCCCACCGATGGGAGAGTCGACCACGGATTATTCTGACGTCTGGAACCTCGATGGCGCCATGCCGTCGCTTGAGCACACGGACGATGCCGATCGGCGCGGCCCTCGCGGCGATCGCAAGGACGACGGGATCGGTCTGCCGCCACCAGAACACGACGACCTGAGCGCCCTCCCCGCGATGCCCGGCCACGTCGAACAGATCCGGGGCCTCCCCGAAAAGAACCTCAGTCTGGACATGTGACGATGACCCACGACCGCAGCACCGACCTTCGAGCTTTCGGGAACACAGGCGCGCGGGCGCGCACATGGCCCGGAAAGCCGCAATCTCGACCATCAACCACCAACGGGGAACAGCAATGACCGACACGTTTGTCCTGATCGGTAGCGCCGACAGCATTCCCGCGCGTGAAATCGACTGCGCGCTTAGCACCGGCCAACGCGACGAGCTCGTCGTTATCGTCGACGAAGGCGACCGTCTTTCGGCCGCTCATGCCAGACCAGGCGTCGACAGGATCATCGACCTGCGACGCGGGAACTGGGACTTCTTCGCCGATCATAAGACCAGCTTCGGCTTTACCCACGCTGTCGACATGCTGTTGCCGCGGGAGCCTGAAAAGCCATGGAAGGGCGAAGGCCGGCGGATGATCCTAACCGAACTTCTCGCGCGGGAAGCACGGTTGCGGCGCCCCACGCTCCGCCATCTCGGAAAGATGCTAGGGGACCTCAAGGCGGTGGATGCATGCCGGCTAGCGGAGATCGACACGGACGATCTCAACAATGACGAACTGGATGAGATCGCCAACTCGTTGACCTCAAGCTACTATTATAACTTCGACGCCGCCGAGTGGGACCGGCGAATAAAGCTGGTCTCTATCGCCGACTGGCTCGCGGGCGGTCCGGGGACGATCCTGTTCGTCAACGGTTACACCCGGGGCCACCGGCCAGATGCAATCGGCAACGCGCTTCTCGCCGCCATCCGCGATCATACGGCATTGGCCGGGGGTGAGATCGACTCCGTCGCTTATGCTGATGTCGCCGAGCCGCTGAAGGTTGCGGCGTGATGGCCGCCTTTCAGTTCGCAGTTCGATCAACCTATTTCCCGGCCGATAGCCACGCCGCGAGGCTGGACGCGATCGGCAAGGAGATCGACCAAGTTCGCGCTGCGATGAGGTTGTTGTGCGGCACCTCACCCGACGACCCCATCCGGCGCGCCGGCAATATGCTGGCTTCGATCTCCGCAGCTCACTTCGATGAAGCGGCACGACTACGGCATAAAGAGCCGACGCCGGTAGCAGTGAATGCGTCAGTCAAACGCCAGCAGCGCCTTCTTTTGGGGGCAGTTGCCCTGGTGCTAGCTGTCCTCTCGCTCACCTGGCTGTCTTCGGGCGACGACGGATATCGAGATCGCCGCCCTTCCCCCGTCGGTGAGCGCGAATTTGTGCGCCGACCGCACTCAGAGCAGGAATGGGTCGCGCAAACCGAGAGACGGTTTGAGGTTCGCGAGCGATGATCGTCAAGCCATCCACAAAGGCTGATGAGTGTGCCGCCATGTCGGCTTTCATCGATACCGCTGGCTTCGATCAGCTGCACGAGCGGGCGCGGAAGAACGCGATGGTTCGCCGGCGCGGATTGGAGGGTGAGCGCTCGACCGCGCACATTCTTGACCGCCACTTCCACGACGCGCCCAACCACGCGCTGCTGCACGATCTGCGGCTGCCCGACGGTATCGGCGGTTACGCGCAGTTCGACCACGTCATCCTCTCGCGCCTTTCGCGTACCGCGGCGGTCATCGAGGTGAAGAACTATCGCGGCCGCTTGTCGAAGAACGAACATGACGAATGGCTCGTTTGGTACGAGGGCCGGCGCCGCCCGATCGATATCCCGAACCCGCTTGCTCAGGCCCGACGTCAGAAGGAGGTGCTGCGCGCGTGGCTGAGAGCCAGAAGCCACGACATCGCGTTCGAAACCATCGGCGCCTTCGTCATCATCCCGCCGGATTGCTCGATCGACCGGTCGAAAATCGGTGCCGACGTCGCAATCTACAAGGCGGACAACTTCATTGCCGCCTGGACGACCTTCGGGGGGATAACGCCGCTCGGCCGGCTCTTCTCGACCGGCGTGTCCGCGAAGACGCTGCTGTCGATCGGAGCCCAGCTGGCCGGCGATCACCAGCCCGATCCGCGCAGCATCGAGGAGATGATCGGCGTGCGGTCGTCTCGCCCTGCCGGCGAGCAGGTATCGACGATGGTCCGCTCGAGCATTGCTCCGGACACTACAATCGGGACAGTGGACGACGATCCTGCGGATGATGACATCGGTGAAGACGTACAGGACGCCTCGCCGCCCCAGCTTGAGCCTGAGGCTGCACCGATGGCACCGGAGCGACCTCTGGAGCCAGAGCCAGCGCCATCGTCCATTCCGCCGTCAGGGAAGGCGTCAGCCAAAAGCGAGGTCATACCAGGTATCTACGAACGGACGCTGCCCGATGGGCGTGTAGCCTTCCTCGCCGACCACGATGACGCCTCGCGCGATCGCCTGCGCCGGGCATGCGAGGGAGTGGCGCGCTGGAACCCGGTCTTTCGTAACTGGCTGAGCGATACCGCGGGCGCCTTGGCAATCCGCAATGCCTTGCAGTCAACGCCTCTGCCGCCGGCCACCGGCGACACGGCGGACGTGTCTTCCATACCGAACTGTCAGGGTCGCGTGGAGGGCGGAAGCCATGTCGCAGGATAGAGCGATGCCATCGACCGCGACACAAGTCGGATCGGACGCCCCCGCCGACGTCGATCTGGCCGACAGCTTCCGTACACAGTCATTCCACCTGATGGAGGCACACCCGATCGCCGCTGCCCACCTGGTGCTTGCCGCAGCCTCGATCGCACCAACGTGCGCGGCTGAGCAGGATGTCGCGGACGAGTTCGCCTACGCGATCGCCGACTTTGCCCAGCAGCTCGGGATCCTTCACCGCCGCGCCGTCAGCCGTCGGGAGCAGGAAGCGGCGGGAGGTGCTCATGGGCCTCGATGATCGCGACTATATGCGCGACCGCTATCGCCAGCGTCAGGGAGCAGCGCCGGGTAAGACGCAGTGGAACGACAAGAAGGCCAGGCGCGAGGAGCTTCGTGACGGACATCGCAAGGCGGTGCCCCTTGGAAGCGCGAGCTGGATCGGAGGGGGCGGCAACGGAAGCGGCAGCGGTGGCGGAGGCGCATGGTTCGATAGCGCCAATCGCGGCTTCGACTATCAGAAGAACCGCTACCGCCCCACGCCCCGGCCGCGAGCGCATCGGGCAGGAAAATGGATTCTTCTGCTATCCTCGCTGACGATCCTTATCCCGGCCTACCGGGAGGCAAAGCGCTCTGGCTGGATCCCCGACCGCGAGGTGGAGCTGCCCTTCCCCGCTTCAGGCACCGTCACGGTCAACGACAGCGTCGACCCGAAGACGGCGATATCCAGAATCGAGGTGACAGCGGCACAGGCAAATGCTGTCGTGCAGCTATTCGATCGCAAGACCGATGCGCATGTCATCTCGGTCTATGTGAACCGGAACGAGGACGTATCCGTGCCGGTGCCGCCAGGAACCTACCGGATGAGGATTGTCGAGGGGGACAAGTGGCACGGCCTGACGACCTGGTTTGGCGCATCGACCACGTATGAAACGGTGGTGCGGCCGATGGTCTTCACTCGCCGGCGATTTCACATGATCGACCTGCACCGCTCGCCGGCCGGCAATCTCCACACCAGCATCAACATCACCAACCCGAAACCACTCAACTGAACAGGGGGACTACCATGTACAGGACAATCGCAATCATTGGGATGCTCGCGATCGCCGCGGCTCCGGCAGCCGCCCAGAAGCTCGGGAAAGGCGGCATGGGCGTCGACGAGACGACGGAGGTGCCGCGCTGCGATCGTCCGCTCGGCACGATCGCGCTGGTCGAGGAGCAAAGCGCCGCCAGCCCGACCGACGGGCTGCCCGCCGGTATGGCGGCGCTGATCCGGATGGCGGAGGCACAGAATGGCGGTAGCCAGCGTGTGGACCCCCTGCCCCTCCTCAAATTGCTCGTCGCGCAGAGCGGCTGCTTCCAGATTGTCGACCGCGGCGAAGGCTTCGATGCCCTCCAGCGCGAACGCCAGCTGGCGGCCGGCGGCTCAGTGGCAGGCGCCAACAACCAGGCGACCTTGAAGGCAGCGGACTACCTGCTGCAGGCAAAGGTTCTGTATTCCGACAACGACTCTGGCGGCAGCGGTGGTGGTCTCGGCTCGATGTTCCCGGGCGGCCTTGGCTTCAAGCAGAAGGTCAAGGCGAGCCAGACCATGCTGACGCTGGTCGAGGTCAAGACGGGCATTCAGCAGGCCGTGGCGACTGGCTCTGCACGCAAGAAGGACCTTTCGATCATTGGCGGCGGCATCCTGACGAACGCTGGCGTTGGCGCGCTGGGTGGAAACTACACCTCGACCGACATGGGCAAAATCACCTCGCTCGCCATGCTCGATGCCCTGAGGAAGCTCATGACGCAGGCTCAAAGCCGCCTGACGCCAGCAGCCGCCCAGACGGCGCCCCCCGCACCGTCGGCGCCTGCGACCCCTGTAGCCGCACCCTCGGCCGCAACGGCAGGTACTCCGAAGCGATAGAGAAGAGGGGGGAGGGAGGGGAGAGAGGCTGCGATAGCCCCTCTCCCTCCAACCAACAGGCCGCTGTGATGTTGACGCAAACCGATCTATTTGAGTCTGCAGAAACCGTCGACGATGGCGCCGCATCGGTAGTCACGCATCAGCTGCGAGAGCCGATCGCGGTGCCATGCGGTTTCCGCGACCGGCATAACAATCCATGCCAACGACTGGGGAATTGGCCGATCATGGATGGGGCGCAGCAGATGCTTTGTCGCGGCAGGCCGATGATCCACTGCGACGCCGCCTGCTTCAGGGGCGATCCCCCTGCCCTCAATCACGATCTTGGCGGGGACGACGTTGCTTGGGACAACCAGGAAGGCGAGTATGGCGACAACCATTGACGTCGCTGAAGTCTACGGCGCGGGCACGGGTCGGACGCTCGGCCTCATACCAAATCCAGATGTCAGGTGCCCATGCTGCGCTGACATCGTCCAGCGTCTTCCAGCGCCAAGGAAGATCGAGCCGTGTCAAAGGTGCAAACGTCCGCTGATGCTTGTGATAATCATAAGACGCCCCAAATACTACCGGCTCTGCAATGTCATTGATTTATTAGGCTCAGCCTACGGGCTTGTGACAATGCTTATCATCCTGTCCTTCGTGCTTTCAGAAATGGATCCCCGCACCTTCGCGAAAGCGGTGACGATCTTACTTTTCGCGATTGGTTCGCTGCTGCTGGTCGACGGAACCCTAAGCGTGAAAACAGCTATCGACCGCACATGGCAAACTACTAGCAGCGGCTTGGTGGCTAGGTCCTTGGGCATCGTCAAAACGATGGGCGGCGTCATCGCGATAGCCCTCGTCATAGTCGGTCTGCGAATATGATCCGCAAGCTAGCGCATGCTATCCCATGCTACTCCAAGCTAGCCGACCGTAGAAAAACCTAGCGTAGCGTCGCCTACCATAAGCTAGCCTAGGCTAGGATACCGTAGCCTATCATAGGGTATTGATCGGGATGATCCGCTACGCTAGGATAGCTGTCGCTAGCATGTGCTAGGTACTGCTATCAGGAGTTTGGCGATGGCCGTTGTGACGTTTGCGAACTCGAAGGGCGGATCAGGCAAAACCACCTCAGCCTTGATACTTGCGTGCGAGTTGGCGGAGCATGCAACTGTGTGCCTGATAGACGCCGACCCTCGGCGCCCGTTGACGACTTGGGCTACGCTTCCGGGGAAGCCAGCACGCCTGACTGTAGTTACCAACTCGTCGGAGAAGACGATCTTGGACGAGATCGACGCTGCGAGTGCAAAGAACCAGTTTGTCATAGTCGACCTCGAAGGAACGGCGTCGCGCCTGACAAGCTACGCCATTAGTCAATCCGACCTCGTGGTTATACCGATGAAAGAGCAGCAACAGGACGCGCTCGCCGCGATCGATGTAATCCAAGAACTTAAGCGAGATATGAAGGCGGTGAGGCGAACGATCCCGTTCGCTGTGCTATTCACGCAAACACGAGTTGTAGCTAAGTCCCGTACAGCCCGATTTGTCTCCGGGCAGTTTAAGGCCAACGACAAAACGCCCGTCTTCGAGACTGAAATCCACGATCGAGATGCCTATTCTGCAATATTCTCGGTAGGCGGCGGTCCGCGTGGCTTGTCGGCACGAGACGTCAACAATGTCGAAGCTGCTATCCGAAACGCATCCGATTTTGCCGCCGAGGTAGTAGCGATGCTCCGCGCGCACGGAGCCAATCAGAAGAGGGTGGCATGACAGACTCTGCACGCAAGGCGCTTGATTTTGGCGGCCTGGATGACTTCCAACCGATCCAGCCCGCTGAACGGCAGGACGCTGGTCCAGACGAACAACGCCGCGTAGTCGATCGCGCGTCCGCATTCCCGAGCCGAGAGGCGGATGCCGAGAGCCAATTGAACATCCGGGCCTCCAGTGAGATGCTTGCGCGCTTCAAGGCAGCCGCCAAGAAGGAGCGCTACACGTACGGTGCCTTTCTGGAGATCCTGTTGAATAACTACGAAGGGCGGTGACGCTGAAAACGCTGTCGCATTACGACCCTGCGTAATGCTCTTGGATCAGCTGGATTTGCTGATCGTGGTAATCGGCGTTGGTCTCCGCCTCCTGATAGGACGGGTCCAGCTCATCCGCGAGATCATAGAAGGCGGGGGAGGGGCGGGACGTGCCATTGCGCACGACCATCGCGGTTAGCAGGAAGCCATGCGTCTCAAAGCTGGTACGGGAGATCGCGCCGAGGATATGGCCAATGATCTTGCGGTCGTTCGGCACAGTCGTCTTGCGGCCAACGGTGCCCATCACCGGATTGTAGGAGAGCGTCGCGGTCCCACGCCGCGCCTCGATCTCCAACAACCGGGTGATCGTCGCGACCTCATCGTCCCACTCACGAAGCTGCTGCTGGACGGACGCTACGGTGACATACCGCGTGCGGTCGATCGCGATCGCCACCAGCTTGCCGGCCCGCACGCGCGCCTCGATGGCGCTGCGGCCGACGTCGAGCCCATCGGCCGCAACTTGGAAGGGGATGCAGGCGAGGGCCGGATCGGCAGCGGCGGCAATGACGTACTCGCGCGCGGTGACAAACTGCCTCATAACGGTTCCCCTATGTGGCGGATCGCTTATGAAGCCAATCCGTCACGTAAACAATGCCGTTTTGTACGAAGTCCACGTATTGCTGCGCTTGCGTGGTAGCGATAAGGTTGTTTCCTGCTACTACGACGCGGTTCGTTCCAAAGCGTGGCAAAAGGGCCGATCCGAGCATGACTAAGGCTGCAAATGCCAAAATGATCGCTTCCGGAAGAGCGAAGCCGTCAGCACGTAAACGGCGCGGCGGGCTTGAACGCCCGGATACACCGCGCACGCCGCGCGACGATGACGAACCTTCCGGATTGGTAAAGGTGTTCGGCATCCTGCTCGATATGGACCGCCGTGGTGAGATCGGCCGCATTATCGAGCGCTGGCCGGTGACCTCGCTGTCCGAACTGCGCGATGCGATCGACGCGGCGATCGAGGTGGTGAAGGAAGCCGGGGGCGACGACATCGGTTTGGGACCATTCGATGTCGTGCTGTCTCACTTCCCGCGTGGCGAGGGCGAACCGTACCGGGTGAGGTTCAAAAATCCTCGCCAGCCCTTGGAAGAAGCATGACGGGCAACGCGGAAGGGGAGGAAAGCGGCGGGGCAGGGCGAACGACCGTCGCGCTAATCGCGGCCGAGCGTGGCGCGGAGCAACCGCTGCTGAACGGCATCACGGTGGAGGATGACACCCGGGTGAAGGCGTATGTCGCGCGTGCCTCGGCCGCGTCGACCATCAAGGCCTACCGTTCGGACTGGCAGCTGTTCACCGCCTGGTGCGCGGCGCGCGGCTATCCGCCGCTCCCGGCGACCCCCGCGGTGACCAGCGCCTATCTCGCCGAGATCGCCGACATCGGCACGACCTTCTCCGCGGGGCGGCCGCTCGCCAAGGCCTCGATCGAACGCCGCCTGGCCGCGATCGTGTTCGTCCACCGCGCGGCCGGCGTCGAGCCGCCCACCACGCAACCCGGTGCCGCCACCCTCACCACGATGATGCGCGGGATCCGCAACGCCAGGCGCGCCGACAAGCCGGGCAGCAAACGGCCCGCCGATGCCGACGTGCTGCGCGACATCCTGCGCGGGATTACCGGCGACAGCATGGTCGACCTGCGCGACCGGGCGCTGCTCACCATGGGGATGATGGGCGCGTTCCGCCGCTCGGAGCTGGTCGGGATTCGGATCGAGGACGTCGTGCCGCATCCGCGCGGGCTGTCGGTGACGATTCCTTTCTCGAAGACCGACCAGGACGGCAAAGGTCAGTCTGTCGCGATCTTGGAGGGCCGGCGGATCGAGCCGGTGCGCCATTACCGGGCTTGGTTGAAGGCCGCGGGGATCAGCGAGGGCAGGGTGTTCCGCCGGCTTACCCCCCACGGCCGCGTCACCGACACCGCGCTCAGCGAGCAATCGGTGGCGCTGGTGGTCAAGAAGCGCGCTGCGGCGGTCGGCTATGATCCAGCGCTGTTCGCTGGCCATTCCCTGCGCGCAGGCTTTCTGACAGAAGCGGGTCGCACCGGCGCCACTTTGTTCAAGATGAAGGAGCATAGCCGGCATAAGTCGATCGAGATGCTGGCGACCTACGTCCGCGACGAGGAGGCGTTCCGTAATCACGCGGCCGAAGGCTTCGCATAACCGAAGGTTGGAAGAGGACGGGACGATGAGCGGGGAAATTACGGTATCGGCCGCTGGGATCGCCGAGTTGAGCGTCCAGACTGGCGATGAGCTGATCCGCAAGATGCGGGAGATCGTTCAGGACATCGAAAACCTCTACCGCCCGGCGAGGGTAATGATGCCGCCCGACAAGGTAGGGGCCGATCCGGTGTTGCTTGCGCTGTACGGTGCCCGCGACAACCTGATCGAAGCCGAAAATTGCATTCTCAGGATCGGGCTGGAACCTGTAACCGAAGATTTGACGGACTCAGTGCAGAGCGTCGATCTCGACTTCCACGACGTATTTGGCCATCGCAAACCGTAGGGTCTTCGCTCTGACCGACGGGCGCGCTGCGCTTCAGGCAGTCAGATTCACCGATCCGCCTTTTACCTCGATAAGGCTCGTGTCGATCCGGAGCGCTTTCGGATCGCTCTGACCCTCAAGGAGCCGGTCGAACAACGATTTCATCTTACCTTTCTCGTCAGCAGGCTTCGGATCCGCATTGATGATGCGATCACCCATCTCGAGCATGGCTTCATTCCAGCCAAGCGCATCTTTGACATCCTGCGGAAGTGCGGGGTACATCGCCTTCACCGCTCTCGCGTGATCGCCAGGACTCCCTGCGAAGGGGTTCAATGCTGTCGCCATACGGCCGGCTAATTCCGCGTGAGCCGTCAGGCTTTCATCCTTTGTGAATCCTTGCCCTTTTACGACTGCCGCCAATTCCCGATCCGATAATCCCGAAACATCAAGGTGACGGCCACCATAGGTGGTATCCATGACAATGTTAGTGCCGGACGCTTTTGCTTTCGCATAATCCGCGTCCAGCTTCTGGCGGGCAGAGTCGCGGAAGGACGCCGAAACGGCAGGTTTGGTGCTATTTACGCCAGCGGATGCCGGAGCGGATGTCGCGTCGCTGGTCTTCGAGCCGCTTACATTTTCCTGTGGCCGGACCGGTAGGGCGGCCGGCCGATAGAAACCCGTGATGCTGTTTGCAATCTGCATGGGACCGGCCTTCTGACAATCCGATACGGATAGTTGCCACAAAGTAGTTAATCAAAGGCGAAGCCCGGCGCTCTTGCACCGGGCTTCCCAGGGTCACTGAATGCGAACGGTTCCGCTATAGACACCGGTGGTGGTGCTGAACGAGTTGGTGGTGATGGTGCAGCGCGCGCCGCCGGACGACGACTGCACGGTCGGCTGGGTGCTGTAATACGCCGGCGCGCCCGTGATCGGATTTGCGGGGTTGTAGAAGCTGTTGAGCCCGAAGCGGCAGACCTTCGAACCACTCGTATACTGGAACGAGACGGCCGAAGTGTCTCCGCAGTTTACCTGGGAGACGCCAGAGGTCGCGCCTGCAGCGACTGGGGCAAGCGCCGGATTGATGACGCCACACGTATTTTGATAGGTGGGCGACGCAACGGCATTGGTGCTGTTCTGCGTACGCCAGCTGACCGTTGCCGCCTGAGCCGAGGTTGCCGCGACGAGCCCGAAGGCAGGCACTGCGAAAAGCGCAATCTTCTTCATCACCGATTCTCCCGTGTCATGGGCAAATGGATTCGCCCATGATGCGAAGCATATTAGAAGAACAGGTATTTTCAAGAGCCGGATAACGTTATTAGATTCGTAATGAACCTGAAACGCGATTGTCGCAAAGGTAGAAGCTGCGGTGTAATGTAGATTCGCCATAAGATTTGTATGTTAGTGTTTCTGTTAACACTTGGTGCCGTCTGGAAGAGCCGGTCTATGCCGCGCCCATTGTGGGTTGTATGACGCCAGCACCCGTGTCGTCGAAAGGTTGGGGTTTGCTACGGAAGGGATTACTCCTCCTGATTGCCCTGACGTCGTGGCCTTGCAGTGCCAACGCGCTCCAGGCCGAAGCACCGCAGCAGGACGACATCGTCGTGACAGGGCGCCGAGAGAAACCCGTCAACCCCCCCAAAGACTCCTATGACACGCGCAGTCTCAACAGCCTGGGCGCCCTTACCATCGCGGAGGTCATCGCAAAGCTGGAGCGCCGTGCCGGCGGCCGGCCTTTCTCGATCCTGGTGAACGGCCGGCGACTGGCGAACATCTCGGACATCAACGAGCTACCGCCGGAAGCGCTGCAACAGATCGACATCCTCGATCGGGCGCATGCGGGCACCTACGGATTAACGTCGCAAAATGACGTGCTCAATCTGGTGCTCAAGCCGAAGTTCGCGTCCGTTTCCGTCGAGGCAAGAGCCAGGCAGCCGACAGAAGGAAGCGCAACGAGCGTTTCCGTCGGCCTGCGATCCGCCAGAATCATCAAAGAGCAGCGGTTGAACGCCGCTTTCACGGTCCAGAACACCGACCACCTAATGGCGATCGACCGGCGAAGGCTTTTCTCTCCAGATCAAGGTGATCCGCTGCTGGATTATCGAAGCCTGCTTCCTTCCGGTCGATCCGCGACGCTGACAGGCGGCATGGCCGTACCGATCGGATCGATCAGCACCAGCCTGTCCGGCTCTGCCAGCCTTATGACATCACGCCAGACCGCCCGCTTCTTCCGTCCTGACAGTGGCGCTGCGGCTGGTGACGGAGGTTCGGAGGTTCGCGGGATCCTCGATACGAGCCGTATGCAATCCTACCAGCTTGGCGCCACAGCATACGGCAGTGTTGGCCGGGCGTCGTGGTCGCTAGAATTGGGCGTAAACCGTGCTGAGAGCCGCAGCGGGAGCCTTGTCGCTGGAAGCATTTCCGACATTACGGATACGGCAGCCGTTCGATCCCTTCCCAGCGCGTTCACGCCGCTTGATGTCAGCAGTTCCTCCACCAGCCTGACGGCAGCGCTGGCCGGCAACGCGCCGCTTGCGCAGATGCCTGCTGGCGAGATCACCGGAAATTTTCGTCTGTCAGGTGTGACACAACGGCTGCGCACATCTCCGGCGACGGAGGACGCAGTAGCTGGCGCGTTCGCCCAGTCACGCTCCCAGGCCCATGTCGGGGTGGACATTCCACTGACGAATTCCGAGCGAAGCATCGTCGGGCGGACGTCGCTGGCAGCGAACGGCGACTATGAGCATGTGAGCGGGGTGGGTGGATTGCCCGCCTACGACCTGACGTTCTTATGGCAACCGGCCGCATGGGTTTCGTTCAACGCAGGTCGCGCGGTGACGAGGACACAACCGCCGCTCGGCAACAACCGGGATCCTGTGATTGTCACCCCCGGGGTACTCGTTGCCGATGCGATCACCGGGCAATATGCCCTAGTGACGCGGATCTCGGGCGGCGCGCCTGGTCTGCTGTCCAGCACGCGGTCCGAACAGTCGCTTCGACTTACGGTGAACAGCACCGTTCGCCGCGTGACGGTTTCGGGGACAATCGAACATCTGCGCTCGCGTGTCGCACGGCCGCTCATCCTGACAGCGTACCCGACGCCTTTGTTCCAGCGGCTCTTCCCGACACGCTTTGGCAGGGATGCTGCGGGCCGGCTCACGACGATCGACGTGCGCCCCTTCAACGGTAAGGCGGAACGCAGGGACGTTCTCAGGCCCAACGTCCATGCGAGTGGATCACTGTCAGGCGAGGATGGCACCTGGGACCTAAGCGTCGCCCATGAATGGGTCTTGAGCGACAGCCTCGTTGTGGCTCCGGGTCGGGAGACGATCGATCTGCTGGCGACGCCGCTCGACGGCGTTCAAGGGGCAAGTCGGCATCGCCTTACTGTCGATCTGGCAACGTCGTACAAGCGGCTGAATGTCCAGCTTGGAGGTAGATGGCGCGCCGCTGCCAATAGCACGGATATAGCCTCAGGCACGGCGGACCGGGTGCGCTATGGTGCGTTATGGACCATCGACAGCGAAATCTCCTTCACCTTCCGGCGGGGCAACGCCAGTGGCGATGAAGCGGGAAAGCCGCTTCGACTCTGGCTGTCCATCGAGAACATCTTCAATCGGCGGCAGCAGGTCAATGATGGTAGCGGCCGGGTCCCGGCCGCGTTCCAGAAGGCGTTTCTTGATCCACTCGGTCGCAGCGTCACCCTCCGCCTCAGCAAGGCACTTTGATGCCGCAACATGAATGAACGTGGATGGATGGACATGGTGCGGTCTTCGATACGTGGTCTCCGCTCGCTCCGTCCTTTTTGAATGGTTCTGCGGTCCAGAAAGGACCGGTCGGTTGCCGGTCCTCGATAAGCATACCTAAAAGGCACCAGTGTGAATCGATCATCGCCGCGGTCTGATGGGGCGGGGCAGGGGGCTACCAATCGGAGGTCCCCTACGAGGCCCCTCCAGCCAGCTTGGCTTTCCCGAAACTCCATCTCCATGAGGCGATTTCGGAAAAATGGTTTTGGGAACAGATTGCGGGAAAACACCATCCCTAAGGGGAAGGGAAGCTGACTGAGTGACGCCGGCCATTCAGCCGCCCTTCGCTTCTGGGAAAACCGGGTTTGCTAGGCCGGATCGACATTCAGGATTCCAAGACGACCTGAAGGCTGATTCATAGGCATCCGTGTTGAGTCGCGGAGCGGGTGATGGGGATCAAGCGATACGAGTTGAGCGAGGCGCAATGGTCGCGGATAGCGTTACTGGTTCCGGGCAAGGCGGCTGATCCGGGTCGGACAGGTGCGGACAACCGCTTGTTCGTGAACGGATGTTTGTGGGTGCTGCGCTCGGGCGCGCACTGGTGCGATCTTCCGGATCGGTACGGCAAGTGGAAGACGGTGCACCGGCGTTTCAGCCGCTGGTGTCATGCAGGCGTCTGGGAACGGGTGTTCGAGGCGCTGACGGCGGACCGGGACAATCTGTATCTGATGATCGACAGCACCATCGTCCGCGCCCACCAGCAGGCGGCGAGCGGAAAAGGGGGGCCAAGGATCAGGCGCTGGGGCGTTCCCGAGGCGGACTGACGACCAAAATCCATATGCTCGCCGACACGTTCGGTCGCCCCCTGCGCTTGCGCATCACACCGGGGCAGGCCAGCGACATCAACTCGGCACCCGCTCTGCTCGAAGGCCAGCGCGCCAAAGCGGTACTCGCTGACAAAGCCTATGACGGCAACGACTTGCGCGACCGGATCACAGGCATGAACGCCACCGCCGTGATCCCCTCAAAGCGCAACCGCAAGGTCGCCATCCCGCACGATGCCGACATCTACAAGCATCGCAACCAGATCGAGCGATGCTTCAGCCGCCTCAAGCATTTCCGCCGCTTTGCAACCCGCTATGACCGGCGCACCATCCACTTCAACGGCTTCGTCCATCTCGCCGCCGTCATGATCTGGCTGCGCTGAATGTCGATCGGCCCTAGGCCTCCTTGCTGCTTAACCGATGTAGAGGTAGGGGGTATGGGTATGTCTCATCTCACTTCGTCCAATGCCGACCTTGTCGCGCGTGTGAAGCGAATCGCCGGCCAGGTCGGCGCCGTGGAGCGGTCGCTCGTCTCCGGTTCCTCCTGCACGGAGGTGCTGCACCTGGTGGCGGCGGTCAGAGGCGCGGTTAACGGCCTTCTCGACGAGATCATCGCCGAGCATCTCGAAGCGCATGTCTCACGCCCGGGCCTTACCGATCAGGAGCGTCACGACGGTGCGGAAGAACTGCTGGCGGTCATCCGCCGCTACGCAAAGTAGGACCGACAATGGCGACTGTCTCCGACCTCACCGGCCATGTGCACGATCACGTCTTCTTAGGCGCAGCGCATGACGAGAACGCACGCCGCACCCGCTGGGTGGTGATGCTGACGGCTGTGATGATGGTGGGCGAGATCGTCGCCGGCTATATCACCAAGTCCATGGCGCTGCTCGCCGCCGGCTTCCATATGGCGACGCATGCCGGTGCACTGTCGGTCGCAGCCGGGGCATATTCCTATGCCAAACGGCACGCGCACGATCGAACATTCAGTTTCGGCACGGGCAAGGTAGGCGATCTGGCCGGCTTCGCGTCAGCGATGGTGCTGGGGCTGATCGCCCTCGGTATCGGCGTAGAGTCCGTGCTTCGGCTTTTCGAGCCGATCAACGTCGCATTCGGGGAAGCCACCATCATCGCGGCCGTCGGCCTGGCGGTGAACATCGCCAGCGCTTTCCTGCTGTCGGGCGGACATGGCCACCATCATGGTCACGGGCACGATCACCACGGGCATGGTCATCAGCATCACGATCACGGACATGCTCACCAGGGCGATAACAATCTGCGCTCGGCCTACGTCCACGTCCTCGCCGATGCGCTTACCTCGGTTCTTGCTATCGCAGCGCTGCTGACCGGGCGGTATCTGGGCTGGGTCTGGATGGACCCGGTGATGGGCATCGTCGGCGCCGTTGTCATCGCTCGCTGGTCATGGACCCTGATGCGCGACACCGCGGCCGTGCTGCTCGATCGTACCGATGCCCATGTCGCAGACGAGGTGCGCGAGCTGGTCGAAGAGCCCGGCGATGCGCGGATCGCAGATCTCCACGTTTGGCGTGTCGGTCCTGAGGCGCATGCGGCCATCGTCGGTGTAATTGCGAACCCCGACGTTAGCGGCGCAGCGATCCGGGATCGGCTCAAGCCGGTACACGAGCTGGCTCACCTGACGGTCGAGATCATTCCACGATGAAAACGCCCTGTGTCGAGCTATGCAGCTTCGATGGTCGGACCGGTTGGTGCCGTGGATGCGGGCGCACAAAGGATGAATGCCGGGGGTGGAAGAAGACGCAACCGCATCAACGCAACAAGGTGACGGCCGACCTGCCGCGGCGGCTGAACCGTTTGGCAGCGAGCTGATCGCGTTCGGGGTTCAGTTTTCCAGACGCGAGCCTGCAAATAGGCATCCAAGATTCCAGCTCACCATCCGTCTGGTAAAGCCGAATTGTCGCAGCCCGGTCAGGCGATTGCCATCGCGCCATGCTTGCGCTTGGAAGCAGGCTCGACGTGGATTGAGATGATGCTGTCGGGATGATCGACCTTCAACGCCGCTTCGATGCGGTCGCATATCGCATGCGAGGCATCCACCGTCATGGCGCCATCGACCACGAGATGAAAGTCGATGAACGTCATCCGACCGGCATGGCGCGATCGCAGGTCATGCGCTTCGAGCGCCCCGGTCATGTTCGCGTCGATCGTCGCCTGCACCGCTGCCAGGTCTTCGGCTGGCAAAGCCGTATCCATGAGGCCACCCACGCTCTCTCGAATGAGCCCCCAGCCGGACCACAGGATGTTCAGCGCGACGAGCCCGGCAAGGATGGGGTCGAGGGTCGCCCAACCGGTCAGCGTGACCAGCAGCACCCCGACGATGACCCCACCGGACGTGTAGACGTCGGTCATCAGATGCTTGCCGTCCGCGACCAGTGCAGGCGATCTCCGCTTGCGGCCGGTGCTGATGAGCAGCCAGCCCCAGGCGCCGTTCAGCGCCGTCGCCGCGGCACTGACGGCCAGACCGAGCGCGGGTGCCTGGAGGGGATGTGGATCGAGGATCGCACCATAAGCTTCGCGCAGGATGGCGAGCGAGGCGACGAGGATCAGCACGCCCTCCAGTACGGCCGAGAAATACTCGGCTTTGGAATGCCCGTAGGGGTGGTTCGCGTCAGCCGGACGCAGGCTAACGCGGATCGCGAAGAATGCCGCAATGGCGGTCACGACGTTGATGATGCTCTCGATGGCATCCGAGTAGAGCGCCACGCTGCCGGTAAGGGCGTAGGCGAGATACTTGAGCCCAAGCACGACGAGGCTGACGGCGATGCTCCCCGCCGCCAGTTTCAGGATGTTTGTCGGCTTCGCGGTCTGCTCGGCCATCAAGGGTTCCGCACCCCGAAAGGCGGCATGCGGTTGGCGATGCGGCTACGATCGACGAACTGGTGCTTGAGAGCCGCACCGACGTGCAGGATCAACAGACCGTAGGTCAGCCAGACCAGCAGGATATGCGCCTGCTCGAAGCTGCCATGCGCTCCTCGAGGAAGACCGGGAATAAACGGCCATGCCAAGCCGCCGATCAGGGGCGTGGTCGAACTGGTCAGCGACGGCTTGCCGGTCGAGACATACATCCAGCCGGTCAGCGGCAAGCCGATCAGGATCACGTAGAACAGCGTGTGGTTGATCCGCGCGAGCGTGACTTCCCAACGCGGCGTCTCCGCCGGCAGGGGCGGTGGGGGATTGGCGATGCGCCAGCCCAGACGACCGATGCTGAGCAGCAGGATCGCAAAGCCCAGCGTCTTGTGCCAGTTGAACCATTCGGTGCGCAGATCGCCGCGCTCCATGTCGGCAAAGGTCCAGCCGACATAGACCTGCGCGACAACCAGCGCGGCGATGACCCAGTGGAAGGCGATGGCGCCATTGTTGTAGCGCGCAACGCCGTTGTGCTGCCTCGTCATGTCCGCGTCTCCCGATTTCCGTTCAAGCGGTAAGATGCTGGAACAGGATCGATCCGCCAATGACAATCAGGGCGACGCCACCCAGCATTTCGGCATAACGGCCGATATAGCTGCCGGCGTGCTTGCCAAGCATGACCCCAAGCGTCGCCACGACCGTCGTCACACCACCGATGACCAGGCAGGCGGTCAGGATGTTGACCTGCATGACGGCGAGGCTGACGCCGACCGCGGTCGCATCGATGCTGGTGGCCAGCGCGGTGGCAATCAGGCGAAAAAGGCTGTTGCTGTCGGCACGGGGAGCATCGAGAGGGTCGGCAGCCCGAATGGCGGCATGGATCATGTGACCGCCGACGCCGAGCAGCAGGAAGAACGCTATCCAGTGATCGACGGCCGCGATCCAGGTGCTGAGGGCCAGGCCGATACCCCAACCGATCGCGGGGGTGATCGCCTCGAAAAACCCGAACACTGCCCCCACCCGGAGCGCGTCGGTCCAGCGGTTGCGTTGATTGGCGGCGCCCTTGCCGACTGCGGCAGCAAAGGCATCCACGGACAGGCTGGCGCCAAGGGCGCCCAGCGTAAGCAGACCAGTCATCGAATTCGTCCCAGGGCCATAACCGAACGATGCAGGTCCACCTCTGGCCACGGGAGAGGTGGTGCATCGTTGGTCTCGCCGGGCAGGCCTGCCGCCTGCTGCCATCGCCACGAACCACATATGGGCTCAAGGATGTTGACGATGGCCCCGCATACCGCGGGTAGCTACTCCCCAAGAGTGATGGCCCAATATCTGGGGGTACGCACCGCGACAATCGTCAAAATGCGATCAATCCAGCCTGACTGATCGGCGCAGCCACTCGCCGACATGTCCTCAGCTATTTTGCGCCTATGGCATGCTGGCCAACAGCGCCGTCCTTCGCGGGTTGGATGCCATGCCGGCTGCTTGTTTGCCGGCCGCGCGTATGGGTTTTAGCCGTCGTGTATTCACCTTTCACGATCCCAGCGGGACGGGGGCGCAAAGCCTTCGGGTGTCATTCCGCCCCCGACCGTACCCGCCACCATCGGGACGCTTTTCAACAACCCGGCTGTGGACCTTGCGAACGCTTCGCATTACTAGCATCATGGGTGGTGCACTAGGTCGATTGATGAACCTTGATCAGGTCGCTGGGGACGGGCCAGCCATCGCTGCCGTGTCGTTGTGGGACGGGAGACAGCTAACGACTCGAACGCCACCGCGGGGCAATCGTACCGTATTGTGCTTACTGCTCGCGATGCTGGCAATTTTGCTACCTGGCACAGCTGACGCGCAAACTGCCTCGCCCGTCCAGACCGCATGGCGACTGCTTGACTATGTGGCGGTCGATTATCCGGAAGCGGTGAAGGACGGCCGGATCGTCAGCGCCACTGAATATGCCGAGATGCAGGAGTTCTCGGCATCGGCGCGCGCTCGCATCATCGAACTCGACAGCTCTGCCGCCAAGCCAGACCTTTTGCGCAAAGCCAGCGCACTTGATCGATTGATTGCGGCCAAAGCCCCCGCAGATGCGGTAGGGACTGCGGCCCACACCCTCGCGGCTGACCTCATCAAGGCATATCCGGTGCCGCTCGCGCCCGTCGTTGCGCCCGACTTCGCACGCGGGCGCGCGCTGTTTGAGCAGAAGTGCGCGAGCTGTCACGGCGTCACCGGGGACGGCGAAGGACCAAAGTCGGTCGGTCTCGATCCTCCGCCGATCGCGTTCCTCAATAAGGCACGGGCGCGCGAACGCAGCACCTTCGCCTTCTATCAGGTGCTGGAGCAGGGGATCGACGGCACCAGCATGGTGAGCTTCGCCGATCTGCCACCGCAGGATCGTTGGGACTTGGCGCTCTACGCCGGCAGCTTCGCCTATCCGGCAAGCAAGGTCGCGGAAGGGGAACGCATCTGGAAGAGCGATGCGGACCTGCGCGCCCGGATCAACATGGAGAAGCTGGTCGGGATGACCCCTGCCAATCTCGCCGGCGAGATCGGCGAGGCAAAGGCCGATGCCGTGATCGCCTATTTGCGTCACAGCCCTGGCGCGGTCGTGCCGAAAAACGCCGGCACACTGTCGCTGGCCCGCGAACGGCTCGGCGAGGCCGTTACCGCCTATGCCCGAGGTGATCGCAAGGGCGCGACCAACCTGGCGCTGTCGGCCTATCTGGACGGCTTCGAGCCGGTCGAGCCGATGCTATCGGCGCGCGACAACGCGCTGATGGTGCGGATCGAAGGCGCGATGGGCGCGCTACGTGCCGGCATCGCCAACGGCGCTTCACCAACGTCCGTGCGCGATCAGGCACGCGCGCTCGACACGCTGTTCGGCGAGGCGGAAACCACGCTTGCGCCCGAACGGGCGTCGGGCGCGTCCAGCTTCTTTGGCGCCTTCACGATCTTACTGCGCGAAGGGCTGGAGGCGCTGCTGATCGTCGTCGCCATGCTCGCCTTCCTCCGCAAGGCCGAACGCCGCGACGTGATGCCCTATGTGCATGGCGGCTGGGTCGCGGCGCTGGTTGCCGGCGCCGCGACCTGGGCCGTCGCCACCTATGCCGTCGAGATCAGCGGCGCGAGTCGCGAACTGACGGAAGGGTTCGGCTCGATGTTCGCCGCGTTGGTGCTGTTGTGGGTCGGCATCTGGATGCACGGCAAGAGCAGCGCCGATGCCTGGCAACGCTACATCCGCGAGAAACTGACGACAGCACTCAACGCGCGATCGGCGTGGTTCCTGTTCGGCCTGTCGTTCGTCGTAGTTTACCGCGAGGTCTTCGAGACGATCCTGTTCTACGCAGCGATATGGACGGGAGGGAACGGCGGATCGGTGTTGGCGGGAGCGGCCTCGGCTGTTGCGGTCCTCGCCGTCATTGCGTGGGGGATGATGCGCTACAGCCGCACGCTGCCGCTCGGGAAGTTCTTCGCCTACAGCTCGGCACTGATGGCACTGCTGGCCGTGGTGCTGATCGGCAAGGGCGTGTCCGCCCTGCAGGAAGCAGGCTGGCTGCCCGTCAACCCGGTCCTTGGCTTCCCGCGCGTCGAAATCCTCGGCCTCTATCCAACAACAGAGGGGATCGCGGCGCAGCTTGTCATGGCGGCGCTGCTGGCGATCGGCTTTGGCCGCAACCGGATCACCGCCGGCACCGCAAAGAAAGTGACTGCCTAAGCGTGTTGAATGTTTCAGGCGGGCTTTGAGAAGGCTGATCCTTACCCAATATTCGATCCTTATTGGACAGTCGAAAGCGGTGAACTGCAATGCGCCTACACCGCCTCGCGGGCGCACTTAAGGCAGAGACAAAAAGTAGAGCTTCGACCCTCATTGGGGATTCTGCGGTGCCGTTTGATAGGGTGCCGTTTGGTATTCCTTGATTAAGACTTTAGGCGGACCAACGGGTCAATCTGAGCCAAATTCTTGACGTTCCTTTGCGGCGCAAATCGGACCGACCAGAGAAGGAACGTTGAGGGTATACTTAACAAAGACTGGTAGAACTGTCATCGAGGCGAACAAGGCAGGGTAGGGGGCCTAAACCTTGAAGCGGAACGGCTGCATTTCTGGTAAATATCGGATAGGCAGCTCTCCGAGAGCAGACCGGGGTTAGCTGCCGTGAGTTCATTTGCCGGTCGCTGGCCTGCGACGTCAGCAGGTGGGTGAAAGCGGGTTGCCACGTCCTCATCGTCAGGTCCTGCGAGACGAACACCCCGCCGTTCTGCAGATTAGATTGACTGACTTGCTCGGCCCAGCTTCGAGCCGCATGAACTAGACGCGTCGATCACGATACCCTTGGCTATGATGGCCATCGCCGTATAAGACGGTGACTCGGCTCAGGGGGCGATGTGAGCGAACCAGTTCTTGTACGACAAGCGGAGGAACTCGACAGTTGGCTGGGCGATCCCGCCAACGAGGGTCAGGTCGTGCAGACGAAGCTCGAGGCGAGCGACAGAGTCATCGCACGCGTCACCGATGGCATCTACCGTCAGCCCGCTTCTGCTCTGCGCGAACTCATATCAAATGCCTGGGACGCCGATGCATCGAGCGTCACGATCCTGACCGACGCCCCTCGCTTCTCCCGCATCTACGTCCGCGACAACGGCCTCGGCATGTCGCACGGAACACTGACGCGACTGCTGAAGAACATCGGAGGCAGTGCAAAGCGGCGCAAGGAGGGCGTCGACCTCGGGATCACGAACGCCGCCGACAAGGACCGCACGCCGGCCGGCAGACCGCTGATCGGCAAGATCGGGATCGGCCTCTTCTCGATTAGCCAGCTGTCCCGGCGCTTCCAGATCATCACCAAGGTGAAGGGCGAGCCTTACCGTCTGCTCGCCGAGATCAAGCTACGCGCCTACTCGGACGATGGCGGAAATCAGGTCGAGGCCGAGGAAAGCGACGATTACATCAGCGGCGACGTCTTCATACGGCGCGAACATACGGGTGATATAGACGCCCATGGCACCGACATCATTCTGGACGATGTCAAGCCGCTGGTCCGCGACATCCTTCGCAGCGCGGAGCGCTGGCAGGCGGTTGCCGAACGCGACGCGGCCCTCGCGGCCGGCGACCTTGACACCTGGACGAGCATGCGAGCCGAAGCACCGACTTACCACTCGGGCTTCATTGAGAAGATCACGGATCCGTCGAATAGTCCGGTGCTCTTATCACGGGAGCCGAAGCTGCCTTGGAGCATCCAGGATCCCGCCGACGTCCGGATGGCCAAGCTCATAGACGCCGTGGAAGGAGAGTTCTCACGGCTCGACCGGCCCGATCTCGCGAATACGCTCGACACATACCTCGAGATGATCTGGAGCCTTGGTCTCTCGGCTCCTGTGCCATACGTCGACAAACATCCCTTCGACCTCACGGCGGACGACAACGTCGCGCCGTTCTGGATCACCAAGGAGCGAGGACGCGGCCAGCCACTCAGGCTTGATCCCGGCCAAACCGTGCGGGAGGCGGTGCGCCAGCAGGTGGCCGGCAACCCTGAGCTGGAGGCGGGGCTCGACCCGGCAGGCGGCTTCCAAGTGCTCATCGACGGCGTCCTCCTGAAGCGGCCGATACGGTTCAAATATTACAAGGCGGACGCCAAGAGCCTGGAGCAGGCCGTCCTTTTCGTCGGTCACTACGAGCCAGACTTGACTAGGGTTCCGCTACAGCAGCGTGGCGGCGAGCTCTCCCTAGACGCATATCTCTTCTGGACGGGTCGGGTGATCCCGAAGGAGAACAACGGCGTCCTCGTGAGGATCAGGGGAGCTAGCGGGGCCCTCTTTGACCAGACGTTCTTCAAATACCAGGTCTCGGAGCAGACGCGGTTGCGCCAGATCACCTCCGAGCTTTTCGTTGAGCGTGGCCTCGACGCTGCACTCAACATCGACCGCGAATCGTTCAACTTCGCGCATCCTCACCTCCAGCTGGTCACACTGTGGTTTCATGGCGCTATTCGTCAGTTGACGAACAGGCTTAAGGATGAGGCGGCGCAGCTGCGTGACGTGCGGAAGGCCGGGGAGGCCGAGGCCGCGAGTAGCCTGCTTACCCAGCGGGTTGAGCAGGTCTGGCAGGCCCGGAAGGGGAGCAGTCCGCTTCCCGTCGTGTCTCTGGTCGACAACCGGCAGCAGGCGGCACAGGCAAGGGGGGCGGGCGCCCTGGCCATCGTCAGGCCGCCCATGCCTGCCGGCAAGCCCGGGGATCGCTCCACTGGCGAAAGGCAGATCGCCGCGCTGACGCAGGTGCTGTCCGCCTACGACGTCTTCGAAAACAGGACGTATGACGAGCAGCAGCAGATCATCGAGGCGATCTTCGCCGTCTTCGTAAGTTCCGAGAAGTGAGCGCCCCGGATCGCGGCACCGGCGGAAACCCGGTTGTGGAAGCCGGAGGCGACGAGATCAAGGTAACACCTCTGACTGCCTCTGCGGAAAACGACGAGGCGGCCTACGTCGAAGACGGGTACGTGGAGGAGGATTTCGTCAATACGGTGTTTGGCGGAACTGATAAGCGGCAGACTGTCGTTTCCACGCCCGCCAACCGCACGAGTTTCGCTCCTTGGCACCATCCCGTGAAGCAGATCGTGCGGGACTACCAATGGGCTGATCTGGTGAGGAAGCTGCTGTCCGAACATCGCCAAGGTCAGGGACGCGAACGCCTTCGCTACTTCACCCTGCCTGGCGCGGATCTACTAGATGTGCGCGTCCTCGCCGAGGCCGTCGCAGAAATGGGGACGAGGATCGAGTACTTCGGTTTCGATTCCGGTTACGAGGATCAGGCCAAGGGCGAGGTCGACCTGACCGGTGCATACCTCCTCGCGGAATCCGCCCTCCGTCAGGCCGGCAGCATCTCCGATCGCGCCGAGATACTCCGCGACAGGCTCGAGGACATCGCCCAGCCCGGAACGCACGCCGCGGAACGGCTACGTCAACGGGGGGTCTTCGATGTGATCAACATTGATGCCTGCGACCACCTTGGATACAAGCCCGAAGGACGCACAGGCTCGGTGTTCGAGGCTATTGAAAAGCTCCTCGAACACCAGCTTTGGGCCCAGGAACCCTGGCTACTGTTCATCACTACTCGTGCAAACGTGGCGTTGCTCGGAAACCCCGCGACCAAATTGCAGTACGCGATCATGAGAAACATCGACGTCCACCAAGAGGAGTTCTCGGTCCCTCTCGCCGAATGTATAGGGGCGGAGGTCGCCACGATCGCGGCCGACTTGGCGGGGTGTTGGACGGTTCAGAACCTCAGATTTCTCAAGCTGTTCTCCGTTGGCCTCAGCAAATACCTGCTCCATTTCTACCATGCTCAGCAGAATATACGCACGAAGGTCGAGCTCGCCAGCGCGTTCGCATACAAGGTGTCGGGCGACGAGCCCGACATGCTGTCGCTGGCGTTCCGCATCACCCCCAAGGGTCTCAACGTCCTCGCTCCAAGCGCCGGCGGGGGAACTCCTCTTCCGACGGTTGAATTGAGCCACGCGCTTGGGATGGTCTCACGGGTCAAGAAGCTGTGGGACTTGGATCAGGCAATCGCTTCGGACCAGGGTATCCGGGCTGAGGCGGTCGCCGGCACGGAGAAGCTGCTGTCGGCCGCGAACTACGACATTCCGAAGTGGCGGGAGTGGCTCCGGACCCTTCCGGTAAGGCCTTTGATCCTGGACGATGCCGCCTGAACCGACGACATAGTTGCGTTCCGATAGTGCGGTGGCTAGGCCGCGTCTCTCAGGACCGGGGCGCCCTTCAAAAGGCTCACTTCTCGCGCGGCGTCGAGAGTGCCGACGAGCTCTTTGACGGATCCCGCGACGGCATGGGCGAGCGGAGGCGGCACTGCCTCGCTCACCTGCACGATCTGTGAAGATAGTGAGCCCTGCAGCACGTACTTTTCCGGGAAGCCTTGCAACAGCATCGCTTCATACACGCTGAGACGACGCGTGCAGGTGGGGTGGATGTGCACTTCGCGGTGTCCGTAGGCAACGGTCAGGCTTGGCTTCTCCCAAGCCAGCGTCTTGAAACTACGGTTTCGACCATCACCCGGGGTTAGCGCGCCCTCCGTCGAAAATTTTTGGGAGCGAGGTTGCATGCACCAATGGTTGGGATGGTGCGCGATATCGGCCGGGGTCAGGTGCTTCTCGAACTTGGTCGCGTCCGGCAGGTGCCCAATGGCCCGCTTCACCGTGAGCACGCCGGGTTCGGCGATCACTTTATCCGGGGCTTGCCAGGTTTCGCCTCCATACAGCTCAGTATTCACTCCAACGACGAACAGTCGCTCCCTTATTTGGGGGGTGCCATAGTCGGTGGCCAGAAGAATCGCCTTGCTGACTGAGAAGCCCGCCGCCTCGAACCTGCGTTCCATCCGTCGCAACCGATCTTTGTGACGGTCGGTCATGAGCCCCGTGACGTTCTCCATGACAAAGAACTTGACGGGCTTGCGCCTATTAAGGCGCTTGAGGAGGTCAGCGTAGGCAAGCGGGAGCGAATGCCGCGGATCGGCGTCGAGATGCACGGTGTTCGCACGGCTGAAGCTCTGGCAGGGCGGGCCGCCGATGACACCCTCCGGCGTGAACTTCGACCCGTGCAATTTGTCGAGCAAGGGAAGCGTAAGCCTCGAGACGTCCTGCACATGACCATGAGCGGGATCAGGACGATTGCGGTTGTAGGACGCAATCGCATCCTTCCGAAGATCGAAGGCGAGGCCGACATCGTAACCGGCCTTCTCGAACCCGAGATCTAGGCCACCAGCGCCACAGAAGAGGCTCAAAAGCAATATCAGGCCCCCACGTCGAACGCAGCGAACGATAGAGGCGGCACCTCATGAGCGCAAGCGCATAAGCGCCCACGCCCATAACATCAGCACGTCCTACCTAGATCAACGGGGTAGCATACACCACCATGGGTTGGTCGTTTGCGGCCGGCCGAGGTGTTAGTCATGCGACCACGTCCGCTGTCGTAGTGAACATTCCAAAATCTGCTCCGGTCACCGCCGCATGGCAAATCCCAGCCGTGGGCTGTTCGCAGCTTTCATGAGAGTTAAAGATAGCCATCTTCCCGGTTTGGCAAGGCGGCCGCTTCCCTTCCGTTATCAATACAAACCGATGTAAGAAGCTGGAAGCAAGCATGGGGCTCTCCATGACCGAATCTGGGTCAATCCAGACGCCGTGATCCAATCAGCCCTTTGGTGTGGTAAGGTGCCGACTGAGATGCTTGTTCATCTCGAACATACTCACCGATTTCTTGCCGAACACCTTCTCCAGATTATCGTCGGCGTTGATCTGCCGCCGGTCCTTGGCGTCCTGCAGATCGTGCTTCTTGATGTATGCCCAGACGTTGCTAACTACCTCGCTGCGCGGCAGGTCCTTTTTTCCGACGATCTCGGCCAGTTCCGGCGAAGGGGTCACAGGGGCTGTTATGCCGCCGCGCGCACCGCCCGCCGGTTTGCCGGTCTTCTCGACTTTCTTTTCGGCAGCCTTTGTCTCGTCCTTACCGCGCTTCGTCGCCGTACGTGCCATTTCCTCGTCTCCCTAGTCGTCGATGCCGCCATGGCGGATTACTTTCTAGTGATGGTGAACCGCTCCGGTCTGAGCTGTCAATCACGCATGACCTCTTGCCTTAGATCCCCCTTCACCCGCTGATGGGAGTTTCGACGGTAGATGAGGACTCCGTCGACGCCGTACATGAAGTCGCCACGCTCGTACGGCTGGCCCGCCGGCGATGGGCAAGGTAATCTGTCGACCATGCTGCCCGGCGTTACAGATGCCATCATATCCCGCGCCATCACGAACGCGCGGATGATGGAGGCGGGGCGAGAGTATTGGCGGAGTGGCCGTGTCGGCCGGCTGGAAGGCGGCGCGGACGGGGCGGTTGTTTCCGCGGCGGTGAAGGGGACGGCGCGCACCCCTTACCTTGTCGAGCTTCGCTTTCGCCCGGATGCAAGCGTCACGACATCCTGCACGTGCCCGGTCGCGATCGGTTGCAAACATGCCGCGGCGGTTCTGTTCGCGCTACAGGCTGCGAAGACGGCCACAAGACACGATGCCAGCGACGCGAAGTCGGGCTGGAGGAGAAGCCCGGTCGATCATGCGGCACCACGCCAGACGGTGGAACCGCTACCGGCAGCGTTGGCGCAATGGGCGGCAGCAATGAAGCCGCTGATCGAACGGCATGGCACCGAACTATATCCGGCCGCTCGTGCCATCCTGTATGTCGTGAAGGTGCAAGCGGTCTCCGGCACCGCAAGGCTATCCAAGAAGCGGCCGCTGGCAGCGATGACGTCGCCGGGTTGTGCGCTGCGGCTGATCATCGAGCCGGTCGATGTTGCGCTCGATGTCGGCGGCAAGCCGACCGGCAGCGGCACCAAAGTGTACGCGGGCAGCCTCTACCCCGGTTACGGCAGCCCGGCGCATATGAGTGACGAGGATCGCCTGATCGTTCGCCGGCTGCAGCAGCGGCTCGGCGACACCGATCATGACGGGTGCCTGTGCGGGGCAGGGGGCGCCGACCTGCTCGAACGCATCATCGCGACGGGTCGATCGCGTTGGGAGAACCCACGCGGGCCGGTGCTGTCGTCACAGGCGGCAGCGACGGCACGGCTGACGTGGATGCACGACGATCTCGGTCATATGCGGCTGTCGGTCGACGGCATCGGCTCGGACAGCGTGGTGGCGCTGTCTGCTCCACCGGTCCTGATCGATACGGTCGGCGGGGCGGTCACCCCGCTCGACCTGGGGGTATCCACGGTGATGGCGGAGCAGCTGCTGCGACTGCCGCCTGTCGGCCCGGAAGCGGTCGCGGGGCTGGCAGCGCGCTGGAGTGATCTGGTGCCGGGGGAAGTGCCCGCGCCTGTCGCCCCCGATATCCGGGACCTGGGCGTGATCGCGCCGGTTCCGGTCGTGTCACTGTGCATCGACAAGGTTGCCATCGAAAGCTGGTCGCGCTCACGCTACGGCTATGACCGTCGCATGCAGGTGCCTTGCGCGCTCGCCCGGGTGAGCTTCGACTATAAGGGGATCATCGTCGACCCTGTGACGAACGATCGGACGTTGCTGCTACGCGAAGGCGACGCGCTCATCCGCTTCACGCGCGACGAGGATGCGGAGGACGCGGCGTTCAACCGCCTGATGCTCGCCGGGCTGATGCCGCTTCACGACTTTGATGAAGCCGCTCCGGTGGCGCGGCAGGGGTGGGACCAGGTGCCCGATCTGCCGGCATCGGCAGAGGACTTCACCTCGTTCCTGATCTACGAGGCGGAGCCACTGCGCGCTGAGGGCTGGCGCGTCGAGGCCACGGCAGACTTTCCGCTGCGTGTACTGCCGGTCGAGGTGGAAGGCCTGTCCGCCGAGGTGGTGCCGTCCGGGATCGACTGGTTCGATATCGAACTGGGCGTGACCGTGGACGGGGCACGGATCGACCTCGTTCCCGCGCTGCGACAGATGCTCACGACATTCGATGCCGGTGAATTCGACGCGCTGAGCCGCGACCTTGCCGACGCGGATGACCTGCTGCCAGTGGCGCTCGGTGACGGGCGGGTCGTGACGGTGCCGGCTGCCGCGATGTTGCCGGTGCTGCGGGCGCTGCTCGCATTGGCCGCGAACGATGCGACGCCGGTCGGAGCTGGCGGTCGGTCGGGGTTCTCGCGGCTCGACATGGGGTTGCTCGGGGAACTGGAGGCGACGACGCCGGCGCTGGCGTGGAGCGGTGCCGACGCGTTGCGGCAACTGGCGCGCGAGCTGACGCAGCTGCGGTTTGCGCCGACGCCGCTGCCGACGGGGTTCACAGCCACGCTGCGGCCATATCAGCAGACCGGCTTCGACTGGCTGGAAGCGCTGGCCCGTGCCGGCTTCGGCGGATTGCTTGCCGATGACATGGGGCTGGGCAAGACCGTGCAGACGCTGGCGCATATCGCGTCGCGCAAGGCGAAGGACGCCGGCCCAGTACTGATCGTCACGCCGACCTCGGTGCTGCCCAATTGGCAGGCAGAGATCGCGCGCTTCGCACCTGGCCTGTCGGTGCTGGTGCGGCACGGCGCCGGCCGCCACGATGCGACTATCCCGATCGGCGGATGCGACGTGGTGTTGACCAGCTATCCGCTGCTGGTGCGCGATGTCGACATTCTCGCCGGAGAGACGTTCGCACTCGTCGTGTTCGACGAGGCGCATGTGCTCAAGAACCCGCGTACCGGCAGCCATGCCGCGGCAAAACGGTTGCAGGCTCAGCGCCGGATCGCGCTGACCGGCACGCCGGTCGAGAACCGGCTGACCGATGCGTGGGCGCTGTTCGATCTGGTGGTGCCGGGTCTGCTGGGATCGCAGCGCGACTTCCAGCGGCTGTATCGCACCCCGATCGAGAAGCACGCTGACGGCGAGGCGCGCGCCCGACTGGCACGAAAGATCAGGCCGTTCATGCTGCGCCGGACCAAGGACGCCGTGGCACCCGATTTGCCGGCCAAATCCGTCATCCAGGTCGCGGTCGTACCTGCCACCGCGCAGATGGCGCTGCACGAGAGCCAACGCATCCTGATGCAGCAGCGCGTGCGTGACGAGATCGCGCGTGTCGGGCTGATGCGCGCACAGATCATGGTCCTGACCGCGCTCACCAGGTTGCGGCAGGTGTGCTGCGACCCGCGGCTGCTGCCTGATTGCGGCACGAAGCCGCCGGGTTCGGCCAAGCTCGAGCGCCTCATCGAGCTGTTGGGTGAGCTGATACCGGAAGGACGGCGGATCATCCTGTTCAGCCAGTTCACGTCCATGCTCGATCTTATCAAGCCGGAACTCGATCGGCTGGGTCACGGCTGGGTCGAGCTGACCGGCACGAGCAGGGACCGCCGGACGCCGGTTGCCCGCTTCCAGGCCGGGGAAGTACCGCTGATCCTCGTCAGCTTGAAAGCGGGCGGCACGGGGCTGAACCTGACGGCCGCTGACACCGTAATTCTATACGATCCATGGTGGAACCCGGCGGTGGAGGCGCAGGCGATCGATCGCGCGCACCGCATCGGCCAGCGCAAGCCGGTGTTCGTCTACCGCATGATCGCCAGTGGCACGATCGAAGAGAAGATACTCGATCTACAACACCGCAAGGCCGCACTCGCCGACGCACTGTGGAGCGACGAGGCGGCGACCTCAGCCGGACTGACGCAGGAGGACATAGACTTCCTGCTCGGGTAGCTGCGCTGAGAGGTATCTGCAGGTTAAGTCAGGAGCGTATCAGTTCGATCCGTAGTCCCTTGACCTTCACCTTCTTCCATTCGCGATCGGCGGTAAGGGCCGGGACGCCGAGTTGCATGGCCAGCGCCAGGCAGGACCGATCACCCAGACCACGACCGTATTGGCGCGTGTGGGCGTGCAGGCCGGCAGCCGCATAAGCCGCACCCACGTCGTGCGCGCGGACGTCAAGGCGAAGCTCGTCCAGCAGTTCGCGGGTGGTAGCCTCGTCGAGCTCACTAAGCAGCAGCTCCTTGATGACCTCCTGGAGGTTGACCGCCGAGATGGCAGCACGCCCGACATGGGGGGCGACCTTGTCGGCACCAGGTTCATCCCGAACCAGCGCCAGCACAGCGGATGCATCAAGGACGACGGATGTCATTGTATGTTTCGATCCTCTTCGACTGATGCAGCCTCTCCGAGATCAGCGGCGTCTTCTGCTTTCCGGTCATTCAGGAAATCATCAGTCGTCCGCGCATGTTTGGCATGTTCGCGATAGAGCGCTTGCGCACGCGATACGCCGTGCCCGATCGGGGACAGGCGCACCTCATCGTCCTCAATCGTCAGGATGACCTTAGCGTCACCATGTAGGCCCATGGCCTTACGCACCGATGCTGGCAGGACCATGCGTCCATTGCTGGCCACTCGGATATCGATCGTCTGTATAGTCACCGTCACTTCCTAGTCATAAGTGCTAGATCGCACCATGCCACATCGGAGCATATGGCACAAACGTCGCAAGAGCCAACCGTAATTGGCATGTCAGCATATCTGCGTCAATTTGGGTATACCGTGATGGTACATAGACGCCGATACATCTTCGGCGTTCGATCAGGGTCGTTCGCAGTGATATTGAACAGTTGGCTTGGACGGTCTAGAGGCTGATCGAACAGAAAGGGCCTCGATGACGCTTTTCGGCTATGCGCGCGTGTCTACTACGGATCAGGACTTAGGAATCCAGGAAGCGGCGTTACGCACGGCGGGGTGCCAGACGATCCGCTCGGAGAAAAAGTCCGGCACGGAACGCGGTGCCCGCACCGAGTTGCAGATTCTGCTCGACTTCCTGCGCGCGGGCGACACGCTGGTCGTGACCCGGATCGACCGCCTCGCGCGGTCGATGAAGGATCTGCAGGATATCGTCCACGAACTGAAGGGCAGGGGGGTGGCGCTTAAAGCCACCGAGCAACCGATCGATACCGGCACAGCGGCAGGCAAGGCGTTCCTCGACATGTTGGGCGTCTTCGCCGAGTTCGAGACGAACCTGCGCAAGGAGCGGCAGGCGGAGGGGATCGCTGCGGCCAAGGCGCGCGGCGTCTACAAGGGCGGCAAACGCCGCATCGATCCCGACGCTGTCCGCCGGCTGGCGGCCGAAGGCGTCAGGCCTGCCCACATCGCGCGACAGCTTGGGATCTCGCGTGGCACGGTTTATCGATCCATGCGGGGCAATGGCGCGGTACCTGACTTAAGCGCTGCGGCGGAGGGTGCGGTTCCGGATTACGGTGTCGCACATCAGCCAGATTTATGATCCTTCGGGACTGTCAGGCATTCGGTATGCAGGCGGGCATAATGGGAAAGAAGAAAATCCCATATGTCCCGACACAAAGAGCCTGCGGTACCGTACGAGTTGCTAGATCAGTTACTGGCTGTTGGTGACGCCGCCACGACCCTTGCGCAGTATGGACTACAATATGACGAAGTGTAAAAAATTGCAAAATGTTTATATGGTTCTTGTTCATGAGGAACTTGAGTGTATTTTCGATCTTATAGAAAATTTGCGCTTCTTTGATAAATTTTCTTATATTATAATATACGATGGGAGCGATAATACCTCGTTCGTTAAGGAATTGATGCATCTCATTTCCGAAAAAGTTATTATCTGTCCAAAGCCGCATCCCATGAAATGGGGGCGTCTTCATGAGTGCTTTGTAGAATGTGTTTATCACTTGGAAAATATTGAATATGATATAATTACAGTAGTCGACTCAGATCAACTCATGTTGAGAAGCGGCTATACTGAACATATTTCTCGTAGTTTAAAAGGGGAAATAGGCGTATTGTCGTCTAATCCAATATATCATGGGCCGCAGCACAGTTTTGACATGGCAATTTGCGCTCATAGAGAACGTCGGCGTTGGCTCGACTTATTCTCTAAAATAGACCCGCAAATGAGAAGCTTTGTATATTGGACGTTTTGGCCGGGAGCAGTTATAGGGAAAAATGCGGCAACTATTACCGCATCTTTGATGAGAACAAAATCATTTTCTAATTTAATAGCGACGTCAAGGATATGGGCCTCAGAGGAGATCTTTGTTCCGACTTTGGCAAAGGCGGGTGGGTGCGAGGTTTCAATTAACCCATGCTCTTTAGATTGGATAAAATGGAAAGTAGATTGGCGAGTTAGCGATTTGAGTAAAGCTATGAAGTGCCCTACTGCATTTTTTATGCATCCGGTTCCACGGAAGATAGACCATCCAGTTCGAGTCAAAATAAGAGAGATGTTAAAAGGTAAATCCTTTTAACTTTTAGATACGGCTGCTTGAGTGGTGCCCGCGCATTAACTGCATAGCCTTGGGCGGCGTGCCGCAGGCACCCGACTGTGATGGGTAATTGTAGCCGCTCGCAAACGTGGCGGGTTCTGCTCGCCAACAGGGCTGTTTTCTGCTCGATTTAAGCGACAATGGGTGCTGCGTTCTGCTCACCCTATCTGCCAATGTGCTCGCCAACATCCGGCGCTGCTCGCATTTACAACTTCGTGCTCACATTATCGGCCAGCGGAGCGGCGCCGGTCAGCGCGGCACGCGTATGGAGCCGTCCGCGATCCCCTCGGCGACATTGGAGAGCATGACGGCGTAGCGATGGAGGCCGGGAAAGCGGGCTGCGTTCGCCTCGATCTCGCCGCCATATCCGGCATCGAGCAGCGTCTTGAACTCGGGCATGACGTCGAACATGCCGCCCAGCAGATCGATGTCGGATGCGCCGGTGAGCAGCAGTGCATTGGCATAGGCGTTGAGGCGCTTCATGATCGCCAGCATTTCGGTCCTGGTCATGGGGTCTGTCCATCGCGGGGTAGTCCGCGCCCATCATGAGCCACTTGCAGCGATCTGCAAAAACCCTCCTTTCTGACGACCTTGCCGGCGGGCCATGACCGCAACGCATTTCTGCGGCCCGCCGCTTGCCAGAACTGTTTTGGAAACCCGCCTCGCAAAAGCGCCTGCCGGCGACGGGTTTAGAGAACCCATTGGCCGGGAGCGTGAGCACAACGCCCCGTTTTACCCAGCGACAATTACGATGAGCGCTTGAGCGTCAATTAGGATGAGCGGTTGGGGAGTCTGCTTCCGGGAGGGCGTAGCCCGAGCGGAAGCAGACCCCCCAACCGCTTCGGCTTTACCTGCGGGTCGGACCCAGCGCGTTTCGCCTCTGCGAGGGGGCGGGACGATGCCGGGCAGACACATCAACGACCAGCAAGTGAGGCTCTACATGACTGCTCGCCTGACCCGCCCGCAAACCACCGCTGCCGCCATGGCCGGCATCTCCGTCGCGACCGGCCACCGCATCGAGCGTGCCCCTCGACCACCGTCGGCGCATAAGAAGGCGCGCCATTATCGCACCCGCATCGACCCACTGGAAGGGCTGTGGGACCAAACCGTCGTTCCCATGCTCGAAGCGGCGCCCGGCCTGCGGCCGATAACGGTGCTGGGCGAGCTGGACCGCCGTCATCCCGACCGGATCACCCCCGCCATCCGGCGCACGCTGGAGCGGCGCATGCGTGCATGGAAGGCGCTAAATGGTCCGGAGAAGGAGGTCATGTTTCCCCAGACGCACAGCCCGGGTCGGATGGGGCTGTCCGACTTCACCGATATGGCTGAGCTTGGCGTTCACGTCGCGGGCGTCCCGCTCGCCCACCGGCTCTACCATTTCGCGCTGGTGTATTCGGGCTTCGAGCACGCCGAGGTCGTGCTCGGCGGAGAAAGCTATACCGCGCTGGCGACCGGGCTCTCGCGGTCGCTGACCATCCTGGGAGGCGCGCCGCACGAGCATCGCTCCGACAGCCTGTCGGCCGCGTTCCGCAACCTGTGTGCCGACGACGTGGAAGACCTCACCCGCCGGTTCGCCGCACTGGCGGCGCATTACGGCATGGTGCCGACCCGCAACAACCGCGGCGTCGCGCATGAGAACGGCTCCATCGAGAGCCGGCACGGCCATGTAAAGAGCCGTATTGAGCAGGCGCTCTTGCTGCGCGGCTCGACGGACTTTGCCACTCTCGACGACTATCGCACCTTCGTGAGCGGCGTCATCGCCGACCACAACAAGCGGCACGCCGACGAGATCGAGATCGAGCGGGCGCACCTGCGGCCGCTGCCGCCTGCATCACCGGCAACGTGGGACCAAGCCAGCGTGCGGGTCACCAGCTCGTCCGGCTTCTCGTTCCGCCACGCCTTCTACACCGTGCCCTCGCGCCTCATCGGGCATCGCCTGCATCTGCGCGTCCATGACGAGCGCATCGAGGCGTTCCTGGGTGCAGCACTGGTGGTGACGCTGCCGCGCGGTCGGGCGCCGTCGAAGAAGGCGGGGCGCACCACCACGCACGTCGTCGACTATCGACACGTCATCGCCTCGCTGCGCGCCAAACCAGGCGCGCTCGCCGGGCTCAGCTATCGCGACGCGCTCTGGCCCCGACCGGCATATCGGCGAGCATGGGAGGCGCTCAGCGCAGTCAGGTCCGCGCGGGACGCGGGTCGGACCATGGTCGGCCTGCTCGCACTCGCTCACGACCAGGGCGTCGAAGCCGATCTCGCCCGCGCGCTCGACGTCATCCTCGATGACGGCGAGCTCCCCGACCTTGCCGATCTGTGCGGCCGCTTCATGCCCGCCAGCGCAAGCGTCCCGTCCGTCCATGTCGAAATGCCCGGAGCCGACAGCTACGACCGGCTGCTGACGGCGACCAGCATGGAGATGGCGGCGTGACCCTCACCACCGACACCGCCCGCCTGCCGCTGCTCCTCACCGAGTTGCGTCTGCCAACCGTCGCCAGGCTGTGGACCAGCATCGGCGACACCGCCGATACCGAGGGCTGGCCCGCCGCACGGACGCTCGCCACGCTCCTCGAGCACGAGGTCGCCGAGCGTGCCAACCGGCGCACCGCGCGTCATTTGGCCGACGCACGTCTGCCCCCGGGCAAGACCATCGACACCTTCGATTTCGCCGCCATGCCGATGGTCAGCCTCGCCCGGATCAATGCGCTGGCCGCCGGCGATAGCTGGCTCGACACCGGTGTCAATCGGCGTCCAAAAAGGACCCCCTATCGGCGTCCAAAAGGGACCCCCTTCGTCGAGCAGTGTGACGGGTATGGTGGGCGCGCCGTTCGCGCTGGTTGCGTCGTAGGGCGGGCGTAGCCCGACCGAAGGCGCAACCAGCGCGAAGCGTCTTCTGCCGGTGGCCCCGGGCGTCAGCTGCGATGCTTGAAGCGCCAGCTGTCGTTGCCGGTCTCGACGATGTCGCAATGGTGGGTAATGCGGTCGAGTAGCGCGGTGGTCATCTTGGGGTCGCCGAAGACGGTGGGCCACTCGCCAAAGGCCAGGTTCGTCGTGACGATGATAGAGGTGCGTTCGTAGAGCTTGCTCACCAGATGGAAGAGCAGTTGACCGCCTGAGCGGGCGAAGGGCAGATAGCCGAGCTCGTCCAGCACCACGACATCGAGGCGGGAGAGCTGTTTTGCGAGCGCGCCGGCTTTGCCTAGGCGGTTCTCCTCCTCGAGCCGGTTCACCAGATCGACCGTGTTGAAATAGTGCCCGCGGGCGCCCTCCCGCACGACATTGGCTGTAATGGCGCTAGCGAGATGCGTCTTGCCGGTGCCCGTTCCACCGACCAGCACGACGTTGCGCTGGCCCGCCAGGAACGAGCCGCTGTGTAGCGAGCGTACGAGCCCCTCGTTGATGGGCGTGCCGTCGAAGACGAAGGCATCGAGGTCCTTCACCGCCGGCAATCTGGCCGCCGACATCCGGTAGCGGACCGACGCTGCATGGCGGTGGGTTGCCTCGGCACGCAGCAGGTCGGTCAGGATTTCCATCGTCGTACGCTTGCGTTGCAGGCCGGTGGTCACCGCTTCGTCGAAGGCGCCGGCCATGCCCTTGAGGCCAAGCCCCGCCATCGCCGTCATCATCTCATGCCGCTGCATGGAGGCCCCGCAGGCTGTCGTAGCGACCGCAGTCGGCACGCGGCGGATGGCGAAGCGCCAGGTCTTTGGGCGTGACGATGGGCAACGGTCGTGGCGGTTCTCGCCTGCGGGCCAGGATGTTGAGGATGACGTCGTCGCTGGTGACGCCGACCAGCAGCGCCTCGCGCACGGCTGCTTCCACCGCCTCCAGCCCGTCGTCGAGCACGGCCGCCAGCACCCGCACGAACCGCCGGTCGGCATCGTCGCCGGCGCCCAGCTTGCGCCGCAGTCGTGACAGCGCAGGCGGCAGCTCCCAGCCCTGGAACGGCGCACCGTTGCGCAGGGCGCCCGGCTTGGTCACCAGCACCGGTAGATAGTGCCACGGGTCGTAGATGGTCCGGTCACGACCGAAGAACCGGGGATGGTCGGCAACGACCTCACCGTCGCAGCGCACGACGATGCGGTCGGCATAGGCACGCACCTGGACCGCGCGCCGCACCGCTTTGGCCATGACCGAGTAGCGGTTACGGTCGAAGTTTATCAGGCACGTGCCGCTTACCGCGTGCTCGCTCTCGTGAAACCCGTCGAAGGGCGCAATGACGGGCTGAAGCACGCTGCGCTCGACAGCCCATGCCTGGGCAACCGTCAGTTCCTTCTGCTCGGGATGCTGGTGCAGCTCCGCCCAGCGTCGACATTCCGCCTCCAGCCAGCCGTTCAGCTCCTCCATGCTGGCAAAGCGCAGGCGTGGCTGGAAGAACCGGCCGCGTGCAGTCTGCACCTGGTTCTCGACCTGACCCTTCTCCCAGCCGGCTGCCGGCGAGCATGCCGTCGGCTCGACCATGTAGTGGCTGGCCATGACCAGGAACCGCCGGTTGAAGACCCGCTCCTTGCCGGTGAACACGCTCGTCACCGCGGTCTTCATGTTGTCGTAGATGCCGCGTGTCGGCACGCCCCCGAAGAAGGCGAACGCCTGCGCATGCGCGTCGAACAGCATCTCCTGCGTCTCGCGGGGATAGGCTCGCACAAACATCGTTCGTGACGCGCATAGCCGCACATGCGCGACCTTCACCCGCATCGGCTTGCCCGCGATCTCGACGTCCTCGTGGCTCCAGTCGAACTGATAGGCCTCGCCCGGCCGGAACAGCAGCGGGATGAACGCCGGCGCATCCATCACGTCGCGACGCCGAACCTGCCGCCAGCGCGCTGCATAGCGGCGCACCGCGTCGTACGAGCCGTCAAACCCCTCACGCAGCAGCAGATCGTGGATGCGCGTGAGCCGCAGCTTCTCGCGCCGCGGCCGCGCCTCGTCCTCCTCCAGCAACGCGTCCAGTCGCGCCTGGAACGGCCCCAGCTTGGGCAGCGGCTGAACCTCGCGCCGGTAGCCCATGTCCGCCTCCGGCGACCGGATCGCCTTGCGCACTACTTTGCGAGACAGATGCAGGTCTCGCATGATTGCCTTGATGGCTTTCCCCGCCGCGTGTTCGCGCCGGATCCTCAACACCGTCTCCAATACCAACATCCCGATCTCGCCGCCTGACACACCGCCAAGCGTGCAGCCTAGACCACCGGGATGAGGGGTCCTTTTTCGACGCCGATCACCCCGCTACCGGGGTCCCTTTTCCACGCCGATCCACACGACACCGGCACCAACATCCTCCTGTTCGGCCCGCCAGGTGTCGGCAAAACGCACATGAGCGCCGCACTCGGCCATGCGCTGGTCGAAGCCGGCCACCGCGTCCTGTTCGCCCGCACCACCGACCTCGTCCAGCAACTCCAGACCGCCCGCCAGGAACTGCGCCTGGCTGCCGCCATCGAAAAGCTCGACAAGTACCGGCTGCTCATCCTCGACGACCTCTCCTACGTCAGGAAAAGCCAGGCGGAGACGTCTGTCCTCTTCGAGCTGATCAGCGCCCGCTACGAACGCCGCTCCATCCTCATCACCGCCAACCAGCCGTTCGGTGCCTGGGACGACATTTTCCCCGACCCCGCCATGACCGTCGCAGCCATCGACCGCCTCGTCCATCACGCCATCATTCTCGAGATGAACACCGCCAGCTACCGGCGCAAAACCGCCCAGGCCCGCGTCACCGACTTCACCACCAACGAAACTGTCCCAGCTCCACCTTCCAATTGACGCAGCCCGTCAATTAGCCGACCAAGCCATGCCCGCAGGCGCTCATCCTAATTGACGCGCTCCGCTGATCGTAATTGTCGCGCCATACCGTTTGCAAGCAGCGCCGGATGATGGCGAGCACACTGGCAGATAATTCGCGCAGAATGCTCCCCGCCAGTGGCAGATAACGTGAGCAGGAAATCAGGCTGTTTGCGAGCAGACGCCGATATGATTGCAAGCGCCTACAGGTAATCCTCGGTATATAAAGGGGCAGGTTCATCCGACGCCCGTTCCTAGAGAGAGGCCAGACCCAGTGACGGATGCGGGTAGTCCGGAACGAGCCCGAGGATGGTAGCGCGATCAATCATAAACGGGGGTCATTTCGCCCTTAGCCGGAACCGATCCCGTTTGGCCCCTTACCAGCGGGCGACGGTGTGCAGTCGGATTTGCGCGGCGAGGCCGCCTCGTTGCACAATGATTCTCACCGTTCACGTTCAACATGCGATCATTTGTGACGCGAAAATTGTCCGATGCAGCCGTGCAGCGTAAATCTCTACGTCGCTTCGTAGATGTTCCGCCACACCGAGCCCATGATAGCCCGTTCGATGGGTATGCTATGCTTGCGCGCGAAGTAACGGTAATTCCCAAGTGCAGACCTTTTCATCTCCTCAGGCGCGAACTCATGTGGGAGGTGCGCCGCCCTGGCCGATCTTACGAGCTTTAGGGTCAAGCCGAACTGCTGGAGGCGATAGGCCAATTCGACGTCTTCCCCGCCCCAGCTACGAAAATTCTCGTCGAAGCCGCCAACAGTTCGCAACATCGCAGTCGGTGCGGAGACGTTGCAGGTCCAAAACAACATCCATGGTGCGGGCAAGGACAAGAGATCGTCGTCGCATGAACGGTAGATGGCCTCTCGCGCGTCGATCCCGTGGAAGCTGTCAGCCTCGAAGGGGGATGACCGCACAAAGGGGCCTGCGGGGCTGTCGATGAGGCCCGAGTGAATGCCATGGACATACCCGATCGCGGCCGAGCGCCGGTCCCCTTCATAGGAGGCAAGATGGCGTTCCAAACAGTTGGGGTGCGCAATCACTCCTGAGTCGATGAAGACGATAAGCGGCGAACAGGCGGCCCCAATCCCCAGATTGCGTGCCGCTGCAACGCGGAAACCCTGATCTTCCTGCCAGAGATACCGGACATGAAGATCATCGGCGAACGCGCAAACGGTTTCGTCGCTGCCGTCATTGGAGCCGTCATCGACCACGACGACCTCGAAATCGGCCCGGGAAAGCGTTTGTGCCATCAGGTATGTGAGTGTCTGCGCCAAGAGGATACGCCGGTTGAACGTGGGCACAACCACCGTACATCGGTATCGTTCAGATGCCATGCGGGCCTGATCCTGCCTGAAAGTACAAGACAGTGAACGCTTATTGCCGCACCCGGTCAAGCTGGCCGTTTGCGCGACAGAGACGAGGCGGAAGCAGCAGACCTGGTCAACGTCGTGCAGGCGACGGATCGGCCATGGCTATGCCCCAGGCGGATTGGTTCGAACAAAGGCATGGGGTCCGAACATCAGGCAAGGAGAACTGGTAGCCGGATGTGGGAAGAACTCCATACCGAGCATCCACCATTTCTTTGATCCCAATATTCCCCCATCGGCATCGATCGAACCTTGCTGGACGTTCAACGGCACGCCGTTCTTGGTGATCGTGCATCGAAGCTCCCCTTCGTGCATCGCCACCTCGGCCGCGAGTCCATCTGAGCCGGCATAGAGCCCTGCAATCGTGTCGCGCTTCACTTCGTGGATCGCGCCGATGAAAGCAGCATTCTCCGCCTCTTCAGCGCGAAGACCGTGCGCATCCGTGATCCGCCTAGCTAGGCGGTTGCGTCGGAACTCCGTTCCGGCGGTGGACAAGGCCAGGATGAACTCGGATTCCAGATCGAACCGTATGGTGACGCAGTAGTCGTGGGTGCGACCATTCTGCCCCCACAATCCATCGGCAAATCCGGCAAAACCCCAACTGAACGCGGATGGGAAAAAAGGGGAAACGGATCGTGCGCTGCGGTACACAGCCACGCTGTCGCGAGGGAGCGCTTGTGTCAGGCGACCCGTCGCCCATGGCCCAGTTGACGTCCGCAGGTGCTCGACCACCGCGAGCAGGTCGCCCAACGTCATCGTCAGAGGGTGGTAATCATAGGAAGTGTAGCCGGCGGTGACAGGAACTCCCGCCGGCTCCAGGATGCGTAGTCGGACTTCCTCATGGGGCGTGCGACCGGTGACGCGCCGGATCAAACCCGTGAGAACGCCGTCTTCCGCTCCGCCGTAGCTGACCACCCTTCCCGCTGGAAACTGGGGGGGGCTGGCGTGGAGGAAAGCGGTGAAGCTCGACCAATCGCGCCAAATTGCCTGAGCTTGGTTACCGGTCGGCAGAAAGTATCCGGCGGAATGGCTCAGGAGGTCGCGTACACGCATGTGAGCACCCGGGCTTCCGGGCTGTAGACCCAGTTCGGAAAGGTAATTTCCGACCATGCCGTCGGGATCGATTACGCCTTCTTCGGCAAGGCTGTAGGCTACCAAACCGTATAGCATGCCCTGAACGCACCCCATATGGTAGCGACGCACCGCATCCTCTTCGTGGAAGAGGCCGGGCGGGTGGCTTGCCGCCACGTCACCATTGGCGGTCCTGACTATCACGTCAAATCCGCCGGTCGTGGCCGAGGTTCCTGTGCCACAGAGGCGCGCTAACGTCGATTGGTCGATCCCGGCGGTCATCGCGTTCCACTTCCAATTTTCAACGCAGCTCAACGGTAGAGCATCGTTCGCGCGAGGAGAGAAAGTCATGGGCCTGATATATGGCGATCGTAAAATTTCTTTCGCCGGCGTATGCGTGCTAGCCCCCCGATTGCAGCTCCTGCGAGAGCTTTCCATTGCGCAGAATAAGGATGCGGTCGGCCATTCTGATCGTCTCCTGCCGATGGGCTATAATAATGCGGGTTATGCCCATTTTAGCGATGGCGGCATTGATGGCCCGCTCATGTCCCGAGTCGAGCTGAGCGGTACCCTCGTCCATAACGAGCAGCTTCGGCCTACGGTAAAGCGCCCTTGCCAACAGTAGACGTTGCTTCTGTCCGCCTGAGATGGTCGACCCCATGTCGCCGACAAGAGTTTCGTATTTCATCGGCATCTGCACGATCTCGTCGTGGATCGATGCGGTGGTCGCGGCCGCGACGACGCGCTCGAGGTCCATCGGCTCGTCGTACAGCGCGATGTTTTCAGCAAAGCTACCGGCGAACAGGTTGTCTTCCTGCAGAACCGACGCTACCTGCCGGTGATAGCTGCGGCGGCCAAAGGTCGACAGGGGTTGGCCGTCGATGAGTACCTCTCCTCTGCTCGGCTCAACTAACCCCAAAATCAATTTAATAAGGGTGGTCTTGCCACCTCCTGAAGGGCCTGTGATGGCGACATGCTCGCCTGGCGAGATCAAAAGGTTGACGTTCTCGATAATGATCGGATCGGTCGGGCCATAGCGATAGATAACGCCCCGCAGCTCGACCTGCCCCCGAAGGTCGCTTTCAATGTCCTGATTGTCGCCGAAACTTGCATCCTCGTCGGCTAAAGCGATGTCCGACAGCCTTTCGAGGTGAAGCCCTAACATGCGAAGTGCGATGGTCTGGTCGATCAGCGACGCCGTCTTGGTGAGGAACTGCTGCTTGTAGGCAATGTAGGCGAACACCATGCCGACGCTGAAGCCGCTCCCGGAGATCACAAACCTGATCGCGAGCCAGATCGTCAGTACTGTTTCGAGGCCGAAGATCAGGCTGTTGCTGCTTGACTGCCAGACGCCAATCCGAGAGACGCGCAGCTGCGCATTTACCGCATCAGCCAAGCGCGTCACCCAGTACGCATGACGTGATGTCTCGTGCCCAAACAAACGCAGTGTGGTTATGCCGCGCAGCGTCTCAATCATTGTGGTCTGCTCCTTGCCGTGCGCCACAATGGAGGCTTCGTTGGCTTCGCGCTCCAGAGAGAACGTCACCGCACGCACGACCGCGTAGATCAGGAATGCGGCAACCGCGATAAGCGCTAGAGCGGAACTATACCAAAACATCAAAACAAGCGTGAGCAGCGCCATCACGCCGTCGATGACGCCAGCAGCGGCACCCTGCGTCAGCAACGTCTGGATCGGTGCCACCGACTGGAAGCGTGATAGCACGTCCCCGGTGTGCCGTTTCTCGTACCAATCGACTGGCAAGCGAAACAGCCGCCGGGCCACGCTGGCGGAGATACCAAACCCGAGGGACGCGCCGGCCACGAGCAACACAAAGGACCTCAGGATGCCTGCCGCCACGTTGATCAAGGTGAACAGGCCGAAACCGACCGCGAGCACGGTGAGAAGGTCCAAGTCGAGCGAGGGCAGCGCGTCGTCAATCGCGATCTGCATGTAATAAGGCGACGCCAGTACGAATGCCTGCAGGATTAAGCTAAGGACGAGTATCTGGACGAGTGCCCGCTTCAACCCGGTAGTGCCCTGCCGCATCTGCGCAAGGGTCAGCCGTTCGCGATGGCGGCCCCGCTCGAATGAACTCGATGGACGCAGCTCCAGTGCCACCCCAGTAAAATGGTGCGAAATTTCCCCAATCGGCATCCAGCTTGAACGGCCGTCCGGATTGTGGATCAGCGCCCGACCACGCTTCACGCGCTCCACGACTACGTAATGGTTCAGATCCCAATGCAGGATCGCCGGGAGATGAAGGCTGCCGAGCTGGTCGAGCGGCAGCTTGACCGCGCGGGCGGTGAGCCCGATGCGGTCGGCCATCAACATCAACGCACGCAGGGGTGCGCCCCGCAGGGACAGCGCGAACCGACGTCGCAACACGCCGAGGTCGACATCGAGTCCGTGGTAGCCTGCGATCATGGTAAGGGCGGCAAGGCCGCATTCGGCCACCTCCGTTTGCCGAATGAGCTTGATCCGCGCCCGCGAGATAAGGCCGAGATCCAGCACTGATGCTTGGATCATCAACGACGACTAACGGCGAACAGCGGATCAAACAACCACCGCAGCAGCGACTGGCGTTGCGTTACAATCCTCGCCGAGAGGGTCATGCCGGGCACGAGAGGCTCCTTGTGTCCATAGGCCGTCACGCTGGTCGCCTCCAGTTCGACCAGCACGGGATACAAGGGTACGGCGACCCCGCTGACACCGGGCTGGGTGACGGGGCTGCTTGCCACCGCCGATACATGGCCCCGCACGGTTCCAAACCGCTGAAAGGGAAAGGCGTCGATCGCTAGCCGAACCTCCTGCTGTGGTTTGACGAACCCGATTGCGGCGCTAGGCACCGCGAGTTCGGCGCGGAGGCGGGAAGATGCGGGGACGACCGTCATCAAGGGAACTTGGGTGGTGGCGGGCTGTCCGACCCTGGCAGTCAATGCTGTGATCCGCCCGCTGACCGGCGCCACGATCGCGTAGGCCCGGTTACCGCGCGCCGCTGCCGCCTGCTGCGCGATCTGCGCGCGCGAGCTTTCCAAGGCGGCAATTTGCGCACCAGACTGAAAACGGGACTGCTCAGCTGCTCGCTTGATTTCCGCCAGCTGCGATCTCTTCGCGGCGAGCATCTGGCTGAGCTGGGCCATTGCCTGCTCACGCCCCACAACCGCGTCCTGCCGAGCTTCCAGATCACGCTGACTAATGAAACCGCGTGCCGCGATCAGCTCAGCTTGGTCGTACGCACGCCTCGCATTTGCGATAAGGACCTGTTGGGAGGCAATCTGCGCCCCGATTTGAGCGACCTCTGCTTCCAAGCCAGCGCGCTGCGCGCTGAATTGCTGCTGCCCCGCCGCTGCCGACAGTTCGGACGCCCTCAGCTGTGCAAGAACGGTTGTGTCCTGTCGACCGATCGCCTGTTCAATTTGTTGACCAACAGATCCACCAACGATTGTACCTTCCTCCATTCGAATGAAGGCGACTGGCTGTCCTGCCTGTACATTCTGGCCCTCGAGAACTGCTATTCCCGCGACTACACCCATCCGCTGTGGAATGATCGGCACGACACCGGCGGTAGGTACTACTACGCCGGCCGAGATTTCGACGCGGGCGTAGTTCGCTGTCGCCGCAAAGCAGATCGCTGTAACCAGTGCAAAAAAAAGCAAGAAGCCTATCGTTTGCCATGAAGCAGGCACCATTACAGTCACTTCGCCGAATAGCCGTTCTGATCGCGAGATCGCGACCTCAGAACGGAAAAGTGATGCTGATGATGACTGCACGCGCACTCCCACGCAATGATTAGCAGAGAAGGGTCGGCCATATCAATGCAGTTTATGTTTTTTAGGCTTATAGTTGACGAAGTTAGCGGGTCATCGGTTTTTGATCCGCAGAGACTGCCTCGTCAAATAGCTATAAAGCCGGCTTTCTCGGTAAGCGCTCTGCACGCCGAAGACGTCGAGCCCTTTGTCTAGGGAGTATGCCCTGCTTTATACTCATCGAATAGCTAAAATATTCTTGGCCACGGCTTTCAACTGTGTCGAGCATTCTTAGGAATACAAATGACCCCAATGCTCGATAAACCTTTCGAATCGCTGCTACGCAGCCAACATGCCTGCGGGCAATTGCCAATAGTCCTCGCCAACAGGTATTATTTTCCCGACATCAACAGAGCCCAGCTACAAGGCGTTCGCCACGGTTTATGGTTTAGGGGGTAAAGCTATTCCCAGCACAAAGATGTGAATGCACTGCAACAATATCGCCGTTACTAACGTTAATGGTATTGCCAAGGCGGCGAGTTGTTCTTGCCCGGGATGAGGGGATGCACTATTAGCGACCAACCCCAATGCCACTGACACTAGTGTCGCAAGTAAAGGCATAAATGCCAACGCTAGCTTCCGTGGCGCGCCCCAAGTTGCTTTGCCAGATACACCCCATTGCATGGGCAGCCGGTCATAGTCCTTAAAACGATTGTTCGCCCACAGGGCGATCAATATCATCACTGCAATTTCTATTGCGGCAAAAAAGGTCGTCACTGACGCGCTCCCAAATTAGGATAATTAACTAAGAAGCGGTCTGCTGAAAACGCTTGGCCGCTATATACTAGCTTTTAAGGTCCCTTGGAAATGCAATCGTGGCATGGCGTAATTCTTATTACGCCTATGCCGCCAGCCGTTTCATACGTATTCTGATTGAAGCAAACGCTCAAGACGATACGTAGACGTAAACGGAAGCAAATGAATTGACGCTGACGAATGTGTTCGCAGCGACGAAGACATACACGCCGAGCGCTACTGCTGCCGCCACGACAACTGCAGCCCCAAGAACCGGCACAGCGGCAACCCCGCCCACAACGTAGTCAATTTCGTGCTCTGCCATCTCAACAATTGAATTGTCGTTGTCAGGCTTAACAAAACGCAACGAGCTTTTCGACAGCTTTAAACTATCGAAATATGACTGCCAATCCGAAGGGGATATGGCCAGATTCTTACGATTGCTCAGATCCACCAGAGCGTTCAGACCGAAGGTGCCTTCGAGCTCCTTTTTGATCGCAGTCCAGTTGCCCTCGATGGAATTTTCATAAGCGCAAATAGCGGTATTCTGCGTCATAATTCCCTCCTAAACTGCCACATGCATCGGTAGCGAGTTTCAGAAGCAAACATAGCAGATCGTCTGCCTGAGTCATGAGAACCCGCATTGGCAATTGTAGTCAAAGGCCTTCGGCCACTCAAGAAAAAAGATTTGCCTTTCCGCCGCGCATTAGGTCGAGTCGTTTACGCTCATGCAGGCGTAAGGGGTGCCTATCGAAATAATCGGTTGGCCGTTCGCAATAGTATGGAATCGTTGCAGAACACGGGCCTGCAGCTGGGTGTTTGATCCCACGGTTTGATGGTGCGATCCTTTCGTTGGAATGGAAGGAAGCCGCATGGGACAAGTTCGTCATGGGTGCGCCACGACCACG
>NZ_JBWKVV010000012.1:0-64254 GCF_059421875.1 Sphingomonas sp. GW821-FHT02B09
TCGTCTGGCGCGCCAATCCGAATGAGATCATCGCCGCAGTCAGACGCGGGCACCAAACGTTGGAATCAGTCCACTAGGGTGTCATTTCGCCCTCAACCGGAACTGGCCCCTAAAATGCTGGACTGCATCGGCGGTATTGGTGGAGCTCCAATAGACGACGGCAGCGATGAGCAGGTTCAGCCCGAGGCTCGGTATTGCAGCGTTTTGCGCGTTCGATCGATGATGCGGCCTTGGCGGAACTTGCAGATCGCCTGCGTCAGGACGTGACGCTGCTCTTTCTTGTTGGGCCAGCCTGGCGGCACCGGCAAAGATCGGGATTTCTCAGCCGGCCGAGCCCAGCGTCTCCTCGATTGATGCTCCTGTCACTACAACTTCGTCATGGTGACCCATTGATTCGAAACACAATCAGGGGCGCAACTGTGGTGCTGAGAGGTCGCGGGAAGTCACTTCCCGGAGCATGCTCAACTTTCTTGCTGCTTCGCCTGCCTTTTGCTAATTGAGACCATCCGGGGGTGTGCCCTTCGGAAGCATGGAGGAAGGCATGACTTTTATTACAGACACCGATCGAACCAACGTCGAGCGCAAACTTGGCGTTTCGCAGGCGGAGCAGGCGCTTTCTGGGCGTATGTCTCTATTGGGTGGAGAGTATCATGGAGAGGTTAAGGTCGCTGTAATCACTCGGCCGCCACTCTCCCGCCGCTAACCAACCAGAGCAATCCTAGGCCGATGCAGAGTACGGTATGATCTATTGGGATAAGTTTGAAAAGTATAGCTCTGACGAACTCTGCATCCTAGCCGCTTGCAAGCGCGTAGCCGACTTAGAACTTTGCGACGAAGAATTCAGTAGAGCGCTTTTCATCGATGTGGATGTGGCCTTACAGGTAGCGAAGTCCTATGATCAGACCATTGATAGTAAGCTCTTTGTTGATGCCGCTAAATCCGTAATTGCAGTTATGGTTGGGGGCTGCATTAGCGGTAATTACACTAGCCTTTGGCGGGATCTACTTAACTTTAGAGAGTGTCTCTTCGAGTCTGCGCTGAATATGAGTGCGACGATAAGTAGTCGCCCGATCAGGCGATGGCACTTGCGGCAGCAGAACAGGACGGCTTCCGAACTTGGGGCGTTCGCCAAGGATATTGCCCATGCGGTCGTCTGCTTCGAGCTGTCATCGGGATGCTCAGTTGGGTGCTCGTTCTGCGGCATAAGTGCGCAGAAGATCGCTAGGCATCACCCGTACTGTAACGACACGCGAGACGAGTTTCGGAGTATATTGCGGTTCTTAAAAGACGAGTTCGGCTCAGCGGCGGCCAGCGGCTTCCTTTACTGGGCCACTGATCCTCTTGATAACCCAAACTATATCGACTTTGCCAGAGACTTCTATGATGTTATAGGCGTCTTTCCGCAAGTAACCACCGCCTTACCGCTTAGGAACGTCACAGCTGTAAATGATATCCTTGAATTTGCAAGGGGTAGGTCTTTCGGGCCAAATAGGTTCTCACTACTTACCAAAAATATATTTAAAAGAGTTGTTCGGGCATATAGCCCTGCTGATCTGCTCCACGTGGATCTCATTCCGCATTATTTAGCAAGCAGGATTCACAAGGCTAAGGCTGGTCGAAATCTCACCGTCGCGGGCGATACTGTGAAGGTTGCAGATAATGAAAGCGACTTTCCCCCGACAATAGCCTGCGTATCGGGGCTTATAATAAATCTTGCAGAGAAGAGGCTTAGACTGGTCAGCCCGACCTATGCCTCTGCAGAGTGGCCGGATGGATACATAGTATTCGATGATGTCACGTATAACGGACCGGAAAGCTTTGCTGAGCTGGCGAGGTCCACGCTTTATCGACATGGCGAGTTAGATATATCTTCACATGACATAGTCAGTTTCCGCAGAGACTTGGCATTGCTAAGAGAAGGTGACGGATTCAGCTTGAAGAGCAAATCTGCTCTGCATCGATATCCGGCGTATGGTGAACTCGCCTCGGTGATTGCGGGTGGTCCAACAGTCACTCAAGTTATCAGTGGGTCATCAGGTAGGGAGGCTACGCCCGGGGAGGAGCTTATCGTCTTACGCGGCCTATTCGAAGCAGGCCTAATTGACGTGAGATGACCTAGCAGGCTGCTGAAGAAGGCCACGGCTCGGCGATGAAGGTGGTATCGTCGCCATTGTCATAGCCGATCTCGCCTTCGAGGTGGCAGTCGTGTGCAGGTCGACCCAGCGATTCCTGGACGGGGTCGCCTTCGTCGCTGCCGTTCCAGGCGAAATCGACGGCGCTGTGGTGGCCCCTGTGCTCACCGTTACGGTGAGCGCGCCGCAGGCCATCTCACCGGTGCTGTCGGCGTTGATGCGAAAGAAGGCCGGGCTGCACAAGTCGAGATGCTCTCGCGGCCACGTCGCGGTTTCGACGATGCGCCACCTGCAACCAGCGATGTCGCGACGGTCATCATCCCGTCTTCAGCGGTCTGGTCAGCCGGATGAGGTTGTACGCCGCAACGCTGAGCGTGAAGGCGAAGCGAACACGCGCCAGGCCACGAAAGCGCGTCTTGCCCTGACCAGCGGTGCTTGGACGCCGATTGACAATCCCCGCCGGTGCCGGCGCACGATAGCGCCGACCGCATCCGCCGCAGCGACCGCCAAACAGCTCCACCCGCGTCACCACCGGGCGAATCAGCGGCAGGTCGATATGGTCGTAGTACCGCCGCAACCCCTCTCAGCCAACCCCGTGAGCAGTTACCCAGCCACCAACCCGATCGCCAGCACATACGCTATCCGCCTCGACATAGAACCTCGTGCCATTTGCGCCCCTTCACATGACGATCAGGATCGCCAAGCGACGAGCCGAAACAATCCCACCTTGACCAACGGCGCGTAGTAACGGAACATAAAGGGAACAAGTAGAATCTTAGAACACGATGTCCGCCGCCCTCGATTCCTTCGCGCCCAGCATAGCGCATCTCCGGACGATCGCCACGCCGATCGCGGATTATCGCGTGCTGCCGTTCGGCGTCGAGGAGATCGATGGACGGCTTGGGGCAGGGGGGCTGCGCGCGGGCGCACTGCACGAAGCAGCTGCTCGGAGTGGGTCACTGGTCGATGACGCCGCAACGACGCTCTTCCTCGCCGGCATCGCCGCGCGCGAGGCAGTGAACACAGGCGGGCCGGTGCTATGGGCAAGCTGTCGAGGTGACCTCTACGCCCCTGGCCTTGCGCAAGCCGGCTTGCAGTCTGCCGGCGTAATTCACGCGCAGCCCCGCGATGATGCAGCGCTGCTGGCGGTGATCGAGGATGCGGTGCGCGACGGCACACCCTCCGCAATCGTCGCGGAGGCGAGCAAGGTGTCGATGGTCGCCACGCGCCGACTGCAGCTGGTCGCGGCCGAGGCTGACATGCCGGTGCTGCTGCTGCGTCGACGTCGCGGATCGTCCGAAGATCCGCTCGCAGAGCCTTCCGCCGCGTGGACGCGCTGGCGGATCGGCACCGCGTCTTCCGAACGGTTGAATGTCGCGGGTGTAGGAAGAGGGAGGTGGCTGGTCGAACTCGCGCGGCAGCGTGGGGGCGAGGGCTTCTCCCTGACTGTGGAGGGCAGCGATGAGACGGGTCGTCTCGCTGTTCCTGCCGGACTTGGCCATAGAGCGGCTGAGACGGTTGGAACGGTCCGCTTCGCGGCCGCCTGAGCGGCCGGTCCTCCAGCTGCCGGTTGACGACAACCCGGGTGCGTGTTCAGTGCCGCGGGGCGGTGGATGGCGGCCAGGTGCGCGGTGGGCGCGCGAGAGCGCACCATCACGCGGCGACATCGAGGCGCAGATCGCAACGCTGCCCGTTCACGCGCAGCCTCCCATGCGCGAGCTGGGTAGGCGCTCGGAAGCAGCGAGCCATCCGTACAAGACGACGTCCGCAGCATTGCGCCCGGCTATCGCTCCACCCCCTCAGCTTCAGCATGCGCCGCTCGTGCTGGTCGGCAAGGTCGGTCGACGCGAGGAAGTGGTTGCCGCCTGCACCGGCGCCCAGGCGCTCGGCATCCATCGTGGGATGGCCGCGACCCACGCGCGTGCGCTGGTTTCCGACCTCGACTTCCGCCCGGCCGAACCCGATGCGGACGCAGCGCTGCTCGACCGGCTCGCATTGCTCGCGGTTCGGCGCTGGTCACCGATCGCGGCAGTCACGCCGGCGGACGGTCTGTGGATCGATCTTGCCGGGTGTGACCACCTCCACGGGGGAGAAGAACGGTTCTGCCGTCGGCTGCTCGCCTTCTGCCGTCGTGCCGGCTTCACCGCGCGCCTCGCCGTCGCTGACACGCCCGGTGCCGCCTATGCCCTGGCTCGCTTCGGACAGAATGACCTCATTCGCGTCGAGCCGCGTGGCACAGCCGCTGCCATTGCGCCGCTGCCGATCGCCGCACTGCGCCTGGCACCTGCCGCGCTGGCGGCCGCGCGCAAGTTCGGCTTCGAGCGGGTCGCCGACCTGTTGCCGGTCGCGCGCGGGCCGCTTGCCCGCCGGCTTGGTCTGCCGGCGATCACCCGCCTCGACCAGGCGCTGGGTGGCGTTGCAGAGCCGATCACGCCCCGCGAGGATCCGGAGGTGTCGATCGTCGAGCGTCGGCTACTGGAGCCGATCGGAACGGCCGAGGCGATCGAGCAGGTCATGGGCGACCTGTTGGCCGATCTCGCTGAGCTACTGCAGGCCAAGGGCTTGGGAGCGCGCGCCTTGCGCCTGACCGGCCGCCGTATCGATGGCAGCGAGCAGGTGGTGGCGATCGGCACGTCGCGGCCGACGCGCGACGTGGCGCATCTGTTGCGGCTGCTAAAGCTGCGGATCGAACGCATCGATCCCGGCATGGGGCTCGAGCAGTTCTGGCTGATCGCGGTGCATACCGAGCCGCTCGATGCGGTCGACCTCGGCGCGGTCCTCGCCGGCGACGCACTGGTACGGGATCCGGCGCGCCTCGTCGACGTCATTGCCGGCAGGATCGGGCCGCAGGCTGTATTCCGGATCGAGCCCGTCGAGAGCCATGTGCCGGAGCGAGCCGTCGCCCGCTCCGACCCGACCGGCATGCCGGGAAACTGGCCGGCTTGGCAACGACCCATCCGCCTGTTCGCGCAGCCTGAGCCGTTGTCGCGGGTGATGGCGCTGATGCCTGACCAGCCCCCACGCCGATTCGAGTGGCGTGGCCGAACGTACAAGGTCGTCGCCGGCGACGGGCCTGAGCGCGTCCATGGCGAATGGTGGCGGCGCGATGCCGAGATATGGGCGGTCCGCGACTATTACCGCGTCGAGGACGAGGAAGGCGGACGCTACTGGGTGTTCCGGCGCGGTGACGGCTTCGAGGACGACACCGGCGACCTGTCCTGGTGGATGCACGGGGTCTTCGGATGACCCATTACGTCGAATTGCAGGTGCTGACGCACTTCTCGCTGCTGCGCGGCGCGTCCAGCCCTGAGGAGCTTTTCGCGGCTGCGGCGCTGCTCGGCTACCCGGCGATCGGCGTCAGTGACATCGGCACCGTCGCCGGCGTCGTGCGGGCATGGGAGGCGCAGAAGGCGACCGGCGTCCGCTCGATCGCGGGCACGCGCGTCGACCTGTCCTGCGGCCGGCGCTTGCTGCTCTATCCGACCGATCGTTCGGCCTGGTCGCGGATCACTCGGCTGCTGACGGTCGGCAAGAAGCGGGCAGGGAAGGGCGGTTGCCTGCTACACTGGCACGACCTGCAGGCGTGGTCCGATGGCGTCATCGCCATCCTGCTGCCGCACGAGGCAAACGAGGAGAACCTGGCGGCGCTGAAGGCCCTGAAGGCGATCTACGGGCGTCGCGGCTACATGGCGCTGTTCCAGCGGCGCCGGCCGGGCGACGCGGTCCGCATCGATGCGCTGGCGCGGCAGGCGGGCGGTGCCGGCGTCCGCGCCGTCGTCACGGGCGACGTGCTCTACCATGCGCCTGAAGCGCGCCTGCTGCAGGATGTGGTGACCGCGGTGCGCGAGAAATGCACCGTCGATGAGCTCGGCTACCGCCGCGAGGTCAACGCCGATCGCGCGCTGAAATCGCCTGACGAGATGGTCCGGCGCTTCCGCGCCTATCCCGACGCGTTGCAGGCCAGCGTCGATATCGCGGCGCTGTGCACCTTCGACCTTGGCGAGCTTCAGTACCAGTACCCGCACGAAAAGCTGATCGACGGCCTGAGCGCGCAGGAGGCGCTCGAGCGGCTCGCGGCCGAGGCGGTGGATCGCATGTTCGATGGCGACGTGCCGCAGGTCTATACCAACCAGATCGGGCATGAGTTGCGGCTGATCGGCGAGCTTGGTTACGCGCCCTACTTCCTGACCGTCTACGCGATCGTGCGCGAGGCCCGCCGGCGCGGCATCCTCTGCCAGGGCCGCGGCTCGGCCGCCAACTCCTGCGTGTGCTTCGTGCTTGGCGTTACCTCGATCGACCCGATCAAGCATGAGCTGCTGTTCGAGCGCTTCGTGTCGGGCGAACGCCGTGAGCCTCCGGATATCGACGTCGACTTCGAGCATGAACGCCGCGAGGAGATCATCCAGTGGATCTACGAGACCTACGGACGTGATCGTGCCGCGCTGACCGCCGTCGTCCAGCGCTACCGCGCGCGCGGTGCCGTTCGCGACGTCGGCAAGGCGCTCGGCCTGCCAGAGGATCTGACGTCGTCATTGGCGGGGCTGGTGTGGGGCTGGTCGGCCGAGGGCGTCGGCGAGAAGCAGGTCGACGAGCTCAACTTGGACATCGGCGATCGCCGGCTCCGGCTGACGCTGGAGCTGGCCCGCAAGCTGATCGGGGTGCCGCGCCACATGAGCCAGCATCCCGGTGGTTTCGTGCTGACGCATGACCGGCTCGATGATCTGGTGCCGATCGAGCCCGCGGCGATGGCGGACAGGGCCATCATCGAATGGGACAAGGACGACATCGACGCACTCAAAATGATGAAGGTCGACATTCTCGGATTGGGAATGCTCGGCTGCATGAACCGCGCCTTCAACATGCTCGAGGCGGACAAGGGAGTGCGGGTCGGGCTCGCCGATCTGCAGGACGATGACCCCGGCGTCTACGGCATGATCCAGAAGGCGGACACGCTCGGGACCTTCCAGATCGAGAGCCGCGCACAGATGGCGATGCTGCCGCGCATGAAGCCGCGGCGCTTCTACGACCTCGTCATTCAGGTCGCGATTGTGCGCCCGGGACCGATCCAGGGCGACATGGTCCATCCCTACCTGCGCCGGCGCGAGGGACTGGAGCGGCCGGAATATCCGCGGCCGGAGCTGCGCGCGGTGCTGGAGAAGACGCTCGGGGTGCCGCTGTTCCAGGAACAGGCGATGAAGGTGGCGATCGTCGGCGCCGGCTTCACGCCGGCCGAGGCGGATCAGCTGCGCCGCGCAATGGCGACGTTCAAGTTCACGGGCGGTGTCTCGCATTTCAGCGAGAAGCTGGTCGAGGGCATGGTCGCGCGCGGCTACCCGCGCGACTTCGCCGAGCGCACGTTCCGGCAGCTCGAAGGTTTTGGCAGCTACGGCTTTCCGGAGAGCCATGCCGCCTCGTTCGCCAAGATCTCCTACGCGTCGTCGTGGATGAAGCATCACCATCCGGACGTCTTCTGCGCCTCCCTGCTCAATGCCTATCCAATGGGCTTCTATGCGCCGGCACAGATCGTCAGCGACGCGCGCAACCACGGTGTCGAGGTGCGGCCGCCCTGCGTGAACGCGAGCCGCTGGGACTGCACGCTGGAGCGAACCAGCGGCCGCTACCTCGCGGTGCGGCTCGGGCTGCGGCAGATCCGCGGCCTCTCGAACGCTGACGGCGCGAAGATAGTCGGCGCGCGTAGCACGACAGCGTTCGAGAGCGTGGAGGATGTGTGGCGGCGATCGGGGGTGCAGCGCGCTGCGATCGAGAAGCTGGCGGACGGCGATGCCTTCCACGGCTTCAGCGTCGATCGCCGGCAGGGCTTGTGGAAGGTGAGGGGGCTTGGCGAGGCTCCGCTGCCGCTGTTCGCTGCGGCTGATCGCTCGGCCGAGACCTTCAGCGCGGAGGGCATCGAGCCGGACGTATCGCTGCGGCCGCTGACTGATGGGCGCGAGGTGATCGAGGATTACCGGGCGTTGCAACTATCGCTCCGCGCCCACCCGCTGACCTTCGTGCGCGACGAGCTGACCAGGCGCGGCGTCACCAAATGCGCCGACCTCGCCACGATCCGCGACGGCCGCCACGTCGAGGTCGCAGGCATCGTCCTGGTCCGCCAAAAGCCGGGATCGGCCAAGGGCGTCCTGTTCATCACGATCGAGGACGAGACCGGCATCGCCAACGGCATCCTGTGGCCCGACCGCTTCGAGGCGCAGCGCCGCACGATTATGTCGGCATCAATGGTCGGCATGAAGGGGCGGGTCCAGAAGGAAGGCGAGATCATCCATGTGATCTGCGACCGGATCATCGACCATGGCGACCTGCTCCACCGGGTTGGAGATATGTCCTTCCCGCACAAGACCGGCCGCGGCGACGCAGCCCAGCATCCGGGCTCGCCCGATCGCGGCGACAAGGGCTGGCAGCCTGAGCCCCGCAATCAGTATTGGCCTCCGCACGCGGAAGGCATGGATCCAGAGGACGTCGTGCGCTTCAAGTCGCATGACTTCCACTGATCCGTGTCGACGCTGCCTCGGCACCAGCGCGTGGTGATCGCGCTGTCGGTGCATATCCTGCGCGCTGGGGTAGCCAGATGCTCGGAGACGACGGTCGACGGGATGGAAGTGCGGCTCGCTCTGCGTTGCCTGCTGCCCCACTGCCCTGAACGCTGGCCCCTCGAGCTCTATTGGGATGCGGCCTCGCAGTCGAACGAGATCGGGCGTGCTCAGGGCGTCACAGCCGCGTTCAACGGGATCGTACGCCAGCTCCGGAAAGCTGGTCGCTATGAGGACGTTTCACCCCTGTGAGCCAGCGACCGACCAACGACGCGCCGTACAAGACCCTGGCTGAGTGGGCCGCCGATCGAGCCGATATGCGGATCGTCTGCGCGTGTGGTCGAACCATCAATCTACCGGCCGCGCGGATCGTCGACCGCTTCAACAATGACGGAGAAGTGGCGACGAACATGATCCGCCTGCGTTGCAGTCGGTGTGGGCGCCGGGGTCACGCGTCGGTGTCTTCAATCCCAATCCTGCGCCGATGATCTTCCGAGAAGCGAGACCTTCCGCTAGAATCGAAGAACGACCGCTTGACGGACGGGCCGCACGGCATTCGGAGCAAGCGGCTGTGAAACACGCTGCCGACCATCCCCGACTGAAAACCCGGACCAGCCAAGTGAAGTCGCCACCTGCCGGTAATTGGCTGGATGCACTCGATCCCGGGTTCCGATGTTGTCCAAACGGACGACATTGTCACCGAAGGCTTTGGCGACCGCCAAAGTGGCGCCGGCTGCTGTAGGGTCATATGGCGCCAGCCAGGTCACTCGTACCGCGGAGAGGCGCTGGCGAAGAGCCACGAGGTTACGGACAAGCTGAGGGTTCTTTGGATCATTCGATCCCAAGCCGATAATCGCACGGTCCACCGGAGCGTTGCCGTTGAAGGTCCGAAGCGTTTCTGATGACGACGCGCCAACCCGGGCATGCACGGCGCAGCGTAGCCCCTGCGCGGCCAGCGCGTCGGCCGTGCCGACAGCGGTGCTGTCGCCGAGGATGAGGCAGATGGGCAGCATCAATGGCTGAAGGCGGCGAGCACGATCGCCAGTGACATGACGAACAGTGAAAGCCAGATCGCAATCTGGCCGAAGATGTGAAGGACCAAGCCCATCCATGAGTAGCGTCGGCGCAGGAGAACCGCGCTGCCAACGGCTATGAAGAACGCAATCGTCGTTGGCATCGTGATCGATGGCGAACGTGACAGGGACGCCTCGACGAGCGGCATTAAACCGATTGCCATCACAAGGAGCCACGAGAAGCCAAAGATGAGGCTTCCGGACAGATCGCTTACCGACGGAGGACGGTGCTGACGTGGCGAAAAGCGCTGACGATCATCCGTTGCCAAAGTGCCCATTTCGCTCTACCTTATTCGGCGAGGTGCGCCATGATTATTGATACTAGTCAGCCTATTATGTTCGATACTGATACCATGCCGGGGAAAGGTGCCGGTACATGGCAGCTACACCCCCATATGGGGGATAATAGACCATCGGGCGGCGACAATGCGACCGACAAGGTATCTAAGGTAGCTCGGATGACTGTTGCAGCGCTGATCGGCGGCGGATTGATTGCTGCTGCGGTAAACACAATTTTGCTGTAACATCAATCTGCTTTCGGGCCTACAGGCGCGTCGCTTACCGACTGACGGAAATCAATGTTCCGGCGATGCTCGTCACCGAGCAACTCCTTGGCACCAGCGATTATTTGACTATCGGGAACTGCGGTTGACGGCTTCTCAGTTGAGACTGGGTGCGCCGGCGTGATCGAGCCACCTCCTGAATATCGGCCTGCAACGCTGCTCTCACTAGCGACGTTTGGAATTTTCATATCGGCAAGAGCCGGGTTGGTCAGCGCGGCCTGTATGTCGCGTTCAATGCCGGCCGAGCGCTCCCCTGCCCATTTCTCGATCACAGTATTGCGAGCGTTTTCCTGCGAAGACGAAAGGTTTGTATCCCACAGGCCGGGAAGGAGGCCGCGAGGCGCCTTACCCACCTCATTGTCGTAAAACTGAGCCAGATCCTGACGAAGATCCTGCGACATATTGAAGCCGTGGCTTTCGGCGTAACTGGCGCTTCGCTCTAGCGATTGCGACAGCTCCCTGTAGTGGCGAGCTTGTTCGTTATAGGACTCAATGCGGCTGAGAGATTCCTCGATCGCCTTGCTTCTGGATTCCGAATTTTGAGAGCGGGCAAACGTACCGTTCTGGTGGAAGGTGCCGTCGTTTGTGCTCACTGTACCACTCGACGCATGATCGCGGCCAGTCTGGTCACTGGAGGTGACAGACTGGTCACGGCTTGTATTTGCGGAATCGCTGACTGATGTAGTGTCCGAGTTTGTCTTGCTTCGCGTATACGCTACACTGGCGTCGCCTTGCAAGCCAATGGCGCTAGCGACCTTGCCAACGATCCCGCCACCACCAGAGCCATTCTTTCCACCGCCGCCAACGCTTACTCCAGCCCGAATTTGTCCAGAAAGCTGTCCTGAGTCATTTGTGTTGCTTCCGGCCTCGTTCTGATGCCGCGTTCCGCTACCTACAGCGTCACGGTTCTGTACGCTTGAACCGTTGCTGATGGTATTGCGGTCGCTAAGTTCAGTGTTGCTTCCACCACGGACACCAGAGCTTGCATCAAAGCCGTTAGAAGTCTCACTCGACCACGAGTGGCCATTCCTCAGCGCGTTTAGGTGCGAGACCTCACGTCGGCTTGCCTGCTCGAACCCATCGGCCACTCGGGCGGCCATAGCAGCCTGCCGGCTTTCGGTGGCCACCGAACCAGACGTCATCGACGCGCTGAACGGAAGGTTCGAGATTGCGCCAGAGGTGTCGTACACGTTGTGCCCGTTGCCGAATCCCTTGGTCAGCGCACCATTATCATGGCGGAAGCTGGACGCCATCCCGCCAGTCGCAAACGTCGGAGCATCCGACCACTGATTGCTCTGCCGCATATTAGACGTCGAGTTGGCGAAGCTGGTGTTGCCGTAGCTGTAGTTGCCCGTCGTCTGTTCCGCAGCAGCGGCCTCGGCCGCGTTCTGAGCGGGCGATAGAACCGACGTCGCTTGGCCGGAAATGCTCATCGCGCCCTTGGCGAGACCGGCCGCCAAGAACGGCACCGACATCAACATGAACCCCGCGATCGTCGCGGTCTCGGCGTTTACCGCGCCGATCCCGGCGTAGGTGCCCAGCGACATCCCGCCCTCGGAGACGCCCTGCGCCGCTCCGGTTGCACGGGTCATACAGATCATGTGCAGAATGACGTACAGCGGTCCCCAGGCGGCGAGATAGAAGAAGCCAGTGAGATAACCCTTGAGCGCACCCACACCTGTCTGCGGCATCAGGAAAAGCGGAAATATGACCGGGAACATCGCGTAGAAAACGACGGTCAGAACGATGTTGAGGATCGGCACCCAGCTCATCGCCTGCTGCGCGATCGAGTTATAGGTGTTGCGTGCCTGGATATCGGCCCGGGTCGTCGCGAAGGTGTCAATCGACGCGGCACCAGGACCACCCGCCATGCCGTCACGCGCCATCATGAAGGCATTGATCGCCGTGTTCTGCCTGACGGTCGCCTCGTAGCCCGCGCTGGACGCGGTGAAGGCCTGATTGACGATCGGCACGTCGCTCCGCAGCTTGGCGGACGCCACCGCGGTCGAGAGCTTGGGATAGGTCTCCTTGGCCCATAGCGAAGTGTGCGCCTCGATCATCGTGTGCCACAAACCGTTGAGCATGGCGTAAGCCTGCCGGCAGGGGACGATGCTCGTCGTCGTCGCAGCCCCGGAGCGCTCGATCCACGGCTGCGAGCGCGCGGCGGAGCCAGGCCCCATAGCGGCCCATAGGTCCTTTGCGGCCGCCAAATCGGTCATCGACTTCTGGCCGAGCATGATGTCGCCGAAGGTGCAGTTCTTGAAGTGCGCCGAGAGATTCGTTGAAAACTCCGCGTCACGGATCTGGAAATTGCGCGTCGCATCGAGCAGGCGCGCGCCGTACACCATCCCGTTGGTCGAGTAGCTGAGCTGGCTCGGCATCGTGAACACGGTTTCGGCGGTGCGGGTCAGCCAGTCACCGACCTGGCTGGTGAAGCTCGCAATGACCCCAAGCCCCAGCGGCACGTTCGCGACGACTGCTGGCCCCAGTGACGGATTGATGCGGTCGGTCACCTTCACGGTGACGGTAGGCACCATCAGGCACATGTAGATGAGTGAGGAGCCGAGGAACCAGTTCAACCAGACCCGAAAGTTCATCGTGAAGGCCACGGCGGTCAAACTATAGATCAGGCCAAGAATCATCACGACGCGTAGCAACCCGCGGTAACCACCCCCGCCGGTCCAGGCCGCGACGGCGTTGAACGTGTTGACGATGTACTCGCCACCGCCGATCGTGAAGACCTCGACCATCGCCAATCGTCCTTAGTTGAGGCCCTGCGCGCTCAGGCCGCGCGAGAAGTTGAGCGAGGCTGCCATCGCCGGCGACATGCTGTTCTGCAGCGTCGATTCCAGCATCACCGACTTGTTGATGAGCGCGATCGTCTGATCGAGCGCACCCTTCAAAGCGACGTCACGCTGCGCGTAGCGCGCGCGTGCGGCGGTCAGCTGGTCGCGCCACATCTTGCCCATCTCGGCATCGGCCGGCTGGACGTAGACAGTGGCCTGACTGATGCGATCGAGCATGTTGTCGATCATCGACGACAGGAGGTTCACCGCGACGATCTCAGCAAGCGCGCTGGTCTCGCCATCGGCGAAATTCTGATGCGCCATGGCTTGGACCGCGAGCATCTTGTAGAGCGGCAACGTGGTCATGTTGAGGAGTTGCTGCTCCTGCGCGTCCAGTGGGCTGTCAGTGCGGATCTTGCCGTTGATCGAGGTAATGAGGCCTTTGATCTTGTTGCGCAGCCCGGAGCCGGGTCGCATCGTTTGATCGGTCACGTTCAGGCATTTGTCGCTATCGTCGCACTGGAGCATCTTTACCGTCGTGCCAGTCCCCGCGCCATCGAGGAGCGCGGTGACGACCGCGTCCTCTGCCGGACCAATGAAGCCGACCTTAGAGCCCTCGGCTGCCTTGGGATTGATGACGATGGTGCCGACCAGCGTCATCAGGAACTCTGAGAACTCCTTGTCGCTACCGAACTTGTTCGACTTCTTGATCGCATCCCAGGTGTAGTTGCGGGGGTTGCCGGGGATGAGCTCGGGGTTCATCTTGTTCGGATCGTTGCCGTCGAGCGTAGAGTCCTCTTTGCCGCCGGCACCGCATTCCTGCCGCGACCGCGCCCAGTCGGAGAACTTGCCCTGCGAGTTGCCGACTGCGGCGCAAATCGTCGAGCGCGCCTGCGCCATCTTCGGCCAGACTGATCCCACCAACCCCTGCGCGGCTTCGCACGAGCTGATGTTCATCTGGTTCATCTGCTGCGCCTTGTTCGAGATGCCGTCCATGACCTTGCCGATCTCGGGCGAGACGCTGTCGATCGCGAGCTGGAAGGCGAAGCCCAGCGCGTTGTTGGCGACCGCCTTCATCATCGCGACCATCTCGGCGCCGTTGACGAACGAGAAGGAGCCGGTGAACAGGTCGATGCCGCCGCATCCAGCGCTCGCCTTGGGCATCTGCAGGTTGAACGGCTGGATGTTCTTCTGCGGGAAGCGGGTCCAGACGTTGCCCATCGAATAATAGCCGGCCGTCTGGCCCTGATAGGCCGAAGGGCCGGTCACGTTGGCCGCACCGCCGGCGTCCTGGAAGAAGTCGTTCATCGCGCCAGCGACGTCGGCGCGCGCGATGTCGACCGGCACCATGCTCGCGGCACCAAGGGTCATGGCGACCGCGGCGGTCCGGCGCAGAAGGGCGCCGAGGCGGGAAGGGTGGGGGGAGGGGGTGTTCGCCATCAGAAGTCACCGCCGGGTTTGGAGTTGGTGAGCATGAAGATGCGCTCCATCACTTCGTCGGCCGACATGACGCCAAAGCCGATCGGAACCGTCTTGCGGGTGACAGTGTCGAACAGGACGAGGGCCGGCGTTGCGAGCGGCACGCCCATGCGCTGACGCTGACCGGAGTCGACCACGTAGTTGGGGAACTGACGGCTGGGGCCACCATCCGTCGAAACCGCCATGACGTTGATCCGGTGGCTGTCGGCAACCGAGCGCAGGATCGGGGAGAACACCTCGCAGGCGGCACAGGACTGCGCAAAGAAGTAGAACATGCCGTAGCGCTGGCCGAGGCGTGACAGCACCTGGTCACGGGTGGCCGAGCGGTTGTCCGACCACGCGCGCTTGGCGACGGTCGAGACCGGCCGCTGCAGCGTGTAGTCGATATCCGGGTTCTGCCAGAGGGCGCGCTGCCAGGTGTCGGAGAAGGTCGACGCACGGTCGAGCTGCTCGCGCTGGTAGCGGACATAGGCGATGACGTTGGCTTCCGTCGGATGGAGGATCGCGCGCGCCTTCAGCTCATCGAGCTGGCGGGTGATCGCCTTCAACTGCTCGGTCGACGAGGTCTGGGGCTGCGCCTGAGACGACGCTTGCGGGGCCGACGGCTTGGCCTTCGGACGCTCGCAGTAGAACCACTGGCCGAGCCGGCGCTGGCCGCAGTAGAAGTCGTCGCCCTGTTGCTGCTCGCCCTCAAACGCCGGCGCGACCACCGCGTTCGTCGGCTGCGCATCGCCATCGTCGTCGATCGCTTCCGCCATCGCTGCGCTTTGCAGGTCCATCGTCTGCCCCACTGCCGGCGTCGCGACCGGCGCGATCGAGGCGAGGAGCATGAGGAGCGAAGCCGCTACCCGGCCACGGCGGTTATTAGATATCGTCGTCATCATCATGCTCCCCGTCGAGCTCAATCATTGCGAGTTTCAGGACCGACATCATCGCGGCGACCTCGAGCATCTTGGTGCCCTGATCGAGCATGCGGACGATGCCGCGCAGGTGGCTGCGGCCGTGCTTGCGGCCCTTGATGGTGGCGCGCATGCCGGTTTCGCGGCGGACCAGCCAGCCAGCCTCCGCCATGCGCGGAAAGGAGCGCTCGACCTCGCGCGGATCGATGTCGCACTGAAACCAATGCGAAATGGTCTGCGCGACCTCGCCGGCCGATGTGCCGCGACCAGATCGATGGATGCGCAGGAAAATCGCGAGATCGAGCACCGACATGTCGATCGTGCAGGGTCCCCCCGGACCGTCCGCATCATTTGCCCCCGTGAAGGTCATAATACCCCTGAATCTTGGTTTGAATGTCGGCCATCACGGAGACTTCATCGGGCAGTTTGGCTGCATCCATGAACTCGGCGTAGACTTCGGAAAAATCCATCTGGCTCAGGTCGAGGCGCTGGAACTCCTCGATGGTGAAGCCCTTGCAGGTCTCATCCTTGGGCTTGCCCCACGCTTTGCCGATCTGCTTGCGGCCCTGAACCTGAAGGATGCGGCTGAGCTTGCTGCCGAAGCAGCAATAGGCGTCCTTGGACGTGACGCAGACACCGAGGATCTTCTCGGAACAGTAGGAGCCGACCTTGTGGCAGAGCCCCTTGTCGTCCTTCTCGTCGAGCTGCTTCTCGGCCGAACTGCACAGCCACGGCGTCAGCAGCGGCACGCCCTTGCCCGAGCAGCAATTCGACGCGCCGAAGATCTTCTTGGTGCAGGTGCCGCGCTCGCCGGAGAAGACGGTCAGGTTGGCGGGATCGAACTGCTTGCCGGCGTCGCCGATCGAGTGGAGCGCGACCAGCGCATCCTTGAACTCGGTCGACGCCTCGCGCTCGATTGTCTCGCAGTTGCCGTTCAGGCAATAGACGTCGCCGCCACAGACATATTGCTTGTCGGTCGGCGCCTTGTCGTCGGGCAGCGGGCAGCTGTAGACCCGCTGCGACACCTTGCAGGCACCGCTCTGCGGCTCGTCGAGGCACTCATCGCGCAGGAAGCTGCAGAGCTTGTTGCCGTCGAGGGCGCTGCAATCGCTCGCCGGCGTCAGACGCTGGCAAGTGAAGGTGCGCGACCATGCCCAGCAGGATTGGGTCACCGGCACGCCATCGATCGTCCGGGTCTCGGGGCCCTCGGTGCAGACCTCAGCGGCTTGCGGCACGCAGCTGGCGTCGGCCGCGAGCGCCGGGCAGGTGCCCTCGTTGCGCGCAACCGTGACGCTGCGCGACCCTTCCGTCCGGTAGTAGGGCGTGCCGGCCTTGGAGTTGAAGTGGCCGTCCAGAGGCCCCGCCGGGAGCTCCTGCGAGCAGGACACGGTGAAGGCCTGGCTGCGGATGTTGCGCTTGCAGAAGCGGCGATAGTCTTCGACGTTGCTCCCGCCGGCCCCCATCTCGATCTGCGCGTCACAGGCGTGCATCGTAACGCCGGTGCGGCGGCACACACCGGCTGCCACCTGCGAGTTGATGTAGGCCTGCGGTGCCAGCATGCTGACGTTGGTTGCGCCCCAATATTCGTAACGCAGCGTGTTGACGACGGTCGGCACGATGTTGCCACGGCAGCTCTCTGCCGCCTCGCTGACCTTCGCGCCCTGGTTGCAGGTAGCCTCGTAATAGCCCTTGCCACCGACTGACGGCGGAAGAGCTGTGCAGGTGCCTTCCGCGCCACCGATGCTCTGGCCGCCCAGATAGGCCTCGGGATCCTTCTCGATCGCGCTCCCGCGCGACGTCGCGGCGAGGATCTCGGCGTTGCTGAAGCTTGGCCGGGTGCGGCCCTTGTCGGTGACGGTGCCAAAGGCGTCGTCGGTGCCGGCCTTCGCGCCACCATCGGCCGCCAGGCGATCGGGATCGTCGAAATAGACCTTCTCGGGCAGATCGGTGCCGCCATAGCCGGGAAGCTCGGCGAGTTTCGCTTCGCTCGGCCCAAGACTGCTATCGGCACGCATCGCCTTGCCGAGGTCGTTGCCCTGCTTGCGCGCTTCCTCGATCGTCGTCTGCGCGACGACGCCGCTGGTGGCGCCGAGGAGAACGGCCAGTAGCAGCGAGACGGCAGCGCGCTTCACTCAGGCCCCCTTCGCCAGATTGCGCAGCGCCACCGACGAGACGCCGGCGCCGGGGCCGCGGCCAGCGACGAAGGTGTCGAGGACGTATTGGACCGAGACGTTGCCCGTGATGCGGTCATGCGCCGGCACCACCGTCTTGCAGGCGAGTCCCGAGCAAAGGTCGAAGTCGGACGACACCGCGACATAGGTCGGCACCGCCTGGACGTCGAAGGCGCGGAAGAGCCGCGGATCGATGCCGACGTTGGCGAGCTGGTCCTTCTCGTTCACGACCTTCGCCAGCATCGCGCTGAACTGCTTCATGGAGTTGTTCGGGAAGCCGCGGAACACGACGACGCCGCCCGCCTTGGACGTGTCGGCGATCAGCTGGCGCAGCGCCGGCACCGGCATCGAGAGGCTGGCGAAGGCGATGAACTGCGGTGCATCACCTCGGCCGGTCGACGAGACGTTCTGGCTGGCGCCCTTGATGATTTCATCGAAGTCGAATGCGCCATCGCCATTGGTCGGCAGGTCCGCCTTGGCGAGGTTCACGAGGTTGCCCGTTGCCTTGGCCTGCACCGCAACGGCTTCCTCGCGGAAGGCATCACCGCGGTTGCGGACATGCTCGGCGAAGGTGTCGGCATCGCCCTGCATGGCGGCCGCGCGACGCTTGATCGCTTCGAGGTCGAGACCGTCGACGGTCTGAGCGATCGCCTGGATGCCGGCGAACCCGGCGACAGCGGCGATGACGATGGTGAGGCGGCGCATATCAGTGTCTCCTCAAAGCACGCAGCAATTGCGCTTGCGCCAGACGAGATAGCCCATGTCCTCGCCCTTGACCGGGAAGGCGCGACCGGCCTGTGGCGGCATCGTCGACCCGCCGAGCGGCAGGCAGGCCGCCTTGCCGCTGACGGTCGGGATCGGGTTGACCATCTGGGTGCGGTACTGCTGCTTGCGCAGCACCGGCATCGGGTACTTGTTGCACAGGCCCTTGGAGCCCATCGTGCCCCAGGCGAGCCCTTCGCGGTGGATCTTGAAGGCAAAGCGGGCAAGCGCGAGGCGCGACGCTTGCACATGGCCGATCGAGGCGGAGATGTTGCCGTTGATCGGGTACATCGGCCCCTGACAGCCCGCACACCAAAAGGTGGCATCGAGCGGCAGCTTGGCGGTCGCGGCGATGCAGTCGCCGGCGCACGCCGCCTGCGCGATCGGCGACGAGAACAGCACCGCCTCCGGGTTGATAAGGGCTGTCAGCGAGTCATCCTGCCAGAGCGGATCGACCTCGGTCATGTAGGCGATGTCGAACGACGACGCCTCGAAGCAGGCGAAGTCGGCGAGGATCTCCATCCAGTAGAGGAGCGGATAGACGTACCAGTGGACGTGCCACTTCGACGTGTTCTGCCCGTTGCCACCCTTCTGCGACGGGCCGCTCATCTGACCTTGCCCGATATCGAAGCCGGGCGAAATCTTGGTGCCGCCCAGATTGACGAAGCACCACGGCTTGGTGGTGACGTCGGCGAGGCGAACCGGCTCCCAGAAGCCGGCGGAGATGCCGATGCGGGGCACCGGATTACCGCAGGCACAAACCGGCAGGCTGGGATTGTCGGTGTCCGGCCGGGTGCTCGGCCAGATCTTGAGCGCGCCGACCGACAGCGGGAACATGCATGACCAGCAGACGTCGGTGATCGGATTGACGAACTTGCCGGTGCAGGTCGACTTTGCCGCTGGCACTGCCGGCGTCTGTGCACTGACGGACGCCGCGAGGACGATCGACGCGAGACCGCCGACCACCATCGTTGCAAGGGATCGCAGCCAGCTCACGAGCGATCTCCGTCGCGTAAGAGGAGGCTTAAAAACCCACCGGGCGGGGGAAACAGGATCATCACCGCGATAAGGAGGAGGCAGATGTCGAGCACACCCCTGACGACGGCGGGTGGCGCCTCGAAGCGCATGACGAGCAGAGGCGTGAGCCACACGAATATCAAGGCATATCGATAAGCGGTGCGCTGGCGGGCTACCGTGATGACCTCACGCAGCTTCACGACCTGGCACTCCGCTCGGTCGCAAGTCGACGGCGCGCCCAGACATAGGCGCCGAGCAACACAAGCGTGTGGACGCCGATAAAGACGAGATTGCCCGTGGAGACCTCAGGAGAGGCGATCCCGAGACGTTCGGCGATCACGCGCACGAGAACGATGCAGACGAAGAAGAGATGGGCGACGTTGTACCATTCAAGACAGGTGACAAGCGCCTCCCACCCACGCAGGCGCTTGGCCTCTCTGCTGTTGGGAGCGGGGCGCTTGGTCACGCTTCCTCCGACACGGCAGCTGCAAGGTACGCGTTATCAGCGCGGTTCTTCCGGAACACGTAGAGCGCGGTATGCAGCGCCGTCGTGATGAGCAGCGCCGCCACGACGAACGAGGCGGGGCGGCCGAACAATCGCACCAGCGGCGAGATTGCCAGCACGCCGATCGCCGACGCCACGCAGAGGAACTGGAAGGTCCGGCGCATGGCGCGAAGATCATCGGTTTCGGGCGCCGCCATCGGTGTGCGCATGAGATCGAGCCAGAGCGGCATCAGCTGTTTCCCTTCAGCTTGATTTCGGTGAGCTTCATGACGCGTCCGTCCTGGACCGCGACGGCCGGCGTGTGCCGGACACCGAGCTTGCCCGTCAGGCGACCTTCCTGATCGAAGTAGAAGCGACGCTTGCGCGCGGTCATCTCCTCGATCGGCGAGCCGTTCACGAGGATGATCTTGGCCTTGAGGTCGCTGTACTCAGCTGTAGCCCAAGCCATCTCCGCCTTGCTGTCGCCGTTGACGAAGACGAGCGCCTGCCGGACGACGGTGAAGTCGAGCGGGTTCACCGCCTGGCCGCGGCGGGCGATGTAGTTGCCCTTCTGGTCCTGCACGTCATGCTCGATGACGATCGTCGGATCGTAGGCCCATTCGCGCGTCTCGGTCGCGGCGGTGATCCCGTCGACGGGCTTGGGCCGACGCACCCGCGCCTCCGCGCGCCGCGCGAACTCGGTGTTCATGCGATCGATGCCGCCGGTCGCCTGCAGATGCTGGAGCTTCGCCTCCATGGTCGCCAGCAGGTCGGGCTCGATGATCGGGAAGGCTTGCCCCGCCACGCCGTGGTCGCGCGCGCGGGTCGCCGAGGTCAGCGACACCGACAGCAGCGCGACGATCGCAACGGATTCCAGCGCGCGATTCACAGGATCGGCTGCCCGACGCCGACAATCTTGTCCGTGCAGGCATAGCCGATCGCGGCATAGCGGCTGTCGAAGCCGTCCTTGTGCGGGCTGCCGACATAGTAGCAGCCCTGCGGGATGACGCCGGTCGGGCCTGCCACCAGCGGCTCACCCGACTTGGTGACCGGTTTCATGTGACTGACCAGCTTGCCGGCGACGAACACATCGGCGCCGCGGTGGACGACGGTATCGCCGGGCATGCCGTAGACAATCTTGCCGAACATCTGCTTCTTTGCACCGAAATGCCTGATGACCAGCGGCACGGCGGGCGGCACGAAGAACACGTACTCGCCGCGCTTGGGCACAGCGGTCTTGTGGATCACAAATGCCCAGTTATGCAGCGATTCCGACGCGTTGATGAGCAGCCCGTGCGTGTCGCGCCACTCGGTGATGGTGTTGAACGCCATGCCGCCAGCGATGAATAGGCCGAGCGCCGCCCATAGCCGCTTGCGCGGCCGAAACGGCACTGTCGCGGCAGGATGCAAACCAGCGGCCTTCGGATCGGAGACCATGCCAGTCATTGCGTGCGCTCTACCGAGCGCGAAACGGCATCCAGGGTCGAGCGGCTCGAGGCACTCGCCTGTTCGGTATCAGCGCGAAGGCGGTTATACTCGACTTCGGATTCTGCGTCGTAGATTGCGCTCCGCAACCGGCCGCGGGTGATCGGGTCACCCAGCGCCTGAATACCATAGTCAGCCCGGAGATTTGCCAGGGCGCGCTTACGAATCTCAAGCGGTTCGGAAAGCAGGATAGCAGCAATCTGACGCCGGCTTAGCGACGTGTCGTTGTAAATCGTCAGAGAAACCAAGCCTGCAACCAGGGCAAAGCAGAGCGCCAGCAGAACCATGCAATCACGATTGCGGAGGATGGTCTGGGGTTCGCGCTTGATGACACTGCCCACATGGTGGCTGGAGTCGGTGTTATTGCGCATTGGGCCCTCCGAACGTCGAGACCGACGCGCCAGCGGCTTCGCCTTGCGGACCAGCCACTTCGGGAGCCGGGGCCGGCGCAGCGGCCGCGAACGGCGACTGCATGACGGTCGACGGGGTGAGGCCTTGCGGGGTGGCCGCTACAGGGGCGACCACTGGCGCGGTCGGGACCTGACCCTGCATCATCGCGCCCATCTGCGTGGGCGTCGCCGGCGTCGGCACCTTTAGCCCGGAGGCATAGACCGCCTTGGCAACCTCGGCGGTGATGTCGGGCACGTCCTTGTTGAGGACCGCCTCGCCGACCATGACGATCTGGCCCTCGGCGCCGCGCCGCTGCACCTCCGCATCCACCGAGGCGAGGAAGGCCGTCATCTGAGCCTGGACCTGATCGGGCGGGGTCGCACTGCGCGCCTGCGCCTGCACATATTCACCGACGATCCTGGATAGCTGCACCTTGACGATGCGCTGCGGCTTGTCGGTGGCGACCATCTTGGTGATCCACATCGCCCAGATCAGGGCAGCGATGAGGGCAAAGCCGATGCAGAGCTGGGGGGCGGTATAGCCGGCAAAGACGGCACGGCGCGGCGCCGGGTCATACCTGCCAACCGGCGCCGCTGCTGCGGAGGAAGCGGGAACGGCGTTCACTGCGGGGGTATCGGCGATGTCGCTCATGCGGGGCGCTCCTGGCGGCCAGCGTCACGCGGCAGGATGGCGTGACGGCGGAAAAAGATGATCGCGGTGCCGAGCACCATGTGGACACCGCCGACGATCAGCTTGAACTGGTCAAGGCGGGGGCCGTCCGCCGCGAGGTAGCGGCTGGTCAGGTTCTGGACGTGGTTCATCATACCATCCAGCGAGAAGCCGCCGATCGCGAGGAAGAAGAGCACGAACAGGCCCCACGTCATGAGCAGCGTGGTGGCGAGGAAACCGACCATGTGCAGGGCGAAGTAGAGGCCGTAGCCATAGTCGACCTTGCGGCGGCTGCGTGGCATCGGAAGGACGGTTGCCATGTGGGTCACTCCGCAGCGATCGGCAGCGCTTCGTCGGCGCTGTGATCGGTCCATTTCTCGGGGTTGTCGGGATAGGCGACCCGCTCGATCGCCTCTTCCATGGTGAGACCCTGCGCCAGCAGGTCATGGATCGCGGCGAAGGTGAGCGGGGACGACGAGTAGACGGTCGCGGAATAGGGATCGAGGACGAGACGGCCGACCGCCAGCGTCTCCGGCCCCTTAATCATCACGTCGGAATATTCGGAGCCCTGGCGCTTGAGGGAACGGAGCAGCGCGTCGGTATAATCGTCCATCTGGAAGCGATCGTGCTTCTTGAAGTCCGCGATCGTCTCCTCCTTCTGCTGGAGGATGACGAACCAGTCCGAGTTCTCGAGCGCCGCCTTGGAGCCGTCCGACTTGTAGTAGTCGTTGAGGCTCTGCGTGGCGGTGACCAGCGACGCGGCGTATTTGCGGCAGGTACGGGCATAGGCTTCGATGAAGTCGGCCATCGAGCCGCCCTTGAGCATCTGCCACGCCTCATCGAGCAGCAGCGCCTTGCGGATCGAGCGATCCTCACGGCGCATCGACTGGCTGACGAGGAACATGATCGCGGTCAGGGCGACGCTGCGCAGCTCCTCGCGCGAGGACAGGTCGGACATCTCGAACACGGTGAGGTTGTTCTTCAGCTCGAACGACACCTCGCCCTCGAACATCCGGCCATAGGTGCCCTTGGAGGAGAACGGGCGCATCGCGATCGCGAGGTCGATGCCGATCTGGTTTTTGGTGGCATCGAGCGCGGCGATGACGTCATTGACCGACCCGTTCGGTCCCTTGTCGGCCCAGACGGCGTTGATCGCGCCGTCGATAAGACCCCTTTCCGTATCGTTCAGCTTGTCGATGTGCCGCGCCATCTGGTTGACGATGGATTTCAGCATGGCGAAGCAGTCCATGCGATAATCCTCGTCGGCTTCCGCCAGCACCGGATCGATCATCGAGAACGGGTTGATGCAGAAGCCCGACGACATCGTGAACTCGACGAACGCACCGCCCTGCAGCTTGGCGGAGTGCTCGAACGAGCGACCGTCGTCGATCACCACGACCTTGGCGCCGGCGCCGACCATCGAGGAGCAAAGCTCCTGCAGCGCGACCGACTTGCCCGAGCCCGACTTGCCGAACACCGCGACATTGTGGTTGCCGGCGGTGTTCTCGAACGGCGACCAGAAGAACGGCTGGCCGCGACGCCCGATGAGCATCAGGTGCGGGTTGTTGCCGCCCAGATACTCACCTTGCAGCGGCATCAGGCTGGCCGCCGTCGTGGTCAGCACGGTGCGCAGCCGCTTCATGTTCTTGAGGTCGAACGACAGGCCGTTGGCCATGGTCATCGGCATCGCGGCGAGCAGGCCCTGGATCTGCAGATAGCGATCGTCGAGCAGGTCCCAGCCCGCCGCCCGGTACACCGACTTCAGGATACGCTCGTTGGCGTCGCCCTTGCCCTTCGGGCTGAACGAGGTGACCGAGTAGAACGCCTGCACGAGCTTCCGGCCCTGGCGCAGCTCGTCCTTGACGAACCGCCACTCCTCCGACTGGTCCTTCAGCTGCGGCAGCATGCGCGCCGACTTGCTGTCGGCCAGGCTGGTGGTGCGCATGAATTTGCGACCGGCGCGCTGCCCGGAGGCTTCCGCGTCCGGAAAGTCGAGGCACAGGTTGGTCGACACCGGGCAGGGCATGCGCAGCTTGTCGGCGAACATATCGCCGATCAATTTCGCCATGTCCCACGGCGCCCAGCGCTGCGGCAGGTTGCGCACCGAGAAAGAGCGCACGTCGAACGTGTCGGGATAGATCTCACCGATCTCAGGCGCGTTCTCGACCGTCTTGCCCGTCGGCCGGAAGCGTTCGGTGCGAAGCAGGATGCGGTCCGGCTCGATCTTCATCTCGAGGTCGTGGCGCACCGCCTGGTCGGCGATCGGATCGAACGGGTTGTAGGTGATCGTGTCGTCACCCGGCGCCGTAGTCGGCGAGGTAATATCGTCGACCCACGAGATGAGACCCTTGGGGTCGATCGCCCGCGCGTGGACGCCTAGCGATTCCAGCGCCGAGATGAGCCCTTCCATCACCGAGACGATTTCGTCGTTCGAGACCCGGCTGGATTCTGGGGTCGAGTAGGAAAGCCCGAGGCGGTGGTTGCGCAGGCAGAAGGGCGCGGAGTTGGACAGCGAGTTCCACACGCCGCCCATCAGATATTCGGTGCGGTGCCGCGCCATGCGCTCGTAGATGCCCGACGCCGAATAGCGCGGCATATACCACTGCGAGAGCTTCTGGCTGATCCGCGGGCTCATCCAGCCATGCACCTGCAAGGCGCCCGGCGTCGGGATGCCTTCGGACAGCAGCTGCGCGAGCATCTCATGGCTCTGCTCGGTCGCGCCGATCATCGGCGTCGCTTCGAGGAAGAAGCCGCGCGAGGCGCTGTTGTAGTAGATCTTGGTCTTGGGATCGTAGCCCCGGTACGGCAGCCAGTGGACGAAGCGGGGAACCGCGGTGTCCGGACGGCCGCTCTCAGGCTTCTTGCTGTCACCGAGGATGGTCGAAAGCAGGCCGCTGAAGATGCTCATTGATCCACTCCGGGGAACGAGGACGCGCGCAGCACCGGCAGCGGATTGGACGCCTTTGCCGCCTCACGCGCTTCTGGCTCAGGCCGGGTCAGGGCGGAGCGGATCGCCGGGTTCCCGGCAACCGAGGCGATGGCGGCGCGGCCTGCCGGCGTCGCGTACTTAGGCACCGCGATGCCCGCCGTTGCCGATACGGTAACGGGTGCCGAGGCAGCGGCAACTGCCGGACGAGCAGGCGCGGGTGTGGGAAGGGGTTTGGGCGCGGTGGTCATGCCGACCGCGACGGGGGCGGGCGTGGGACGCCGGGCACCGGCAGGCGTGGCGATCGGGGCCTGAACCGCAGACGTTGTAGTGGCCGGGCGACGCGGCGTGCGCGATAGACGACGTGCGACCTGATCCTTGATGTCGCCCACCGGGTCCGCCTGTGCGCGCGCGGCAGCGACCGCGGCAGCGCTCGGCATGTCAGGATCGACGCCGGTGTCACCGTCGGCGACTGGCTGATCGGCGCGGTCGATGGCGGCGAGCAGCGTGTCGCCGCCCGTCGCCGCGCGAACCTGTGCCGGTGTCGTGGCTACGGCGTTGTCGGCGAGAGCCTGCTGCCAGTCGCCGCGCTCGACCACCGCATGTACCGCGGTCTGTTCGTGGAGCCGACCCGCCGCATCGATCTGGGCCGGGAAGACGATGCGCAACACCCGCTCCTGGCTGCGCGCCGGCGCGGTCGCGGCGGTTTCGAACCCGCGGCCCTCGGTGCGCGGCGCGGTGTAGGGACCGGCCGGGGTGATGAGCCGGTCGCCTTCCTCGCCGGAGATCATCGCAAGGGCGCGGTCGTCAATGAACGAGCTTGGCGCACAGATTCCGTCCGGCGCGGCGCAGTTGAAGCTGCCCTTCACGTTGCCGTCGAGCGTCGTGCAACCGCTGAGCGCGGCCCCGCCAGCCAGAGCCACGAGGAGGAGGCGGGCGCGGCTCACGACCGGCTGCCCGAGATGAAGGCGGCGACCAGCTCGGCCGAGCGGAAGCCTTCCATGACGGCGCCGTCGCCACGCACCAGAACCGGCGTACCCTGGAGACCGTGCGCCTTGGCGAAGCGCTCGTTGGCGTCCAGTCCGGAGGTGTTGCAGCTCGGGGACTTGGCCAACAGCTCGCGGGCATAGGCGCGATGGAGCGCCTTCACAGGATCCTTGGCGCAGTAGACCTGATTGGACAGGGGGCGGTTATTCAGCGCCGAGATCGGCCGCTCCACGACCCGCACGTTCAGCGACACGAGGGCGTTGCTGAGTGCCTTGCAATAGCCACACTCGAAGTCGCTGAAGACGGTGACCGTCTTGCCCTGCGGGTTGCCCCACACGATCGCGCCATCCTTCGGCAGGCTATCCAGCGACAGGTGCTGCGGCGTCACCGGCGCTGCCGGACGATCACCGCTGGTGAGCGGCGCGTCACCGCGATCGGGTGCGGCGTTGGCCTTGGCGGCACCGCCGACCAGCGTATCCGGGTTGATCTCGAGGAGGCGCGTCGCGGTCAGGTCCTGCCGTGTCTCCATGTCGTAGACCCGACCGATGACGAGGTAGCGACCGGAACGATCGACGTAGAACAGGTTGCTGCCGGCGGTGACCTCGCAGAGGCCATCGACGACGGCGCAATCGACCTTCGAAACCTCCGTCTTGGGCAAGCGCGCCTTTAGCGCCGCTTCGACCGACGAGCTGGCGGGACGCCATGCCGCATAGGCCGCCGTTGCAGCCATGGCTGCAGCGGTGAGGGCGACGAGCGGCACGACGACGTAGTAGAACCACCCCTCAGCGGTAAGCCGCATGCGCGGCTGGCGATCAGTTGCGGACATACACACCCTCCAGGAAGACGATTTCGACGTCGACGCCGGTCGGCATTTCGATGACCGGCTGGTACTGCTCGGCGCGCTCGATCAGGTACTTGCCGAGATCCTTGCCCGACTCTTGCGCACCGCCGCCCAGCGCACGCAGACCGACGTTGCCGAGGTTCGGCGTCTGATTGATCCCGCCGTTCGAGCCGTTGCCGATCGTCGCGACCGGCAGGCTGAAGGCCTGATTCAGCGCGGAGCCGGCGCCGCCCACGAGGCCGGCGAAGAATGCCTGCATGGCCAGCGAGCCTTCACGGCTGACGACGCGACCACGGATGCCGGTCTTGCCGCCGAAGGCGATGAAGCCCTTGACCTCGGACTCCGCGTAGCGACCGCCCGGCTGCGGGCAGGTCATCTTCTGGAGCTTGATGTAGACCTTCTCGCTCGACAGGTCGCCGCGCGCGGCGCCGTTGATGAGGCAGCCCTGGATCTTGGTGGTCAGCAGCTTGCCGTTCTGCAGCACCGATCGCGCCGGCCCGGTGATGCGGAGCACGACGGGAAGGGGATCGGACTGGCTGTTGACCCCGGCCGAGGCATCGACGCCGACCACGACCTTGGCGCTCGCGAAGCTGTTCGCGGGCAGGTAATTGGGGCTGTCGGTATAGACCGTGCTGCCCTTCGCGACCTTCGAGGCGGTGCCCGTCTCGGCAGAGCCGAACGACACCATCTTCACTTCGCTCAGACGAGCAGGTGCAAGATCGCGAGCCCCACCGGGTCCACCGGCGCCGGGGTTGCCGTACATCGCGGCACTGCCCGGACCGTACATGGCTTGCGGACCGGGTATCGGTGCCGGCGCCGCGGCACGCTCGTTGACCTGCCGACGCAGCTGTTCGTTCTCGGTCTGATAGGCGGAAACGACGCGCTGGCCGTCCTGCGACATCGAGGTATTGGCGGCCCGCAAGGCATCGACCTGTTCGGCGAGTTGCGCCAGACGGGCATTCGTGCCGTCGACGCTCTTCAGCTGGTTCTCGGTCGACTGAAAGCGGTTCTCCGACTGCGCGATCCACTCCTGCTCGGACTTGGTCTTGTTGGTCATATCCGCGACCGAGACCGTCTTCTTGTCGACGCTGTCGGGATCGATCTTCTTGGGTGCGTCATCGCTTCCGAAGATCCAGAAGCAGGCGGCCAGCGTCAGCGCGCCACCACCTCCAGCGAGGATCATCTTTTGCTTCTTGAGGGTCTCGGTGTTGCCAGCGAGCTCCGATGCGACCGGCGACACGCCGTCGCCGGCCTCGGGTCCGTCGAGCGCCTTGCGGTCGCGATTGAAGATGTTCTTGATGCCCATGGCTCAGTTTCCGTTTCGCGAGACGAGGTAGGCGGTCGTGACCCGACCCGGTGCGAGCTTGGGCTCGGCGATCGAGACTGCCAGCGCACTGGCGGGCGCCACGCTCGCCTCGGTCAGCGTGGCTTCGGCGGTGCCCTTGTTCTCGATGCGCAGGACGCGACCGGTCATTGCCTCGCCGCGGTATTCTGCGATCATCTGCACTTTCAGGTTGCCGACATAGACGGGCTTCAGCGAGCGCTGGCGCATCTCGAAACCGTCCACCGACTTGTTGGCGTACATCGCCTGCACCAGCGTCACCGCCGCCTCCTCGGGCGACGACACGGCCGCTACCTTGGACGTCCCGGCTTCGATCGCATCGGCCTTGGCGATGGCGGGGTTCGAGACGAACACCTGCACCGCCTGGTCGCCGCTGATCCGGCACTGAAACTTGTAGACGTAGCCACGCTTCGACGTACCGAAGAACGACAGCACCTGACGGCCGAAGCCTTCCGGGACCGACAGGTAGATGTCGCCGCGCACCGGCTCGTTGACGACGGAGAAATCGTCGGCCGGGTTGCCGGTGTTGATCTTGGATACGCCGGCGAACTCGTCACCGACGAGGCTGATGCGGGTCAGGTCCTTGGCGGACGCGCTGCATGAGACCTGCGCGCCGTCCGACGCCATCAACGTCTGATCGCCAGCGGCGAAGGCTGGTCGAGCGAACACGAAGACGGCCACAGCGATAAGGGCCAAGCCGGTAACGCGGCTCAGCCAGCAGAACGTGCGGGAGGCAAGCGCGCTACCGAGGGCAGCGCTGCCGAAAGCATAGATTGCGCTCACATCGCACCTCCCGTGCGGCTCTTGGGCTGGACCATGTGGAAGCCGACGAGCTTCAGGCTCATGCCGACATATTCCCAGTCGTAGACGAAGGTGCGGGGCTCGGATGAGACGATCTTCTGGCCGATCACCGTGTTGAGCTTGCCCGAGACCGTCGACTGCAGAGCCTTGGGATCAATCTCCATGCCCTCCAGCGTGAAATACTGGGACATGCTCGATCCGCGCTGTTCATCGACGATCTTGAGCAGGTCGGCCTTGATCGCGCCCTGCGACTTCGGCGACACGATCGCGAGGACCGACTTCATCCAATAGTCGAGGCTGTTGGGAGTCCGGTTGAGCGTCAGCACCGCGGTGTCGCGGGTGACAAGCTCGAGATACTCGCGCGTCACGCCGGCACTGGAAACTCGCAAGGGGCCGTCGAGGATCGGAAGCAGCACGGCCTCGCGATCGCGGCTCGCCGAGAAGAGGAGCAGTAGCGCGACGACGCCGGCCAGCACGATCGACGTGATGCCAAGGAGATTGCGCTGGCGAAGGACGCGCTGCGATTGCGCGTACTGGTAGGAGAGATCCATATCAGCCCACCATCAGTCGGAGGTAGGAAGGTGGCGTGGCCTTGAGCGACGGAAAGCCGCCTGGCAGATGCCAGTAGGCAAGATGTATTAGCCACGACGTCGCCCGTCCCGCCTTAGCCCGGCGAAGAAGCCACCACCCCAGCATCGCAAACGCGATGCCGAAAACGATGTGTTGGGACAGGATCCCCCAGGTGAATGGAATGACCATCGCCAGAAACTCATCCAGAGTCCAAAACCCGATCAGCTCGGGATCATCCAGATGAGAGGGGATTGTGAACTTGTCGGCTGACATCACGCCACCTTCAAAGGCGGCGCCGGCGAAGCTGCTATCAACGCCGGCGCCGGGTCGGGTCAGATGGTGGCGGTCACGGTCGAGGTGACGATCGGGATACCGGTGCCGGCGCCGACGCCCACGCCGACCGGGATCGCGACCTGGCCGAGCGAGAAGCGGCCCGAGGCCAGACCGACGACGCCGCCAGCCAGCGACAGCACGGTGATGATCTTGCCGCCCGAACCTTCCAGGAAGCCGGTGAAGGCGTTCAGGGCGGTGTTGAAGGTGGCGTCGGCACCGGCCAGCGCCGGGGTGGAGAGGACGGCGGCCGCGGCTGCGGCGCCGATGACCGCCAGGGCGGCCGTCTCGGCGCGACGGCCGATGTTGAGCGTGGTCTTCATGACTAGGAGTCTCCTTCGATCGAGCGCATTTCAGCGCGCCCAAAAGAAGGCTGGAAGCGGGGTTCTTCAGCGGCAAGCTACTCGAAGCGGAACTTTAGCCGGAGGCATGATTTTAGGTGTCCGGGTTCAGTTTTTCGTTGCGATCACCGTGCGGCTGCTTCGTATGTGGGGCACCCTGGATCGGATGCGGGCCACGATGGCCCGGATGTGGGCCACGATGGCCCAGAAGTGAGCCACCCCGGCGAAAAGTTTAGAATGCGTGATATAACAGGCACCATGACTCGCCAGCTTACAGGGATAGCGCTTGGCCCTCAGAGGCGCTGGTGTTCCGATGAAAAGCCCCTTCACGAACCCTGCCTCAGATCATTAGAGCGCAGCGCGTCTAATCTGACGGAAAATCGAGCATGGTAGCCGAAGAACGAAACTATAAGATCGATGTATCCGAGTTTTATCTCCGGCTCACAACCGAAAGCATCCGGCTTTATTCCAATAAAATCCGGAATATTGCTAATCTGCGCGACGTGATTGACGACCGTGCAGCAGTAGCGGGCCTTCTACCTCAATATTACACCCAAGCGGAAATGAAGGAGCATCTATCCATCATTCCGACCGACGGCGACATTTCGCTTAAGTTTACGATTCTGGAGACCAGTGCAGCATCGCTAGATGCGGCGGCTGAAATGCTGGCGGAGACTATGGGCTTATCCGTTGCGTTCGCGGATGCCTTGTCGCTGTTGATGTACGATTTTATTGTGGAAGAAAACAAAACCGAGGTATTGACTAAACTCGGCCTCACGCCGGAGCAAGCCGAGGAATACAGGAAGATACTTAAGAAGAAGCCGTCGAACGTCATTCCGTTCAAATAGCATTTGATCCAAATTGGTTCTAACCGGCGGAGACGTGAATTTTCGGTAAACGCAGTGTTGCAAAAAAAGCTTCGTTGGCTAACCGGTGGAGGGCAATCCGGGAGGTTGAGCGATGGGGCTTCTTCAACAAGGTGACGCCGACGCAGAGATGTCAGGCAGGTCGTACACGATCGCCGACTACATCTTGGCGCGGATGAAGGCGGACGGCGTTAGCCAGCGAACAATTTCTTACAAAACGGGATATAGTAAGAGCCGCGTCAATCGTATCCTAAGGACGAATGATCGTCTGCCGATAACGATTGCAGAGGCGAACATCATCCTGGGATCGATGGGGGTCGGCCAGTTCGAGGTGGCGCTGGCGAATGAGGTCATTCAAAGCCGCCCGCCGATCAGCGCTGACGAGATGGCAGCAGTTGTATCCTTGATCGCCGTAGTTATCGAGGGTCTACCCGCCAAAATCGCCTCGTTGCTAGAAACGATAAACGGCTTGGAATGCTCCGATATTCGGAAGGAGCATGGTGTTAGGGTCCATAATGCGATCTTCGATATGCTGAAAGCCCTGTACACCCAACTTATCGAGCGCAAGGACGAGCGGATAGACTTCACGAAATTTTAGACCCTGCACGCGGCCTCCGCGGAATGCGACGTTTTGATTAGCCAGCAGATTTGACCCGGGAGCTTCCCCCAATGCGCCGCTGCGATTGGAGCGTCCTTTAAGCGCTTAATTGCGCGGCGCCTGGATGTGCGTTAAGCACCGAGTCATCATGGAATCGGCCTCTACCTCTTCTGCTGCAAAAGCGATGCGCCGCAAGGCGGATGATCGTCGCGAGCGAGGTTGGACTCGCAACAGCTTTTGGCTGACGCCCGATGCCATAGCCGTCCTCGATGGCGCTCGAGATCGCATGGGTCTGGCTTCGAGAGAAGCTGCGATCAATGCGGTCTTGGAGCGCATTGGGAGCGACATGTTTCTGCAACAGGAGTTTTTGGCTGTGACCAAATAAAGAGAAGCCCGGCACGAGGCCGGGCATCCCAAAGTCGGTGGTCGGGGGCAAACCCGAACCGGTTATGTCAGCGTCGCCAAACGCCAACGGCTCCTTACAAAGCCCGACATAGCCCCTCTTGACCCCGGAATCAAGGATGCGCGTTTCGCGCCACGCTATCGCTTTGCCTGGTCCCAGCCTCCGATAGGAGGATGGAAGTGGGAGCTGTATCAATCGCGAAAGCGAGCTTCATGGCGCTTGACCGCATCATGGAGACAAAGGGCCGATCGCGATCGGGCGCGGCCAACCCGACACGCGCGCATGTGCATCCGAAAAGCCGGATGGCGGGGACGTTCGAGGAGGAGTGGTTCTACAGTTACGCGAAAGGCGAGCCAGATCGCCTCTACAAGCGCGCGTGCGAGCTACTGAAGGCCAAGAATGCGATCAGGCGTCTCGCCCGTGCCGAAGGCCGGGAACTGACCGATGACGAGAAGATCGCGACGCTCATCACGGGCACGTCGCTCCGCGTGTTCGAGCAGCTCGTGCACCTTGCCCGCCTGTGCGGGGGCAAGGTCTTTCCTACGTGGCTATGGATCGAGCGGAACGCCGGCGTCTCCAGGGCAAGCGTAGGCCGTGCGCTCGATTGCCTGAGCACCATGGGATTGCTTCAGAAGGAGCGCCGATGCGTCGCGATTGAACCTCCTGCCGATCGGCCGAAGGCCAGAAACGCCCAGACCTCCAACGTCTACCGGATGAGCTTCCCGAACCGGCTGGTTCGTTTCCTGCCGCGACGGTTTCGCCCGGTGGCGCTGCCAGAGGACGTTGTCCAGGCCGAAGCCGATCGGATCGAGGAGATCGCTGCGATGCGCGCTTGGCGATCACCGCGCCAGATTGCGGAGGAGGATTTCGTCGATTTCGCGGACACCGGCATGCGCCGCATCATGATCGACCTGGCTGAAGGTGTAGAACGCCGAGAGTCTCAAAAAATTGGTCAACCGCTCATAGATTCATATGTTCAAGGGCATATGGAGTTGGCCTAGTCGGCCAACGCGCTGAACATACGCGGTGACACACCCCATACCATCGAACGCCATCACAAGATGAAACGTCGGACGTGCCGGCTTACGCCGTCACAATGCTCCCGAGTGGAGCATGCGGTTTCCGTCGGTTCTTCTTCACGAACGTCACGCCTGTGGCCCGTCTAGAATTGCGAAAACGCCACGCTGCGATATCCCGGTTGTGGCAAGGTCGAGCGGAGGAAGGGAGATCCCGGTGAAGACGTTAAGCGCGACCAGTTTGCGATGATGTTGGCCACATAGGCCTGCGTCTCGGTGATGCGGGGAACGAGGCCGCCGCGGATCCGGCCTGGGCCGGCGTTATATGCAGCGAGCGCAAGGTGAACCTGCCCGAATCGGTCGAGCTGCTGCCGGAGGTAGCGAGCGCCGCCACGCATATTCTGCAACGGATCGTAGCGGTCGACGCCGAGGCCGACCGCGGTGCCGGGCATGAGTTGGGAAAAGCCGAACGCGTTCTTGCTCGACGTCGCCAGCGGATTGTAGCCGCTCTCCCGGATAATCATCGCATCGAACAATCCCGTCGGGATACCCTGCTCACAGGCGACGGCGCTCATCATCCCGTAATAGGCCGCGCGTCGGGCCTCGGCGCTCCGGCTGAGGAAACCTGACGGCTGATACGACAGTGGCGCACAGCCAGGCTTGAAGGTCACCTGTGGGACAGGGCCGATGCCGCCTCGAAGCCAGCCCGGGACAGGGATCGACGAGAACGCTGCCACAAGAGCCGGCTCGCTCACAGTAGCGGGGGATGCGGCCGCCGCGGCCGCCATCTCCTGCTGCATGCGAAACTGAACATACCGACGACTGAGGTCATGGACCTGGAACGAGGCAGGCAGGGGCGGTGCCCCTGCCGTATCCGGTGACAGCGACATATCCGGCGCCGGCATTGCACCTTCGCTCGGCGCGACGTCCACCATCGAGATCAGCTCAACCTTGCGGACGGCACGTTTCGGGGCGGCAAATGCCTGAGACCCAACGATCAGGCCTGCACAAACGCCAAGAACAGCGACTGGATAACGCACCGAAAACCCCCAAGCGACGTGATATCGAAGAGTTGAGGTCCGCTAATTTGCGCTTGTCAAGACCACCGGGCGTGCCGAAACTGCCCAGGAAAAGCCCTCCGAAGGTCATACGATCATGTGGTTGATCCACCGCGACACCGATGGAAAGAGCCGCGATCGCATCCGGCTTCCGGACCCTCTGCGCGAAGCGCTGGTGCGCTGGTACATCGGTGAGGGCTCCTACCACGACGAACAGGCGGGGGTGACGCTGGTCCAGAACGCCCGGATCGGCCAGCGCTGGATCGCTTGCGACTGCCTCGGCGGTGACACAGCCCCCCCGATCCTGACGCCGGCTTATCTGTCGGAGGCGGAAACCTACTATCTGCGCCGGCTGACCAGTACCAAGCGGCCTGAACATCGCCTTGATTGCCCATTCTTTCGCGACCAGGCGACCAACCGGATCACCGAGGTTCGTTCGCACAATACGCCGACGGACCCACCGTCCGGCTTTTTCGAGGTGCTGCGCCCCGCGCCGGAGAAGCTATCGCAGCGCCCGGAGGACGACAGTCTCGACGACCGAACCCGCAACGCGTCGACCCCGCGTCTGGCGCGGTTGTTATGGCGCCTGCTGCACAATGCCGGCTGCAACGAGATCGCGCCGCTAAGCGTGGGTCAGGAATGGTCGATCAAGGAGGAGTTCGCCGCGCTGGGTCAGGCCGCAGGCAAGATCGAGATCGCACCCGGCATCGAGCTGGCCCGCGCCTTCTGGACCCATGCGCGGCCGCTTGAGGCTGGCGCCGTCTATGGCACGCTGCGCGGGCTGGCACCCAAATGGCCGAAGACCCATGCGCCGCAAGGGTTCGTTGCGCTCTATGCCCAGGCGATCAAGGGTAACGAGATCCATGTTCCGGACGGCGATCCCGTCACGATCGCGACCCGGGTGCAGTCACCGTCGATACGCGGCAACCATATCAGCGGTCCTTTCATCGTCCTGGTCGTAGCTGGCGAATATCCGGAGGCGCGCGGCTATGCGCCGCTGCGGGCATATGCCCAGCCTATCCAGAGCGGTCGCATGTTCGTGCCGGTAGAGTCCGACTTTGAGCGTAAGACCCTGAAGGCGATCCTTGCGGCACAACGCGAGCTTCATAACCGGCACGTCGATCTCGCGATCGGCAAGCCGCTCTTCGATACCATGACGAAGGATGGTCCCTGCCGGCCCGACTTCATGCTGGAGGCGAGATCGCGGGAGACGGGCGAGATGAAAACGCTGGTGGTGGAGGCGATGGGCTTCGACAGCGCCGATTACGAGGCGGCGAAGGCCGTGACGCATCCCCGCATGAAGACATTGGGTGAGCTCGTCACGATCGATCCCGCGGAAGTGGACCGGGGTGTCGCTGCCAGGAAGATCCTGCTCAGCCTCGATATTTGATCGATTGTCCGTCCGCTGGTGAGACCCATTTCCAGCTTTATACTTATTGGTTCCGGTTTTTTGGCTCCCGGAACAACTCTAGGCCCAGGTCATCGTTGCTGCGAAGAAGCCGACGATACCAAGGGTCACAGGCGTAGAAAGCAGATATAGCTTCTGCCATCTCCACCATGCTTTCGGCAAGAACAGGGCTGCCCCACGAATGGTGCGGACGTCTTGCCATGCCTTGTCCTGCCAGAGGCCGTGGAGTGTCACGCTGACCGAGAGCACCATCGCGATCGCGCAGCACATGCCTGCCGCCAGATAGATGGCGATCCAGTTGGCAATCTCGATCTGCGAGAACTGGTTCATCGTCACCTCAAATTAAGACGCGTCTCTCAAAACCGGCGCGCAATGGTTCTAGTTCCGCCAGACGATATCAGCCACCTTTTAGCAGTCGGTAAACGGCTCGGGCAGCTCCTGAACCAGCAAGATCGGAGTGGAGAGGGAGGGTGAGAGAAGGGTCGTGAAGAACGGCGTCAGCCCTTCAATCCCCGGGTCAGCCGGTAAAGGCAGTCCCTAGTACGAGGCCCTCCGCCATGAGCAAGATCGTCCTTTTCATAAGGGATCACGGTGCCGATGACGCCGTCAGTTTCCACCCTGACAAGGCAGCCGCTTATGAGGCGCTCGCAGCCTACGTGACGGAGAAAACCGGACGGGATCTTCCCACTGACGCGGAGGCGAAGGCTGACGCGATTGCCGCATATTTCGACCCCGACCAGACCTTCTACACCATCGCTGGCGTCCCCGCCGGTGCGCGCTGAGGAGATGGATCATGGCTATCATCGCCAATCGGCCATCCCAGTACATGGTCGACCTGGTCGGCGCGCTCGGGGGCACATGGCACGGCAACACCGCAATGTGCCGGTGCCCGGCGCATACCGACGGCACGCCAAGCCTGTCGATCCGGCAAGGTGACCGCGGACTGCTGGTGACGTGCTTTGCCGGGTGCGACGCCGGCGACATCCTGCGCGAGCTCGACCGCATCCCGCTCGGCCGCCGCTATGAGCCACCGGCTCCGGCCCGGGCGACCGGCACTGCCAATATCGATCGGCTGTGGAATGAGGCGATCAGCGTGGCGGGTACGCTCGCGGAGCGATATCTTGCTTCCCGCTATCTGCTGCCGGTTCCGACCGACGTCCGCTTTCATCCGCGCTGCCCACATGGGCCAAAGCCGACGACGCAGTTCAAGCCGGCGCTGCTGGTCGGTGTCCGTGAAGGCCTGCGCCTGGTTGCCTTCCAAAGGATATTCCTGACGCCGGCTGGCGATGGATATACCGACAAGGCAACCCTCGGGCTTCTCGGAACCGGCGCATGGCGGGGCGGGAACCTTGGCCCGACGGTAGGGATCGCCGAAGGCTTCGAGAGCGCGCGGGCGTGGTCGAGGATCCGTGGCCTTCCGTGCTGGTCATCGTTCGGCTCCCGTCGCCTCGATCTTCTGACCATTCCGTCCTCGGTGACGAAACTGATCCTTGCGGCCGACCGGGATCTTGCCGGGCGACGGGCTGTGGCACGCAGTATCGAACGCTACGCCTCGGATGCCCTGACCATTATGCCGGATTACCCGCCAGCGCCGTTCAAGGACTGGGCCGAGGTTCTCGAGGCGGAAGAGAGGGGAGGGGGAGGAAGGCGGTGAGCTGTCGGATTGGCAGCGACATCCAAGGAAGCCTGCCATGCTCGATCTGCTCGATCTCCCGCCCGTCACTGACCATAGCGCCGCAGTAGCGATCGCTTTGCTGCTGGCAGCCGGCACGCCGATCGCGCGGCGCGACCTCAACGAGGCGATGACCGCGGCGTTCGGTGGATCGGATGCCGACGGTCGCTGGACGCAGCGCGACAGCTTCGAGATGCTGGAACATGCCGTCGCTCTGCACCTGACGAGCCGGCCTTATCAGATCGCGAGCCCCGCCGACGTCCACGCCGCCTCCGCCATCATGCAGTTGCTGCCGACCCAGACGGTGCGCAGCGAGGAGCAGATCAGCCTCCAGCAATTCTCAACCCCGGTCGATATCGCCGGACTCGCGGTGCTGATGGCGGCGATCGGCGCCGACGACATCGTCCTCGAGCCCAGCGCCGGCAACGGCCTGTTGATCGTCCAGGCGCCGACGTGCGCAAGCCTGCAGCTGAATGAGATCGATGCCAGGCGGCGCGAGCGTCTTGCGGGCATCTTTCCGGATGCGATCGTCACCGGCCATGACGGCGCGGCGCTGGTCAGCCTGCACGCGCGGCTGCCGCGGCCGACCGTGGTGGTCATGAACCCGCCGTTCTCGCGCAGCGTTGGCCGCGGCGAGGACGACCTTGCCGCGCTCCGGCATCTGCAGGCGGCAATCCGCCGGGTCGCAAAAGGCGGCAGGGTGGTGGCCGTCATGCCCGACTGGTTCGCGCCCAGCGCCCGGCTGAAGGCCCCCTATGAGGCGGTGCTGACCGGCTGCACGGTGCGGACCTCGCTGAGGCTGGAGCACTGCTACCGCAAGCACGGCACCGACATCGCGGTCCGGCTGTACGTCATCGACAAGGTGGCGGGCAGCACCTCTCACACGGTCATCCAGCGAAGCTCGGTCGCGGACTTCCTCGACGCCATCACGGTGCCCGCGCGGGCCGAGCTGGTGGGTGATACCACGATAGCTGCCATGCCGGTGGCCAAGCCCAGCCTGTTCGGCGCGGCTCGCCAGGCAAAGGCAACGATCGCGCGCACCTATCACGCACCGGCACGCAACGACGTCGTGGCGGTCGGCTACCGGACGCTGCCAACGCCGGCGCCGCTCGCCGAACAGGTCGGCTGCTACCTGCCCTACCGGCCGAGCCGGATCGTCTTCGACATTGCCGGCGAGCATCCGACGGCGCTGGTCGAGTCCGTGGCGATGGGGTCGATCCCGGCACCGATCCCGGCGCACGTCGCCCACCTGCCAGAGCGTACCGTCACCGAGCGGATGCTGTCGTCGTCGCAGCTCGAGACGGTGGTCTATGCCGGCCATGCCTGGAGCCAGATGCTCCCCGGCACCTTCAAGCCCGCCGAAAACGGCGTGGGACTGACCATCGACGAAGCGGGGCGCAGCTACCGCAAGGGCTTCTTCCTCGGCGATGGCACCGGCGCCGGCAAGGGGCGGCAGGTGGCGGCCTGCATCCTCGACAACTGGCTGCAGGGACGGCGACGGCATATCTGGGTGTCGAAGAACGAACCGCTGCTCGAGGACGCGCGGCGCGACTGGACCGCTCTTGGCGGTATGACCGGTGACGTGCAGCCGGTCTCGAACTGGAAGATCGACGAACCGATCCGGTTGAGCGAGGGCGTGTTGTTCGTCACCTATCCGACGCTGCGCTCGATGCGCTCGGACAACAGCCGCCTGCAGCAGATCCTCGATTGGGCTGGTCCCGACTTCGACGGCGTGATCGCCTTCGACGAAGCACATGAGATGGGCGGCGTCGCCGGCGGTGAAGGCGCGATGGGCAAGAAGGAAGGATCGCAGCAGGGCGTCTGCGGTGTCCTGCTCCAGAACAACCTCCCCGGTGCGCGCGTCCTCTATGCGTCGGCAACCGGCGCGTCCGACGTCAACAATCTCGCCTATGCCGTGCGGCTCGGCCTGTGGGGGCCGGAGACCGCATTTGCCGATCGCGAGGCGTTCATCGCCGAGATCCGGAAAGGTGGCATTGCCGCCATGGAGTTGGTGGCGCGCGACCTCAAGGCGCTGGGGCTTTACACCTCGCGTGCGCTCAGCTTCGCCGGTGTCGAGTACGACGTGCTGCGCCATGCGCTGACGCCGGACCAGATCGCGATCTACGACACCTATGCCAACACCTGGGGCGTCATTCTCCAGAACATGGAGGCCGCGCTGGAGATGACCGGCGTCGTTGACGGACTGGAGAATGCGACGCTCAACAGCGGCGCCAAGGCATCGGCACGGTCGCGACTGGAGTCGACCAAGCAGCGCTTCTTCGGGCAGGTCCTGCTTTCGATGAAGCTGCCGACCGTCATCGCCGCGATCGAACAGCATCTCAAGGCCGACCAGTCGGTCGTGCTGCAGCTGGTCACGACTGCGGAGGCGATCCTCGATCGGCGCCTGTCGCAGATGTCGGCCGAGGAACGCGCCGATCCGGTGGTGGACCTCTCGCCGACCGAATATGTCTTATCCCGAGATTTAGATAAGATATATTCTTTGCAGTCCGGGAATATGTCGAGTGGTTCCCCTATCGGCGCGGATTTGCGTGTCGAAGACATCGTTTCTACTCCAGATAATTAAGGGGCGTCACGATGGTTGCCATTAAGACGCCCCGGTTTTCGTCCTAGCTGTCCATCGTGACGGCCGGTGGTTTGGGTGGCTGTATCCATCGGATTTCTGGGTCTTTGCGGTTGTCGATGAGATAGCTCTCGAGCCGGCATGGGGGCGCAGTTGGGAAAAGAGCCCTTTGTTCAGAAAGGTACTCTTTGCGCACTCTATCGGCACGCTTGCAGTAGCTGCCGTGGATCATCGCAGCCACAACGACCCAAGCAGCTGCGCAAATGAAGATAAGCAGAGACACGTCTTTTGATGGTACATCCGGAGCCCTCGACATCGCGAGGCCTGCGGTAAATATCAGCGAAGCCCACCCTGCCTGTCCGGCTAGAGATGCCTGTTGAAGAGCATTTAACTGGACTTGATAAGGCGAGGCTTGCTTATGCCTTATTTCCCAATCCGCTGTTGCGATAGCGGTAACCGTTTTTGGTTTGGGCATCGATTCCCTCCTGTCGTTTTCTGGCTTCATCAGACTTGAGTCCGGCCGGGTGGGTTCTGCGATCTGACCTCGTTCAACATCGTTACAAGCGGATCGACTGGCGGTTTGAAGCGCCCCGGCGTGACCGACGGCGACCCATGAGCGGCGAGGATTTGCAGCTTCTCTTGCGGATCGGCGCGCAGATAGGCCTCGGTGCTCTGAATGCTGGCATGGCCGAGCCAGAGCGCCACTTTACGGATGTCGCCCGTCGCTGCGAGCGTGTGCATCGCGCAGGAGTGCCGCAGCACATGCGGCGTGACCCGCTTATGCAGCAGCGACGGCTGCTTCTTCGCCGCTGCGGCGACATGCGTCGCGAGCCTGAACGCGAAACCGTCGCGCGTCATCGGCTCACTCTTGGCGTTAAGGAAGATCTCCATCGCCTGACATGGCGGCCTGACGGCGAGCCAAGCTCGCAGGGTCGCCTGCGTCTCGCGCCACAAGGGCAAGACGCGTTCGCGTCGGCCCTTGCCAACGATGTGAACCGTGGCGAGCGAGCGTTCCGGCAAGTCCTGCATCTGCAGTGACAGCAGTTCGGCGACCCGCAGCCCACCGGCGTAGGCGAGGTGCAACATCGCCCGATCCCGGGTTCCGAGACGGGACCGGGGATCAGGAGCGTCGAGCAGCGAGGCGATCTCGTCCCGTGTCAGGTAGTCGATCTGGGTCGTGTCGGTTCGCTTCGTGGGCACGGAGCGTATGCGCAGCGCGAGATCGAGGCAGGCCGGGATGCGATATTCGACGTAGCGGAAGAAGGCCCGGATCGCGGCGAGCCGGGCGTTGCGAGTTCGGGGGCTGTTCTTGCGCGCATCCTCCGCATGGTCGAGGAAGGCAACGACCAGATCGGGATCGAAATCCTCGATTGTCAGATCTGTGGGGCGCCGTTTAAGCCGAGCGGCTGCGAACCGGACCAGGAGTGCGAAGCAGGTCGCATAGGTCGTTACCGTATGCGGGCTGACATCGCGCTCGCGGGGAAGATGATCGCGCAGGAAGGCGGTGAGATGGGGAGCGAGCGCGGTCATGCCGCGTCTCCCCGAAAAAGCCGCTCGCCCGCAACGGCGATGTCGCGCAGGAGGACCGGCGTTGCTTCGAGATACCAGTACGTGGCAGCGACATCCACATGCCCCAGATAGGTGCTGAGCGCGGCCATGTGGTGCTGGATCGCCTCTCGATCGCGCGGGCACGACTCCAGCGACCGAACGGCGAAGGTGTGCCGCAGATCATGGACGCGGATGCCCGGCGTTCCGGTCGGGCCCCGAAAGCCCAACTGGCGGGCCAGTCTGACAAAGACGATATGGACGACGACCTTATGAGGCGCCCGGCCGCGGGTAGTGACGAACAGATCGTCGCCCGCAGCGCCCAATCGCTTGCGCATGCGTAGATAGGTATTCAGCGCCGTCCGTGTCGACGGCTGGATCGGCACCAAGCGTTGCTTGCCGAATTTGCCGCTGCGGATGATGAGGCCATCCTCGCCTACGTCGTCCCGCTGGAGCGCGAGCGCTTCGGATATTCGTAAGCCCGTCGTCGCCAGCAAACCGAACAGGTAGTGATAGCGGGCTGATCTTGCCCTTGGGCGGAAGATCGAGGGCGGCCTGCATGATCGCTGCGAGCTGCTCTGGCTCGATGATATGCGGCGTCGGACGACGTCTCTTGCCTCGGCCGAATACGCCCGCAGGCGGCACCTCGTGGCGCTGGTCCTCGGCATGCGCGTAGAGACAGAAGCGGCGCAGATCGTCGAAACGGTCCCGGGCCACGTTCTGGGAACTTGCCGACCGGCACCAGTCGTAGAGCCGCTCGACCGTGATGTGCTGATCGCCAAACCCGTCAGCATATTGGGCGAAGAGCCGAAGAAATCGTTCTTGGGCATCGAACTTGCGACCGAAGCCACGGTGAAACGCGACGTACTGGTCGATCTGAGCGTGTATCATGCCACGTCTCCCGGCCAGTCCTGAGCGACCTTGAGCAGCATCGGGACGTCGACCTTGGCGTAGATGGCGGTCGTCGCCAGGGAACGATGGCGCAGGATCGTGCCGACGGACTCGAGGCCAGCGCCGGCGCGTAGCATCCGTGTGGCAACCGAATGCCGGAAGGCGTGGGCGCCCGTCGGCAGGCCGCTGATGCCGCCCCGGTCGAAAACGCGCGAGACGATGCCGGCGATCTCGGACGAGGCGCTGAACGGACGGAAGGGGGCCTGGACCCGGACGAATAGCCGTTGCTCGTCGATCCGGGGACGGGCCCGGTTGAGATAGTCGAGGATCGCGTCTCCGGCATCTTGCGGTAGCGGCAGACGGTCGGGGCGTCTGCCCTTGCCGCTCACCCGCAGGTATCCATCGTTCCAGTCGATATCGGTCAGACGCAACTGACAGATGTCGCCAGCCCGCAAGCCCAGCCTCGCGAGCAGCAGAATGATGGCTTTGTCACGGATTTTCACCGCCGTATCCATCCCGCACGACGCGATGATCGTCTCGACAGCCGCATTGTCCATGTAGCGTGGCAGGGTGGCGAGCCGGAAGCGCCTGACCACCGGCAAGGCATGTTGCAGCGCCGGTGCGCACTCGCCTCGCGAGATGAGAAAGCGCACGTAACTGCGCATGATGGTCGCAATGAGCGAGGTGGAGCCCGGAACCTCGGCGATGCGCTGGCTGACGATCCGCCTGATGATGGCCGCATCCAGCCGTGCCGGATCGCCCAGCATCGGCAGCCAGCGCCTCACCTCCCCGCAGTAGCGTTGAATGGTCTTGGCCGAACAGCCGCAATGGTCCTTTAGGCGGGTTTGGTAGGCGGCGAGGTCATCCCCCTGATATATCTGCTGGTCGGTTCGCGGCAGGACGTCCCGGTTACGTAGGAACCCGATAAACCTCCGGGCTCCGCGAGCGCGGCGCAACGGTCCGAAATGGCCGACCAGCGTTCCACGCTTGCGATAGAGCGGGCACCGACAGTCGTGGGTGGCATACCGGGCGATATGCACCTCAGAGACATCGTCCCAGCGCACGCGGCAGATGCGAAGCCAAGCGGCGAAATGCTCGGCCTCGGAGCGGTAGTTCTTCTTGCTGACCGCGCTGTACTGCTCCTGCTCTAGGAAAGCCGCATAGTCCACAAGTTGCACATCCAGATTTTCAACGTCATCGGGCACGATGATGACACCCTGATCTTCCAGGAAGCGAACGAAACGTCGGACCCTGCTGGTGAATATCGGTCGATTGGGCTTATGGCGTGAGAAGCCATGGCAACGGCACACGTGCTGTTCGAAACGCCGGACGACGGCGTCATCGACCGTCGACACGTCAATGCCCTGACGCTCCAACCAGAACAGGAAATGGCGGGCGACCGCCTTGTAAAGTGCACCTGTCTCAACCGCGATCTCCTGAAGAGAAGAGAGAAAGGCGGTGATGAGGACATTGGGAACAGGAGCGTCGCCGACCCAAGGGTCCGGACGTCCAAATGAGACAACCGTCTTTGGCAACATGGTGATTCCTTCAGCTTGGTTGAGCCGGGGCCACCTTAATTATCTGGAGTAGAAACGATGTCTTCGACACGCAAATCCGCGCCGATAGGGGAACCACTCGACATATTCCCGGACTGCAAAGAATATATCGCGGACTATTTGATGCGCGCCTTTCCGACGCGGCAGATGCAGACCTACACTGACGACACCGGCACCGCCCGCTCGGCGCCGATGAGCGACATCGATGGCAATCCGGTCCATAATCCCGACGCGATCGCCGCACGCGACCAACTCCTCGAACACATCTGCGCACTGCCGCCGATCAAATCCGCGCTCGATGCGCTGATCGAGCATTTCGGGCCCGACATGGTCGCCGAGGTAACCGGCCGCTCGCGGCGCCTGGTGCCGACGTCCGATGGTCGCCAGAAGATCGAGACCCGCTCCGGCCGATCCAGTCAGGTCGAGGCAGCGGCATTCATGGCCGGCACCAAGCGGGTGCTGGTGTTCTCCGATGCGGGCGGCACCGGTCGCTCGTACCATGCGAGCCTCGATGCCAAGAACCAGCAGCAGCGCGCCCACTTCCTGCTCGAACCGGGCTGGCGTGCCGATCGTGCGATCCAAGGTCTGGGGCGCACCCACCGCACCCATCAGGCGTCGACGCCGCTGTTCCGGCCGGTGACCACCGACTGCAAGGGCGAATTGCGCTTCACCTCGACGATTGCGCGACGCCTCGACAGCTTGGGTGCGCTTACCCGCGGCCAGCGCCAGACCGGTGGGCAAAACCTGTTCGACCCGGCCGACAATCTCGAAAGCGAATACGCCAAGGACGCGCTCCTGACGTGGTTCGCGCTGCTCGACGCCGGCAAGCTGACCAGCACGACCATGGACGATTTCTGCTCGCGCACGGGGCTGGAGTTGCACGACAACGACGGCGTCTTGAAGGAAGACCTGCCGCCGATCCAGCGCTGGCTCAACCGGCTGCTCGCGCTGCCGATCGGAATCCAGAACCTGATCTTCGACGAGTTCCTCGCACTGGTCGAAACGCGGGTCGCCGCAGCGCGCGAGGCCGGTACGCTCGATGTCGGGGTGGAGACGATCACCGCCGATACCGCGCGGGTCGTGGACGATACGCTGCTTCGAACCGATCCGCTGTCGGGCGCGACGTCGCACCTGCTGACGATCGAGATCACGCGCCGTAAGACCCCGATCACGCTCGATCGGATCCTCGACATGGCGAAATGGCACAGCGACGTGGCGTTCGTCGTCAATGCGCGGTCCGGCCGGGTGGCGCTGCGCACCCGGGCGCGGTCTTGGATGGACGACGATGGTCAGCCGATCGCCCGCATCGAGCTGCAACGTCCCTGCCGGCGCGAATACCTCCGCGAGGCGGACCTGCTGGAAAGCGCATGGGATGTCGTCGACGAGGCGACCTTCACGGCCAAATGGAGCGAGGAGGTCATCGAGGCGGCAGGACAGCTCGACACCGAGACGATCCGCCTCGCGACCGGCCTGTTGTTGCCGATCTGGTCGGCGCTGCCGTCGGATCATCTCGCCGTGAACCGCATCGCCGACGCGCACGGTAACTCGTGGCTAGGTCGCCTCGTCTTCGACAAGCATGTCGTCCAGCTCTACACCAAGCTGGGGATCGCCAAGACGGACGACCTGCCGGTGGATGCCATTGCCAGTTCGGTCCTGTCGGGTCGCGCCGTCGACGTGGTCCGGCCCTTCCCGATGACGATCCGCCGCGCGATCGTGAACGGCAATCCGCGGGTCGAGATCGTCGATGCGCCGGCCGCGCAGCTCTCGTGGTTGAAGTCGCTTGGCTGCTTCACGGAGATCATCGCCTACAAGACCCGCGTCTTTGTACCGGCGACGGACGCCGAAACGGTCCTGGCTCGGGTTCTGAAGGCGGCCTGACGGGTGTGACGCCCGCTGGTCGACAGCGGGCGTCACTTCCAGCTTCAGGCCGTTGCGATCGAGAGCTTCTTGCCCCGCTTTGCCGGCGCGGGCGTGTCGTTCGTAGTCGCCGCGTCGGCGCCAGTCGCCCCATCGGTCGCCGTCTTCGGCTTGCGACCGAGACCGATCTTCTTGGCCATTGCCCGACGGCTTTCGCTGTAGGTCTCGGCCACCATCGGGTAATCCTTCTTGAGCCCGTAACGAGCGCGGTATTCGTCCGGCGTCAGACCGTTGGTCGACAGGTGCCGGCGCAGCGTCTTGTACGGCTTGCCGTCGATCATGCTGACGATGTGATCCTTGTTCGCCAGCGACTTTCGCACCGAGACAGCCGGCGTATAATCTTCCGTCGAGGCTTCGACCGGTGTTGGCTCGGTGCCTGTGCCAAGAGCCGCAACTGCATTGTGCATCGACTGCAGGAATGCCGGCACATCATCAGACGAGGTTCGCGTGTTGGGATTGCTCAACCACGCGATGGTCAGCTCGGTCGCGAGTTCGACGGTGTTGGTCTCAGTGGTCATGAATATCGTCCGCAGATCAAGGTCCCGGCAATCGCCGGCGACAACCAGATAGCCCGGTTTCTATCCACAACAATACTGGTTTACCGAGGCAAACGGTACATCCGGGAAAGAACCAAGGCGGCAAGGAGAGAAGGGGGAGGGGATGGGTGTCCGAGAAATGATCGGATGCTCCGATACAAAGGGTGTTTCCCCATGAACCAGTCCGTCAAGCTGTCGAAACTTCGTCTTTCCGCCAGCAACGTCCGCACCGCCCCTGACGCGGCCCTGATGATCGAGCCGTTCGCAGCCGACCTCGAGGCGCGCGGCGTGCTGCAGAACCTGCTCGTGACGCCGGTCGCCCGTTCGCGGGGCATGTTCGAGGTGTTCGATGGCGGCCGGCGCCTGCGCGCCCTCAACCTGCTGGTCGAGCGCGGCGTCATCGATCCCGACAAGTACGACGTGCCCGTTCGGGTCCTGAAGGGCAACGATGCCGAGCTGACCGAAACCTCGCTCGCCGTCAGCTTCCACACACTGAAGCTCAACCCGACCGAGGAATGCCGCGCCTTCCAGCACTTCCTTGCCGGCAGCACCGACATCGATGCGGTCGCCAGGCGGTTCGGCGTGACCCGGCGCTTCATCGACGGTCGCCTGCGCCTGGCCGACCTCGCCGAGCCGATCTTCACCGCGCTCGCCGAGAACCGGATCACCCTCGACATGGCCAAGGCCTATGCGTCGACCGCCAGCCATGAGGCGCAGCTCAGCACCTGGACCACCTATGGCTCGATCAGCCATTACACCGCGGACTCGATCCGCCGCATCATCGCCACCGACATGATGCGCGCCGATGACCCGATCGCGCTGCTGGTCGGGGCCGAGGCCTATGAAGCTGCCGGCGGTATCATCGATCGCGACCTGTTCAGCGACGCTCGCGAGAAGTGGCGGCACCCTGACGTCGCGCGCGGCCTCGCGGCAGGGATCATGGAGGCCGAGGCCACCCGCATCGGTGAGGAACGCGGCCTCGCCTGGATCCGTCCGGTCGCGACGCACAGCATCTGGGATGCAACACGCGGCCTCTACAAGATCAACCTCCCCGAGCAGCCGATGACGGTGGAGCAGGCCGAGCGTGCCGAACAGATCGAGCAGCGCATGGCCGAGCTGCATGACGACATGCAGGACGAGGACCTTGCCGAAGACGTCTTCTCGGTCATGGAAACCGAGCTGGACGCCCTGGCGGCCGAACTCGAAGCGCTCGACAACCGGCCGGTGTTCATGCCGCCCGAACTGGCCTCGCGGGTCGGCGCCTTCCTGACGCTGGCGCAGAACGGCACCATGATCCTCAACGAGAGCTACTACAGCGAAACGCCGATCACGGTGACGGTCGTCGAACCCGATCCGGTTGATGGCGCTGTCGAGGGCGGGCAGAGCGACGACGAGGGCGAAGACGATGCCGACACGGCATCCGATCGCGTCATCAAGGCACCCACCTTCCGCATCGAGGAGGGGGCGACCACGACGTCGACGGGTACCCAGAAGGAGGTCGATCCCGACACCGCGGCGCCGGGCGGTAAAGCGCTCAGCCAGGTCCTGCTCGATCAGCTGTCGGTGCAGCGCCGGGACGTGCTCGGGGCCGCCCTGATCGCTAACCCTGGCCTCGCACTCGACTATATGCTGTTCGCGATGGTCGACGGGCGGAGCATGGGCGGGTCGGGCGACGGCACCACGATCTCGGCGTCGCGGCCGCAGGATCCGGTGATGTCCAACAACGTGCCGGGCTCCCGCGCGCGCGACTATCTTGCCGAGGTGCACGACGGGCTCGACGCGAGTTGGGCGGTGCCGGGGGGCAAGGTCGAGCGGTTCGAGGCGTTCCGGGCGCTGGGTGACGAGGCGAAGACCGCATGGCTCGCCTGGATCGTCGCGACGTCGCTCGAGGCCAAGGAGCATTACAGCTCGCACACCCAGAACCCGCTCCAGAACCGTCTCGCCACCATCCTCGAGATTGACGTGGCCAGCTGGTGGCGGCCGACTTCGGAGAATTTCTTCGATCGTGTCTCCAAGGGATCGCTGATCTCGCTCCTCCACGAGGTCGGCGGTCCCGCGCTGTCGAGCCGGCATGCGACCGAGAAGAAGCCTGACGTTTCGGCGTCGTGCGAGAAGCTCTTCGCCGGCGAGGCGATCGTCGAGCCTGCAATCAAGGAAGCGGCGCTGCAGTGGCTGCCGAGCGCAATGCGGTTCAACGATGTGGCGAGCACGCCCGAGGCCATGGATGACGTCGAGCAGGGCGACCTCGCCGACCTGATCGACGGCGGTGACGACGAGGACGGCGCCGAGGCGGCCGACGCCGGCACCGACGACCTGGCCTCGCTGATCGGTGAGGGCCCGGAAGTCGATGACCCCGCCGACCTGCAGGAGGGCACGGCCGTCGACGAGGAGGCACGGCACGATAACGACGATGCGATCGAGGCCGAACTGGTCGCTGCCGAATAGCGCAGACCCGGGTTCCTTCTGAGCAACCTCGCTGCCGGCCCGCATACCCTGCGGCGCCGGCAGTGTCTTTTCATGCCTCCAAGAGGACAGCGATATGCCCGCTGCAACCCGCGACATCGCGGCCGACATCACCGCCACTATCATCGCCAGGCTGGAAGCTGGCACCGCGCCCTGGCAGCGCCCGTGGTCGCTTATTGCCGAGGGCGGCCGCCCGCTCCGCCATGAAGGCTCGACCTACAATGGCATCAACGCGCTGTGGCTATGGGCAATCGGCGACACCCATGGCTTTCGCAGCCGCTACTGGATGACGGCGCGCCAGGCGCGGGAACTCGGCGGAGAGGTTCGTCCGGATGCCCGACCGTCCTACTCGGTCTACGCCTCGACTTTCCGCAAGGCCGGCGTTCCCAGCCTGCTCGGCATGTCCGCCGACCGTATGATCCGGTTCCTGCGCTCCTACGAGGTGTTCAACGCGGACGAGATCGTGGGCTTGCCGGACTATTATTACCCGCAGGCCGTCGCGCCGACACCGTTGCTGCTGTCCGATCGGCAGGAGCGCATCGACGCGTTCTTCGCCGCGATACCCTCTAAGGTCCGTCATGGTGGCGGCACCGCCTTCTTCGACCTGACCTTCGACTATATCCAGATGCCGCGTCCGGGCAGCTTCAAGTCGGCCGACGGATACGCTTCGGTTTTAGCGCACGAAACCTGCCACTGGACCGGTCATAGAACCCGTCTTGACCGTACCTTCGGCAAGAAGTTCGGCGACAAGGCGTATGCCATGGAGGAGCTGGTCGCCGAGCTCGGCTCCGCGATGATCTGCGGCGATCTCGGCCTGCCGACCGAGCTGCACGACAGCCACGCCAACTATCTTGCCGGTTGGTTGCGGGTGCTGAAGGCGGACAAGACCGCAATCTTTCTCGCCGCGACCAAGGCCGAACAGGCTTTCTCGTACCTGCGCGCCTTCTCCGCCGAGGCCGCAGATACCTCCCCGACGCGGCTTGCCGCATGACCCACCACCACCGGAGAAAACGACATGGGTTGGCTTTCGAAGACCCGCGCCAGCATGGGTGGCCATGCAACGCCCAAGGCCTATCTCGACGACCAGTTCACCTACAGTCGCACGCTGGATGGTGGCGGCACGCGCGGCATGCGCGTTATCGACAGCGCGTTCGTCGGAAACCGCGTCTGGTATGCCGCGGCCGAGATCATCCAGGACGACGAACCGCGATATGTCATTGCGCTGGTGTGCCTGGTGAAGTGGAATCCGAACGCGCGCGACGGATACATCTTCGCCTACAAGGATCAGGAGGAAGCGATGGGACCATGCGACGCAGCTTGCCCCGCCCGGATTTTACGCCTCCTGTCGCCGACCGCCAAGGAACACGCGCTCGACTGGCGGCGCCGGTGCCTCGTTCGGCTGCGCATGCACGGCCGCAAGGTCGAGAACGGCATGCGCCTGCGGTTCCCGCGTACGATCTCGTTCGGCGACGGACACAAAGGCACCGACTTCATCGTCGTGAAGGCCGGCGAGAAAATCACCTTCCGAAACGGCGAAGGGCGCGGCCACTACCGCATCACCGGCTTTCGCGACATGCCCTGGACGGTCGTGCCCGAGACCAGGGTCCACCGCACCGTCTTCGCCTCGGCACCCGCCTCCACAAAAGCAGCATGATGGAATTGACCATGCCCGACGTCACCAACCTCTCAGCGCTGCGCGGTGTGCTGTGCAGCCATTCCAACGCGCTGCGCGTCGCGCGGTGGATGCGCCATGACGGGATCGACGCCGCGATCGTCGCCACGGGCGATCCATTGCAGCCGTGGCGCATCGTCGAGGCGACCGCCACCAGTCAGGAGATCCGTGCATGCGCATGACCATCGCGCTGGCTCTTGCCCTTGCCGCCTGCGGCGGTGCAGCCTCGCAGGCCGAAGACCAATCGGCGATCCGGGCCGATGGCCGCGCGATCGACGGCGATACCGTGTCGTTCGACGTGCGGCTGTACGGTGCCGACGCCTTCGAGAAGCGGCAATTGTGCCGCAACACCGATGGCTGCTGGCCATGCGGCAAGGCGGCGCAGGATTATGCATCGAAGCTGCTGAAGACCGGAAGCAGCACGATCCGCCTGACGGGCAAGCAGAGCTACGGTCGCCCGATCGGCACCGTCGAGATCGACGGGCAGGACCTCGGCGAAAGCATGATCGCAGCGGGGCTGGCGGTGCCGGCGACGAGCTACCTGAAGGACGATCCGGCGCGCGCGCAGCGCTATGTCGCCGCATATGAGCGGGCCGAGGCTCGCCATGCCGGCGCGCATGCCGGCTACTTCATTGATCCCGCCAAATGGCGCCGCGGTGAGCGCCTTACCTGCGAGAGCCGATCCCGAGGTCGCCGGGATCGCTGAAGGCGAGGAGGAAAGGGGACGGGGGAGGGCATCGATCAAGGAGAAGATCATGCCCGCTTTCGCCTCAACCCCTGCGCCCGTGCATACGCTTTGGGACACGCCTGACATGGCGACTCAACGCCTCCCTGGCGTCTGGTGGGTCAAGACGCCTTCCCATGGCGGGTTCGTCCTGTCCGACGAGCGTCAGGCGGCGGTGCCCGACGCGCTGCGCCTCGACAGCATCTACTACGAGGAGGACGTCAACTGGACGCTGGTGATCCTCGCGTTCGAGGACGAGTTCGCGGCGTTGAAGGATCCGCATTTCGACATCGAGCGCGGCATCGCCCACCAGACCGCGCGTCACTGGCGTCCCCAGCAGTACGGCGCGTTCACCGGCCAGATCATCACCCCCAGCGACAGCTACGTCTTGAAGAAGGTCGAGAGCATCGAGGCGGCGATCGGCGAGATCGGTGTGCGCTCAGCCTCCGGAGATTGGGCCGACTGGGTGCCGGCGGGCAAGGTCGGCGTCGTTGGCCAACGCATTGCCGGTTGCGACCACCTCGGCTTTACCCAGTATGACGGGCCAGACTTCAAGGGACTCTGCGATGCTGCCCGCTACGACGCTGGTCGCCCGGTGAACACCTTCGCGGCGCTGGGTGTCGAGCTGTTGCCGTGACGATCTAGATTGAGGCAAACACCTTCCCGCACCAGCAGGGATGTGCGACACCGTACTTACGCCTTGATCGGGCCAGAGCGGATGGCGACTAACCCGAAACTGACCACTACCATGTTCGAAAGGGCCGAAGATGAATGACGATCTTGCTGCCTTGTTTGATATCATCGGTAAGCTGGGCTTGATAGGGGCCGTATTCGTCGGCGTGCCACTCTGCCTTTACATGCTCATCAGCGAGAAAGCCGGTCTAACGGCAAAATCTGCCTCAAAAAAAGCGTCACGTCGGTCATGACCATCTCGATTATGAGTACGAGGCGGGACCGCGACAAAGCCCATGAGGGAAACACCATAATGATCCGATCAGTGCAGCAGCGGGCAAGCCGGCCATGGTTCTTGTTCATCCTTCCGATCGGGCTCGCCTTGATCGGGGCATCGCTTTACGCTTGGGGCATGTTCGGCCTGGATAATACACCTCCGGCATGGGCGTCCGGGATGCATTCGGAGATGCACCGGTACGGCGAGGCCACCTATGCTTACGCAGCTGGCAATCTCGCCTTTGCGGCCGCCTTCCTCACTGCCGCACTATGCCTGATCGTCTTTCTCATTACGCCCGGCGCGTCCGTCGACGAATAAGCAACGGTGTCCCAGCGGCAGGGACACGGGAACGGGGGGAGTGCAGAGCAAGCCGCCGGGACGTCTCTCCAACGCCCCCCGGCAGGCAAAAGTGCCGGCCACGTTCAAATCGGATGATTTGCGCGACAACGTTCCGCGCCGAACCTGACGGTTCCGGTGTGACGAACCCCATGACTCCAGCGACATGCAAGGCATCCGGGCGGGTGCGTTGGGTCGTGCCCGCGTGGCCCATGTCGATTTCGCCGGCCGGTAGATATCCAACACCACACAGGCCGATACGCTCGCGTAGCCGAGACCATCTGACGGTCGGAAAGATGTTTCCCAAAGCCGGCAACATCTTTCCGAAGACGTGCCGAGGCGCCCAGCCCTGAGGGGCTGACGATACAAGCACGACGCCCGGGGTCGCGGAGAAGAGGGGGGTGTGAGGGGTGTGCGCAAGAGAAGCGCGCGGCCCTCATATCGGAGCATGCGTCGATGAATTACGATGTGCCTTTCCGCCACCAACAGGCGCTGGACCCGAGCGCCCTCAACACCGTCCTCGCTACGCTGCACGCGATCGGCAAGGCGGTGGAGGACTGCCGCAACGCCGGCGTGAGCCCGGAGAGCGACCCCGCCGTGGCGCTGCTCACCCGCCACATGGCAACGGTGTCGTCGAACCGCGCGAACGATGACGTGCTGCGCGCTGCCTGCTCCCGCCGCATCGAAGAGCTGAAGCGCTTCCCGACCCTGCTGACGCTGGCGATCCGCGGTGTCGAATATGACGTCGTCGCCAAGGAGCGTTTTCATGAGGACGGCCGGCGGGCGATGCAGATGCTCGCCGCGGCACTCGGCCTCGCGGTCGGCTCCTACGAGATCCGCTCGTTCACCGGCACGATCGACCAGTCGGGGCATATCCTGCTGGCTGCGGCCGAAGTCGCCGTCATGCTTCGCATTGGGCGTCCGCACGAGGACCGCGAGGTTTCATACCGGCCGGTTTCTGGTGGTCTCGAACAGCCGAACCGGGTCACCTCGATCCGAGACCTGCTGAAACCTGAGCGGTTCGCCGAACGGCTGCGCCGGGAGCTTGGCCTGCCTGGTCTACCCAAGCCGACCGCCATCGCCAACCAGCTCGCCGCCTGAAGGGAGCCGCCATGCAGGTTCAACATGCACTCGGCGTTGCCCGTGCCGACGCCGCTCGCCTCGCCCGCTACATCGACCGGCGCGAACGCTTCCTCGACGCGCTGGACTGGACGATGCTGACCGAAGGTCAGGCGCGGCAGTCGTCGATGCTCGACGAACTGCTGGAAGACGATCTCGCCGCGTCGGTCCTCTACATCGACTGGCTGGTGGAGCGCGGCGCCGATAGTGACACGCCGCTGCCCGGAGTGATGCGCTTTGCGCCGTACCCGCGCCCGTGGCACGCTGAGTGGATCACGCTCGCAGCCTGACCGACAGGGGGATCATACGATGAGCCGTCATACCTTCGCCGGCCGGTCCGGCGAAACCGTTGCGATAGGATGGGACAGGCCGCTGCGCACGTTCTTCGTCCAGGTGAGTATGCCGCACCCGACCAAGGCAGGAGAGATTAAGATGCTCGACTGGGTCGGCGCTGACGAGGGTGAGCTGCGCACCGCGGCCGAGGCGATCGCGATCGCCAGGACCTATGCCGACCTGCCCGAGACGCTGGGGGCAACGCTGGAAACCGATCGCATGAAGACGCTCGGTCAAACGGACGGCCCAGCGCAAGTTGCAGCACGCCGGTTTGGTCGTGACAGCCCTCTGTAAGGGGGCACGACATAAGACGGGCACGGAAGTACGCGTGGCGTGTCGGAAAACCCGCGCGAACCGGTTGCCGTAAATTCCTGCCAACCGACAGGGATTGTCGAACAGCCGCCATCTGGGGAGGTGAGTACCTGTTTCGGTGGCAACGTTGGAGAACGGCAATCACCTGTTTGTCGGTAACGCGCCGATGACGGTTTTCCCGGCTTTGTCCTCCGATCGAGCCGCAGGTGGGGCAGTCGGATTGGAGGGATAATGATGCCCGTCAAAACGGAGCCGTGCTTCATAGCCGGTAGTGATGCCGCCACCTGCCACCCATACGCCAAGGTCGTGCCAACGATGGGTTGTGCTCGGCAACACGCGAATAGGAGGCCGGGTGAGAGAGATGTCCGTAATTAGACGATATCCGGTCGGGGTCAGAGACAGGACATAAAGGTCGCAGCCACCACTGCCACAAAGGTCGGCCTGACCATCGCCGCCAATTGTTGCCATGGCATAGATCAATGCCTCAGGCTGCTTGTCACCATTCAGGTCGGAAAGTGCTACGCTGTAACGCGTGAGGTGGCGATCTCGGATAAAGGCGATGATGCCAGCAGGTTCCGCCGCACTTGCCGCTGCCGCGATCGAGTTGAACGAGAGGACGCCCGCTACCGCCCACAATCCCCGATATTTCAAACGCCGTCTCCTGATGAGTGTCACGCGGTAGCGTATATCTGTGCCCGTTTTATGTAACTTCCCCTGTAAGGAGGGTCAGTCAATGGACCAGAAACACTCCGACGAGCGCGCCTGCTCGGTCACTCTCGGTAATCCCAATTTTTTGACGAAGCTGGTATTTCCGCTGGCTCTGTACGTAATGTTGGCACACGACATCCGCGATCACTGGTAGAGGCCGTACGGGATTGACACCTTCTATACTGCGGGTGGCGTCGTCAGTGACCCACACAAGCATGGCTTAAGCAAGTGGCTACAACCAAAATGGCTGAAATTAATTACAATTAGGGGGGGGCTCATTTTTCGCACCGCAGCATCGATTGCAGATATGTTGCCGGGTAATTATAGCGCTGCCGCCGGATCACACTTCCGGGTCGCCCTTGAAGGGTCATGTAAGGAGCTAGTGCAATGAGGACGTTAGTTTCATCGCTCGTTCTGGCAAGTGCGATTGTGGCAGCCTCGCCAGCGATGGCGCAGCAGCTTTCAAGCGTGAAGATAATCCGCGTGCAATCGACGGCAGGCGACGAAAGCTATCTTAACACGTCGACACCAGCCACCACGAATATTGACCATAATGGTCTTAGAGCGGATTCTGATCAGTCTGGGTCATAGCCGCAGGAGCTGAAGTAGTTGGCGCATTCCTGCGGCTGGAACAGGTCGACCAGCGTGCCGATAAGCGACCAGAGCCCGGACACGGTACGCTCCCCCGCCTTGCGGAGCATGGCCTTGAGGCGGGAGAAGGCCTTCTCGATCGGGTTGAAGTCGGGACTGTAGGGCGGGAGGAACAGCAGGCGGGCGCCTGCGGCTTCGATGGCCTCGCGGACGCTGGCACGCTTGTGGCTGGACAGGTTGTCCATGATGACCACGTCGCCGCGCCTGAGGTCGGGGACGAGGACCTGTCGGACATAGGCCTCGAACCAGTCGCCGTTGATCGGACCGTCGAGCACCATCGGCGCGATCATGCCCGTCATGCGCAAGCCAGCGACCGACCAGCGTGGTGGTCTTGCGATGACCGTGCGGGTAGCCCATCCGCAGCCGCTCGCCCCGCCGGCAGCGACCGTGACTGCGCGTCATGTTGGTCGCGGTCCAGGTCTCGTCGATGAACACCAGCCGCGCAGGGTCGAGGTCGAGCTGGCCATCGAACCAGGCCTCGCGCTGGCTCAGGACGTCGGCACGGTCCTGCTCGACTGCGTGACCGGTCTTTTTTTACGCGTGATCCCGTGTCGCGCGAAGAAGCGGTGCAGCGTCGAGATCGCCACCGTCACGCCAGCCTGGCCCAGCTCGCGACGCAGCTCGTCCAGCGTGATGTCGCGCCGTGCTTCGTGCAGCGCCAGCACCGTCTCCCGATGCGCCTCGATCCGCTGCGACCGCGTGTCCCCGCCTTGCGGCTTGGCGGCATAGCTGCCCGTGCTGCGGCGCTGGTCGTGCCACCGGATCACCGTCGCGGCCGCCACACCGAAGCGCCTCGCCGCAGCCCGGCAACTCATCCCCTCGTCAACCGCGGCCAGCGCTCGTGACCGAAGATCCATCGACAACGGCTTGCCCATTCATGCCGGCCTCCATCCAGCTAGCACCATGAATCAGATCAGCACGCCCATGTGAATCCCCCTTCGACTCAGGTCGGCCGGAAAACGCTCTAATTCGCGGGTTACGATCCGGGAGATTGGGATCGGCGTCAACAGGATCGTTCGGATGGCCGGCGACCTGATCTCCCCAACGAACCAGGTTTCGAGCACCAACCTTTGCGGCATAACGACCAATCCGACTAGCTGCCGAGCAGGGCAGACGATCATCGGCGCTGACATCATCTACAGTATCGAAGGCTATCCAAACGGGCTTTTTGATTACCGGGTCCGCTCATCGAGCGGTGACCAGACGTACATCATTCGTACGATCAACGTAAAATAATCTGAAAAGCATTAGGCGAGCGATATTTCGCTCGCCTAATGGCCTTACGAGTTCAATGCGGATTGGTAGCTACTGCTTGCCTTGGACATGCGCGCGTCCTTTGTGGATTCAAACAGCGCTTTGTCAGCAGACATATAGTCGAGCGCGGATTTTAGCAGATTAGCTGTCGCGGTATTTTTCAGATTTGCCTCGAAATCCATACTATCTTTCGCCTGCGTGAACAGATCGCCTTTGTTTTCCGGCGCGGTGTTCGCGATAATCGTTAGGCCATCAATGACAGACTGAGGGGCTCTGTTGTTCAATATGATGTCATTTAGAGCCACATCCATTTCCGAGCGAGACATCTGTGAAAAATCGTAATGACCCTCTGGAAGCCCTTGTGATTGGCTTAGCTTTCTACCACCCTCGGTTTTGAGCCTGACAAACTCTTCTTGTGTGGTGCCAACATTCGTTAATGAATTATAGTAATCCCAGTCTGGCTTGATAGACGAGGCAGCTTGCGCTCCGTTGTTCGGCGTGGGCTGCACCGACGCAATCGTATCGGCAGGCTTGGTGCCTGCTGACGCGACCGTGCCACTTGCTTTAGTCGAAGCGACCGAAGCTCGAACTAGCGTCATAGAGGCAGAGGCAGAGGTGACCATGATGCGTCAATCCTATGGTACTTTGTATCTAATTTCGCCAAAAATGGTTTAAATAGCCTTACGCTTCGAGGTTCATTCCAGTGACGAACGTTGCCTACCGATCCGCTGCCTGCCTGGTTGCCGCTGTGTGTTTCGTTGGTCTTTGGAGCATTGCACCGTCGCATCGTCGGCGGGCAAGCGAACCGCAGTCCGTCGTAGTGGTAGCTGGCGCCCGAAGCGTGAAGCCTTCCATAGGCATACAATCATCGGAGATTTCCACCGTTCCTCAAAGTAGGAGCGGCGTGGCAACGGAAACTATCCCCAGCTACACCGAACAGGTTGATCTTGATGACATCGCAGTAGGGCCTCTAGCCGAGCGGCGCGATGAACAATGGGCCTCATATAATGAGGATCAGCTAATCAACGGTACGAAGCTTATAGGCCTATTTGCTCGTAGCTCGACGAAGGCGACCTGCGGCAGTAGCAAGTGCTTTCTTTCTGTCCGCACTGATGGCCCTCAGTCCTCGTACAACATCGAGGATGCTCTGGAAAAGCTGGCGAAAATAGGGCAATATCCGGATGGCACCCTATCACTAACCTCCAATAAGGTTTACTCAATGAGGAGAAGCGATGGATCGACTGTATTCACGATCCAGCTTCTGAAAGCGGACTAGACCCGCAAGGTGATGGATTTGACCCAGGTCGGGAAATGCGGCGAAGCGCTGGCCGCGAACGCCTTGAGATCCGGGGGCGCTTTATCGAAGCTCGGCATCCCACCGACATGCGCTGATAGCTGTAGCAGTCTGCGATTAAGATCGACCGGACACACGATATTCGGCGCTCTCCAGCGGGGTTCTCAGAAGCCGGTAAGGGGTGCTCCCGTGCGGTGGCTGACTCGATCTAACCGCCAGAGCGTCGCAGGCGCTCGCTCAGAGTTGTGCGCTCACGTTGCATCTGCTCTTCCATCATGGCCCATATCTGGCGAGCCGCTTGCCGATAACCGTTCCAGTCAGCCGCGATCGCCTGCGAAGTCCAGGTGGTCACATGCTTACTGGACACGAGGCGCTTGGCGTTGAAGCCTCGCTGCAACTCCATGAGCTCGTTTCGGAACGCCGGATCGGCATCGTTCAACAGGTGGGGAATGACGGTCTCCGCGACAAATCGTGATCGAGCGGCGCTGAGTCGACTCAGTTTCACGCGGGCGGAGCCAAGGCCGGCCGTGTCAGGCGTCGCAGCCTCGCAATGAGTGCGGATAGCACCGATGGCAGCGGATATGTCTCGGTGAAAATCCTCGAGAGTTCGAAGCATGATGGCGGATATTACGTCCGCAATCTTACCAGTCCGTTCCCTGGGAACGGAGAGGAGTGAGTGGGGCTGATTGATCCGGATGGATCAACGGAGAACCCCCATGCTGACCAAGCTCGATGGCATCGACGCGCCATCATTCACTCGCCGATCGAAGCTCGACCTGATCTGGTCGCGCACGCACCCCGACTTTCGCGGGATTGCCGGCGAGGTGAACCCGAAGGCATGGCGTCCCGAGCAACTCGGCCGGCGCACCATCCTCGCCTACAAGCCCGGCGTCGGGACGGTGTTGAAGCTCCTCGACGATCTGACCGACGACGAGATCGCTGCAAAGCTACCCTCAACCGCTGCACCGGACGGACCGGCTTCGCCTCAAGGGACCGACCCGAGGCACCATTACGACCGAGGCGACCTGGTGCAAAAGGGAGGTGAGGGGGAGGAAGCCGGTTGATCCAGGTGGATCGACGGAGAACCCCATGTCCTACATCGTCGATATAGGCGGCGCGCCCGCCAGTGAGGAATGCGCCCAGCTCGGGCAGACGATCGACTTCGAGACGGCCAATATGCTCGAGGTGATGACCTATAAGCTGGCGATCATCGCGCGTTACGGAATGCCGCCTGAGGGCTGCAAGCTGGTCGTCCACAACAACCGGCACGACTTCGGTTGCTACCGCACACTGGCGCTGCGGATCGAGGACGAGGAGAGCGAGACGGTCGACGCCTATGCCGAGGCCGTGGAGCCAGGCCTCGACACCTGGATCGAGGCAGGTTTCACCGCACCCGTCACCTATGCCGGCAAGGCCGCTACGGTCGAACGGTCCGAGCATGCCGAGCTCGTAATCGGCGCCTTGCTGACCACGCGGCCGAACCCTGACGGGACCTTCCCGGTCGCAGACTTTGCGATCCTGCACGGCAACCTTGCGGCCGCCTTCCCGGAACAGGCCGAAGCCGCGCGCCAGCGCCTCACCGCCGTCTGATCCAGTCCGCCCCCCACAATCATGGCGCGCCGGCATAATCCCGGCGCGACCGGAGATGTCCCGTGTCCAACAGCTACACCAAAGCCGCCTTCTCCATCCTCATGTCGCCGGCCGATGTCACGACGCTCAGCCTCGTGCGGCGAGCGGTCGATATCCTCGACCGAGTCAGCGACGACGAGGACCTGAAGCTCTCGTTCGACGGGCTTGGCACCGCCTTCAGCCGGGCTTTCCCCGCGAAGGGACCGAACGACTTCGGCAGCTTCCTCGATCTCTTCGATGATCCCGACTTCCCGCGCTTCGGCTGCGACATCGACATCGAGGAGCCCGGCAGCGAAGGCCTGTGCTCGGTGACCTTCAGTGGCGAACAGATCGACGTCGAGGCAGTCGCCAATCTGATCTTCACAGCCTGCAAGTCGGCGTTGCCCTGCGCGTTCGAGTGGGCGCACGTCATGGATCGCCTGTGCGTCGGCGAGTTCGGGGGCGGCTGTGTCGTCATCACCGCGACCGGCATCCAATATCATAACACGCGTGATATCCTCGATCGCGCCATTACCCGAGAGATCAGCGGACCCGACGAGGCGGTTGACGGCTTCGTGCTGGCGCTTGCCGAGAAGCAACACGGTCTGAGCTTCTGGAACAACGAGCATGGCTTCGGCCGTCTCACGTTGGCGACGGTGTTCAGCGAGGACGAGGCGGGGCGTTTCGACAAGCCGATCGCGCACATCGAACCGGAATGGCTGGCGATGCCGGCGCCGTTGACCTCGCTCTGAGGGACTAAACCCATGCTGATGATGACGTCGCAGCCCGCCGGGATCGCCCAGGCGGGCTTGGTTCGGTCTGTCCTCCAGACGCGATTGCCCGAGGCCGCAGAGCTCGAGATCTTCGATCCGACCGATGCACGCTGTTGGCTCACACGCGGGCGCACGATCGAGCATGCCACCGAGCTGGCCCGGATCTGGCGAGCCTTCCCGGATCTGCCGGCGACGGCACCGCTCGAGGACCGCATGGCGCGAGGCCGCGAGCGCATCGCCGAGATGAAACCGCTCAACGACGCGATCAGCGCCGCGGCCGAAGCAGAGCGCCAGGCGCGCAACTTCGCGCGGATGGAGCAGCACCTTGCCGACGGCACCATCGCCGATCGAGAGCTCGCCGTCCTGCGGGGACGCGATGAGCATGGCTACGACTGGGATGTCGCGATTGCCTATGCCAGTGGCTGGACCGCGGCGAACAGCGGTTGGGAGCATCGTTTCTACTCGGATGGCCCTCACCGTGAGGCGGCAAAACGTGCCGCCTATGACCGCGGCTTCGCCGATGGCGGTGGTGACCAGGACGATCTCTTCGACGCCGCCCGCCGCAGCAACCTCGCAGCGCTACGCCGCGACAATCAGCCCGCGGCTCCGTCGGCAGCACCGACCGCTCGCCCAGCACCGAGCAGCTGGTGCAAGCCCAGCGATCATGCCCGCCCGACCCGCTGGTCCCGCCGGCTGCTGATCGTCTCGGACGCCACAATCGAGGAGGTGACGCCGGGGCTGATGCGCGTTTCAGGGCTGCGCCTGATCGACGAGGTTCGTGCGCGTGCCGGCGCCGAGGCGATGACGATCGTGACGATCGACCGTCACGCGGGCTTCGTCGTTAACGACTGCCCGGTCGAGACATCGGCACCGATCGCGTCTGCTCGGGCCGACGAGATCATCGCGGATCCTCGCCACGGCGATGCGCTCCGCGCGATCCTCGCCGGTATCGAGATCGACGACGTGCTGGTCGCGGTGCAGGGCGACTATCTGCGCATCGTCGACGCGTTCGCCGGCGCGCTGCCGCTGTGTGCGAACATGGAGCGGACGCAAAACTCGCTCCTGCAGCAGCGTGCCCATCTGCGCTGCTGGCTCGACCGCGGCTATTGCGGAGATGCCAATCTCGGCGCCGGACACATTCGCTGGGGCAAGGCGATCAAGGGTCTGACCGGCAAGCTCGGTGAGTTCACTGCCCGCCATGTCGGCCCGGCACCGAAGCGCGGTCACCTGATCCGGATCGAGGCCGAAGGCGACGCCCTTGCGCGCGGCTACGCGACCTCCAGCGGCGAACCGCTCGCCCCTGAGATCATCGTCTCGAACAAGACGAACATCCGTCGCGAGATGGCGGCCGCCCTGCGCGCCTTTGGCGGCGCGACCCGGCTGATGAACGCCCGCGGCTGACACCGCGCACGCGCCCACCCCTGATTCCCACCATCACCAACGAGGAGACTATTCATGGCTGACATTCTCGACCTGCCCGTGATGACCGAGGCCGATGCGAAGAAGCTCGGTTTCGCGGGCTTCAACGACGTGCCGCACAAGGTCATCGAGCTGCCCGACAGCGCGTTCACGATCAGCGTGAAGACCAGCGACGGCCGCCGGGCGACGTTCTGCTTCATGAACTACGGTGACGGCCCGGCCCGCTTCGTCGACATCCAGTATCACGATCGCGGTAGCACGATCCCGAACGCCAATGGCGGTCGGTCGCCGACGTTCAACAGCTTCTGCATCACACAGGGCGGCCGGCACATCGTCGACACGCGCGCCCTGGCCGAGGACAGCAAGCCTTCGATCATGGTGCTGCTGCTGGATACCATCGAGGAGGAACAGGCGCGCGCCGTAGTGCTGGCTGGCGGCTCCAAGCCATAGCCCAGGGCAGCCGGGCACCGGAGGGAAGGGGGATTGGGGAAGGGAGACCGGAATAGGCCGGACAGGACTCCCTTCCCCATGCGCATCCAGCACATCGCTACCTTCGCCCAGACGATCCGCACCGACCCGGTGACGCTGGTGCGCGAATATCTCTCGGCGCGTGACGCCACGGCCCACGAGTTTCAGAGCGAGGAGGCACGCAACGACTATGTCGCCTTCCTCCTTGCGCTTGGGCGATTCCAGCATCGCACCGCCTTTGCCCGCGCGCTGGTGCAGCTGGACGTTTCTGCCGAGGCCGTAAGGGTGGACCCGGCACTCTCCGATGCGATGCGGCCGATCGCGTGGAGTTTCGGCGATGGCGCGACGTTCTCGGGCTTCACCGATGACACTTGCTGGAACGGCTACCTCAACGTCTGGGTCACACCAGCGACCTGGCCGTATGTGCTGGCCGAGCTGATCGCCGGCGCCGATGGCGATGCGGACCTGATCGACCAGTATCGGCGCACCCCTGAGATCGACAGCCTGCTGTCGCTGTCCCATGGTCTGACGGCCAGCGAGGTCACGCCCGCCTGGCCGACGATGTTCGCAGACTATCCGGTCGCGACGATGATCCCGGTTCCGGAAAGCTGGACCGAGGAGAGCTGGCACAACGACACCGCGCCCAGCTTCAGCCCGTGTTCGGGACCGATGGGTGAAATGGCGCAGGTCTGGGTCGACTACGAGGATCCGGCTGCGCGCGAGATTCCCGAGGCCAACCGCTTCTCCTTCTGCCGGCGTGACGCTGTCGGCGAACTGGCCGCGATCTACGCCGGCGACGATTACAACGAGCTGCTGCGCCAGGTCGCAATCGAGCAACTCGCATGTAACTTCGCGCACCGGCTCGGACGGATACTCCGTCCTCACGAATGGCGCGAAATGCGACTGCGCAACCGAACGGCCGGCGCCGGCGTCTGCGCGTCGCATGATTTCGTCGACGCCAACATGGTCATGCTCGACGCATGGCGGACGACGCGTGAGCCCGCGATCGTCGGCGCCGGCGACGCCGAGCAGCTCGCGGCCGACCTCGACCACGTCAACGCCGCCTGGACGATCGCGACGCGGCATTACCTGACCAGCGACGATGAGGGCGCGCGGTTCGACGACTGGCGCCTGACCGGCCGCGACGTTCCAAGCCTGGTCGCCGAGAGCCATGACCTTGCGACGGTGCCGCCGTCGGATAGCCGGGGGCGGGTCTACGCCGTCGGCTTCATGGAGGCGGCGAGCTCCGGATGGATCATCAACGCCGGCAATAGCAGCCGGTCCTTCGACACGCTGATCGATGCCGATGCCCACCTCTGGTCGGTCTTCGCCTCGGCCGAGAGCGCCCGAGCCTGACCGGCCACGAACCACTTCACGACAGGAGACATGTGATGCGTTCCATTGTGGCGTTCTACGAGGTCGACCGCGAGTATGGCGGGCCGGAAGAGGGCGGATGGCGTGCGCCGTTGTGGCGCGAGAAAGGAGTGCGTCTGATGACGTGATGCTTGTTGGCAATGGCATCTGCCTACTG
>NZ_JBWKVV010000013.1:0-57141 GCF_059421875.1 Sphingomonas sp. GW821-FHT02B09
CGCGGGGTGGAGCAGCCCGGTAGCTCGTCAGGCTCATAACCTGAAGGTCACAGGTTCAAATCCTGTCCCCGCAACCACCGTTACCGATAGCCAGACCGTCTCAGGGAAAACCCGGGGCGGCTTTTTTTGTGCCTGCCGGCGAGCGGTAGTGCGCCGCCGTTGCATCCCGCATGGTGCCGCTGTCCGCCGTCGCAACCGGCAAGAGTGTCTGCTCTTGTGGGGACCGAAGTCTCAGCCACTATGCGTTGGGATATCGGCGCTCCGCACCAGTCTGTTCCTTTATCCGCCGGGTGGAACGCTGGAGTCTTCGTCCTGCCAGCCACCACCGAGCGCCTTGGCGAGCGTCACGATCTGACGCAGCCGGTCGGCGCGACTGACCGCAAGGCCGTCCTCGATCGCGTGGAGCGAACGCTGGGTGGTCAGCAGGTCGAGCGTGCCGATCGTGCCGGCGCGGCGTTCGCGCGTCGCGCGGGCGACGGCGGTGCGGCTCGCCGTCAGCGCGGCGGTCAGCGCGTCGTGGCGGATCGCTTCCTCGCGGCGGGCGGCGAGCACATCCTCGACGTCGCGCATCGCGGCGCGGATGCTGCGTTCATAGTCGAGCCGCTGCGCTTCGGTCAGCGCCTGCGCGGCGCGGAGATAAGCGGCGCGCTGACCCTTGTCGAAGAGCGTCTGCGTTCCGCCGGCGGCGAGGCTCCAGACGATCGCGCCGGGCGACAGCAGGCCGGCGACGCCGCTCGCCGCGGTGCCGAGCGTCAGCGGGATGCGGAAGCGTGGCAGCAGGTCGGCGGCGGCGACATTGGCGCGCGCGGTGGCGGCGGCGAGGCGGCGCTCGGCAGCGCGGATGTCGGGCCGGTCGCGGAGCAATTGCAACGGGGCCGAGGGCGGCAGATCGGGCGCTTCGGGCAGCGGGGCGACGGCAGCGAGATCCGCGATCGCCTCACCGGGAAAGCCGCCGGTCAGCGTCGCGATGGCGTGGCGGTTGCGCGCGATCCGCTCGGCGAAGCCCGGGAGGCGCGCCTGCGCCAGTTGCCATTTGGCGCGGGCTTGCGCGACGCTCGCGCCGGTGGCGAGGCCGGCCCGGTGCAGACGTTCGGTGGCGTCGAGCGTCGCCTTCAGCCGCGCGATATCGCGCGTGGCGATGGCGTGGCGTTCCTGCGCCGAACGCAAGTCGATATAAGCGAGCGCAACTTCGGCGATCAGGCTGACGAGGATGGCGCGGCGGTCCTCCTCGACGACGCCGGCCTCGGCGTCGGCGGCGTCCACCGACTGGCGGAGCCGGCCGAACAGGTCGGGCTCCCAGCTCGCCTCGAGCCCCGCCGACAGCGTGTCCGACCGGCCGATCCCCGGCGGATAGTCGAGCCGCGTGCTCGATCGCTGCACCGAGGCGCCGGCGGTGGCGGCGATTAGCGGATGGCGCGCCGCCGCCACCGCATCGCGCTCGGCGCGGGCGGCGAGCAAATGCTGCGCCGCGATGCGCAGGTCGAGATTGCCGGCGATCGCGCGCTTGATCAGCCGGTCGAGCGCGGCGTCGTGGAAGCCGGTCCACCAGCGGTGCAGGTCGACGGCGTTTCCGGCAGCGTCAGGCTGCGGTTCGCTCCAACGCTCCGGCAGCACCGGCGCGGGTTTGGCGTAAGGCGTGACGTGCGGCGTCGCGCAGCTGGCGAGCAGCAGCGCGAGCAGCGTCGATGACCGCATGCGCATCACAGCAGCGCCCGCGTCGCGGCGAGCAGCCGGCCATGCGCGAGGCGCTCGCCGATCGCGACGCTGCACGTCATTCCCGCGGCGAGCGTCACCCCCGGCGGCACCCGGTCGATCCGGACGCGGACCGGGATACGCTGCGCCAGCCGCACCCAGGTGAAGACCGGGTCGACGCTCGGCAGGCCGCGGCCGTCGGGGCTGTCATTGGGATCGGCGATGCCGCGGCCGATGCTCTCGACATGACCGCGCAGCGGCACGTCATAGCCCATCAGCTTGACCTCGGCGTGCTCGCCGGGCGCGATCCGGGCGAGCTTGGTCTCCTCGAAATAGCCGGTGACCCAGACGCGGTCCGCATCGACGATCGCGACGCGCGTTGCGCCCACCGTCGCATAGTCGCCGGGGCGGAGCCGCAGGTTGGTCGCATAGCCGTCGACCGGCGCGGTGACGGTCGTGCGGGCGAGATCGAGCCGCGCGGTGGCGAGCGCGACCGCAGCGGCATCATAGGCGGCCTGCGCCATCCGCGCCTCGCCATCGGCCTGGTCGATCGTCTCCGCCGCGACGATATCGCTGCCCAGCCGATCGCGTCGGCGCGCGGTGGCGGTCTTGAGCAGGAGCTCGGCGCGGCGGGCGCGCAGCCCGGCTTCGGCGGCATCGACCGCCAGTGCGAACCGCGCCCGGTCGATGACGTAGAGGATGTCGCCGCGGCGGACGCGCTGGTTGTCGACGACGCGCACCTCCGCGACGCGGCCCGAGACATCGGGCATGACCTGCACGACATCCGCGCCGACCCGCCCGTCACGCGTCCATGGCGCGAGCATATAGGCGCGCCACAGGGCGACGATCAGCAGGATCGTCCCGCCCGCCACCGCAAGCGTGAGGACAGGGCGGAGCACGGCGCGAACTTTGGGTGATATCGGCATGGGCGGCCCTCAGGCGAAGAGGAGGAGAAGCGCGACGAGCGCGAGCAGGATGGCGAACTCGAACAGCGCCGGATGCCAGACGAAGCGCAGCACCCCGGCGCGGGTGAGCAGCGCGCGCGTCGCGGCGAAGAGCGGCAGCGCGGCGGCTAGATAGAGCAGCAGCGGTGGCAGGTAGATGCCGGCGACCGATAGTTCGCTCAGCATGCCGCCGCCCTCGCGCCGCGCCGGTCGAGCAGATCGGCCATGTCGGTGAGTTCGGCGGCGGCGCGGTGAGGCAGGTCGCCGGTCCGGGCGGCGTCGCGCAGGGCGGGGACGGCGGTGTCGGCTGCCGTCCCTGCCAGTGTCAGTGCGGTGCGGACCGGCGTTTCCGTCTGCGTCCGGCCGAGCATGGCATGCAGGCGCAACGCCGCCCGACCGAGATGCAGGTCGTCCAGCCCCTCGGCGAGCATCCGCTTCCGTGTCGCCGGATCGCCGCCGAGGCTCTGCGCGATCCGCACCAGCCGATGGTGCTGGAGATGCTCCCATGTGCTGCGTCCGGTCCGTACCTCCGCCCGGATCGCGGCGCCCACATCCCGCCACAGCGCCTCGGCGATCCGTCGCGCCTGCCGGTACGGCTGGTGCGGGATGAGCCGGAAGACGATCCACGTCACCAGCACTGCAAAGACCCAGCCGAACGCCTGATTGAGAAACGCCGCCGCATTCCACGCCATCGGGTTGGTCGCGCCGGTCAGCGTGTTGAACGCGACCAGATAGGCGAGCCCCGCCGGCGCCAGCTTCGGCACAGTCAGCGTATAGAGGCCCGCGATCCAGAAGGGCGCGATGCCGGCGAGCAGCAGCGGCAGGCCGGTCACCATCGGCAGCAGCACGAAGCCGCACAGCCACGCCGCCGGCACCGCCAGCGCCGTCCCCTTGACGAAGGCGATCGCGCCCGCCCCGGGATTGCCGGTCATCGCCAGCAGCACGACATAGGGCGCGAGGATCAGTGGTAGCAGCGACCATTCGCTCCACCCGGTGGCGATGCCGATCGCACCGCCGGCGAGGATCGCGAGCAGCGCGCGCAGTCCGTTGCGCCATGCGCCGCCCCAGTCGCGATGGTAGCGGAAGGCGCGGCCGCGATGCACCGTGCGCGCATGCAGGCGGATCAATCCAAGCAATGCGCCCTCGAAATCCTCGATCGCCTCGAGCAGGCGATCGAAGGCGATCAGCGTGGCGGGGCCGTGATCCGCTTCGGCCGCGTCGATCGTGCTGCGCAGGTCGTGACAAAGTGCGGCCAGTTCCACGCGCGCCGCCTCCAACGCGCCGCGCTCGATCGCCGCGATCGCGACCGGCAGCCGCCGGGCGACATCGGCGCAGGTCGGCGCCAGCGCCGGATCGTCCATCTGTCGCGCTGACCACTCCGCCGCGCCGAGCAACGCCCCGAACAACGCGGCCAGTCCCTCGCGCACCGCCCCGGCGCGCGCCGCGACATCGGGCGATTCGGCGCGGCTGAGTTCGAGCAGATCGTCGATAGCGAACATGCCCGCCGCAAGATCGGGCGCGGCACTCGCCGCCGACCGCTCGCCCGCGATCGTCCGCGTCAGCAATCGGCCGACACTGGCGATCTGCCCGGCGAACGCCGCCTCCAGCTTCGCGCGCGTCGCGCGTCCGGTCAGCAGCGCGGTGACGACGCCGAGGCACACCACACCCAGCGCGACCGTGGCGGTTCGCTCGAGCACCGCGTCGAGCGCGCGTTCCGGCTGATCGAGCGCGCCATAGGTCGCGAGACCGACCGTATAGCCCGCCACCGCCGCGCCCGAAGCGCGGAAATGACGCAACAGCGTCGCCGCCGCGGCGCACATGCCAAGCCACAGGCCGAAGCCGAGCAGGAACAGCGCCGGTGTCTGAATGAAGACCGCCATCAGCATCGTCGCGGCGACCCCGCCGATCAACGTTCCCATCAGCCGCCAGCCACCCTTGGCCAGCACCGCCCCCTGATTGGGATTGGTTACCAGCAGCACGGTCGAGGCGGCGGAGAAGGGTGCTTCGACCTGCAGCGCGAACGCTGTGCCGAGCGCCAGCCCCGCCGCCAGCGTCGACCGGGCGATGAACTGCCAGCGCGGTGTCGTGAAGTCGATCGCCACAATGCACTGTCGTGCCGCCGCCATGACCGCGGCGGCAAGCGGGAAGGAACGCACCGACATAGCTTCTACCTATCGTTTAGATAATATCATCCTATGTTTCTCGTGAGTGCGTCAAGCTGTAATGTCGTTAAAGGTGGGATGTCTGTACATTCCCTGTTAACGCGCACGGCATGTCTTCCGTCGCGCTGCCATCCGCCCCACGTCGTTCGCTCGTCGACACCACCATCGAACTGATGCGCACGCAGATCGAGGATGGGCATTGGCGGGTCGGCGATCGTATCCCGAAAGAGGCCGAACTCGCCGACATGCTGAAGGTTGGCCGCAATACGGTGCGCGAAGCGGTGCGGGTGCTGTCGCACGCGCGCGTGCTCGACGTGCGGCAAGGCGACGGCACCTATGTCCGGCTCAGCGTCGATCCCGCCGAGATCATGCACCGCGTCACTCACGCCGGTCTTCGCGACCATTTCGAGCTGCGCGCCATGCTCGAGACCGAGGCGGCGCGCATGGCGGCGCTGCGCAGGACGGACGACGACCTGGCGCGCCTTACGGACTTGCTCGACATGCGTGGCGAGGCCCCGTCTGACGACGATGTCGAGGACTTCGTCGCGCGCGACGCGGCGTTTCATCTCGCGGTGGCGCAGGCGACCCACAATGTCGCGCTCACCGAACTGTATCGCTTCTTCGCGGTGTCGGTCGGACAGAATATCGCTGCGGTGCTCGGCGGGATCGGCTTCGCCGAACCCGGCTTGCCCGCCCATCAGCATCTGCTCGATACGATCCGGGCGGGCGATAGCGATGCCGCCGCACAGGCCGCCTATGCGTTGGTCGCGCCGGTGATCGAGGCGCTCGCCAGGCTCGACGCCTGATATTCAGGCGGCGACGGCCGCCTCGGCAAGCGCACCGCCGTTCAAGAGAAACCGGGCGAGTGATTCCGCCTCCGCGGCGGTCGCGCGGGCCGCTTGCGGTGTCCCGAACGCCTTGACCAGAGTGGGGAACATCGCCTCCATCTCGGCGCGGCGTACGGGATCGGGTTCGACGACGATCAGCGCCACGCATCGCTCGGTCAGCGCTGCCTTGTTGCGCTTGAGCCACTGGCCGCGCGCCACCCGGTCCGAGTGCGCCTCTTCGCGATTGCGCTGCGGGTGGACCAGCACGAACCGACGATCGCTCGTCAGCAGCCGGTCCATCGCGGCACACCATGTCGTGGCATAGCCTTCCGTCCTCTCGCCCGTAAACCAAACGAGGTGATCGGCGCCTATACTATCTGGACACGACGGTCCGGCGCGACACCGACCCGGCGCGCATCGGCAAGCGTTTCGTCGTCGTCCCGGAGCAACTGGCGTCGCTGTGGAGCATTTATCGTTTTCCGGGCGGGATGAGCCTGTCTGCCGGGGTGCGTCATATCGGGCGGAGTGCGGGTGATCCGGGCGATACGTTCCGGGTCCCGGCCGTCACGCTGGTCGATGGCGCCGTACGCTATGATTTTGGCGCCGCCCGGCCTGCGCTGAAAGGGCTTCAGGCCGCCCTCAACGTATCGACCTGCTGGACCGGACCTATGTGGCATCGTGCTTCAATGCGGGCGGCTGCGTCTATGGCAATGACCGGATCGTCACCACCAGCCTTGGCTATCGCTGGTAGGGGATGGGGCATGATCGACCCCGCGATGTCAGTGACGCGAAACGGGCGGAAAGCCGTGCCGCCGCGATGCCACCGCAAGCGCGAGTGTAGGCAGCAGCAATGCCAGCATCGCTGGCGCGAAACCATCGGTACCGGCGTTCTGCAGGATGACGCCGCCGGCCACGCCGCCGCCGGCGATCGCCAGGTTCCAGGCGGTGACGAGCATCGACTGCGCCATGTCGGGGGCATCGCCGGCGGCGTCCGATAACGCGGTCTGAAGCAGCGTCGCGACGCCGCCGAAGGAGAGGCCCCAGATCGCCACCGCCATCCATAGAATGAGCGACGCCCTGCCGCCGATCGCGAGCAGCACGGCGACGGCACCGAACAGCGCGATGCTGGCGAGCGTCAGCCTGCGCAAATGGCGGTCGATCAGCAGGCCGACGATCCAGATGCTCGCGAGCGCGGTGCCCCCGAAGACCAGCAGCACCAGCCCGGTCTGCGCGGCCATGCCGGCCGCCGCGAGGAACGGGGCCACATAGGTGTAGAGGATATTGTGCGGCAGCACGAAGCCCAGCGTGACCAGCAGCACCGGTCGCACCCCCGGCCTCAGCACGACCTCGCGGAGCGTATGTCGCCGGTCCTGCGCCTCTCCGGCGAAGTCGGGCACCCGAGTCACGACCCAGACGATCAGCGCGAGCGTGAGCAGCGACATCATCCCGAAGCACAGCCGCCAGCCAAGAACGGTGCCGAGGAACGTCCCCGCCGGAATGCCGAGCGACAGCGCCAGCGGGGTGCCGACCATCGCCACCGCGATCGCGCGTCCCTTCAGCGCCGCGGGCACCATCCGCGCCGCATAGCCGGCGAGCAACGCCCATAGCAGCCCCGCCGCCACGCCCGCGCCGAACCGCGCGGCCATCGTCAGCCAATAGAAAGGCGACAGCGCGGTCACACTGTTGGCGACCGCGAAACCGGCGATCGCCGCGAGCAGCAGCGGCCGCCGTCTGATCCCTTGCGTCGCTGCGGTCAGCGGCATCGCCGCCAGCAACGAGCCGATCGCGTAGATGGTGACGGTCTGGCCGGCGAGCGCATCGGACACGCCGAGCCCGCGGCCGATCTGCGGCAGCAATCCGGCGGGCAGCGCCTCGGTGAGGATCGTGACGAAGCCGGCCATCGCCAGCGCGAGCAATCCGGACAGCGGCAGGCGGGCGGTGGCGGTGGGGGAGGGGGCGGGCTCGGGCGTCATGTCGCAATTTTAGGAGGCTCGCCGCTGCGGAAGAAGCGCGCTAGAGTTCCGGTCTTCCCGGACGCCCGCGTCCGCAATCGGGATCGGTCGTATGGAGCATCTCGGTGCGCTCAACGCCTTCGTCCAGACCGCCGATGCCGGCAGTTTCGCCGGCGCCGCCGCCAAGCTGGGCGTGTCGCCCTCCGCCGTCGGCAAGGCGGTGGCGCGGCTGGAGGCGCGGCTGGGGGTGCGGCTGTTCCATCGGTCGACCCGGTCGCTGACCCCGACCGCCGAGGGCGCGCTGTTCCTCGATCGCTGCCGCCGCATCTGCTGCGAGATCGAGGCGGCGGAGCTCGAACTGTCGCAGACGCGGCAGGCACCGCGCGGCCGGCTGCGCGTCAGCATGCCGTTGATCGCGATGCTGATGATGCCGCCGGTGATGGCGTTCATGCGCGCCTATCCGGAGATCAGGCTCGACCTCGATTTCTCCGACCGGCTGGTCGATGTGATCGACGAGGGGTTCGATGCGGTCATCCGCACCGGCGAGGCGCGCGATTCGCGGCTGATGATGCGCCGGGCCGGCGGCTTCGCGCACCATATCGTCGCGTCGCCCGCCTATCTGTCCGCGCACGGCACGCCGCAGGTACCCGAAGACCTGCTCGGTCATGCCTGTCATCACCACCGCTACCCCTCGACCGGGCGGCTCGAACGCTGGCCTTTGGTCCGGGATGGCGCGGACTGCGATCTCGATCTGCCGGTGGCATCGGTCGCGAGCACGCTCGAACCGCAGATCTGCCTTGCAGAGAGCGGGTTCGGGCTGGTGTGCGTGCCCGCCTTCGCGGTGCAGAGGCAATTGCGGTGTGGCACGCTGGTCAGCGTGCTGGAGCCGAATCTGCGCGCGGTCGGCGCGTTCCACATCCTCTGGCCCGCGAGCCGCCATCCCTCGCCCAAGGTGGCGGCGTTCGTCTCCTTCATGGCAGACAATCTGCTTCGCGAAGCATGACGTCACGTTGGATCGGCGCGAACCACCACGCTGAACCGCTCGCTCTTGACCACAGACAACGCAACGTTATGGTATGATCGTTCAATAACGTGGTGACAGGTGATGGCACGTCCGCGGCAGTTCGATGAGGATCGCGTGCTCGACGCGGTGATGGAGACCTTCTGGCGGCACGGCTATGACGGGACCTCGACGCAGGATCTGGTCGATGCGACCGGCCTTGGCCGCGGCAGCCTCTATGCCGCTTATGTCAACAAAGACGGGCTCTTCGCGCAGGCGCTGCGGCGCTATCAGCTTCGGTCGCGTGCGAATGCGGACCGGCTGGCGGGGTTCGCGTCGCCGTTGGCGGGGCTGCGCGACCTGCTGACGCGGACCATCGTCGCCGACGATCATGGCTGCCTCGCCACCAATAGCGCGATCGAGATGGCGCATCGCGATCCGCAGGTGGCGGCGCTGGTGGCGGAGAGTTTCCGGATCGTCACCGCCGGCATCGCCGCCGCAATCGCACGCGGACAGGCGATCGGCGAGATCCGGACGGCGGGCGATCCTGCGGCGCTGGCGCTGTTCGTACTGACGACGATGCAGGGACTGCGCGTCCTTAGCCGGACGACGCCTCCCGCCGGGCGACCGGACCTGCACAAGGTGATCGATCAGGCTCTGGCCACGCTGACCTGACCCCGCTTCAGCTTGCCCGATTATGGAACCAACATACCAGAAACAAAGGATATGCTTTATGACGAACGACAGCCTTTCGACGATCGCCGTGCTGGGTGCCGGGATCATCGGCGCGCCGGTCGCGCGCAATCTCGCCCGTGCCGGCTTCGCGGTCCGCGTCTGGAACCGCACGCCGGCCAAGGCGGAAGCGCTGGCGGCGGAGGGCGTGACGGTGGCTGCGGATCCGGCCGAAGCGGCGCGCGGCGCGGACGTGATCGTCACCGTGCTCAAGGACGGTCCGGCGGTGCAGGCGGCGATCGATGCCGCCGCGCCCGGTCTTGTGTCCGGTACGATCTGGCTCCAGCTGTCCACCGTCGGCGTCGCGGCGATCGATGCGTTGGCGGCGCAGGCGGAACGGCTGGACCTCGTCTTTTACGACGCGCCGGTGCTCGGCACGCGCCAGCCGGCCGAACAGGGCCAATTGGTGATCCTCGGCGCCGGGCCGGTCGACCGTCGTGCCGTCGTGCAGCCGATCCTCGATGTGATCGGCAAGAAGACGATCTGGACCGCGGATCGTGCGGGCGCGAGCAGCCGGCTCAAGCTGGCGCTCAACGCCTGGGTGCTGCTGCTGACGCATGGCGCGGCGGAGAGCCTGTCGCTGGCGCAGGCGCTGGGCGTCGACCCGGTCTTGCTGTTCGAGGCGGTGGCGGGCGGGCCGCTCGACTGCGGCTATCTCCACGCCAAGGGCAAGGCGATGCTGGCGGGCGACTTCGCGCCGAGCTTCTCGGTCGAGAATGGCGCCAAGGATGCGCAGCTCGTTATCGATGCGGCGACGGCGGCCGGGATGCAGGTCGATCTGGCGGCGGCGGGGCTGGAACGCTTCCGTCGGGTGATCGCGTCCGGGCATGGCGATGCGGATATCGCCGCTTCCTTCCTGGCGTGATGCCCGTGGAGACGCCTGCTCAAAAGGTGCCGGTCGGCCGCCTGCTGGCCTTCACCACTGCCGGCTTTCTCGCGATCATGACCGAGACGATGCCGGCGGGCCTGTTGCCGCAGATCGGCCGCGGGCTCGGCATCGGCGCGGCGCTCGCCGGACAGATGCTGACGCTCTACGCGCTCGGGTCGGTGGTCGCGGCGATCCCGGTGATCCCCATGACGCGCAACTGGAACCGCCGGCCGCTGCTGTTGCTGGTGATCGGCGGGCTGTTCGTCTTCAACAGCGTCACCGCGCTGTCGGCGCAGGTCGCGGTGACGCTCGCCGCGCGCTTCGTCGCGGGCATGGCGGCGGGCGTCGTCTGGGGGCTGCTCGCCGGCTATGCGCGGCGGTTGGCGCCCGTGCAGCTTCAGGGGCGCGCGCTGGCGATCGCCGGCATCGGCCAGCCGGTCGCGCTGGCGCTGGGGGTGCCGCTCGGGACATGGCTGGGCACGCTGTTCGACTGGCGCGCGGTGTTCTGGATCATGTCGGCGGTAGCCTTGCTGCTGCTGGTCTGGGTGCGCGTCGGCATCCCCGATCATCCGGGGCAGGACAAGGCGGCGCGGTTGCCGGTCGCGCGCATCGCCGCCTTGCCGGGGATCGCGCCGGTGCTGTCCGTGCTGTTCCTGTGGATCGCCGGCCACAATATCCTCTACACCTATATCGCACCGTTCCTCGCCGCGGCGGCGCCGGGACTGCGCGTCGATCTGGTGCTGCTGCTGTTCGGGGTGGCGGCGTGCGCGGGCATCTGGGGCGTCGGGCTGCTGGTCGACCGGCGGCTGCGTCCGTTGCTGCTGGTTTGCCTGAGCGGCTTTGCGATGGCGGCGTTGCTGCTGGCGATCGCGGCGCCGTCTCCGGTGCTGATCCTGACGGGCGTCGCGGCATGGGGGCTGACCTTCGGCGGGGCTCCGACCCTGCTCCAGACCGCGCTGGCCGAGGCGGCGGGCGACCATGCCGATGTCGCCCAATCGATCCTTGTCACGGTGTTCAATCTGGCGGTCGCCGCGGGCGGGATCATGGGCGGCCTGCTGGTCGATCACGGCCGGTCGGCGGGCTTGCCATGGGCGGTGCTGGTGCTGGCGGTCGTCGCGCTGGCCGGGGCGCGGACGATCCGGCGGCCACGACGGAGAACATCATGAGCGACGGGGAATGGCGCGGCCGGACAATGCTCGTCACCGGCGCGGGCAGGGGATCGGACGAAGCATCGCCACCGCTTCCGAGCTGTTCCACATGCGGGATTAGCAGTCCCGGCGCTGCTCTTTGCGCAACGCGAAACGGAAGTATCACCGCTTCGTATGAGTGCAAACATTGGGCTAATCGATGCCGGCGCTTGTTCTGTTGCTGAATCCTTGGAAAGGATGGCCAGCTTACTTTATCCCCCCTGACAATATCGATCGGTAAAGACCGGGAAGGCTGCGTTCTCGATGTAGCTGCATCTTCCGTTGCCCGATGCCATCAAACAATATCGGCCATCCCTCTTGCCGTCGATATCCTAGCCTCGCCCCTCCCGACCATCTATTTGCATATGCCCCGGACCATAACGTGTCGATCACGAGAAAACGCAGTTCGGTTTAAAGACTTGTCAATTTTATGTAGCGAGCCAGCACGAGCACGGTATGATTATTTAGCCTCATCCGCTTGTGGGTTTCCCTACCGTTTGTCGTGTGGCGGTGAGGAGGATTCTTCACGTAAAGCGTGTGGGCTTTCAGCACGCCGGACCTACCATTTCGTCCGCAGCGTCAGCCCGTAGGTGCGTGGGTCGCCCAGCGTGCCGGTGATCGCGCCGGTATTCGCCGCCGACCGCGACAGGAAATAGGCCGCGTCGGTGATGTTGCGGCCCCAGAGCTGGATGTCGAACCGGCCGTCGAGCGCGCGGATGCCGAAGCGGACGTTGACGAGACCATAGCTCGGGATGGCCGAATAGCGGCTGAGGCTCGCGCTGGTGTTGGTGCTGCTGCGATAGCTGTAATCCGATCCCAGATAGAGTTCGGTGTCATGGCCTTCGGTCGGTGCGATCGGCACCTTCACCTCGCCGCCCGTCGACGCCGCCCATTTCGAGACGCCGGGCAGGCGGCGGCCGCTGAGATCGCAGATCGTCTGGCCGGTGATCTCGATCGGGCAGGGCGCGTTGGCATAAGAGACATAGCGCGCATCGTCATAGGTGCCCGAAGCATAGGCCGACAGCCAGCGGGCAGGCGCGATGCGCACGTCGCCCTCGAAACCACGGGTGCGGACCTTGGCGGCGTTGGTGAAGAAGCTGACGCCGTTGCGCTCGATGTCGACGATCGTCGTCTGATAATCCTTCACGTCGGTCCAGAAAGCGGCGGCATTGGCGGTGACGCGACCGCTCGCCCAAGCCGTCTTCAGCCCGGCCTCGTAGCTGTCGATCGTCTCGGGGCGGATCACCGGATTGGCGGCGAACTGGCCGGTGGTGGTGATGTTCGCCAGATTGAGGCCGCCGAATTTGTTGCCGCGCGCATAGGTGACATAAGCGAGCACCGGGCTGGCGACCTTCCACGACAGCGTCGCCTGACCCGACAGACGCCCTGCCTCGGTCGATGCCGCATAGGCATTGGCGACGCCGTAGCGTGCCCGGATCGTCTGTGCCGCCGCCTGTTGCGCCGGCGTCAGCGCGGCCAGCGAGGCGCCGGTCGCGCGCTGGTCGAAATAACCCGACTTCGTCTCATAGGTGTAGCGCAGTCCGGTGGTCAGATCGACCGCGCCCGTGACGTGCCAGGTCGTCTGCGCGAACGCCGCATAGCTGTCGGTGACCGGTCGCGAGTGGCTGACGACGTCATAGCCGTTGAGCGCGGCGGCGCCGACCGCGGCATTGGTGGTCGGCGCGAGGAACCAGTCCGCCGCGCGGCTGCCGTACAGATTGACCGCCTCCGCTGCGATCGACTGATAGAGATAATAGAGACCCGCGACGTAATCGATCCGGCGGTCGCCGTTCGAGGCGATGCGCAATTCCTCGCTGACCTGCTTCTGATTGTTGCTCTGATGGAAATCGGCACCGGCGTCGAGCGACGTGCTGTCGCCGTCATTGTGCGGATACCAGTTCCAGGCGCGATATGCGGTGACCGAGGTCAGCGTCGCGCCGCCGAGATCGAAATCGGCGGTGACGTTGATGCCGTGCTGGTTCATCTTGTAGCGCGGATCGGCATTGGCGTCGGTGGTGCGCGCCGCAATGTCGGTCGACACCGGCGAATAGCCGAGCCGGGCGGCGCGGTCGTAGTAATTGTTCGCGAACACCGTGCCATTGTCATAGGTGCGGATCGCACCGAGCAGGATGCTGCCGGCGGTGAACGAGGATTGCCGCCCCCAATCGGCGATCAGGCGCAGCTTGACGCGGTCGGTCGGCTGGAACAGCAATTGACCGCGCAGATTGAGGTCGTGGAAGTCCTGGCCATAGCGGCCGTCGAAGCGGTTGAAGGTGAACCCGTCGCGATCGGTCTTCGACAGGAACAGCCGCCCCGCCAGCGTATCGGTCAGAGGCCCTGCGAGATAGGCGTGGACCTGGCGAAAGTCGTAATTGCCCAGCGATGCGTCGCCGCCGGCCTCGAAATCGAAGGTCGGCGCTTTGGTGGCGACGACGATCGCGCCGGCCGACGTGTTCTTGCCGAACAACGTGCCCTGCGGGCCGCGCAACACCTCGATCCGATCGAGATCGGCAAGATCGAAGACGGTCTGCCCGGGCCGCGCGAGATAGACGCCGTCGAGATAGACGCCCACCGCCGGTTCGAGCCCGTCGTTATAGACCGCGACATTGTTGCCCAGCCCGCGGATGTTGATGCTGGTGTTGCGCGGATTGGTGTTGGTGACGACCAGACTGGGGGTGAGCTGCTGGAGGTCGCGCAAATTGTAGGTGCGGGTCGCCTCGATCTGCGCGGCGCCGAACGCGTTGATGGCGATCGGCACGTCCTGGCTGCGTTCCGGTCGCCGGCGCGCGGTGACGAGGATGTCGCCGGTCGCACCGCTGTCCGCTTCGTCGTCCTGTCGTTCGGTGTCCGGTGTGGCGGCTTGCTGCTGCGCGAAGACGGGAGCGGCGGTCAGGACGGCACTGGCGAGAAGGAAGGACCGGACGAAGGGCGTGGACATGGGGCGGCTGTGCTTTCGTGGCGCTGGCGCGGCGGCTGCCGCATCCCCTTTGGGTAGAAAGATCACCGGCCGTAACGAAAAGCATGAATCCCCATCGGCTTGGTAGGAAATCTTTATTGAGGCTTCGGGGGCGGTGGCTATGCGTGCGTGGACCATCGCAAGGGAGCAAGCATGACCGTCAGACAGATTCTCGCAGCGACGTCGGCGTTGGTCGCGGTGGCAAGCGCCGCGCCCGGCGTCGCGGCCGGACAGGCGACGTCCGCTGCCGTATCGCCGGCCCCGGCGTCGCAGCGCCAGCCCAACTTCCTCGTCATCGTCGCGGATGATCTCGGCTGGTCGGATCTCGGCGCGTTCGGCGGCGAGATCCAGACGCCCAATCTCGATACGTTGGCGCTGTCGGGCGTGCGCTTCACCGGCTTCCATACCGCACCGACCTGTTCGCCGACGCGTTCGATGCTGATGAGCGGCGTCGACAATCACGAGGCGGGGCTCGGCACGATGGCCGAGTTGCTCGGCGATGCGACGCGCGGGCGGCCGGGATATGAAGGCTATCTCAACGACCGCGTCGCCTCGATCGCCGAATTGTTGCACGCCGGCGGCTATGCGACGGTGATGGCGGGGAAATGGCATCTCGGGCTGACCCCCGAGCGCGAACCCGCCGCGCGCGGATTCGAACATAGCTTCGCCCTGCTCCAGGGGCTGTCGAACCATTTCGGCGAGGATCAGAACGCCGCCTGGGCCGCCGCGGGCTATGCGCCGAGTTACCGCGACGACGGCAAGCCGGCGGCGCTGCCGAAGGGCAGCTACTCGGCAGATTATTTTGCGGATCGGTTGATCGGCTATCTCGACGGTGCGGCGCGGGCCGGCGATGCGCGCCCGTTCTTCGCCTATCTGCCGTTCACGACGCCGCACTGGCCGTTGCAGGCGCCGGCGGAGACGATCACCAAATACAAGGGACGTTACGACGCGGGCTATGAGGCGTTGCGTGACGCCCGGCTCGCACGCCAGAAGCAGCTCGGCCTCGTGCCCGCCGATGCCGTCGCGCATGCGACGGAAAAGGTGCCCGCCTGGTCGTCGCTCGGCGCCGAGGGGAGGGCGATCGAGGCGCGGAAGATGGAAGTCTATGCGGCGATGGTCGACCGGATGGATCAGAACGTCGGCCGGGTGATCGCTGCGCTCAAGCGGCTCGGCCGCTATGACGATACGATCATCCTGTTCTTCGCCGACAATGGTCCCGAGGGCAATGTCATCGAGGCGCCGAGCCCGCGGTTCAAACCGGCGACGCCCGGCGCAGCCGCGGCCGACGCCCCGAAGCAGCCCGAGCCTGCATTGGGCATCGACAACAGTCTCGCCAATATCGGCAGGGGCAGCAGCTACGTCGGCTATGGACCGGGCTGGGCGCAGGCCAATTCGACGCCGTCGTGGCTGGTCAAGGGCTATCCGACCGAGGGCGGCATCCGGGTCAGCGCGTTCGCGGCGGGACGCGGCGTCAAGGGCGGCGGCCGCATCGCCAACGCCAATCTCGACGTCCGCGACGTCGCGCCGACGCTGCTCGATTATGCGGGGCTGCGCCAGCCGCAGCACTTCGCCGGCCATCCGATTCTGCCGCACGAGGGGCACAGCCTGCGCCCGGTGCTCGCCGCGGAGGCGGCCGGCGTGCGCACCGCGCAGGAGCCCGTCGGCTACGAATTGTTCTTCCGGCGCGCGCTGCGCAAGGGGGACTGGAAGGCGGTCTACCTGCCGGCGGGGACCAATCGGTATACGCGGCAGGGGGTGAGTACGGGACGCTGGCAGCTCTTCAACGTCGCCGCCGATCCCGGCGAGACCAGGGATCTCGCGGTGGCGGAGCCGGGCAGATTGACCGAGCTGGTCGCCGCTTATGATGCCTATGCCAAGGCGAAGGGGGTGGTGCCGTTGCCCGCGGCGGAAACCGCCGCCGCTCCGGCGGCGCGGCCGTGACGCGCGGGGGTGCGCTGCTGCTGGCGCTGGTCGCGCTGACCGGGATCGGCGCGCGTGCGCCGGCGGTGACGGCGCGCTGCCTGACCGGGGACGCCCGCGTCTTCATCCCGGCGGGTGCGGTCCTGCTCGGCGAGGATGGCGACGGGCGGCCGGGGCAGGCGACCCCGGTCGCCGCCTTCTGGATCGATGCGCACGAGGTGACCAACCGCCAGTTCGCCGCCTTCGTCGCGGCGACCGGCTATCGCACCCGCGCCGAGCGCGACGGCGCGTCCGCGCTGTTCGTGTCACCGGCGCAGCCGGTGTCGCTCGACGACGCATCGCGCTGGTGGCGGTTCGTCAAGGGCGCCGACTGGCGGCATCCGCAGGGGCCGGGCAGCGACCTGTCGGGCAAGGCGGACGAGCCGGTCGTCCATGTCGACCGCGACGATGCGGTCGCTTATGCCGGTTGGGCCGGCGGCGCGCTGCCGACCACCGAGCAATGGGAACGCGCCGCGCGGGGCCGTCAATATGCCGGTCGCGCGCCGATGGATTGGGCGTTCCCCGGCGGCAAGCCGCGCGCGAACGTGTGGGAAGGCGTCTTTCCGATTCGCGATACCGCGGACGACGGCTATGCCGGCCTCGCCCCGGTCGGATGTTTCGACGCCAACGATTTTGGCGTGTACGACATGGTCGGCAACGTATGGGAATGGGTCGCCGGGCAGGATGCGGTCGGGCTGGTGAAAGGCGGCAGTTTCCTGTGCGCGGTCAATTACTGCGCGAACTTCCGCCCGGCGGCCTATCAGGCGCAGGAGCATGATCTACCGACATCGCATATCGGCTTTCGCATCGCGTATCGGAGTGAGCGAAGATTCTGAACACTGACGTGTGATAGACAAACGTCCGGTTCGGGGGGACGGGACCGCGGCGCTACATTGTCCCAGTCTTGGTCGGAACGACTATCCTGATTAGCCAGGGCCGGGGCCGGGCTTTGCGGACAGACCGACCAACGGCTGATTGCGTTCTCTGAGAACGGGACGTTCGGCAGGAGAGGGCGCTCGCGTCACCGATCTCGTCCGGTCTGACCAGACGGGGCTGCTAACGCTTCGCCACGCCGGTCGATTGCCGGATGATGAGCTCGTGGCGATGGCTCCGGCATAGGATCGGGGGCGTGTCCTTGAGCTGGGCGACGACCATATCGGCGGCGGCGACCGCCATGTCGAACACCGGCTGGCGGACGGTCGTGATCGCCGGCCAGGCGATGCGCGCGACTTCCGAGTCATCGAAGCCGGTGATCGACACGTCGCCCGGCACCGTCAGCCCGGCCTCCAGCGCCGCGATCAACGCGCCGACCGCCATGTCGTCGTTCTGCGCCAGGATCGCGGTCGGCCGATCGGCGCGGGCGAGCAGCGTCGTCGCGGCGGCATGGCCGCTTTCATAGGTGTAGAAGCCCTTCGCGATCCGCTCCGGGGCGATGGTGATGCCGGCCGCGGCGAATGCCTCGGCGAAGCCCTGCATGCGCGCGTCGGCCGAGGCATGGTTGGGGTCGCCGGTGATGATCGCGATGTCGCGATGGCCGAGGCCGATGACATGGGCGGCGATCTCGCGCGCGGCGGTGACGTCGTCGATCAGGTTGCTCGGTCCCGCCTCGATCAGGCGGGTGGGCGCGATCCGCGCGAAGCGGATGCTCGCCGCGGTCAGATCGGCCATGATCCGTTCGCTGTCGGAGGCGGGCGGCGCCAGCACGACGCCATCGAGCGCCGCCGAGCGGAGCAGCCCGACCACGTCCGCTTCGTGCGCCGAGATCGATGCGATCGGAATGACGACGAGCCGGTAATGTTCGTCACGCAACCGCTCGAGGACGCCCTTCTGCAGATCGACGACGTAACTGGGCGAGGGGTTTTCGTAGACCAGGCCGATCAGGTGCGAACGGCGCTGAACCAGCGCGCGCGCGAGCATGTTGGGATGGTAATTGACCGCCGCCGCAGCTTCCTTGACCCGGCGGATGATGTCTTCGGTCACGTGCGGCTGGCCATTGAGCACGCGCGATACCGTCTTGATCGACACGCCGGCGTGGCGGGCGACGTCGACGATCGTCGTGCGGTGATGTCCCTTGACCATGAGGCGGTGTACGAAGCGTCGTCGCTTTGGTCCACTCTGGATGGCGCCGCTTGGATGGCGGCATGCTGTTGACAACGTCGGACAAATTGTATCGAATTGTCTCTGCCGCCAACGAGCGGGACGGGGAGAGAGACCATCCACTACGTCGACTTGCAGACGTTGCAGCGGACGCCCGGCGCGACCTGGTATGAGGAAGTCGTCCGCCGCAAGCCGATCGTATGAGGCGTGGCATGGCATTCGCCATCGCGGATGACGCGCGGCTGACCGCCTCAGCGATCGGCGCAGAACGCGAACCGCTGCTCGATGCCGCGGGGCTGCTAGCCGATCCCGCCGCGCTGGTCGATGTCGCGGCGGCGAGCCGCTTCACCCCGGCTTATGGCCCGACCGGCGGCTATCCTGGCCTGCGGGCGGCATTGCCTGATGCCTATATCCAGTCGGTCGTCGACGTGCTGGTCGGACCGATCGCCGAGGCGTTCGGGCTCGGGGCGGTTCGTCCGAGCCGCGCACAGGGGGCGTTCTCGCTGGTGACGCTGGCGCCGACGGCCCTGGCACCACCGCAGCGTTCGCCGCACGTCGACTCGGTCGACCCGGCGCAATTCGCGATCCTCCATTATCTGTGCGACGCCGGCGCCGGTGGCACCGCCTTTTATCGCCATAAGGCGACGGGGTTCGAGCTGCTCGATGACTGCCGGCTTGCCTCCTATCGGGCGGCACGCGCGACCGAGGCCGCCCCGCACGGCTATGTCGACGACGGCGCACCCTGGTTCGAGCGGACGATGCAGGTCGGCGCCGCGTTCAACCGGGTGATCGTCTATCGCAGCTGCATCCTCCATTCGGGGACGGTGCCGACGCCGGATCGGTTGACCGCCGATCCACGCAGCGGAAGGCTCACCGCCAACATCTTTTTGACTCTGGCTTCGGGCTGATCCGTCCGCGAGCCGATGACGCCCAATGTTGTTTTGTCGCACATAACAAAAGCGCAACAAAACGTCGCGATTTGGTATACTTTTATTGCTATTGACAACGTAGGACACGACAGTAGGTCTTGGCCCCGAGGCAAGCCAGGGTCGCCGACGACAGGCGGCTGCTTGACCATAAGGGGAGGAAGCATGAGGGGATTTTCGCCATTGAGGGCGCTCGTCTGCACGACATCGGTCGGCGCGATCGCATTGTGTCTCACCACGCCCGCATCGGCCCAGGTCGTCGGCGGCGGTGACGACAGCAACGCGCCCGCCACCAATGCGCAGCCGGGATCCGAAGACGCGCCGCGCGCCGCGCAGGACGGCGCCACCACCGCCACCGCGGAAGGGTCGGGCGAGGACATCGTCGTCACCGGTATCCGCGCGTCGCTCAATCGCGCGATCGACATCAAGCGCAACTCGAACGGCATCGTCGACGCGATCTCGGCCGAGGACATCGGCAAGTTCCCGGACACCAACCTCGCCGAATCCCTGCAGCGGGTCAGCGGCGTGTCGATCAACCGGGTCAACGGCGAGGGCGCCGAGGTGACCGCTCGCGGCTTCGGCGGTGGCTTCAACCTCGTGACGCTCAACGGCCGGCAGTTGCCTGCGACCAACCTGCAGGGGGTCGGCGGCGACCAGAGCGTCGACTTCGCCACCGCGACCGGCCGTTCGTTCGACTTCGGCAACCTCGCGTCGGAAGGCGTCAGCACGCTCGAAGTCTACAAGACCGGGCGCGCCGCCATCCCGACCGGCGGTATCGGCGCGACGATCAACGTCATCACCCGCAAGCCGCTCGATTCGCGGCAGTCGGGCCTGTCGGGATCGATCGGCGCCAAGGCGTCGTACGATACCAGCATCTCCAAGGACGAAGACGGCCTGGCGAAAGTCACGCCGGAAGTGTCCGGTCTTCTGAACTGGAAAAATGATAGCGATACCTTCGGTGTCGCGCTGTTCGGCAGCTACCAGAAGCGCAACTCCGCCGCCGCCAGCTCGACGTCGAACGCCTGGAACATCCGGACGATCGACAATCCCGGCGACATCTTCGGCGCCAATACGGTGATCAACAACCGCCCGCCCGCGGGCAGCCTGATCGCCTTCCCGAACGATGCGCGCTACCATTTCTCCGAATCGACTCGCGAGCGCATCAACGCTTCGGGCGTCATGCAATTCCGCCCGGTGGAAAGCCTGCTGCTGACCGCGGATGTGCTGTGGGCGCAGAACCGCCAGAACGAGGCGCGGCAGGATCAGACGAATTGGCTCAACCGGCCGTTCGGCACTGTCACCTTCGACAACAGCCCGGTGCCGACCGCGACGGTCATCTCGCAGGCGGTGCCCGATCCCAAGGACACCGGCTACGAGCAGCAGTTCCGCGCCACCAAGGACAAGCTGGAGGAATATGGCCTCAACGCGGCGTGGGACGTCAGCGACAAGTTCAAGCTGGTCGCCGACATCCAGCATTCCAAGTCGCAGGCGCTGCCCGACGCATCGAACGGCGCGAGCTCGACCCTGTTCTCGATGGGTGCGAACGTCGTCAACGGGCAGACGATCGACTGGTCGCGCGGCTTCCCGCAGGTCAGCGAGACGATAAACGACTGTAACGCACTGTCTTCCAGCGCCGGACCGGGCCGCGTGATCGGCAATTGCAACGGCCAGCTCGACGCAGGCGATCTCGGCACCCAGGTCGCCCGCACCAACTCCGCGCGGCAGATCCAGACGATCAATCAGGCGCAGCTCGGCCTCGGCTGGGATCTCGGCGGCGGCAGCAAGGCCGAATTCGGTGGCAGCTACATCGATTCGAAGCTTCGTTCGACGCGGACCCAGACCACGCAGACGCTGGGCGACTGGAGCATCAGCAATCCCGGCGAGGTCGAGGCGCAGGCCGCAGGCCTGATCAAGACCTTCTGCCTCGTCTGCAAGTTCGATCACTTCAAGCCCGGCGTCACCGGCCCCGGCCTCAATGCCTTCCGCGGCAATGCGGTGGCGCTGAACAACATTTTCTCGCCGCTTTATGCCGCGCGCGGCAATCCCGTCACCGCCGGCTCGGCGAATGACGACAGGATCGAGGAGAAGATCGCCTCGGCCTATGGCCAGCTGACCTGGAAGGGCCAGATCGCCGGTGCGGATGCGACCATGGTCGTCGGCGCACGCTACGAAGTCACCAAGGTGAGGGCGTTCTCGCTGGTCAACGGACCGTCGGCGATCATCTGGACGTCGGACAACGACTTCAACGTGCCGGGCTCGTCGGCGGCGACGCCGCTGTCCGGCCGCGGCAGCTACGACAATCTGCTGCCCGCGATCGATTTCCAGATCTCGCCGTTCGAGAACGTCATCACCCGCGTCTCGTTCAGCAAGACGATCGCACGCCCGTCCTACGGCGACCAGTTCGTCAGCTCGACCGCCGCTGCCGGCAGCCGCGCGACGCTGTTCGGCGGCCAGCCGAATGGCACGACGGGCAACCCGAACCTGCGCCCGCTCGTGTCGGACAATTTCGACATATCCGCGGAATGGTACTTCAAGTCGTCGAGCTACCTGTCGGCGGGCTTCTTCGACAAACGGGTGCGCAACTTCGTCGGAACGGGCTTGTCGAACGGCAATCTGTTCGGCCTGCGCGACGCCACCACCGGAGCGGCAGGCTCGCGATCCGGCACGGCGGCCGAGGCGCTCGGCCGGCTCGGTCTCGACCGGACCGACATCAACCTGTTCAGCTATACGGCCCGGCTGGTCCAGAACGGCGGCAACGTCGCGCAAACCGACGCCGATATCCGCGCCAACAGTTCGGGCACCTCGGTCAACGGCGGCTATTTCGACCAGCTGTCGCGCTCGGTCGACATCACGCCCGACGCCAACGATCCGCTGGCGATCTTCTCGATCGCGTCGCCGATCAACAATCGCGACGCGGAAATCTACGGTGCCGAGTTCGCCGGCCAGTATTTCTTCGGCCGGACCGGCATCGGCGTCGCGGCGTCCTATACGTTGGTGCGCGGCAATGTCGGCATCGACGTGCTGGCGGCGCCGACCGCGGATCAGTTCGCCTTGCTCGGCCTGTCCGACACGGCGAACGCCTCGCTGATCTACGACAAGAACGGTCTGTCGGCACGCCTGACCTACAATTGGCGCGCCAAATACCTGTCGGAGATCGGCCGTGGCGGCACCACCGATCGCAATCCCGTCTTCTTCGCGCCGTATAGCAGCGTCGATGTCAACGTCAGCTGGGACATCAATCAACAGATCGCCGTCTCGCTCGAAGGTATCAACCTGACCAGCGAATCGGTGCGCAGCTACGGACGCTCGGAAAACCAGACCTTCTTCGCGCAGGAAAACAAACCGAGACTATTGCTCGGCGCGCGTTATCGATTCTGAACTTATCATCGATTACGTCTCCCCTTGGGGTCGCTCTTCGGAGCGGCCCATTTTTTTGGAAGACGCTTGCTGACCCGGACGATGCACGGTACGCCATCGGCAGGGACAGGATCACGATTTACCAAGAGAGATGCTGACGGCGATGAACCGCGTGCTGCTCAACAATATCGATCATGCCGATCTGCGCGTCGCGATCCGCGCTGGCGCGGCGTTCGGCGATGGCGTCAACCAACTGCCGATCTTCCCGTCCGAATTCGAGGAGGCGCAGCGCGTCTTCCCGATCATCTTCCGCGAGGAGAACGGGGCTCTACAGCCGTATGCGCTGCTGGGTCTCGACCGTGACGAAAATCTGTTCCTCGCGGGCGATCGCTGGACGAGCGACTATGTCCCCGTCTTCCAGCGCCGCGGACCCTTCTCGATCGCCGTCGGCAAGACGGCCACAAGCGGCGACGACGAACCGATGGTGCATGTCGACCTGGACGATCCGCGGGTCGGCGCGCCCGACGGCCTGCCCCTGTTCAAGGAGCATGGCGGCAACGCGCCGCTGCTCGACCATATGACCGACGTGCTGCGGACGATCTTCCAGGGTATGGAAACGACCGCGGCGATCTGCGCGGCGTGGCGCGACGCGGGACTGTTGCGCGCGATCACGCTGCAAATCTCGCTCGACGACGATCGGACCTATGAGGTGCCCGATATCCTCACCGTCGACCGTCAGGCGCTCGCCGGTCTGTCCGGTGAAACGCTGGAGCGTCTGCACCGTCACGGCCTGCTCGAAGACGCGATATTCGCCGCGGCATCGCTCGGCAACGTCCAGCGGCTGATCGCGCTGAAGGCAGCGCGGCAGGCGGGCCGGTGAGCGCTGCCGCCATCACCGACCGGCGCGTGGCGGAGGTGGCGGCCACGGACGCCGCCTTCGATCCCGACGCCCTCGTCCGGCGCGGCGAGCCGGTGATCGTGCGCGGCCTGGTACGCGACTGGCCGCTCGTCGCCGCCGGCCGCCAAGGCAATGCGGCGGCGGCGGACTATCTGCTGTCCTTCTATAGCGGTCGGCCGGGTGTCGGCTACACCGCGCCGGCGGGAGCGGGCGGCCGCTATTTCTACGACGAGAGCCTGACGCGCCTCGATTTCGCGGCGGAGCGCGTCGACCTCGCCGCCTATCTCCGCCGCATGCTCGCCGGCACGGAGGCGGGCGCCGCATTCTACGTCGGCTCGACCGACCTCGGTCAATTCTTTCCCGGCCTCGCAGCGGCCGGCAACGATTTGGCGCTGGACGAGGCGGCGTTCGGGCAGGCGTTGCGCAGCATCTGGATCGGCACGCGCACGATCGCCTCGGCGCATTACGACATGTCGAACAACATCGCCTGCGTCGCCGTCGGCAGGCGGCGGTTCACGCTCTTCCCTCCCGACCAGATCGCGAACCTCTATCCCGGTCCGCTCGAGCCCACGCCGGGCGGGCAGGTTGTCTCGCTGGTCGACTTTCGCGCGCCCGATCTCGATCGCTTCCCGGCCTTTGCCGAAGCGCGGCGGCATGCCCGCGTCGCCGAGCTGGAGCCGGGTGATGCGGTCGTCTACCCCGCTTTGTGGTGGCATCACGTCGAGGCGCTGTCCGACTTCAACGTCATGATCAATTATTGGTGGAATACGGCGCCGGCTTTCATGGACTCGCCGATGACGACGATCCTGCACGCCCTGCTCAGCCTGCGCGACCGCCCTGCGCCCGAAAAGGCGGCCTGGGCGGCGATGTTCGACTATTACGTCTTTGGCGAATCCGGTCGTGCCGCCGCACATCTGCCCGCGCCGGCGCAGGGCGCGCTCGCCCCGCTCGACGCGCGTGCGGCGCGCCTGCTGCGCGCCCAATTGCTGCAACGGATCAACCGATGAACGGGCCGGCGACGCCCCGCCGCATCGTCATCGCCGGCGGCGGCACCGCGGGCTGGCTGGCGGCCGCGATCCTGACCCGCCAGCTCGGTCCGTTCGCCGACGTCACGCTGGTCGAATCGGACGAGATCGGCACCGTCGGGGTCGGTGAATCGACCATCCCGACCGTCCGCGCCTTCCACGCGCTGATCGGCGTCGACGAACGCGAATTCATGCAGGCGACCGGCGCCAGCTTCAAACTGGGGATATCGTTCGAGAATTGGGCGCGCGAGGGGGACCGCTACATCCATTCGTTCGGCGATGTCGGCCAATCGACATGGATGAGCGATTTCCACCATTTCTGGCTGGAGGCGCAGGCGCGCGGCGTCGCCGAACCGTTCGGGTCCTATTGCTACGAGCATGAGGCCGCCGCGGCCGACCGCTTCGCCATCGGCGGGACGCCGGCGCTCAACTACGCCTATCATTTCGATGCCGGCCGCTATGCGCGGTTCCTCCGCGGCAAGGCGGAGGCGAACGGCCTGCGCCGGCTCGAAGGCAAGATCGACCGGGTCGTCCGCGATACTGAAAGCGGCGATATCACCACGCTGATCCTCGACGACGGCACGGCCGTCGCCGGCGATCTGTTCTTCGATTGCACCGGCTTCCGCGCGCTGCTGATCGGCGAGGCGCTCGGCGTCGGGTTCGAGGATTGGGGCGACTGGCTGCCGACGAACCGCGCGCTGGCGATGCAGACCGAGGCGACCGGCCCGGCGTGCCCCTACACGCGGGCGATCGCGCACGATGCCGGCTGGCGGTGGAAGATCCCGCTGCACCATCGCGTCGGCAACGGGCTGGTCTATTGCGCCGACTATCTCAGCGACGATGCCGCGCACGCGCGCCTGTTGGCGACGGTCGAGGGCGCGGCGCTGATCGAGCCACGGCTGATCCGCTTCCGCACCGGCCGGCGCAAGGCGGCGTGGCAGCACAATTGCGTCGCGCTCAGCCTGGCGAGCGGGTTCGTCGAACCGCTCGAATCGACGAGCATCCACCTCATCATGATCGCGCTGACGCGCTTCCTGCAATTGCTGCCGAGCGAGCGGCCAAGCGCCTCGGCCATCGCCCGCTTCAACGTTCAGGCCGCCCAAGAGATCGAGGGCGTGCGCGACTTCATCATCCTCCACTATCATCTCACCGGCCGCGACGAGCCTTTCTGGCGCGACCGGAGAGCGATGGCGATCCCTGACAGTCTGTACGACCGCATCGCGCTCTTCCGCGACAGCGCCAACGCCTATCAGGCTGATCACGACCTCTTCCGCGTCGCGTCGTGGCTGCAGGTGATGCTCGGCCAGCGCCTTGCCGCCGCGAGCCACCACCCGCTGGTCCGATTGATGCCGTCCGATCAACTGCGATCCGCCTTGCGGGATATGCGCACGAGGATCGCGCGGTCCGTCGACGGTTTGCCATCGCATCAGGTTTTTCTGGATGGCTACGTTCGACCAGCAGCCGATTCAGGTAGCAGTCCGCCCGAGCCGTAACGCCGGGCAAGCGGCGATACCGGCGCCGAAATCGTCGATCTTGGTAGATGAACGACGGCTCGACATTGGCAGGATTGTCGGTAGCCTTTCCGGCAGGGTGCATGCGCGACGCGATCGCGGTGCTCGTAAGGGAGCCGGTCTCGGACATTCGTCCCACTGGTCCCACATGCGGAGAGAGCCATGGTTTCCCGCCGATCTGTTCTATTGGGCATGTCGACGCTGCCGGCTTGGCCTGCGCTCGCCCGGGAGGCGCAGGATCGGATCGACGACCTCATCGGGCGCATGACGATCGAGGAGAAGGCGGGGCAGTTGTCCTGCTTCTCCGATACGATCCGGCCGCTCGGTCGACCGACCAATCCGGGTGAGGCTGCGCGCGACGCCGCTGCGATGCTGACGGCGATCCGCGCGGGGCAGATCGGCATGCTGTTCAACGGCCATGGCGTCGCGGGCGCCCGCAAGGCGCAACGGGCGGCGTTGCAGAGCCGGCTCGGCATTCCACTGGTCTTCGCAGCCGACGTCATCCACGGCTATGAGACGATCTTCCCGATCCCGCTGGGGGAGGCGGCGGCGTTTGATGCTGCCTTGTCGGAACGGATCGCACGGGCGGTGGCATCCGAGGCGACCGCGGGCGGCCTCCACTGGACGTTCGCACCGATGGTCGACGTCGCCCGCGATCAGCGCTGGGGCCGGGTCGCCGAAGGCGCCGGCGAAGACGTCCATCTCGGCTGCGTGCTGGCCGCGGCGCGCGTAAGAGGGTTTCAGGGCGACGATCTGTCGGCGGACGATGCGCTTTGCGCCACCCCCAAGCATTTCGCGGGTTATGGCGCCGTCGCCGGAGGCATGGAATATGGCGCGGTGGACGTGTCGTCCGCGACGCTACGAGCCGTCCATGTCCCGCCGTTCGCCGCGGCGTTTGCAGCCGGTGCCGGCGCGGTGATGGCGAGCTTTACCGACGTGAACGGCATACCCGCCACCGCCAACCGCCCGCTGCTGACCGGTTTGCTGCGCGACGAGCTGGCGTTCCGCGGGCCGTGCGTCTCGGACTATCAAGCGGATCTCGAGCTGATCGCGCATGGCGCCGCCAGCGACGGAGCCGACGCGGCGCGGCGGGCCATTCTGGCGGGTACGGATGTCAGCATGCAAAGCGGCCTCTACAATGCGCATCTGCCGGCATTGGTCGCGGCAGGACGGGTGCCGATGGCGCGGGTCGATGAGGCGGTAAGGCGCGTCCTGGGGCTGAAGATGCGGTTGGGGCTGTTCGATCGACCATTTCGCTCGCTCGACCGTGCCGCGGAACGGACCCGGATCGGCACGTCGGCGACACGCGCGCTGGCACGGGAAGCCGCCACACGTGCGGTCGTTCTGCTCCGCAACGATGGCGACCTGCTGCCGCTGTCGTCCGCAACCAAGCGTATCGCATTGATCGGACCGTTCGGTGACGACCCGGCGCAACTCGACGGCCCCTGGAGCTTCGCCGGCTACCGGCGCACGGGCATCGATCTGGCCACCGCGCTGCGCGGCAGGATCACCGCCCCGACACGCTTGATCGTGGAGCCGGGCAGCGGGATCGAGGCGCCGATCCCCGGCGGGATCGATCGCGCCGTCGCGGCTGCGCGGGGCGCCGATATCGTGTTGCTCGCGATCGGCGAAGGCGGTGACATGTCGGGGGAGGCGAACAGCCGCACATCGATCACCATACCGGTTGCCCAACAGGCGCTGGCCGATGCCGTCGCCGCGACGGACAGACCCATCGTCGTGCTGCTGCGCCACGGCCGGGCGCTCGCGCTGCAGGGAGCGGTGGCGGCAGCGCCTGCGATTCTGGCGACCTGGTTTCTCGGCTGCGAGACGGGGCCGGCGCTGGCCGACATCCTGTTCGGCGACGTCGAGCCTACCGGCCGGCTGCCGGTGAGTTTCCCGTTCGCAACCGGTCAGGAGCCCTGGTCCTACGATCGGCTCCCCACGGGGCGGCCGCCACCAGCCGAACCGCAGCCACAGGGTGGTACGGGCAGGTGGCGCGATGCACCGGATGCCGCGCGTTATGCGTTCGGCCATGGCCTCGGTTACACGCGATTCGCGCTCGAGACCGTCATCGCCCCGCCCGTGCTGGCGGACGCGAGCGACGTGGTCGTCACCGTCCGCAACATCGGCGCACGGCGAGGGACGCATCTCGTGCAGCTGTACGTGCGTCAGCGCGTCGCCAGCCTCGCCCGGCCGGTGCGGCAGTTGAAGCGCTTCGCCCATGTGACCCTCGACGCAGGCGAAAGCCGGGCCGTCGCCTTGCCCCTCGGCCCGGCGGATCTGGCGATAGTGGATGGCACGGGCGCGCGACGGATCGAGCCCGGTGATGTCGACATCTGGATCGCGTCTAGCTCCGCCGATCCGGGCTTGCACGCGGTGACACGGCTGGTGTGACAGATGACCGTGCCATATCGCGCGTGGGTCATCGTACGGCCACTCGGACGGCGCGCCACTCTCCTCGCCAATCATAGAGTTCTGCCGTCGTCGCGTACTCACGCAGGTGTGCCAGTCTGCCGTCGCACAGCTTCGCGATAGTGGCGCCGTCGAAACTCTTTTCCTCGCCGCGCCAACTATAGTGAAAGGTCCATTCCGCGGTCTCACCGTCCGCCGAGGATCGTGGGTTACGGACGGTCCAGTCGATCACCCGGCCGTTCTCAGCCGGCGTTGGGTAAGCTCGTCGCCGGTCGAGAGGCTCGTCTGAAACTTCACCCTCTTCGCGCGTTGAACGGGAAACAGTTCGAAAGGGAATGGCAATGGCTCGGCACTACCGGCTGGCGATCGCATGGTGTGTGGCCATTCTCGGCGGTTTGTTCGCCGTCGCCGGCGGCGTGCTCGCCTCGCTCGGCGGGTCGCCATATTATCTGGTGGTCGGCATCGCGATGGTGGTCAGCGGCGCGCTGCTTGGCCGCGCCGCTCGGCTCGGCCGTATGTTGTTCGTGGGCCTCTGGATAGGCACGCTGATCTGGGCGGTATGGGAGGTCGGGTTCGACGGGTTGCAACTCGTCCCGCGCTTGGTAGCGCCGACCGTCCTGCTGGCGCTGGTGCTGCTGACTGGATGGCGGTCGCGATCGTGGCGATCACGGGCGCACACCGTGCCCGCCGCGGCGGCGGTCCTGCTCGTACTCGGCATCGGCGGCACCATGGTGCACGGCGATGGCGTCGAGGCACAGGATGCCAACCAAGGCGCTGCGCTTTCCTTCGCGCCGACGGGCGAGGCCGACGGAGACTGGCGCGACTATGGCGGCACGCCGTCGGGACGACGCTTTTCGGCGCTCGCCGACATCACGCCGCAGAATGTCGGCCGCCTGCAACTTGCTTGGACGCAGCGCACCGGCGACCTCCCCGCCGCGGCCGAGAGCAAGGAGCACAAACGCGAATATCATTCGGAAGCGACACCGATACACATCGGCGACACGCTCTACACCTGCACGCCGCACTCGTTCGTGCAGGCGATCGACGCGACGACCGGCAGGACGAAGTGGAGCTGGCACGAGGACGCGCCGATACAGGGCAATAACTACCTGGTCTGTCGGGGTGTCACCTATTTCGAGGCACCGTCAGGAACGCCGTGTCCGCATCGCATCTTCGCCCCCACGTTCAATGCCCGGCTCGTCGCGCTCGACGCGGATACGGGCCGCCCGTGCGAGAGCTTCGCGAACCGCGGTGCGATCGACCTGCGCACCAACATGGGTACGTCGAAGCCTTCGGATCAGATCGGCACCACGCCGCCAGTAGTCGTAAACAACCGGCTGATCATCGGCGAGCGGATCATCGACAACGTCAACCGCGACATCCCCTCGGGCGTCGTGCGCGCCTATGATCCGGTGTCCGGTGCGCCGGTTTGGGCGTGGGACGTCGGCCGCTCGCAGGACGCGATCGCGCCGCTGCCGGCCGGACAGACCTACACGCGGGGCACGCCCAACGTCTGGGGTGCGATCACGGCCGACGCGGCCAACGGGATCGTCTACCTCGGCACGGGCAACGCTTCGCCCGACTATTGGATCGGATATCGCCGGCCGTTCGACGACCGGTTCGGCTCGTCGATCGTCGCGCTCGACATCGCGTCGGGCAAGCTGCGCTGGACGCGCCAGCTCGTCCATCGCGACATGTGGGACATGGATCTGCCGATCGGCCCCTCGTTGTTCGACTATCGTGCGCCGAACGGACAGGTGATCCCGGCGCTGATCCAGACGACCAAGATGGGGCAGGTGTTCTTCCTGAACCGGCTGACCGGCGCGCCGATCGCGGCCATCACCGAGAAGCCGGTGCGCACCGACGGAGCGACGCCGGGGGTGCGCGTGTCGCCGACGCAGCCCTTCTCGACCGGCATGCCGAGCTTCACTCCGCCCGCGCCGACGGAGGTGGCGACATGGGGTGCGACGCCGATCGATCAGTTATTTTGCCGCATCGACATTCGGCGAGCGCAAGGGGCCGGCATCTACCAGCCCATGGGGCTGAGGCCGATCATCGGTCATCCCGCGTTCGACGGCGTCACCGACTGGGGCGGCGCGGCGGTCGATCCGGTGCGCGGCGTGATGACGGTCAACACGATGGAGATGCCGTTCAAGCTGTGGCTGATGCGCCGCGACGATCCGCGCGTCGCCCAATTGATGAAGCAGAAGCAGGGAGGCGAGAATGCCATGCAGGCGCAGCTTCAGACACAGTACAACACGCCTTATGTCGCGGTCGTAAAGGCGTGGGTCGGCATCTTCGGCGCACCCTGCGTCGCGCCGCCCTGGGGCCATTTGACCGCGGTCGACCTCGGCACCCGCAAGATCCTGTGGAAGAAGGCCCTCGGCACCGCGCGCGATACCGGGCTGTTCGGCTCGCATCTCGGCGTGCCGATCAAGACGGGCGTGCCCAATCTCGGCGGCTCGATCATCACCGCGGGCGGGCTCGCGTTCATCGGCGCGACGACGGACCAGTACCTACGGGCCTTCGATCTCAATACCGGAAAGGTGGTGTGGAAGGCCAGGTTGCCGGCTGGAGCACAGGCCACCCCGATGACCTATCGAGGGCGGGACGGGCGGCAGTATGTCGTGATCACTGCGGGCGGACATGGTGCGCTGGGCACACGCTACGGCGATTACACGCTGGCCTATGCCCTGCCGAAGAGCTGAAGAACGATGGCCAACCATTCGCGAGCGACCACCGAATCTGGGTGAGCACGGCCCTGCATTGCCCGCTGCCTATCAGGCGGTGTCCACCAGCCGTCCGGTGCTCTGCCGAGGCACGTATATGGGGAGGGGGTTAGACCGACGCCGACCCCGCAATGGGGGGAAATGGCTCCCTGAGTAGGATTCGAACCTACGGCCGCTCGATTAACAGTCGAGAGCTCTACCGCTGAGCTATCAGGGAACGTTGCGTCGTGGAGGGGGTCTATAGCCGCCAGAAATCGGAGTGCAACCCCGTTGTCACCTTTTTCCACAGCTTCGTGTCAGGAGACGAACTGCTCCATCGTGATGCGGTCGTCGAGCGCGTGCTCGGGGTCGAACAGCAAGGTCAGCTCGCGCGCGCGGTCCATGCAGATCGCCACCTCGGCGACGTCGCGGAACTCGCGCTGGTCGGCGACCGCCGAGACCGGGCGCTTGGCGGGGTCGAGCACGCGCAGCGTGATCCGCGCCTTGTCGGGCAGGATCGCGCCGCGCCAGCGCCGCGGCCGGAACGGGCTGATCGGGGTCAGCGCCAGCATGTTCGAGCCGAGCGGCAGGATCGGCCCCTGCGCCGACAGATTGTAGGCGGTCGACCCCGCCGGCGTCGCGACGAGGATACCGTCGCAGGCGAGTTCGGGCATGACGACGCGGTCGTTGACGGTCACTTCCAGCTTGGCGGTCTGCCGCGTCTCGCGCAGCAGCGACACCTCGTTGATCGCCGGCGCGCGATGGACGCGGCCGTCGATGCCGGTGATCGTCGCGGCGAGCGGCGTCACCTTGAACGACTTGGCGCGGTCGAGCCGCTCGCCGATGCCGTGGCGGCGCCATTCGTTCATCAGGAAGCCGACCGTGCCGAGGTTCATCCCGAACACCGGCACCGGCGCCGCGCGCCGGTCGAGCAGCCCGTGCAGCGTCTGCAACATGAAACCGTCGCCGCCCAACGCGATGATCACGTCGGCCTCGGCGGGATCGACCCAGTCGAGCGCGTCGGCAAGCTCCGCCGCCGCGGCCTGCGCGGGTGCCGTCGGGGAGGCGACCAGCGCCCGCCGCTCGTAGCTCATCCGCCGGTGACGCTCATGTGGCGGGCGACCGCGGGCGCGGCGTCGCGGCCGATGCGGAAATCGTGCCGCGCCGGCTTGCGGGTGAGGCCGAGATCGATCGCCGCGTCGAGCCCGTCGATGCCGCCGTCGCGCAATGCCGCCTTGAGATCGACCTGATCGTCGTGGCCGAGGCACAGATAGAGCTTGCCCTCGGTGGTCAGCCGCACGCGGTTGCAGCCATCGCAGAAGTTGGCGGTGAGCGGCGAGATCAGGCCGAGCTTCGTATCGGTTCCCTCGACCCGCCAGTAACGGGCCGGGCCGCCGGTGCGATGCGCGTCGCGGTGCAGGGCGAATTGCGTCTGTAGGTCGGCGAGCACGCGGGTCAGCGGCACGAAGCGATCGGTGCGATCCTCGTCGATCGCGCCGAGCGGCATCGTCTCGATCAGCGACAGATCGTGACCTTCTTCGACGCACCAGCGCAGCATCGCCGGGATCTCGGCCTCGTTGAGCCCGGCGAGTGCGACCATGTTGATCTTGACCGCGAGCCCCGCCGCCTTCGCCGCGGCGATCCCGCGCAGCACCTGGTCGAGGTCGCCGTGGCGGGTGATGTAGCGGAAGCGCGCGGCGTCGAGGCTGTCGAGGCTGACGTTGATCCGGCGGATGCCGGCGTCGACCATCTCCTGCGCATGCTGGTCGAGCCGCGTCGCATTGGTCGTCATCGTCAGTTCGTCGAGCCCGGCGCCGACGTGGCGGCCGAGCCGCCGCACCAGATCGCCGACGTCGCGGCGCACCAGCGGCTCGCCGCCCGACAGGCGGATCTTGGTCACGCCGCGCGCGATGAACCGCTCGGCGATGATCGCGATTTCGTCGAGGCTCAGCAGCTTGGCACGCGGCAGGAAGGTCATCTGCTCGGCCATGCAATAGCGGCAGCGCAGGTCGCACCGGTCGGTGACCGAGATGCGCAGATAGCGGATGGTGCGACCCTGGGGATCGACCAGCGCCGCGGCGGATTGGGGGAGAACGCTGGTCATAGGATGGAGCTAGGCGGTCAACCGTCCAGCGACAAGTCCGTTCCCGTTCGACAGATCGCCACCACCTGCCATTGCCGCTTTGCGGTCAGGGGCTTAGGCAGGGGGCAATGGGTATCGAGGCCGAGCGGGCGACGCTGTTCATCGTTTCGGGCGCGGCCCGCAGTGCGGGCGACGCCGCGGTCGGCGATCTGCCCGGCTGGCGGATCGTCGCCGACGAGGGCGGCGAGGGGGTCGCGGCACGCGCGCTGGCGAGCCGGCCGGCGCTGTTGCTGGTCGACGGCCGCGGCGATCCCGCCGGCGCCCTCGCCGGCGTCCGCGCGCTCGGCGGTCTCGCCGGGGCGACCGGCGGCGCGTTGCTCGCGGTGGTCGACGACGGCGCGGCGCTCGACGAACTCCACGTCGCCGGCGCCACCCACTTTCTGATCGACCGCGGCGATCCCGCCGAGCTCCACCAGGCGATCCGCTTCGCCGCCCGCACGCCGCCACGCGAGCCCGGCGAGCGCCGCGGGCGCGGCATCGGCATCAGCGTCGAGGCGGGCGATGCCGAAGCCTGGATCGGCAGCCGCCTCGTCGCGGGCACGCCGGTCGGCGTGCTGATGATCGCGCTGTCGCGGCTCGACATCCTCAATGCGGCGCGCGGCCGCGCAGTCGGCGACGCGCTGATCGCCGCGGCGCGCGCGCGGGTCGAGGCGATCACGCTGGCGCTGCTCGGCCCGGCCGGCTTCGTCGCCGCGCCGACCGGCGGCGACATGATCGTCGCCGCCGCCGCGGCGCCGGCGACGCTCGCCACGCTCGCCGCCGCGCTCGACGCCGCGCTCGCCCAGCCGCTGCTGGTCGGCGCGCGCCAGGCGGTGCTCGGCAGCCGCTGGGGCATGGCGGCGAGCGGCCCCGACGACGATGCCGCGCGGCTGCTCCGCCGCGCCGGCGAGGCGCTGGTCGCCGCCAAGGCGAGCGACGGCGCGATGATCCGCGTCGCCGGTCCGGAGGGCGCCGCGCCGCTCGATTCGCTGGCGATCGACCTTCATCTCGCGATCGAACGCGGCGAGATCGACGTGCTGTTCCAGCCGCAGGCGCGGATCGATGCGCGGACGATCACCGGCGTCGAGGCGCTGGCGCGCTGGCATCACGGCCGGCTCGGCCCGCTCGGCGCCGACGCGCTGTTCGCCGCCGCCGACCGCGCCGACCTCGGCATCGCTCTGTCCGATCACATCCAGCGGCTGGTGCTCGCCCGCGTCGCCGCCTGGCCCGCCGCGCTGTCGGCCCTGCGCGTCTCGCTCAACCTCACCGCCGGCGACCTCGGCCGGCCGGGCTTCGCCGCGCTGTTCCTCGACCGGGTCGCGGCGAGCGGCGTGCCGTTCGACCGCCTCACCGTCGAGATCACCGAGACCGGCGCGATCCGCAATCTGGAGGCTGCCGCCGAGGTCCTCGCCACGTTGCGCGCGGCGGGGGTGCGGGTGGCGCTCGACGATTTCGGCACCGGCTATTCGAGCCTCGCCTATCTCACCGCGCTGCCGCTCGACTATCTCAAGCTCGACAAGGCGCTCGCCTGCGGCATCGCCGCGACCGCGCGGCAGCGCGGCGTGGTGCGCGCGGTGATGACGCTGGCGCGCTCGCTCGACCTGCCGGTGATCGCCGAGGGGGTGGAGACCGACACCCAGCGCGCTTTGCTCGCCGCGGAGGGCTGCGCCTATCTACAAGGCTATTGGCTCGCCGAGCCGCTCGACGAGGCGGCGCTCGCGGCGATGGTGGAGGGGACGCGATGCTGATCGTACCGATGATGCTCGCCGCAGCAGCGGCACCGACGACCGCGGAGGCGGCGATCACCGCGGCGATGACCGACAGCGCCGCCGGCTGGAGCGCGGGCGACATGCCGCGCTTCCTCGCCGTCTATGCCGAGGATGCGGTGTTCGTCACCAAGGATGGCCTCGTCCGCGGCAAGCCGGCGATCGCCGCGCGCTATGCGAAGACTTACGGTGCCGATCCTGCCGCGCGGGGGCGATTGTCGTTCCGCATGCTCGGCTTCCGCCGGATCGACGCGAATCATCGGATGCTCTGGGCGAAGTGGCTGCTCGACTATCCCGGCGGCAAGCAGGATGCCGGCGTCACCTCGCTGCTGTTCGAGCGGCAGGCGGCCGGCTGGAAGATCGTCTCGGACCACAGCAGCTGAGCGGAATAGGGCGGCGTTCGATCAGCCAGCTCCCGCCTGTCCTCCCCCTCCGTCACCGCTTCGCGGTGCCACCTCCCCCTGGCGGGGGAGGACTAGGCTTTGGCGTGCGCAACCAATCCTCGCAGCCGGCACGATCAAATCCTCCCCCGCCAGGGGGAGGGGGACCGCTCGGCGCGAGCCGAGGGGTGGAGGGGGAGGATGGGGCGGGAGCTTCGATGAGGTACCCGACGGCACGATCTGTCGGCGGGAGGAATGACTACTCCGCTGCCTTCACCAGACCCTCCAACCACCGCACCCACCTCCGTTCGCCCTGAGCTTGTCGAAGGGCAGGTGAGGCTCACGCCCACCGACAAGCTCGGGGCGAACGGCGCATGGCCGCGAGCCGTTCACCCCGCCGCCTTCGCCAGCCCCTTGGACAATTGCAGCGCGCCATGCAGCCGCGATTTCGCATCCGGCCACGCCCGTTGCAGCACCAGCTTGCTGTCCGGCCGCAGCTTCGCGACGCCGTTCAGCCGCTCGACATAGGCCAGCAGCCCGGGAACGTTGGGCGGCGTATCGTCGTGGAAGCCGACCAGCACCCCGCGCGGCCCGACGTCCATCTTGGCGATACACGCCTTCCTCGCATTGAGCTTGATCTCGATCACCCGGATCAGATTGTCGGTCGCGTCGGGCAGCGGCCCGAACCGGTCGATCATCTCGGCGGCGAACGCCTCGATCTCGCGATTGTCCTCCAGCTCGTTCAAGCGGCGATACAGGCCCATCCGCAAATCGAGGTCCGGCACGTAATCGTCCGGGATCAGGATCGGCGCATCGACCGTGATCTGCGGTGAGAAGTCGCGCGGGCGCAGCGCCATGCCGCCCGCCTTGGCGTCCATGATCGCCTCTTCCAGCATCGACTGGTAGAGTTCGTAGCCGACCTCCTTGATATGCCCGGATTGCTCGTCGCCGAGCAGATTGCCCGCACCGCGGATGTCGAGATCGTGACTGGCGAGCTGGAACCCCGCGCCGAGCGAGTCGAGATCCGACAGCACCTTGAGCCGCTTTTCCGCGGTCTCGGTCATCTGCCGCTCGGGCGGCGTCACCAGATAGGCATAGGCGCGCGTCTTCGACCGGCCGACCCGCCCTCGCAGCTGATAGAGCTGCGCCAGCCCGAACCGGTCGGCGCGGTTGACGATGATCGTGTTTGCCGAGGCGATGTCGATGCCGCTCTCGATGATCGTCGTCGAGACGAGCACTTCGAACTTCTTGTCGTAGAAGGCGCTCATCCGTTCCTCGACCTCGGTCGGGCTCATCTGGCCGTGCGCGACGACGTAGCGGATCTCCGGCACCTCGTTGCGCAGATATTCCTCCAGATCGGGCAGGTCGGCGACGCGCGGCGTGACGATGAAGCTCTGCCCGCCGCGATAATGTTCGCGCAGCAGCGCCTCGCGCAGCACCACCGGGTCCCAGGGGATCACGTAGGTGCGCACCGCGAGCCGGTCGACCGGCGGCGTCTGGATGACCGACAGCTCGCGGATGCCGCTCATCGCCATCTGCAACGTGCGCGGGATCGGCGTCGCGGTCAGCGTCAGCATATGCACGTCGGCACGCAGCGCCTTCAGCCGCTCCTTGTGCGTCACGCCGAACCGTTGTTCCTCGTCGACGATGACGAGGCCCAGGCGCTTGAAGTCGATATTCTTCGCCAGCAACGCATGCGTACCGATGACGACGTCGACCGTGCCGCCGGCGAGGCCTTCCTTGACCGCCTTGGCCTCGCCCGCGGGGACGAGCCGCGACAGCCGCCCCATGTTCATCGGAAAGCCTTCGAAGCGGGCGCTGAAATTGTTGTAATGCTGGCGCGCGAGCAGCGTCGTCGGACAGACGACCGCAACCTGCTTGCCCGCCATCGCCGCGACGAAGGCGGCGCGCAGCGCGATCTCGGTCTTGCCGAAGCCGACGTCGCCGACGATCAGCCGGTCCATCGGCTTGCCCGCCGACAGGTCGCCGAGCACGTCCTCGATCGCGCGATCCTGATCGTCGGTTTCGGCATAGGGGAAACGGTCGACGAAGCTCGGATAGCCGCTGACATCGGGTTCTAGCACGTCGCCGGGATGCAGCGCGCGCTCGGCGGCGGTCTTGATGAGCTCGCCCGCGATCTCGCGGATCCGCTCCTTCATCTTCGACTTGCGCCGCTGCCACGCCTCGCCGCCGAGCCGGTCGAGGCTCGCACCCTCCTCGTTCGAGCCGTAGCGCGACAGCACTTCGAGATTCTCGACGGGCACGAACAATTTGTCGCCGCCGGCATATTCGACCGCGACGCAATCGTGCGGGCTCTTGCCGACGGGAATCGAGGTCAGGCCGAGATATTTGCCGATGCCGTGATCGCTGTGGACGACGAGGTCGCCCGGCGTCAGCGCCGCGATCTCGGCGAGGAAGGCGTCGGCGGACTTCTTGCGCTTGGCGCGCCGCACCAGTCGGTCGCCGAGCATGTCCTGCTCGGTGAGCACCGCAACGTCGGGCGCGGTGAAGCCGTGGTCGAGCGGCAGCACGACGAGCGCGACGCCCGCCGACTTGCCCGTATCGGCGACGCCCAGCGCCTCCTGCCAGCTGTCCGCCGCCTTGCCGCCGTGGAGGCCATGGTCTTTGAGCAGATTGCCCAGCCGCTCGCGCGCACCGACCGAATAGCTCGCGAGGATGGGCTTCTTGCCCGCCTTGCGTAAGCCCTTGAGGTGGTCGACCACCGCCTCGTAGACGTTGGCGCTCGCCGATCGCTCCGGCCCGAAGTCGCGCGGCCCGTCGACGTCGAAGTCCAGTACGGTGGCGCTTTCCGGCTCGTGGAACGGCGTCGTCAGATGCGCACGCGACGCATCGAGGCTCGCCGCCCATTCCTTGGCGTCGAGATACAGCGTCTTCGCGGCGAGCGGCCGATAGCTGCCCGGCTGCGCCGCCTCGGCGCGCTGGCGATTCTCGTAATAATCGGCGATCGATTCCATCCGCCCCTCGGCGGCGCCGGTGACGCCGAAGTCGCGCACCACCACGTCGTCGGCGGAGAGATGGTCGAACAGCGTCGCCAATTTCTCCTCGAACAGCGGCAGCCAATGCTCCATGCCGGCGAGCCGCCGCCCGTCGCTGATCGCCTGATACAAAGGATCGCCGGTCGCGGTGGCGCCGAATTTGTCGCGATAGCGGGTGCGGAAGCGCTTGATCGATTCCTCGTCGAGCAGCGCTTCCGACGCGGGCAGCAGCGTGAAGCCGTCGATCCGCCCGGTGGTACGCTGGTCCTCGGGGGAGAAGGTCCGCACCGTCTCGATCTCGTCGCCGAAGAAGTCGAGGCGCAGCGCCTGTTCCTCGCCGCTCGGGAACAGGTCGAGGATGCCGCCGCGCACCGCATATTCGCCCTGGTCGTGGACCGTTTCGGTGCGGACATAGCCGTTCGCCTGCAACAGCCGGGCGAGATCGTCGCGATCGATCCGCGCGCCGGGCTCCAGCGTCGCGACGAGCTGGCGGATGCGGAACGGCGTCAGCACGCGCTGCGTCGCCGCATTGGCGGTGGTGAGGACGAGTTGCGGCGTCTTCTTCGGTCGCTGCAACTGCCACAAGGCCGCGATCCGCTCCGCCATGATGCGCAGCGTCGGGCTGGCGCGATCATAGGGCAGGCAGTCCCACGCCGGGAAGCTGATGACCTCCAGCTCGGGCGCGAAGAACGCCGCCGTCGCCGCGACCGCGCGCATCGCCGCATCGTCCGGCGCAACGAACACCGCACGGCCGCCCTTGCCGCTATGCGCCGTGGCGCGCGCGAGATCGGCGAGCAGCGACGGCTGGAACCCGGCGGGCACGCCGGCGAGCGTCAACGGGGATTTGGCGGACAGGATCGTCTTCAGATCGGGCAAGGCATGGTCTTCTGTTATCGTGCTCCTGCGAACGCAGGAGCCCAGGGTCACGAGCGACATCGTCTGCCGCTCCGGGTTCCTGCCTGCGCAGGAACATTGGTCATGCGATCAGCGGCTGACCGGCACGTAGCTCAGCGAACGCATCTGCATCATCATCGGCCCGTCCCATTCGGGCGGGCAGGGCAGCGATCCGATCGCCCAGCCCATGATGTCGACATCCTGCTCCTCCAGCAGCGTTTCGAACCAGTCGAGCTGTTCCGGCGTCCAGTCCGCGCCGTGCGCGTCGAAGAAGCCGCCGATCATCAGATCGGCCTCCTTGGTGCCGCGATGCCAGGCACGGAACTTCATGCGCTTGAGGCGGGTGGCGTGATCCATCGACAATCCCATGCAAATCGCCCGGCAACCGCTGGCCGCGGCGGTCGGGTACGGTATAGCGGTCATGTAGTCATGCGCCCCGATATCCTCAATCCGCTGTTCGCCGAGGTCACCGCCCTGAAGGGGGTCGGCCCCGGCCTCGCCAAGCCGCTCGACCGGCTCGGCCTCGCCCGCGTCGTCGACGTCGCCTTCCATCTGCCCAGCGGCTGGATCGATCGCCTGCCGCGCGACGCGCTGGATGTCGCCGATGCCGGCCGCATCATCGCTATCACATTGATTCCACGCGATTATAAGACGAGCGCCGGACGCGGCCCGACCCGCGTCCAGGCCACCGACGCGGCCGGCAATAGCGTGAACTTAGTGTATTTTGGCGGCTCGTCGGGCTGGGTGAAGAAGCTGCTGCCGCTCGGCGAGCCGCGTCGCGTGTCGGGCAAGCTCGAAAGCTACGGCGAGACGCTCCAGATCATCCACCCGGACCTCGGCGAACCCGACGAGGTCTTCCGCGAGCGCGAGGCGATCTATCCGCTGTCGGAAGGCCTGACTTCGCGCCGTCTCGCCGGCTTCGCCGCGCAGGCGATCGAGCGCGCGCCCGAGCTGGCGGAGTGGATCGAGCCCGGCCTCAAGGCCAAGCGCGGCTGGCCCGACTGGCGCGAGGCCTTGCAGCGCATCCACGCCGACCCCGCCGACAAGACCGCCCGCGAACGCCTCGCCTATGACGAGATCTTCGCCAACCAGCTCGCGATGACGCTGGTCCGCGCCGATACGCGCAAGCGGCGGGGCAGGGCGCTGGTCGGCGACGGCCGGCTGCGCGACCTGCTGCGCCTGCCCTACACGCCGACCGGCGCGCAGACCCGCTCGGTGGCGGAGATCGAGGGCGACCTCGCCCAGACCGCGCCGATGCTGCGGCTGCTGCAAGGCGATGTCGGTTCGGGCAAGACGCTGGTCGCCGCCATGTCTCTGCTGATCGCGGTCGAGGCGGGGGCGCAGGGCGCGATGCTCGCCCCCACCGAGATCCTCGCCCGCCAGCATTACGACAGCCTGCGCAAACTGCTCGCCGGCCTGCCGATCAAGATCGCCGTCCTCACCGGCCGCGACAAGGGCAAGGCGCGCGAGGCGACGCTGATGGCGCTCGCCAGCGGCGAGATCGACATCCTCGTCGGCACGCACGCGATCTTTCAGGAGGCGGTCGGCTACAAGGACCTCGGCCTCGTCGTCGTCGATGAGCAGCACCGTTTCGGCGTCGCGCAGCGCATGCTGTTGCAGGCCAAGGGCAAGGCACCGCCGCACCTGCTCGCGATGACCGCGACGCCGATCCCGCGCACGCTGACGCTCGCGCAATATGGCGAGATGGACGTCAGCCGGCTCGACGAGATGCCGCCCGGCCGCGAGCCGATCGAGACGCGCGTTGTCTCCGAAGACCGGCTCGACGAGGTGATCAACGCGATCGGCCGCCATATGGCCGACGGCGGTCAGGCCTATTGGGTCTGCCCGTTGGTGGAGGAAAGCGAGAAGAGCGACCTCGCCGCAGCGGAGATGCGCGCCGAGACGCTGCGCAACCGCTTCGGCGAGCGGATCGGCGTCGTCCACGGCCGGATGAAGCCCGCCGAGAAGGACGCGGTGATGGAAGCCTTCTCCGCCAACCGGCTGAGCGTGCTCGTCGCGACGACGGTGATCGAGGTCGGCGTCGACGTGCCCAATGCGACGCTGATCGTCATCGAACATGCCGATCGCTTCGGTCTCGCCCAGCTCCACCAGCTTCGTGGCCGGGTCGGGCGTGGCGGCGGTCTGTCGCGCTGCCTGCTGCTGCGCGGTTCGGCGCTGAGCGAGACGTCGCGCGCCCGGCTCGCCCTGATGCGCGAGAGCAACGACGGCTTCCGCATCGCCGAGGAGGATCTGCGCCTGCGCGGCGGCGGCGAACTGCTCGGCACCCGCCAGTCGGGCGAGGTGACCTTCCGCCTCGCGCTCCCCGAGATGCTCGCCGACCTGCTGCAATGCGCGCAGGACGACGCCCGGTTGCTGATCGATCGCGACGGCGGGCTGGAGGGACCAAGGGGGCAGGCGGCGCGCGTGGCGCTCTACCTATTCGACCGCGATGCCGGGGTCGCGCTGCTGCGATCGGGGTGACGCGCCCAGAGAAAGCGTGCTTTATCCTCTCCCCTTGTGGGCAGGGCTATCGCATATGAATGATCGAGTGACCCGGGCGACTTGCCAAACCCGATCCGTCACCCCGGCCTTGCGCCGGGGTCCCGCTTCTTCGGACGATGCGAAGAAGCGGGATGCCGGATCAAGTCCGGCATGACGGGGATGTAAATACCGTCGCAAAACTCCGAATAGTCATCTGCGATTGCCCCGCCCCGCAAGGGGGAGGACAAAGCGGGAGCGCCGCGATCCCGCAGGAACCGCTATCCTGCCATCGCCCCCAGCACGGCATGATAGCGGTTCGCGGGGATCGGCCGCTCCAACTGGCAGCCGATCCGGCCGCCCAGCGCCCAGCGCACGACGACGCGGACGTCGCCCACCGCGGGCAGCCGGATGAAGAGCCAGTCGCCGGCACCCACCGCCACGTCGCTGCGGATCATCAGACCCGATGGCGACAGGTTGACGATCAGCACCGTGACTCGACGCTCGTCGGCGAGCATCGCGCTGCTGCGATGATGCACCTCGTCGCGCGGTTCGCTGCGGTCGTCGGACAGGGTCGCTGCAATCACCACCAGACTCCTCCGAAACGATCCTACTCCAGACCATTTCGGACTTATACCTACAGGGTGATGCGTTTACGAGTCCTTACCGTGCCGGGGTGAGCAGCCCGTGCAGCTTCTTGCCCGCCGACACCCGCACCTCGGCCTCGCCGAGCGCGATCGTCGCCGCCTCGTCGCTCACCTTCTCGCCGTCGATGCGCGCGCCGCCACCGGCGATCAGCCGCCGTGCCTCGCCCTTCGACTTGGCGAAGCCGAGCGCGACCAAAGCATCGACCACCGCGATCGACTCGCCGGATACCGCAACGCTCGGCAAGGCATCGCCGCTTGTGCCCTCCTCGAAGGTGCGCCGCGCCGTCTCCGCCGCCTGGTCCGCCGCCGCACGACCGCGGCACATCGCGGTCGCCTCGTTGGCGAGCACCTTCTTCGCCTCGTTGATCTCCGCCCCCGGCAACGCCTCCAGACGCGCGATCTCGTCGAGCGGCAGGTCGGTGAACAATCGCAGGAAGCGGCCGACGTCGCGATCGTCGGTGTTGCGCCAGAACTGCCAGTAATCGAAGTGCGGCAATTGATCCTCGTGCAGCCACACCGCACCGGCCATCGTCTTGCCCATCTTGCCGCCGTCCGCGGTGGTGATCAGCGGCGTGGTGACGCCGAACACCTCGCTGGCGTCCATGCGTCGGGCCAGCTCGATGCCGTTGACGATATTGCCCCATTGATCGCTGCCGCCCATCTGCAACCGGCAGCCGGCGCGCCGCGACAGCTCCAGGAAGTCATAGGCCTGTAGGATCATATAGTTGAATTCGAGGAAGCTCAGCGATTGCTCGCGGTCGAGACGCAGCTTGACCGAGTCGAACGACAGCATCCGGTTGACCGAGAAATGCTGGCCGACGTCGCGCAGGAACGGGATATATTCCAGCCGGTCGAGCCATTCGGCATTGTCGACCATTACCGCATCGGTGGGGCCGTCGCCGAAGGTCAGGAAGCGCTCGAAGATCCGCTTGATCGACGCCACGTTCGCCTTGATGCCATCCTCGCCGAGCAGCTTGCGCGCCTCGTCCTTGAAGCTGGGATCGCCGATCTTGCCGGTACCGCCGCCCATCAGCACGATCGGCTTGTGGCCGGTCTGCTGGAGCCGGCGCAGCAGCATGATCTGGACGAGGCTGCCGACGTGGAGCGACGGCGCGGTCGGGTCGAAGCCGATATAGCCCGGCACCACCGTCTTCGCCGCGAGCGTATCGAGCGCGGCGGCATCGGTGAGCTGGTGGATATAGCCGCGCGAGGCGAGCGTGCTCAGCAGATCGGACTGGTAGGTCATGGCGTGCGGTTAGCAAGCGTTGCGGCGTCCGTCACCCTCCGCGGCGGCGGGACGTCACCGCCTCGGCAACTGGCTTTGCGGATCGACCGGTGTGCGGCCCTTGCGCAATTCGAAATGCAGTTCGGGCTGGTCGGCGAAGCCGGTGTCGCCCGACAGCGCGATCGTCTGGCCGCGCTTGACGCTCTGCCCGCGCTGGACGAGCAGCTTGGCGGCATGGCCGTAGACGCTGGTCCAGCCGTTGCCGTGGCGGACGATGACGAGCCCGCCGAGCGCGGCGATGCCGTCACCGGCATAAGCGACGACCCCGTCGGCGGTCGCATGGATCGGCGTCGACACCGGCACCGCGATCTTGATCCCGTCGTTGCGTTCGCCGCTCTTGCCCGGCCCGAAGCGGCGGACGACCTTGCCGTCGACCGGCCAGACGAAGCCGCCCTGCAACCGTGCCGGTGCCGCGACGACGGCGGTCGGCGGCAGCACGCGGCCGGGGTTGGCGACCGGCTTGGCAGGGGCCTGACGCGGTGCCGCCGCGGGCTCGCCACCGGTCAGGATGTCGTCGATGTCGAGCTTGAACGCCGCCGCGCGATCGGCACGGCTTGGCGCGGCGCCGGGATCGCCGGGGATCAGCACACGCTGCCCGGCGCGCAGCACATAGGGTTCCTCGAGCGCATTGGCGGCGACGATGCGCGACCATTCGACGCCATAGGCGCGGGCGATGGCGATGCCCGTCTCGCCGGGACGGACGAGGTGATAGCGCCCGCCCGGGATGGTCAGCCGCTGGCCGGCGCGGATCGTATAGGGCGGCGCCAGCCCGTTCGCGCGCGCGATCGCCTCCGATCCCGCGCCGGTACGCTCGGCGACGCGGCGCAGCGAATCGCCGGGCGCGACGACATAGCTCTGCTCGGCGACGACCCGCGCATCGGGCGTGACCGGCCGTGCCTCCCACGCCGGGCGCGCCGTGCGCGGCATCGCCACGTCGCCGCGTGCGGCGGGACGGGTCGGCGGCAGGTGGCGAACGGGCGGGGTGGACCGCGGCGGCGGCGGTTCGTTGCGCGGCGGGGGTTCGCTATACTGTGGGGCGCGTTGCGGCGGCGGCGCGCGCTCCACCGATGGCGGCGCATCGACGCTCGGGATACAGGCGGACAGCGTCAGGCCGGCCAGCGCCAGACTGCCTGCGATCCGCCCCCGCGCCATGCCGTCAGCGCTTGGCTTCGAGCCGGTCGAGCCCGCCGAGATACGGCTGGAGCACCGCCGGCACCGCGACCGAGCCGTCCGCCTGCTGGTAATTCTCCAGCACCGCGACCAGCGTCCGGCCGACCGCCAGCCCCGAACCGTTGAGCGTGTGGACGAAGCGCGTCGCCTTCTCCCCCTCGGCACGGTAGCGCGCGTTCATCCGCCGCGCCTGGAAGTCGCCGCAGGTCGAGCAGCTCGAAATCTCGCGATACGTATCCTGCCCCGGCAGCCAGACCTCGAGGTCGTAGGTGCGCCGCGCGGTAAAGCCCATGTCGCCCGCGCACAGCAGCATCCGCCGATAGGGCAGGTCAAGCGCGTCGAGGATGCTCTCGGCACATTGCGTCATCCGCTCGTGCTCCGCCTCGGACGCGTCCTCGGCGACGATCGACACCATCTCGACCTTGTCAAACTGATGCTGGCGGATATAGCCGCGCGTGTCGCGCCCCGCCGCACCCGCTTCCGAGCGGAAGCAGGGCGTCAGCGCGGCGAAGCGCAGCGGAAGCTCGCTTGCCGGCAGGATCGCCTCGCGCACGATATTGGTCAGCGACACCTCGGCGGTCGGGATCAGCCAGCGGCCGTCGGTGGTGCGGAACAGGTCTTCGGCGAATTTGGGCAATTGCCCGGTGCCGAACACCGCCTCGTCCTTGACCAGCAGCGGCGGCGCCACCTCCTCGAAGCCATGGTCGCGGGTCAGCGTGTCGAGCATGAATTGGCCGAGTGCCCGTTGCAGCCGCGCCGCCGGCCCGCGCACCAGCGTGAAGCGCGCGCCGGCGATCGCGACACCGGTCTCGAAATCCAGGCCGATCGCTGGCCCGATCGCGTCATGTTCGCGCGCCGGGAAGGCGAAGGCTGGCGGCGTGCCGCGCTGGTGGACGACGACGTTGCCGCTCTCGTCCTCGCCGGCGGGCACGTCGGCGGCGGGCAGATTGGGCAGGGCGGCGAGCGTCGTGTTCAGCCGCTCCGCCGCACCGGCCTCGCCGGTCTCGAGCTGCGGCAGCAGATCCTTGAGCGCGGCGACCTCGGCCATCAACGCCTGTGCGCGCGCCTCGTCCTTCTGCGCCTTGGCCTGGCCGATCTGCTTCGACAGATCGTTGCGGCGGGTCTGCGCGTCCTGCGCGGCGGCGATCGCGGCGCGGCGCGCATCGTCGAGCGACAGCAGCGCGGCGGCCTGCGGGGCGACGCCGCGGCGGGCGAGGGCGGCGTCGAAAGCGGCGGGATCGTCCCGGATGGCGCGGATGTCGTGCATGATCCGGCGGCTATGCCGCCGCGCCCCCGACCGCGCAAGTCGGCAACCCCATCGCCCTCGGCGGCGTTGACCCCCCGAGTCCAACGATCAGGAGTAACCCGATGCAGGTCCCCCACAATGCCTTCGTACTGGTCGCCGACGGCCGCAAGGCCCTGTTCTTCCGCAACGAGGGCGATGCCGAATTCCCCAACCTGCAGGTCGAACACGCCGAGGAACGCGTCAATCCTGCCGATCGCGACCAGAAGACCGATGCCGCCGGCGGTGCCAGCGCGACGCAGATGGGCACGATGGACGAGGTCGATTTCCATCAGCAGGAGGAGGATCGGTTCGCCGCCGACACCGCCGACATGCTCAAGCGCCGCGCACTCGCCAACGAGTTCGATTCGCTGATCATCGTCGCGCCGCCGAAGACACTTGGCGAGTTGCGTCGCCACTATCACAAGGAGGTCAGCAACCGCCTCGCCGGCGAGCTGGCCAAGGATCTCACCGGTCATCCGGTGCCCGACATCGAGAAGGCGCTCAGCGCCGCCTGACGACAGCCTGATGCGACAAGGGGTGCCGGACGCGAGTCCGGCACCCCTTTGCCTGTCCGTCGATCAGGCCGCCTGTGGCTTGGCGAACCGCTTGCGGGCGATCAGCGCGGCGGCGGCGGCACCGAACAGCAGCACCATCGGCGGGGCCGGCACCGGCGCGGGCGGACCGCCCGACGATCCCGGCGGTCCCGGCGGGCCGCCGTGATGGCCGCTCGACGTCCAGCCACCGTTCGACGACCAGCCGCCGCTGGTGCTCCAGCCCTTCGAGCTCGACCCGTAATTGTTCTGGTTCTGCCCCTGGCCCTGATTCTGGTTCTGATTTTGGCCCTGGTTTTGATTTTGCCCTTGGTTCTGGCTCTGGTTGTTGCTGTTGTTGTTCGTGTTGGAATTCTGGTTGTTGTTCGAATTCTGATTGCTGTTGGAATTGTTGTTATTGTTGTTGATGTCGACGTTGGCGCCACCGGTCGAGCTGCTGGTCGACGACGAGCTCGATATGTTGCCCGACGACGAACTCGACACGTTGCCCGACGACGACGAACTGCCCGACGAGGAACTGCTGGTCGAGCTTGACCCGCCGCTCGACGTCGACGAGATCACGACGCTGCCGCTCGATCCGGACGATCCGCCGCCGAAGAAGCCACCGCCGAACCCGCCGCCAAAGCCGCCGCCGAACCCGCCGCTGCCGCCGACCACCACGGGTACGCCGCCGCCACCGCCGCCGATGAAGCCTTGCGCCGCGGGCAGCGGCACCGGCACGGGCGCCGCCTGGCTGGCCACCGTCACCACCGCGGGGGCGCAGCTCGTCGTGGTCGTCGTGACGACGCGGCGGCGCACACCCTGGCGCTGCACCGCGGCGACCTGCCGCCGCACGACGACGCGCTTCTTGACCTGCTTGACGTAGACGGGTCGGTTCGGTCGCTCGGCGACGTGCACGGCACCGCCACCGATCAACGCTCCCCCGCATGCGCAAGCGCATAATTTCGCCAAGGCCATCCTTACGGACATAAGGTCTCTTTCTCGTTGCTGGTGGCCATGCCCCAGAATCCCGCTCGCAGCACGGCGGTGCTGCCATAGGACAAAGGGCCAAAGAAACGATTAAGTGCAAGAACCTTCGGCACTTTGTCGCACCGATATCGCCTTTTCACCGCGCCGATGTGTCGCGATCGCCGTTAACGTACCAGAGTGGAACAGATGTTTGATTCGCCGTTAACCACGACCGCCCCGTCGCGCCGCGGTCGCATTCTGTCCGCCGGCATGCTGCAATAAAAGAACGCCGAGGCGTACGATTCGGCAACTCTCATCGCTTGTGGTTCCTTTCGGGCGCGATTATAGGCGCTTCAACCATTTGGGGGCGGCCCCGAGGTCATCATGGGGCCGGAGGGAGAGTGGTATGGCAACGCAAGTCAGTCAGATAGACGATGTAACGACCAATCCGCCGGCGGCCAACGATGCCGACGATGGCTATCGACCCAGCAACGACGAACCGTTCATGACGCGGCGTCAGCAGGCGTATTTCCGCAACAAGCTGCTGCGCTGGAAGGATGCGATCCTCCAGGATGCGGCGGGCACGCTCAACCAGCTCCAGGTCGACTCGCTGCGCGAGGCCGATCTCACCGATCGCGCGTCGAGCGAGACCGACTGGTCGATCGAGCTGCGCACCCGCGATCGCCAGCGCAAATTGGTTTCGAAGATCGAGGCGGCGATCCGCCGTATCGACGAGGGCGAATACGGCTATTGCGAAGTGACCGGCGAACCGATCAGCCTCGGCCGGTTGGAGGCGCGTCCGATCGCGACGATGACGCTGGAAGCGCAGGAGCGGCACGAGCGCAACGAGAAGATCTCGCGCGAGGATTGAACCGGCGTGGGCGGTTAACGCTTTCGCCACCATCGGCCATTAGGCGCCGGCGCCTAATCCCGCACGGTCACACAGGCTTCGTTTATGGACAGCTACTCCCACGACCCGTTCGACAAGGCCGATGCGGCCGGTGGGTCGCAGCGCAGCCGTTCGCGCGACAGCCTGTTCCTCATGGCGCAATTGCGCTTCGAGGAGGAGACGACGGTCCGCGACGTGCGCGTCCGCAATCTGTCGGAGGGCGGGCTGATGGTCGACTGCGCCCGCGTCAAGGAGCCGGGAACGCCGGTTTCGCTGGAGCTGCGCGGTATCGGCAAGGTGACCGGCAAGGTCGCCTGGTGCACCGAAGGCCGGATCGGCATCGCGCTCGACTCGCCGATCGATCCCAAGAAGGCCCGCAAGCCGGTGAGCGGGGCCAAAGGATAAGGCGGGATCGACCGTCGGGGCATCTGAGCAGGGGTCCTGCATGACCCTGATGCAAAAGGCCCCTCCGCGACGGGAGGGGCCGAAGGGCCTTACAGGCCGCTGAGCTCTTCCTTGAGCTTCAGCTTCTTGCGTTTCAGGTCGGTGAGGATTGCGGCGTCGGGCAACGGGCGGTGGACCTCGTCGGCGATGCGGCGGTCGAGCGCGGCATGCTTGGTCTCCAGTGCCTGTTGATGCGTCGTCTGCATTTCGGTTCCTCCTGATGCATGCGTGTTGGGGGACTGAGTAAACCATCGAAGAGGTTAAAAGTCCTCATCGCAAAGCGACGAACGCGATTAGCCGAGTGGCTACGTGCGACGACTTGGTCCGCGCCCGCGGCTGGGCTAGGGGAGCCACGCAGGCGGCAGGGGATTAGGCATGGACGAAGCACAGATCATCGCCCGGCTCGACGCGCTGCGCACCGAACATCGCGATCTGGATGCCGCGATCGACGCGCTCACCGCGACCGGCGTGCCCGACCAGTTGCAGGTCGCGCGACTCAAGAAGCGCAAGCTGCGGCTGCGCGACGAGATCGCCAATTGCGAGGATCAACTGATCCCCGACATCATCGCCTGAGATTATTTTGCCCCGGACCGAATCACTTCGGCACAATCGGCACAATCGGGACCGTTGCGGCACCTGTCCAAGCCGGGGGGCTTGTGCCACCCAACGGTCATGACCCGCAGCAGCAGCGAATCACGCATCCACGATCGTCTGATCGACTCGCTTTATACCGAGGCGATGCTGCTCGCCGACGAGGCGCGCGACTATTTTGACAGCGAGGGCCGGCTGGAGCGCGAGACGCTCGATCCGCTGATCCGCGTCGGCTTCTCGTGTGAATCGCTCAAGATCACCACGCGGTTGATGCACGTCATCGCCTGGCTGCTCACCCAGCGTGCCATCGACGCCGGCGAGATCAAGCCGCGCGAGGCACTCGACCCGACGCGCCGGCTCGGCAGCGCGCCGCAGTTCGACGCCGATCTCGTCCGCGCGCTGCCGGTGCGCGCGCAGGGTCTGGTCGCCGCCAGCGCCAATCTCCATCGCCGCGTCGGCCTGCTCGACGATGCGCAGGTGCCGCACCCGACGCCGAGCCCGGTCCACCATCTCCACGATCGTCTCGCGCTGGCCTTCTGACCCGCGGTCTGTCCTACATCGTCGACGCCCGCTAGACCGAGGGTATGGCGCCCCCGATCTCCTCCAACGTATTCTCCCCAGCCTGCAACGGAAGGGCTGGCGTCATGTCAAAAACGGAAACGATCTGGGCTGATCGTTTCCGTTAAGGTGTCCATCTTGTCCATGTCGTCCAACACGACGCACGGCTTAGCCGAGCAGGCGCGCCTTCGCTGCGGCATATTCCGCCCCGAATCGTGCGACGCGGTCGGCGACGCTCTCGACCTTGTCGATCACGCCGATGCCCTGTCCGGACCCCCAGATGTCGCGCCACGCCTTGGCCTTGCTGCCGTCGCCGCCGCCGAAATTCATCGTCTTGAGGTCACCCTCGGGCAGATTGTCGGGGTCGAGCCCCGATGCGGCGATCGAACTGCGCAGGTAATTGCCGTGCACGCCGGTGAACAGATTGGAATAGACGATGTCGGCCGCGCGGCTGTCGACGATCGACGCCTTATAGTCGGGCGCGGCATTCGCCTCTTCCGTCGCGATGAACGGCGAGCCGATATAAGCGAAATCGGCGCCCATCGCCTGCGCTGCGAGGATCGCACCGCCGCTGGCGATCGATCCCGACAGTGCCAGCGGTCCGTCGAACCATTGGCGGATTTCCTGCACGATCGCGAACGGCGACAGCGTGCCGGCATGGCCGCCGGCACCCGCCGCGACCGCGATCAGCCCGTCCGCGCCTTTCTCGATCGCCTTGCGCGCGAAGCGGTCGTCGATCACGTCGTGGAGCGTGATGCCGCCCCAGCCGTGCACCGCGGTATTGAGGTCCTCGCGCGCACCGAGCGAGGTAATGACGATCGGCACCCGCCATTTGGCGCAGGTGGCGAGGTCCTGCTCCAGCCGATCGTTCGACTTGTGGACGATCTGGTTGACCGCGAACGGCGCGGCGGGCGCCTCGGGATGGTCGCGGTCGTGCGCGGCCAGTTCCTCGGTGATCCGGTGGAGCCATTCGTCCAGCAGCGCCTGCGGCCGCGCGTTAAGCGCCGGGAACGAGCCGACGATCCCCGCCTTGCATTGCGCGATCACCAATTCGGGACCGGAGATGATGAACAGCGGCGAACCGATCACGGGCAGGCGCAGGCGGTCGAAGATCGGGGGTGTCATGGCGGCGGTTTCCTCTCAGGATCGGTTGTTTAGCGCAACCGATCGGCCTGTCCAGCAAGCCCCGTCTTGCCCGCGCCGCCCAAAGGCGTATGGGCCGAATGATACAGTGTTTCCGGAGTATATCCTTCCATGAAGCTAGCCGTCGCCGCCGCCCTTGCCCTGACCGTCTCCACCCCCGCGCTCGCCGCCGGCAGCCTGCCCGCGACCGTCGTCCCGGTGCTCTACGACATCGACGTCACGCCGAATGCGCAGGCGATGACCTTCACCGGCAGCGAGACCGTCGAGATCGACGTCAAGGCGGCGACCGGGACGATCACGCTCAACGCCGCCGACCTGGCGATCGCCGCGGCGACGTTCGACGGCAAGGCGGTGCCCTTCGCGCTCGACAAGGACAAACAGCAGCTCGTCCTGACGTTGCCCGCGGCGGCGAAGGTCGGCCGCCACACCGTCGGCTTCCGCTGGAGCGGCAAGATCAACCAGTCCGCCGCCGGCCTGTTCGCGATCGATTACACCAATCAGGACGGCTCGAAGGCGCGGATGCTCGCGACGCAGTTCGAGGCGCCGGATGCGCGCCGTTTCGCGCCGATGTGGGACGAGCCCGCGTTCAAGGCGAAATTCCGGCTGAAGGCGACCGCGCCCGCTGGCCAGCTCGCTTTCTCCAACATGCCCGCCGCCTCGGTGGCGAAGCAGGCGGACGGCACCCAGCTCTACAGCTTCGCCGAGACGCCGGTGATGTCGAGCTATCTGCTCTACCTCGGCATGGGCGATCTGGAGCGCAAGACGGTACAGGCGGGGAACGTCGAGATCGGCGTGATCACGCGTCGCGGCGTCGTCGACCAGGGCGATTACGCGCTGGCCGAAGCGAAGCGGCTATTGCCCTATTACAACAGCTACTTCGGCCAGCCCTATCCGCTGCCCAAGCTCGACATGGTCGCCGGGCCGGGGTCCAGCCAGTTCTTCGGGGCGATGGAGAATTGGGGCGCGATCTTCTATTTCGAGCCCGAATTGCTGTTCGACCCCAAGCGCGCCACCGAAAGCGGCCTTCAACGCATCTTCACCGTCGTCGCGCATGAGATGGCGCACCAATGGTTCGGCGACCTCGTCACGATGAAATGGTGGGACGACCTCTGGCTCAACGAGGGGTTCGCCTCGTGGATGGAGAACAAGTCTGCCGCCGACCTCAATCCGGCGTGGAAGGCCGATGCGGCCGCGGTGTCGACCGATCGCGAGGCGGCGATGGGCATTGACGCGACCGCCGCGACGCATCCGATCATCCGCAAGATCGAGACCGTCGACCAGATCGGCGAGGCGTTCGACGGCATCACCTATTCCAAGGGGCAGGCCGTCATCGGCATGCTCGAATCGACGCTCGGCCCCGACAAGTTCCGCGACGGCATCCGCCGCTACATGGCCAAATACAAGTTCGGCAACACCGTGACCGAGCAGCTCTGGGCCGAGCTGTCGGCCGCGGCCGGCCAGCCGGTGGCGGAGATCGCCCACGGCTATACGCTGCAGGGCGGCGTGCCGCTGGTGACGCTGACCGGGACGCGCTGCACCGGCGGCACCACCACGGCGACGCTGGCGCAGGGCCGCTTCGGTCTCGACGCGGCGTCGAAGACGCCGCAGACGTGGCAGGTGCCGCTGGTCGTCGCGACGATCGGTGGCGGCGAGACGCGGACGATCGTCACCGGCCCGGCGACCACCGTCTCGGTCAAGGGTTGCGGCACGTTGCTGCTCAACAAGGGCAAGGGCAGCTACACCCGCGTGCTCTACGACCAGCCCGGCCATGACGCTCTGGTTCGCGACTATACGCGGCTGCCGCTCGAGGATCGGCTCGGCACGCTCGCCGACGATTATGCTTTGGCGGCGGGGGGATATCAGGACCTGTCGCGCTATTTCGCGGTGATGGGTCAGGTTGGCGCCGGCGCCGATCCGCTCGAATGGTCGCTGGTTTCCGGCCGGCTCGGCGGACTCAACGGGCTGTTCGAGGGGACGCCGCTGGCCACGCCGCTGCGCGCGCGCACCGTCGCGATCCTCGGTCCGGTCCTCCAACGCATCGGCTACACCGCCCGGGCGGACGAATCGCCGCTGGTCGGCAATCTGCGCGAGAATCTGGTCGGCCAGCTCGGCGCCAACGGCGATCCGGAGGTGCTGCGCCAGGCGCGCAGCTACGTCGCCAAGCTGGCCACCGATCCGACCGCGATCCCGCCGGCGATCCGCCAGCCGATCCTCGCCACCTTCGCCGCCAATGCGAGCGCGGCGGACTGGGACCTGCTGTTGCGCCTCACCAAGGCGGAGACCAATCCGGTCGCCAAGAACCGCTTCGTCTCGTTGCTCGGCTACGCCAAGGACGATGCGCTGGCGACGCGCGCGCTGGAGTTGCTCAAGACCGACACGTTCACCGCGCCGCAGCGTGCCGCGCTGCTGCGCGCGGTGTCGGGCGAACATCCCGACATGACGTTCGACTGGGCGGTGGCGAACCGCGCGCTGGTCGAGGGGTTCATCGAGGACAGCAGCAAGGCAAGCTTCATCGTCGGCCTCGGCGGCGGCTCGGTCGATCCGGCGATGCCCGGCAAGATCAATGCCTTCGCCGCGACGATGCCGGAAACCTCGCGGGGTCCCGCCAAGCGGGTGGTGTCGAGCATCGCCGTCCGCAAGGCAGCGGCGGAGCGCCTGCGTCCGGCCGTCCAGACCTGGCTCGGCAAGAGCGCCTGACCGGGCAGGGGGCGGCCTCGCGGCCGCTCCCTCGTCGGATCAACCGCCGGCGCGAGCCGGAATGCCGGTGACTTCCGCCACCCCGTCGTCACCGAGTGCGACCAGCCACGCGCTGCCCTCGATGCACCGCACCGCCCATACCGGCTTGCCCTTGCGATCGGCTTGGCGGGTTACCGCAGCGACGCCCTGGCACGGCTGTTTGGCATCGTCGATCGCCCGGTAAAGCACGCCGTTGAGCTGCCGCGGCGGCAGCGCGGTGACCTTGGCGATATAGCCGGTTTCCTTGGGTGCGGCGCTGGCGATATTGGCGGCCTGCGGTTCGGGTTGCGATCCGCAGCCGGTCAGGGCCGCGGCCAGCATCAGCATCAATCCATTTCGCATTGCCGTCTCCATCGTCCTGTCCGCCCGAAGATAGGCGGGGGAGGCCGGGATCGACAAGGCTCCGTGTGAGGCTCCGGGGCGCTTCAGCGCCAGCCGGTGATCGCCCGCCCGCGGTCGACGTCGTGGTCGACCACTTGCTGGGTCAGGCGCAGGAACAGCCGCTGCGCCTGCCGCCATGCGACCGCGCCCGCGCGCCGGTCGCGAACGCGATCGCCGACGACCAGCCGGCTGCCCCAATCGTCGACCGCCGCCGCCAGATCGTCGGGCGCGCCGCCGGGGCGGATCACCAGCGAAGGAAAGGGCAGACGCGATCGGGGGGAGGCGAACAGGTCGCCCGCATCGGCCGGCGGCGCGAACAGCAGCGCGCCGGCGACCTTGCGGACGTCGTCGGTCGGCGACAGCCGCGCCCACCATGCGCTCGCCGCGCAGCCCAGTCCCTCGGCGACGATCAGCACGCGCGCATCGGCCTCGCGCACCGCCCGGTCGAGCTTCGCCGCCCAGATGTTGCGCGTCGCCGGCGAGCGCGCATCGAGCGGCACCGCACCCGATCCGCCTGCGGGCCAGCCGAACATGCGCTGCCACGCGGGCGTCTCCTCCCCGTCGCCGATCGTGACGATCGACAGGCGGGGGTCGGCGAAGGGCAGGGCGGCGATAGCGGTCATGCGCGTCTCACTCCTCAACGCCGGGCGACTCGGCGAAGGTCGAAGTATGAACGCTTCCTGACGCCGGACCAGCCCCGATGCGCTCTGGCGCGCCGAAGCGGGCGGCGGGCGGGACGATCATCGCAGCAGCGGGTAGCCGAGCGCGATCGCATCGCGCTCCGCCGATCGGACGGGCGCCAGTGCATTCTCGTCCGCTGGTACGACATCCCGCAGGAACAGCGCGTCGCGGGCGGTCGCGAGCGTCGGATCGGCGATCACCGCCGCAAGCGCCGCCCGGATCGCGGCGAGGTGCGCGTCCGACGACGCCGCGGCGGTGACGAAGGGCAGCGCCGGGGTGGCGCCCGTCGTCGCGATCACCCGCAGCCGCCCGGTCGACACCGGCTCATGGCGTCGCAGCGCCGCCCAGGTCACGCAGTCGATCGCGGCGCAATCGACCTCGCCGCGGACGATCGCCTCGGCACTGGCTTGGTGGCTCCCCGTCACGACGACCTGCGAGAAGAACGCCGCCGCGTCGGCCAGCGGTGCCACGACGGCACGCAACAGGTTCATGCCGGTGTTGGAGGCCGGCGTGTTGATCGCCACCCGCGATCCCCGCAAGTCGGCGACGGCATCGATCCGATCCGCCGCCCGCACGACGATCACGCTGCGGTGGCTCGTTCCGTCGCAGCCGGGGGCGTCATAGGTCGGCAGCGCGACCACCCGCACCGCCGGCGCGTCGGCGGCGGTCAACGGATAGCCGCACGCCTGCGCGAACAGCAGGCGAGCGTCGTACCAGATCGCCTCAACCGATCGCGACCGGTCGAGATCGTCGGGCACGCCGGGAATGCCCGCGACCCGCAGCCGATGTGCGAGACCGCGCCAGAGCGCGTCGTTTGCCGCTCGCTGTGCCGGGTGATCGTACATCCCGAGCGACGCGACCAGCGTCACGCCGCGTGATCCGGCCGATAGGCGGGATGGTGCAGATCGTCGTGTGCACGGAACGCAAAGCGACGCAGCACCTCGCCATATCCGCGATAGATGCGGCCGCCCTCGGCGACGAACCGGTCGCGGTGCGCGCGGTGGTAGGCGGGCAGGCGATACCACGGCAGGCCCGGCCGCTCGTGATGCGCGACATGAAGATTGTTGTTGAGGAACAGCAAGGCGAAAGGTCCTCCACGCTCGACGATCGCCGCATGGGCGGTGGTTGCGAGGTCGGCGCGATGCTCGGCATAGCTGCGCAACAGCGTCAACGCGATGCCGGGATAGACGAAGGCGACCAGATAGGTGCCGATCGGCAGGCCGACATGGCCGAGCCACGCGAGCAGCAGCGCCACCCCCGCCAGATGCGGCAGCCAGTCGCGTGCGACCGCGCCTGGCGCGCGCCTCATCCGCCCGATCTCGCCGGCGAGGAACCGCCCGATCACGATCGCCGGTCCGAAGACCAACTGACCGATCAGGGTCGCCTGCACCGCCGCCAGCCGCCGCGCCACGCCGCGACCGGCATGATAGCGCGATTCGGGATCGGCGGCGGGATCGGTGATCGCGCCGCAGCCGTGATGGGCGAGATGCGAGCGCCGGTAGATCGCATAGGGCAGGTACAGGCTCAGCGGCGGCATGCCGATCATGTCATTGAGCAGCCGACGATCGGTCGGATGACCGTGGATCGTCTCATGCTGCAACGACCCCTGCCAGCCGACGATCGCCCCGCCGAGCAACGTCAGTACCGGCAGCGGCAGCAGCGCATGCCAGGCGGTGAGCGCCAGCCACCCACCGTAGACGACGATTGCGACGGCGATCGTCGGCCAGTCGACGGCCGCGGAGGCACGTCGTTGAGGATCGGAGCGAGGCATACAGTCTCCTGACGTTCTCCCATCAATCTCCACGCTTTCGATAGGATTTGGCAAGCCAAGGCCTGCTTGTCACGGAGATCGCTCAGCTTGTTGGGTACGGGGCATCGTCAAGCGGCGCTTCCTCGGCTAGCGAACGGCTGCGGCCGTCGATGGCCTCGCGAAGACGGAGCAGACAGACGATGCCGAAGACGTTGGTAACCGGGGCGGCGGGT
>NZ_JBWKVV010000014.1:0-39070 GCF_059421875.1 Sphingomonas sp. GW821-FHT02B09
GGGAGCGCGGCTTGCTATCGCTCAAGGCGATCCTGCCAGCCATGCCGGACGCCGCAAATGGTCATGCCATCTGCTGCATCTCGACCTGGCCTTCCGAGCGATAGGTCTGGGTCGGCAGGGTCTGCTCGAACCGGCGCAGCGCGGCGAACACCGCCTCGCGATCGGTGCGGGGATCGCACGGCCAGTCGGCGGTGCGCTGTATGATGACCTGCGCAGTTTCCAGCGCGTCATATGCTTCGCGCATCGTCCAGGCGCCGTCGGCGTCGGAGCCGCCGACTCCTTCCTGCATCATGCGCTTCAGGGTCTGGCGTGTCACGGTCTCGCCGCGTTCGAACAAGCGCGCGATCGCCTGTGCCACGGCGAACAGGCGCGCATATCGGTCGGGCTCACCGCCATCGGCAGCGAGCGCCAGCATCGGCTGGGTCATGGACGTCCTTCCGGATAGGGAAAAGGCGGGGCCGGCACACGCCGGCCCCGGAGTGGAATCAGGCCGCTTCGTTTCCGGCGAGATCGATCTGGTCGTTGGCTACCGGCGGGGTATTTCCATCGGCCTCGTCACCGGCCCCGGCATCCATAAACTCGACCGGCGGTGGTCCGAAGCGCATGGCGTCGGGTACCCACGCGAGCGCGCGCGCCTTGACGTCCGCCTCGACGATCGTATCCCCCGCGAACAGCCGTTCGGCGGAGGCGGCGAGGTCGTGCTTCTTCGAGGCGCCGTAGCGTGCCCTCAGTTCAGCGCCGCCGATCTCCTCGAAGAGCGCAAGGATCGATCTGACCGGCTGCTTGTCGAAGAAGTTCTGCGCGGTCGGCCGCCACCAGGCCGCGACGTCGATGTCAAGTTTCCGGCCGAGCCGGTCGAGCAGTGGCGCGCCATCGTTCTGGCCAGGTACCGCATGGAGTGTCCGCGCCACTGCCCAGCCCAGCCACGCTGCCCGCGCCTCGTCGCCGAGAGTGCAGAAGGCGTCGTAGCGTTCCACCATGCTCAAACGAGCGGTCCAGCTGCGGTCGAGCGCGGCGTCGAGTTTCGTCCATTCCGCCGCCGCGGCGGTACCGCTCTCGAAGTCGCGCACCCGCGCGGGTGCCGCATCGGCGCGCAGTTCGCTCGGTATGTCCCCGCCACCGAAGGTGCGCATCGACCGCTCGGCCATGACGAAGGTGGCGAGATCGAGCGCGAACGCCGGATCGCTCGCGACATGGACCGCGAGCAATTCGGTCTTCATCGTCGCCAGACGGTCGATCTGGACCTGGCTCATTGCGGGCTGGTCGGCGACCGGCTCCTCAGCGTCCACCTGATCGGCAGGCACGTCAGCCTCGCGCCCGTCACCGTCCCGCCCTTCCTCGACCCTGTCGCCCTTGTTCAGCGGCGTGGGCAAGGCGAAGATTTCGTCGTGGAGGCGCGGCTGACCATCAGCGCCGATGACCAGATAGGCCAGCGCGTTAGCGCGCTGCGCCTCGTCGAGCACCGCGGGACGCCCCTCGATCGCGTCATATTCGGCCTGCAGCGCGGCGACGCGCGCATCGTCGACGTCCCCGGACTGGTAATCCGGGTCTTCCGATGCGGTCTCGATCACGCCGAGTTCGGCGGCGATCGCCTCCAGCCGCTCCTCCTGCCCGGGCGTCAGCGGCTCCCGCTCGGCTTCGATGGTGTCGAAGCTGTACGTCTCCATATAGGGGACGATCGGGCCGGCGACGGTGCGCACCTCGGCATAGCCTTCCCGCATCCGCAACTCCTCGGCGGTCTTCGCCAGCGCCTCTTCGGCAAGCCGATCAACGATGTGCGTGTCGAGCCAGCGCTCGTTCTCGGCGTTGGTGAACAGGTCGCTATAGGGCTTGCCGCCGGCGGCCAGATAGGCGTCCCGCCCGACCAGCCGGCAGCGTGGATCGCTCGCTGGATAGCTGTAGGACTCGATCTTCCGGCGGATTTCACTCGGATTGTTGCGATTGGGTCCGTCGCGCAGCAGTTCGTAGACCGCCGCCTGCCGTGCGGTGTCCGGGGTCGAGCCATAAGCCTCGGCGATCTGGAGCGATATCTCGCCGGCTTCGAGCGCATCGAACACCGGCTCGGCGAGATCGGCAAGCCGCAACCGTCCGAGGACATAGTGCTCGGTGCGATGCACCCGTTTCGCCAGATCGGCCGGGGCGACGCGCTCGATCTGCACTGCGTCCTGATAGGCCCGGCATTCCTCGGTCGGCGTCAGGTCGGCCCGGATGATGTTCTCGATGAGGCCGACCTCGATCGCATCCTTGCCGTCGCGGATCAGGATCGGCACCGGATAGTCGGCGTCGAAAACGCCGTCCTCGATATTGGCGTTGACACCGTCGAGCCGGCTCCCGCCGGCGCTGACATAGTAGAACCCCTTCCGGCGCGGCACGGGGCGGCCGACGAGGTTCTGGATAATGCCCTTGGCGGCGATGCTGGCCTTCATCTCGGCCCGGAAGGCGGCGCTGCGCTTCTTGCGCACGTTCTTCGGGTCCACGATCAGCCGCGATGCGGGTACGAGGATGGGAAGCTGGGACATGGGGCGGTTCTCCGTATGCCTGCGGACCTGACCGTCAGGCCGCCTGCCGCAGCCCTTCCACTCCCCCTCTCCTCCGGGCGCGCAGCACGTCATTCCAGTCGTTCAGGCCGTACCAAGGCCAGATGGTCTCGATCGTACGGCCCGGCGCGGCATGCGCGATCGCGGCGGCAGCGGCACCACGGCGACCGGCGGGATCGTTGTCGGGGAGAAGGATCAGGCGGCGCACCGTGTCGGGGATTGCCACCTTTGCCATGCGCTGGCTGCCGAGCACCGCCCAGACCGGCAGGCCTAGCAGGATCATCGCCGACAGTCCGGATTCCACGCCTTCTGCCAACGCAAGGTTGTCGTTCGCGACCGCGAGGCGGACGGCGCCTTGTTCCGGGCGTCCCCACAGTCGCCGTGGGTTGGTCAGGTCACGAGCGCGGCGCCCGAAGCGGTCGAGGAAGGTGCGCTGCAGCGCCATCAGTCTAGGTCCGTCGGTGACCGCAGCGAGCATCGCCGGACGCAGCCGGAACACCCGGCCAGTGCCCAGCGGCGTCAGCGGCTGGAAGCGGAGCGTCGGGGGGGCGATGTCGATCGACCGGCGAGCGAGGTAGCGACCGGCAAGGTCGTCGTCGACGAGGCTGCCGTCGGTCCAAAGGTCGAGCATACGCTGGCGCCGCCAATGTGCGACCCGGTCATCGTTGGCCGATGCACGTGCGACGCCGCTACCGCGATCGAGCGCCTCCGGCCGGATACGCGCGATCGCGTGCAGTACGTCACGTGTGTCGCAGCCGGCGAAACAGTGGAACAGCAGCCGGGTGTGGCCGACCCGCACCGACAGGCTGGGTTCGACATCGGCATGCGCCGGGCACAGGCACATGCCGCGATCGTCGCGCCATGTGCCGCCCAGCCGACGAACGAGGTCGGCGCCAGCGCCCTCGAGGATCATGGATGTTCGGGATCGCACAGGGATGCTCCGGAAGAACGGCCAGGGGCGCGTCATGAACGCAGCACCGTTTCCCCTCCCCGCTCCGCATCAGACCGTTACAGGGTCAATGGGGTATGGCCCTGAGGCCGCGCTCGTCGGCGATCGTCTCCTCCAGGAGATCCGCCGCCTGACGGAGATGCGAAAGCGCATCCGCGTCCAGATCGCATCGATAGCTCTCGAGCATGGCACGGGCCGCCCGCGTCATCATCAAGGCCTGCAGGCGGGTCATCGCCTCGTCCGCCGACTCACTCATCACCGCCATCCTGGTTCATTTTCGCAGCGGAAGATGCTGTATTGATCCGTATCGTATCGGCAACGAGGCGCGATACGATGGCGTCACAAATCCGGAGGAGAATGTGATGTACGTTGCACGGCAAACGGGCCGTGTAACGCCTTTCGATGTTCGGGAAATGCCCGCTTCCGATTTGCCGCGTGCGATAACGGATGATGAGACCGGATCGCCGAGCTTCGATCCAGCGCTGAAGCATCGGCAGATCGTTATCTCGCGGAAGGTATAACGCCTGAGTCGGATGTTGACGAATCAAGGCAGCGAGAGAGCATGAAACCACCGGCAAGAGACGAGATCGATGCCCGGCCCGAAGACCCGTTCGATCGTGTCAGCCAGCGGCAGCGGATCTACCTGCGCCACGTCGCTCGAAACCTGAGTTCGAAAGAAATCGCGGAGATCGAGGGCGTCAGTGCTCGTGCGGTCGACAAGCAATTGTATTTGGCCAAGACCTTGATCGGTGCGGCGACGCGTGCGGACGCCGCCCGGCGCCTGATCGCCTATGAGGAGGGGGTAGAATCTTTCTACCCTGCAAACGCTCTACCTGTTCAGGAGCCGCTTCGTCCGCTTCCCCTACCGGTGCCGAACAGGCGCATGCCGGTGAACCTCATCAAGGCACGCGAGATCATGATCTGGAGCGCGATCGTCGGGATCGCGATCACGATCGGTCTGGCGGTCGCCGCGATGCTGATCACCGCGCTCATGATCCTGTTTGGCGCCAGATCAACCTGAGTGGCGCTGCGGCGCCGATGGAGGCGCCAATGCAAGTCCGATCCACCCTTTCGAACACTGCCCTCACCGTTGCGGACGATCTGCGACGGGCCGAACGCTCGATCAATCTCGCGACCCGCAATACGGCGCAATTCCTGATCACGACCCTCGATGCCACCGAGGCGCATGGGGTCTCGGCTGCCATGACTCACCGCACGGTCAAAGCGACGGTGGGAGCGCTTGCCTCCCTCGTCGAGGGCCAGACCCAGATGGTGATGCGCGCGCATCCATCCGCGGAGCGCGTGGGGCGGCAACTCGGTCTGAACGAGACCAGCTTCGGCGAGGTGCTGCCCAAGCCCTCGCGAGCCGAGCCGAGCGCGGAGCATCATGTCGCCGCCTGACCGGCGAAAAGAACGAGGACCTGGTTTATGCATGCTCCCATGACGACCAATCTCATCCTCGCCGGCCTCTACAATGCCGTGCTCGTTGGAACCTGCGCATATGCATTCGTTCGGGGCGGTCGCCCCGAACGGATCGGTGCCGCGGTGTGCCTGCTGGCGTCCTATGGAACGGGATTGCTCCGGATCGTGTGGCCATCGCAGTGGTTACCGACTGGCATGTTGGTCGTCGCCGTCGATATTGCGAGCATGGCAGCATTCTTCTGGCTCGCCACGTCCACGATCCGCTTCTGGCCGATCTGGGCGTCCGGATTCATGTTCGGCAACGTCGCCGTCACGATCGCGGGCGCCATATTCCCGCATGTGCACCTCTTCTCGTTCCATACCGGGCTGGGCGCCTACGCTTATCTCACACTCGGCGCTCTGGGAGTGGGGACATACCGTCTTGGGCCTCATCCCGACCCAATCGTCAGGAATGGATCGAGGAAGCTCTGGCTTCAGTATCAGGGGTAGATAGCCGCCCCCAGCGTAGCAAACCGGCAGATCCTGATCGAAGACAAGCGACCGCTCAAGCCGAGATTTGGCAGATCGCAAGCATGTCGAGTTTTCATCAAGAATGGTTTGAACAGGAAACCCGAGCAGGATCGATAACAATAATCGTATATGCAGATGGGAGAATGAGATGTTCATGTCGCTTGAACTCAATCGCTTCATTTCCCTTTTGAGATCGTCCACCTCGGCCGATGATCTGGTCGAGGTGCTCGCCAATTTCACATGCTGGCTCGGCCTCGAGCGCTTCGCGATGGGGCATCACGTCGACCTGCTGCGCCCGCCTCGCGATGCGATCCAGGCGACGAACTATGACATGCGGTGGATCGCGCAGGTTGTCGAAAGCGGCTATCTCGCCGACGATCCTATCCACGCGATCAGCATGAAGACCGTGGCCGGCTTCCGCTGGGACAGCATCGACGTCTCGCGGTTGTCGGTGCGACAACGGACGATCCTCGAACAGGCCGCGCAATACGGCCTCGTCGCCGGCTACACCATCCCCGTGTCGCTGCCCGGCGAGTATTTCGGCACCTGCTCGTTCGCCGCGCGATCGTTCGATCGGCTGCGCCCGCTGGCGCTGGAGCTGAGCGGCGTGATCGCCACGGCGGCGTTCCAGAAGGCGCGCATGATCATGCAGAAGCGCGATGGACGCGGCGAAGCCGTCATCCCCGATCTGCGCCCGAGGGATCGCGAGGCGCTTATCCTGGTCGGGCGCGGGAAAACCGACGAGGAGATTGCGCTCATCATGGGAACATCGCGCTGGACGGCGCATGAAAGCGTCGAGCGCGTGCGTTGCGCCTATGGCAATCTCCCGAGACCGTCATTGGTGCTGCGGGCGGTGTTCGACAACCAGTTCTCGTTCGCGGATGTATTTCGCCGATGATCGCAACCCCCTTTTCAGGGGTTTGAACAAGACGCCGAGTTCAGGCGACCAATCTCCCGTTCCACTCGCACGGGGGATGTATGATCAGAATACTCGACGGCTTCAAAGGGCCGGGCTACGATCCGCTGCTCGACGCGATGTTCCGCGATCGCAAGCGCATCTTCGTCGATCTGCTCAAATGGGATGTGCCCGTCGTTCGCGACACATTGGAGATCGACCAGTTCGACGGTGAGCGCGCCATCTACTGCATCGCCACCGACGATGCCGGTCGCCACCTCGGATCTATCCGGCTTCTGCCGACCGATCGGCCGCACATCCTGGCCACCATCTTCCCCGGGCTTTGCCTGGGAGAGGTTCCGCAGGCCGCGAACGTGTGGGAACTGAGCCGCGGTTGTCTCAGTCCCGATCTCGCCAGCGGCGACCGGCTTCACGTTCGCAATCTGCTCACCACGGCGGTCGTCGAGTACGGGCTGTCACGGCGGATAGCAGCGTACACCTGCATCGCCGATTTCACCTGGTACGGCCAGATCCTGATGCTCGGCTGGGACTGCTGGCCGCTGGGTCCGAGGCAGAAGATCGGCAGGTCGATGACCGGTGCGTTGCAAATCGACATCGATGCCACCACGCCCGGCAAGCTGCGTGCCGCCGATACCTACGTGCCCTGCCGGATGGTCGACCTCGATGCCGTCGTCATGGGGCGGGCATGATGGGCGTCGAACCGATGACGATCTCGCCGCGCGCCTCGACCGATGCGGAAGCGTGGACCGACAGCCTGCGTGCGGACGGTTATTGCATCATCCCCGATGCGATGCGGTCGGCAGACGTTGCCGTCCTGGCGGCCGATCTCGCACCCGATTTCGACGAAACCGCGCTGTCGGTCGGTCCCTTCTACGGCGACACGACCAAACGCTTCCACAGCCTGCTTAGCCGCTCGCCGTTCGCCGCCGCGTTCGTCGCACATCCGCTCATCCTGGAGGTGACGCGCGCGATTCTTGGTCCGTTTTGCGATCACATCCAGTTGAACCTCACGCAGGCGATCGAGATCCTGCCCGGCGGGGAAACGCAGCCGCCCCACCGCGATCAGGACATGTGGCCGATCCGGTCGCCGGGCGTCGAGTATCTGGTCAACGTCATGTGGCCGTTCACGCCGTATACCGCGGCGAACGGCGCGACGATCGTCTGGCCCGGCAGTCATCTGCGCCAGGACGAGATCGTCATGGCCGAAGATGACGCGATCGCAGCCGAGATGCATCCGGGATCGGTACTGATGTTCCTTGGCTCGACGCTGCATGCCGGCGGGGCCAATCGCACCGCCGCATCGCGGCGGGGCATGGTGATCAGCTATAGTCTTGGCTGGCTCAAGCCCTACGAGCTGCCGTGGCTGGCCTATCCGCCGGAGATTGCGCGGACCTTCTCCCCCGAAGTCGCCGACCTCGCCGGCTACCGTGCCCACCGACCCAATCTCGGTACCTACGAGGGACGGTGTCCGTCGAGATTGTTGCGACCGTCTGCCGGACCGGAACGACCCGGGGCGATCGACGCCCTGCGACCGGAGCAGGAGCAATTGATCGGCGCCTACCGTGCCGGACAGATCCCGCCCGGCAGCACCGCCGAGCAAGTCATGGCCTGGGCTGCTGCGAGCAAGGAAGGTATAGGGGCGTGACCGATGGCGCACGCCCGGACCCGAACGACGCTCGCACGGCCGTCGTCTGTCGAATGCTCGTCCGTGAACGCGCCATCGTCGGCGAGGCTTTCGGCAGGTCCTTGTGCGCCAACCCGGTCTGGAACATGTTGCTCGCTTTGTACATCGCGCGGTGCGAGCAACGGTTCGTCATGCTGACGGCGCTTTGCGCATCCTCCTACGCGTCGGAAGGTACGGCCTATCGCAGGATCGCCGATCTCGAACGGCGCGGTCTCGTCGTTCGGAACGACGATGTCAGGGACCGACGCCGGGTGGAAATCCGTTTGAGCGACGATGGCGTCGCGCTGGTCGGCGACGTGCTGTCGCGGATCGATCTGCTGATCACGTCGATCGGGCCCGAAGGCGGGTGAGCCCGGCTGGCTGAATGACCCATATGTTCCGGCAAATGCTGGATCAGCCGGTGCGCATGTCTTCGGCGGTATCCTTCACCATCGACGCCCAGTACGCCAGCGCTATCCCGGCCCCGGGATCGGTCTCGCCAGCGAGGCAGGCGTACATCGCCAGGTGATCGCCGACCTCTCCGATTTCGAGCAGCCTGTTCCGATGCAGCATCGTCAGCACGAGAGCGGCAAGATGGCCGATGGCCCTGACGATCGTCGGATCGTCCAGGGCCGGAACGGCCGGGTCGACGTCGTCCACACATACCTCCTGTTACCCGTGACCACGGGAGCAGGTTGACTCCCGCGCGCTGCTGGCGCGGGAGCCGGGGCTGGTAACACGTCGAGACATGCGCCTGTACTTTTAGCGCCGGGGCGCCTGGACATGGCACAGGCACCCCGGCGTGAAACACACCGAGTTGCCGTTCTCGACGGGATTACCAGTCCCGGCGCTGCCGCTTTGCAGCGCACGATCGGATTACCAGCCGGTGGCGGTTCTGCCAATACGCGCGGGGAAGTTTCGCGTGGCCTGACGCCATCGACGATCGGCTTCCCTGTCGCCGACCCGGCCATGCCGGGGAAGCATACGCTATCGTAATGTGCGTCAGTTGAGCCGAATTGCCTTCGCCCTCAAGCAGGCTGGTGTCGCACCAGCACCTCGATCGGAGCGGTCGCGATCGCGTCGACGCATCGATCTTCCAAAGGACCAAGCGCGGACAGCAACAGATCCCGGGGAAAGACGCGACCGCGTTCTTCGTAGAGCGTGGGGATGAACAAGTAACCGGTCGTGAAACCCAACGCCCAGGCGCAGCGCAGATGGTCATCCACCGTGGTCTTGGGACTACCGCTCTCGATCTCGCGAAGCCAGCGGACCGCGACCCCGACCTTCTTCGCCAGATTCTTCTGACGGATACCATCACGTGTTCGTCTCGCTTCAATGCACCAGCCGGAAATGATCTTGATGCCTTCGAGTTTTTCGTCGCCGAACCGTGGTCCCCTTCGAGACGACATCCCCATGCCTCCCCAAAACCGATCATTCGGATGGTCGGACATGAACATGAATAAAGTGTTGTGACTCACATCAAATGAAGGGCGCGACATCTTCTGTCCGCGTCCGGCATGCATTGGCGCGACGTGCGACCTGGAAAGATACCGTCGGTCAAACGGGCCTGATCGTACGAAGCATACGGTATGCACGGCTGATCGCCTCCTCGCCGGCGGCCCCGAGGCAGGACAAACCCGCGGCGTAGAGGCGGTTGACCTTCGGCGGCTTCGGCGTTGCCGCTTCCAGTGACACGCGCTCGCGTAACCGCTCGGTGATGTCCGCGAGATGGCTGGTGAAACCGACGAAGCGGACCTCCCGCCCGACCAGGCTTTGACATGCCGGTGTGTCGAGCATGGCCGCGAGAACCGCAGGCGCGAGATCATCGGCGATGGTCAGGCCGACGAACACGGTGGCGCCGAAAGGCAGCAGGCTGCGAGCGACCAGGCCGACACGCCGATGACAGTCCAGCAGATGGTCGAAGCCCGCGTCCGACAGGCACAGCTTGTACGTCCTCGATCCTTTCGTAGCCATTCCAGCCTCCATGGTGATTCTGCGTAACCACTCGCTCGGGCGTTCGCGCCCTGTTCCAGAAAGCGGCATTTAAATGCCGCTTTCGGCATTGAAGTGCCTCCGAGCGGCACTTCAATGCCCATCCCATTGCGAACCCGGCGGTGCATCGGTCATCCAGGCGTCGTTCCGATGACGGAGGCATCGCGGGCCGGCAGGCCGACATGTCCTCCTCACCGACACAGATGAAATCAGCCACCGGAAGCGTGCCGTCGAGCCGCTTTTTCGGACAGGAGGAGTATTGCCCGATGCCGCTCGCCTCTCCCGGCGCCTTTACGTTCCTGCTCGCGCAGGCGCCCGCCTTGTGCGGAACGCCACCGCTGTCGGCTTCTGTATCGCCGCCCAATGCCGGGATCGTCCAGCGTGACGAGACTTTCGCCATCGTCTCCGGCGGAGAGCCGGACCTGGACAAAGTACCGGAGTCCGTTCCGATCGGTCCTGAAAGCCTGAAAATCGGCAGCACGGTCCAGATCGACCAGAATTTGTTGGTTGCCGGGACGCCGACCACCGTGGGAACGCCGCGATGAACCGCCATGTCCTTCATCGGCTGGGCACCTCGGTCATCCCGATCGTGGGCATGACGCTCGCCGTACCCGCCCACGCGCAGACGGCGCCGACACCGCCATCTTCTCCGGAAATCGCGCGTCAGGCGGACGCTGCGCAACGCCAGCTCCGCCAGACCTTCACGAACTTGCAGTTCGAGGAGTTCGGTCCTGCGCCGGTCGAAGGCCCGATCTACCAGGCCAACGCCGGCGGACGCATCGTCTACTACGCCCCCAAGTCCGAGCATCTGCTGTTCGCGGCGGTGTACGACAGGAACGGTGTCAACGTCACCGCGCTGGCACAGGAAGCCGCCGCGACGAAGCGGCTGAAGAAGATCGATCCGACACAGGCGCTCGCGATCGGCCCGGCAGGCCCACCGACGGTGATCGAGTTCACCGATCCCGACTGCCCCTATTGCCGCGCGCTCGACCGGTTCTGGGCGGCGAAGGCGGCGGAAGGAAAGCGGGTCCGCCGCCTCGTCTTCTTCGTCAGCGGCATTCATCCGGAGGCGGCGGCGAAGGCCGAGCATATCCTGTGCTCGCCCGATCCGGCGGCGGCGTTCGAGAAGATCTATGCCGGTGCCGCGCCGAAGGTGCTCATCACCTGTGCCGCCGGCAAGGCGAAGCTCGCCGCACACGACGCGGTGGTCGCCGGGATCGGTATCGGTGGCACGCCGACGATCATCGTCGACGGGCGCATCATTTCCGGCTTTCGCCAGGACGAGCTCGAAGCCTCCCTGAACAAGCCGGCGGCCCTGCCCGCTGACTGACCCTTTCGTGGCGGTCGCTCGGGCAAGCGCCGGGCGGCACGGAATGCCGGGGGGCGCGGGCCTGACGGGGCCGTCCGACGCGCCGACGGGGTCGTGACCGACAGCATCGGCGTCGCGACCAGGCATCGTTCCGGACAGCCCCTGTTACCAAGGAGTAGACTATCATGATCCGTACTTTCGGGCGCCGTGCGCTGCCCGTCGCGAATATCGGCGTACCGCTGATCGCCATGCTGGCGCTGTCGATGGGGGCGGCGCACGCCTTCACCGCGCCGGCCGCCGGCGACCTCGGCTACGACATCTACGACATCGTCGTGAACAAGGGCGTCAAGGGTCCGCTCGGCTTCGTCGCCGGCGTCGCCGCCTTCCTGTTCGGGGTCAGCCGCCTGTTCTCGAACATCATGGTCGGCATCCCGACGATCGTCGCGGCGGTCTGCCTGATCAAGTCCGACACCATCCTCCAGACCTTCGGGATGGTGATCTGAATCGAACCGGCAGGGTGCCGGTCGGTGCCCTGCCCCATTCCTCGGCGCCAATCCCGGCGCCGGGACAACCGCCCCGCGCACGGGGTGATGAAGCAGGGGAGAAGAGCGATGGACGAACGCCTGCCGCAATACCTCCACCGGCCCGTCCAGATCCTCTGGTTCGGTGCCGACGAATTCCTCGTGGTGGTGTCGACGATCTTCGTCGCCGTCATCGTCGGCGGCCTGATCGGCTGGGCGCTGATCCTCGCCCTTCTCCTTTTCATCCCCTGGAAGCGCACCAAGCCGCGCGGTTTCCTGCCGCATCTCGCCTGGCGCTGGGGCCTCGTCTCCTTCCCCCATTATCCGGGTCCGACCCAGACCCGCTTCTACGAGTGAGCCCGGTCATGTCGCTCTATCGCCCCCGCGCCGAGATGCCCACCGACCCGCTGGCCGACAAACCCGCCAGCTTCGGCATCCACCGCTTCCTGCAAGGATCGTCGAACCTTTTCGAGGAGAACCGGCTGCTGAAGTTCGCCATCGCCGGGTTGTTCGGGATCACCGCGGTGCTGGGCGCGGTCGTCTACAGTGCTGACCAGAACCGCCGCACCGTGGTGGTGCCGTTCGCGAGCGGCGGCGACCTCTACGTCACCGGCTCGAAGCCGTCGGCCGATTACCTCAAGGCGATGACGCGCAACGTCGTCGCGCTCGCCGGCACCTATTCGGCCTACAGCGCCGACACACAGTTCCAGGCGCTGCTCGGGATCGCACACCCGTCCGCGTTCAACGGACTTCGCGACAGCTTCAACGCAATTCTCGACGAGCTCACTGACAATCCGACGCTCTCGATCGCCACCTACATCCGCCCCGACCAGCCCGTCACCGTCTCGGATCACGACATCGTCGTACCGGTCGAGAAGGTCCGCGTGATCGGCGGCGTCGTCCGCAAGTTCCGCGGCAACCTGCACATCCGCTTCACCATCGACAATGGCCGCTTCTGGCTGACCGGCCTCACCGAGGAGAATTTCGATGCCGAGCTTCGGTAATCGCGCCTGCGCATCCGCGCTGGCGCTGCTCGCGGCCGTGCCTGTCGCGGCGCAGTCCATCACCGCGCTGCCCGACCAGCGTAGCACGATCCGCCTGTCCAATCGCGACATCAACCATGTCGTCTGTCAGGGCGGCGAGATCGAGGACGTGAAGTTCTCCGCCGAGAAGGGGCTGGCGGTCGAGAAGGCCGGCTCGGACGCCTGGATCAAGTTCCTGGTCCGCGAGACGGACGACAGCGGCAACGTCACCCGCGCTTATGTGACGACGCCGTCCGAGTTCTTCGTGTCGTGCAACGGCGCGATCTACCCGCTCTATGCCGAGCCCGCCGACATCCCGGCGCAGACGGTGATGCTGGTGCCCGGCGCGACGCAGCGTGCCCGCGCCAACCAGGATCTGCTCGGCCCGCTGGTGGAGGAAGAGCGCGCGGTGTCGGTGACGCTGGCGATGCTGCAGGACCGGGTACCGGCGAGCTTCACCACGGTCGCACCCGAGGCGGCGGATATCCGGCTCGCCGGCCTGCCCGGCGCAACCTTGCGCGAACGGCGGCGCGTCGAGATCGACGGCGCCGGGCTGTCGGCGTCCGAATATGTCGTCGCCACCACCAACGCGCTCGACCTCGACGAGCGTGTACTACTCGATCGGCGCCTCGGTGCGCGGATCTTCGCCGTCAGCGCTGACCGTCTGTCGCTCCGCCCCGGTGAGGTTGCGCGCGTGATCGTCGTACGTCGCGGAGACGTCCGGTGAGCGGCGTCGACGACACGCCGGTGACGGCGCCGGAAACCGCCGCGCCGGCCGCCGCCCCGGCCCCTGCGCCACGCGGTGCCCCGCTGCTCGACCTCAAGGCGCGCTGGGCGACGATGGATGCGAAGGCACGGTTGCGCGCCAAGCAGTTCGGCGTCGCCGCCTCGGTCGCGGTGCTCGGCTACGGCCTCTACACCGCGTCGAACGGCTCAAGCGACAAGGTCGCCGAGGCGCCCGTCGCCTCGAAGATGGACATGGGCGCGGGCCTGCGCGGCGACAGTCTCGAACTGAAGCTGCGCGGCGACGTGAAGAAGATCCTCGACGGGCAAACCCTGCTCGGCGAGCGGATCACCGCGATCGAGGACGGCCGCGTAGTGCCGGGCAGCAAGCCGGGGCTAAACGGCCTGCCGGCCGATGTGGCGAAGGATGTCGGTGGCGGTGACCTGCCGGCGGCACTGCCAGGCGCGGCTCCTGCCTTCCCGCCGGCACCCGACACCTCGGCAGTCGAGCCGCAAGGCGACACGTTGCCGCCGCCCCCAACCGGCACGGTCCCGCCCGCGGCACCGCCACCGCCGCCGGTCGAGAAGACGGTCGGCGGCATCGGCAGCGCGACCGGCGCGATCGCCGCGGCGGCGGGCGGCGCCGCTGCCGGTCCCGACGCCAAAAAAAAGAGCCGGACGATCTATTTGCCGCCTGGTTTCATGAAGGCGCGGCTGCTGACCGGGATCGACGCGCTGGCCAGCCGCGACGCGACCTCGAACCCCGAGCCGCTGATCGCCCGCGTCCAGGCGCCCGCCGTGCTGCCCAATGATGTCAAGGCCAACCTCGCCGGCTGCTTCGTCGTCGGCAATGCGACCGGGAGTTTGGCCAAGGAGCGCGTCGAGGTCCAGCTGGTCTCGCTGTCGTGCGTCGATTTCGACGAACGCTCGGTCGTCGACCAGCCGATCAAGGGCTTCTTCGTCGATACCGACGGCAAGAAGGGATTGTCGGGCAAGGTGGTGACGCGCGCCGGCGCCAGCCTCGCCCGCACGTTCATCGCCGGCACGATCGCGGGGATCAGCCAGTCGGTCGAGGGGACGTTCGGCAGCACCGCCACCTCGGCGCTCGGCAACGTTCGCACGCTCGATCCCGGCGACGCCGCGAAGAGCGGCATCGCCGGAGGCCTCGGCAAATCCTCGGACAAGCTCGCCGACTTCTACCTCGACCTCGCCCGCCAGGCCGGACCGATCGTCGAGGTCGGCGCCGCCAAGGACGTGGTCGTCGTCATCCAGGAGGGCGTGACCCTCGAGATCAAGGCGAGCGCGGGGGTGAAGTTCTGATGTGCACGCCGCTCACCATCCCGGCCCCCACCAGCAGAGTTCGCAATATGGTTCTGCCATCCCGTTCGCGCGCCTGCGCAATCCTCGCCGCCACGCTCCTGTCCGGCTGCGCCTCCCTCGGCCACACGCTGTCGCCCTATGCCGAGAACTTCTCGTGCAAGAACAGCGACCACGGCCAGTGCATCGCGCCCGACAAGGCCTTTGCCGACGCGGTCGCCGGGCGCGCGCCTCGCTCCGATCCCGCGGTCACCCGCGACAAGGCGCTGCTCGGCGCAGCGCCGGTGGAACCGGCGCGGCAGCGCGCGCGCAAGGGCACCGTTCCGACATCGACGACGGCGTACCAGGGCTATCGCGACAGCGTCTATCGCGAGTTGCAGAGTCTGGTCGACCGCCCGGTGACGCCGATGCTGCGCCCGGGGCGCACCGTCCGCACGCTGATCCTGCCCTATGCCGACCGCGAGCGTCCCGACCGGCTCTACATGCCGCGCTACGTCTATTCGGTACTCGATGCGCCGCAATGGGTGGTCGGCGATTACCTCGTCAATCCGGTCAGCCCCGCCGCCCGCGCGCCGGTGCTGGGGCAGGTCCGCGACAAGGCCATGGACGACGGCGCGCCGATGCCGGTCGCGCCGACCGCCGGAGACGACAAGTGAAGGCGCCCGGCACCCGCACCGGCGGCGGGCTGACCTTTTCGGAGTTGCAGCGCTCGGTGTCGCGCGACCGCTATTCGGACTTCCTGCCGCTGGTCGCGTGGGAGCCGGAGACCGAGGCGTTCCTGTGCATCGATGACGGCTGGGGCCATGCCTGGGAGCTGACGCCGCCGGCGTACATGTTCGCGCACGTCCATCAGGCGCTGGTCGGGCTGTTCAACGTCGCCTTCGCCCCCGGCACCGTGGTGCAACTCCACGCCTTTGTCGACCCGCTGATCGACGACGCGCTCGACGCCTTTCTCGACCTCAAGACCCGTCCCGATCCGCTGATCCAGGCGTCGGCCCGGCGGACGGCGGAGTATCTTCGGGCCGGGACCGCCGGCCTTCCCGCGCTCAACAACATCCCGATCCGCAACTTCCGGCTGTTCCTGTCGGTCAAGACGAGGCAACCGCTGGGTGCGGACCTGCGCCGCCAGATCGAGGAGCAGCTCGCCCGGCTCGGCATTCGCCGCATGGCGCCGGAAGCGCTGGTCGCCTTCTACCGGCGCATTTTCAACGGCGTGTTCCTCCCCGCACCCGGCGTGTTCGCCGCCGGCGATGGCGAGCGGCCGATCCGCAAGCAGATCATCGATGCCGGTCCTGACCTGCGCTTCGACGGAGCCGAGGTGTTCCTCGGCAACCAGGTCGCGCGCTGCCTGACGCCGCGCGCGCCGGCGCGGCGGATCACCGCCGAGCGCGCCAACCGGCTGCTGGGCGGGATGCGAGGGAGCAGCGAGGACAGCGACCAGATCGGCGGCCCGTTCCTGCTGACGCTCAACATCCTGTTCGACCATTCGCAGTTCGAGATCCACAAGCGCGCGCAGGTGCTCTCCGCACAGAAGGCGGCGGGCAGCTTCGCGGTCGAGGTCGGCAAGCAGGTCGAGGAGATCGGCTGGGTGCTCGACGAGGCGGGAAACAGCCGCTTCGTCTCGGTGATCCCGACGATGTGGGTGTTCGGCCGCACCAGCGGCGAAGCGCGCGAGATGGCGGCACGCGCGAAGCGGCTGTGGGAGTCCGAACCGCTGCCGTGGATGATGCAGGAGGAAAGCTACCTCAACCCGGTCCTTCTGCCGATGAGCCTGCCGTTCGGGCTGTACCCCGAGAAGCGCACGCTGCGGTTGCTCGAGCGCGACCTGAAGATGCCGGCGAAGGCGGCGGTGCTGATGGCGCCGGTCCAGGCCGACTTCCGCGGCGGCGGGCGGCCAGCGCTGCTCTATGCAGGGCGCAAGGGCCAGTTGGTCACGCTCGACCTCTTCGATCCGCGCATAAACAACTATAATTTCATCGTCTCGGCCGAGAGCGGCGCGGGCAAGAGCTTCCTGCTCAACAATCTCTGCCAGCAATATTATGCGCAAGGCGCACTCGTCCGGATCATCGATATCGGCGGGTCGTACCGCAAGCTCTGCACGCTGTGCTCGGGCCGCTACATTGACATCGGCGAGGAGCGCCTCGTCCTCAACCCGTTCGACATGGGGTTCGCGCTCGATGGCGACGACCGTCAGTCGGCGATCGCGATGGCGGTCGCCATCGTCGCCGAGATGGCCAATGCCGCTACGCGGAAAGGTGTCTCCACCTCGGAATGGAACCTGCTGAAGTCCGCGGTCCAGTGGACGATCGACGGCGGCCATGCCGAAGAGGGCATCGACGCGGTGCGCGCGTGGCTCGGCGCCTATCCTGAATTCGCCGGTTCCGACCTCGACCGCGTCGACCACCTGATCCCGGTCGCGCGCGAACTCGCCTTCAACCTGCGCGATTTCAGCTCGGAGGGCGCCTACGGCCACTTCTTCAACGGCCCGTCGACCTTCGACATCTCGGCGGACGAGTTCGTCGTGCTCGAACTCGAGCGGCTCAAGGGCATGCCCGACCTGTTCAACGTCATCGTCATGGTGGTGGTGAACGCGGTCACTCAGGAGCTGTACCTGTCGGCGCGCGACCGCCCGCGCTTCGTGCTGTGCGACGAAGCCGCGCAGTTCATGACGCGTAGCGACGGGCAGGACCTCTCCCGGCTCGCGGAGGCGTTCGGCCAGGGCTATCGCCGCGCGCGCAAATATCAGGGCAGCTTCGGCGTCGTCCTCCAGTCTTTGAACGACCTGCTGCTGTTCGGCGGCACCGGTCAGGTGATCCTCGAGAATGCCGCGACGCGGTTCCTCCTCCAGGGCTCTACCTACGACAAGGCGGTCGAGAACAAGGTCATCGACTATTCGGGGTTCGTCCTCGACCTGCTGAAATCGGTCCGCAACCACAAGCCGCATTATTCGGAAGTGTTCATCGACTCGCCGCTCGGGCTCGGCGTCGCCCGGCTGGTGGTCGATCCGTTCAGCTACTGGATCAACACCTCCGCACCGAACGAGGTCGCCGCCTTCGATGCGCTGTGCCGCGCCGGCCGGTCGCCACTTGAAGCCGTCTGCGAACTCGCCGGCGTCGATTCCGCCGAAATCCTTGGACAGCATCATCGCGCTGGCGCTGACGCACCGGAGGCGCGCTGATGTTCCGCAAGCCCCACCCCGACCAGATCATGTTCGACTGGAGCAAGGATGCGCAGATGGAGCGGATCATCGCGGCGCGGGTCGCGATCCGCGCCGAGCGCGAGGCGATCCGCTGGCGCTTTCGGGTCATCTGCGTGGAGACGGTGATGATGGGCGGGCTGGTCGCGGCCGCCGGCACCGCGCTCGATCAGCCGACCGCGCGCATCGTCCACGCCGCGATCGGCGTGTCGCTCGCCTGTCTCGTCAGCGGGCTGTTGCTGATCGCATTGTCGGCGGCGACCGGGCTGCTGCTGGCGCGCTATCGCCGCTGGAGGCGCCGGTGACCGCGCCCCGCGATGATGATCCGCTCGCAGCGATGGCGCACGACCTCGCCGGGTTGAAGCGCGATGCGTTCGGCATCCATGCCGCGGCCCTCGAGGTCGCCGCGCTTCTCGATCGAGCGCAGCGGCAAGCCCGGCGCAGGCTCATGGTGGCGATCGCCGCGGCCTCTTTATTCGCGGCGACCGCCGCGCACGCCGCGACGATGGCGCTCGGGCATTTGCCGGAAGCTGCGTGGGCGGTCGCGCTCATTGTCGCGCTTGCCGCCGCCTCGTCGCTCCTGGTCGTCCTGCCGGGCAGCGGCATCACCGGCCGCACGGTCGCGACCCTTCGCACATGGTGGCGGCGATGAGCGGCATCCTCACCGCGCATCCCGGCCAGGGTGCCGTCCGCCTGCTCGTCGGTGCGCATGGGCTGCTCCTCACCCAGTCGTTCCTGCTGCTCTGCTGCCACGGCCTCGCGACGGCCATGTGGCCGCTGGTCGCGACGCTGACCGCCATCGCCGCGCTCACCACCGTCTTCGCGATCGTCGGCGACGGCACCGATCACGATCGTCCGTGGAGCCGCCGTCATGGCCGTTGATCCCGCCGTTATCCTCCGCTTCGCCGGGCTTGCCGCATTGGCGACGACGATCGCGTCGGCGGTCCATGCCGAAACGGCCACGATCGGGCGCACTTGGCCGATCGCCGAACCCGACGCACTCACCGAGATCGAAGCGCGCGTCGGACGCCAACCGGCGAACATCGCGTCGCGCTTCGGCCCTCGGACACGCTGGTCGGCGATGCAGGCGGCGAGCCTCGCCCCCGCGAGCCAGTCGCGGGTGCGTTCGGTGGTGCCGTTCCACACGCTCGCCTTCGACATCCGCGGCGCCGACGGCCGCATCGTCTACCCCAGGGGTTTCACCTTCAACCCGCTCGCCTATGTCACGCTGCCACAGCGTCTGATCGTCGTCGCGCCGCGTGATCTCGGCTGGGCGCTGGCACAGGCGAAACCGACCGACTTCATCCTGCTCGCCGCGGGCAAGGGCGCCGATCCGATCGCCCTGTCCGAGAAGGCGCAGCGGCCGATCTTCCTGCTGGAGGCGCGGGTCAAGGAGCGGCTCGGACTGACGGTCGCGCCGGTCATCGTCCGCCAGGTCGGGCAGAAGCTCGAACTGACCGAGGTGCGGATCGACCGCACGGGGGGCGTGCGATGAGCCGCTTCATCGCCGCCCTTCGCGCCGGTACCGCAGGTATCGCGCTGTCGCTGCTCGCGCCCGCCACGTCGGCGCACGCCTCGAAGTGCGAGAGCGGCGCCTTCAACCCGATCACCAAGGTGCGCTGGACCTGCATCTTCCCGATCACCATCGGCGGGGTGAAGGTCGGTCCTTCCGATCCGCTGGGCAAGGCGCTCGACGCGCAGACCGCGGCCAAGCCGCTGTGCTCCTGCCGCAAGGGGGCGACGTTCACGTTTGGGGTCAAGGTCAGCTTCTGGTCGCCCAACCGCATGGTCGACGTCGTCACCGAGCCTGGCTGCATGATGGCGCTCGGTGCCGACATCATGAACACCCACGGCCGCCTCCAGGGCAGCCAGACTTCGCTCTCGGACGGCACCAACACCCGCAAGCTGTTCGCGCAAATGCACTATTACGTCGCGCCGGTCTGGAAGATGCTCGACATGTTCACCGACCTGCCGTGCTTCGAGGACGACGGCTTCGACGTCGCGATGATGACCGAGCTGCTGCCGACCTGGCAGTCCGCGACGCTCGGTGCGATCGTCCAGCCCGAGGCGGTGCTGTTCGGCAATCCCGCCGCCGGGCTCGCCTGCATGGCCGACAGTGCCGCGGCCGCTGCGGACAAGGTCATTGACCCCTTGTTCTGGTGCATGGGCTCCTGGGGCGCGACCTATCCGATCGCGGGCGACATCCATTTCGGCGATTCCGTCGAGGCCTGGGCCGGGCTTGCGGCGCGCGGCACCTTCCTGATGGGGCGCCTGGGGGCGCTGACCATCTCGTCGGAGGACGGCTGCGCGTTCCGCCCCCAGCCGATCTGGACCAAGTCCCGCTACAAGCTCCAGCTGATGGAGCCCGTCAAGGGCGGCCAATGCGTCAACATCGGCCGTCCCGGATCCTTGTGGACCAGCGCGAAACACGCGCCGGGCAAGGACAACGCCCAATTCATGCTCTTCGAAAAGGTGATCTGCTGTGCCGGCATTTCCACGCCCTGAACGGCGATCACCCTTCCTCTTCGTGCGTGTCCGGGACGTGCCCGGGCCTGCCCGCCACAGCCATGGTGGCTGTCCGGCCACGCATGGAGCCGGGGCGGCGTCGGCGATCCCCCTCGCCGGCGTCGCTCCACCAGCACGGCCGGCGGCGGTGGGCACCCCCTCCCCGCTCCGCCGTCCGTCGGTCGTGCTGGCCTGCTGCACCGTCTTCGTGCTTTCGGGTATGAATGCCGGCGCGCAGACGGTCGAGGATCGTGCGCGTGCCGCGGCGACCGCGTCGCGCAAGCGGTCGGGCGACCGCGAGGCGCTGCGGCGCAACTACGTCACACCCGGCCTCGCCGCGAAGCCGATCGCGACAGTCGACGAGCGAACCCGCTTCACGCCCGAGATCGCCTGCAAGCGCTCGGCGACGATGCTCGAGCTGATGGTCCAGCCGACCGCGACCGGCGATATCGGCCGGCTCACCGTCGCGCGCGACAGCGATCTCGACGGTCGTTTCAACAGCAGCTTCACCGCCCCGTTCCCGATCTCGGGCATCTGCGCCAACGGCGTGATCGCCTGCCAGCCCGGTAGCTGGGATGCGTGCGAGGGCTATCGCTGGGACGTGGATGCCGGCGGCGCGATCAAATTGTCGGCGGCTGCCATTACCGGGCTGTCGGGATGCTATTGCATCAACGGCAGCTGCGGCACCAATCTGGTGATGGGCAACCTGCCGTCGGTGCTCAAGGATCTCGGCGGCGGTGTCATCGGGGCGCTGACCAGTGTCGATCCGCGGATCGGCGTCGCCGAGGCGAGCATCGACGGCCCGGTCATCCGCTACACCGGTGCCGCCACCACCGCCTGCGCTGCGTCGCCGGGCGTCGCGGCCACGACCTACCGCGCGAATCCTGGCGCGATCCAGGGTGATGCGTTCGCGGCGGCGCGGACCAATGGCGTGTTCCAGGCGCTGACGGGGTCGGCGACTGGGCGCGGCAAGATCGAGCAAACCCGCGCCTGCACGATCGAGCGCGACGTCCGCCTCACCGAGGTGAACGCCGAGGATATCATCACCCGCGTCGCCGGTGGTTATGCCACGCTTTCGCCGACGCCCGATACCCGCCTGTTCCAGCTCGGCTCGCCGGCGAACGACAGCCTAAAGGGCGGCAACTGCCGGCTGTTCGACTTCCGCATGACCCTGCGCGTCGGCGATGTCGACCGGCTGAAGAGCGTGCGGCTCACCCGTTACTTCATGGATGACTGGATGCAGCTCCGCATCGACGGGCGTCCGGTGCTCGCCGATCCATCGAACTGGTCGGGCAGCGGCAATCCGCCGGGCAAATGCGAGCGCAAGCGGACGTGGCACGGTGCCCCGGACCTCGACCTGACACCGTACCTCACCCGCGGCGACCATGAGATCTGGCTGCGCGTCGCGGTCGGCGGTGAGGGCGAGGCGCTCGCCGAGATCGCCGCGACGCTCGACACCAGCTGCGCCTCCTCCGAGCGCGTCGTCGATCTGTGCGCGGGCTATGTCGGCGATAAGGCCTGTCGTCTCGTCGACGAAACCGTCGATGATGTCGTCACGGTTCGAAACGGTGTCGTCACCGGGCTGGAGCCGCTTGCCCAGTCACGCGCGTTCGGATCGGGTGCCTGCACGGTCAGCCTGACCCGCGACTTCTTTCGGAAGGACCGCCGTTACAGTTGCGCCAGCGACACCGGCATCACGCCCGAGCCGGACCTCGGCCGCGCCGCGTATATCCTCGATCGGTCGACCGAGACGATGCTCGCCGATCGCACGCGCGGCGCCGATGGCATCACGGCAGCTACGAGCCGCACCTTCGGCCTGCCCGATCGCGGATCGGTGCCGGCCTGCGAGACGCTGTGCAAAACCCGCGCACCAACCGTGAACACCGCTGCCGCACCCGCCGGCGTCGTCGGCAGCCGCCAGACCGATCCGACCGGCTGGCAGACTTTCTATCACGCCTGCACCGCGACGAACGTCTGCCCGGCCGGTCCCGGCGAGGAAATCGTGTCGCCGTGCGGCTGCCTCGACGACTTTCCCGAGGCAGCGGTAATGATGCAGACGGTGCGCCTCGGCGGGGCCGATCTCGTCTGCACGAGCGTGGGCCGATGACCCGCCGGCTCCTCCCGCACCGGCTGGCGCTGGTCATGCTGGCCGGCTTCACCGCGGTGCTCGCCGACGCTCCGGCGCACGCCCAGATCTGCGCCGCCGACCGCAACGGCAATGGCGATGCGTCCGACCCCGGCGAGACGGCGATGTGCGACACCATGGTCGGCAATGCCGTCCAGTGCCCGATCGATCGCGTCGCCTGCGTCGCCGATGCGGTCGGTGCCTACGCCTGCCCGCTCGGATCGCAATTCGCCTGTAGCGCCGTGACAAGTGGTGCGACGCCGACCTGCTCGCCCCACGCCTGCACCGCGCCGAACGCACCCGGCGGTGGCGTCGAACACGAGCCGGTCGTCGACGATCCCGGCACGCCGGCCGACGGACCGGTCGATGCCGCCGGCAACTGCGCCGGCACCATCGAGATATTCTCCGGCCGCGCGGTGCGCTGCCGGACGGCCGGGCTGAACACGACCTTCACCAATTGCTGCAAGGACAAGGGGAAGATCGTGCGCGACGGCACCGGCTCGTCGGTCATGTCGGCGGCCGGCAAGGTCGCCGTAGCGAAGGGCGTCTTCACCGGCATGAAGGCGGCGTACACCGCCTACCGTGCCGGTGCGACCGCGGCGCAGGCCGCATCGACGGGTGCGAAGGCGCTGATCGTCGGCATCGACCCGACCAGCCTCGCGATCAGCGTCGCGATCAACCTGATGGTCGAGGTGCTGCTCCAGGGCTGCGACAGCCAGGATATGGAAACGGCCATGCTCAAGGGCTCGGGCATGTGCCACGAGGTCGGCGAATATTGCGCCTCGAAGATCCTCGGGATCTGCGTCCAGAAGGCGCGTGGGGCTTGCTGCTTCAACACGAAGCTCGGCCGGATCATCCAGGAACAGGGGCGCACGCAACTGAAGTCCTTCGCCGGCCTCGGCTGGGGGACGCCGAAGCAGCCCTATTGCCGCGGCTTCACCGCGGAGGAGTTCCAGGCGCTCGACTTCAGCCGGATGAATCTCAGCGAATATTACACCGAGATCGAGGCTCGCGCGCAGGGCCAGATCCAGAATAGCATGAAGGATAGGATCGATGCCTATTCCCGTGACATGGGCAAGTAGCGTGTTGCTGCTCGCCGCCAGCGCGACGGCCCAGGTGGCACCCCCACAATCCCAGCCGCCGGACGCGCGCACGCGCGTGTCCGGCGAAGGCACCGCGGCGATGGAGCGGCTTCGCGCGGCGACAGCGCGGCGCAAGGCAGAGGTGGACAGAACACCCGCGCTGCCCCAGGCACCCGATGCCGCCAGCCAACGCCGCGCTGCCGAGGCGATACGGCGTCGGGCGGCCTCGCCGCGGATGGACGAGCGTGCCCGTGCCGGGTTGACCAAAGGCCGCGAGGCGCTGGCGACGCAGCGCGACGCGATGGCGAAGCGGCTCGGCCAGACGCTCGGTCTCGATGCGCCCGACATGGCCGCGGTCGCTGGCGCCGTAGTGCCCGGCACCAGCGGTTGGGTGCCGGTGCTGTTCGTGTCCTCGTCGATGCCGGTGGCGACCTTGCGCACCTATGCCGGCCAACTCGAACGCGTCGGCGGCGTCCTCGCGTTTCGCGGCATGCCCGGTGGCATGACCCGCGTCGCACCGATGGCAAAGCTGTCGGCGGAAATCCTGCGCCGCGACCCCGGCTGCTCGGGACCGTCCTGCGCGATGCGGGCCGTGCAGGTGATCGTCGACCCGCTGGTCTTTCGCCAGCACGGCATCGCCCGCGTGCCTGCGCTGGCGATGATCCCGGGCGATCCCACTCAGGCTTACTGCGAGCGCGAGGAGGGCAGCCCCCGCAGCCCCTACGTCGTCTACGGCGACGCCGCGCTCTCCGGCCTGCTCGATGAATATGCCCGCCTCGGCGGCAAAAGGGAGGTGCGTGATGCTCGTCGCCGTCTGGAACGCCGCTAGGCGCGCGTGGCCGGAAGTGAGACTGCTGCCCTTACGCGCGGCAGTCGTGCTCGGCAGTTCCGGTCTCGGGCAACCACCCCGTCCCGAACGGCTGTGGAAGGGAATGGCGATCGTGCTCCCGGTCGGCCTCGCCGCCTGGTGGGCGATCCCGCAGGTCACCTGGGTGATGAGCCCGTCGATCGATGCCTGGGCGGTGCGCGCCGCGCCCGGCGTCATCCGCCGCGGCGACCTCGTCTCGTTCCGGCTGTCGCACCCGATCACGGGGCCGACGCCGGTGAACGTCACCAAATACGCGCTGTGCCTGCCCGGCGACCGGATCAGCATGATCGAGAAGCCATCCATGACGGCTGGTACGTTCGATGGCTGGTACTATTGCAACGGCCGATTGCTCGGGATCAGCAAGGCGCTGGCCCATGACGGACGGCGGCTCGACCACTGGCGTCCCGCCGACGGCCGCATCCCGCCCGGCACCATCTATGTCGGCTCAGCTCATGAAAGCGGCTTTGACAGCCGCTATTACGGACCGGTCGCAGTTCAGCGGCTGACCCGCATGGAGCGCGTGCTGTGACGCCGCCTTCCATCCTCGGTGCCGCCGCCATCCTCGCGGTCTCCTGGCCCGCTCCGGCGCAGCAGGCGGGCTCGACCAGCGGCCAGCGCGGCTATTGGTGGTACCAGGCACCACCGAAGCCTGCGCCCGAGAAGCCGGAACCTGACGATCTCGTCAGGCCGGTGATCCCGCCGATGGCGGAGCTGGCGACGTGGACGCCGCCAAAGATCCGCAAGCTGATCGAGGCACAGCGCGACTATGCCGCGACCGTGCTGACGGTCGATGCGGTCGCGGACTTCTGGCGGCTGCAGGACTTCGCGCGGCGCAAGGCACGCGCCTTCGCCGGCGTCACCCAGGTCGCGATGCTCCAGCATCCCGAATTGAACGCGAGGAGCGCCAACCCGCTGGTCGGCGAGGCGCGCGACCGGATGGGGGCGATGAAGGACGCGACGCGGCGCGCGTATCTGCGCGCGCATGCCGGCGGGTTCGCACTCGTCATGTTCTCGCGCAGTTCGTGCGGATACTGTCGCGTCCAGTGGCCGATCATCGAGCGGTTTCGCGAGGAAACCGGCTGGCAGGTCACGCTGATGGACCTCGACCGCCGTCCCGATCTCGGCGCCCGGTTCGGCGTCTCGGTCACCCCGACGACGATGGTGATCCGCCGCGGCTCGGCGCAGCGGATGGTGATCGCCACCGGGGTCGAAGCCTATCCGGCGCTGGCACAGACCGCCTACCAGGCGGTGAAGCTGCTCACCGGCGATATCAAGCCGCAGCAGTTCCTGACCGGCGCCGGCGAGGAAGGCGGCTTCTTCGATGCGCTCGCCAATGGGCCGGTCGGCGCGGGCGATACCGCGGCAGACGATCGCAACGACGAATCAACCGGAGGGCGCGAGCCATGATCTGGCGGTCCGTCCTTCTTCTCGCCACGTTGTCGTGGGGAACGGCGTCGGCGCAACTGCCGGCACGCGATTCCGCGCGCCGCGCGGCGATCCACCCGGTCGCCACCGTCGCCGACATGCGCGCATGGCTCGCCCGCGTGCCGGTCACCCGCGCCTTCCCGCCCGACTTCGCCGCCTCGCTGCGCGGCCAGGCGCCGCTGTTCACGATCGAGATGACTACCGCGCCCGGCTGCGTCCCCTGCGCCGACGCCTGGAGCAAGCTCGCCGCCTTCCGCGCGCGCTATGGCTGGCAGGTCCGCGTGCTGAGACGCGACGAGGCACTGCTGCGCTCGGGACGGCTCGGCCTGCCCTGGGTCGGGCATCCGGTCATCTGGGTACGGCCGCTCGCCGATCCGGCGCGCGTCGTGCCCATAGCGGTCGGCACCGACCATGACGCCAATCTCGCGCGCAACGCCTGGCTGGCGGCACGCATGTTCACCGGCCTGAAGCCGCAGGTGGGCCTGCGCGCCATGGCGAAGTTCACCGGCATCGTCGGCGCCGCGGCGCCCTCCCCGATCCGCCGCTGAGATGCGGCACCGTTCTTTCCTTGTCGAGGATCATTCCCATGTCCCGTCTCGCGCGGCTGAGCGCCGCCACCTGCCTCGCCCTCGCCTCCTGCGGCGTTGCCGCGCCCGCCCACGCGCAGAACTGGGCGGAAAGCTGGTTCGACAATGTCACCTATACGCAACCCGGCAGCTTCGAGGACCAGGCGCGCGGCTATGTGACCGCCGGCGGTATGTCGGGCCGGGTCGACATCCATGACGACTATCTGATGTCGCTCACCCTCCCCAAGGTGAAGGCCGGGTGCGGCGGCATCGACATGTTCCTCGGCGGCATGTCGTTCCTCGACCCCGATTATCTCGTCCAGAAGCTGGAGACGATCCTCCAGGCCGCGCCCGCCGTCGCCTTCCAGTATCTGCTCGAAACCCTCGACGAGAAGATGGGCAACATCATCTCGAAGATGGAGGCGACGACCAATTACCTGAACTCGATCCAGGTCAACGACTGCCGGCTCGCCAACCGCATGGTCCAGATCGCCAAAGGCGACGACAATATGTCAGGCGTCGTCGAGGAGATGACCGGCTACAAGTCGGTGCGGCAGGGCTTCGCCAAGAGCTGGCAGCAGAGCCGCGAGAAGATCCAGGCCAATCGCGGCAACCCGACCGAGGATCTGAAGGACGCGCTCGCCAACTGCCCGCGCGAGGTCACCGACATCTTCCGCACCGGCTCGCTGCTGGCGCATGCCGCCGCGCGGGTCGGCGCCGGCGACTGGGCGGGCGTGATGCGCGCCCGCGTCGGCGACGTCTACATGCGGTGGGAAGCGGTCGACAAGGTGCCGGTCTTCGCCGCCATCCCCGCCTGCCCGCGCCAGGACGGCGAGTCCGCCGACGATTTCCTCACCGGCCGCGTCCAGCGCCGCGCGCTCAACATCCCGGCGACCGCGAACGACTGCGCCCGCGATGGTTCAGGCCGCGGCGCGCTGGTCCTCGCCCGCGACCGGATGCAGGCCATCGCGACCAAGATCCGCACCAAAGTGGCGCTCACCACCGAGGAACGGCAGTTCGTCGCCAACGTCCGCACGCTGCCGATCTACCGGATGCTCGAATGGGGCGTCCGCGAGGGCGTCTCCGACTCCGTCATCGGCGACACCGACGAACTGGTCGCGCTGACCCTCGCCTATCAGATGCTCAACGACCTGACCCGGACGATCGACTTCGCGCTGTCCAATGCCGAGCGCGGCGCCGATGCCGCCGGTGCGGTCGATGCCGCCAGCGCGAACCTGTGCCAGACCCGCATCCTGACCAAGGGGATGGAGCAGCTCCGCGGCCTTCGCGAGGAGGTGCTGCGCCAGCGCGCGCAGATGCGGCAAAGCTATGTCGCGGCGCTCGGCGCCGCCAACCTCTCCGCCAACTATGCCGGTCTCGTCCGCCAGCGCGACCGCGACGCGCGCGATGCGGCCGGCGCCGACGCTCGCCGCTAAAGGGATATCCCACTGTGAACACGAGCTTCCACACTTGGGACGGGTTCGCCGAGACGGTCGACGCCTTCCGCCTCGTCGCGATGATCTTTGCCGATCCCCGCTACACCACGCTCGTCCTGATCGTCGGCGTCGTCGGGATCGCGCTCGGCGCGGTCATCGCCAGCGTGCGGGGCCAGGGCATGGGCCTCGTCGCCTATGGTTTCCAGATGCTGGTCGGGATCGGGCTGTTCGTCGGACTGATCGCCACCACCGGCACGGTCCATGTCTACGATCGGGTCCGCAACGCCTACCAGCCGGTCGGCAACGTCCCCAACCTCATCGTGCTGGTCGCCGGCGCCACCAATTTGATGGAACGTGCGCTCGCGGAGACGATTGACGACAACACGCTCGACCCCAACGCCAAGCTCGAGATGGGCGCGGGCGGGCATAGCTTCGATCTGTTCCTCAACGCGGTTTCGCCGGCCAGGCCGATGACCGACAGCTTCCTCGAGACGACCATCCGCGACTATGCCCGCCGTTGCTATCCGGTCGCGCGGGTGTCGCCGGCCTATGGCATCGACGATGACACGCTGTTCCGCACCACCACCGACCTGCCCGCAGCTTTCGCCGCGATGGCGGGACCGGCGACCTTCTCGACCGTCTATACCGCCGCCGACAAAGGCGGCCGCACCGTCAGCTGCACCGAGGCTTGGGAACACATATCCAGCCGCCTGTCCGATCCGGCGCTGTTCGATGGCTACACCCGTCAGGTCTGCCAGCGCACCGGCTATGCGATCGCCGATGCCGGCCAGCTCGCTCGCTGCCGCCAGCGGCTCGGCCAGATGGGCGGCATGATGATGGGTAGCCCGCTGTCGCTCCAGGGCTTCCTGACCGACGTGCTGCTCGGGCGCACCGTCGGCGACGTGCTGTTCGAGGACAGTCCGGCTGCCGCCGCCCGGACCATGGCCAACCGGGCGATGGTGTCGAACGGCCTCGCCACCATGTCGGTCGCCAACGAGTGGATGCCGACGATCCGCGCCACCGTGTTCGCGATCATGCTGTTCATGGTCCCGATCGCGATGCTGTTCATCCTGACGCCGATCAACCTGCGCGTCGCGACCTTCGCATTGGGGCTGTTCGTGTTCGTGGCGCTGTGGGGCGTGATCGACGCCGGCCTCTACCAGCTGACGCTCGGCCGCGCGATGGCGGTGCTCGCCGAGATGCGATCGAATCATCTCGGCGCCAATGCCTGGATCCTCGCGCCATCGGCAGCAATGAAAGCCCTCGCCGTGTTCGGCAGCTTCCGTACCGCGGCGGCCGGACTTGCCGGTGCGTTCGTGTTCACCGTCTTCCGCTTCTCGGGCAACGTCTTCACCGCGCTTACCAGCGGCTCGCTGCAAGCCCAAGCGCAAGGCACCGCCGCGGCGGCCGGCGTCGGCACCAGCGAGGGCTATGCCTCGGCGCTGGAGGCGCAGGCATCGGCCGGCGGCACCTTCTCACGCCGCGCGGCGGTGTCGAGTTTCGGCGATTTCGGCGAGCGCTCGACCTTTGGCGCGACCCGCGCGTTCAGCGCGGCCGACACGGTGCTCGGCGAGCATGGTGGCGGCGTGCCCGGCGTGCCGGCGTTCGGGATGGGCGGCCTTGATGCCGCGCGCGAACTAGGCGGCCTGTCCCCGGCACTGCGCGGTCGGAACCCAAGCGATCCGGGCGTGGCGCAGGCGGTGCGGGCCAACGCCGCGACGACTGCGATCCACAATTTCGCCGACAAGGATGCGCTGCGCAGTCTCGGCACGACCTATTTCGGCCAGGGACAGGCCGGCGAACGCGCCTTCGCCGCCTTCGCCCACGGCATGACGCAGTGGAAGGCGTTCGGCGACAACCGCGCCTATGACATGATGCGACAGGGTGCCGAGCGTCATTTCCAGCGCGCGGGCTATTCGCCGGAGGATGCCGCGCTCAAGGCGTCGACCGTGATCGCCGAGGCGTCCGCCGATCCGACGTTCGCCAAGCTCACCGCCAACGCTTTCGATCAGGAGGCGATGCTGCGGAACGACCTGACTGGGGCGCAAGTCAGCGTCGGTGCCATGGAGGGACGGCGCGACCAGGCGGGCGACCACGTCGCGGCCAACGAACGCGGGAACGTCGCGACCGAGCAGGCCTGGCGCACCGGCGGCAACGCCGGGCACCGCCGCGCCGCGGCGATGCTCGGACTGCCGGTCGAGGAGACGTCGCGGCGAATCGGGTTCATCACCGCGCTGTCGGGCGAGGCGCGCTCCACCGCGATCTCGCAGCTCGGCCGGGCGACTGGCCGCAACGAGGCGCAGGTCTTGAAGGCGCTGGAGACCTACACCGTCGCGACGCAGGTCGGCACCGCCGATGGTGCCACCGCCGAGACGGCCCGGGAGGGCACCAGCGTCTATGCCCGCACACGCCAGACCGCCGGCTATGACGTCGCCGAGCGTGCCGGCAAGCTCGATGCCCAACGCGAGGTCGGCCACGACGGTACCCGCACCGCGGCGCGGATCGGCGAGCAGCGGCGCCAGGCCGACAATGCCGGGTTCGCCCAGGGCGCCGCAGCGGCCGGCGTCTCGGTACGCGAGGCGGCGCGGCTCGACAGCTTCATCCAGGCGCTGTCGCGTACCGCCGGTAATCAGGTCGACATGGCCGAGGGTGGTCCTGCGGGCATCGCCGATCGTGCGCGCAACGAGCGGCTGACCCGGATCGTCGACAACGAGCGCCTCACCCGCATGCAAGGGCTGCTTCACGAGAACGGCATCGATCTGTCGAGGCGGCAGATCGCGATGGACGAGAATGGCGACCTCAACCTCAATCTGACCCCGCAAACCGCTGCGGCGATGTGGAAGGCCGGACTCATCAACGAGAGCCAGCTCGGCGCGGTGGCGAACGGTGGCCATGCTCGCTTCAGCTTCGCCGGCAACGACCTGCTGGTGTCGAGCAGCACCGGCTTCTCGCGATCCGCGCGCAATGATACCAGCACGCGGTTCGAGGCCGGCAAGCAGGCCGGACCGGACACGATCGAGCATTTCCTTGGCGGCGGTGCCGAGGGCCATGCCGCGATGGCCAACTGGCTGCGTGGCGGGTTTGAGATGGACCGCAGGGGCAACTGGCGGCTCAAGCCGCAGGTCGCGGATACCATCCAACGCGATGTACAGGCGGTGATAGCGCAGACCGGATGGTCGCGGAATATTTCTCGCGCGGCACAGGATATGAACTCCATGGGAACGGAGATCGGTGGGTCAATTTCGGGTTCTACAACGCGATCGGGTCATACTTCGGGGAAAGCACATGGCGGCAGCGTGACGGGTGGTGCTTCCGGGAGCATCTCGTTCAGCAGTACCGACCGTGGTACTATCCAAGAAACCGCCGGCGCAGATCTGGATATAAACAACTATGATGTCCGAGCCGCCATCGCGGCATCCGAAGCCGCCAGCGTGCGCTCAAAGTCGCCTGCACAAACGTTCACAGACAATCTCTCGCGTGAACTGCTTGGTGAAAATGGTCTTCGAAACCGGTATCTCAGTCAAGCAGACGCTGCTCGCGCGACATTTGACATCACTGGCCCTCTCACCTCGCTTGAGCAGTCATCCCTGCTGTCGGAGGGGCGCTTCAGTACAGATATCGCTCATAGTCCGGGAGATGGAGATGCGGAGTTTAAACGCCGCTAAGGCCATTTCCGCCCAAAAAGCTCAGCAAGCTTCTCAGGTGATCCGATGTACAATGAACCGGATCTCGGATCCAGTGGGTCGGTGTATGGATCAAGCGATCCGCTGACGGAACGATTGAACCTGTGTGCACCTGGATCTCCGGAAGTGATGACCCAATCGCCGCGCGCGATTTTGGCCCGGACGAACCCCAATCCGAGCAGCATCAGAATAACGGGAGGATAAAAGCAGACGTTTAGATAGCCAGCGAGCGCGGTGGAGTAAAAGTCCTTCATCGGGTGCACGTAAAACGATACCGCCATACCGACCCAGTAAACAACCGTACTCAGCCACCACAGCCTCGCGTACCATGGACGCCAAACCCAGTCCCTGACCAAAAGGCGCTTTTCCCGCTCGGCGCCAGCTTGCGGCTCTTCGACAAGCGATCGGTCCGTCGCGTTCATCGCCAACCCTTTCGAACAGCCGTTATAGCGGAATTGATTGCGGGCAAAAGGTGAAACCGCACCGGTCGTGCCACCCGGACCGCACCCGAACTCCTGCCGCTACCCACCTCACCGCCCCTTTGCACCCAGACATGATACAGCCGCCCCCGCCCCCCGATGTTGTGAGTGACCCGATGCGCAATCCACGATAGGTGTAAGCGCCTGAGGTTCGGGGCGGCCCGAAGAAGCCGCATCGAGCAGTGTGCATTTTCCGCCGGAGAGACGAATGGCCATATCGACCGATCTTCAGGAAGAGATCGAAGGCCTCGAGGAGGGATTTCCCCGCGAGGAAATGTCGGCATATCCGCTCGACGACATCATGGTCCGGAGCGAAAATCGAACCGTGGGCGACATCGTCAAACGGATCGAAGCCGGTCGATACGCGATGAACCCGGATTTCCAGCGCGATTTCGTTTGGCGCCCGGACAAGCAGTCGAAGCTGATCGAAAGCTGCGTCATGCGCATTCCGCTGCCCGTATTGTACGTTGCCGAGGGCGAGGACGGTCGGATCACCGTCGTCGATGGCCTGCAACGGCTGAGTACATTTCAGGCTTTCCTTTCGAACAAGCTGCGCCTTTCGGGCCTTGGCAAGACGCATCCGCTTGAAGGCAAACGGTTCGATGATCTTCCGGTCAACCTGCAGGAACGGATCGAGGACACGCAGCTGACCCTTTACATCCTCGACAAGGCAGCCCCCGAAGCCGCTCGGCTCGACATCTTCGATCGGGTCAACAGTGGCATTCCCCTCAGTCGCCAGCAAATGCGAAACGCGCTCTATAACGGGCAAGCGACCCGGTGGCTGGCGGCAATGGCGCAGGATCCGCATTTCCTTTCGGCCACCGGCGGCTCCCTTTCGCATCAGACGATGCGTGATCGTGAAGCGATCAACCGCTTTGCCGCATTCACGGTGTCCGGGTGGCAACGCTATACCGGGGACATGGATCTGTTCCTGGCTAACGGCCTCGGCACGCTCAATCGAGCGACGGACGGCCAGATGCGGCAGATAACCGAGGACTTCGGCCGATCCATGATGTTCAACGAACGGCTCTTCGGACGCCACGCCTTCCGAAAATCTCTTACCGATGGCGATCAGCAGGCCTATCGATCGGTCATCAATATATCGATGTTCGACACCTTTTCGTTCTTCATGGCGCGAATATCCCCAGAAAAGATATCGGCGTTTCAGCAGTCGATCGAGCAACGCATCCGCGAACTGATGCACGTGGATCGGTTCAACAACGCGCTCACCTATTCCACCAACAGCACGATCCAGGTCAGGGCCAGATTCGAAATGATGGCGGAGGCATTGGGCGAATGGCTATGAGTTCGTTGCGAGCCGTCCATATAGAGCGATTCAAATGCTTCGCTAAATATACGCTCGATCTCGGTGCGCTGACGCTGCTCACGGGCTATAACGGGGCGGGAAAGTCCAGTTCGCTGCAACCGTTGCTTTTAATGGCCCAAGCGCTGCGGGAACGACCACGATCACACGTGCTGGCATTGAACGGTCCGCTGGTACGCCTCGGCAGCGCCGGAGACGTCGTGTCCGAGACAGCGGGTGGTGCGATCACGCTGGGTTTCTCCAACGCGCTTGATGACAGCGCGTTCTGGGTCTTCGCCAATGACAGAACGCTTCAACGAGGAGAACTCAGTCTCGATCATTCCCATTTCTCGTTCGACGAGGTTGACGCGCCGCGCTGGTCTCCCAACGGCGACGCGCATCCGCTTCTCACATCGATCCGGGACCTGATCTTCATCGGTGCAAGCCGGCGGGTATCCGGGGAAGCGCAGCCCTTCCCCGAAAGTCCGTCGACCGTTGTCGGCGATGTCGGCGCCGAAGGCCAATGGGCGGGGTATTGGTACATCCGGCAAGCGGATGAACAAGTCCCTCCGGAGCGTCGCCACCCGGACGACTCGCGCGTTACGGTGCGGGCTCAAGTGGACGCATGGCTAGGCTTTCTCTTCCCCGGAGCCGGCGTCAACGCCGAACAGCTACCCGGGGTCGCCTTGTCCAGAACGTCCTACACGCTCGGCCGCTCGAATGAACGGCGTCGTCCGTCCAATGTCGGCTACGGGTTGAGCTATGCCTTCCCCCTGCTGGTGGCGCTGATCTGCTCGAAGCCGGGCCAAGTCATCATTGTCGACAGCCCCGAAGCCCATCTCCACCCCCGCGCTCAATCGGCGATGGGACGCCTGCTCGCCCACTTCGCCGCGTCGGGCTTACAGGTGATCGTCGAAAGCCATAGCGACCACCTGCTTTCCGGTGTGCGCCTCGCCGTCAGGGAAGGCATCCTGCCTGCAGGACAGACCGCTATCCATTTCTTCGGTGGCGGTGGGGAGGGGGGCGGTCCGGAAAAGATCGTGATCGGTGACAATGGAAACATTTCGGATTGGCCAGAAGGCTTCTTCGATCAAGCCATCATCGATCTGATCGGACTATCGTGAATGGCTCGCGCGTATCTCAATAGCCTGAGCTTTCCGGCGGAAACGCTGGAGCTGTCGATGGTCTTGCTCGATCAGCTGCGAACGGGGATCGCAAGGCTCATCAAGGAACAGGCGATCAGCCTACCGGTGATGTGTAGCATCCGCGCCTCCAAGCTAGCGCTGTCGCCGGACTACAAGGTGCTGGCAGACGGCCTGGCCCTTGATCGCCGTCGTTTCCGCGATACCGTCCTGTTCTTTCTGCAAACGCTCGACCAACAGTCTCCGGCACAGGCCGCGCTCGACCCCGAGTTGCAGGCCGAGATGGATCCGCATCTGCTGGATGGAACATTCGACAACACGTTCGACCCGGATGGTCAGTCCACACTCGTCGCCTGCGCGCTGGACGGCGGGGTATTGCTGAGTATCGGATCACACGAGCGCTGGCGTTCGGATAAGGTCCGGTTCGACATGATGACGGCCACGTCGACTGAAGTACGTTCGGAAGTCGTCGAGAACGTCTGGGACGACGCCACAGCCGCTTCGCTCGCAACCCGCGATGCCGAAGCACGTGCGCAACATCGATTCGAGAATTGGGGCCCGCTGACCGGCAATGCCGTCAAGGATGCACAGATCGATGAGTGGTTCGACGAATGTCGCCGGCGGCCCGGATTGGAGCAACTCATCATGCGCTCGGTCAGCATCGCCCACGCGGCAGATTATCGCATCGATGGGGATCTGGTGAAGAAGCTCGGCGCGGATGGTACGACGGCGATCTTCGAGATCAGAGCCTTCTTCAATGGTAGCAACAACGTACGTCTTTTATTCAGCCGAGATCAGGATGGCCGGGCGATTTATGGGTATGGCGGGATCAAAAGCCATCCCTCGTGGTATGACACCGCCATGCCGCAAGCCGCAAAGAACATAAGGGCGCACTTAAGCGATCGATAAAGTCCGATTCGTCTTTTGGGGCGAGCACTGCCGGCATCGCTTAACGATATTGTGGTACATCTGCGTGGCTGATATCAGACGACTTGTAGAGCGCGCAGCACCTCGTAAGCCTCCGAGTGGGAGGCAGCGACCCTGCACGGGTAGGCGTTCGTTAGCCCGACGTGCCCGCTCGCCAGCAACCGGCTCAACTTGCCTTCCGTAAAAAACGCATCGCAATTCGGCAACGCCGCGGCGGCGTGACGAAAGTCGAAGATGTCGTTCGGCTTAACACGCCTGTTTTTCTCCGCTCGAAATGCAGCGTGAAGCGTAGCGGGAACGACGATGTTGCCGAACGCTCGCCTTCCTACGGGTTTCTGCATACCGAGTGCCGCCATTTGTGTGACGGCGGCCTTCAGGCTTTCGTCGCCGGGAGGCGCGCCGGCGACCGCAGCCATTCGATCATACTCGGCAGACAGGTGGCCGGACAAAAGATCGGCAGCTCCGATGAGCTCGCAACGAAGAATAGCGTCATACCCGGCCGCCTCGTTCCGATGCTCCTCGGCCCCGCGGTTCATTCTCTCCGCCGCCCGCTCGCTCTCTTCCCGCGCGTTGGTCACTGCCCGTCTGAGAGCCGGCACGCCTTTGCTGGGCGGCAGATACCAGCCAGCGTCTGTCATCGTCAGCAGAAGTTGCTCGGCGCGATGCACCGGTGCCGGTGGCCAAAGATCCTGATAGCCATAGGCGAAGACAAAGGCCGTCCAGATCGGGCGGTGCGGCGCAGCCATTGAGGCCGCAAAACCACCGAGAAAGCGCTCGACCTCTATGATCAGACGTTCTCGATGCGGGACCATCGCCACACCCTGCGTGAGTTCATCGACCACAGCCATGGTAGCGGCGAAGGCCGCGTCATCCTGTTTGGTCAGCTCGGTGAGGATATCACTCGATATTGGGCAGATTATGCGATGTTCTTCTACGCCACGCCGCAGAGCGTCGTAAAGACGTCGCTTCTCGGCTGCCACGTCATTACTAAATTTGGCTTCCCGACAATCAATCCAGAAATTGACGTCGAGGAACACACTTCGACGTCCGCGCAGTTTGTGCTCCAATTCGATTTGACGCTTGTAACACAGAGCTGCGCCGGATCCTGATGGCCACTCCCATGCCGGCAGATCGAAATCATCGTTGGTCATTGGTTTTGACATTCAGCAGGCGTAGCACATCAGATATTCGTCAAAACCCGACCCTTCGCATCGCGCTGAATTTCCTCAAGGAGGGCATAGGCGTCCGCTCCGGAGGTCAGCGTCGAGGCTCGGACATTGTAGCTTTCGGGCAACTCCTGCTCGTAAACGAGGTAGGCCACGCCGAACTGAAATGCGCGAAGCGGGAGGATGCCGATGTCGTCGAAATCGAACGACCCTGCGTTCATCGCGGTGCGACCCGGATTGCCATAGCCGTCCTTTGCCAAGGAGGCGTGAATAGCGTTGAAAAAGCCTTCGAACGATAAGCCCTCTGATGCCATGATCGTGTCATCCTGCATTTGTCACGGTGTCGGGTGGTCAAGACTGTAGACGAGGAAGATGGTGAGGCGCTGCGGCAAAAGCCAGAGGCGCCTTTCCCGGGCATGCAAAGGCATACGTCAGCAGAACCGTTGTCCCGCGGATACTGTACCTCAACGGCACGGTTGGCCATCACTCCGCCCCTTGCCAATGCAAGGGCTGGCTGGAATATCAGGGATGCGGGCAGGCCGAATGGGAATCGGTTTGCAATAATGGATCACGATCGCATCCTGCGTCTGAGCGCGGTGTTGTGGAAGACCGGCTTGCCGAAGTCGGGACTATACCGTCTCATCAAGGACGGCAGCTTTCCGAAACAGGTGCCACTGACCCCGCGCTCCGTCGGCTGGCGCGAGTCCGAGGTGGAGCGCTGGATCGCCGACCCTGCCAGCTATGGCAAGGATCGGCGAGCGCCCACATCCAACCGTGGAGTGGAATCAACGTCCATCGTCACCGCGCCTGAGTGATCGCGATCATTGGCCGCGGCGGGTGGTGCAATCAACCCGCTGATCATGTCCGCCCAGCGTTGCAGCATCCGCCGGCGAGGACTGAGATAGAGTGCGCTGTTGTAGGCGCCCCTGACCTCGTCCTCGTCGCTGTGAGCGAGCGCCATCTCGACCCAGTCCGGCCGATATATCTCCGCCTCGTTCGCCCAGGTCGACGCGATGCCACGGAAGCCGTGCACCGTCTGCTTGCCGCGATAGCCCATCCGGTAGCAGCCATAGATCATGGTATTCTGCGACAAGGGCTTGTTCGGCTTTTCGCCGGGGAACACGAAGTCCGAAGTCCTGTATTCGCGTAGATCGACGATCAGCGCGACCGCCTGCCGCGGTAGCGGCACGAGATGTTCCCGGTCCATCTTCATCCGCTCGGCCGGCACCCGCCACAGCGCATCGGCTCGGTCAAGGTTCTCGAACTCGTCCCAGCGCGCAAGCCGCGTCTCGCCGGTCCGCGCCCAGGTCAGGAGCGTGAACAGCAGCGCCGCTCGAGTGACGGCACGTCGCCGTGGATTTTCTTCACCGTCGTAGCTATCGATCGCGCGCACCAGGTCCGGCAGCTCCTGAAAGCCGACGCGGGCCATGTGCTTCACACGCGGCTTGGGCTTCAGGGCATCACCCAGGCTGGCGGCGGGGTCGTGCAGCGCCCAACCGTTGGGAATGGCGAAGCGGTAGATCTGGTTGACGTGCTGCTTCAGGCGTCGGCTGACATCGAGCGCGCCGCGGGCCTCGACCTTGCGCACCATCGCCAGCACGTCCGCCGGTGTAATCTCGCCGATCTTCTTGCGCCCGAGCGCCGGAAAGGCGTCGCGTTCGAGTCGCGCCATCAGCCGCTCGGCATGTCCTGGATCGAGGGAATCCAGACGCAATGCGTGCCACTCCCTCGCGACCGCTTCGAACGTCATCGCCGACACCGGCGCGCCCTCTTTGGCACCCGGATCCTTGCCATCGTCCAAAGCCGCCTTCGCCTTCGTCCGCTTCACGCGGGCGTCGGCGAGGCTAAGGTCGGGATAGCTGCCGAACGACAGCATCTTCTCCTTGCCGTCGAAGCGGTATTTCATCCGCCACAGCTTCGAGCCGTTCGGGCGGATCAGGATATAGAGGCCACCGCCATCGCTGAGCTTGTAGTCGCGATCGCGCTTGGTCGCGTATTTTACATCGAGTTCCTTGAGGGCCATTGGGGGTACCACTCCTTTCGCGCCCCCACGACACCCCCTTCAGCACCCCCAAAAGCAAATCGACGTGCCGGGTCTCCGGGGCACGCGCCGGCACCTCGCGGGACACGATGGCTCCGCGTAACCGATTGGCAACAGGCACAAAAAAAGCGTCCCGGGACTAACCGGGACGCTTTGGGAAAACTGGAATGGTTGCGGGGACAGGATTTGAACCTGTGACCTTCAGGTTATGAGCCTGACGAGCTACCGGGCTGCTCCACCCCGCG
>NZ_JBWKVV010000015.1:0-35436 GCF_059421875.1 Sphingomonas sp. GW821-FHT02B09
CGGCAATATTGCAACCCTTCCTGCCGGCGTGATAAATCTTGCCCTCGGCTTTGGCGCTACGAAGAGTTGGACGCAGATGAGCCCGTCGTTTTTTCAGCCCAGCCAGATCGCATACTCATCGTATACGGCAACCCAGAACTCGCGGCTTCCCATCACGAAGTCAGGTAGCTTTTTAGGCAATCTTACCGCCATCGTCGGCAGTGACTATTTCTATGCGGCTGGAATAGGAAAAACTCTCTCGTACAGCTACGGCGTGGACTGGAGGCCTATCCCTGCTATCACCCTGTCTGTACTGCACTCGTCCCAGCCTTCGTTGCCAGCGGCTGCGAGTTTGTACTCGCCGATCATCTACAATCGCGATGTCGCTCTTTATGACGATAGATCGGGAAAGACCGTGCCGGTCACCATTGTAAGCGGCGGGAGTCCTCTTTTGCAGCAGTCCACCGCATCGACTGACACCGTGAGAGCAAACGGATCATGGCGGCGCTTTGCGTTCTCAGCATCGTATTCAGCGGCGCGGATCGGACGCCCGACACTCAGCTTTTCATCGCCTTCCGCATCGGTTGAACGGTTGCTGCCACAGCTGTTTGTGCGGACACCTGATGGTGTGCTCACCTCGTATGATAGCCGGCCGTTCTCTGGTGTCAGCGAGGTTTCGAGAACGGTTTCTTGGAATTTGCATACCTTCGGGATGATCCGCGCCCGATCAACGGCGGCAGGTTCGAACGATGCGAGAGGGCTCAACTGGGACATCGGGATAAATCACACCGTCGTCCTCGACGATCGCATTCGGCTGACACGTGACGGTCCGGTCGTGGACGTCATCAGCAATCCTTTGAACCTGTCCGCCGCCACCCCGTCTCGTCACCGCATCGTTCTGCAGGCGACGGTAAGTGGCAGGCAATTCGGCGCGAATGCCGTGGGAACCTGGAAGAGCGGGTATAAAGGCGGTCAAGGAGTAGACGACACCCAAGCATCCCGCATCGCCGCCCTAGCGCTGTTCAACACGGATTTTTTCTATGATTTCGGGCGCAGCGATGACGCTTCAAACCCCAGTCGCTTTCGCCTGAAAATCTCTGTCGACAATCTATTCAATGCACGTCCCCGCTTCGCAGGCATGGGGGATACTGGCAGCAGAGCCTATGGCATCCTGAGCGATCCTTTAGGGCGAGTGATCGCCCTTTCGATGCGAAAGGTCTTCTAGCGCGCGATCGACAGCGCTTGCGAATGGTTCCAGGCCTGCGGATCTCGGGATCGGCAATCTCCCTTAGCGTACGTTCGGAAAGACATTCTGCGATGTCCCCGAGATGGTCGACGGAAAGAACGTCGACTGGCTCGAGCCGGTCACCGACGACCAGTATCAGCGTTGAAGGGCGCCATCATGAAGACACCCATCCTGGCAGCTTCCCTCGTGATCCTGTCGTCTACCATCGTCGCGGCTCAGGACACCTCCGCCTCGAACCAGCAGGTGGTCACCCGTGCTGGTTCGATGACGGCCAAGCCGGGTCCGGCGACGAGCTTCACCGGCCGGGCTACGGTGACAGCCTTGGCCAATCCGGTGGCTCCCGGCCGCGCGGCATTTGGCCAGGTAACGTTCGCGGCGGGGGCACGAAGCCGGTGGCATACGCATCCTGCCGGACAGACGCTCTACGTTCTCAAGGGCTGCGGCCTGACCCAGCAGGAGGGCGGTCCCGTCATGCGCATCTGTGCGGGCGACACCGTCTACACGCCGCCGGGCGTGAAGCATTGGCATGGTGCGGCGCCCGACGGCGGCATGGTCCAGCTCTCCGCTACCGAGACGGTGGACGGTCGCAACGTTGATTGGCTGGAGCCAGTTACGGACGGTCAATACCATCAGGCACCCGCCGCACCTCGCTGATCCGAACGACGGGGTTTGCGTTGCCAATGGAGGCTGAACCGCGCAGGATCGCGACCATGCAATTGAGCCGGTCCGATCTCGCGGATTTCTACTACTTTATCGCAATCGCGAAGCATCGCAACTTTCGCCGTGCGGGTCTCGAATTGGGCGTGAGCGCGTCGGCACTTAGCCACGCGCTCAAGGGCCTGGAGACGCGGCTGGGCGTGCGTCTGCTCAACCGCACCAATCGCAGCGTGACGCTGACCGCCGCCGGCGAGGAGTTGCAAGCTTCCATCAGCAGCCCGTTCGACCAGATCGGCGATGCGGTGGAGCGGCTGAACCGTTTTCGGGACGCCCCCACGGGTCGCATCAGGCTCAGCGTGCCAAGCGATGCGTCCACGCTGCTGCTTGCGCCGGTCCTGCCGACGTTCGTTGAACGCTATCCCGACATCGAGGTGGATGTCGCGGTGAACAACCATCTGATCGACGTCATCGATGGCGGGTTCGATGCGGGCATTCGCTATGGCGGGACAGTACCGGAGGACATGATCGCACAACGGCTCTCCGCGGACTTTCGCTGGGTCGTCACCGGAGCACCGGCCTATTTCGATCGGTTCGGCGAGCCGAAGCATCCCGACGACCTGCAACGGCATCGTTGCCTGCGCTTCCGGATCGGCGACGACACCGTCTATCGCTGGGAGTTCGACAAGGACGGGGAAGAGATCGTCGTCGACGTGCCCGGTCCCCTGTTGCTCGACGACAGCCGCATCATGGTCAGCCTGCTGCTGGCAGGCGTCGGACTGATGTACGCGCCCGAACCGCTGGTCGCTCCGCTGGTCGCGGCGGGACAGGCCCGCTACGTGCTGGAGGACTGGTCCGGCTCGCCCGGCCCAGGCTTCCACATCTACTATTCCAGCCGCCGCCAGCTCCCGGCCGGATTGCGGCTGCTCACCGATCTCATCCGCGAACTCCATCCGCTCGGGATCTAAGCTCAAGGCATGGTGGCGATCGACCAGCCCTACCGAAAGACATCGTTGCTTCACTTCGCCAAGCCGGTGACCGCGCGTGCGAACAGGTGAGCTCTCCCGGGACGCGCGGCAGGATCGTCGATACCGGCCTCGATGCACAATTCCGTATAGCCGTGAACGAGGCTCCAGGCGACGAGCGTCGCGTCGCCGACCGCATCGGCCGCCACGACCTGGCCGACGATGGCTGAAAGGGCGGCCAACGCTGCATCCGCCTTGGCCTGGACGCCCGGATGCCGACGCACGTCGACCAGCTCGCGCGCGAACATCAGCCGGAACAGCGCCGGTCGCTCGGTGCCGAACGCGATGTAGGCATCCGCTGCCGCGACCAGCCGGGAGAACGGTGCGGCCTCGGCCGGCGCATCCATGCAGCGCGACAGCTCGGCGAAGCCGTCGCCGACCAGCTCGGCGAGCATCGCTTCCTTGTTGGCGAAGTGGTTGTAGGGCGCCTGGCGCGAAAGCCCCGCGGCTTCCGCCACACCGCGCAACGACAGCCCCGCCGCGCCCTCCCGTTCCAGCATCGCCGCTGCAGCAGCGAGCAGCGCCGCGCGGGCGTCCTTGTGATGATAGGCCATGCGACTTTCCTGCCGAGCGATGTTGACGGCGTCAATGGTACGGCTATATTGACGGCGTCAACAACGGAGGCCGGTCTTGTATCACGTCATGGTCAAGCGGATCGCGCGCAAGAACTTCCTGCACGTCAACGACAAGGACTTCGACGCGCTGCTGGGCGATTGCACGCCCGGTATCCATCACCGCTTCGGTGGCGCCCACGCACTCGGCGGTGAGCGGCACGACAGGGACGCGCTGGGCCGCTGGTTCGGCCGTCTCGGCCGGCTGGGCCGCCATCTGACGCTCACGGTCGAGGACGTGTGGGTCAAGGGCCTGCCGAACGACACGACGGTCATCGTCCGCTGGTCAGCCACCGACGAGCTGCCGGACGGCTCGCCCTATCGGAACCGCGGGGTCCACATCGTGCGGATGCGCTGGGGCAAGGTGGTCGACATCGACGCGCATGAGGACAGTCAGGCCGTCGCCGCCAATCTCACGCGCCAAGCCGAACTCGGCGTCGCCGAGGCCATCGCTGATCCAATCGTGAGCTAGGTTGTCCCTGCGGAACCGAGGACGATCGGCGGGTGGTAAGCCGAGTGTCCCCGCTCGGGATGGCCGATCGAGCCCGGTTCTCCGGATCGTGGCCAGATCGCTGCGGCAGGCTAGGCGGGGTCGAGCCGAAACCGTACGAGCATTCGGATGGAGCGTCTTTCTGCCCTGGAAAGGCATATCCCGGCGCTTCGCCGGTACGCCTTCGCCCTGTTGCGCGGCCGCGACGACGCCGACGATCTTGTGCAGGGAAGCCTGCTCCGCGCGATCGACGGCATCGACACGCGGCGCGGCGCGGGAGACCTGCGGCCATGGTTGTTCTCGATCATGCACAATCTGTTCGTCAACCAATGGCGCCACCGGCGCGTGCGGGATGCCGTGCTGGTCGATCGGGCCGCGGCGGACGTCGCCGTCGCGGGGGATCAGGAGGATGCCGTGGAGTTGCGCGACGTCCTGCGTCGGCTCGACCGTCTGCCGGAAAACCAGCGCGCAGTGCTGCTTCTAGTGGCGGTGGAAGGGCTCGACTATAAGAGCGTCGCTGCGGCCTTGGACATTCCGCTCGGCACCGTCATGTCGCGGCTGAGCCGGGCACGCGATAGGCTTCGCGAGACGGGTCCGCACCGGGCCGAGGCCGATGTGCGGGGCAAGCCATGACCAACACCGATCGCGCCATCGGCGAGGACGATCTTCACGGGTACGTCGACGGCCTGCTGGATGCCGACAGGCATGCTCAGGTCGAACGCTATCTCGACGCGCATCCCGACGTCGCCGCCCGGGTCGGCGAATGGCAGGCGGATAGCGCCGCCCTGCGCCACGCCTTGGCCACCAGGGCCGCCGAGCCGGTTCCCTCGAACCTTCTGCCGTATCGGTTGATCCCGGACCGGCACCGGCATCGGTGGCCCGGCGGAGGCATCGCTGCCGGCATCGCGGTCGCCTTCGTGCTCGGCACGGGGGCGGGCTGGATCGGGCGGGGGGCCCCCGAGCCGCATGGCTTGGCCTCGCTCGGGCAGCAGGCGGCGGTGGCCCAGCGGGTGTTTGCGTCCGATCCGCAACCGATCGCGCGTGAGAACGGCCGCCCGGTGCTGCGCGTCGGGCTCGATGCCGGTCGACCGGGCCGTGCGGTTCTGGCGCCGGATCTGAGCGCCGCAGGCTATACGCTTCTCGGCGGACGCCTCGTTCCGACCCGACAGGGCTCGGCGGCGCTATTCGAATATGGCCGCGGCGGCCAGCGGATCGGTGTGATGGTCCGCCTGATGGTCGGGATCGACACCGATGCCGCCATGCGATCGGTGCCGGTCGATGGCGTGACGGGCTATGCTTGGTCGCGGCGCGGCGTCGGCTTCAGCGTCGTGTCCGACCAGCCCGGACATGATCTCCACGCCATAGCCGATGTCGTGCGGGCGAGTGTGTCGAACGAGAGCTGACGGCCGGTCTTTTTTTCTTGGGGCCGGGGAATATCCGCCGCGCTCGCGTGTCCGATGGCTTGAGAGACAGGAACGATCACCGGAGAAACGCGCGATGACCCTCAGACTCGAAGTAGACCGGCGAGCGTTCGCCTCGCTGGCGGCGCTTGGCGCGGCGAGCGTGCTCGTGCCCGCGATCGCGCGCGTGGCGGCGCCCGCGCCGGCCCAGAACGTTGTGCTCGTCCACGGCCTGTTCGCCGACGGATCGAGCTGGTCGGAGGTGATCCCCCGTCTCCAGGCGGCAGGGCTGAACGTCACTTCGGTACAGAACCCGCTTACGACGCTGAACGATGCCGTCGCCGAGACCCGCCGGGTGATCGCGCGACAGGTCGGCCCGACCGTGCTCGCCGGGCATTCCTTCGGCGGCATGATCGTCTCCGAGGTCGGCGTCGCTCCAGGCGTTTCGGCCCTCGTCTATGTCGCGGCGCGTGCGCCAGATCTGGGCGAGGATTATGCCGCGCTGGCCAAGCGGTTCGCCACGCCGCCTGCTTCGACCGGGATCGTCTTCGACGGGGATCAGGGGCGCCTTAGCGAAGAAGCGTTTCTGCGCGACTTCGCCGGTGATCTGCCGCCGGCCAAGGCCCGGGCCTTGTACGCCGTCCAGCAACCCTTCCACAAAGCCCTCATGACGGGCCGCACGACGCAGGCGGCCTGGCGCGCCAAGCCGAGCTTCTACGCCGTCTCCGCCGACGACCGGACAATCGATCCGGACCTGGAGCGCTTCATGGCCAAACGCATGGGCGCCAGAACGATCGAGCTGAAAGCCAGCCACCTCTCGATGATCTCCCATCCTAGCGAGATCGCCGCGCTTATCCTCGAATCCGCTGGACGTCGCTAGTATGCGTAAGGTTACCCTTCTTCGCAGCCCCAAGGCACGAAGTGTCGAAGTCTAGCTTACCGAGATGCGAAAGACTGGCCAGATAGACTTGGCGGCCACCGTCGGCTCACATCATTGTCGCCGGGAAAAGTGATGGCCGCCGTTGTCTGACAGTAACATAGTTACCGCCGGCCATGCGCCCGCGCGTCGGAAACACCGACGGTGTTGAGAAAACCTCACGACCGCATGAACCCGCCGGCGGCTAATGCTCGGCCGCAATGCCTCCTATCTGCCTTCTTGAAAAGCAGCTCCATGACACCGGGCCGCTTAAGGTGAAAGGAAGCCGAGATGGCCATCAAAGCCTATGGTGCCACCGCAGGCGACAAGCCGCTCCAGGCGATGGAGATCGAGCGTCGGACGCCCGGTCCCAGGGACGTGCAGATCGCCATCAGCCATTGCGGCGTCTGCCATTCCGACCTGCATCAGGTCCGCAGCGAATGGGGCGGTACGCTCTACCCGTGCGTGCCCGGTCACGAGATCGTCGGCCATGTCACCGCCGTCGGCGACGAGGTCACCGGCTTTGCGGTCGGGCAGGCGGTCGGCGTCGGCTGCATGGTCGACAGCTGCCACCATTGTTCCGCATGCGAGCGGGATTTGGAGCAATTCTGCCGTAACGGCACGACCTTCACCTATAACTCGCCCATCGCCGACGCGCCCGGTCACACGCTCGGCGGCTATTCGCAGTCGATCGTGGTCGACGAGGCGATGGTACTGAGGGTCACCCATCCCGAGGACCAGCTTGCCGCGGTGGCACCATTGCTGTGTGCGGGGATCACGACCTGGTCGCCGCTGAAGCATTGGGGAGCGGGGCCGGGCAAGAAGGTAGGCGTCGTCGGGATCGGCGGGCTCGGGCACATGGCGATCAAGCTGGCCCATGCCCTCGGCGCGCACGTCGTCGCCTTCACGACGTCGGACGGCAAACGCGACGACGCCCGGGCGCTGGGCGCGGACGACGTCGTTGTGTCCCGCAACGCCGACGAGATGGCCGCGCACGCCGACAGCTTCGACCTCATCATCGACACGGTCGCGGCGAGCCACGACCTCGACGCCTACACCGCGCTCCTTGCCATCGACGGTACGCTGGTCCTGATCGGCGTGCCCGAGCATCCGCATCCGTCACCCAGCGTCGGACAGTTGATTGGGGGTCGCCGTGCGATCGCCGGCACGCTGATCGGCGGCATCAAGGAAACGCAGGAGATGCTCGACTTCTGTGCCGCGCACGGGATCGTCGCCGACATCGAGACCATCGCGATCCAGCAGATCGAGCAGGCCTACGATCGCATGCAGCGCAGCGACGTCCGGTACCGGTTTGTCATCGACAACGCCACGCTCGCCAACTGACATCATCCGGAGACATGCGATGAACCCCACCTACGATTTTACCGGCAAGGTCGCCGTCGTCACCGGCGCCAAAGGCGGCATGGGCTACGCCACCGCCGAAGCCTTCGCCAAGAGCGGGGCTGCGGTCGTCATGGGCGACCTCGACGAGTCCGCGATTCAGGAGGCCGCGGCCAAGCTCACCGCGGCGGGGTACAAGGCGATCGGCATGACCTGCGACGTTTCCGACGAGGCGCAGGCGGCAGCGCTGGTCGAGCGTGCCGTCTCCGAGTTCGGCCGGCTCGATTTCGCCTACAACAATGCCGGTATCCAGGCGCCCCCGTCCGACGCCGCCGACGAGACCGCCGAGGAGTTCGACAAGGTGCACAGCGTGAACCTGCGCGGCATCTGGGCCTGCATGAAGCATGAGCTGAAGCAGATGCGGAAGCAGGGCTCCGGCGCGATCGTCAATTGCTCGTCGCTGGGCGGGCTGGTGGGGCTGCCGGAGCGGGTCGCCTATCATGCCTCCAAGCACGGCGTCATCGGGCTGACCAAGAGCGCCGCGCTCGAATACGCGCCCCGAGGCGTGCGTATCAACGCGATCTGCCCGGGTGTCATCGAGACGCCAATGGTGGCCGACATGCTCAAGACGCAGAAGGCGGCGATGGACGAGTTCCTGAAGCAGCAGCCGATCGGCCGGCTCGGCACGGCCGAGGAAATGGCGCAGACGGTGCTGTGGCTATGCAGCCCGGGCGCGAGCTTCATCGTCGGCGTGGCGCTGCCGGTGGACGGCGGCTTCACCGCCCACTGAGCCTCGTGGATCTCGACATCACTCGCCGCACTGCGGTCACCGGGGCGCTCGCCGCCGCGGTGCCGTGGTCGGCCGTACCAGGAAAGACGATCATGCCCACCGAACCGACCAACGCCCGCAAATCGTTCGGCGACATCGCGCCGCACCTCGCCGAGATCACCGACAAGGTGCTGTTCGGCGACGTCTGGGAGAACCCCGCGCTGTCCCCGCGCGACCGCAGCCTGACGACGATCACCTGCCTGGTCGCGGGCTACCGTCACAACGAGCTCGCCTTCCACGTCAAGAAGGGGCTCGAGAACGGCCTGAAGAAGACCGAAATCGTCGAGGCGATCACGCAGATCGCCTTCTATGCCGGTTGGCCGCCCACGATGACGGCGTTGCCCATCGTCAAGAAGGTCTTCGAGGAAGCCGGCCTCTAAGCAGGGGCTGTCCCCGACAAAGCCTCGGAGCCTTACGCATGCCGACCGCACCCATGCTTACCTTAAACAACGGCGTCGCCATGCCGGCACTCGGCCTCGGCGTCTTCCAAAGTGGTGTGGGGGAGACGATCGACGCGGTCCGCACGGCGCTGGCGAACGGTTATCGTCTGATCGACACGGCAGCCGCCTACGGTAACGAGGCGCAGGTCGGCGACGGCGTCCGTGCCGGTGGCGTCGATCGGTGCAAAATCTTTGTCACCACCAAGCTCAAGCCCGACGACTATGGCTACGACCGGGCGTTGACGGCGTTCGACGCGAGCATGCAAGCGCTCGGCCTCGACGTGCTCGACCTCTATCTCCTGCACTGGCCGATGCCGAAGCGGTTCGAGGAGACGGTCGCGTCCTGGAAGGCAGCGGAGCGGCTGCTGGCGGAAGGCCGCGTGCGTGCGATCGGCGTCTGCAACTTCACGCCTGCGCATCTCGACGCGCTTCTGGCGCGAACCGAGATCGTCCCGGCGGTCAATCAGGTCGAGTTGCACCCCTTTTTCATCCAGAATGATTTGCGGGCGGCCAACGACCGGCTCAACATCGTCACTCAGGCCTGGTCACCGATCGGCGGCGTGAACCGCTATTGGGAGAGCGGAAACGATCCCCTGACCGATCCGGTGATCGTCGCGTTGGCCGAACACCATGGGAAGACCCCGGCGCAGATCATCCTGCGCTGGCATCTGGATCGCGGCGTCTCCGTGATACCCAAGTCGGTGCAGGCGGCGCGGATCGCCGAGAACATCGACGTGATCGACTTCGCGCTCGCCATCGAGGACATCGCGGCGATCGACGCGCTCGACCAGAACAGGCGCGGCGGCCCCGATCCCGACACGCGCTGACAGACACGCGCTCTTGATGAGGCGGGCCGACGCTTCGATCACCACCACCAGGAAGAACCATGTCGACCAGCCGCCCCCGGATCATCTGCCTGATGACGTCCTCGCTTGATGGTCGCCTCCATCCGAGCCGTTGGACAGCAAGCCCCGACGGCACGACGCGCGATTGGAGCGCCGCCTATGAGGCGCTCCATGGTGAAATAAACGGCGACGGTTGGATCGTCGGCCGTACGACGATGGCCGAGATGGCCAAGGGCGAGCCGCATCCCCCTGCCAATCCGGGCACGCCGCCGCGCCCGTTCCACTTCGCGACGCGCGAAGGCCCGTTCGCGATCGCGCTCGACCGGTCGGGCAAGCTGCACTTCGCCAAGCCGGACGTCGGCGGCGATCATGTCGTCGTGCTGCTGGGTCACGACGTACCCGAAAGCCATCTGGCGGAACTGGCGGGCGACGGCGTCTCCTATCTGGTCGCGCAGGACGAAGGGATGGCGCTTGCGCCGCTGCTCGCCACGCTGGCCGACGAACTCGGCATCGCCACCTTGCTGCTGGAGGGCGGCGGTCATGTGAACGGATCATTCCTAGCCGCCGGCTTGGTCGACGAACTGCGCGTGGTGCTCGCGCCCGCGCTCGACGGCTCACCGAGCCCGGCGATCGTCGAGGCAGGGCCGGACGGCCTGAATGGCAAGGTCCGGCTGTCGCTGCTGGCTTGCGACCGCCTCGACCACGGCGCACTCGCGCTGCGTTACGCGGTCACGCCCGATGCATAGCGCCTCTCATGTCGCCCGCTTGATCGCCTTCGCGGCCATTCTCGTCCCCTTGTCAGGAGCAAGCGTCATGGCGCAGGCCCAATCTAATCCGATCGTCCGGATCGCCGAACTCGAGATCGATCCGGCACATCTCGACAGCTACCGGGCGTTCCTCTCGGAGGAGGTCGAGACCTCGGTTCGGGTCGAGCCCGGCGTGCTGATGCTCAACGCCGTCGCGGTGCGGGGGAAACCTACGTCGATCCGGCTGATGGAGGTCTATGCCGATCAGGCCGCCTATGAGGCGCACCTGCGATCGGCGCACTTCTTGAAATACAAGAACGGCACCGCCATGATGGTCCGATCGCTCGAACTGATCGAGACCGATCCGATTAGGCTGTGCGCTAAGACCGGCGATGCCAGCGCATGTCGCTGATCGCACCGGCGGCAACCGAGACCCCTAGCAGCGGCTACGCAACTGCTGGCGTGGACGATGTTGCCGAAGGGCCGGCCGGCCGGGGCATCATGGCCATTTTGGCCCTGCTCATGGCGTTCGCGTCCATCTCCACCGACTTCTACCTGCCGGCACTACCAACGATGGCGCGGACGCTGCACGCCGCTACGGGCGCCATGGAGTTCACTATCTCCGGGTTCCTCGTCGGCTTCAGCCTGGGGCAGCTCGTCTGGGGACCGATCGGGGACCGGTATGGACGGCGTCTGCCCGTCATCATCGGCGTCGTGCTGTTCGTGATCGGGTCGGGCGGGTGCGCCCTGGCCACGGGTGCGGCGTCGATCATCGCCTGCCGCCTGGTTCAGGCATTTGGCGCGAGCGCCTGCGTGGTGCTGGCCCGGGCCATGGTGCGCGATCTGCACAGCGGTGACTGGGCGGCACGCATGCTGTCCACATTGATGACGGTGATGGCAATCGCGCCGCTCGTCGGGCCGATCCTTGGCGGACAGATCCTCGCATTCGCGGGCTGGCGCATGATCTTCTGGACGCTGGTCGGCATTGGCCTGCTGACGCTGGCGGCGCTCACCATGATGCCGGAGACGTTGCCAGCCGGCCGCCGCAGCACGGCGCCGCTCGTGCGGGCCTTTGCCGACTATGGGCTCCTGATCCGGGACCTGAGACTGCTCGCCTATGCCGGCACGTGCGGCTTTTTCTTTGCCGGCACGTTCGCCTACATCGCTGGATCGGCCTTCGCCTACATTGATTACCACCATGTGCCCGCGAGCGCCTACGGCCTGCTGATCGGAACCGGCATCGTCGGCATGATGACGACCAACTTCATCAACGGGCGCATGGTCGCACGGGTTGGCCTTGATCGCATGCTGCTGGTCGGCGCATCCGTCGCGGCGCTGGCGGGGATCGTCGTCGCGATTGATGCCGCTCTCGACTGGGGTGGCGTTGTGGGCCTGGCGATCCCGCTTTTCCTGTTCGTGTCCGTTACCGGCCTCGTGGTGGCCAACTCGGTTGCCGGCGCACTCTCATCCTACAAGGGACAGTCGGGCGCGGTCTCGGCGTTGCTGGGAGCCGTCCAGTATGGCAGCGGGATGATCGGCTCTGCTTTTGCCGGGATACTGGCTGATGGAACGCCACGCGCGATGGCATCAGTGGTTGCGGCAGGTGGCCTTGGTTGCCTTGGATGCGCGTTGGCGCTTCGCCGCCAAACGGCACGGTAGCCTATCGCCTCGGCAATATACCGGTGTAGTTCCGCAGACCGTTCCTTGGCATTGTGCACCATCGGCAGCGGTCCCGCCAAGCTGAACCTGTGCTTTAACGAGCTGGCCCCGCTGTTCAGCCCTGTTCCGGCGTCCAGCGATCCGTGCCGTTCGGACTTGATACGCCCGCGGGATACGAGATCAACTCGATCAACGTGCCCCAGGGCGTCCTCACATAGTTCATGCGGTTTCCCGGGCCTGCTTCCGGACCATGAAGGTCGTTCGGCCCTGCGAGCGCCGTCGCTCCTGCACCGACGGCCCGCTCCAAAGCGGCGTCAAGGTCGTCACAGTAGACCGCGAAATGATGAATACCGACATCCCCCAGACCGCTGGGCGAGGCGGCATTCGGCTTTACCGCTTCGAACAGCTCGATGCTGGCGCCGTTGGCCAACCGCAGCAGGCGGATAGCCAGCACACTTGCGTTCTGGGTCAAGCCAAGCATGTCTTCGGCTTTCGGCCCCGTCTGAGGCGGGTCGGTGCGCAGGTGCGTGTCGTAAATCACCGCTGCGTCGAACGCTTTTGAGAGAAAGCGGGTAGCCTCAGCGAGATCGGGGACCGTCATGCCGATATGATCAATGCCGCGGACGGTTGTGTTTGAGCGAGCCATCCGATCATAACGCGCGACAGCCATGAATAGACTACTGAAGAGTATGATGCTCTGGTAGCAAAGTCGATTTTCGCACAAGTGCCCGAAAACCTTTGGTGGAAACCGGACTGACTGGTTTGGAGCAGCGAGTTGCCCTTCCTGGCCATTCATTCACGCCGGCTTCGCGCGCCAATCCCGGACGTCTGGCTTGCCTCGGCGCGATCCTAAAACCCGCCATTCTTCATCTGACCTGGAGCGGCAGTCAAATCGGCCGACATTGGGGACATGGGAGACGGTCCGCTTCTGCCGGTCTGATAGTGGTGAGCTGCCATTCGACACGGTGTTTTACGATTACCCTTTCAATGGGCCGCGAGCTAGGTTGCCGACATGATCGACCGCAGTGAAAACGATACGCAGGAAGGCTCGCGCGTAGAGCCGGATCCCGTTAGTGCGTACATGGCCGACCTGCTGGACGACAAGCGCGCGACGATCCGGGACGCGGGGGTCGAAAGCGCTGCATGAACATGTTGGAGACGATACACGCGCCGGCAGCAGCCTTGGCGGCGTTCCTCACTGCACTTCGCGCCGAACGGGCGAAATTGCTGACGCGCGGCGACCCATTGTCGATCTGCCTGGCGTTCGCCCGCGATGAGGAGATCGTCGCGGAGAGTCGCGCCCGCGCGGCGCTGGCGTTGCTCACCCACGACATGCGAGATTATGCGATTTCGAGCGCCTATGCGCTGCTGATCGAACCGGCGCGGCGCAAATCACTGTCCGCCTATTTCACGCCCCCGTCGCTGGCCGCCGCCACGATCGAGGCGGCGCGCCCATTTTTCGAGCGGCCTGGTGCGACCGTGCTCGATCCGGCCTGCGGCGGAGGCTCTTTCCTGGTGCCGACGGCACGGGCGATGACCCTTCATGCCGTCTCTTCCGGCACCAAGATCGGGCGGGCCTGTGCGGGCGCCGTCAAGCGGATCAAGGGCATCGAACTCGATGGCGGGCTGGCATCCCTCTCGGCCACATTGCTCGCCGACGCGCTCAAACAGGACTTCGAAGTCGCCGTCGCCACCAACAAGGTCGTCGAAACGGCCAACGCGCTGGAAGCAAATGTCAAAGGCCGCTTCGACCTGATCATCGGCAATCCGCCTTACAGCAAGGTATGGGCGAAGGGGGCTGCGGCGATCAGCGCGATCGCGGGCAAAGCCGATCTCGGCGGCCACACCAACCTCTATGCGCTGTTCGTCCTGCGCGCCCTCGAATGGCTGAAGCCCGGCGGCGGCCTGGCGTTCGTGCTGCCGACCAGCTTCATCGCCGGGCCCTATTTTAGGGGGCTGCGCGAGGAGATACTGGGGCGGGCGAATGTCGTGCGCATCGACATGCACCAGCAGCGCGAACATCTCTTTATCGATGCCATTCAGGACGTCTGCCTGCTCGTTCTCCAGCGGCACGGTCCGTCATGTCCGCCGAACGATTGCTATGCGCTCGGACTGATCGACGCGGAGGGCACGCGCATTGCGCTGGGCACGGCGTCGACATCGCCTGGCGGCGAAGCGTGGCTGGTGCCGGTTGCGAGCGCGCCGCGCTCGAAAGCCGGGCATTTCGCGCTGTCGACGTCGCAGCCGGCGGCCGTGATCGCGAGCTATGGCTACCGTGTTCGGGTCGGCAAGGTCGTGCCCAAGCGCGAGCGCAAACAGCTGTTCGCCGAGCCAGCGCCGGGTCGCCTGCCGGTGCTCTGGGCATCGGACGTGCGTGCCGATGGCGTGTTCAAATTCCAGGGTGGCACCCGCACCGCGCTGTCGGCCTGGTATCTTCCGCCTGCGACCGGCGGGCTTGGCTATGTGAGCCGCGGCCGGTCGGTCATTGTCCAGCGGACGGCCAACCGCGATCAGCGGCGCCGCCTGAACGCGAGCGCGGTCAGCGAGGCCTTCGCCGCCGCCCATGCCGAGCACGGCTATGTGGCGGAAAATCATGTGATCGTGATCGAGCCGACAATGGCCGAGCCCCTGGTCTCCCCCGACACGTTGGCGGCGTTGCTCAATTCCGCGCTCGTCAGCGAGCGCTTCTCGGCAGTCGCAGGCAGCTTCAGCGTATCGGCGAAGCTCCTTGCTCGGCTCGCGCTGCCACCGGCCGAGGCGCTGCCGGCGATGGGGCCGGACTTCGAGAAAGCGCTTGGCGGCTGTTTTGCCGGGCTAGACGGGATCCTCGCGAGCATCGCGCCGGTAGAGTGAAGCCGGCGGGGCCAGGGAACAGCAATCGAGGTGCGGCGTGAAGGGACTTGAGCAGCGTGACCTGAGGAGCGGGCGATGGGTGCTCTACCGGAGCGAGGCGGATCATAGCCGGGACTGCGCGCAATATCCGTATGAGAGCATTCCGGCCCGCATCTTCCTCGATACCAATGTCGTCAATGCGCTTGTCAAGCATGCGGCGCACATCTTCGAGCATGAGCCGCTGCCCGATGGCCTCCATCAGACCCTGGCGCACGATATCGAAGCGCTGATGCACGTCTTCCAGATCGGCTCCCGCGCCTATTGGGACCTAGTCGCTTCGGCGAAGACGCTGGAGGAAATCTCGCAGACGCCGACCGACGAGCTGCGCGAGACGTTGATGGACTACGCGGTCGAGATCGCCGAGTGCAGCGGGGAGACGGCCGATTTTGCGCAGGATCTCGGGCGCCGGATCATCGGGTCCGATTTCCTCGACATGCTGCCGGACCGCAACGACCGGGAACTTCTGGCGCATGCAATCGGGCTCGAGTGCGACGTGTTCTGCACGTCCGATCGCAGTACGATCGTGCGGCGCCGTGATCGCCTGCCGGCCCTGCCGATCCGCGTCCTGACGCCGGTCGAGTGGTGGCAGCATGTCAAGCCATGGGCCGGCTTGTGGTGCTAGCGGCCGCGTCCGACGGCGACGGCGGAGCCTAACCGTTGTCGCTCGGCCCCGAGGCCGCGACGATATCGAAGGCCTTGACCAGATGGGCATCGCTGAGCCGCACGGCGTCATACCAATTGGTGCGGCCCGGGCCTTGGGTGAAACCGTACGGGAAGACGGCGCCCCAGCTCTGCAGCAGCGCGTGGCCCCATTTGTCATTGTCGTGCTTCAGCAGATTGGCGAGGTCGCGCACGGCGCCGAGCCTGGGATGGATCGTCGTGCCGGCTGCCGAGACCGCCGCGACCAGCTTGTCATGGTCGCGCTTGTCGCTGCCGGTCCAGATGCGGGCGGAGCGCTCCCAATGATGGTAGAGCGCGAGGATGAAAGCCTTGCGGACCGCCGCCTGGCCTTCGACCTTCGACTCGATCTCCATGTCATGAACCTGCTCCTGGTCCCAGATGACATGTCCGTCTTCGTCGCGCTCGCCGATCCATGCGGTCTCGCCGCGCTCGACCGCTTCCTGATAGGCGAGCGCATCCTCCTTGGCGCGCTCAAGCTCCTCGTGGAGGGCGTCGGCGGTTGTTCCATGCGCTGCAATGAGGACGCGGATGCCTTCCTGGAAGACATAGCCTTGCATGTTGAACGTGAGGGTCGCCATAGAGTTCTCCGGGCGGGGCGCTTTGCGGGTTGCCTTTTAGGTCCGGTTCAGGCGGACCATTTCGGGCCTTTGTAAAGCGCGCTGTTGACGAGATTTTGAAAGATTTCTAATTGGTCCGGAATGTCCGGACCAAATCGAAAACGGCTAAAATATGTCCTTGACCAGGTACCACCCGGCTTCCTAGTCGACTCGCGTTGGCTTGCGGCCAGCGATGTCGCCAAGAGCTCAGCCCATGACTATCACCGTGAGGGCTGGCTGGAACGGGTTGCGCGCGGCGTCTATCGCCGTCCCTACCCCAATGCGGACCGGCAGGATGTGCGCGACTGGAAACTGCCGGTGCTCTCCGCCCAGTGGATCATGGGCTATGATTTCCACGTCGGCGGCATGAGCGCGCTCACGCTCGAAGGCCATAGTCATTATCTTGGGCTGGGCCGTATCGCGAACGTCTATCTCTATGGCGACGTCCCCAGCTGGCTCCCCAGGCTGCAGGTCGACGCGCATTTCCTGCCGCGCCGCCGCCAGCTGTTCGGCTCGGACCCGGTCGGCATCGACGACCGTGACTTCGACCCCATCGCCGGCAACGCGCCAAGTCCGTGGAACTGGCCGCTGCGGCGTTCGTCGCCCGAGCGCGCACTGTTCGAAGCATTAAATGAGCTTCCCGACCAGGAGAGCTTCCACAAGGTCGACATGCTCTTCCAAGGATTGCCGACGCTGCGGCCTGGGCGGCTCACCAAATTGCTGCAAGTCTGCAAGAGCGTGAAGGTGAAGCGCTTGTTCTTCCTGTTCGCCGACCGCCATCCGCACCGGTGGCTTACCCATGTCGATCGCGCGCAAGTCGATCTCGGCAAAGGCCCGCGCTCGCTCGTCGAAGGGGGGCGCTTCGCCGCTGCTTATCAGCTGGTCGTGCCGGAAGAGTTTGCAGGGCCGCGAGAGGAGGCAACCAGCGATGGCGCGTAATCGCTATGCCGCCCAGGTCGAGCTGCTCGTGCGAGCGATCCCGATCGTCGCCGATGAACCCGCCTTCGCTTTGAAGGGCGGAACCGCGATCAACCTGTTCTACCGGGACATGCCGCGTTTGTCGGTCGACATCGACCTGACCTATCTGCCGCTGGACGAACGGGCGATCGCCCTGCCGGCGATCAACAGCGCGTTCGACAGGATGGTGGCGCGCGCCAACGAGGCGCTTCGTGGCGTCGATGCCCAGCGTATCGCCGGCGGCGGCGATGGCGACACCCGGCTGCTGCTCCGGTCGGACGCCGCCGAGGTTAAGGTCGAAGTCTCGCCAGTCACCCGCGGCACCGTTGCGGCGCCGCGGACAATGCGGGTCACCGATGCGGTCGAGGACGCCTTCGGCTTTGCGGAAATGTCGGTCGTCGCGTTCGAGGATCTCTACGCGGGCAAGCTCTGCGCCGCGCTCGATCGCCAGCACCCCCGCGATCTGTTCGATGTCCAGCTGCTCTACGAAAACGAAGGTCTGACCATCGATCTGTTCCGAACCTTCCTGGTCTATGCCGCCTGCTCGAAGCGGCCGCTGCACGAGCTAATCGATCCCAACATGGTCCCGATCGACCGCGCCTTTGCGCAGGAATTCGACGGCATGACGGTCGAGCATGTGCCACTCGACACGTTGCTCGCGGCGCGGGAGCGGCTTGTCCAGGACATCCAGTCACGGATGGTCGGCGAAGCGGCCCAGTTCGTGCTCTCGGTTCATGACGGGCAACCGGACTTCGGCCTGATCGGCTTGCCGGCAGCCGCGGACCTTCCTGCCATCCAATGGAAGCTGATCAACATCGGAAAACTGAAAGCCGGCAATCCGGAAAAGCATGCGGCCCAGCGTGTCGCATTGGAGGAAGCGCTGACCAAGGCGAAACAGGACTAGCTAAAGTGCGCCACGCCGGAGCCGACGTCCCGGCGGTCTTGCTAGGGTGCGTCGCTCAAAAGCAGGCTCGCTTCTCAAGCTGAAGCGAAAAGATCGGCTGTGGGCCTTCAATGCTTGGCAGGTAATCGCGGGGACACTGGCAGCTTCTGATCACCGGCAGTAGATTGCGTGCGCGGTGCGGCGACCGCTGGCTGAGACGCTCCCGCCGTGGCCTCTGGCAAACGCGCGATCGGCTTCACGCCGAACGCGAGGATGACCGAAAGAAGAAAAATCCCAAGAGCGATAATACGATAGAACCAGTCCATCTTGTGCTTCGAGTGGAATTTATGCCCTCGAATTTCGAATGGGCTGGCTTTCGTGATTTCGGCTGCCAGGTCCACGGTCAATCCTAGCTCGCGCAGCCGCGCTTCAACAGGCCCGGCCGCCTTGACCGATCCTTCGAGCAAACGGTGATACCAAAGGCGATCCATCAGATAAAAGGCGACCAGCGGAAGGAGTGAGCAGAACACTACCAAGCCCGCAACAGAGACTCGAATCCCGAGAAGCTCCGCAAATCCGCCGTCCTTGATGGCATAGCCGCCGAGACCGATGAAGGCGCCGGTAACGATAAGTGCAAAATTGCGGATGCGGAGTTCGAGATCGTTAAAGTGCTGTTGCACATCGACGATCTTCTTCCAGATCTCGACCTGCGGTCCGATGTCGCTCATGCCGTCTCCAAAATGATCGGCGTAATCTCCCGAAACGACGATCGCACCGTGTAGGTGGGCTCAATCGCCCCCTGTTTCAGCGCTTCGCCCTCCCGCGCTACCATCTCCGGCGTCCAATGAGTCACTTTCTTGAGAAGGTCATATTGCTCGGCGCGATGCTGCGCCGCGCCATACGCAGCGTAGATATCCAGCACGCCGGCCTGCTGCGCCATGGAGACGTCCTTCAGCTTGTTGTCTCCGACATAGGCCGCCTCTGCTTTGCCAAACCCGATCTCCTCGATCATCGCCGATAAAATATGGGGATGTGGCTTCACTTCCCCCTCAGGTGTGAAGCGATGGACGGTGGATTTTAGTTCGTAGCTCGCGGAGTTGTATTTTCGGATTGAGGCGGGGTCTACCGGAACGGCGTGATCAGGTGGCGAATAAAGGAAATCGATTACGCCATCCAAACCAAGCTTGCGGAACCGGTAGCTGGTGTAAAATGCCTTCGACTCGGTGAAGGCGGCGATGGTCACCCCCGCAGCCTTGAGAGATTGCAGCGTCTCGATCACGCTTGGATAAAGCGAAAGATGCTCGCGGCGCGTAGTCCTGTAATCGTCGATCGCCGGCTGCATGCGCGTAAGGATCTGGTCGCCGTAAAGTTCGATCAGGCATGGCAGCTCTGTCAGCAGAAAGGCGTATTCGCTGGTGCCATGACGTTGATGAAGCACACTGGCTTGAGCGTAAAATACATCCGGATCGACACCGGAAATCTCGAGTGCGCGGCGCGCCATGGCCGAGAAACTCTCGAACCACAAATGCTGCCAATCAAATAGCGTATTATCGACATCAGTTATCAGCAGCTTCTTCACGTATGATTCCAGTCCTCGTTCATTGCCACGATCAGCTCGACGAGCCGTTTCCTGATCGACGCAGTGACCTCACCCTCTTGCCTCGCCGACCGTAAGGATGCTGGCCCGGCGTTCAAACAGCAGCAGACTCGTGCGAGCCTTCGCCGACCCGGGATCGCCATGACGTGCGAGCTGATCGTAGTAGAGTGCGCACACCGCAGGATAAGCATCCGGTACGATCCGATAATCGTCATGAACGCCGACATCATCAACGATCGCCAAGTTCATCGCCTCCATCAATCGCTCGGGGTCGGCATCCTCATCCAGCCCCGCGGCATCGACCAGCAGTTCAGTATACTCATCGTGCGTCATCCTGGTCTCACCAGCCAGAGCCCGGAAGATAAGATCGAGCGCGAGCGACGCGCCGCCCGGTGGGAGGCTGCCGACCGCGTGCTGCGCCTCCTTCAGCACGAAATCCCTTGCGCACAGCAGCCGGGTCACCGCGACATCAAGCTCGATCTCGCTCATCCCGAAGAAGCCGAACGCGGCATCCGGCATGACGATCTTCAGGCGGTCGTACTCGGCGAACCGGGTCGTGATCTCGCGCAGATGATCGCGGTGGGCGACGGCGTCGGCGCACAGGACCAGATAATATTGGTCGATCCTGCGCTCCTGCAGGGCCTGGGTATATTGATTGCGCAGCCTGGAGATGAAGTCCTTGCTGCGGCCGGCCTTCCAGTCGACGATCTCCTTGTCGCTCTTGATCTGGAGACCGACGGCGACGGGCCCGTCGTCGCCGTCGATGCTGACGAAAACATCGACGCCTTTGTCCATCTGCGCCTGCACATCATGCACGTCGAACCGGTGCTTCTGATAGGTGCTGAAGATCCTCAGGATCCGCTTGCGAAAGCCCGGACAGAGATCCTTGTTGTGGGCCAGATCGGCAAAGCGGCGCGTGCTTTCCTCATCGGCCAGATCGCCGCACAGCAGCTCGGAGAGAAGCGCGAGCGGGCTCAAATTCTCGGTGACGAACATGCCGGCCTCAGGCTTGCGCAAGATCGCGCACAATCGCGAAATAGCCGTCGAGCAAGCTGGCGTCGGTATCCCATAGTGGCGCTTGGCCGCCGACCAGTGACGCGCGCGACAGGAGCTGATTGCCGGCGATGCACGAGGTCTCCGGAACCATGATGCAGGCCGGGCATGCGCCGCCGCGATGATCGCACAACGTGCCGGAGCCGCATCGCAGTTCGCGCCGCGCGACCAGATAGTCGAGGAACGCGCCATTATGATCGCGCCACATCGATGAGATATTGCCGAGGTCCTCGGTCATGCCGCGGCGGTGTACGAGGAAGGCAAGATCGGCCGGGAAGATAGCTTCGCTCATCGAGCCGAGATCAAGCCCCGAGAAGCGCGCAATGCCATGCATGACGTGATGCGACAGCGTGTGCAGCAGCAAATAAACGGTCGACGCGATGTCGCGGCCGCGCACTTGGCTGGCGTCGTCGCGCACGCCGAACTCGCGCAGAAACGGACCGAAGTCGCGGTAATTCTCGATCAGCTCGCCGCCGATGGTCCGGGGCGCTAATGCCGGGGTGGCCATGACGCCGTTGCGGCGCAGGAACTCGGCGACGGCGGCAGGCTCGAGGCGGACGTAGAGCGCCTCGTTCTGCTGCTCGATGACATAGACCGGGCGGCGGTTGTCATGAAGGCGCGGGAATCCCATCAGCCTGACCGGCATCGGCAGGTTCTTCTGGACGGTCACCGGCACCGCCGAGACGCGGGTAAAGCCGAACGAGAATTCGATCATGTCGAGGTCGCGGATCAGGCGCATGTCGGCGATGCCCGCGCGCGCAAGATCGGCCGTAACCCGGGCGGTATAAGCGGCTTCGCGGGCGGGATCCCCATGCTCGGCGCAGAGGTCGGCCTGGGCGACCTTCAGATCGGACGACTGCCCCAGCGGATCGAGCTTGCGGCGCTTCAGCGCCTCGTGCTCGACCGTGCTGCGGATCGGATCGTAGCGCCGGGCATAGCCGCCGCGATCGTCGATCTGCTGGCGCAGCGCTGGCGTCGCCTGGGCATCGCGCACGACCGCGCCCATCGAATACCAGGCATCCAGCATATTGCGCGCCATCGCCGGATCGCTCGTCAACGCGCCTTCATAGAGCGGGAACATGGCGTCCTGACCGGCGGTTGCCAGCTGCTCTCGGATGCGATCGAGGCTGGGGTCGCCGCCGCCGAAGCCGTGGATGGCCGCGACGCGGCCGACCAGATCCTCGGTCCGATTGGGGCCGAGGATGCTGATGATGTCGGCATCGGTGTCATAGACGATGAACCGCGCGGACTGCACGTAGAAGACCGGCGACGCGCGGTAGGAGATCGGGATCATGTTGAGCTCGGACCATTGGTGCGGCTCGCCCGCATCCATCAATGGCTTCAGCAGCTGGAGGGTGAAAGGGTCGGTCTGGAAGACCTCGCGGGGCGCGTTGCAGCCCGTACACTGGAAGCGCCAGCGGTTGAAGTGCTGGCCCTGCTTGATCAGCCTGAAATCCTCGGTCCCGCACTGGCACCGCTTGATCCGCAGCGGGTCGCCATTGCCGTCGAGCATGTTGCGATAGGGCGACAAGCCTTCGAGGCCGCCCGACCAGTGGACGTAGACGACGTCGAGCTGGCGCCATTTGCAGTCGCGCTCGCCGTTGAACGCACGGCAGGGAGCCGGGAGAGGATCGGCCAGCTGATGCGCCGGCGAGATATATTCGCGGACGACCTCGCAGGCGTCGCAGCGATAGACCAGTGGTCCGGGAAGATAGCCCATGCGGTCGGGCTTCATGAACTCGAAGCGGCTGAGGGCGATATCGACGCCAGCCACGCCAGAGCGGGTGGGATTGTAGAAGCAGTCGTCGAGCAGCTGGCGTTCATGGACGGTCTCGGCGCGCTGGATATTGAGGCCGCGCGCAAGCCAGCTTTGGCAAAATTCGTTCATGCTATCGAGAATTTGCTCGCGCCGAGCCGAGCGGGTTCCGAAGTCGATCGGCATGCCATCGACCGGTGCCGCCATGCAGGCGCCCTTGCCGCCCTCCCAGGTGAACATGGCGCCCGGCGCATAGGCCGTCGCCAGCTGCGGCTGCGAGCGGTTCATGCTTGGCGGCATCGGTGCCGCGCGTCCGGAGACGCCCGATCGGGTGTCGCTCATCTCAATCCTCCTGGTCGACCGGCGCCGGCTCGGCGTCGACATCGCTGCGGGTTGCAAGCCGCTGGCCGCGGATGATGCGCATGACCTGCCGGACGGTTTCGGGATGGACCCGTCGGCCGCCGCGTTGCGGATCGCGGGCGGCAGCAACGATGATGCCGCCCGCATCGACATCGCGAAGCGAGGTCATGGGCCGGCGGAAATTGCTGGACTCGCGTCGCTGCCAGAAGCTGGCGAGCGGGCTGGAATCCGAACGCTCGGTGAAGACGTCGAGGATCGCGCGCACCTCGCGCTCGACGAAGTCGCGATAATAATCCTTGTGCGGCGCGGCACCGATGGCGGTGGGGCCGCGACCGTCCAGCCCGATCGCGTCGAGCGCGAAGTCCCGCATCGTCTCGATCGCCTGGGCACGGCCGCGCTGGTTGGTCCAGGTCAGGATCGAGGCGGCGGTGGTGAAGGTCCGTGCCCCGGGCTTGTTAGCATCGGGCGCCGCGCGGAACAGATCCTGCTCGACCACCGCGCAGAGATAGGCCTGGACGATGCTCGGCATGATCCGGCGCAGCGCGCGATCGGCCCAGCGCTGGACCGCCGGCGGCGGAATCATGCGCTCCAAGAAGCGATGGAACTGGTCGTGGGTCTCGACGACGTAGCGATCGCGCCGGCTGTGCGGCGTCGGCACCAGCCAGCTGAACCCGACATGGGTCCGGCCGACGCGGCTCGAGGCCTGGATATATTCCGCGATGTCGGTTGGCAGGCCGGCGAAGAACATCGCGTTGAACTTGTCGACGTCGACGCCGTGGCTGATCGCGGAGGTGGCGACGATGTTGCGCAGCGCCTCGCCGAGTGGCGGAAAGGATGCGCCCGTCGCGCCGACGCCTTCGGCACGTTGCATCACGTCCTGGATCTCGGCGATGGTGACGCCGCCGGAAATCAGCTCGGTGGTGAACGGCAGATCGGCAATGCCCGCGCCGCGCTGATCGCGCTCGACTTGCGCATACAGGGTTTCGATGACCTGATCGCCGCCCTTCTTGTTGGTGACATAGGTCAACGAGATGCGGTGGAGGTCGAGCAGGCTGGCAAGCAGATCGCGCTGCCCGGCCAATTCGCCAAGCGCCTGCGCCCGCAGCGGGGTCAAGCGATCATCGATCGGAAGCGCGCCGCTCAGGGCGGCAATCATGGCCGCGGTCTCGTCGCGCTCGAGTTGCGCCCACAATGATGTGAAGGCGAGATGATAGGCCGAGACGACCGCCGAGGTCGTCATGGTGTGCGACCGGCCGTTGGTCATGATCGAGACATAGGTGCGCATGCGCGGCGCAGCCTGTTCGGGCCGCAACCGCTCGGGCAACGTCGCCATGAACGCCTGGCGTTCGGCCCGGCGGGGCGTGCGCGGCGCGGAATAAAAGGAATCGTAGAGGCTCGGGCCGGGGCAAGGAAAGCGCAGCGGCTCGCGCTGATAGAGCACACGCAGCTGGCGGTCGGGGTCCGAGATAGTGGCGGTGGCCGCGATGACCTTGGCAAGGCGCGGACGCAGCCCGCCGCCGCCGGGGTGCCAGGTCGCCACCTGCTCGCGCAGCAGGCCATCGCCTAGGCGAAGCAGGATGCGCTCGAACAATGTCTCGAACAGGCCGGAGAAGGTCCCGAGGCTCTCGTCGAGCAGATGGCCTTCGTCTTGGATCACCAGGCTCGGAAAAGGGTCATGGAACAGCGTGTCGCCAGTGAGGAAGGCGGGACGCAGCCGCGTCAGCCCGGCATCTTCGGCGGCATGGAGCTGGGCGGCGCTGCGCGGCATGGCGAGATGGCCATTGTGCGGATCGACATAACGGGCGGCGCCGAACATCCCGGCAAGGGCATTTATGGTGCGGTCGTGCTGGCCGATCAGCGCCAGCTTGTCGATCGTGCCGAGCACCACGGACGGCGCGCGCTGGTAGATGGTGTCGTCGGTCAGGAGGAACGGCAGCGGGACCCGGACGGGATTTGGCGGAAAGGCCTGGTTCCAGGCGCAATCGACATCGTTGAAGCAGACGATGCCGATGCGACCGGCCTGATCGCGATATTTGCGCATGCCCGTGTCAGCGCCGCAGGCGGGACAGGCGCGCAGCTTGTCATAGGAGAGCAAAGCCTCAAGGTAGCGGCTCGACCGGCGGCGCGCATCGGCGGCGGCCGTGCTGGCGCCGTCCGGCGGGTTGAGCAGCGCATGGTCGTTGGCGTGGGCGCCGGCGGTGACCATGGGCACCCCGCCAAAGCCTTGCGCGACGCGATTGGGGGTGTTGCCCGATCCGACCCAGAAGCCAATTTCGAACGGCCAGGTGCCGGCGCCGACCGCGTGTCGTACGAGCTCGGCTTGGACCAGGATCCGCATCAGCCGGCGGGCCTGCTGCAAGGTCAGCAGGCGCAAAGGATAGCGGACCAGCGCGGTCACGCCCCGGTTCTTGCCGCGCAGCCGATCGAGGAACAGATTATAGATCAGGAGGCCGAAAAACGCCTCGGACTTGCCACCGCCGGTCGGGAAATAGAGCAGGCTTGCGGACAATTCGTCGCGGAACGGATCAAAGCGGTCGGTATATTCCGGCATGCGCGACACCAGGGTCGGCAGATGGGCGAGAATGAAGGCGAGCTGGAACAGCCGCCAGCTCGTGAAGCGCGTCCCGCCATAGCGGCGGAAGCTTTCGTTGGTGTGGAGCCAGGCGCGATAGGGTGCGGCCTCGCGGGTCAACCGGTCGCGGTCCGCGCCGGACGCGGTGGATGCCGCGCGGTGCGCGTCGCGCGCGCTGATCAACAGTTCGATGCCGCCGCGAATATAGCGGCTTTCGCGCGTATAGGCGGCGATGTCGGCGGCATGCGCCGCCCGTTCCTGGTCCGCGATGTCCCCAGGCAGCCCGGCGCCCGCGTCGACCGCGTGCTGCTCGGCAATCCAGCGATCATAGGCATCCGGCAGCGCGAGCAATTCCTCAAGCGCCGTCGCCCCGCTGGCGAGCGCATCGTAACGGACCGGTACGCCGGGGATATCGCGCGGATCGATCCGCGGCTGGGTGTAACGCGGGGCCCAATTCGTCCGCAGCGTGACCGTTCCCGGCGCGGACGCCACCTGCTCGACCCCGCAATTGAGGCCCATTGCCGGATATTCCAGCCAATCGCGGAAACGATAGCTTGGCTGGACCCGGTCGAGGCGTAACGGACGATGCGCGGCCTCGGGCAGGACCGCCGTGAGCGCGACCTGAAAGATCGAATGTTCGAACCAGGCGCTGGTGGCGCGCGTCGGCTGATCGGCACCATTCTCGATCGCGAGCCTGATATTCTGGCGCGAGGGGTCGACGAAATCGGGGTCGATGTCGGCGACGAGGCTGACGCTCCCCAGCGTCGGCCTGACGTCATCGAGGATGGCCGGACGGCGCTGGCGGAGCGTATCGAGATAGGCGTCCCAGGCGGCGCGATCGGCAAACTGACTCGGCAGGATGGTTTCGTTGGTACGGTGCGCGTCGCGCTGGCCTTCCGGGGAAGCCAGCCAAGTGGCCAGCACCCCGTCGATCTCGGCGGCGACTTGGGCGCCGAAGCTACTCGCGACACGATCCCGCTGCGCCGGATCGCGCAGATCCAGATGGACGTCGGGGAGGGTCAGTAGGAAGCGCCGCCATTTCTGCGGAATCGGCTGCGGTGCCGCATGCTGGTCGGCAAGTCGGCCGCTATCGGCACGGAGCGGCCCAATCGCGCCGGCGGCCGGTGGTGGCACCGCATCGGGATCCGCTCCAGGATCGGGCGTGCCATCGGCCACGTCACTCTCGTCATCGATCCCGGCATCGTCCGATGTGTCGCTGGTGGTCGGGTCCTGGAGGTCATCGGCGGTGATTGGGCGCTGCGGCCCATTGTCAGGCTGAATGGCGATGCCGAGCTGGCGGAAGGCACGATCGAAGGCGGCGCGGCGGATGGCGGCGATCGCATCGGCGCGCGCGCGGCGCGCGGCGCGGCGGCGCGTGATCTGGTCGGCCCGGGCGGCGGCGGCACGCTCGGCGCGATCGGCGTTCTGGGCAGTCGCCCGCGCATTGCCCCGGGCCTCCTCGTCGCCGCCGGCGGCGGCGTCGGCCGCGATGTCGGCGGCCTCGCGAGCGGCATCGGCGGTCGCGGCGCTGTCGCCGCCGCTTTCATCGGGCTCCTCGTCGACGAGCGGGGGCAGGTTCGCCATGTCGGCCGCGATGAAGGTGCGAGCCAGCGCTTCCACGGCCTGCCGGGTGGCGCGGGCGAGCTGCACCTGCGGCATCATCTCGTGGCGCGGGTCGACAATCTCGTCCCAGCTCGGCAACTCGCGCACATAGATCGCCATTTCGGGGCGCACGACGATCTCGCCCTGGGCGTCGGCAGCGATCTGCGCGTCGATCCCCATCGTCGCGATGTGAATGTCGCTGGTGTCATCGACGCCCATCGGGTCGAAGCGCGGCAACAGAAAGCCGCTGACCAATTGCGAGGACGGCTTAGTACCGTAGAACACGGCGCCGGCCGCGCCCGCGCCGGTGCAATGCGCAAGCGTGAGGCCGATCAAGCCGTCGACCACGGCTTCCTTGGCCTCGGTGAAGTCGGCGCCGTTTTGCGCCAGGCTGCGGGCCTCGGCGGCGCCGAGATCCTGATAGGCGAGCGGCGGTGGTTCGGCGCGGTTGCTATCCGTCACGGAATATTCTCCTGATCAACACGGCGCACGACGTCGAGATGGTCGAGGGCGCGGGTGCGCAAGGCGGCGATGCGCGCCCGCACGTCGGGGCTGAGCTCGCCCGCCACGCCGTGCGGGTCGACCAGCACGGAAATAAACGCCTGCGCCATGCGCGCGCCGGCCCGGCGGCGGTCGCTGCGGAGCTGCTCGATCCCCTCGTCCCACATCTTGTCGGCGAGGCCGGCGGGGATGTTGAGCACCGCGAGCAGTGCATCGAAATCGCCCCGGTATTGCGGGGCGTGCGGCCGCATCTGCTCGGCGGGCTGTGCGCGATAGCTTTCCGCGTTCAGCCACTCCTGCACGGCGGCGACGCTCGTCGCGCGCATGCTGCGCTTCTGGAGCTGCGCGTGGACCGTGCGGACTTTGGCGGTGAACGTGGCGCCATCGACCGCCGGCAGCATCGCGATGATCGCATCATGGTAGAGCTTGACCCAGTTACGGGCGAGCAGCTCGACGGGCAGCAGGCGCCGTGCGGCATCGACGAACGCCCGGTCGGGCACGATGATCGCATCGCCGGGTGCGAGCCCCCGCGCCAAAGCGCGGTCGAACGGGTTGATCGCGGCATCGCGATTGTGGCGGATCATCGCACTTGCCGGACGGGTCCTGAGCGTCCGGCCACTCTCCAGCTCGACAAGCAAGGCATCGGCAACCGGGCCATCGGCTTCGACCAGGTCGATCACGGTGTCGGCGACGTCGAGCGCGGGACGTTCCTCGAGGACGAGATTGATTGGACCGACCGCCCGGGCCTGCGCTTCCTTCTTGGCCGCCTCTGCAAGCACGGTCATGCGCGCGCCGATGCCGCCCGAGCCGGCAAGCGCGGCATGACGAGACAAGGGGCCGTAGGTGCCGGCGACGCGGCCGGTGAAGGCGCGGTCGCAGATCACCAGCAGCTGGCCCGGCAGCCAGGAGCGCACCAGCAAGGTGTCGAGAAACGCGATCGGCGGCGCGATCAGCGCGATCCGCTTCCAGCTGTTGCGGTTGCCGCCCGATTCGAGCTCGGCCAGCACATCCTCGATTTCGCCGGCATGGCAGATCTTGAGGAGGCCGCGCGCGATGCGGTTGCGCAGTGTCTCATTGACATCGGCATCCTCGGCGAACCGGCGTTCGGCGAGCCGCAGATCGGTCGGATTGGCAAACACGAGGATCGAGAAGTCCGCCTTGCGCGCGAAATCCGCGCCAAGCTGGGCTACGGCAGAGCCGATCGGCGTATCGCTGTCGAGCTGCTCATAGGCCTCCGCGATCGCCGCCTCCGCGGCTTGCAGCTTGGTACGCGCCGAGCCCGTGATTCCCGTCGCGAGAGCGGCTTGCACCGGGCCGAGGACGTTGGCCTCCGACCTTTCCTGGAGAAACGCTTCGGCGGCGGCCTGGCCTTCGAGCGCGCAGAGACCGTCATAAGCGGCGCGCAGACCGCATGGCAGCGCCGATGCGCGGCGGAGATTGGCCGAGCTGCGTCGGATTGCAGCCGCAGTCATCGCGTCGGGCATCGCCCGGGCCGCTTCGGCAAGCGCACCGAGCGCGGTGACGCTGGCCCCGGCGGTCGACTGGAAGGTAGCGCTGATCGCGCCGACCGCGCCGATCTCGGGGTCTCGGCTAACGATGTCGCTGCTACGACGCAGGATGATCGGCATGTCGAGCGCCTGTCTGCTGGCACTTTTGGCAGCCTTCGATTGGCGGAAGAGATGGCCGAGCCTGCGCTGGACATAGCCGTCATGAGTGACGGCGAGGATCGGAATCGCCGGGCAATGTGACAGCAGGGTTTCGAGGAAACGGCTGATGATCTCTTCCCATCCCGGGCCGAGGCGATTGAGTCCGGGAGGGTTCAGGTCGAGCAGGCACAGGTCGGGCGGTCTTCCACCCTTGCCGGCGGTGAGGGTGGGCGCGGTCAGCGCCGCGCGCAGATTGGCGCGTGCGTCGATCCCAAACAGCGCAAAGGGCGCCTGCAGAGGGTCGGTCAGCGTCGCGCGATGATCGGTGAGCTTGTCGATCGCGGCGCCATGGCGGACGCGACCGAACAGCTCATGGCGCGCGGCGGCGAACATGGGCCTGGCGTCGGCTCCGCCCTCCGCCGCAAATATGGGGAAAAGCTCGGCGAGGGTTGGGTGGGCGAGATGTGGGAGGGATTGGTCGCGAAGCTTGAGCCGGGTGAGGTGACCAAGTGTATCGTGGAGCATGCCCAGCGGCACGGTCGCTTCCGGCTGGCCGGCGAGACCGCGCGTGCGGTGCAGCGCGTTGGGCGCAAGGATCTTGTCCCTATCGACTAGCCATCCGCGCTGGTCGGACCCGGTACCGCCGCCGCGCCACGGGAAATAGAGCGTGCGCATGTCGTGTACGGCCGGGCACCAGAGGTGCTTGCCGGTGACGGTCGAGGCGCGACTGCCGAGCATGGCCAGCATCGCAAGCGGATGAAGGATGGCGGCGTCGCGTTGGGCTGCCGGCCATTGCAGAATAACGGCTGATTTCCGCTCGACCAGCGCGGCAAGGAAGTGGCGCAGGAGCTGCAAGGTGGGTCGGTTGAGTGTGCCTACCCCGTCGAACGCGAGATCGAAGCGCTGGAGCGGAACCGCCGCTACGAAGGACAATGCGGCGTCGATGTCGATGTCGGCGAACCGCCTGGTCTTGGCCAGCTCGGCGGCATTGTGCTCGGCCTGACGAGCGGCGGCGTCTTTCAGCTGGGTGGCAAGCGCCAAACGTTTTGCGCCGTCAGTGGCGCGCGCCTCCTGAAGCTTCTCGAACCTGTCCTGCCCCCATTTGCCCACGCGCCGACCGTCTTCCTACCGACTCATCCTGTGTGATGACGTTGCCACAATGTTTCTTCTGGTACGCGGATAGGTCCGCGCGTGCCATGCCGATCGCCGAACTGCGTCCTTTTCAAAAAAACACTCTCGTTGGAAGAGGCGGCGCTAACAATGTTCCGCAAGGTTGCACTTGAGGAAGGGATTTTCACGACGTCAGAGCGGAGGAGGGGTTCAACCGATCGTTCAGCGCATCACGCCATCGTCATGAATCGGGCCAGCCATAGTTTTCAGAGACGGTGCATTCGGTGCGCAGCAGTTCGGAGGTGATCACGCCGCAATTCTCAAGTTCGACCTCGACGAACGGTTGGAGAGGCACCTTCGTGGACAGGTCGGTGCTTGCGGTCTCGGCGCCGAACCACCGATCGTCCTCGCGGTCGTACATCGCGAGCGACCGGTCCTCGTACTGCACCTCGACCAGAATTTCGGTCTCGACCGTCAGGATCATGTAGACGCTCTTGGTCCCTACCCACGCGATCGAATAGCCGATGACGGCCTCGATGGAGGCAGTGGACTGGCTGACAATCTCGGCCTCGGGGAGGTCTCCGCGATAGACGAGAATCAGCTTATCGCCGATGTCTTCGACCAGCGGTTCGAGTGCGCCATCGAATTCCGGCGCAGCGACGACCGCACCGGCGACGGCCTCCAGATCGACATCGGGCTGGACCGATGCTCGGCTGAGCAGCTCCTCGAGCGTGGCGATATGGCGTATCGGCGCCGAGCGATCAGCGGCGCGCGACATGGCGGCGTCCTGAGTGACCACGTGAAGCAGCGCTCCGTTGTCGGAGCACCATTGATCGAGCGCCTTTAGCATGAAGGCGTCGAGAATTCCTTGCTGCCGTCCTGGTCGAAGGGCGGATTTCTCGCGAAGCTAGCAATGTGTCTGGGCTGCAGCTAGGCGCTTTCCCCGGTTCCGGCCAGCATTTTGCCCGGGCGAGGCACGACGATCGCGCCGATCACCATGTCGAGCTGTGCAAGCCCCGATACCAGCTTGGCGTGATCCTCGGTGCGGGCGCTGTCGTCCCATATGAATGGGATGAGCGATGTCCAGCGCGGGTCGGTGTTGTAGAGACCGACATCGGTCGCGATCTCGTCGATCATCTTCTGCATGGAGACGCCCGGTCGCAGGAATTTCACCTCGACGATGGTTCCGATGCTGGGGATGCTAAGATCGAGGCGAGGATTCTTCTGGCCGATCGGGGGAATGGTCTCTTCGTCGTTGAGATCGCCGAACAGCGGCGCAAGAACCGCGTAGAGCAGGTTCTGGACATGATATTCGTTCTGTATCTCCCACCGAACCGCCGACGAAGTCGTCGTACGAGGCTTGGTTTCCCAGGTCCAGCGACGAAACGACCGGGAAACGCCTTCCAGCACCCGTACCACGTCCGAGGGCTCGAGCTTACCCGTCCGCGCGGGAATGCTGTGTTCGGCAACGAGGTCGAACGCCTTGAGCCTGAGGCGTGCCTGCACCTCCCCGCCCGTGTTCGCGACCGTCATCCGCAGCGCCGACCATGCGGCAGCATAGGTCCCCTCGGGCACCGTAATGCCTGCACGTCCACCGAAAACAACCCGCAGTTCCGGCTCGATCTCGCCCTGGTCGAGCTTGCCGGGCGCGTCCATCAGATGGGCCGCTATGATGAAGAGGGAGCGATCGATCGGATCGAGCGGGAGCGTGGACGCCGACCGGGTCAGAAGCGTTGAGAACCAGTCCGGACACCTCGGCGCCAGGCAAGATGAGGCCAGCGCGATCCCTAGCGCCGCCACACCATCCGCTTCGAGCGTCATTGGTCGTTGCGGCTGAAACCACGATCGCTGACCCAGCCAGTCGAGACCCTGCTTCAGACTTGGCGCCGCGTCACGCCCATGGCTCGCGAAACCGAGCGCCGCGACATCGCGAGCGGAGCGGCGGCCGGCATTGTCCAGGTTTGCTATCGCCGCCGATTCGATGGTCTCCCAGCTATCGGCGTTCCCACTCGCTAGCCATTGCGCCAACGCCTGGTGATGAAGTGGCGTGTCGGGCGGCAGGACCGATGCCGCCAGCAAGCCGGCCCGGAGTTCAGCCAGTCCGGGTCCCGTCACAGAAACCACGGCCGCCGCATGATGCGGCTCACCGCGGCATCGTCGCTATCCCACCCTGGCGTCATCTCCAGTCCGGCGAGTTGCTTGGCGATCTCGTCGGCATATTGGAGGGTGATCGGGACGCGTGCGGTACCGAAGGTGCGCCACGAATGGCATCCGAAATCGGCGACCTGCTTGGCAAGGGTCCGCATGTCGCGAAAGGTCGAGCGATCGTGCAGGCGTAGGAGCACGGGGTCGGGCAGACCCTGAAACTGGGCGTTAATCTGTTCGCGTCCGGTCATCGACACGAGCCATTCTTGGCTGCCAAGTTCGACCGCCTGGCCGCGCTTCGGCCCATAGGCGCCACGCCCCTTGTCCATCGCCTGGTCGAACACGGTGAAGGGATGGTCTTCGGCGATGTGGAGGAATGCGACCGACACGCGGCTAAGACCGAGCCCTTCGACGGCGTCGATAACCGCATCCGCGGTTTCGCGGCGCATCTGGATGAAGGCATGGAAGACGAGGCGCACGGCGTCACTCGCGCGCCAGGCTTCGTCGCGCCTGACGCGCTCGATTGCTTCAACCAACAGGGTGCGGAGCGCCGCGGGATAATCATCGAACGGAACGGCACCGGTTCGAGCATCCAGAAGATAATGGCCTTGGCTCGAAAATACTGTGGTGATGCCGACGACGCGTTCGCCGGCACCGCGCCGCCCGTCTTTGCGCGTGTGGGAACCGAGTCCGAAGACAAGCTCGTGATCGGTGGACGGACGTGACTGGAGCAGCCAAGGTGTTCCACCGAGCTTCGAGTAGCTCGCGAGGCTCGCGTTTGCGAGGGCGCAAGCATATTCGAACTTGCCCATCTCGAGCATCTCGACGGAGATCGCCTGAACCGGCACGTCACGCTTCAGGAAGGCAGCCTTCGCGGCCCAATAAGGGCTGTCGTTGGGCAGACGCTCCTTCCACGAACGGCGAACCTGAAGGACGGCGAGATCCCAAGGCTGTGCGGTCTCTGCCGCCGACGCGAGCGCGGCGCGCGCGGCTAAGGTATAGCTGGCCGCGTTATCCGCAGTCGCCTCGAAAAATTCGACCTGCGCCCGCTGGAGCTTGTAGCGGCCGAGAAGGCCGGTCTCGTGGGGCTTGAGGCCATTCCGGCTCTCCGCGTCCGGCACGCCGTTGAGCAAATCGGCGATCGCTGCGGAAATATTGCCGCGCTCGCGCGCCTCGCATACGACCGCGATCCGCGGCCGCTTGTTCTCGAAGCTGGAGCTGTCGTACGGGCCGTACCGGTCAAGGCCGCCTTGCGGCCAGCTCATGTTGCCCGATCCGCTCGGGTCGAAGGAAAGCCTGGCCTTTTCGAACACCTCTACGAACGGAAACGGCCGATCGGAACCTTGCGCCAGCACATCGCCGAACTCCAGCGGCACGCCCCAGGCGATTTCGAGTCGCTGGCGGCTCAACCAGACCAAGGTCTTCTGGATGTCGTCGAGCTGCCGCTTGCCTTGCCGGAGGGTTCCCTCGACCTCCTGGATCTGCCGCATGCTTCGCTCGGCCCCGTCGAACTTAAGCGCCTCGACCACCGCTCGAAAGTTTCGCAAGCTCGGCTCGAGATAGGCGATATCCTTTCGGATCCGATCGGGACCATCGCCATGATCATCGAGCAGCAGGTCGTCGCCATCGACGCCCTTAACCCGCCCGGCCAGTCGCAATTGGTCGGCCAGCTGCTGATCCTGGCTTGGCGCCCAAGCCGAGACGTACCGTCCCAGCAGCGTCAGGTTCACCGCGTCAAGCTCCGCACATGTGCGGTCGATCACGGGACGAAACCGTTCCGCGCAGGTGAGCACGACATAGTCGTCACGCTCGTTGGCCGAGAGCGTGCGGGTCTCGAAGACCAGGGTTCGACGCTTCTGCATCCAATCGGGGAGGCCGGCCGAGGCAGGAATGATGTTCTTCTGCTTGATCGACTCGACCGTCGGGGGCCTTCGGCGGGTCACGCGATAGCCGCCCGGGATTGCCTTGAGGTGCCGGAATACCGCTTCGCGCGCGAGGGTGGAGAAGAGGCGGATGTTCGTTCGAGGATCGAGCTGCTCGCGAGGTCCTGGCAGGTCGGCATTCTCGGTCAGGGGCACGACCGCCATGCGCTCGTCATCCAAGCGGGTCGCGTAGATGTCGTGAGGCTCTCGATCGAGAAGCGCGTGCAGCTGATCGCGGTCATATGGAACGACAGCGATCGGGATCGGCGCTGCAGGCGTCACGAGCGCAATGGCGTTCAACGCGACTGACGGCAGTGGATCGGGATGATTTCGAAAGGCCATCTAACAAGGCACTCGAGGGAAAGAGGGTAAGCGCCATAGTATTCCATTGACCGGCCAAGTCGAGAAGGTTCGGCACATATCGGGAACGCAGGAGATTACCGACACGCCTCGGATGGCTGCAATGCGGAGCGCCCGGCGCGAAGCTGGCCTGAGGCTTTAGATGCGGCGAGGGGACAGCCTCCACCGCCGAACCATTACAAGCGGCGCTGCATCTGATCCGGAATGATGATCAGTGAGAAACCCAACGCTGCCCCTAGCGCCAACAGCACACAGCTGATCTCGGGATTCTCGACCCAGAGCGCGCCTGCCGGGCCGGCCAAGGCAGCCATCCCGAGTTCCGCGAAGAAAAATGCCAACCCCGTAACGATCCAATTTCGCATGATAAACACCTCTAAGTAGAATTATCTCATGATCTCAAAGGCTGATCCATAAGAATCTGACGGCACCACACCCCAATCCACCCCATTTAATTGGTACTCCCTGGGCGCGGTTGACCCGCCACTTGCGAGATTAACGGATGGCAGAAGCTGGGAGGCGGGCAGGGCTCTCTGAATGACTGCTTCTGGGTGATTGTGTTGAAAAAGACGGGCTTGCAGTGGTGTTGGTGGTCTGATTCACTTGCCGCGAGGTGAGCGGAGAC
>NZ_JBWKVV010000016.1:0-34995 GCF_059421875.1 Sphingomonas sp. GW821-FHT02B09
AAGACGACCGTGCTCCTGGCATACGAACTCACCGCTGAAATGACTTGCGTCACCAACCGCTATTAGACGACGGTCTGGATGGTGGGACGGGAACAGAAATACATTCTCAAAACTCGCCCGGCGCACTCGCATCCGGCATCAGAGCGGAGCGATAATCGTCGTGGCGAGACCCGCGAAATAAAGGCCGGTCCCAAAAGAGAGGTGGGCGATCACGCTTCGGGTCCGAGCCACCGCCGGTTTCGGTGTTCTCGAAGCGGCAATGCCGGCACCCATGACAGGCTGAAGTACCAGGAATGGAGCGGCCACGGTCGCCAGTCCGATCAGCACGGCGACGCCCGGCGTTGGCGCGTTCAGCCAGTTCTCGCCGCCAACCACCGCCAGCAGGCCGGCGAATATGATCCCGATACCGTAATGGGCTGCCCACCCGATTGTCCTCTCGCCGGAGACGGGTGGGGACCGACCGATAGCATCATGGAAAACCTTGCCCCGTGGTAGCCCAGCGAGCCAGCGGCCGACCATCGCGTAGTCCAGCGAGGGTATTCCAAACAACCGCTTCTGCACCAAGGCCCAGAGGTCCATTACCACCGTCGCACCGACTCCGATCGCCGCCACGCGCAACACCGCTTCACCGTAATCCATCGCGCCCGCATCCTTGTTCCGGGGAAGAGGGCGTCGCATCTACCACTTCAAGTTCGCTTTAGGTCAAGGGTGCCAGTGATGGACATAGCGGAAGTCTCACGTCGCTCGGGCATGGCTGCGTCGACCCTTCGTTTCTACGAGGCTCGGGGACTTATTCAGTCGGTCGGTCGCAAGGGGCTGCGCCGGGTTTTCGATGCCAGCATACTGCCGCGACTGGCCCTGATCGCGCTGGGGCAACGCGCTGGCTTTTCGCTAGAAGAAATCGGCGGAATGTTGGGGCGCGCCGGTTCACCTCATATCGACCGCGAACAATTGCTCGCGAGGGCGGATGCCATTGATCAGACGATCCACCAAATGACTGCCCTACGCGACGGGTTACGTCATGCCGCAGTATGCACCGCGCCTAGCCACATGGAATGCCCTCGTTTCAAGCGCCTGCTACGCGCGGCGTCGAAGCGACGTTCGTCAGGTAGGGGCTACGGCACGAAAGTGTGAGCAGCGTACGCCAGGCGTGAACGATAAGCGAACACGAGGCCGCGTCATGCAGCGAGCAACGATGCGGGTGTGCGCAGCGGTCTGAGCTGGCCGACCGGAGGGCGGTCGTCGGTGTTCCATCGATAGTCGCCGGTGAGCGAGATATGCTCCCACCCGAGGGGTGCGATGTGGCGGGCGATTTCAGGCGGCACGGCCATGCCGGCGATGGCCTGTTCGAGATAGCGGGTGTTCCACAGGATGATAGCAGCAACGAGCAAGTTGAGGCCGGAGGCCCGGTAGGTCTGGTTTTCGAACCGGCGGTCACGCAGTTCGCCGAGCTGGTTGAAGGACAGGGCTCGCGCGAGCGCGTTGCGCGCCTCGCCCTTGTTGAGCCCGGCGTGGGCGCGTCGGCGCAGGTCGATGTCGCGCAACCAATCGAGCATGAAGATCGAGCGTTCGATCCGCCCGACCTCGCGCAATGCCAGCGCAAGGCCGTTCTGGCGTGGATAGGCGGACAACCGGCGCAGCATCGCGGACGCGGTGACGGTGCCGCTGCGGATCGAGGTGACGAGCCGGAGCAGTTCATCCCAATGGTCCGCGACGTGATTGAGCGCGACTGGATCGCCGGTCAGCCCGGCGAGCAACGCCCCGGCATCCTGCTCCGGCAGCAGATGCAGGCGTCGTTCCTTCAGATCCCGCAGCCGCGGCGCGAAGCGATAGCCGAAGAACGGCATGAGGCCGAATACATGGTCGGAGGCCCCGCCGGTATCGGTGTAATGTTCTTCGATCGACAGACCGGTGGCATGGTAGAGCAGCCCGTCGAGGACATAGGGTGCCTCGCCCGCCGTCGCCGCGATCACCCGGCTTGCGAACGGGTCATATTGGTCCGAGATGTGGGTAAAGAAGCTGACGCCGGGCTCGTTGCCGTTACGCGCGTTGATGTCACCGATTGCAGCACCGCGCCCGCCGGCGTGGAAGAGCTGGCCGTCGCTCGATGAGGTGGTGCCGTCGCCCCAAAGGGCACTTAGCGACAGGGCGCGATGCGCGTCGATCAACCGCGCCAGCGCCTCACCATAGGCGGTGTCGCTGACGTGCCAGTCATGCAGGTGCGCGAGTTGGCGCAGGGTGGCCGCCTGGCAGGTATCCGCCATGCGGGTCAGGCCGAGATTGATGCCGTCCGCCAGGATTACGGTGAGAAGCGCATTGCGATCATCGGCCGGTCGACCGGAGCGGCGATGAGTGAAGCATTCGGAAAAGCCGGTCCAGCCATCGACCTCCAGCAATAGATCGGTGATCTTCACGCGGGGCAGGCGATCGTAGACCATGCGCCGCACGTCCTCCGCATCGGACGGGGTTGCGGCCTTCAGCGGCGAGATTACGAGACCATCGGCATCGAGCCGCACCTGCGGCAGTTCGCCCTGCCGGGCGAGTGCCGTGACCTGTTCGATCGCGGTATCGAGGCGGGCGCGGCGACCGGCGATGAAGGTGTCGAAGTCGGTGTCGATCGCCAGCGGCAACGGTCCGCGCTCACGCAGCGCCGCGAAGGTGGCGGGTGGCAAGAGGTAACTGTCGAAGGCGCGATACTGGCGGCTTTCTTCCACCCATATGTCACCGGCGCGCAGCCGGTCGCGCAACTGGGTGAGAACGCATAGTTCATAGGCCGCGCGGACGACCTGCCCGTCGCGCAGCACGAAAGGCCGCCACGATGGCGGCACGAAGCGAAGCGGCGGATTGTCGGGCAAGCGTCGCCTGCCGGTCCGATAAACCTCACCGACGACCCGGACCGCATCGAGCAGCCCCTGCACAGGACCGGCACCCTGGAAGGTGAAGGCGTTGAGGAGTGGCCCAATCACCGGGCGTAGCGAACGATGCCGGTCGATCAGCTCGGCGGTACGGTCGGTCGTCTCCGGCGCGACCAGGATTTCCGCTTCCCCGACGGCCGCCCCCAGTTTCTCCCAATCGATCGCCATCGCGGCAAGCGAGTCCAGCCCTTGTGCCCGTGCATCGATCAGCAGGCGGCACGAGCCGGTGAGCAGGCGCAACTGTACCTGGAGCGCACGTATCGTACCCAGTGCCTTGTCGCGCGTCCGGTTCTCGGCGCGGCGCATCATCGGCGAGGTTCTCGCGAAGCCGCAGCGCGGCTGCCGCCAGAACGGCATGACGGCGCTGGTCGGGCAGTTCCGCCAGATGCTGCGACGTGATCCGCACCGCTTCGTCGGCGATGCGGTCGAAGGCTGCGGCCGGGATCGTCGCGGCCCGCGCCGGTGCCAGTCCGATCGCCCGGACATGATCCAGTCGTTCGAGCAGGCGCATGACGTTGCGCGGTGCCGGCGACAGCGGCGGGTTGCGCAGCCACGACAGCCACGTCGCACCCCGGTCGCCACGACGGGCGAGCAGCGCATCGAGGCGGGTACGTCCGCCATCCCCCAGCCCTTGGGTCAGCACATCGTGGACGAGTTCGTCGGCCTGGCGGCGCGCTCGTCGTATGATCGCTTCGATGACGGTGACGTGCGGCAGCAACAGGCGACGATGTCGCATTTCGTCGATGACGATCCCGGCCAGCTGCAATGGTTGGATGATGGTCTGCGCCACGGGCATGGCGAAGGTGGCCAGTGCGTGGAAGTCGGTCCGGCCGAACGCTCGATAGCCCATGCGCCGTGCCAGATCGGCAAGATGCGCGCGGCGGGTCGGCTCACGACGGCCATAGTCGTGCCAGGCCGCTTAAGGCACATCGAGCTGACGGGCGACGAACGACAGGACCGGGACGGGCGGCGTCTCTTCCGCGCCGAGTACCCGCCCGGGCCAGCGCATATAAAGGAGCGTCATGGCGTAACCGAGCTGCGATGCAGGGCCACGTCGGATCGAGACCCAATCGAGATCCTCGCGCGTCAGGGTGAAGTGCCGCGCGATCTCGCGCTCGTCGGTCGGGGGATCGAGCTGACGCGCCAGCGCCTCGCGGGTGAGCAGGCGTCGTCTCGCCATGAACCCTGAACCTCCATGAAGCTGTCCGTCAGACGATCCTCTATCGGACAGGGGCGATCACCATGGCGGATGATCGAGGGCCGGAGAAAGGCAGCGCCGAGGTCGCGAAGCGCATGGCCGTGTTGCGACCCCATCTGATCGATGGCGTGCCGCTAGCGAGGGTTGCGACCGATGCCGGCATCCCGATCCGCACCGCCCGGCGCTGGATCGCCCGCTACCGTGCCGATGGTCCTGCCGGGCTAGCGCGTCCCCGGCGACCGGAAGCAGGCAAGCGCACTTTTCCGAAGGAGCTGGTGGAGCTGATCGAAGGCATGGCGCTTCTCAAGCCGCCGCCATCGATCGCGACCATTCATCGGCGCATCACTAGCTTGGCCGGTGAGCGGGGATGGCGAGCACCATCCTACGGCAGCGTGCGCAGCATCGTGGGCAGGATCGATCCGGCGATGGCGACCCTAGCGCACGAGGGCGCAGCCGCCTTCCGCGACAAGTACGAGCTGGTGCATCGCCATCGGGCTGTCCGGCCGAACGCGACATGGCAGGCTGACCATACGCAGCTCGACATCCTGATCCTTGACGCCGGCGGCAAGGAGGCGCGGCCATGGCTGACGACCGTGGTGGACGACCACTCGCGGGCAGTTGCTGGTTACATGGTGATGCTGGGCGCGCCGTCCGCGCTCAACACGTCGCTCGCGCTGCGACAGGCGATCTGGCGCAAAGCCGATCCGGCATGGCCGGTGTGCGGCATTCCCGACGTGCTGCACGTCGATCACGGATCGGACTTCACCAGCATCCACCTTGAACAGGCGGCGGCTGACCTGCGCATCCGCATGATTTACTCGGGCATCGCCCGTCCGCAGGGGCACGGCAAGATCGAGCGGCTGTTCCGCACCATCAACACCGAGCTGCTGCCCGAGCTGCCGGGCAACCTCCGCAATGGTAAGCCAGCCTCGCCACCCCGCCTGTCGCTTGCCGAGCTGGACGCTGCGATCGGCGCCTACATCGTTTCGACCTACAATGCCCGTCCGCATCGCGCGATCGGCATGGCTCCTGTGGACGCATGGCGCGGCGACGGGTGGTTGCCTCGGATGCCGGAGACGCTGGCCGAGTTGGACGCACTGCTGGTCATGGTCGCCAAGCCCCGCACGGTGCATCGCGACGGCATTCGCTTCGAGGGGCTTCGCTACTTCGATCCGACCCTCGCAGCCTATGTCGGGGAGCCGGTGACGATCCGCTACGATCCCCGCGACATGGGTGAGGTCCGGGTCTTCCACCGCAACACCTTCCTGTGCCGGGCCGTGAGCGCCGACCATGCCGGCGACAGCATCACGCTAAAGGACATACAGGCGGCCCGCGTCGCGCACCGCCGTCGCTTGCGAAGCGAGATCGGCGAGCGCAAGGCCCGCGTCGCCGACTTCTTCCCGGCCCTTGTGCTTCGCCCCGCTCAGCTAGCGGCACCCCTCCCGCCACCAGGCCCCGAACCGATGGACAAGCCGAAAGGTCGCCGCTTGCGCACCTATAGCGAGGGTGATTGATGGGCACGGCGCGCGCCACCAGTTTCATCGCAACCCAGGAGCATCGCCGCTTCACAGAGTTCGCCGATGCCGTTCGCAAGCACCGCTATATCGGCCTGTGCCATGGACCCGCCGGAGTCGGAAAGACGCTCTCCGCTCGTCGCTACGCCCATTGGGACGTGGCCGCCGAAACCGTTGAGGAGTGGGGCAGGCGCAAGCCGGATGAGGCGAAGGTCAATGCCCACCTCGCCCGTTCCCGAGCCGTCTTCTTCACACCTACGGTCAGTTGCGGCCTACGCGAGCTGCGGCATGATGTGCCGGCGCTCATCGATCGCGCCGACATCTGCATCGACGATCACGTTCGCCCGTATGTGGATGGCAAGTGCAAGATCATCGACCACACGACCCGCTACGTCGAGCTGCTGATCGTGGACGAGGCAGAGCGGCTGACCACGACAGCGCTGGAATGGCTACGCGACCTGTTCGATCGGCGGGGGATCGGCCTCATCCTGATCGGCATGCCGGGGATCGACAAGCGGATGGCGCGCTACCCCCAGCTCTTAAGCCGAGTGGGCTTCGCTCACCACTACCGGCCCTTGCAGGACCAAGGAGCTGACGTTCGTGCTGACAAGGCGCTGGCGCGACCTCGGCCTCTCACTGGACGATGCCGACTTCACCGACGCCCAGGCGGTCGCCGCGATCGTGCGCATGACCGGAGGCAATTTCCGAATGCTGCACCGCCTGTTCGTTCAAATCGAGCGCATCCTGCGCCTCAACGAGCTGACCGTCATCACCGAAGATGTAGTCGAAGCGGCCCGCAGCACGCTCGTGATCGGTGTCACTTAGCGCTGAAAAAACCATGCTATTCACCGCTAACATCTACAACGTAGCAGTCTCGCGCATCTTCTCAAAACCCTTTCTCATTCAAGCCGGCACATGATAGGCGTCGCGAGTGAGTTTCGAGAAGGGTTCTATGCTGATCGGCTATGCCCGCGTGTCGACGTCGGATCAGGATTTGACGCCTCAGCTCGACGCCCTGGCGAAGGCTGGGTGCGAGCGCACCTTTTCCGATAAGGCCAGCGGCGCGAAGGCAACCCGGGCCGGATTGGCTGACGCGCTGTCGCACGTGCGCGCCGGCGACGTCCTGGTGGTGTGGAAGCTCGATCGGCTTGGCCGTACCATCAAGGGGCTGGTCGACCTCGCGGCCGACCTCGACGCTAAGGGCATCGGCTTCCGCTCTCTCACCGATGGCATCGACACCTCAGGCACAGCCGGCAAGTTCATGTTCCACATGCTTGCGGCGTTCGCAGAAATGGAGCGTGACCTAACTCGGGAACGCACCAATGCCGCGCTGCGGGTCGCGCGCGGCGAGGGGCGGGTGGGCGGCCGCAAGAAGGTGATGACGCCGGCGCGGCTCGAGGCGGCACGCAAGCTGTTCGCGTCGGGGATGGCGGCGAGCAGCGTTGCCCCGGCAATCGGCGTCTCGATCCCGACGCTCTATCGCCATCTTCCGGCGTCCGAGCAGGAGGCGTTGATCGCGGAAGGAACCAGGTCGGCCTAGCTATGGACCCGAAGTTCGCTGCGCTCGCTGATAGCCTTCACCCATCATTCCTCAAGCTGACGAGTTGCCCCCCGCACTCCGGAAGGGTCCGTCTGCCGCGCGATGTGCCCCGGTGCGGCGTCTATCTGTTCAGCGAGGGGGCCCGGGCGCGTCTGCATCGACGCCGGGCCGCCCGTTCATCGCCATCGAGCCACAGAAATATGGTGGAATGAGTGCTGGAACATCTGTACCGTGATCCCAAGGGTTGGAACCGCACCTTCCCGGAATGAGGGGGGTCGGGTGCCAGCAGGATCGTTGCCGCCGGCGGATATCGAGACATTTCGCGCGACCGTCGAGGCCCGCTACGCGGAACTGAGCGACCGTTTGCAGCGGGTGGCCAGGCACCTCCTGGACGAGCCGCACGACGTGGCGTTCGAGACGCTGGCGGTGATCGCCGCGCGGAGCAACGTACAGGCGTCGACGATCGTCCGGTTCGCGCAGGCGTTCGGCTTCCAGGGCGCCTCGCAGATGCAGCGGCTGCTGCGGGATGGTCTGCTGCGGGATACGCAATCGGTCGGCTATGCCGAGCGGGTGCGCCAGTTCCGCTATGCCGTTCCCGCCGAAAGCGACAGTCCGCGCCAGCTGCTCTCCGAATTCGTCGAGGGGAACATGCTGGCGCTGGAGAATCTGAGCCACGCGATCGCGCCGCAGCAGCTGGAAACGGCGGTCGAGATGATCGAGCGGGCGGAAACGGTATTCGTGATGGGCTTTCGCCGGTCGTTCCCCGTCGCCACCTACCTGGCGTATCTCTTGGCGCAGGCGGACAAGCGTATCGTCCTGGTGGACGGGATCGCGGGGATGCAGGGGCAGCAGATGCGGTCCATGAACGATGGCGATCTGGTGATCGCGATCAGCTTCACGCCGTACAGCGCCGAGACGACGCAGATCGTGGAAGCCGCGGCGGGCGCGGGCGGCGCCGTCATCGTGATCAGCGACAGCGTGATCAGCCCCGTCGCAAGGCAGGCGAGCCTGGTGTTCCACGTTCGCGAATCGGAAGTCCGCGGATTTCGTTCGCTCTCGGCGTCGATGTGCCTGGCGCAGAGCCTCGCGATCGGTTTCGCCCTTCGTGCCGCCCGCGCCCCGGACTCGTCCGAAGCGCCCGATCCGCTCAGCGACGCGTCCTGATGAGGAAGGCGCTCAGCCCGCCGGCCAGGGCGACGGCGCCACCGAATGCGAAGAGGATGGGGAAGCTGCCGTAGGAGATGATCCCGGCCGCGATCGCCGGCGCCAGGACGGTGGGGCCGGACCCTGCAACCCCGAGGATGCCGATGTCGCGGCCCGCGTCGTCCGGCGACGGCAGGACGATCGATGCGAGCTTGAGGTCGATCGCGAAGTAGATCCCGAAGGTCAGCCCCAGCCCGATCCCGAAGACGAGCATCGCCGTCCAGCTGTTCGACAGGGCCGGCAGCAGCATCACGACTCCGATCGCGATCGAGGTCACCGCGACCACGCGCGCGGTGCGACCGATGCGATCGGAGATGATCCCTGCGAGCGGCGTGATCACGAGCCAGGCGACGGTGGTGAGGCTCAGCACGATGCTGACTGCCGCGCTGGCACCCCCGGCGGGCAGCCGTGACACGCCGACATAGTCCTGGAGGACGTAGAACAGATATCCGGCGACGGTGAAATACGCCAGGAAGAGAAGGAAGCGGGACACGAACGTCAAGGTGAAGTCGCGGTCTGCGAATGCCGAGAAGAACGGCGTCCTTGCCCTGCCGAGCGCGGGGTCGCTGTCCTTCGCCAGATGCAGTGACGATGGCTCGCGCTCGATCGCGACCAGCGCGATCGTCGCGAGTACGAACGGCACCGCGAGCACGGCATAGCCGACGAACGTATTCGGCGACCAGGCGGCGATATTGATCCCGACGAAGATGCCGACCGGCACGCCGAGCCCGATCGCCGAGGAGGCGAAGCCGCGTTCGTCCTCGGAGATCCGGTCCGGCAGGATCGCCGTCAGCACCGTCTGATAGTAATTGCTGCTGAACCACAGGAGCGGCATCAGCACCAGCAGCTGGAGTATCGAGCCAGCCGCGCCCATGCAGAGCATGAGCACGACACTGATCGCGCACGAGATCACCAGCGACGGGGTCCGCCGGCCCCAGCGGCTGCGGGTGTGGTCCGATACCGCGCCGCCGGCGAGGAGCGCCGCCACGGTGGTGACGGCCGACACGGTGGTCAGGAGCGCCAGCGTCGAGATCTTGGTCTGCGGCGCAAGCTGCTGCACCAGCGCGGGCAGCAGGATGTTCTGGATGCCCTGGAAGGTGCTGATCAGGGACGCGTAGGCGACGAACAGCAGGATCGACAGGCGGCGGGTGCCGCGCTCCCGGTGCGACGGTGGTGACGTGGCTGCCATGGCTCCGGCATCTCCTCTCTTCGTCGTACCACCATGATCGATGATGGCTCGTGTCGGCATGCACGATCTGCCGCCGAGCAGTAGCCTTAATTCCAAGACTTGCAATAGCTGTTCTGCATGGCTACGAAATGGAACACAGTTTCCACAATCGACGCCGAGTCGGGGCAACCGGCCGGGAACAACGTCAGTCGAGGTCGAGGCACGGTGATGCGCCGCGACCCGCATCGGCAAGGGAGAGAGAAAATGAAGGCGATCTACCGGCTGGGCGCAAGCCTCACGATCCTTGCGATTGCCGTGACCGCGACGGCCGCCTCTGCCCAGGACCAGTCCACTGCGGCGGTGCCCGCAGCGACGGCGGCGCCGGCGACCGCTCAGCAGGCCGAGGATAGCCTGGGCGATATCATCGTCACGGCGCAGCGCGCCGAACAGTCCCTCCAGCGCGTCCCGGTCAGCGTCCAGCCGGTCACCGGGCGCGAACTGGAGGATCGCAAGCTCAGCGATCTCGTGCAGTTGCAGACCGCGGTCCCCAGCCTGGGCGTCGGTACGGACAATTCCTTCTCGCTCCGCGGCGTGGGCAGCCTCTCGTTCAGCCCAAACGTGGATTCCAGCGTCGGCGTGGCGATCGACGAGGTGTCGCTGGGCGTTCCGCTGTTCATGAACTATTTCGGGTTCGAGGACGTCGAGCGTGTCGAGGTCCTGCTCGGGCCGCAGGGATTGCTGTTCGGCCGGAACGCCTCCGCCGGCCTGCTCAACGTCGTCAGCCGCCGTCCCGACTCCGACGGCGTGTCGGGCCGGGTATATTCCGAGGTCGATTACCGCGACCCGTCTCCGGGCGGCAGCTGGGGTGAAATCGTGCGCGGCACGGTGAACGTGCCCTTGTCCGCGAATGCGGCGCTGCGGCTCAATGCATTCTATTCCGACCAAGACACGATCGCGACCGTCGTGCGGCAGGCCGCAGGCGCACGCTTCGGCGACTATCAGCGCCGGCTGGGCGTCCGCGGCAAGTTCCTGCTGGAGCCGACCGCCGGGCTGTCGATCTACCTGATGGGCGATTTCGCGCGCAATCGCGGCATCGGCGGCATCTACGATCGCACCGTGCGCTATCTTGCCCCGGGCAGCGTCACCGCGCTGGCGCTCCAGCAGGACAATGTCGTCGCGGGACCGAACAACCTGAAGCTGGGGTACAGCGCCCCGGCCGGTGGCGCGAACATCGATACCGGCGGGGTGTCCGCCAACGTCAGCTACACGGTCTCCGACGCGGTCACGATCAGCAACATCTTTGCCTGGCGCAGCTATGATGCGACCGCGCTCGGCGATCTGGACTTCACCAGTTCGGACGGCGTGGATCTCAACGTCCGGGCCGGCAAGTACAATCAGTTCTCCAACGAATTCCGGGTCGCGATCACGCCGAGCGCGGTTATCGACGGCCAGGCCGGCCTCTATTATTTCGGATCGCGCCTGCGCGAGGTCGATGCCGTCGGCGCCGCCGGCTACGGCCTGCTCGACGCGACGCTGGCGCCGATCCTCGGGCCATCCAACTCGAACACCAATCCCTACATCGGCACGGACATCCGGCAGCGGACCCGCAACAACAGCTATGCCGCGTTCGGTCAGTTCAACCTGCATCCGGTCGAGAACCTGACGGTGATCCTTGGCGGTCGTGTCACCCACGACAACAACCGCATCGCGCTCGTCCAGAACCAGAAATTCTACGCCATTCCGCTTGGCGCGCCGAACTACACGGCGAACGAGCGCGTGAAGAACACCGACTTCAGCTGGAAGGTCGGCGGGCAGTACGAGGTGGCGGATCTCGGCATGCTCTACGCCACCTATTCGAAGGGCTATAAGGGGCCGGCCTTCAACGACAGCGCAGCGACTCTGACGCAGAGGCTGGCCGTCGGGCCCGAGACCGTCCACGCGCTGGAGATCGGGGCCAAGACGACCTTCTTTGATCGCAAGCTGCGCCTGAACGTCTCCGCCTTCCGCCAGCTGTTCGACGACTTCCAGGTGCAGGGCTATGACGCCAACACCAGCTCCTATTTCACCTCCAACGCGGCACGCGTGAAATCGCAGGGGGTGGAGATATTCGCCGAAGCGCGCCCGGTTAGCGCGCTGACCCTCAGCCTCGCCGCGACGATCCTCGATTCGCAGTTCCGCACCTTCACCAACGATCGCTGCTATCCGGGGCAGGGGGATTGCTCTGCCGTCGGCACCAGCGATTCGTCGGGAAACCGCACGCCGAGCTCCGCCCGGTTCACCTCGACCGCGCAGGCGCGCTACGAGGTGCCGGTGTCGGATACGACGCGGCTTTCGGTGTCGGGCAGCTACTATCACCGCTCGTCGGTGAACTTCTCCAGCAACGGCAATCCGCAGACGCGTCTGGGGGCGATCGACACGCTGGACTTCTCGATCGGCGCGACCTTCGACGATCGCGTCCGGCTTGCGATCTTCTGCAAGAACTGCACCGACAAGCGCTTCCCGACGTTCATCGGGCTCGACAACATCGACGGCACGCTGCTCGGACTGAACTCGACCGTGCAGACCTGGGGCTACAACTCCACCCGCACGATCGGTGCCAGCGCCTCGCTTGATTTCTGAGCGCATGACCACAGTGACCGGCGACATGAGGGGGACACGGGCGATGATCACGCACCATCACGGCCAGCGCCTCGATCTCATCACGATGGGGCGCTCGAGCGTGGATCTGTACGGGGAACAGGTCGGCGGGCGGCTGGAGGACATGGCCTCCTTCGCCAAATATGTCGGTGGCAGTCCCACCAACACCGCGGTGGGGGCCGCGCGCCTCGGCCTCGCCACCGGCCTGCTGACGCGGGTCGGCGCGGACCATATGGGTCGTTTCATCCGCGAACAGCTGGTGCGCGAAGGCGTGGACGTGACCGGCGTCGTCACCGATCCCGAACGGCTGACCGCGCTGGTCCTCCTCGGCATCCGGGGTACGAACACCTTCCCGCTGGTTTTCTACCGGGAGGATTGCGCAGACATGGCACTGTGCGTCGACGACGTGGACCCGGCGTTCGTCAGGCGGGCGGACGCGCTGCTGATCAACGGCACGCATCTCTCCCGCCCGACGGTACGCGCGGCGAGCCTGAAGGCGGCCGAGCTGATGAGGGCGAACGGCGGCAAGGTGGTGTTCGACGTCGATTACCGCCCGGTCCTGTGGGGGCTCGCGGCGAAGGAGAATGGCGAGGATCGGTTCGTCGAGAGCGGGGCCGTCACCGCCGAGCTCCAGCGCGTGCTGCCGCTGTGCGACCTGATCGTCGGGACCGAGGAAGAGATCCACATCCTGGGCGGCAGTACCGATACGATCACGGCGTTGCGCCCGATCCGCGCGGTCACCGACGCGCTGCTGGTCTGCAAGCTGGGGCCGAAGGGATGCGTCGTGTTCCCCGCGGCGGTGCCCGACAGCCTCGACGACGGGATCCGCGGCCGGGGATTTCCGGTCGAGGTGTTAAACGTGCTCGGGGCCGGCGACGCCTTCATGGCCGGCTTCCTGCGCGGCTGGCTGCGCGGCGAGCCGATCGAACGGTGTTGCACGCTCGCCAATGCGTGCGGCGCGATCGTCGTGTCGCGCCACGGCTGCGCCCCGGCCGAGCCGACCTGGGAGGAACTGGAGCTGTTCCTCTCGCGCGACGACTGGCCACACCGGCTGCGCGAGAGCGAAGAGCTGGAGCAGCTGCACTGGGCGACCAGCCGTGCCCCCGGCCATCCGGAGCTGACGGTCCTCGCGATCGACCATCGCAGCCAGTTCGACGACCTCGTGGAGCAATTGGGCACCGGCAACATCCAGGACGTTCCCCGCTTCAAGAACCTGACGTTGCAGGCGATCGATCGCGTGGCGGCGGGGGAGCCCGGCTTTGGCCTGCTCGCCGACGGCCGCTACGGGATGCGCGCGCTGGAGGCGGCCGCGGACACCGCGCACTGGATCGGCCGTCCGATCGAGGTTCCGGGATCCTGCCCGATCGAATTCGAGGGATCGGCCGATGTCGGGGCGACGCTGCGAAGCTGGCCCGCCAACCACGTCGTCAAATGCCTCGTCTTCTACCATCCCGACGACGATGCGGCGCTTCGCGCGCGCCAGGATCGTCAGATCGTCCGCCTGTTCGACGCCTGCCGCCAGACGCGCCACGAGTTCCTGCTGGAGATCATCGCGTCGAAGCACGGCGACGTCGGGCCGCACACCATCGCGGGCGTCATCGACCATTTCTACGATCTGGGCGTCTATCCCGACTGGTGGAAGCTGGAGCCGGCGGCCGATGCGGGCACCTGGGCCAATATCGAGCGGGCGATCCGCGCACGCGATGCGCATTGTCGCGGCATCGTGCTGCTCGGGCTGGCGGCGCCGAATGCCGAGCTACTGGCCAGCTTCGCGGCGACCACGGACAGCCCGCTGGTGAAGGGCTTCGCGGTCGGTCGAACGATCTGGCGGGAGCCGGCGGCGCGCTGGCTGTCGCGACAGATCGACGATGCGGAGGCGATCGACATGCTGGCGCGGAATTTCCAGCAGCTGGTCGACGGCTGGCGCTCGGCGCGTCTCGGGCGGACCGCGGCGTGAGCATCGTGCGGCTGACGATGGCGCAGGCGCTGGTGCGGTGGATGGCGGCGCAGCACGTCGCGGTGGACGGCGTCGTCCAGCCCTATTTCGCCGGCGTCTGGGCGATCTTCGGCCACGGCAACGTCGCCGGCATGGGCGAGGCGCTCGCCGATGCCGAGGATCTGCTGCCCACCTATCGCGCGCATAACGAGCAGGGCATGGCGCATGCCGCGATCGCCTTCGCCAAGGCATGCCGGCGGCAGCGGGCGATGGCCTGCACCACGTCGATCGGCCCCGGCGCCACCAACATGGTGACCGCGGCGGCGCTGGCGCACGTCAATCGCCTGCCGGTCCTGTTCCTGCCGGGCGACGTTTATGCCAGCCGCCGGCCCGATCCGGTGCTCCAGCAGATCGAGGATTTCGGCGACGCCACGCTGACCGCCAACGATTGCTTCCGCCCGGTGAGCCGATATTTCGACCGCCTGACGCGGCCTGAGCAGCTGATCGACGCCGGTCCGCGCGCGATGGAGGTGTTGACCGACCCCGCGCGCTGCGGTCCGGTGACGCTGGCGCTGTGCCAGGACGTGCAGGCGGAAGCCTATGATTATCCCGTCCGCTTCTTCGCGCCGAAAACGTGGCGCCAGCGGCGCAGCCCGGCGGATGCGACCGAGCTCGCCGAGCTGGTCGAGGCGATCCGCCGTGCCGAGCGTCCGCTCATCGTGGCGGGTGGCGGCGTGCTCTATTCGCGCGCCGAGCAGGCGCTGTCGGATTTCGCCGCGGCGACCGGCATTCCCGTTGCGGAGACGCAGGCCGGCAAGGGCGCGCTTCGCTGGGATCACCCCCAGGCGCTTGGATCGATCGGCGTTACCGGCACCAGCGCGGCGAACCGTGCCGCCGCAGAGGCCGATCTGGTGATCGCGATCGGCACGCGGCTGCAGGATTTTACGACCGGCTCGCGGACGCTGTTCCGGGGCAGGCTGTTCCAGGTCAACGTGACGGCGGCCGACGCGGACAAGCACGGCGCGGCGGCGGTCGTCGGCGACGCGCTGAACGTCATCGACGCGCTTGCGGCGGCGCTGCCCGATAGGCGGGGGCCGCCCGCCTGGCGCGAGGCGAATGCCGCCGCCGTCCTGCGCTGGAACGCGGCGTTCGACCAGGCGACGGCGCCGGTGGCGGGGGCGCTGCCATCGGACGCGCAGGTGGTCGGTGCGGTCTGGCGCCAGACCGGCGACGATGCGGTCGTGGTTTGCGCCGCCGGCGGGCTGCCGGGTGAACTGCACAAGCTCTGGCGTACCCGCCGGGCCGGTGGCTACCATGTCGAATACGGCTTTTCCTGCATGGGCTACGAATTGGCCGGGGGCGTGGGCGTGAAGATGGCGCTGCCCGATCGCGACGTGATCGTGATGGTCGGCGACGGCAGCTACCTGATGCTCAATTCCGAACTGGCGACATCCGTCATGCTCGGGGTGAAGATCACCGTGGTGCTGCTCGACAACCGGGGATACGGGTGCATCAACCGGCTGCAGCAGGCGACGGGCGGGCGACCGTTCAACAACCTGCTCGCCGATTCCCGGCATCAGGCGCTGCCCGACATCGATTTCGCCATGCACGCCCGCAGCCTGGGCGCGCGGGCCGAGAAGGTCGGCGGCATCGCCGAACTGAAAGCCGCGCTCGATCGGGCGGCGCAAAGCGCGACCAGCTACGTGATCGTGATCGAAACCGATCCCGCGGCCACGACCGAAGAGGGCGGGCATTGGTGGGACGTCGCCGTCCCCCAGGTCTCCACCCGAACCGAGGTGATGAGCGCACTTGCGGCCTATGACCGGCATGTAGATGGAGAAACCGAATGAGCATCCGCTGGGGTGTGAGCCCGATTGCTTGGGCGAACGACGACATGCCCGAACTGGGCGGCGACACGACCCTCGACCAGTTGCTGACCGACGTTCGCGACATCGGGTTCGACGGCGTGGAACTGGGCAACAAGTTTCCGCGCGACCCGGTGCTGCTGCGGCCGATCATGGCGCGCTATGGCCTTGCGATCGTGGGCGGGTGGTACAGTTCCCAGCTTCTCGTGCGGGACGCGGATGCCGAGATCCGCGCGATGCAGCCCCACCTGAACCTGCTCGAGCAGATGGGCTCGGACGTGTTCGTCATCGCCGAGACGTCCAACGCCGTTCACGGCGATCGCGGCAGCCGGCTCGACCGCCATCCCGAGCTCGATGATGACGAATGGGCTCAATTCGGCGAACGATTGAACAAGGTCGCCAAATACCTGTCCGATCAAGGCCTGCGCGTCGCGTATCATTATCATCTCGGCACAGTCGTGGAAACGGAAAGCGAGCTGAAACGCTTCCTCGCAGTCACGTCCGAGACCGTCGGACTGGTGGTCGACACTGGCCACGCTGCCCTCGGCGGGGTCGATGCGGTCGCGCTCGTCCGAGAGCAACCTGGGCGAGTCGCCCATGTCCATTGCAAGGATGTCCGGCGAAGCCGCCACGCCGATTTCCGCGATCGGGGTCTCAGCTTCCTCGATGGTGTCGTCGGCGGGATGTTCACGGCGCCGGGCGACGGCGACTATGATTTCGCCCCGTTCCTCCGGGCGCTGGCAGGCATCGGCTATGCCGACTGGATCGTCATCGAGGCGGAACAGGACCCGGCCGTGGCGAATCCGCGCGAGTACCAGCAACTCGGGCTCGACACGCTGAAGCGGCTGGCGCGCGATGCAGGGCTGGTGGCATGAGCCTCCTCGTCCATCCGCAGACGCCCGACGACCAAGGGGTGGTGCTCGACGTCACGCCGGCCAGCGCCGGCTGGACCTATGTGGGCTTCCGCGTGCTGAAGCTCACGCCGGGGCAGCACTACGTGGGCATCGAGGACGGTCGCGAGGCCTGTCTGGTGATCCTGTCGGGCACGGTGATCGTCGTGGCGGGCGGGAGTGCCTTCGCGGAGCTGGGCGGCAGGAAGAGCGTCTTCGACGGCCCGCCGACCTCCGTGTATGTCCCCGCCGGGCTTGGCTATAGCGTGACCGCGCGTGGCGACGCCGAAGTGGCGATCTGCACCGCCCCCGGCAGCGGCAAGGGCGTGCCGCACGTCATCGAACCGGCGCAGGTCGGCCAGGAAACGCGCGGCCAGGGCACCAACGTCCGCTACGTGCGCAACATCCTGGACGACAGGGCGGATGCCGAGAGCCTGCTGGTCGTGGAGGTGATCACCCCCGGCGGGCATTGGTCGAGCTATCCGCCGCACAAGCACGATCGCGATGCGCTGCCGCAGGAATCCGCGCTCGAGGAAACCTATTATCATCGGCTGTCGCCGCCGCAGGGCTTCGCCTTCCAGCGCGTCTATACCGATGACCGGTCGCTCGACGAGACGATGGCGGTGGAGGACGGCGACGTGGTGATGGTGCCGCGCGGCTATCATCCGGTCGGCGCGCCGCACGGCTACGACCTCTATTATCTGAACGTCATGGCGGGGCCGCAGCGCAACTGGGTGTTCGCGAACGATCCCGCGCACGACTGGATCGTCCACAAGGAGCAGACCATTGCGGCAAATTGACCATTTCATCGCCGGCGCGTCATCGGCACCGGCGCCGGCGACGCGGCAGGGCGACGTGTACGATCCCAACACCGGCCGGGTCCAGGCGAAGGTCGCCCTCGGCACGTCGGCCGACCTGGAGCGGGCGGTGGCCGCCGCGCAGTCCGCCCAGCCGGGCTGGGCAGCGACGAACCCGCAGCGCCGCGCGCGCGTGATGTTCGCCTTCAAGGCGCTGGTCGAAGCCAATATGGACGAACTCGCCCACCTGCTCTCCTCGGAGCACGGCAAGGTGATCGCCGATTCCCGGGGTGATATCCAGCGCGGGCTCGACGTTGTCGAATTCGCCTGCGGCGTTCCGCATCTGATGAAGGGCGACTATTCCGAGGGCGCCGGCCCCGGCATCGACGTTTATTCGATGCGGCAGCCGATCGGCATCGGTGCCGGCATCACGCCGTTCAATTTCCCCGCGATGATCCCGTTGTGGATGGGCGCGGTCGCGATCGCCTGCGGCAACGCCTTTCTGCTGAAGCCATCGGAACGCGACCCGAGCGTGCCGGTCCGGCTGGCCGAACTGATGCGCGAGGCCGGCGCCCCCGACGGCATCTTCCAGGTGATCCATGGCGACAAGGAAATGGTCGACGCAATCCTCGATCATCCCGCGATCGCCGCGGTCAGCTTCGTCGGATCGTCCGACATCGCCCATTATGTGTACGCGCGCGGTGTCGCCGCCGGGAAGCGCGTCCAGGCGATGGGTGGCGCCAAGAACCACGGTATCGTCATGCCCGATGCCGACCTCGATCAGACCGTCGCCGACCTTTGCGGCGCTGCATTCGGATCGGCCGGCGAGCGGTGCATGGCGTTGCCGATCGTCGTGCCCGTCGGCGAGGCGACCGCCGAGCGGCTGCGCGAGAAGCTGGTGCCCGCGATCGCTGCGCTGCGGGTCGGCGTTTCAACCGACAAGGATGCGCATTACGGCCCCGTGGTGAACGCCGCGCACAAGCAGCGCATCGAACGCTGGATCCAGACGGGAGTCGACGAGGGCGCCGAGCTGGTCGTCGACGGCCGCGGCTTCGGGCTGCAGGGCCATGATGAGGGCTTCTTCGTCGGCCCGTCGCTCTTCGACCACGTGACGCCCGCGATGAGCGCCTATCGCGAAGAGATCTTCGGGCCCGTGCTGCAGATCGTGCGTGCGCCCGATTTCGAGACCGCGGTGCGCCTGCCGAGCGAGCATCAATATGGCAACGGCGTCGCGATCTTCACGCGCAATGGCCATGCCGCACGCGAGTTCGCCGCGCGCGTCAACGTCGGGATGGTCGGCATCAACGTGCCGATCCCGGTGCCGGTGGCCTATCACAGCTTCGGTGGCTGGAAGCGGTCGGGGTTCGGGGATCACAACCAGCACGGCACCGAGGGCCTGCGCTTCTGGACCAAGGTCAAGACGGTGACGCAGCGCTGGCCCGGCGGTCGCGGCGAGGCGCCGGGCGGCTCGGAGGACGGCGGCCCCGCGCGGATAAGCGACGCCTTCGTCATCCCGACGATGGCGTGACCGAGATGCGGACAACGGGGCGTACGCGATGACCGGCCTGACACATGTCGCGGAGCAGCGCTTCGCCCTCTGCCAGGTCGCGAATATCGCCGCGCACGGCGTCGAGGACGACATCCTCGACGCCGTGCTGGAAGGCGTGTCGCAATTCGCGTCCGGCGAATGGGCGCCGCTCAACCGGGTCGGAGACGTCGTTGGCGCCAAGTGGGCCTCGGCGGGCGTCCATATGCCGCAGGGCTTTGCCGCGGCCTATTCGGCCTATGTGGAGGCCGGCTGGGGCACGATCGGCGCGCCCGGGCAATGGGGCGGGCAGGGCCTGCCGTTCGCGTTGCAGACGGCGGTGATCGAGACGCTCGGTACCGCGAACATGGGGCTCGCGCTCTGCCCGATCCTGACCGCTGGCGCGATCGATGCACTGCGCCATCACGGCAGCACCGAACAGCAGGAGCGCTACCTTCACCGCCTTGTCAGCGGCGAATGGACCGGAACCATGAACCTTACCGAGCCGCAGGCCGGATCGGACGTGGGGGCGCTGCGCGCACGGGCCGAGCAGCGGGACGACGGCACTTGGCTGGTCTCCGGGCAGAAGATCTTCATCTCCTTCGGCGACCACGACATGGCGCCGAACATCGTTCATCTGGTGCTGGCGCGAACGCCCGGCGCCCCGGCGGGCACCAAGGGGATATCGCTGTTCCTGGTCCCCAAGTTCCGGCTCGACGCCGATGGAGCAGTGGGGGAACCAAACGACGTCCGGGTGGTCTCGATCGAGCACAAGCTGGGGCTGCATGCCTCGCCGACATGCGTGCTGGCGTTCGGGGACCATCAGCAGTGCGTGGGCGAGCTCGTCGGCGCCGAAGGCGACGGGATGCGCGCCATGTTCACGATGATGAACAGCGCGCGGCTGAACGTCGGCCTGCAAGGCGTCCAGGTGTCCGAAGCGGCGACCCGCCGGGCGGTGTCCTATGCCCTCGATCGCGTGCAATCGGCGCGCGCCGGCAGCAGCAGCCGCGACGCGGTCGCGATCGCCGAGCACCCCGACGTCCGGCGCATGCTCCTGCGCATGAAGGCACAGACGGCAGCGGCGCGGGCACTGGTCTATTATGCGGCAGGAATGGTCGATCGGGCCGCCGGCGGCGACCAGGCCGCCAAGGCGCGGCTGGACCTGCTTACGCCGCTGGCCAAGGCGCATGCCACGGACATCGGCTGCGAGGTGGCATCGCTGTGCGTGCAGGTGCACGGCGGGATGGGATGTGTGGAGGAAACGGGCGCCGCGCAGTTCCTCCGCGATGCGCGCATCACGCCGATCTACGAAGGCACCAACGGGATCCAGGCGGCAGACCTGGTGATGCGGAAATTGCCGCTAGCCGGCGGCGAGGTTCTCGGGGACCTCCTTGCCGAGATGGCGCGCGACGCGGAGGCGAGGGCACTCCGCGACCTGGTCTCCACCTGCACGACGGTGGCGCGGCACATGCTGGCAGCGGGGCCGGACGATCGGCTCGCGGGCAGCTATCCGTTCCTCACGATGCTGTCGGTCGCGGTTTGCGGCTGGCTGCTGGAGAAGCAGGCGCGGGCGACGGGCGACGACCGCTTCGGAAAAGTCATGCGCACCGTGGTCGACTTCTACCTCGGATGGATCCTGCCCGAAGCTGCCGGCCTGTCGGCGGCCGCAACCGCACCCGGCGGCGCGCTGTACCAGGTGGAGGCATGGGAACTTGCGGCATGATGCACCCGCGCGCGATCACGCGCCCGGCACCGCGCGGGATTACGCGCCCGGCGCCGCGCGGCAAGGCCAGCAATCGTCATCGCCGCCACATCCGCGCGCGGCCTGACCAAGGGATCGCGAGCAAACCATGACCGTCACGCCAGCCCTGTCGGGCCGTTCCTACCCGTTGCTGCTCAAGCAGTTGCTGCACACCGCGCTGCGCTCCTCCCCCGACCAGGAGATCATCTACCGCGACATCGTGCGCTATGATTATCGCACGCTGTCGGCACGCATCTCGCGGCTTGCCGACGGGTTGACGCAGCTTGGCGTGCGGCCGGGCGAGACGGTGGGAATCCTCGACTGGGACAGCCACCGATATCTGGAAAGCTATTTCGCCATCCCGGGCATCGCCGCGGTGCTGCATATGGTCAACATCCGGCTCTCGCCGGAGCAGATGCTGTACACGATTGAGCATGCCCGGGACGACGTGCTGCTCGTCCATGTCGATTTCCTTCCGCTGCTCCAGTCGATCTGGGATCGCATCAGCCGTGTCCGGCTGGTGATCGTACTGAGCGACGACGGGATCGTCCCGGCCACCGGCATTCCGATCGAGTGCGATTACGAGGCCTTGCTGGAGAAGGGGTCCCCCAACCATCCGTTCCCGGATTTCGATGAGGATAGCTGCGCCACCAGATTCTACACGACGGGAACGACCGGGCTGCCCAAGGGCGTCTCGTTCAGCCATCGCCAGCTGGTCCTGCACACGCTGGCCGTGACCGCGGCGCTGGGGACCGCGCCGGCGCACGGGCGGCTGGACCGCACCGACATCTACATGCCGATCACGCCGATGTTCCATGTCCACGCCTGGGGCCTGCCGTTCGTCGCGACGATGCTCGGCATCAAGCAGGTGTATCCCGGGCGCTACGCGCCGGAGACGCTGCTCGGCCTAGTGGAGAAGGAACGCGTCACCTTCTCGCATTGCGTACCCACGCTGCTGCACATGATGGTGTCCAGCCCGCTGGCGGACGGCATCGACCTGTCGGGGTGGAAGGTGATCGTCGGCGGCGCCGCTCTGCCCAAGGCTCTGGCTCAGGCAGCGCTCGCGCGCGGCATCGATGTCTTCGCGGGCTACGGCATGTCGGAAACCTGCCCTATCCTGACCATCGCGCAGCTCACGCAGGCGATGATCGCGGCGGACAGCGAGGAGCAGATCCGCTTTCGCACCCGCACCGGCTCTCCGATCCCGCTGGTGGACGTGCAGGTGGTCGACGGCGACATGGTCGCGCAGCCGCAGGACGGCGCCTCGGTCGGTGAGATCGTGGTGCGGGCGCCGTGGCTGACCGACGGCTATTTCGGCGATCCGCGCAGTTCGGCGATGCTGTGGGACGGGGGCTGGCTGCACACCGGCGACATCGGCCATGTCGATCCCGACGGCAGCCTCCAGATCACCGACCGGATCAAGGACGTGATCAAGACCGGCGGGGAATGGATATCCTCGCTGGAGATCGAGGATATCGTCGCGCAGCATTCCGCGGTCGACGAGGTCGCCGTGATCGCCGAGCCCGACGAGAAATGGGGCGAGCGGCCGGTGGCGATCGTCGTCCTCCGGCCGGATCATCCCGCGCTGTCGGCCGACGCGCTGCGCGCCCATGTCGAGGCATATGCCGCGCAGGGCCTGATCTCGAAATGGGCCGTGCCGGCGCGGTTCATCTTCGCCGACGCGATCGAGAAGACGAGCGTGAGCAAGATCGACAAGAAGCTGCTGCGGTCGAAATACGGCGCCGCACGATGATCGTGCGGGCCGCGCACCCTGGCGGCGAACCAACAGACGCAAGGAGAGATGCCATGTCGTTCAAGATCGCCCTGCTCGGCGCGGGCAGGATCGGCCGCATCCACGCGGCCAACATCGCCGCGCACCCGGAACTCACGCTGTCGCACGTGGCCGATGTCCGGCCAGACGCCGCCGGGGAACTGGCCGCCGCGTTCGGTGCCCGTGCGGCGAGCGTGGGGGAGGTGCTGGCCGCCCCCGACGTTGCCGGGGTGATCGTGGCGACGAGCACCGACACGCACCTCGATCTCACGCTGCGCGCGCATGCCGCGGGCAAGGCGGTGTTCTGCGAGAAGCCGGTCGACGTCGATCTCGATCGCGCCCGCGCGGCCGCGCCGGGGCTGGCGGATACGCGCATCTTCGTCGGCTTCAACCGGCGCTTCGATCCGAATTTCGCGGAGCTGAAGGCGCGGATGGCGGGGGGCGAACTGGGCGCGCTGGAAACGCTTCAGATCACCAGCAACGATCCCGCCCCGCCCCCCGTCAGCTACGTCCGCACCTCGGGCGGGATGTTCGCCGACATGACGATCCACGATTTCGACACCGCCCGGTTTCTGCTCGGCGAGGAACCGACCGAGCTGTTCGCCTGGGGCAGCGCGCTGGTCGACCCGGCGATCGGCGAGGCGGGCGACATCGACACCGCGCGCATCCTGCTCAAGACCGCAAGCGGCAGATTGTGCGTCATCGCCAACAGCCGCCGCAGCGGCTTCGGCTACGACCAGCGCGTCGAGGCATTCTGCAGCGGCGGGATGCTTGCGGCCGGCAACATGACCGAATCGACGGTCCAGGTATGGCGCGAGCCCGGCGCGCAGATGGCACCGTTCCAGAATTTCTTCCTCGAACGCTATGCCGCGGCATTTCGCGCGGAGATCGCCCATTTCGCCGATATGCTCGCCGGGCGGGCGGCGCCGCTCGTCACCTTCGCGGACGGCGTCGCCGCGCTCGCGCTGGCCTATGCCGCCAGGCGATCGCTCGACAGCGGCGCGCCGGTACGGCTGGCGGATGTGTGACGTGCTGGCCCCGAAGAATCGGACGGGCGACCCGAAGGAAGACGTGACATGCCGATAGCGGACAGCCGGGGCATCCCGATCTTCTACGAAACGATGGGCGCCGCGGCGGGGGAGCCCGTGATCCTGATCGAAGGGCTGGGCGCCCAGTTGATCGGCTGGCGGCAGGAATTCTGCGAGCGGCTCGTCGCCGAGGGGTTGTTCGTGATCCGCCTCGACAATCGCGACGTCGGCCTGTCGGGTAGGGTCGCTATGTCCGGCGATGCCGCAGGCTACGATCTGTCCGACATGGCCGGCGACGTGGCGGCGGTGCTCGACGCGCTCGGGCTGGCGTCGGCGCATGTCGTGGGGCAGTCGATGGGCGGGATGATCGCCCAGACGCTCGCGATCGACCGGCCCGGCCGCGTGCGGTCGTTGGTGCTCTTCTATACCTGCCCCGCGTATGACGACGCCTTCATCGGCGAGGCGATTCAGGCGGAGCTCACCGCACCGCCGCAGCCCCCCGCCCGGTCGCGCGACGCGGCGATCGAGGCGCATGTCGACGGCGAGCGCCGCTGCTCTTCGACCGACTATCCGATCGACGAGGACTGGATCCGCACCGTCGCCGGGCGCAGCTACGACCGTGGCTATTCCCCGGAGGGGAGGGGCCGCCAGTTCGACGCCATCGTGCGGTCGCCGGATCGCCGCCCCGCGCTCGCGAAGGTCACCGTGCCCAGCGCGATCGTCCACGGCCGGGAGGATCGGCTGATCCGCGCCGAGGGGTCGATCGCGCTCGCCCGGGCGCTGCCCCGGTCGGAACTTTACCTCTATCCGGGGCTGGGGCACCAGCTCGCGCCCCCGCTGTGGGACGATTTCGCCAGGATCATCGGTCGCACCGTGGCCCGGGCGGGTGGGGCGCAGCCGTGAACCCGATCTACGAGATCGCCCGGCGCGCCTGGGGATTGCCGCACCGCGTCGGTCGCGTCGAAGTGCGCAGGGACCTGCGCACGACGATGGCCGATGGCACGGTCCTGCTGTCCGATCACCTGTTGCCCGCAGGCGACAGCACGGCACCGCTGATCCTCGTGCGCTGTCCCTATGGGCGGCGGACGCTGATCGCGCTGATCTACGCGCGCTTCTTCGCCCATCAGGGCTTCCAGGTGGTCGTCCAGAGCTGCCGGGGCACGGGCGGCTCCGGCGGCCGGTTCGATCGTCCGTTTCTCTGCGAAGCGAGCGATGCAGCGGACACGATCGCCTGGCTGCGTCGGCAGCCGTTCTATCCGGGGCGCTTCGCGACGCTCGGCGGTTCGTACCTCGGCTATACCCAGCTCGCCATACCCGACGAGGCGAAGCGCGAGATCGCCGCCGCCGTGCTGCAGATCACCCCCTCCAGCGTCCGCGATATCGTCTGGGACGGCGGCGCGCCGGGGCTGGAGGCGTCGCTTGGCTGGGCCACGCAGGTCACGCGCGGGCCCGACCGGATGATCCTGAACATGCTGCGCGGCCGCCGGGACGCGCGCGCGATCCGCGCCGCCGGCATGGCCCCGCGGCTGCTGGACAGCTACCTCCCGGTGGCAGGCGTCCCGGTCGGCTTCCTGGAGGACTGGTGGACGCACGGGGCAGCCGACCCGTGGTGGCAGGACCAGGACCAGTCGCGATCGGTCGACGGGTTCGACTGCCCCGTGTTGGTCCAGGGCGGCTGGTACGACATCTTCCTAGAGGCCGGGATCGCGCAATACGAGCGGCTGGCGCGGCGGCGCGACGATGCCCGGCTGACGATCGGCCCGTGGTCGCACGACAGCTTCACGCTGAAGGGCGCGCGGCTGATCCTCACCGAGGCGGCGGACTTCATCCGGTCCGCCTTTGCCGGTGAGCCGCCCGGCCGCCGCCCCGTCCGGCTGCTCGATGCGCGGACCGGCGCGGAACGACGGGTCGCGGCCTGGCCGCCGCCCGTCGAGGAACGACACGTCTATCTCTGCCCCGGTGGCACGCTGTCCGCCGTCGCACCGGACCAGGCGGGGGGTGCGACCGCCTTCAGCTATGATCCCCGCGATCCGACCCCTGCGATCGGCGGTGCGCGGCTGGCGCCGGGGGCGGGGCCGGTCGACAACGCGCCGCTGGAGCAACGCCCGGATGTCCTGACGTTCGAGACGCCGCCGCTCGACTCCCCCGTTCGGCTCGCCGGCGCGTCGATCTCGCTGTGGGTGTCGTCGGACGTCGCCGCGCCGCAGCTGTTCGTCCGGCTGAACCTGGTGGACGCGCATGGACGATCGACCAACGTGACCGACCGCATGACCGTCCTCCACCTGGCGGCGCCCGGCGCGCCTGCGTTGGTCACGATCGCGCTTCCGCCGACCGATCTGTGCGTCGCGCGGGGCGAGCGGCTGCGCCTCCTGATCGCCGGTGGCGCCTATCCCCGCTATGCCCGGAGCAGCGGCACGCCTTCCGCTCCCGACGACCGCATCGAACCGTGCATTGCCACGACGGCGATCCACCACGACCGCGCTCATCCCAGCAGTGTCTCGCTCCGCTTGGAACCGACGCCCCAAGGGTGATCTCGCCTTCCGGCGCGCGTTCACACCAGACGGCTGTGCAATTCGTCGAGCAACCAGCTTCCCGCTTGGGCGCCGAGGCGGTCATCCCGTCAAGCCGCAGCCGCAAGATCGTCATCCCGCACGACGTGATCGCCTACAAGCTGCGCAATCGAATCGAACGATGTTTCAGCAAGCTCAAGCACTTCCGCCGTTTCGCAACACGTTATGACCGACGCACCATCCACTTCTCTGGCTTCGTGCATCTCGCTGCCGCCATGATCTGGCTACGATGAATGTCGATCCGGCCTAGTCCGCGAGCTGGGCGGGATCGAGTGCGACGAATTCAAGGTCGCACCCGAGCCGCTCAAAGCGACCGCGGTGACGCGCCAGTTCGGTGAGCCTGTCACCGTGCTGGTCGAGCTGCGCGAGGCGATAGCACGACGCGCAGCGCGCGCGGCCGACAAGATACGCGCGCCAGGGTTCGCCGCGAGCCGCCTGATCGCGTTCGCGCATGGGAACCGCTATCGGCCTAATCCGCCCTCGGCATCGCGATCGGCGCGCCTCTCCCCATCGACCAACGATCCCCGCGTCATCGTCGGGATCGCGGGAAGGATGATGGAATCGATGTTCGAGCCGGGGGGCGTCTACACCAAGTGCGGAGTGCTGCTCGAAGACCTGACGCCGGTAGGGCAGGGGCAAGCGGACCTGTTCGCCGCGGCCGATCCCAAGGCTCCCGACCTGCTGACCGCGATGGATGGGCTGAACGCACGTTACGCATGGATTGCGAAGGCGCATCGGTTCGTGGTCGCGTTCGGCACTCCCTGATCCCTTGAAACCTTTGAGATTGACGCGGAGCGAACTTGATCGCGTTCCGTTTGTCACGTACCTAGATGTCGAAAACAACGGATGTTTGCAACGTGGCTGAAAGTCTCGAGGAGCGGCTCCTCAATCGCCTGCAATCGGGGGAAACCGTCGAGATGGCGGTCCTCGACGGCGGGGAAAGCTACGATTCCGCCAATCGGGCCCTGCGGAGCTTGGTCAAGAAGCGGAAGGCCGTCCGGGTTAGTCGTGGGCGTTATCGGGTAGCGCGTGGCGCTTCAAGCTCTACCGGTTCTATTAAGGACGCGATTACCCGCAAGGTGAGCCGATCCTCCCGCAACGTCTTCCTGCGAGCCGACTTCGACAGCCTCGGTAGCTACGACTCCGTCGGTCGCGCCCTCAAGGCACTTGTCCAAGAAGGACGGCTGATGTCGGTCGGATACGGTCTCTACGCCAAGGCCGCGCCGTCGCCGTTCACGGGAAAGCCGGCTCCGGTTGTCGGGATCAAGCTACTGGCGACGGAAGCCCTCCGACGGCTTGGCAAGACGGTCGGCCCCTCCGGCTTCGAGACGGCCTACAACGAGAAGCGCTCAACACAGGTCCCCACCGGCAGAGCGATAGCCGTAAAGGACCGGGTCTCGCGGCGCATCGGTTACGATGGCAAGTATGTCATTCTCGAACGCTCCTGACCGTCGCGTTCTCGGTCGGGTAGCCGGTGCACTCGGAGTCGACGAGGCTTTCGTTGAGAAGGACTGGTTCGTCGTCCAGGCCATACGCACGCTGGTCGCCTGCGGTACCGACGACATCCAACCGGTCTTCTCCGGCGGGACGTCGCTCCTGAAGGGCCACGGCCTGATTAATCGCTTTTCCGAGGACATCGACTTTAAACTCGTCCTGTCACAGGCTTTCGAGGAGCTTTCCGGTAACCAGCAGTCAAAAAGGCTGAGGGCATTTCGAGAAGCCCTGACCGGCGCCTGGACCGAGCAGGGATTTATCGTGAATGACGTCCAGTCCCGGGATAGCTACCGCTTCATTCAGGTCGAGATGACGTATCCCACCGTCCTGGACGGACATCCTTCTCTCCGGCCGCACATCCTGGCGGAGCTCTCTGCCAAGCCTCCGAAGATGACGGCAATCGTACGCCCCTTGCGATCCTTCGTCGCCCAAGCGGCGAAGGAGGAGGGCGAGGTAGCTGTCGCACCTTGCGTCAACCCCGTGGAAACGGCGGCCGATAAGCTAAGTGCGCTTGCTTGGCGTGTGATGGCACGCGACCGGAACGCCGAAAACGACGATCCGACTATCATCCGCCATCTCTATGACCTCGCGGCCCTGGAAAATGCGATCACGGGCTCTGCGGAATTCAGCCCGCTGGTCCTGGACGTTTTGCAGGCCGACCGGGAAAGAGGCGGCGGGGTGCTCGCCGAGATGCCGCCTCCCGGTCGACTTGCAGCCCTACGGGAGCGGCTAGCGCAAGACGGGCTCTACCGCGACGAGTACGAGCGCTACGTCGCCGCCATCGCCTTTGCCGGGCCGCCTGAGGTACTGTCCTTTGATCTTGCCCTGACTGCACTAGAGCAGATCAGCACCGCGGCGCTGGCAACGTGGGACCGCTAGAGGCTGTTATGAACCTGGGGCGATCGCGGCAGTTTGCTTCATCATGAGGCAGGCGAAGGCGACGACGTGAAGTCCGGCGAGTGTTTCGGCATATCTCTCGTAATCTTTGACGAGGCGTCGGAAGCGGGTCGCCCATGCGAAGGAACGCTCGACGACCCAGCGTCGTGGCAGGAGGACGAAGCCGCGCTTGGCCTCGGGCAGTTTGACGACCTCGAGAGCGATGCCGTGTCTGGCAGCGGCGTCGGCGGCTCGCTCGCCGGTATAGCCCTGATCGACCCAGGCGAGTTCAACGGTGTCGTCGGTGACGGCCTGTACGGTGCGGGCGAGCCGTTCCACCTCACCGCGATCCTCTGCGCTGGCTGGTGTGACATGGAGCGCCAGCAGATGGCCCAGCGTATCGACGGCCATGTGGATCTTCGAGCCCTTCTTGCGCTTGCCCCCGTCATAGCCGGCGCGCTCGCCACTCTCGGGCGTGGAGCGCAACGTCCGGCTGTCGATGATCACAGCACTCGGCTCGGCCCTGCGCCCCGCCGCCAGACGCAACACCGCGCGCAGATCGTCCACCAGCGCCTCGAAGCATCCCGCTGCCAGCCACCGCTGCGTCTGCTGGTACACCGCCGCCCATGGCGGCAGGTCGTTGGGCATCCATCGCCACGGCGCACCCGTCTTCACAATGTAGCGCAAGCCATTGAATACCTCGCGCAGATCGTGTTCGCGCTGACCCGCATCCTCACGCTGCAACAGCAGATACGGCATGACCAGCAACCATTCTTCGTCGCTGACGTCAGACGGATACGGCTTGCGGCAAATGCTCATCCAAGAACGGATGAATCAGCCAGGCTCGCAAGTCCATAACAGCCTCTTGACACTAGTCGCATGCTGTCAGCCTGACAGGCATGACGTTGGAGGCGGAACAGGTGGCGGTTGAATTATACGGCGTGAGCGTGTCCGAGCAGAAACTCGAGGCGGGGAAATGGCACCGCCATAGGCACGGTAGCGCCTACGCCGCCGTAATACTTTCAGGCGGTTACTTCGAGTATGGAGATACCGGGCGCTGGCATGTGGAGTCAGGCGACATCGTGGCGCATGCCGCTTTCGAGGCTCATGGAAACCAGATCATTCGTTCCGGTTCCACGGTTCTCAACATTCCGATCCCACCGGGACTAAATTTGCCGGCAGTCTTCCGGATAGCTGATCCGGACCTCCTCATAAACGCTGTTCGATCCCGTGAGCGCGACATTTTGCCTTTGCTGCAACCGACTGTGATTCGCTCGCCTTTGATGACGGACTGGCCAGACCTGCTGGCTGCCGATTTGCGACAGCGCCCCGTATTCATCGGAAATTGGGCACATGTTAGAGGGCTCGCCGCCGCAACCGTAAGTCGCGGTTTTCGAGACGCATTCGAAACGACCGCAGTACACTATCGTCTTGCCGCCCAAACCCGATCAGCGTTGCAACGAATGTCTTCCGGACTGGATCGATTGGCGGACGTTGCGCAAGCCTGCGGCTTTGCCGATCAGGCCCATATGTCCCGGGCAATCGTGGCAGTCACGGGAGTTTCTCCCGGTGTTTGGCGAAGGGGTCAAAACGGTTCAAGATCACGCCACGCTGATCGGGCAGGATTAATCCTTACCACTGGTCAGGTAGACGATGATTCTAACAACCCTATTGTTTCTCACCGGGACGCAGCAGCCGGGTTCGGCGCATGAAACCCCGCCCGTTCAAAAGCAGGCATTCAGTCTCGCCCTAGGCGATCTTCTTCAAGCGAACGGCACCCGTGCCCGTGAGCGGCTTGTCGGGATTCCCTCTGACGTTCTCGACGAACGCGACGCCAGATCCCGTACATGCGTCCTCTCCCGCCTCGATGCCGCACCGCCCGCCGGTCCCGTCTTGTCGCCCCGCACGGGGCGCCCCGATCGCTTCGCGGAAGACGTGATCGCAACCTACCGGCGCTACTGGCGCCGGAGCGTTATGGATGTCAATCGGCGTCCAAAAAGGACCCCCTATCGGCGTCCAAAAGGGATCCCCTTTGTCGAGCGGTGTGACGGGTATGGCGGGCGTGCCGTTCGCGCTGGTTGCGGCGTAGGGCGGGCGTAGCCCGACCGGAGGCGCAATCAGCGCGAAGCGTCTTCTGCCGGTGGTCGCGGGCGTCAGCAGCGATGCTTGAAGCGCCAGCTGTCGTTGCCGGTCTCGACGATGTCGCAGTGGTGGGTGATGCGGTCGAGCAGCGCGGTGGTCATCTTGGGGTCGCCGAAGACGGTCGGCCACTCGCCAAAGGCCAGGTTCGTCGTGACGATGACGGAAGTGCGCTCGTAGAGCTTGCTGACCAGATGGAAGAGCAACTGACCGCCCGAGCGGGCGAACGGCAGATAGCCCAGCTCGTCGAGCACCACGAGGTCGAGCCGGGAAAGCTGAGCCGCCAGCGTGCCGGCCTTGCCGAGGCGGTTCTCCTCCTCGAGCCGGTTCACCAGGTCGACCGTATTGAAATAGTGCCCGCGGGCACCGGCCCGCACGACGTTGGCGGTGATGGCGCTGGCCAGGTGGGTCTTGCCGGTGCCCGTTCCACCGACCAGCACGACGTTGCGCTGGCCCGCCAGGAACGAGCCGCTGTGTAGCGAGCGTACGAGCCCCTCGTTGATGGGCGTGCCGTCGAAGACGAAGGCGTCGAGGTCCTTTACCGCTGGCAGCTTGGCGGCCGACATTCGGTAGCGGACCGACGCTGCATGGCGGTGGGTTGCCTCGGCACGCAACAGGTCGGTCAGGATCTCCATCGTCGTGCGCTTGCGTTGCAGGCCGGTGGTCACCGCCTCGTCGAAGGCGCCGGCCATGCCCTTGAGGCCGAGCCCCGCCATGGCCGTCATCATCTCATGCCGCTGCATGGAGGCCTCGCAGGCTGTCGTAGCGACCGCAGTCGGCACGCGGCGGATGACGCAGCGCCAGGTCTTCGGGCGTGACGATGGTCAACGGTCGTGGCGGTTCTCGCCTGCGGGCCAGGATGTTGAGGATGACATCGTCGCTGGTGACGCCGGCCAGCAGCGCCTCGCGCACGGCTGCTTCCACCGCCTCCAGCCCGTCGTCGAGCACGGCCGCCAGCACCCGCACGAACCGCCGGTCGGCATCGTCGCCGGCGCCGAGCTTGCGACGCAGCCGTGACAGCGCGGGCGGCAGCTCCCGGCCCTGGAACGGCGCGCCGTTGCGCAGGGCGCCCGGCTTGGTCAGCAGCACCGGCAGATAGTGCCACGGGTCGTAGATGGTCCGGTCCCGACCGAAGAACCGGGGATGGTCGGCAACGACCTCACCGTCGCAGCGCACGACGATGCGGTCGGCATAGGCACGCACCTGGACCGCGCGCCGCACCGCTTTGGCCATGACCGAGTAGCGGTTGCGGTCGAAGTTTATCAGGCACGTGCCGCTTACCGCGTGCTCGCTTTCGTGAAACCCGTCGAAGGGCGCAATGACGGGCTGAAGCACGCTGCGCTCGACAGCCCATGCCTGGGCAACCGTCAGTTCCTTCTGCTCGGGATGCTGGTGCAGCTCCGCCCAGCGTCGACAATCCGCCTCCAGCCAGCCGTTCAGCTCCTCCATGCTGGCAAAGCGCAGGCGTGGCTGGAAGAACCGGCCGCGTGCAGTCTGCACCTGGTTCTCGACCTGACCCTTCTCCCAGCCGGCTGCTGGTGAGCATGCCGTCGGCTCGACCATGTAGTGGCTGGCCATGACCAGGAAGCGCCGGTTGAAGATCCGCTCCTTGCCGGTGAACACGCTCGTCACCGCCGTCTTCATGTTGTCGTAGATGCCGCGCGTCGGCACGCCTCCAAAGAAGGCGAACGCCCGCGCATGAGCGTCGAACAGCATCTCTTGCGTCTCGCGCGGATAGGCCCGCACATACATCGTGCGTGACGCACACAGCCGCACATGAGCGACCTTCACGCGCATCGGCTTGCCCGCAATCTCGACGTCCTCGTGGCTCCAGTCGAACTGATAGGCCTCGCCCGGCCGGAACAGCAGCGGGATGAACGCCGGCGCATCCATCACGTCACGACGCCGAACCTGCCGCCAGCGCGCCGCATAGCGGCGCACCGCGTCGTACGAGCCGTCAAACCCCTCACGCAGCAGCAGATCGTGGATGCGCGTGAGCCGCAGCTTCTCGCGCCGCGGCCGCGCCTCGTCCTCCTCCAGCAACGCGTCCAGTCGCGCCTGGAACGGCCCCAGCTTTGGCAATGGCTGAACCTCGCGCCGGTAGCCCATGTCCGCCTCCGGCGACCGGATGGCCTTGCGCACTGCTTTGCGAGACAAATGCAGGTCTCGCATGATTGCCTTGATGGCTTTCCCCGTCGCGTGCTCGCGCCGGATCCTCAACACCGTCTCCAATACCAACATCCCGATCTCGCCGCCTGACACACCGCCAAGCGAACAGCCTAGACCACCGGGATGAGGGGTCCTTTTTCGACGCCGATCACCCCACTACCGGGGTCCTTTTTCCACGCCGATCCACACGCGATGATTAAGGCCGTTCGCCCACAATCGCGCGAGAGCTCGTAAATACGGCCATCAGAAATACTTTCGATGTCCGGTTCCACGGTTCGACCCTCTAAAGACCGTATGTTCGGGCCGCGAAGGTAGCCCGCCCCCGTAGTAAGCAGGATACGGGGGTTGCGCCGGATGGGCCGGCACCTAGCCCCAGGCTTAAGCGAGGGCAGACCATGGAGAAGGATAGCGAACTTTTCGTCGGACTCGATACGTCAAAGTTGAAGATCTCGGTTGCAGTTGCCGATGGCGAACGGAATGGCGAAGTCCGGTTTTTCGGCGACATCTCAGCCGAGCCGAAATCCGTGGCGTCGATGGTGACCAAACTGGCAAAGCAGGGCGCCAAGCTTCACTTCTGCTATGAGGCTGGTCCGACGGGATACGAGCTTTACCGCCAGATCATTGAACTCGGCCACTGTTGCGAGATGGTGGCGCCATCGCTCATTCCCAGGCGTCCCGGCGACCGGGTCAAGACCAACCGTCGTGATGCTGTAAGCCTAGCCCGGCTCCATCGGGCTGGTGAGCTGACCGCGGTCTGGGTACCGGATGAAACGCATGAGGCCATTCGCGATCTGGTACGAGCGCGAGAGGTCGCAAACGATGGCTTGAGAAAAGCGCGACAGCACCTCCAGTCCTTCCTTCTGAGGCATGGTCGCGTTTATGCCGGTCGCTCGCCCTGGACGCGGGTGCATAGCCGATGGTTGGCGATCCAGTCTTTTGCCCACCCGGCTCAAAATATTGTGCTGGCAGAATACATCCAGGCAATCGAAGACGCCGCGGTCCGCCTGGATAGGCTTACAAAGCAGGTCGCTGAGGCTATGGCATCCTGGTCGATGGGGCCGGTCGTCAAAGCCTATCAGGCAATGCGCGGCGTTGCGCTTATCACGGCTGTCACCTTCGTGGTCGAGATTGGCGACGTCAGGCGCTTCGACTCCGCCCCACAGTTGATGGCCTATCTCGGCCTTGTGCCTTCTGAAAGCTCGACCGGAGACCGGGTGCGACGTGGCGGCATCACAAAGGCTGGCAACGTCCGAGCCCGCCGGGTGCTGGTCGAGGGTGCGTGGACCTATCGCTTTCCAGCGCGAGTGAGCCGTGACATCGAGGCGCGTCTCGACGGATTGCCAAGATCGGTTCGCGAGATCGCCTGGAAGGCCCAGATCCGGCTATGCGCGCGCTATCGTAAGCTCATCATGGCGGGCAAGACCAAGACTGTGGCGGTTACCGCAATCGCGCGCGAGATGGCCGCCTTCTTGTGGGCGATCGGGCGCGAGGTATCACCTGCGGCACAAGCCTGAAACCGTAGCCGCAAACAGGCTGAAAGGAGAACTTCGAGTTTTAACCTCGCGCTGAAGTGCAAACTTGGGGGCAGGGCCCCGGTGGAGAACCCTCGTGTCCGCTTTGTGGCAGGCTACAAGCCCACGCCCGATCGAAAGACAGAGGCAGCTCCAGACGAACCTACGGATATGCGGTAACCAACCCGCGCATAAGAGTATGTCAACCGTCGTCGAAAGCCCTGCCTCCAACTTTGCACATAAGCCTCAAGCTATTTGCTTCATCAATACTGATGGAAGGATATTCTCATGCCCAAATCTCTTGTAAACGAACATAAGAGCGGACTGGGCGCTAAGTCCCGAACTTCTGCGTTTCCAGTCGGTCGATCTCGCTATGACCGCTTCTGGCGAACACTGCCTTTGATGCTCGCGGTTGGGAACGTCGGCTTCGTCCCAATGCACGAAGCCGCTGCGCGGCATTGGCATTTGTCGGTGAGGTAGCGCGTCAGCGCTGAGGTTTGGCCCTGCG
>NZ_JBWKVV010000017.1:0-28370 GCF_059421875.1 Sphingomonas sp. GW821-FHT02B09
AGCCGGTCAGCCCTGTTCAGCGAAAACCCTCGGCCGCTTGCACCCCGCCAACATCCGACTTCTTCAACACAATCGGGCGACTGCGGAAGGGCAGCTTTCCCGCTTGGGGATCGGGAAATGAGAATGTGGCAGGGTTCCTGAAATCTGTTTGATTGGTGGATATGGGAAAGCCGCTGCGGGACGGATTGTCTCAGTGACACCTTCTACCGGCGCAGCTAATTAGCTCGCGTGCAGGCTATCCGGCATCTTCTGGCGCAACGCCTTATGGCCGTGCTAATTTGCGCGGCCACCTTGTTGCTCAAGCTGCTGGTGCCGACCGGCTATATGATCAACAATTCGTCCGGGCAGATCGCCATCACCCTATGTTCCGGCTTCGGCCCGGCGACGATGACGATGGACATGCCTGGCATGCACGGCGACATGCCCGGTCACGGCAAATCCAAAGACCACGGCAAGGCCGAGATGCCTTGCGCGTTCTCCGGCCTGTCGGCTGCGATGACGGGCGCGATCGATCCGATCCAGCTCGCGGCTCTGAGCGCCTTCATCATGGCGATCGGCCTGACATGGGCGATACCGCCAGCACCGTCCGATCCGACCTATCTGCGGCCGCCGCTCAGAGGGCCACCGGCACACCTTTGACTTGGCCATCGTGGGCCGGCTTGCCCGGCACACTCATGATCTGCGGCCGGCGTCCTCGACGCACGGCCGGTTAAAGGTATTGCAATGTTCCGATCCTACCTGCTGGCAGGGGGCGCGGTGCCGTGCCTCCTGGCGGCTGCACCGGCTTTCAGCCAGGATGCCTCGTCACCTGCCTCAAACGATATCGTCGTTACCGCCACCCGGTCCGCGCGCGCCCTGGCCGACGTACCGGCAAGCGTGTCGGTCGTCACCAGCGACCAAATCGAGGGCACACCAGCCCGCACGATCGACGACGTGCTACGCCGCGTGCCCTCAATCGATCTGCCGATTGCGGGCACCAACGAGCAGCATCCGACCAACACCATCGTATCGATGCGTGGGCTTTCCGGCATCCGTTCGCTGGTCCTGCTGGATGGCGTGCCGATCAACGATCCGTTCTTCGGCTATGTCCAGTGGAGCGAGGTACCGCTGGAGACGATCGATCGGGTGGAAGTCGTGCGGGGCGGGGGAGCACCTCTCTGGGGCAATTACGCCATGGGCGGCGTCATCAACATCTTGACCAAGCCGATCGATAAGACCGGCCTTGTGGCGGAAGCGGCAGGGGGCAGCCGCGGCACCGATCGGGCGGACGGCCACGGCGCGCTGGCGGGCAATGGCTATGGCATCGGTTTCGACGCCGGGATCAGTCACAGCGACGGCTATTTCGAACAGGTAGAGAATGCTCGCGGCACAGCCACCGTGCCGACGTCGTTCACCGCCCGCACGGTCGCCGTCTCCGGCAACGCCAATCTGGCACCCAACCTTACGGCGCGGGCGCGCGTCAGCTATTACGACAACGATCAAACCTTCCTGACGCGCGCGAACACCAACGATCAGCGCACCTGGCGTTACACCGGCACGCTGAGCTGGACGCCGCGGGAGGGCGGCTCGGTCGACCTGACAGCGTTTCATAACGACGAACGCTTCGTCACCAATAATCCCGGCTCGCCGGAGGGTGCTAACCCCAACGACGTCGAGTTCGTCCAGAACAGCCACCGCACACGCGCGAACGACTGGGGCGCCTCGCTCATCTGGTCGCAGACCTTCTCGGGCGTGATCCGCTCGCTGTCGGCCGGGGCGGACTATCATGGTGTTCGCGGCAGCGACCGTGCGCGCATCTTCGATGATACCGGAGCACCGGTCCGGATCGACACGGGCTCAGGCAATCAGCGATTTCTCGGTGGCTTCTTGCAGGCGGACATTCGCCCTGTCGACCGCCTGCAATTGCTGCTGAGCGTCCGCTATCAGGACTTCTACAGCTACAACGGCGTCGACGACACGCCGGGCGGGCTTGGCAGGGTGGCGAGCCGCCACGACAGCGACGTCGATCCGCGTTTGTCGATCCGTTACCAGCTCCCCGCCGGCTTCGCGCTACGCGGCGCAATCTACCGCGCCTTCCGCGCTCCCACGCTCGACAACTTGTACCGGGGTGCGTCCGTCCCTGGTTACATCCTCTACAGCAACGCCGCGCTTAAGCAGGAGACGCTGGAAGGCGTCGAGGCCGGCTTCGATGTGGACCGCGGCCCGCTCCGCTTCCAGGCGACTGCCTACGCGAGCCGCATCTCCGACTTCCTGACCTACCGCTACCTCGATCCGATCACACTGCCGGCAGGGTTCGATATCGGCGCCCGCCTCATCAATGCGGGCCGCGCACACAGCCGCGGCGTAGAGGCGGAGATGACGTGGCGGCGTAGCCCGACGCTCACCGGCATGCTCGCCTACACGTATGTGGACTCGATCGTCACCCGGAACCCCGAAGACTCCGCCAGCATCGGCGTCCAGCAGCCGGGCATCCCCCGGCATCGGGCGAGCGCGAGCCTCGACTGGACCGGCCCTTACGGGATCAGGATCAGCCCGCGTGTCCGCTACCTATCGCGAACGAACGGCGATCCCGACGCGATCTACCGGACCGACGCCCACTTCGTTGCCGACCTAGGCGCAAGCATCCTCCTCAGGCGCGACGTCGATGTCTTCGGCCAGATCGAGAACCTGTTCGACCGCCGCTACATCGGCACCAACGATGGTTTCACCGCGCCGCTCTACGGCAAGCCGTTCACGGCGGTCGCCGGTGTGCGCCTCAAGCTCGGAAACCTGTAATGCGCATCACGATTGCAGCAGCCATGTTGGTAGCCTCCCCGGCCATTGCTCAGGCACAAAGAGCCGACACATCTTCGACCAGCTCGACCGGCACCGCTCCAACTGAAAGCTGGACCGGCGACATCATCGTCACGGGCTCCCGCGACGGCTACGCGGCTCCGGAGACGAGCGCGGCTACGCGCACCGACACGCCGCTGATCCAGGTGCCTCAATCGGTGCAGGTGCTGACCCGCACGCTGATCCAAGAGGTGGCTCGGTTGGTCTGCACAGGCTCGCGGCGTGGATAAGTGGACTGCCGCTGGTTGATCATGCCGCTGCGAGAAGCGGCTGGTCGAAGTATAGCTGGTCAGGCGTTCGACCGCCAAGGCGAAGCCATCCCAACCCTTTCGCCATGCGATAGTTGAAAATCATGTGTTCTACGCGCCGATATGATGGAAGAATGACGTCCATGGATGATGAGAATATGTTTCAGAAGCTGGGGAAGCACCATGCACATATCCGGGCGGGGATCGAAGAAATCCGACGCCATTGCGAGGCGGTGACGCCGGACGTAGCCGGATTAGGCGCTGCGCGGCTGCAGCTGAGCAAGGCGAGCGCGGCACGATCTAAGTTCGTGGCCGACGAGGTTGTACCAAAGGTACGACAGGGTGCGGATGAGCGGCTGAGAGGCGAGCTGACGGAGATGCAACGCGCTTTCGCTGCGAAGCGGCTGAAGTCGAGCGAGCATGTAACGGTGTGGTCGTCGGCTGCGATCGAAAAAGACTGGCAGGGGTATCGAGCTGCTGCGCACCAAATTTGGGCGATGATGGAGGAGCAGATGGATCGGGAGAGTCGCATCTTGGGCGAGCGATTGAAGCGCCTTTAACCGGTGATGGGCCAGCTCCTCTAAATTCCAGCAAGTCGCTGTCGACCTTGTCGTGCACCACGTAATGCGGACCGCTCGCTGCGCCGTGCGGCGCGACCACTACCCACCGTTTGCCACCTGTCAGCGCAGGGTCGTCAATTAACGCGAAGCCAAGCGTCTCGACAAAGAAGGCGATGGCGGTGTCATGTTCATCGGCGAGGAGGGCGAGCAGATACAAGCACCGCGGCACCCGGTGAAAATGCTTTAATATGCATGCCGCGCCCACTCCCACTCCCCGTCTGGGATCGTCGATCAGGAAGTCGGCTACGGGTTGACCATTCCGGGGTAGCCCAGCGATGCACCCCGTGCTCACGCGGGCGCGGAAGACATGAAATCAGATCACCGGCGACCTGACCACAGATGGTCGATCAGACAGATCTCACATAACCCGTTCACCGCACCGTCATTCGCGGACGCTAGGACCGGAACGGTGGCCTCATCGTTCTTCGGGGCGGGTGTACAGATAGGATTGTCGTTTTGATGAAGCTCGGTAAGTTTGTCCTGGCGTTGCTTGCCACGCCTGCCGTCACCGGGGGGGTCGCCGGCGTGGCGCAGGCGCAGGCGCAGGAAATACAGGCGCAGCGCTCGGCCAATATTCAGGCCACGGCCGATTTGCGCGACCGGATCGTTGCGACGGAGCAGCGGATTGCCGAAGCTCAGCGCGGCAACGCTGTTTCGCGTGTCCGAGCTGCGACACTCCGCCGTCAGGTCGCACAGGTGCGCACCGGCATGACACGCCTTTCGGATCAGCAGGGTTTCGTCAGCGCTGCCGAACTAGCGTCCTATAACCGGACCCTCGGGGGGATCGACGTGGAACTAGATCGCCGCGGCGTCGCACGGAGCTACGGCAAGGACGCACTCGTCGCGTCGAACCGTGCCGGACGGACGGGCGCGGTGAAATACAACTGCCAGAACGATCCGATCGTCATCTCCATCGGAGGCGACCGGCTCGATGCCGCCCTCTCCGAATTGGGCCGGGTGACCAGCTGCCCGATTTCGGGCACGGAACTCGCTCGGGGCCTGCGATCCCACCCGGTGGAAGGCACGATGCCGCCTGCCGCCGCCTTGCAGGCTATGCTCAGCGGTACGGAACTTCAGATGCGAACCATCAGGCAGGGTTTCCAAGTCGTCCGCGTGCCTCGATGAGAACGGACGTTCGAACCGAGTTGGGAGGCTTTGGTGATAGTAGCGGGATCAGTGCGGAGCCACGTCTTAGCGCAGCGCTGACCCGCTGATCGACAACGTCGGTTTGCCGATGGGAACGCCTTCCGAAAGGGGAGGGCGTTCCCACAGGGATCGGTAATCGGGAATCTAAAAGGCTTCTCTAAACCCGTCCAAACCGAGTTGCGGGAACAGCACTACGAGCTTCCAGCCACTCGATTGCGAACGCGAGCATTGGTCGAGCATCCACCAGCAAGGAAGGGGCAAGACCGATGGCGCCTTTGTGGCCGCTCCCCCCTGCGACATAGGCGGTGACGATCTGCTGGATATAGTTGTCAGGCAGGCTCTCCACCACGGGCTCGGTGGTGTCGAACTCCTCCATGAAGCGCCATGTCTTTCCCGCCCCGGCGGCGAAGGGCACCTCGTACCGAACCAATCGCTTGGCCGGCAGGTCAGCCAAATGATCGGCGTGGTGGATCAGCGTCATGGTGTCCCACGGTGCGCCGACCATAAGGATGCGACCGTTCGCCTCGGCCAGTTTGGCGAGCGGCGAGCCTTCGCCATAGCCGTAATCCTGGGGATGATCGGCGGTGATCCAATCCGCTAGCTTGCCGATCGCCGCGACGGAAGCACCGGGATTGCCGCTGCGCCTAGCACCGGGCATCGTGCGGACGAACTCGGCAAGGACGCCGTTCATCCGCACCGCCCTCGACGCTTGCGGATCGAACCCCGGCACATGATCCCGCCATTGAGCAAGGACGCGGCCGTCATCGTCCAACAAGTCGTCATGCACACTGTCCCAGCTCGTATAGACCAGCAGCGTACCTTCGGGACCGATCACGTCGAGCAAGGCCGTGGAAAGGGCATCAGGGCCATTGAGCATCGGTCCAACCTTGCTCATCGCAGCATGGACCATGACGGTATCACCCGCGCTCAAACCTATCCGGGTTAGATCGTCGCGGAGCGAGGATCGGGTGTTGTAGCTGGGTAGATCACTTGTCATGCGGCCGATCATGGGAGACGCGGGCAGCACCGCCAAGCCTCAAGACCGCTTTCCCGCAAGGAAGGTCGATCGAGAACGATGGTGCCCTGTGATGTTGGATTGCAACTGTATAACTTCTGATCATACTGCTTAGTCTACACAGATCGCTCTTCCGAGACGGCCGTTGTCCACTGTCGTCCAACAACCCGCGATCCTGTTATCTGGCTTACAGATACCGACGACTACGGAACCTTTTTTAATTAGCTCGCGCTTATCCTGAGGGTAGATGCAGCCTCCTTGACACTGCTTGTTCCTAGTACAGGTTTTTCCGCCATCCTTAAACTTTGCGACACAAATTTCGTGCCATATCATCCCCGCTTCCTCGACCTTGCCCCCGCTTGCTAAGCAGGCGTCACGATCTTCGGGTGTGAGCCGTATCGGTCCACCTTGGCCTGCTGCGACACTCCCGGCAGTGGTTAGAACCGCGATTGTTAGAACGAGGCTCAAGAGCGCGTTTCGACTTATCATAACCGTATGCTGCCATTGGTAATCTTTAGCTTCAAGCGAGTGATTCGCTTTGACGCCAGCCGTAGTTGGTGTCGGACCGGCGTTTTAGATATCGGTCAAACCTCTTGGGAGGCTGCCTCATGTTCGCTATGCTGTTGCTGGCCGCGACCAGCCGTTGCGCCTCACTCTTGCTATGCCCTACCGATACAGAACTGATAGACGCACTGTTGGCCCACGATACTGCCGTTAAGAATGCAATTGCAGGTGAGGCTCTCCGGAAGGGGGAGGTTGTCCTGTTTCATCTCCCCCAGGGGGTTTGGCGGATCCAGAACGTGAGTTGCGGCGAACGCGAGCCTAGCGACCTCCCGACTACAACTTGCGCATTTACAGCTCGTTACGCCACGCATGACGTCCAACTAATCGCTCAATTGAGAAAGCAGAACGGCAACTGGCGTATTGTCGAGGTGCATCCTGTAACCCCCAGTCACAGCTAAACTGGTAATTGCCTTATCGAACGAGCTGACTTTCTCTCAAACGAACGGCCAGGGAGACGCCGGAAGGGTTCTCGGGATCGATGGTTGATTGGAAAGCAAAATCGCTTCTCAAAACTTTCGTTTGCCGTGTTTCAAGAAATACGACAGCGCGAACCCAAGGGCAGGGGCCGGGATAATCGTGAGAAGCCAGAGGTAGATGTAAACCACGACCATGCCGACATTTCGTTGGTGGCGCGCGGCAGCTTGCGCGTCGACTTGAACGAATATCAACCAAATGATCAGAGTCGCGGCTGCCACCCAGCACACAAAAATGCCAGTTCGCCCGATTAGGGCCGGTACGCGCCATTTTTTCAAAAGCAGCAATAAACCGCAAAACAGGGCGCCAAGAACACCGACGACACCAAACGACCATCCCCAGATAAGCATAGTCACGCTACTCATAGCAAAAGCCTACCGGCCTGGAGGATGAAGTCACTGCCGAATTTTATTTTCCATAACGAACGGTGATCGGGACGGCCGGCGTTCTCCCCATTAGAATGATATTGCGGGGAATGTCTGAGCTTGGCGGAAGCAGATTGACTGTTTCTGGGGCAATAGCGGACGCGGGTACCGCGTGACGCTCGACGACATTGTGATCCGAACCAAGGCCTCGGCCATCTCCGGCTTTTTAAGCTGTTTAACATCGCTCTAAGGGCATTTTTCGCCTAGTGGGTAGCCGGAAGGCGAGCGTTCGACCTTGCATCTTTTTTTGATTGGCCCGAAAATCGCTTCGGCTCGATCGCGCATATAACGGGTCGCGGCATACAGGTCGGAGAGGTTTTCGACTGCCCTTCCGCCGCTTTCTCTTTGCTGTTCGGTGCAGCCCAAGCGAAGCGTCCGGCGCAGCTTGGTCTTTGTCTCTATTTCATCGTAAGAGGTGAAAGAGAGGGCGCGGCAGTCTTTATCTTTGTAGATAAGGCGCAACTCGTCGCCAAAATCATAGATGTAAAATGGCGCAATGAATACGCCAACTCGGGTATTCTTGCCCTCGCAGAACCGTTGGCCACGAACCGCACAAATTGCCTCGGAATAGACGACCTCTCCAAATTTTTGTGTTACCGGCTCATCCACGGTCAAGTCAGATCGTGGGATAGCAGCCAATGCCAGTATGATGCCGAGCATAAATCCACCTTCTTGCGCTGTACCACCAATGGCTTCGTCATAGATGGCAAAGGTGAACAGCCACTGTTTAGGCAAGGCCCGGCGGGGGGCTTGGGAAGCGGGTATCGTCACCAGCAGAGTGGGCCAGTTCCGAACGTTGCGACGCAGGGTGTCTCCGCGAATTTATCCCCCCTATCGAACGGAAGCGGCCATTCCTAAAAACGAACGATGGTCGGGACAGCTGACCGTGGCAAGGCACGCCCGACGGCAAGAAGGTGGCCGTGTTCCCGAAATATGTTCCCGATTGCTTTTTCCCGAAATTGCCGGGTGAAGACGGAGAAATGGGACGGTCCAGCGTATGAGAGGGCCTCGCCCTTGGCACCAAGCCAGAACGGATGACCTGAGCGGGCATTTTCATCTGCAAGCAACGCGGTATCATTGCGAGCAGTGATGTTTGCAAGCCGCTCCACAAAGGCGGAAATCTGCGCTCTCGGTAATCAGCCTCCGCCGTCCATTTCCAGTTATTAGCGGGCATTTCTATGTTTTTAACGGTCGGACCATGAGGCTCAGGACCAGGACATGGTGGCAGCGAAATAGCTGACGATCCCCAAAGTGACGGGCGTGGAGAGCAGATAAAGCTTCTGCCATCGCCACCATGCCTTCGGAAGGAATAGAGCAGCGCCCCGGACACTGCGCACGTCTTGCCAAACCTTGTCCTGCCATAGGCCATGCAGCGTGGCACCTACCGACAGAACCATCGCGATCGAGCAGCACATGGCGGCAGCCAAATAGATGGCGATCCAGTTGGCAATCTCGACTTGCGAAAACTGGTTCATCGTCACCTCAAATTAAGGAGCGCTGCCCACAAACCAGCGCGTAACGGATCTTGTTCCGATCGACTGTAACAAGCCTGCTTTATCAGGTGGTAAACGCAACCGAGTTAGCCGGCGCCTCGGCCGGATCAGAGGAGAGGGGGAAGTGAGAGAGGGGTCGTGAAAGCGGCTCGAACCCTTCGTCACAAGGGCGACCAACGACGGTCACCCGATCACCGAGGCCAACGCTATGCAACGCGTTCTTCTTCTAATCCAGGAGGCGGGCCAGGAGCCTATCGCCGATGTTCATCCCGATGAGGCGACAGCACGCCGGGCGCTCGCGGCCTATGTCCGCGATCGAACGCGCACTTCGCCTGCCTTGCATGCTGACAACGATGACGGCGCCATCGAGGCCTATTTCGACGGTGAGACCGCAGCCTACACGATCGTCGGCGTCGCCGGCGACGAACGCTGAGGAGCGCTGTCGTGGGTATCACCGCCAACCGACCTTCCCAGCATATGGTCGATCTCGTCGGCGCCCTTGGCGGCACGTGGCTCGGTTACAAAGCGATGTGCCACTGCCCTGCCCATGCCGACAAAACACCGAGCCTTTCGATCCGGCAGGGTGACCGCGGGCTCCTGGTCACGTGTTTTGCCGGCTGCGATGCGGGCGATATCTTGCGCGAGCTCGACCGCATTCCCCTTGGACGGCGCTATGAGCCACCAGCCCCGGTCCGAGCGACCGGCACCGCCAACATCGATCGCCTGTGGAACGAGGCAATCGGCGTTTCGGGTACGCTGGCAGAGCGCTACCTCGCGTCACGCCATCTGCTGCCGTCACCGAACGACGTCCGCTTTCATCCGCGCTGTCCGCATGGGCCAAAGCCGACGACCAAGTTCAAGCCAGCGCTGCTGGTCGGTGTCCGGGAAGGTCTGCGCCTGGTCGCGTTCCAACGGATTTTCCTGACCGGTGCTGGCGATGGCTATACCGACAAAGCAACCCTTGGACTCCTCGGAACCGGCGCATGGCGGGGCGGAGACCTTGGTCCCACGCTGGGGCTCGCCGAAGGCTTCGAGAGTGCGCGCGCCTGGTCGAAAATCCGAGGTCTGCCGTGCTGGTCCTCGTTCGGATCTCGCCGCCTCGATCTTCTGACGATCCCATCTTCTGTGACGAAGCTGGTCCTTGCGGCCGACCGCGATCTTTCCGGGCGGCGCGCCGTGGCACGCAGCATTGAGCACTACGCTTCGGATGCACTGAGCATCGTACCGGACTATCCGCCCGCGCCGTTCAAGGATTGGGCCGAGGTTCTCGAGGCGAAAGAGAGGGGAGGGGGAGGAAGGCGGTGAGCTGTCGAATTGGCAGCGAAGCCCAAGGGGAACCTGCCATGCTCGATCTGCTCGATCTTCCGCCCGTTACCGACCATAGCGCCGCAGTGGCGATCGCCGCACTGCTGGCGGCCGGTACGCCGATCGCGCGCCGTAACCTCAACGAAGCGATGACCGCGGCATTCGGTGGCTCGGATGCCGATGGACGTTGGACGCAGCGCGACAGCTTCGAGATGCTCGAGCACGCCGTCTCACTGCACCTGACCTCCCGGCCGTACAATATCACCAGCCTGGCTGACGCCTCCGCCGCCTCTGCGATCATGCAGCTGCTGCCAACACAGACGGTGCGCAGCGAGGAGCAGATCAACCTCCAGCAATTCTCGACGCCGGTCGATATTGCCGCGATCGCGGTGCTGATGGCGGCGATCGGGGCCGAAGACATCGTTCTCGAGCCGAGCGCCGGCAACGGCCTGCTGATCGTCCAGGCCCCGCCCTGCGCGAGCCTGCAACTGAATGAGATCGACGCCAAGCGGCGCGAGCGTCTCGCCGGCATCTTCCCGGACGCGATCGTCACCGGACATGACGGTGCCGCTTTGGTGAGCCTTCATGCGCGCCTGCCGCGGCCGACGGTGGTTCTGATGAACCCGCCCTTTTCGCGCAGCGTCGGGCGCGGCGAGGATGACCTTGCTGCACTTAGGCACCTGCAGGCCACGATCCGCCGGGTGGCCAAGGGCGGAAGAGTGGTGGCGATAATGCCCGACTGGTTCGCACCGAGCGCCCGGCTGAAGGCAGCATATGAGGCGGTACTGACCGGCTGCACGGTGCGCACCTCGCTCAGGCTCGAGCATTGCTACCGCAAGCACGGGACCGATATCGCCGTGCGGCTTTACGTCATCGACAAGGTGGCGGGCAGTACCTCTCATACCGTTATCCAGCGTGCCTCGGTCGCTGAGTTTCTGGACGCCGTCACGATCCCGCCGCGCGCCGCATTGGTGGGTGAAACCACGATAGCCGTCCTTCCGGCGACCAAGCCCAGCCTGTTCGGCGCGGCGCGCCAGGCCAAAGCGACGGTCGCGCGCACCTATCACGCGCCGGTGCGCAATGACGTGGTGGCGGTCGCCTACCGGACGCTGCCGACCCCGGCACCCCTCGCCGATCAGGTTGGCTGCTATCTGCCGTATCGGCCGAGCCGCATCGTCTTTGACATCGCCGGCGAGCATCCAACAGCACTGGTCGAGTCCGTGGCGATGGGCTCGATCCCCGCCCCGATCCCGACCCATGTCGCGCATCTGCCCGAGCGAACGGTGACCGAGCGCATGCTGTCGTCGTCGCAGCTCGAGACGGTGGTCTACGCAGGCCACGCCTGGAGCCAGATGCTGCCCGGCACCTTCAAGCCGGCAGAAAATGGCGTCGGCCTTACCTTCGACGAAGCAGGGCGCAGCTACCGCAAGGGCTTCTTCCTCGGCGATGGCACCGGTGCCGGCAAGGGACGCCAGGTCGCGGCCTGTATCCTCGACAACTGGCTGCAAGGCCGACGTTGCCACATCTGGGTGTCGAAGAACGAACCGCTGCTCGAAGACGCGCGACGGGACTGGACCGCGCTTGGGGGCATGTCCGGTGACGTGCAGCCGGTGTCGAACTGGAAGATCGACGAGCCGATCCGCCTCGCAGAGGGCGTGCTGTTCGTGACCTACCCCACGCTGCGCTCGATGCGTTCGGACAGCAGCCGTCTGAAGCAGATCCTCGATTGGGCCGGTGCCGACTTTGATGGCGTCATCGCTTTCGATGAGGCGCACGAGATGGGCGGCGTCGCCGGTGGTGAAGGCGCGATGGGCAAGAAGGAAGGCTCCCAACAGGGTGTCTGCGGCGTCCTGCTCCAGAACAATCTCCCTGGTGCTCGCGTCCTCTACGCGTCCGCGACCGGCGCATCCGACGTCAATAATCTCGCCTATGCGGTCCGCCTTGGCCTTTGGGGGCCGGAAACCGCCTTTGCCGATCGCGAAGCGTTCATTGCCGAGATCCGCAAGGGCGGCATCGCCGCAATGGAGCTAGTCGCCCGCGACCTCAAGGCGCTCGGGCTATACACCTCGCGCGCGCTCAGCTTCGCCGGCGTCGAATACGACGTGCTGCGCCACGAGCTGACGCCCGGCCAGATCGAGATCTATGACACCTATGCCAATGCCTGGGGCGTCATCCTCCAGAACATGGAGGCGGCGTTGGAGATGACCGGTGTTGTCGATGGGCTGGAGAACGCGACCCTGAACAGCGGTGCCAAGGCATCGGCGCGGTCCCGTCTGGAGTCGACCAAGCAGCGCTTCTTCGGGCAGGTCCTGCTTTCGATGAAGCTGCCGACGGTGATCGCGGCGGTCGAACAGCACCTCAAGGCCGAACAATCGGTGGTCCTGCAGCTGGTGACGACCGCGGAGGCGATCCTCGATCGACGCCTGTCGCAGATGTCGGCTGAGGAGCGCGCAGATCCGGTCGTGGATCTCTCACCGACCGAGTACATCGCCGACTATCTGATGCGTGCCTTTCCAACCCGGCAGATGCAGACCTACACCGACGATACCGGCACCGCGCGCTCGGCGCCGATGAGCGACATCGACGGCAATCCGGTCCACAACCCCGATGCCATCACCGCGCGCGACCAGCTGCTCGAACACATCTGCGCGCTGCCGCCCGTCAAATCAGCGCTCGATGCGCTGATCGAGCACTTCGGCACCGACATGGTCGCCGAGGTGACCGGGCGCTCGCGCCGTCTCGTGCCGACGTCGGACGGGCGGCAGAAGCTCGAGACTCGGTCCGGGCGATCGAGCCAGGTCGAGGCCGCGGCGTTTATGGCTGGCACCAAGCGAGTGCTGGTGTTCTCCGACGCGGGTGGCACCGGCCGCTCGTACCATGCCAGCCTCGATGCCAAGAACCAGCAGCAGCGCGCGCATTTCCTGCTCGAACCGGGCTGGCGCGCCGATCGCGCGATCCAGGGTCTGGGGCGCACCCACCGCACCCATCAAGCTTCGACACCGCTGTTCCGGCCGGTGACCACCGACTGCAAGGGCGAGCTGCGCTTCACCTCGACGATTGCGCGTCGCCTGGACAGCCTCGGCGCTCTCACGCGCGGTCAGCGCCAGACCGGCGGACAGAACCTGTTCGATCCTGCCGATAACCTCGAAAGCGAATACGCCAAGGACGCGCTCCTGACGTGGTTCGCGCTGCTTGACGCTGGCAAGCTCACCAGCACGACGATGGACGATTTTTGCTCACGCACCGGTTTGGAGTTGCACGACAACGACGGCGTCCTGAAGGAAGACTTGCCGCCGATCCAGCGCTGGCTCAACCGGCTGCTCGCGCTGCCGATCGGCATCCAGAACCTGATCTTCGACGAGTTCCTCGCGCTGGTCGAGACGCGCGTCGCCGCGGCACGCGAGGCCGGGACGCTCGACGTTGGGGTCGAGACGATCACCGCCGACACCGCGACCGTCATCGACGACACATTGCTGCGCACCGACCCGCTGTCGGGCGCGACTTCGCATCTCCTCACGATTGAGATCTCCCGGCGTCGCAATCCCATCTCGCTCGAGCGCATCCTCGACGTGGCGAAATGGCAGGACGACGTCGCTTTTGTGGTCAACGCGCGCTCCGGCAGGGTAGCGCTGCGCACCCGGGCGCGGTCGTGGATGGACGACGAGGGGCAGCCGATCGCCCGCATCGAGCTACAACGGCCGTGTCGGCGTGAGTACCTCCGAGAGGCGGACCTGCTCGAGAGCGCATGGGACGTCGTCGACGAGGCGACCTTCGCCGCCAAATGGTCCGAGGAGGTCACGGAGGCGGCCGGGCAGCTGGATACCGAGACCATCCGCTTGGCGACCGGCCTGCTGCTGCCGATCTGGTCGGCACTTCCGTCAGATCATCTGGCCGTCAACCGGATCGCCGACGCCCACGGCAATTCGTGGCTCGGACGCCTGGTCTTCGACAAGCATGTCGTCCAGCTCTACACCAAGCTGGGGATCGCGAAGACCGACGACCTGCCGGTCGATGCCATTGCCAGTTCCGTCTTGTCCGGCCGCGCCGTCGACGTGGTGCGTCCGTTCCCGATGACGATCCGCCGCGCGATCGTGAACGGCAACCCGCGCGTCGAGATCGTCGATGCGCCAGCTGCGCAGCTCTCCTGGCTGAAGTCGCTGGGCTGCTTCACGGAGATCATCGCCTACAAGACCCGGGTCTTCGTGCCGGCAACCGATGCCGAAACCATCCTGGCTCGGGTGCTCAAGGCAGCCTGAGGGCATGACGCCCGCTCTCCCTTGAGGTGAAAGCGGGCGTCAGTCCCAAATTTACGCGGTTGCGATCGAGAGCTTCTTGCCCCGCTTGGCCGGCGTCTGAGTGGCGGACGCTGGTGCCCCTTCGCTCGCGGGCGCTCCTTGCACTGCCGCCTTCGGCTTGCGGCCAAGGCCGATCTTCTTCGCCATCGCCCGGCGGTTCTCGCTGTAGGTCTCTGCCACCATCGGATAGTCCGCCTTCAAATTGTAGCGGGCACGATATTCCTCCGGCGTAAGGCCGTTGGTCGACAGGTGACGGCGCAGGGTCTTGTACGGCTTGCCGTCGATCATGCTGATGATGTGATCCTTGCTCGCAAGCGATTTCCGGACCGACACAGCCGGCGTAAATTCCGGCGTTGCGGCTTCTGTCGGAGCCGCATCAGCAGCGTTGCCCAAGGCGGCAACGGCGTCGTGCATCGACTTCAGGAACGTCGGAACGTCATCCGACGACGTGCGCGTATTGGGATTGCTCAACCACGCGATGGTCAGCTCGGTCGCCAGTTCAACGGTGTTGGTTTCGGTCGTCATGAAAATGTCCGCTCATCGAGAGCCCGCCAATCGCCGGCAGGGACCAGATAACCCGATCGTGCGGCCCGCGCGATACTGGAATGCCTGAGCGAGCGGATCTCCACCAGGACAATCAGAACGACAGGGAGAGAAGGGGGAAGGGGATGGGTGTCCGAGAAATAGGTCGGATGCTCAGATACGAAGGGTGATTTCCCATGAACCAGTCCGTCAAGCTTTCGAAACTCCGCCTGTCCGCCAGCAACGTCCGCACCGCCCCTGACGCGGCCTTGATGATCGAGCCGTTCGCGGCCGACCTCGAAGCGCGCGGCGTATTGCAGAACCTCCTGGTCACGCCGGTCGCGCGCTCGCGTGGCATGTTCGAGGTGTTCGATGGCGGTCGGCGCCTGCGCGCGCTCAACCTGCTGGTCGAGCGCGGTGTTATCGATCCCGACCAGTACGACGTGCCGGTGCGGGTCCTGAAGGGCAATGATGCCGAGCTGACCGAAACCTCGCTCGCCGTCAGCTTCCACCACCTGAAGCTCAGCCCGACCGAGGAATGCCGCGCCTTCCAGCACTTCCTCGCCGGCAGCACCGACATCGATGCGGTCGCCAAGCGGTTCGGCGTGACCCGGCGCTTCATCGACGGCCGTCTGCGCCTGGCGGACCTTGCCGAACCTATCTTCACCGCGCTCGCCGAGAACCGGATCACCCTCGACATGGCCAAGGCCTATGCATCGACGGCCAGCCACGAAGCGCAGCTGAGCACCTGGACCACCTATGGTTCGATGAGCCACTACAACGCTGACTCGATCCGTCGCATCATCGCCAACGACATGATGCGCGCCGACGACCCGGTCGCGCTGCTGGTCGGCGCCGAAGCCTATGAGGCTGCGGGCGGCGTCATCGAGCGCGACCTGTTCAGCGATGCCCGCGAGAAGTGGCGCCACCCCGAGATCGCGCGCGGCCTCGCGGCTGCGATCATGGAAGCCGAGGCGACCCGGATCGGTGCCGAACGTGGCCTCGCCTGGATTCGTCCGGTCGCGTCGCACAGCATCTGGGACGCGACGCGCAACCTCTACAAGATCACCCTGCCCGAGCAGCCGATGACGCTGGCCGAGGCGGAGCGCGCCGAGCAGATCGAGCAGCGCATGGGCGAACTGCATGATGCCATGCAGGACGAGGATCTCGCCGAAGACGCCTTCGCCGTGATGGAAACCGAGCTCGATGCCTTGGCGGCCGAACTCGAGGCGCTCGACAACCGTCCGGTCTTCATGCCGCCCGAATTGGCCTCGCGTGTCGGCGCGTTCCTGACGCTCGCGCAGAACGGCACCATGCTCCTCAACGAGAGCTACTACAGCGAGACGCCGATCACGGTGACGGTCGTCGAGCCCGACCCCGTCGATGGCGATGCCGAGGGCGGACACGGCGACGATGAGGGTGAGGGCGATGCCGAAGCGGGGTCCGATCCCGTCATCAAGGCGCCCACGTTCCGCATCGAGGAGGGGACGACAACGACGTCGGCGGGCAGCACCCCGAAGGAGATCGATCCCGACACCGCGGCGCCGGGCGGCAAGGCGCTCAGTCAGGTCCTGCTCGACCAGCTCGCGGTACAGCGCCGGGATGTGCTCGGCGCCGCGCTGATCGCCAATCCGGGTCTCGCGCTCGACTATATGCTGTTCGCGATGGTCGACGGCCGGACCATGGGCGGATCGGGCGATGGCACCACGATCTCGGCCTCCCGGCCGCAGGATCCGGTGATGTCCAACAATGTGCCGGCCTCTCGTGCGCGCGACTATCTCGCCGAGGTGCACGACGGACTCGATACGAGCTGGGGAGTGCCCGGCGGAAAGGTCGAGCGCTTCGAGGCGTTCCGCGCGCTGGGCGACGAGGCGAAGTCCGCCTGGCTCGCATGGATCGTGGCGACGTCGCTGGAGGCCAAGGAGAACTACAGCTCCCACACGCAAAATCCGCTCCAGAACCGGCTCGCCACCATCCTCGAGGTCGACGTGGCCAGCTGGTGGCGCCCGACCTCGGAGAACTTCTTCGATCGCGTGTCCAAGGGGTCGCTGATCTCGCTCCTCCACGAGGTCGGCGGTCCCGCGCTCTCGAGCCGGCACGCGACGGAGAAGAAGCCCGAAGTCTCGGCCTCCTGCCAGAAGCTCTTCGCCGGCGAGGCGATCGTCGAGCCCGCGATCAAGGAGGCGGCGCTCCAGTGGCTGCCGAGCGCGATGCGGTTCAACGACGTGGCGACCACGGCCGAGGCCATCGACGACGAGCAGGGCGATCTCGCCGACCTGATCGACGAGGGTGATGGCGAAGCGGGGGCCGGGGCGGGCGACGCCGGCACCGACGATCTGGCCTCGCTGATCGGCGATGAACCGGAAGACGACGGCACCGCTGATCCCCGGCAGGACACTGAGGTCGACGCCGAGGCAGGGCATGACAACGACGACGGGGTGCCGGTCGAACTGGTTGCGGCCGAATAGGGCGGCACCGCCTCCCTTCTGAGCAACCTCACTGCCGGCCCGCATACACCGCGGCGCCGGCAGTGTCTTTTCACCTTGCCCAAAAGGACAGCGCCATGCCCGCTGCAACCCGCGACATCGCGGCCGACATCACCGCCACCATCATCGCCAGGCTGGAAGCCGGCACCGCCCCTTGGCAGCGCCCGTGGTCGCTTATCGGCGAGGGCGGTCGCCCACTTCGCCATGAAGGCATCGAATATACCGGGATCAATGCCCTCTGGCTGCGGGCAGTCGGCGACATGCACGGCTTTCGCAGCCGCTACTGGATGACCGCACGCCAGGCGCGTGAACTCGGCGGAGAGGTGCGCCCCAACGCGACCCCGTCATACTCGGTCTACGCCTCAACCTTCCGCAAAGCCGGCGTTCCCACCCTCCTCGGTATGTCCGCGGACCGCATGATCCGCTTCCTCCGCTCCTACGAGGTGTTCAACGCCGACGAGATCGCCGGCTTGCCGGATTACTACTATCCGCAGGCCGTCGCGCCGACACCGTTGCTTCTCTCCAACCGGCAGGACCGCATCGACGCATTCTTCACGGCGATCCCCTCCAAGGTCCGTCATGGTGGCGGTGCCGCCTTCTTTGACCTGACCTTCGACTACATCCAAATGCCGCGTCCCGGCACTTTCAAGTCTGCCGACGCCTATGCGTCGACGTTAGCGCACGAAAGCTGCCACTGGACCGGGCATAGGACGCGTCTCGACCGCACATTCGGCAAGAAGTTTGGCGACAAGGCTTACGCTATGGAAGAGCTGGTTGCCGAATTAGGTTCAGCCATGATTTGCGGCGACCTTGGCCTGCCGACAGAGTTGCATGACGGCCACGCTAACTATTTAGCAGGTTGGCTGCGGGTACTCAAGGCGGACAAGACCGCGATCTTTCTCGCCGCGTCGAAGGCCGAACAGGCATTTTCCTGCCTCCGCAGCTTCTCGACCGAGGCCGCAGACACTGCCGATACGCGGCTCGCCGCATGACCCCCCATCACCGGAGAACACAACATGGGTTGGCTTTCGATGACCAGCGCCGGCATGGGTGGCCACGCAACCCCCAAGGCGTATCTCGACGCGCAATTCACCTACAGCCGCACGCTCGATGGTGGCGGCACGCGCGGCATGCGCGTTATCGACAGCGCGTTCGTCGGAAACCGCGTCTGGTATGCCGCGGCTGAGATCATCCAGGACGGCGAGGCGCAATATGTCATCGCGCTGGTTTGCCTCGTGAAATGGAACCCCGGAGCCAAGGACGGCTACGTCTTCGGCTACAAGGACTTGGAGGAATCCATGGGGCCTTGCGAGGCCGGTTGCCCGGCCCGGATCCTCCGCCTGTTATCGCCGACCGCGAAGGAGCATGCGCTCGACTGGCGGCGTCGTTGCCTGGTCCGGCTGCGCATGCACAGCCGGAAGGTCGAGGATGGCATGCGGTTGCGGTTTCCGCGCACGATTTCCTTCGGCGACGGGCATAGCGGCACCGAGTTCATCGTCGTGAAGAGGGGCGAGCGCGTCACGTTCCGCAGCTCTGAGGGCCGCGGCAGCTATCGCATCACCAGCTTCCGCGACTTGGCATGGACGGTAGTGCCGGAAACCAAGGTTCACCGCACGGTCTTCGCTTAGACCGAAACTTGCCCGATAGCAGGATGATGGAATTGACCATGCTGGACGACACCCCCCTCTCGCCGCTGCGCCGTATCCTGTGCAGTCACTCGAACGCCATTCGTGTAGCGGGCTGGATGCACCGCGATGGGATCAATGCCGAGATCGTCGCGACTGGCGATCCGCTTCAGCCTTGGCTCATCGTCGAGGCCGCCGATCTATCCGCGGACAACCGCGCATGCGCCTAACCGTAGCACTGGCCTTGGCCCTCGCCGCGTGCGGAGGTGTTGCCTCGCAGGCGGAAGATCAATCGATCATTCGCGCCGACGGGCGCGCTATCGATGGCGATACCGTCTCGTTCGACGTGCGCCTTTACGGTGCTGACGCCTTTGAGAAACGCCAGATGTGCCGGAATACCGACGGCTGCTGGCCGTGCGGCAAGGCCGCGCAGGATTATGCGTCAAAGCTCCTGAAGGCTGGGAGCAGCACGATCCGTCTCACGGGCAAACAAAGCTATGGCCGCCCTATCGGCACGATCGAGATTGACGGGCAGGACTTGGGTGAGCGCATGATTGCCGCAGGCCTTGCCGTGCCGGCGACCGGCTACCTCAGGGACGATCCGGCCCGCGCACAGCGCTACGTTGCCGCATATGAGTTCGCCGAAGCTCGCCGGGTCGGTGCCCACGCCGGGGCTTTCATCAATCCAGCCAAGTGGCGCCGGGGCGAACGCCTCTCGTGCGAAAGCCGGTCCCGCGATCGCCAGGAGCGCTGAAGGCCAAGGGAGAGAAGGGGGCGGGGAAGGGCATCGATCAAGGAGCCGATCATGCCCGCTTTCGCCTCGACGCCCGCCCCAGTGCACACCCTCTGGGACACGCCCGACATGGCCACCCAACGCCTGCCCGGTGTCTGGTGGGTCAAGACCCCCTCTCATGGCGGCTTCGTGCTGTCCGACGAGCGCCAGGCCTCGATGCCCGAGGCTTTGCGCCTCGACAGCATCTACTACGAAGAGGACGTCAACTGGACGCTGGTGATCCTCGCCTTCGAGGCAGAATTTGCCGCGTTGAAGAATCCGAATTTCGACATCGAGCGTGGGATCGCCCACCAGACCGCACGACACTGGCGACCGCTACAGTACGGCAGCTTCACCGGTCAGATCATCACCCCCAGCGACAGCTACGTCCTGCGGAAGATCGACACCATCGAGACCGCGATCGGCGAGATCGGCGTGCGTACCGCCTTTGGCGATTGGGCCGATTGGGTGCCGGCCGGAAAGGTCGGGGTCTGTGGCCAAAGGATCGTCGGCTGTGACCATCTCGGCTTCACGCAGTATGACGGGCCGGAGTTCAAGGGTCTGTGCGACGCCGCAGGCTATGAGGCGGGGCGCCCGGTCAACACCTTCGCTGCACTGGGCGTCGAGCTCCTGTCGTGAGGATCGAGGTTGTCGTCGGGCTCCCTCACCTGAACAACGGCCCGATCCTCGCCCGTGCCAAGCTGATGCAGCAACCGATGCTCATATCGGCCAACTGTCTGTTTAGATGGCGCACACGCGCGGGATGCCGAAGCTGGGAAGGGTGGCGCCACACCCAACTCCGAAACGCCGTCGGCTTGGCCAGCCTCGACCTCGATAGCGCCGGCTATGTCCTGGCGAGCCGATATGGCGGTTTTCCCTGGTCGATCGCCGATTACATGGCGCTGGCCGCCAGCTATCCATTCCGCCGCATCGCAGCGGCCGACTATTGCTGTGAAGCTCAGATTGCCGGCGATCGCGACGAGGTTCTGGACCGCATCAGTCGCACGATCGCCACCAACCGCGAGTGCCGTGCGCGCGCCGCTGATCTGGGGATTATCGAGCGATTGATGCCGGTCCTGCAAGGCCGGACACCAGAGGACTATGGCCGCTGTGCCGAAGCCCTTCATCTCTCGATGCTACCCGGAACAGTTGTGGGCGTCGGCAGCATGTGCCGGCGGGACATTCACGGACCTGAGGGTCTGATCGCGGTCGTCCGCTATCTCGACAGCGTCCTACCGATCGGCATCCGCCTGCATCTTTTCGGCGTGAAGGGCTCGGCATTGCCGTGGCTGTTACCGTTCGCCCACCGTGTCGCGTCGATCGATTCCCAAGCGTGGGGAACAGCAGCGCGCCAAGAGGCCCGGCGAACGGCCAGATCCAAGACCGACGTATTCGCGGCGGGTCATATGGAGCAGTGGACGGCCAAGCAGCTCGCCCGTCTTGAGGAACAGCCGTGTTTCGCGCCGACGATGCCGCCCAGCGCCGAGCCGATACCAAGCGCTGACCCGTGGGAGCGCGCCATCGCCTGCGCGCGCGCCGAGGCCCGCGATCTGATCGAGTCCGGCGACCTCGCCCATGACGAGATCACCGCGGGGTGGATCGAGACATGGGCCGCAGACCTCTACGACGAGGAGCGCCGCGCCGCCTGACGGCCGGAAAGATGTTTCCGAAATCCGGCAACATCTTTCCCGACGGCTGCCCAGGCGCCCAGCCCTGAGGGGCTGACGATACGAGCCCGATGCCGTGGGTCGCGGAGAAGAGGGGGGAGTGAGGGGGGTGCGCGAAATTCTGCGCGCGTCCTTCCTTCTTCGGAGCAAGCGGCGATGATCTACGATGTGCCATTCCGCCACCAACAGGCGCTGGACCCGAGCGGCCTGCCGACCATAACCACGACGCTGCGCGCAATCGAAAAGGCGGTCGAGGACTGTCGCAACGCCGGCGTCGATCCGGATAGCGACCCGGCCGTGGTCCTCCTCGCGCGCCATATGGCGGTCGTGTCGATGAACCGTCGGCCCCGGGCCGTGCTGCGCCAGGCCTGCAACCGTCGTCTTGAAGATCTGACCCGCTTTCCGACGCTGCTGGCGCTGGCGATCCGCGGCGTCGAATACGACGCGGGCGCAAAGGCGCGTTTCCACCTGGATGCGAGCGCCGCGATGACCGCCCTGGCCGAAGCCTTGGAATTGGCGGCCGGCACCTTCGAGGTGGTCTCCATTCAAGGCGGCAGGGACCAATCCGGTCAGGTTCTTTTGGCGGCGGAGAAGATCGCCGTGACAGTCGCGATCGGCAGACGACACGAAGGCCGCGAGGTATCGTATCGGGCCGTGAACGGAGGTACGGCCACGCCAAACCGTTTCGCCCCGATGGCCGAGCTGCTGCGCCCGCGCCGGCTCGCCGCCCGCCTGCGGCGCGACCTGCCCGACGCATTCGCGCCGGTCGCTTCCCTGCCGATCCCGATCGCGGCGTGAGGGGAGATCAGCGATGCACATCAACAAAGCGCTCGCCATCGCGCGGGCCGACGCCGCACGCCTGGCGCGATACGTGGCTCGCCGGGAGCGGTTCCTCGACGCCCTCGATTGGTCCCTCTTGACCGAGGACGATGCTCGCCAGTCGGCAATGCTCGATGATCTCCTCGCGGGCGATATGGCTGATAGCGCCCTCTACATCGACTGGCTGGAACACCGGATGATCGAAGGAGGCGACCGGCTCCCGGGCGTGCTTCGCTTTGCTCCGCATCCAAGGCCGTGGCACGCTGAGTGGATCACGCTGGCCGCTTGAAGAAGGATCGAAGACCATGAGCCGTCACACCTTCCCCGGCCACGCCGGGCAAACAATCAATATCGGTTGGGATCGACCGCTCGCCACGTTCTTCATCCAGGTCACCCGGCCACATCCCACGAAGGTGGGGGAGGAGCAGACCGTCGCGTGGCAGGGCACGGATGATGGTGAGTTGCCGACGGCAGCTTCGGCGATCGCCGTGGCGGCCGCCTATGGCGAACTGCCGGCCGATCTTGGCGCGACGCTCGAAACGGACCGCATGAAGACGCTGGGGCAGGCGGATGGACCTGCACAGACCGCCGCACGGCGATTCCGGCACAACGATAGCCTGTAAGGAGGATCAGGAGATGGATCCGCAAAAGAACGCTGAAGGCGACTTCGTCATCACTCCTAACGCCGGCTACACGCTCATTGCCATGGCGTTCCTCATCAGGGGCGCCACATGGATGGTTGGAGTGGTCACCGACGGAGCGGCCGAGGCCGATGGATCGATGCCCATCACGCAAGCCATGGAGGGCCTGCTAAAAGGGCCGCTGATCGACATCGGCTGTGTGCTGATGGTTATCGGCGGTTTTTTCATTGCCGTCTTCGCGGGTAGTGGCTCCGATCGCACGCGCATGCCGGCAGGCGAAGCCAAGATTCCCCGCGCGCTTCCCCTGCAAATGAGTGAGCTCGCGCAATCGGCCGAGGGTCGCCTCAACAGCCTGATGGCCCAATTCCGTTCTATCCCTGAGGATATGGTGCTGGCGGAGGCGGCGGTCGAGTTCGAGAGAATCGAGAGCTCGCATGTGCCCGACCTTCAGCAAGCTCACCGGGACTCGCGGGCCACCGTACCGGCAAACTCGGCCAAGTCCGACGCGCTGGATGCGGGCTATGCGGACAGCCTTGACCGGGTCAGCGATGCTTTGGCGCGGCTGATCGAAGGATGCGAGGCCGTGGGCCGGGAGCGCCTAGAGATTCAGAGCCGATTTATCGAGGCAAGGCACCCCAAAGACGCCTTCTGAGGCCGAGGATAGACCTCGACCAAAGGAGGGAGGGGGGGGTTGTCGATCAAAGGTCGATCGACGGAGAACCTCCCATGTCCCACATCATCGATATTGGCGGCGCGCCCGCCGAGGAAGAGTGCGCCCAGCTCGGGCAGACCATCGACTTCGAGGCCGCCAATCTGGCCGAGGTGACGGCGTACAAGCTCGCGATCATCGCGCGCCATGGCCTGCCCCCCGAAGGGTGCAAGCTGATCGTCCACAACAATCGGCATGACTTCGGCCTGTATCGTACCCTCGCGCTGCGCGTCGACGATGAGGAGAGCGAGGCGGTCGATGCCTATGCCGAGGCCGTCGAGCCCGGTCTTGGATCATGGATCGAGGCCGGCTTCACCGCGCCCGTCACCTATGCCGGCAAGATCGCCACGATTGAGCGGTCGCAGCATGCCGAGCTGGTGATCGGGGCGCTGCTGACGACCCGTCCCGACCCCGACGGGACCTTCCCGGTTGCCGATTTCGCCACCCTGCATGGCAATCTGGCTGCCGCCTTTCCGGAGCAGGCCGAAGCCGCTCGCCAGCGCCTCACCGCCGCCTGACCCGATCCACCCCGCCGTCATGGCGCGCCGGCACGCGTCCGGCGCGTCTGGAGAATCCCCATGGCCAACAGCTACACCAAAGCCGCCTTCTGCATCCTCATGTCGCCGGCCGACGTGACGATACTCAGCGCCGCCACGCGCGCCATCGATATCCTGGAAGGTGACAGCACTGACGAGGATCTGAAGCTCTCGTTCGATGCCCTCGGCATCGCGTTCCACACAGCCTTCCCCGCTAAGGGCGATAATGACTTCGGCAGCTTTCTCGAGATCTTCGACGAGCCCGACCACCCGACCTTCGGCTGCGATATCGACATCGAGGAGCCGGATAAGGAGAGCCGATGCGCCGTGACCTTCAGCGGTGAGCAGGTTGAGATCGAAGCGGTAGCGCGGTTGATCTTCACTGCCTGCAAGTCGGCGCTGCCATGTGCGTTCGAATGGTCGCATGGTTCGGATCGCCTCCGCGTCGGGGAGTTCGGAGGCGGCTGCGTCGTCATCACTGCGGAGGGCATCGCCTACCACAACACTCGCGATATCCTCGATCGCGCCATCACGCGCGAGATCAGCGGTTCGGACGAGGCCGTGGACGGCTTCGTTCTGGCACTCGCCGATCGCGAACATGGCTTGAGCTTCTGGAACAACGAGCTTGGCTTTGGCCGGCTTGCGCTGGCGACCGTGTTCAGCGAGAACGAGGCGGGGCGTTTCGACAAGCCGATCGCACACACCGAGCCCGAATGGCTGGCAATGCCGGCTCCGCTCGCCTGATCCGGAAAGGGCAAACCCCATGCTTATGTCGGCCCTACAGCCTGCCGGGAGCGTCCCGGCAGGGTCGATCCTTTCTGCCCTGCACACGCGGCCGCCCGAGGCCGTAGAGCGCGATACGTTCGATCCGACCGAGGCCCAATGCTGGCTGACGCGCGGTCGCTCGATCGAACATGCCTCGGAGCTTGCCCGTATCTGGCGCGCCTTCCCGGACCTCCCGGCGACAGCCCCTCTCGACGACCGGATGGCTCGGGGGCGTGAACGCATCGCCGCAATGAAGCCGCTCAACGATGCGATAAGCGCAGCAGTCGAAGCCGAGCGCCAAGCACGCAACTTCGGTCTGATGGAACAGCACCTGGCGGACGGCACCATCGCCGATCGCGACCTCGCCATTCTACGCGGGCGTGATGACCACGGCTACGATTGGGACATCGCTGTCGCCTATGCCAGTGGCTGGACCGCAGCTCACGCCGGTTGGGTGCATCACTTTTTTGCCGACGGAACGGGCCGTCAAGCCACGAAGCGCGAGGCTTATGATCGAGGCTTCGCTGATGGTGGCGGGGACCAGGCCGACCTGTTCGACGCGGCGCGCCGTAGCAACCTTGCGGCACTCCGCCGGGACAATCAGCCGACGGCTCCGATGCCAGCTCAGATCGCACGGCCGGCGCCGAGCAGCTGGCCGAAGCCAAGCGATCATGCCCGCCCGACCCGGTGGTCACGCCGGCTGCTGATCGTCTCCGATGCGACCATCGAGGAGGTGACACCTGGCTTAATGCGCGTGACCGGCCTGCACCTGATGGACGAAGTCCAGAGGCATGCCGGCAGTGACGCAATGACGATTGTGACGATCGATCGCCATGCCGGGTTCGTCGCCGGAAATCGCCTGGACGAGGCGTCGACGCCGATCGGCGCAAGCCGCGCCGACGAGATCATCGCCAATCCTGATTATGGTGATGCACTTCGAGCGCTACTCGCCGGGGCCGAGATCGATGACGTGCTCATCGCCGTACAAGGTGATTACCTCCGCATCGTCGACGCGTTCGCCAGCGCACTGCCACTATGCGGCAACATGGAGCGTACCCAGAACTCGCTTCTGCAGCAGCGCGCGCATCTGCGTTGCTGGCTGGACCGAGGGTATGACGGTCTAGCTAGTGTCGGCGCTGGCCACATTCGTTGGGGCAAGGCGATCAAGGGCCTCACGGGAAAGCTCGGCGAATTTACCGCCCGCCATGTCGGACCAGCCCCGCGACGTGGCCATCTGATCCGGATCGAGGTCGAAGGCGGCGAGCCCGCCCACGGCTACGCCACCTCCGCCGGCGAACCGCTCACCCCGGAGATAACCGTCTCCAACAAGACGAACATCCGCCGCGAGATGGCTGCCGCCTTGCGCGCCTTTGGTGGTGCGACCCGGCTGATGGACGGGCGCGGCTGATCCAGCGCTCCCGGAACTCGAATTACAAAGAGGAGAAGGCCATGGCTGACATTCGCGACCTGCTCGTGATGACCGAGGCCGACGCCAAGGCGCTTGGCTTTGCCGGTTTCAACAACGTGCCTCATCAGCCGATCGATCTGCCCGACGGTCCATTCACCATCAGCGTGAAGACGAGCGATGGGCGACGGGCGACCTTCTGCTTCATGCCCTATGGCGATGGCCCCGCCCGCTTCGTCGACATCCAGTTCCATGACCGAGGCACGTCGATCCCGAATGCCAACGGCGGCCAGATGCCGACCTTCAACAGCTTCTGCATCACCAAAGGCGGCCGTCACATCGTCGATACCCGCGTGCTGACGGAGGACATCAAGCCGTCGATCATGGTGCTGCTGCTCGACACCGCCGACGAAGAGCAAGAGCGCGCGACCATCCTCGCGGGCAAGTCCAAGGCGTAGCTGGATCGGTCCCTGGGCTTGGAGGAAAGGGGGGAGCGGGAAGGGCAACCGGAATTGGCCGGTCAGGACTCCCTCCCCATGCGCATCCGTCATATCGCCACCTTCGCCGAAACGATCCGAACGGATCCGGTCACCCTGGCGCGCGAGTATCTCTCAGCACGCGACGCCACGGTCCACGAGTTCCTGAGCGAGGAAAGCCGCCTCGCTTATGTGGATGTGCTGCGCGCGCTCGGTCGTTTCCAACACCGCACGGCCTTCGCACGCGCTCTGGAACACCTCGACAGGCCTGCCGCGGCCGTAGACGCCGCGCCATGTATCGGCACCTCGCTGCGGGCGGTCGCGTGGAGTTTCGGCGGTGGGCCGACCTTTCCCGGCTTCACCGACGACACGTACTGGAACGGCTTCCTCAACGTCCGAGTGACGCCGGCCACCTGGCCCTACGTCCTTGCCGAATTGATCACCGGCGCCGACGGCGATGCCGATCTGATCGAGCAATATCGGCAAGCTCCCGAGGTCGACGGACTGGTGTCGCTTACCCACTCCCTGACCACCACCGAGGTTATGCCCCGGTGGGCTGGGTTCTTCCCCGATTACCCGATTGCAACGATGGTCCCGATCCCGGAGGTCTGGACCGATGAGAGCTGGCGGCACGAAACCGCGCCCAGCTTCAGCCCTTGCATTGGCCCAGCCGGCGAGCTCGCGCAGGTCTGGATCGACTACGAGGATCCGGCTCGCCGCGACATTCCCGAGGCCGCACGCTTCAGCTTCTGTCGGCGCGATACCGTGGGTGAACTCCACACCGCCTATGCCGGCGACGATTACGACGAGCTGATGCGCCACGTTGCCATCGAGCAGCTCGCCTGCAGCTTCGCTCACCGGCTCGGATGCATGCTGACACCATCGGAATGGCGAGACATGCGGCTCAGCAACCGCAACGCCGGCGCCGGCGTGTGCGCCTCGCATGACGTGGTCGATGCTAACATGGTCATGCTGGATGCCTGGCGGGCGACCCGAACTGGCGCGATCGTCGGCGCTGGCGACGCCACGGAACTCGCGAACGACCTCGATCACGTCAACGCCGCCTGGACGATCGCTACGCGCCACTATCTGACCAGTGACGATGAGGGCGCACGCTTTGACGACTGGCGTGTGACCGGCCGCGACGTCCCGAGCCTGGTCGCCGAGGGCTATGACCTTGCAACAGTGCCGCCGTCGGACAGCCCGGGCCGGGTCTACGCCATCGGCTTCATGGAAGCCCGTGGCTCCGGATGGATCGTCAACGTCGGCAACAGCAGTCGGTCCTTCGATGCGCTCATCGATGCCGACGCTCACCTCTGGTCAGCTTTCGCCTCCTTCGAGAGCACCCAAGCCTGACTAGCCCCACAGACCTCACGACAGGAGACATGTGATGCGTTCCATTGTGGCGTTCTACGAGGTCGATCGCGAATATGGCGGACCAGAGGAGGGCGGGTGGCGTGCGCCGTTGTGGCGCGAGAAAGGAGTGCGTCTGATGACGTGATGCTTGTTGGCAATGGCATCTGCCTACTG
>NZ_JBWKVV010000018.1:0-25591 GCF_059421875.1 Sphingomonas sp. GW821-FHT02B09
GCTGCCCGAGAGAGCGCCGCAGCGTCTGAACGACCGCACGACGCTGTGGAACGAGGTGGAGGCTGGCGAGAAGCGCAAGGACGCGCAGCTCGCCCGAGAAATCGAGTTCTCAATCCCGCGGGAGATGAACCGCGAGGACGGTGTGCGGTTGGCGCGCGACTTCGTGCAACGCGAGTTCGTGGACCGCGGCATGGTCGCGGACCTCAACGTGCATTGGGACCGAGCCGAGGACGGCAGCCCGAAGCCGCACGCGCACGTCATGCTGGCGATGCGCGAAGTGGGACCGGACGGGTTCGGCAAGAAGGAGCGCGACTGGAACCGGGGCGAGCTGTTGCAGCACTGGCGGGAAGCGTGGGGCACGCACGTCAACGAGCGACTGGCGGAGCTGGGGATCGATGCGCGGATCGATCATCGTTCCTATGCCGATCAGGGCATCCAGCTTGAGCCGCAGAACAAGATCGGGCCGGCGGCATCCAGGCGACCGGGGCAGGGGCTGGAAGCCGAGCGGATCGAGGATCACGGGCGCATCGCGCGCGAGAACGGCGAGAAGATCATCGCCGACCCGCGCGTTGCGCTGGACGCGATCACGCGCACCCAGGCGACGTTCACCACCCGCGATCTGGCGGTGTTCGCGTTCCGGCATTCGGAGGGCAAGGAGCAGTACGACCGGGTGATGGCCGCGGCGAAGGCCAGCCCCGAGCTGGTGGCGTTGGGCCGGGACGGGCGCGGCGACGAGCGGTTCACGAGCCGGGAGATGATCGCGACCGAGGCGCGACTGGAGCGGTCGGGCGACCGGCTGGCGGAGGGGCGTCACCACTTCGTCGGCGCCGATCATGTCTATCGCGCGCTGGACGCGGCCGAGGGCAGGGGGCTGACCTTGTCCGACGAGCAGCGGGACGCGTTGGGGCGGATCACCGAGCGCGACGGGCTCGCGTCGGTCATCGGCTATGCCGGCACCGGCAAGTCGGCGATGCTGGGTGTCGCGCGCGAGGCGTGGGAGAGCGCCGGCTACACGGTGCGCGGCGCGGCGCTGTCCGGCATCGCGGCCGAGAACCTGGAGGCCGGGTCGGGCATCCAGTCGCGTACCATCGCCAGCCTCGAACATGCGTGGGGCAGGGACCGCGACCAGCTCGGGCCGCGTGACGTGCTGGTGGTGGACGAGGCCGGGATGATCGGCACGCGGCAGATGGAGCGGCTGCTGTCCGCGGCCGACCAGGCCGGCGCCAAGGTGGTGCTGGTGGGCGATCCCGAGCAGTTGCAGGCGATCGAGGCGGGGGCGGCCTTTCGTGCGGTATCCGAGCGGCATGGTGCTGCCGAGATCACCGAGATACGCCGTCAGCGCGTCGATTGGCAGCGCGACGCGACGCGGGCGCTGGCGACCGGGCGCACGGACGAGGCGATCCAGGCCTACCGTGACCATGGGATGGTGCGGCCGGCCGGCACGCGCGAGCAGGCGCGGGCAGCGCTTGTGGCGGATTGGGACCGGGACCGGATCGCCCGGCCCGACACGACGCGGATCATCCTCACCCACACCAACGCCGAGGTGCGCTCGCTCAACGAGGAGGCGCGCGAACGGCTGCGGGCGACCGGCGATCTGGGCGCGGACATGACCGTGCAGGCGGAGCGGGGCGAGCGGCAGTTCGCGTCGGGCGATCGGATCATGTTCCTGCGCAACGAGCGATCGATGGGGGTGAAGAACGGCACGCTGGGAACGGTCGAGCGGGTATCCGTCGACCGGATGGTCGTGCGTCTCGATGGCGGGCAGCAGGTGGCGTTCGACGTGAAGGATTATGCCGCGGTCGATCACGGCTACGCCGCCACCATTCACAAGGCGCAGGGCGTGACGGTCGATTGCGTCGACGTGCTGGCGACGCCGGGGATGGACCGACACGCCGCCTATGTCGCGTTGTCGCGGCACCGGGACGGGGTGCGGCTCCACTATGGCCGGGACGACTTCGCCGACGAGGGCAAGGTTGTCCGCACTCTGTCGCGCGGCCGGGCGAAGGACATGGTGGCCGACTATGCGGCCGAGCCGGTTGAGCCTGACGCGGCGGTTCGTGCTTTCGCCGACCGTCGCGAGATCAGGCTGCCGGACCGGGTGCGCGAGATCGTGCGGACGGTCGAGACGAAGGCCCGCGGCATGTTCGCCGGGTTTCGGCCGAAGGTAGCGCCGGAGGCTGAGCCGGGTTCTCCGTCCGAAAGCACAAGCCGGCCCGACCAGGATGTGGCGATCCGGCGCTACGCCCGCGCCGCGGTCGATATCGCCGGCATGGAGGAAAAGCGCCTGCCGGTGCTGCCGCACCAGCGGACGGCGCTGGCCCGGGCGGGCGAGGCGCTGGACCAGGCGCGCCCGCACGGGGCGCGTGACCTCGCCTCAGCGATGGAGCGCAACCCGCAGCTCATGCGCGATGCCGCAGGCGGCGACATGCGCGGCGCGGTCCGCGGCATGGCCGAGGAGGCGCGGGTCCGTGCCGACCCGTCGCTCCGCGCCGAGCGGTTCATGGAACGCTGGCGGGCGCTGGAGGTCCAGGCCGGGGGCGGCGACGCCAAGGCGATCATGGCCCGGACGGACATGATCGACGGGCTGCGTCACGATCCGGCTATGCGGGCCGAGCTGGAGCGGCGCGCGCCCGAGCTGGGGCTGGATCGCGGCCGGGAGACGCCGGAGAAGATGCTGGAGCGGCAGATCGAGATGCAGCGCACGATCCAGCGGCAGCTGGATCGCGGACTTGGACGGTAATTATCGCGCCACTAAATGAGATTTACTCGCATTAGCATGTCTGTATGAGGCGCTGAAAAAGGGGAAGCGCTCATGCCGTCATATCCTGCTGGTCTCTCGACCACCGTTCTCACATCCTCCTTCCTTGCGGCGATTGGGTTGTGGTGCCCGGGCGTGTCGGCGCAATCCGCCCTGCCGGTCGACACGCCTTCCCAAGAGGCCGCGGCAACGGACGACCGGCAATCGGGCCAAGGCGCGGATATCGTCGTTCGCGGCGACATCCTGTCGGACAACGGCTCGGAGACCGTCCGGCACTATGCCGGCAGCCGCACCGTCGTCTCCAGCGCCGATCTGCATGAAAGCGGCGCCCGGTCGCTCGACGATGCCTTGCAGCGCGTGCCGGGGATCAAGATCCTCGACGAGACCGGCACGGGCGCCACTCCGCAGATCTCGGTACGCGGGCTGTACGAGAGCCGCAGCGGGCGGGTGCAGATCCTTCAGGACGGCATTCCCCTGTCGCTCGCGCCCTACGGTCAGACGAGCGTGTCGCTCTTTCCGGTCACGCTCGACATGGTGGATCGCATCGACATCGTGCGCGGCGGCGCGGCGGTGCAATACGGCCCCAACAATGTCGGCGGGGTCATCAACCTGGTCAGCCGCCCGATCCTGCGGAGCTGGTCCACCAGCCTCGGCGACGACGTGCAGATCGCGGAGAACGGCAACGCGCTCCACAATGCCGCCTTCAGCACCGGCGGGCATCTGACCGACCGGCTCGGCGTCGAGCTGGACGCCGGTTACCAGAAGGGCCGCGACTTCCGCGACAGCCACAACCGTGATGATGTGCGCAACATCCGCTTCCGGACGCAGTACGACCTTTCCGATCGGACCCGGCTTCGGGCCGACATTCAGTATTACCGGATCGACCTCCAGCTGGCGGGCGCGCTGAGTCCGGCGCAGTACGAGGCCGATCCCTTCCAGGCGACCCGGCCGCTCGACCGGCTGACCGGTCATACCGTGCGCGGATCGTTCACACTCCAGCATGATTTCCAGCCCTCGCCGGCGTTCGACAGCCTCCAGCTGACCTGGACCAGCTATGCCGATACCGCCGAGCGCAATTTCCGGGTCGGCATTCGCAGCAGCTCGGCCGAGACGTGGCGATCGGACCTGGCGCCCCAGCTCCTCCAGAGCGCGCCGCGCGATTTCCAGGTCTACGCCACCCAGCCGCAGCTCGACGCACGGACCGGCTTCCTCGGCACCAGCCACGACATCACGCTCGGTGCGCGCTACGTGCACGAGCGGATCGGCTTCCTCGTCGGCAACACCAATCTCGCGACGGGGGCCGCCACGGTCGTGCGGAACTGGAAGTTCGACGACGACGCCTATGCCTTCTTCGTCAGCGACAAGGTCGGGCTGTTCGACGATCGGCTAGCGATCACCCCGGGGCTGCGCTTCGAGCATCTCGACTCGAAGTTCCTGAACCGGGCCACCGGCGCGCGTACCGGCAACGACATCCGCAACCCGCTCCCGGGGATCACCGTCGGCTGGACGCCGGTCACGCCGCTGTACCTGTTCGCCGATGCGCAGCGGTCGCTGCGCGTGCCGCAGGTCACGCAGATCATCTACGGCAACGACCTCGGTTCCGAGCTGGCCTGGAACTACGAGGCGGGCGCCCGCTGGCTGCCTGACCGGCGGACGACGGTGACGCTGACCTTCTACCGGATCGACTTCGACAACCAGATTCAGCTCGACAACACGTCGCGCAACTACGTGAACCTCGGCGCCACCCGCAACCAAGGCATCGAGCTGTCCGGCCAGTGGAGCCCGGCGATCTTGCCCCGTCTCACGCTGTCGGCCGCCTGGACCTATCTCGACGCCGAGCAGCGTACCGGCGTCTATGCGGGGCGCCGCGTGCCCTATGCCTCGCGTGACCAGGTGACGGCGGGCCTCCGCTACGATTGGACGCATACCCGCTTCTCGCTCGACGGTTATGGCTTCAGCCACAGTTTCGCCGACGCGGCCAACACCGTGGCTGAGAACGCGACCGGTTCGGTGGGCGAGATGCCGGGCTACGTCGTGTTCAACACTCAGCTGTCCCACGACCTGATCGACCGCCCCGGCTTACGGCTGCGCGGCACCGCCGGCGTCCAGAACATGTTCGATCGCCGCTATTTCTTCCGCGGCGTCGATACGAGCCCATGGGGCCGCCAGGTGGCGCCGGGCCGCACCTTCCTGATCGGGCTGCACGCGACGGTGTGACGACGGTGATGCGCTGGCTCGACCTCATCCATCGCTGGACGGGCGGCCTGATCGGCCTGCTGCTCGCGACGCTCGGTCTGAGCGGCGCTATTCTCGTGCACCGGCGCGCGTGGATCATGCTGCCCCATGTGCGCGATGCGCAGGTGCAGACTACGGACGCCCTTGCCGTCGTAACCGAGCGACTGATGGCGCATCCGGCATCGCGCCCGGACATGCTCATCTTCTCCGATCGACGCTTCGGGCTCGACCAGCTGATCTACAAGGGTGACGCCGGCGCCTATGCTGACCAGACCGGGACGATCGTCATCCGGTGGTCGAGCGAGTGGGCGCGACCGGAAATCTGGATGTTCGACCTTCACCGTCACCTGTTCGCGGGCGACACGGGCGAGACGATCGTCGGCCTGGCAGCGCTGGCGGGAATCCTTTTCGTGGTGACCGGCACGATCCTGTGGTGGCGGACACGCAAGACGTTCGCTTTCCGGCTGTGGCCGAAGCGCATGACCAGGCCGGCGATCGTCCGCCACCACCGCGACCTCGCGATCGTGGCGGCGCCGCTTCTGCTCCTGTCCTTCACGACGGGCGCCGCGATGGTGTTCCGCCCGCTCAACGCGTTGCTCCTCGGCCCGGGAGCGCCGGCCGCCATCGCCGCCAGCGCGAAATCTCCGAGCGTGGAAGCGGCCTCCACCGGCGCCGCACTTGATTGGGCAGCAATGATCCGGACGGCACGGGCCCGGTTCCCGAATGCCGAGGTACGCAGCGTCGCCCTGCCGCGACGCGGCAGCGGCGTCATCACCATCCGCCTGCGCCAGCCCGACGAGTGGCTGCCGGGCGGGCGGACCTTCGTCTGGTTCGCAGCCGACAGCGGTCGCCTCGTCGGATCGCGCGATGCGCGCGTGCTTCCGCGTGCCGCACGGGCCTATAACCTCTTCTTCCCGCTTCACGCGGCCGAGGTGGGCGGCCTGCCCTATCGCATCCTGATGACGCTCTCGGGGCTGGCGCTCACCATGCTGGGAACGCTGACGGTCTGGACCTTCTGGTTCCGGCGGCCCCGCATGACGGCCGGCAACCGGCAGCCACCCACGCGACCGACAGCCTAAAGCGCTGTCGACACCGAGAAGCGGACGGTAGCAGGCAGACCGGAGGCCACGAGGCTGGAGCCGGTCGCGGCCCAATAGCGCTTGCCGGTGACGTTCGAGCCGTACACCCGGAACGTGGTACGACGGCCGGCGATGTCCATCGCATAGCTCCCGCCGAGATCGAGCGTGGTGTAGCCGGCGACATAGCCCTGGTTGAGGGCGTTGACCGGCCGGCGGCCGACACGGAACACGCCGCCGGTCAGGCTCAGCCCCTCGATCATCGGCAGCTTGTACTCGAGGAAGGCCGAACCGGAGAAGCGAGCGCTGTTCTCGATCCGGTTGCCGACGACGTTGGCGGCGCCGGATCGTTGCTTGGCGTCGAGGAACACGGCGCTGGTCGAGATCGACAGGGCGGTCGTGATCTCGCCGCTGCCGCTCAGCTCGACGCCCTGATAGCGGGCGCGGCCGTCCTGGACGTAGTAGCCGGCGCCGTTGATGTAGGCCGACGCACGATCCACCTGGAACCACGCGGCGGTGAGCAGCAGGCGGCGCAGCGGCTCCACCTTCACCCCCGCCTCCCGCTGCTTGCTGAGTGAGGCGGGCAGCTGCTCGCCGGCGTTCTTCGCGATCTGCTGCGCTATGCCGCCGCTTTCCAGACCTTCGATGTAATTGCCGTAGACACTGGCCCAGGCGGCAGGTTTCACGAGAGCGCCGTAGGACCAGGTGCCGGGGCTCGTCGTGTAGGTGCCGGTAAGGCTGCGGTCGCGATAGTCGGCTTTCCGGTAGCCGGCGGTGGCCTCCAGCCAGCCATGGAAGCTCGCGCGATCGAAGACGTAGACGCCGGCATCGCGGATCGCGTCCGCCGACGCGATCACGCGGGCGATGAGCGGGCGTTCCGGCACGGCCACGGGATCGTAGAGGTTCTGCGCCATGCTGGAGCGACCGGCGGTCGGCGTCTCGATGTCGCGATCGTTGAGCGACGCGCCGATCAGCAGCTGATGCTCGATCGGGCCGGTGGCGAAGGCGCCGGTGATGTCGCCCCGGTAGATGACGTTGCGGTAGTTGCTGTCGTTGGTGGTCGCGATCGACAGCGTGCCGTTGCCGGTCGCCAGATCGTAGCCGCTGAACGATGAGTAGCGGCGGTCGCGCTGAAGATAGGACTGGCCGATCGCGAAGGATGCGCTCCACGACGGGGAGAAGTCGTAGCGGGCGCGGCCCAGCAGGTTGGTTTCCCACCCGTTCGCCTGCATCCATTCGCCGCCGACGTTGCGGGAAAGCGGCTGGACCGGCAGCACCGCGATACGGCCGTTGACGGCCGCCGGCAGCACATATTCGGTCGGCTCGGTGATCGTCTTGTAGATATAGCCCGCATCGAGCTGGAAGCTGAGCCTGTCCGTTGCCTTCCAGTCGAACGCGCCCGAGGCGAACCAGCGATGCCCGTCCGTGCGTGCGATGCCGGTCTGGAGCGAGGCGCCACCGGCGATTACGCGCAGCCCCGCGTTTCCGAGCGGTCGGCTGATGTCGACGTCGCCGCCGATGGTGCCGTGACTGTCGCCAAACGCCTCCAGTTTGGTGAGCGGATCAGAGCCCGGTCGCTTGGTGACGAGATTGACGATGCCGGACGGCGCCGCAAAGCCGTAGTAGAGGCCGGCCGCGCCCTTCAGCACTTCCACCCGGTCCTTGTCCTCCATCGGCATGTCGATGAAGGTGATGATCGGCAGCACGCCGTTCAGACGATAGTTGGTGGTGTTGTCCACGGGGATGCCGCGGATCGAGAGATTGCTGTAGATCGCGGTGTTGAGCTGCGCCTGCGTCACGCCGGCGGTGTTACGGGCGGCATCGAAGATCGAGCGGGCCTGCTGCGCGTCGAGGAGGCTCCGCGGCAGCACGGTCACGGTCAGCGGCGTGTCGATCAGGCGCGAGTCCCGAAACGTGCCGGCCTGCACATAGTCGGCGCCGAAGCTGTCATGGCGATCGGCAGTGACGACGATCTCGTCGAGCCGGGCAGTTGCCGCCTCATCATCCTGCCGCGATTGAGCCAGCAGCGGCAAGGGCGATACCGTGCAACAGGCCGCCAAGACCATCATCATTCTGTTCATACCGATATGCTAATGAGAGTCGATCTCAAAAACAATACGCGATCGTGATCGGGGCTGTTCAGACATAGCGAGGTGGCGGAGGTAGGCCCGGGTCCGAACACTGCGTGTGAATCCGCTGGCAGGATCGGTAACGTCACCAGGGGGCAGTAGGACACGCGCAAATATGACGACAGCGGAACGGGACGAAGCAGCCGACGCCTTTGAGAGCCTGCGCGCCGAAGTATCGTTGATGCGGCGCGCCGTGGAGCGACTGGCAGCCGAGCGCGCCGAAGATAGCCACGCACCCGACTATTCCGAGACGCTGGGCGTCATCGCCAACAATATCACCGCAACGGCGCGGCGGGTCGATGCGCTGGTGAAAAGCCCGGCTTTGTCGCTGACACCTGAGGAAATTAACCGGCAGATCATGGCTGCCGGTTCGGCAGGTCGAACCGAGGATCGCCGTGCTATCGGCGCCGCCCGGCAGACGATCGAGGAGGTCGCGACGAAGCTCGGCCGCCAACTGGAATCCCACACCATGGCGGATGAGCAGCGGCGTCGGCTGTGGCGGGTCGGGCTTGCCGGGATCGCGATCGGCATGGCGTTGTGGGCGGTCCTCGCCGGCCCGATCGTGCGCGAGCTGCCGCCCAGCTGGTTGCTCCCCGAGCGGATGGCGGCGCGCACCCTCCGGATGCCGATGTGGGAAGGCGGGCAGCGTCTGATGAAGGCCGGCGATCCTGAGGCGTTCGCCGGGGTGCTGGCGGGTAACCGGCTCGCGACCGCCAACCGGGACGCCTTGGAGGCGTGCCGCAGGCAGGCGGCGAAGGCCAGGAAGGCGGTGCGCTGCGCGATCGAAGTAGGGGCAGAAGGGGAGGATGGTCATCATGGATCGTGACCTGTTGATCGTCATCAAGCCTGACTTTGCCGATCCGTCATTTCCCGGCGAACGCTTCTACTGCTGGCATTGCGCGCTCATGGAAGGCGTGCTGGCGAGCTTCCCGGACCTCGCTGCTCGCATCGATGTGCTGCGGATCGACTGGCCACGGCCGCGGCAGGCGATCGTGGACTTGCTCGGACCCGACAATCAGTCACTGCCGGTTCTGGTCCTAGCCGACGACGCCGATGATGGGCCAGCGATCAATGTCCATGCGGGCCGACGCTTCATCGCGGACAAGGATGCGATCCTGGCGGCGCTCTCGGCCCGCCATGGCATTCCGATACCTCACCCCTGACGATCAGGCGCCGCGGCCGAGCCGTTCCGCCAAGAAGTCGATCAGCACCCGCACCCGCGCCGGCATGGTCGAGCCGCCCACGAACAGGGCGTGTAGCGGCTCACGGTCTTGCGGATTGAACGCCTCCAGCAACGGCACGAGCCGGCCTGTGGCGAGATCGTCCTGGACCGCGAACGTGCCGATCCGCGCCACCCCCACGCCTTCGCGGGCGAGCTGCGCCAGAGCCTCGCCGCTGTTCGCCTCGATCGTGCCCGTTACCGCCAGCGCGGTGTCGCGGCCGTCCTGGCGGAACGGCCAGCCGGGCTCGGCACGCCGAAAGCTGAAGCTCAGGCAGTTGTGTCCGAACAGGTCCGCCGGCGTCGCCGGCGTGCCGTGGCGGGCCAGATAATCCGGTGACGCCACCACGACCCGTCCCGTCTCGCCCAGCTTGCGGGTGGTGAGCGGGCTGTCGGCGAGCTGGCCGAAGCGGATCGCCACGTCCGCCTGCCCGCCCAGCACGTCCACCACCTGATCGCTGAGGTTGAGATCGACGAGGATGCCGGGATGGCATCGGCTGAACTCGCCGAGCAGCGGCACGACGTGCAGCCGGCCGTAGGCCAGCGACGCCGTGATCCGCACCCGGCCGCGGGGTGCCGCTTGGTCGGCGATCTGGTCTTCGACCTCGGCCAGGTCGGCGAGGATGCGCCGCGCCGCCCGGTGATAGGCCTGTCCTTCCGCCGTCAGCGCCAGCGAGCGTGTCGTGCGGACCAGCAACCGCACGCCGAGCCGTCGTTCGATCCGCGCCAGGACGCGGCTGATCGCCGACGTCGTGAGGCCGAGCGCGCGTCCGGCCGCCGACAGGCTGCCATGCTCGATGACGGCGACGAACACGCCCATCTCGCCCGATCGCCCACCAAGCTCCATTATTGCTTCCTCGACAACGCTGCTGGTCCGGATCGAGGACTACTCGATCGACGTGCCAGCCGTCATCTCGCGTGATGCAACAACGAAGGCTCACGATGCGTATCAATCCCCCGCTTCTGGCGCTGGCGCTCGGCGCGTTCGGCATCGGCGTCACCGAGTTTGCGCCGATGGGGATGCTGCCGCTGATCGCGGCCGACCTCCACGCCTCCATCCCGGCCGCCGGGCTGCTCGTCAGCGCCTACGCGATCGGGGTTCTGGCGGGCGCGCCGCTGCTAACGCTCACCACCGGCCGGATCAACCGTCGGACGCTGCTGATCGGGTTGATGGGCATTTTCACGCTCGGCAGCATCCTGTCGGCGCTGGCGGGCGGCTACTGGATGCTGATGGCGGCACGGGTCATCACCTCGTTCAACCACGGCGCCTTCTTCGGCGTGGGCGCGATCGTGGCAGCGAGCGTGGTCTCGCCCGACCGTCGTGCCGGCGCTGTCGCCGCGATGTTCTCCGGCCTGACGATCGCCACGATCGGAGGCGTGCCGCTCGCGACCTGGGCCGGCGAGGTACTGGGATGGCGGGCAGCCTTCGCAGGCATCGCAGGATTGGGCGCGGTGACGATGCTTGCGCTGCGCCTGGCGCTGCCGTCGCTCCCGGCCGGTGACGGAGGCGACATGATGGCGGAGCTGCGCGTCCTCGCTCGCCCACCCGTGCTGGCGGCGCTCGCGCTGACCACGATCGGGTTCAGCGGCGTCTTTACCGTTTTCACCTACATCGTGCCGATCCTGCGCGACGTGACCCACGGCTCGACCGCTTTCGCGACCGCAATGTTGATGCTGTTCGGAGTCGGTGCGACCATCGGCAACGTGGCTGGCGGCCGCTTCGCCGATCGTTCGGTCAACCGGACGATCGGCGCGATGCTGGCGCTGCTCACCGCTACGCTCGCCGCCTTCTTCGTGGCCATGCATTGGCCGGTGACGGCCGCGGTCGCGATCTTCGTGTGGGGCATCGCCAGCTTCGCGATCGTGCCGCCCTTGCAGATGCGGGTGATGGAGGCCGCAGCCGATGCACCCAATCTCGCATCGGCCATGAACATCGGTGCGTTCAATCTGGGCAACGCCATCGGCGCCGCGCTGGGCGGCGGGGTGATCGGCGCGGGGTTCGGCTACCCGCCCGTCGCGGTCGCGGGCGCGGCGATGGGACTTGTGGCACTCGCCATGCTGCTCGTGTTCGAGCGCAACAATGCCGGCCGCCCGGCTGCGACCGTTTAGACGATCGCTTCCGCTGCTCGTCGTGCAGGTCGCCGCTCCCTGCTATGGCGGGACCATGGCAAGGTTCGAGAACAAGCGCGTCCTTATCACGGGCGGAACGAGCGGCATGGGACTGGCCGGTGCGAAGCGCATCGTCGCCGAGGGCGGCATGGTCATCGTTACCGGGCTGGATCAGGGGCGTATCAATGATGCCCGGTCGGCGTTGGGGGAGCGAGGGCAGGTTCTCGCAAATGACGCGGCCGATCCCGCAGGCGTTGCAGCGCTGGTGAAAGCTGCGAACGCAGGAGGCCGATTGGACGGACTTTGGCTAAACGCCGGCTATGCCGCGCTCGGCACGCCGGAGGAGATCGATGCCGATGCCTTCGACCGGATGATGGCGGCGAACGTGCGCGGGCCGTTCCTCCAGCTCGCCGCTTTGTCACCGTATCTGAACGCCGGGGCGTCCGTCGTCGTCACATCGTCGTCGTCCACCTACGAGGGGGGCGACGCGACCAGCCTCTATGCCGCCACCAAAGGCGCGCTTGTCGCCATGGTCCGGTCGTGGGCGACGGCGCTCGCGCCTCGTGGCATCCGCGTCAACACCGTCGTGCCGGGACCGATCGACACCAACTTCCGTCATTTCCTGCCGGACGACGCCAAGCGGGGGTTCGAGGAGTTCGTCATCGGCCAGGTTCCGCTTGGCCGCGCCGGCACGCCGGAGGAAGCGGCAGCGGTGGCGCTGTTCCTCCTCTCCGGCGATGCCTCCTTCGTCACCGGCAGCCAGTATGCCGTCGATGGTGGCCTGATAATGCAATAGCGCCTCTTTCTACGCTCCATCCGGGACGTTCGACCCTGACCCTTTCGGATCGGCTTACATGTAGTGTGCCTCGCTTGCGGCGAGCTAAGGCAAAAAGGTCTACCTTTGGGCTATGGCTTGAGGACATATACGGCCTCAATAGCGGCAGGATTTATTCGCTATGTATGTATGTACAGGGCTGTTGACGCTCTTTGAACATATACCTAGCTAGAGTGTTCGAAAGCTACTGAGGTGAGAACGGCCTCCTCACACGCCATGCAAGTGGCAAAGTAGGCGAAAGCCGAAGGGATGCGGGAATTTGGCGCCCCGCCGATAGCTTCTGAAAGCCCCGCCTGTGCGGGGCTTTCTAGTTTCTAGGCGGGCTTGATGAAGCCCTTGCGCAGTCGGCGTTCCAGCTTGTTCCTGTCGATCGGGTAGGTGCTGGCGACGATGTACCGGCCTGCCCGATCCACCCGCAGCTTGATCGCCACGAGAATGATCGCGCTTTCCTGAGGCACCTCGCCGATCAGCTCGAAGCCATCGACCTGGCCGGGCGCCTGCCCTATATAGTCTGGAGCGGACACGATCCGGCCTACGTAGCGCCGGCATAATTCGAAGTCGGCCGGGTGCCGCATCAGCGAGTGGCTCTGCGCCCGGATCGAGAAATGCGCGTCGGCCGCTACAAGGCTGGAGCCTAGCACGGCATTGATTTTGGCAACCGGCAGCGGCCCAAGGTCGAGCGGGGTCAGCTCCGCCACATCTGCCTTCCCATTGGGATCGTTCATCGTGCCGCTGGGTCGTTCGGCACAAGGGCGGAGGGGTTCGCGCGCACCAGCTCAGCGATCGGGTCTGGCAGGATGAACCAGGTAGGGATGCCCCGGCTTTGCGGGTTGCCTAGCCCCTGGAATTTCTCCCCCTTGTCGCCGCCATTCCAGCGGACGCCGGTTGCCGGCTGTCCGTCCCACAGCATGGCAGCGACGGCATAATCGCCCTCCCCACCGTCATAGATCACGTCGAGCCGTTCGACGCGCCCCTTGGGGGATGTCACCAACCGTGGATCGATATAGGCCATTGGCATCTCCTAAGGCGGGCTGTACATATGTATGTATGAAACTTGATTCAAGCGGCTCCCCGAACCGGTACGCCTTTGCGGGTCGCTGTACGATGCTCCCGCAAACGGTGGTCAGCGGGAGACCGTCCGACCGGAGCAATCTGTACCCCTTTCGTTCTTTTTCCTTGTCTCTCGAAAGGGTCTCCCGTAAGCTTCTCCCGGAATTGGAGCTGTCGCGACGAGTTTCAGGAGGGTGCGGGTGGTAGTTGGTTATGCCCGTGTTTCCACCCGAGATCAGTCCCCTGCCCTCCAGCTTGACGCGTTGCGGGAAGCCGGGTGCGATCGGGTGTATGTGGAGAAGGCGTCGGGAGCGCAGCGCGATCGTCCCGAGCTGAAGGCCGCACTCGATTATCTCCGTGCCGGCGACACCCTGATGGTGTGGAAGCTCGACCGCTTAGCCCGCTCCGTCAGGCAGCTTGTCGAAACGGCGGCGGAGCTGCAACGGCGCGACATAGGGCTGAAGGTGCTGACCCAGGCCATCGACACCACCACACCCGGCGGCCGCCTGGTCTTCCATGTCTTCGCAGCGGTAGCTGAGTTCGAACGCGAGCTGGGCCTTGAACGTACCCACGCTGGGCTGGCCCAAGCCAAAGCCATGGGCCGCCGCGGCGGGCGCAAGCCCACCATAGGGCCAGCCGAGATCAAACGCGCCAGAGCCATGCTGGCGGACCCCACCATAACCGTCGGCGAGGTCGCTCAGCAGCTCGGCGTGCAACCCTCTACGCTCTACCGGCACATCCCTGGCGGGCGGAGTGCCGTGGCCCAAGAAACTGGAATGAATAAGCATGGCTAGAAAACCGCGCACGCAGGTTGAAGGGTGGTCCGACATTCATCCAAAGAGTTCTGCTCTTGGTTGGAGTGGCGCATCGTCAAGCAGCGCCTCGCTATTCAAGATCGAGGACGTGGCTCCGGTTGTCGGGCTGCAACCCGTATTCATTAAAAGGGTGCTAGGATCAAAGGGACTTTTGTCGTTCTCGGACATCGAGCGACTCGTAATGCTTGATGACGCAAGCGAAACGTTTGTGCCTCGCAGCCGGATCATGGGCTATTTTGAAAAGCTTGCCTCACGAGCTGAGGTTAAGGCTCTTTCTCCGCAGAAGCCATCGATAGACCAGGTGACGTGCGGCGATGCTCACAAGCTCATAGCATCTTTGGTCGATGAAAGCATTGACTGTGTTGTCACATCAACACCGTATTGGGCGGTTAGAATATACGGCACTCCTAAAAATGTAGAATGGTCCGATGGTGAAGTATGCCCATTCGGGCATGAGCAAACTCCTGAGGGGTTCATCCGCCATTCGGTAGAAATACTGCTGATGCTTAGGAAGAAGGTTGCCCCTCATGGGTCGGTCTGGTGGAACCTAGGAGACACGTTCAACACTAGGACGCAAATCCGGGGTAACGCTGCTGAGACCCTTCGGGCGATGAAGGGCTTAGACTCTCGCAAGTGGACCGAGCAAAACTGCCGACGGTACAGTGCCGGGCACGCTTATCTTTATGATGGTGAGCAAAGCCTGATCCCGCAGCGCATCGCCGAGCGAGCAAGTCGGATCGGGTATTTTGTTCGCTCGATGATTACATGGAAGAAGGACGGCTCACTGCCCGAGCCGACAACTTCCCGTGTGACACGATCGCTAGAACAGGTCCTGCATCTAACGAAGAGCCGCACGCCTTATTTCGATAAGGGAGCCTATCGGCAGACCCCAGCGTCCTTGGGGGGGCGTAACGCTCTGTTTGAGCAGGATCAGGTCACGGATGTATGGCACCTGCCAACAGCTACGGGCGGTAAGGGGCATGGTGCGCAGTTTCCGTTAGCACTCCCAGGCCGGTGTATCTCTCTATCGACGGAAAAGGATGGCCTGGTACTCGATCCTTTCGCCGGCTCGGGAACCAGTGGCCTTGCGGCTCTAAAACTCGGCCGGCGTTTCATCGGCTTCGATGTTTCTCCAGAATATGTGAAGCTCGCCAATACGAAGCTGGCAACCCTGAAAACGGGTGCCAAGAAGACGAAACGTATCGCGCTCGATCAGTAGGGTAGCGACATGTTGCTGTATTCCTGAGCCGTCAAAATGTGGATTGGACTTGTGGGGGAGCGGGCCGCCACAGGTTCAATCCCCTTCCAAACTAACAAGAGCGCTTGTGGCGCATCAGGGCCAACCGTGCTCTTGAAGTCCGACAAGTAGCCCAGCGTCTTGTAAACACTGTCTGTAATATATCCCTTGTCGCTCGTCCTTTTCACTTCGATGATTATAGTTTGGTTGCTGTCGGCGCCGCTCAGCGCGGCTGTAATGTCAGGCCTGCGAATAGATGCAGCCAGATCGTATTCATTGAATATTTCTTTGTAGACGCTGGATTTGGCCATGACAGCCGGCACTATCTGGTAGTAGATTGAAACCGTGTCTCCCATCCTCGTCAAAGTAAAACGAGGACGGCGTGGCCCAGTCTCCGCTCCGATCAACTGAGCGTCGGTGATCTGCCACCCCTCGTTCAGATGCCGCTCTACCAAGGTGAGAAGAGCCCAAACCTCAAACAGGTCATCACAATTCTCCGGGACCATCTGCCTTTCGCGCAGGAGTGCCCGCAGGAGGTTCTCGTTTGCCTGCTCGATCAAGCCGACATGGAGGTCGAACAGGAGAACGGCGGCGCTCACGTCGGGCCGGCGTGCCCGCCGCAGCGGACCGATTTCCCGAAGGCTGATCGAGGTCGGCACGCGGACACTGCGGCTGCGCAGCACGGCCAAATGGCGATTTGCTGTGGCGCCGCTCACCTCCAGCCGTTCTCGCGCCACCTCGGGAACGGATCGCTGGGTTAGCCACGTCGCGTTGGCGGCGATCCTGGCCAGCATCAGGCCTACAAGCCTGCCAGCGCCGCTATCGGCGGTGCGTTCGGTCGGTCGGGTCACGAACCGGGTAGGATCATCACCAAGCTGGGCGCGACGCGCAAAGGTGCGCGTCCAATCTACCCTGCCGCGTGGCGAGCCGCGTCGCTCCTCCAAGGCGTGTTCGGTTGTCGAGGGTATGTTGCGGAGGAAGGCGGGAACGTGGACCTCTAAGAAGGTATCGACGGCATCGCTCAGCCCGAAATGCAGTCGTCGGAGTAGGTTGAATTCCTGGTCCGACAGCGATGAGAAAGCCGCCAACACCTCCGATGGCCGATAGGAGGTGGAGAAGCGTTTCAGGACGAGCCAGCCGAGCTGTGAAACACCGCCTAAAACCTCCTCATATTCCTCCTCGGTCCACATTCAGAACGCGTCCCGGAATGCCTGACCGATACGCTCCTTGTCTGCGTCCGTAGGAAGCAGAGCGAGCAAGCCATTCTCGACCAGGCCCAACGATTCCCGGTCCAGGCCATCGAGCTGGGGTAGAACATACGATATGACCGCTTCGGTGAAGGAGGCGGCTTCGGTCGGATCATCACCGAACGAATGCTGGCTTCTCACCTCCATGTAGTCGATCAGGTCGCCCCATATGGCCGGGCCGAGCGGCCGAACCGGATGGAGGAGGGCGATTAGCCCGGAAAGCAAGGCGTGCTCGTCCGGGGCAAGCTCTCGGCCGTGGAACCATGCGACCAGCTCCTCCTGGCTCGGAATGCCGACGTTCACGACGGCGAAGCGACGGACGAAGGCGGCGGAAAGCTGAAATAGCAGACTGCGATCGAACGTGTTCATCGTGGCGATGATGCGCCAGTCCCGGCCCAGGCGATACTTACCCGTGGCGGAATCATAGGAGCTTTCGGCACGATTACGATCAAGCTCGATCGCTACGTTGTGCTTGTTGACCTTGAAGCTTGTAATGACATCATGACCAGAGAGAACGGTGAAGAGCTGGCCGAACGCTTTGTCTACATCGGCACGATTCAGCTCATCAATAATCAGCCACTTATTTTCTCTGATCGCTTGCAGGAATAGGCCTTCCTCGAAGACGAGGCCAGGCCCTTCGGCTGAAGGTGTATAGCCACCAAGCGTATCGAAGGTACTCCAATCGGCCGTTGCCGTTGTCAGGAGGCGGCCGGCCGATCCCGGAAAGGCAAAATCCTTGGAGTATCGCTCACTGGCGATCGCAAGCCGGTCAGCGAGCGTGGACTTACCTGTTCCAGGAGGGCCGGTCAGGATGATGTGCTTGCCGGCCCGAAGCAGCGTCACGAGCTGCCGCAGCAGCGAATGGGGGAGCAGAAGCCCGCCACGCAGGAACTCGACTAGATCCTCCGGTAGATCCTCGGTGAGCGTCTCCGCTTCGACCGTTGCGCCACCGCCGGCAGGCGCCTCCCGCGGCGCGATCGCGAACAGGGCGTCGATCAGGGCATCGGATCGAACAGCCTCGTCGCCAAAGATGGGCTCTGGCGCCTCCACATCGGTGCTAAAGAACGCCGAGGCCTCAGCGTCGGTGACATGGTACTCGCTTCGGAAGCGGTCAGTCACAACGTCGAGATCGTCACCATCGTCGAACTCCTCTCCTCTCTGCGTCCAGATAGCCAAGGCCACGAGGGGAATGTCGATCGAGCGCTTGGCCGACCGGCGGAGGTCCTTGAGAGCCGCGTCGATATAGTCATCGGCTGTCGCTACATTCATGCCAACGCCGGATTTGTCGATTTTGAGGACGCCGGCGAAGGTCTTGCTTCGATCGAGGGTGGAGTAAGTACCCGAGCGTGGATAACCCTCATGCCGCCACGGGTCTTTGGGGGCAAATGGATTGAAGAACGCGTGATCGCTATCCACCGGTTCGCCACTGGCGGTCGTGATACCCATCAAGCGTTGTGCAGCGGGTTTCGTCGAAAGGGTGCGGATCGTAACCGGATGATCCGGCGTAAGACCCTCGTGCTTCAAGATAAGAAAATCGACAAAGAGCTTATTGCAACTGTCTCGAAGCTGCTGGACCGACCATAGCACAACGGGGAGCGTTAGATACTTAGCCATTGTTCTTCCGTCTGCTTAGAGCATTTCCAAAGTCGATCGGTATACGCAGCTCGGGCCGACCTCAGCCCTCCCCCTCACATCCCGTGAAGGCGCTTGTAGCCCACCCAGGTTCAGAACAAACAGCATATCGCCCGTCTCAACAACCTCTTGGCCAAAGAACCGCTGAATCCGCTTAGCGGCAGCGCGTCCCATCGGGACCGCGCTCTATCTCCGCTTCGCTCCGATCGAGCCGCCGATCGGCGTCTCGCCCCTGACGGGCTACGATCGCTCGCGCGGGGCGGTAGGCCGCCCAGAAGGCCGCCAGCGATGCCGGCGACGTCGTTTTGCCGGAAGGGAAAGGGGAGCGCCGCCCCCCTCTCCCAGCAACGGCAATCAGCCGGACCGTGGCTCCTCCGCTTCGCTCCGTGCGCCCGCACCACCCCGGCAGATTCCCGCTGCCCCCTCACCCCCCGCTGTTCGCCACGAGGCAGGGCTGATGGCCGAGGCCCATCGCCCAGGGGCGATGTGAGGAAGGAAGACGGGACATGGACCACGACAATCGCGAGAGCTGGCTGAACCGGGTGGCGAGTGGCATGGCGCCGTTGTTCGCAGCGCTGGACGCTCCCCTGCCCTCCCGCGTGCGCGTCGCGATCGGCTTCACCAGTCGGGGTGCGAGAGGCCGCGCGATCGGTGAGTGCTGGGACAATCGGTGCAGCGGTGACGGCCATTTTGAAATCTTCATCCGGCCGGACCTGGCGCACGCCGCCGACGCCATGCCGGCGCAGATCGCGGCGGTCCTCGCGCATGAGCTGGTCCACGCCGCAGTCGGCATTCCGGCCGGGCACGGGAAAGCGTTTAAACGGATTGCGGTCGGGCTGGGTCTGGTCGGCAAGATGACAGCGACCACGCCGGGCGATGCTTTCCTCGCTACGATCGCGCCCATCATTACGGCCGCAGGCCCCCTCCCCCATGCCCGGCTTGATACCGGCGGCGAGACGACGCGGCCGAAGAAGCAGGCGGCGCGGTTGCTCAAATGCGAGTGCGAGACATGCGGCTACACGGTGAGGACCGCGCGCAAATGGCTGGAAGAGGCAGGTGCACCAATCTGTCCGGCCGAGGGACACGGCGTGATGCGGCATGATCCGCTGAACGCCGACGAGGGTGCCGGCGAAGATCAGGACTAAGACACTTTACGACTAAGCGGATAAGCGGCATAAGTCGCTTAGCCGCTTAACAGGGAGCAGCAGCTATGCAGGTATGGGCGATCATCGCGCAGAAGGGCGGGCAGTCCAAAACCACGCTATCGACCGGCTTCGCCGTCGAAGCGGCGAAGGAGGGCGCGGCTGTCGTGATCCTCGATGCCGACGATCGGCAGGGATCGGCGCTCTACTGGTCCGAGCGCCGCGACGACGACGACGTGATGGTGAAGGACAGCAGCGTCGCCGGCCTGCCGCTCCACGTCTCGCGCGGGCGCAGCAGCGGCAAGATCGACCTCATCATCATCGACACGCCAGCGAACTCGAAGGACATCGCCATGCTCGCGGCCGAGCAGGCTGATTTCGTCATCATCCCCGTCGCGCCGCGCGGCCTCGATGTTCATTCGGTGTTGCAGACGGTCAAGCAGGTGCAGCAGGCGGGGACGCCGTTCGCCGTCATCCTCACCCAGGTTCCGCATCAGGGCGGGGAGGGGCAGGAGGCAAGCGCCGGCTTCGCGGCCAAGGGCGTGACGCTGTTCGACAGCCGGCTCCACTATCGCAAGGACTTCTACAAGGCGACGCCGCTGGGGCGCACCGCGTCCGAGACGGAGCCCGACAGCAAGGCGGCGGCCGAGCTGCGCGCCAGCTATGCGGAGGCTAAGCGACTAAGCGGCCTTACGACTAAGCCAGTAAGCGAGGCGGCATGATGGCGCGCAAGCCTTCCGCGCTCGCCGGCATCTTCGATGACGAACCCGCAGAGCCGGCACCGGCTCCCGTCGCTGATACCGCGCCCGAGCCGCGCTCGGTTGCGTCCCCACGTCGATCACGGCGGCCGGCCGACGCGCCGCCGCCGGCCACACCGGCGCGCCGCAGCAGCCATCCGGGTAAGAAGCCGGTGCTGATCCACATTCCCGAGGACATGCACCGCGCGTTGCGGCAGCTCAGCGTCGAGGAGGGCGGGGAGCCGCTGACGGTCATCACCGAACGGCTGCTCCGCCAGTATCTCGTCAAGCGAGGCCACACCAGGTTCGCGCCATGAGCAAGCGTCGCGACCCCAATCCCGAGTTCGACCTGTTCATCCCGGCGCTGGGCGACCTTCCGCTTCGCGACCAGCGCGAGGTCATGGAGCGGCCGTTCTTCTCGCTCCAGAAGCGCAAGCGCCTGAAGCCGATCGAATACAAAAGCCCGGACGGTGAAGCTTGGGTGCGCGTGCAGGCGATCCCCGACTACGGCATGGCGACGATATGGGACGCCGATATCCTGATATGGGCGGCATCCACGCTCAACCGCATGAAGCAGCAGGGGCTCAACGACCTGCCCCGCACGCTGACGACGACGCCCTACGACCTGTTGCGCGCGATTAAGCGCAGCACCGGCGGCCGGGACTATCAGGAACTGCAAGCCGCGTTGCTTCGGCTTCAGACCACCAGCATCACGACCTCGATCCGTGCGACCAAGCGTCGGCAGAAGGCCGGCTTCAACTGGCTGGATAGCTGGACGTTCGACACCGACGCCGACACCGAACAGCCCCGCGGCATGACGCTGACCCTCTCGGATTGGGTTTATGAGGGGATCGTCAACGAGAAGTCGTTGCTGACCATGCACCCTGACTATTTCCTCCTGTCGGGCGGGCTGGAGCGGGCGCTGTATCGCATCGGACGCAAGCACGTCGGATCGCAGCAGGGCGGGTGGGTGTGCCGCGTCGAGTTGCTCCGCGACAAGACCGGCAGCGACGCTCAGCCCAAGGAGTTCAACCGGATGCTCCGCCGCGTGATCGAGGCCGACCAGCTCCCCGATTACACGATGGAGCTGACGGAGACGGCCGACAGGAGCCCCGCGGTGCTGTTCAAGCGGCGCGGCGAGGCCGAGGCGCTGGCGCTCGCCGAACAGATGCGGGCCGAGGAGGAGCGACGTGCGCGCTTCGACGCCGATCGCCGGCGCACCGAGGAGGTGGACGCCCGAATGGACCAGCTCGCCGGACGGAGCTGACTATCGGGGTTTCACCCACCGGAGCAGCTACTATCGGGGTTTCATCCACCGGCACGAGTCGACCGGCAGGGATTATGTAGCTCCTGGCAGCGCCGGCGGGACCGTCTGCTTGTGGATAACCAGCCCCGATCGGCACTTTTCAGGATCGGCCGGTTCGGGGTTTCACCCACCTTCGTGTCGGGGGATCACCCACCGCACTATCGGGGTTTCACCCACCGAATCACGGGGTTTCACCCACCGGGCTCCTCCACAAGCCGTTGATAGCGAAGCGAAGTTTCCGCTTTTCGGGAGCCTTAACCTTCTTAACGATTCCTATTTAACAGAATCCTTTAACCACCGGCGGCCTGAAATCGGCGAAAACAAGAGAAGGGCAAGCGGAATGGCCCCTACGGGACCATACACCTTCGCTGCGTGCCGGCTATCGCCGTCACAAGGCGGCCTAACGGCCGCAGGCTTCCGGGAAAGCCGAGACATCCGGCGGTGTGTACTTGCGAGCGTTACGCGCCCTGAGATGATGGGGGAGGGTGAGGCGATACCCCAAAACTCACCGTTTAGCCTTGCCGGTGTGTACGATCAGGCCGGATCGTAGCGCCCGACGAACTCGCGATCGGCGTAGTAGCGAAGCTTGGTCGCGATCACCGGCCGCTGCCCGGCGAGGAACAGGATCTGGCGATCGGGCGAGAGCGTGCGGACCTCGTCGGCGGTGAGCAGTGGTCGGCCGACATGCTGCTGCCCGAACGTGATCCCGCTGCCTTGCGCGTCGAGCGCCCGGCTCATCGTCTCGAACACCACCGTCTCCTGGCCGAGGAGATCGGAGACGAGTTGGGCGCTCTGCTGATCGTTGACCCCGAACACCTGCAGCACGCCCGCGTTGGACAGGAAGGTGCCGGCGCGCTTGCCGTAGAGCGCCTGGAGCTGGTGGATGTCCTGCACGATCGGCCAAAGCTGGATGCCGTAGCCGGCCATCAGCCCCATTGCGCGCTCGACAGGCTCCAGGTGGCCCAGCGCCGCGAACTCATCAAGCAGGAACAGCACGGGCCAGGGTGGGCGCCCCGGCGCGCGGGCCAGCTCGGTTAGTGCCTGCGCCACCATCAGGCGCAGCCAGCGGGCATATGTGTCGAGCCGGTCGGGCGGCAGCACCAGGAACATGCTCGCCGGGCGTTCCTTGAGATCGGCGAAGCGGAAATCCGAGTGCCCCAGCGTCGCGGTCATGCGCGGGCTGTCGAGGAAGTGGGTGTGGCGCTGGGCCGACGACAGCACGCCCGCGGCTTCGCGATCGGACTTGCCGAGCTGGCGGTTGGCGGCGCGCGCGACCAGGCCGCCGGCCTTCTGCATCCGCTCGAGCAGCGCGGCGAAGGCGGCCGGGGCCAGCGTCAGGTGGTCGCGCAGCGTCGCCAGCGTGCGGGTAGATTCGGGCTCGCTCGCCACGACGTGCATCAGCAGGCCGGCGATCAGTGCCTTGGCCTCCTCGTTCCAGTGGGCTTCCGTCTGCTCGTTGTGGGCGTCGTGGACCAGCGCGTCGGCGAGCGTCATGCAGTCGTCGGCGACGTCGAGGCCGGCGGGGTCGATGCGGTCGAGCGGGTTGTAGCCAGCCGGGGCCAGGCCGGTGATGCCGAACGGGTCGAGGACGTGGACCGGGCCGAACTTGCCCCGCTGGCGCGCCGCGATGCGGGCGTTCTCGCCCTTTGGATCGATGCAGAACGTGGCGAAGGGATATTCGAGCAGGTTGGGGATGATCGTGCCGACGCCCTTGCCGCTGCGGGTGGGTGCGATCGTCAGCAGGTGGGCGGGGCCGGGGTAGCGCAGCAGCTTGCCCGACTTGCGGTCGCGGCCGATCAGCAGGCCGGCGTCGCCCATGATATCGCGCGCCTCCGCGTCGGTGGCGAACCGCGCCGAGCCGTGGGTGTCGGACTGGTCCGCATAGCCGTAGCGCAGGATCAGCGGCTGGAAGAGCGCGCGCAGCGGCACGAGCAGGACCGCCAGCCCGATCATCACTTGAATCAGCGCGACGACGGTGTTGCCGGGGCGGAAGTACCAGATCAGGCCGTCCGTGCCGAGGATCAGGACGACCGCCACGGCCACCATGAGGACCAGGACGCCGAACAGGTGCTTGGCGAAGCGGAAAGGCCCGAAGATCAGCCCACGGATCGCCCAGACGGGGTTCCGCCGTGCGATGCGGGCGAGATTGCGGATCGCCCGGCCGAGCTGGCGGAACCACTCCACGCTCAGCCCGCCTGGAACAGGGTGAGGCGGATGATGCCGGGCAGGGCGGCGATGTCCGCCTCGATCCCGGAAACCTCCTCCATGCGGTCGCTTGGCCAGTCGCGCGATACGCTGACACCGCCCGCATCGGTTTCGATCTCGATGAGCCGCGTCTGCGGCAGGAGGTCGAGCAGGTGCACCAGCCGGTCGTGCAGTTCGGGTGTGACGTGGCGGCTTCCCGGTCCGACCGTCAGGAGCTGCCAGGTGCGCGGCGCAGGATCGGACGTGGCGAGCATCATGCCTCCGCGGGGGTCGGGACGGGTCCGATCGTCGTCATGCCGTGCCAGCGCGATCGGAACGGCCGGCCGACCGGATCGACCACGCCGTCGAGCAGGGCGGGGTCGCCGATCAGGACATGGTACGGGGCGCCGGTGGCGGGCGCGCCAAGGTAGTAGACCGTGCCCGTGCATCCCACGACCAGGCACGGGTCCGTCCGATCGATCAGGCCGGCGGAGCCGCCCAGCTTGCCCCGGAGCGCCTCCAGGTCGACGTAGAGCAGCGTGCCGCACCGCCGGCAGCGCGAACGCGAGCGGGCCAGGCTCCGGGCCATCGCATCGAGCGTGCGCGTCCAGACCGGCCAGAAGGGGATGACATGGCCGGGTCCGGACGGTTCGGTCACCGGCTTGGCACCGAGTTCATCGCTTCCTCGAAGCTGGTGAAATACTCCTGCACCGGTTCTCCTTTCGGCAAGGTCTGGGCATGCGCGATCACGGCGGCGACATGCTCGTCGCCCGACAGGTCGCCGGCGACGTAGCGCGCATTCAGGGCCTCGACTTCGGGGTCCAACTCGCCCCCGGAGAGCTGGGTGCTGCCACGGGCAAAATCGATGGCCCGCTGGCGTGCGGTGCGTTCCTCGTCGGATATGTCAGGCATCGGTGCCGCTCCCTTCCGCTTCCATGTCGAATGTGCGTTTGCCGCGGCGTTTCCAGAGCGCGAGCGTGTCGCCGGCATCCCCGCTCCGCGCCTTGCCGACCAGCTCCAGCAACGCGCCGTAGATGGTGGCACGATCGTCGTCGGCGAGATCGACCAGGCCGGCTTTCTGGACGAGGCCGCCCAGCTCGATCAGGTGACGGGTTCGCTCTCGACGCTCCACGACCCAGCTCCGCGTATCAGTCCGCCGCCGCGCCGCTTCCAGGCGCAGGATTAGCGCCCAGTTTCGTCGCAGCGCCAGCGTCGTCACCGCCAGCAGTCTTACTACCCCTGCGCCCGCGTCGCTGAAAGAAGGCAGCGCCCTTCGCACGCCATGCCTCCTTCGCATCCGCATCCTTCATCGCGACCGCATCGAGCAGCGCACCGGCGAGCGTTTCGAGGTCAAGTGCGTCGGCGCCGGTCGCGGTAACAAGGCTGCCAAGCTGCTCTATGCGCTTGGCCTTCAGACCACGGGCGCGTTCCTCCAGAGCCTTCAGCTCCGCGTTATAGTCTCGCACCTTCGCCATGGGCGCACCATCCTCCGCGTTGAACCATAGCAGCATAGCAAGCCGACTAATCAGCGCGCACCTTAGCAGAAGCGCAGGCAGTCACAAGCAAGGAGCGAAGCGGATTGAGAGTGCGCGCTTATACGTCGTTGCCGACGTGCGCTCAGAAGGATAGAAGCACCGGCGCGATGGCGATCTATCATTTCAGCGCCAAGGTGGTCAGCCGCGCCAACGGCTCCAGCGCCGTCGCGTCCGCCGCCTACCGCTCCGGATCGGAGCTGTTCGACGAGCGGCTGGGACGGCATCACGACTTCTCGAACAAGGCGGACGTGATCCACTCGGAGGTGCTGCTGCCCGAGAGAGCGCCGCAGCGTCTGAACGACCGCACGACGCTGTGGAACGAGGTGGAGGCTGGCGAGAAGCGCA
>NZ_JBWKVV010000019.1:0-15350 GCF_059421875.1 Sphingomonas sp. GW821-FHT02B09
CGCTGCCGCAGGGCCAAACCTCAGCGCTGACGCGCTACCTCACCGACAAATGCCAATGCCGCGCAGCGGCTTCGTGCTCTGGGTCCTGTGCGAAGTGCGCCGACCGCCTCAGCCGGTCCGACCCTCGATGAGAGCGCGGACCTTATCCGCGTCTGCTTGAGTAACCGAATTGTAGACGATCATGCCGAGCTCCGGCCTGCCCTCGACCGAGAAGGAGGAGAACTCCAGTTTTACGAGCCCCGCCTCCGGATGACGGATGCGTTTGACGCCCTCGCCATGAGCGACGACGTCGTTGTCCCGCCACAGCACCTCGAACTCCGGACTGAGGCGGCTCAACTCCTCGACGAGCTTGGTTGCTTCGGTGCTCCCGTGGGCGCCCGCCCGCGCCATGTCGGCGCGAAAAGCGCCGACCACGAAGCGAGCGACGCTGTCCCAATTGTCGTTCCGATTTCGACCCTTCCCGCCAGCGAACATCAGCCGCATGATGTTGCGCTGCTCGCGCGGCAGGGTGGCATAGTCGGTCAGCAGCGCTGCCGCCGCGGCGTTCCAGCCGACCACGTCCCACATGGCGGTCTTGATGATGGCGGGGCTGAGCGCCATCCCGTCCAGCACCCGCTGCAGCCGCGGGGTGATGCCATCGATCGGCTGGTAGCGCGCTTCGGGTGAACGGCCGAGGCCGAGCATGTAAAGATGCTCGCGCTCCGGCTCCGTAAGCATCAGGCCCTTAGCGATGCGATCGAGCACGTCGGCGGACGGCGCCCCGCCACGACCCTGCTCCAGCCAGGTGTACCACGTCGGGCTGATGTTCGCGCGGCTCGCTACCTCCTCGCGGCGCAGCCCCGGGGTGCGCCGTCTGCCACCGCCGAACCCGAATGTCGCCGGGTCGAGGCGTGTGCGTCGGTCGCGCAAATAGCTGCCGAGTTGGTTGGGCGCATCGCTGGCCATATCGATCCTGTTGCAAGCTATACTACGATAAAGTCACTACTTTAACAGGTTCGAATTGGTTGGGATATCCGGTATCGCGAGAAGGAGATCTCCCATGCGTGTATTCCTGACCGGCGCGACCGGCTTCATCGGTTCGCACATGATCCCGGAACTACTCAATCGCGGCCATCAGGTGCTCGGCCTCACCCGTTCCGATGCCGGCGCCCGACAGCTCGAAGCTGCGTGCGTCGAGGTTCACCGCGGTGATCTGGAAGCACCCGAATCGCTCGCCAGCGGCGCAGCGGCGGCAGATGAGGTGATCCACTGCGCGTTCGACCACAATTTCGAGACGTTCTTCGAGAATACCAAGAAGGACGAGCGCAACATCGCGGCGATGGGCAAGGCGCTGGAGGGCACGCAGAAGCCGATCCTGATCACCTCGGGCGTCGGCATCGGCACGCCGCTGAACGGTGGCCCGGCAATCGAGGACGTGCTCAACCCGCGTCACGCCAATCCGCGTATCGCGACGGAGCTCGCCGGTGCGGCGCTGATCGCGCGGCGCATAGACGTGCGTACCATCCGGCTTCCGCAGGTGCACGACGCCACCAAGGCCGGGCTGATCACGCCGCTGATCGCCGAGGCGCGTCGTGCCGGGGCGGTTGCATATCTCGGTGAGGGGCAGACGCGCTGGTCCGCGGCCCACGTCAGCGATGTGGCGAAGCTTTAGGTTCTGGCGCTGGAGAAGGGCGAGCCGGGCGCGCGTTTCAACGCGTCGGTTGAGGAGGGCGTCTCGGCACGTGCCATCGCCGAGGCGATCGGTATGGGTAGCGGGTTGCCGGTCCGCTCGATCGCGGCCGACGAGGTCGAGCGCTATTTCGGCTGGATGGCACCCTTCGCAGCGCTCGACATGGCTGCCTCGAACGCCTGGACGCGCGCACGGCTTGGGTGGGAGCCAACGGGTGCCGACCTGCTCACCGACCTTGCCGCGATGGACTATTCGGCGCTCACCGAAGCCTAACGAATTGTCGCTGTACGCCGGCTGGGTAGATCGACGGACGTACGTGAACGGACGGCGGTAGTTAGGGAGCGGCCAAGCGGCTCTAAATGTCGCCTTCTGGGTCGTGTCAAAGCTCGTTTTACTTAGTCATCAGTAATGACGAAGGCGTTTTACCCGTAGTGCCCAACCTATAACGACGAGCGGTGTGGCAAGGCCTATCCAAGCGATGACGTCCACCAAACCATCGCCAAGCAACCCGACGATCAAGGCGACAATCGTTGCGATGGCGAGGGCAATCGGAATGCCGAAGGTGCCGCCTGGTCGCCTCATACGGTTCCCTTTCGGCGGCTCATCCACAGGTAAACACCGCTACCGAGCACGATGATCGCAACGATATCGAGGAGCGCCCATAGCACCTTCATTGGCATGGCGCCGTAGTCACCGAAGTGGAGCGGCTGCGAGAGGCGCAGCGCCAGCATGTACCAAGGCATGGAACGCATGGCGGTCAACTTGCCGGAACGAGCCAGCGGACGCGGCGGCTACGGTGTGTGCGGACCTCACCAAAGGCCAGCTTGCGCATGAAAGGCGCGTAGACGACGATCCCCGACACGATTGACGCACAGAACAGCAAACCCATGAAGCCGAGGAAGAGCTTGCCCGGCAACCCGGCGAACATGTCGACATGGAGGCGCAGAATCACCGCCATGATGCCGGCATCTTCGTCGAGCGCCGACGGGCTTGGCTGTGCAACGGTCGATGGCGGTGATGTGGAGATCACCGCGTCCGGGCTGCGCCACCTTTCCAGTGGTGACGTTGGTGACCGGGCGGTCGTCGTCGAAGCTCATGAACAACGGCCGCTCGCCGGGGTACATGGCCATGGCGGTGCGTACGAACGCGTCAAGCGGCAGCGTCGGCGCATCCTCCGGCAGCGCCGCAAGCGGTGGCCGATCATCGAACGCTGCATCGATCTCGTCATGGAATATCAGCGGCAGACCGGTGAGGCACAGCATCAACAGGAACACCGTGCAGACAAGGCTGCTCCATTTGTGAATCCAGCACCATGCCCTAACCGTCGCCGTGCGCATCAATACTCGACCGTGACTGATGCCTTGACGGTGCGCGGCTGCCCCTGGAGCAGATAGCCGCCGAACGCTGACGTCCAATAGCGGCGGTTGTCGATGTTCTCCGCGCTGACGCGCAGCGTGATCGGGTGCTCGTCCGCGACCAGGATGTAGCGCAAGCCGAGGTCAAAGCGCGTCCAGTCGTCCAGCCGTTGGAGGTTGGTCGCATCGAGATACTGGCGCCCCGTCTGGACGACCCGCCCGGTCAGCGTCGCGGCGCGAAGGAAGGGTGGCACCACCTCCAGCCCCAGGTTTACCTGATAGTCGGGCACGCCAATCGCGTCGTTGCCGTCCGTCAATCCGCCTGCTGTGCGACGGAGTGTGGCGTCAGTGATCGTCCCGCCACCAATCACACGCAGCCAATCGGTCGGCTCGCCGTTGAAGCCCAGCTCAATGCCCTGGTTGCGCTGGCGACCGTCGACCACGAAGGTTGTGGCGGTGGGGCGTGTCGCGGTGGGCGTGGCGATGCTGTAGCCGTTTGGCTGCGTGGTCCGGTAGAATGCCAACGTCGCAGTGAGACGCCGGATCTCCCACTTGGCGCCGATCTCGTACTGCGTCGTCCGATAGGGCGCGAAGATCTCTCCCGGATTGAGGATAGTGCCGTTCGTTGGCGCGGTGGGACCTTGGACGAGGCCCTCGATCCGGTTGCCATAGAGCGAGAAAGTCGAAGTCGGTCGCACCACGACGCCGATCACGGGGGTGGTCGCCGACCGGTCGTAGCGGGTCGCCCGCGCGAAGGTCGCGCGGTTGAAACCCTCCACTGTCAGATTCTGCTGGCGGACGCCGCCCGTGACTAGCACCCGGTCATCGAACAGGCCGATCGTGTCGGAGGCGAAGAGGCTACCGAACTCAGTATAGGAGACGCGCGGCGGGTCAGCGAGATTGCCGCCGGTGCCGGTGCCCGGCAGGTTCGCCGGCTGCGGCACCGCAACGGGCGCGTAGATGTTTGTGGGGGTCGTCGCGGCGAAGCCGCCGGTGGACGTGCGATAGCCGCCGGATGCGAAGGCGTTGCGGTTCTCGGCCAGGACCAGCGTGCCACCGGCATTGATCGCGTGGGTCGTGCCGGCGAGCGCGAACTTGCCGCGCAGTCCGAGCTGACCGCTCTCGTTGTTGTCCTCCCTCGGTACGAACAGCCGCGCCTGAGTGGCGGCGCCGGTTGTGGAGTTCGTCACTGTCGGCGTGGCGTAGTCGCCGTCCTCGCGGCCATCGCGCAGGCCACCCGCGAGATAGACCGTCCAGTCGGGCGCAACGTCGACCTCGGCGCGAGCCAGGACGTAGACGTCGCGCAGCTTGGTGAACGCCCATGGCTGCGCATAATTGGCGTAGGCGCCGGCCACGCGCGGGATCGCCAGGCTGGTGCTGGCAAGCCGTACCTGCGGCCGGGGTGAGTAGACGCGCTGGTTCTCGTAGCCGAAGTCCAGGAAGAAGCGGCCGGGCCCCGATCGGAAGTCGAGATCGGCCCCGACGACGCGGACGCTGCGGCGCTCGTCGTCGACGGCCGTGTCCCCGTCGCGGTAGACACCGTTGACCCGGAGGCCGAAGGCGTTGTCCGCGCCGAACCGTGTGCCAACGTCGATCGCGCCACCCCACAGGCTGTCGCCTGCGTAGCTGGCGGTGGCGCGCAACAGCGTCTTCTCAGCGCGCTTGGGGATGAGGTTGATGCCCCCGCCCAATCCTGACCCGCCCGGCGCCGCTCCAAAGAGGAAGGCGCTGGAGCCGTTCAGCACCTGGACCCGCTCGTATAGTTCGGGTGAGACCAGCTGCCGGGGGGTAATTCCGTAGAGGCCATCGAGGGCCACGTCGTCACCGGCGAGCGGAAAGCCGCGGGTCACGAACAGCTCTGACTGGTTGCCGAACCCTTGTGTGATCCGGACCGACGGATCGTTCTCAAGCACCTCACCCAGCGTCTCGGCTTGCTGATCAAGAATCAGCTGAGCGGTGTAATTACGGACGTTGAACGGCGTCTCAAGCGCCGGACGATCTCCTAGCGCTCCGAGCGAGCCTTCGCTCGTCACCTGCGACCGTTGCTGCTGCGCGGTGACGACGATCTCTTGCTCTGTTGGAGCCGTCTGATCCTGAACCTGCGCATGCGACACTGTCCCGATCGAAGCGACTGCAACCGCAGAAGCGGTCAACACGATCCTGTTCACTATTATCCCCCGACTTGAAGAACCCTCTATACGCTATTGCGTTTCGCTCGCAATAGGCGCTTCGTTGCGGCGAAACGCTGTCCGACCGACAGGGCCGATATCTGCAATACGGTGGTGCGCAATCGTAACTGGGCATGCCGACCATCTGCTTGGACCCGTCAGGCGGTCCAAAATTGGATGTTTCCTGGCCAGTAACAGCTTCCGAAAACCAGCCCTGCGTGTGATCGGCGATCATGTGAGGGTGTGCATAGTAGATTCATCGGAATGACCATTGGTATGCCAGTCAGAGCATGTTCCCGCTGTCATATACTTTGAACGTCGATCTCGTGGTCCAACAGCTCACCCTTCGAAAGCGAATATCGACAGACCGATTGAAGGGATGGGTACGATGCAAACAAAATCACACCGTCGGAAGTATTGGCTTGCCGGCCATGCCGCTATGTTGACTGTTGCGATCGTCACCTCGCCAGCGGCTGCGCAGACGATCGCTTCAGTAAATGCCGGACAAGCGGAGGATCGGAAGGATCCGCCGCCAGCTGACGACATCGTCATCACCGGCTCGCGCATCGATCGTCCAGGCTATGAGTCGCCGACGCCGCTCTTGCGGGTGTCGCAGGCAGAACTGGAGGTGGTGCCCAGGGCCAATCTCGGCGCCGCACTTGCCGACTTACCGCAATTCAAGGCGGCGGATTCGCCCATAACCTCAAGCGCCAATGTCAGTGCCGGCCGGTTCCCAGTCAACATCCGCGGACTGGGCGACAAACGGTCGCTTCTGCTTCTCGACGGACGTCGCCTCGTCAACTCCGACCTGAACACTGTACCGACGATCATGATCGACAGCGTCGACGTGGTGACGGGCGGCGCGTCCGCTGCTTGGGGGTCCGACGCCGTGGCGGGGGTCGTGAACCTGCACGTTGACAGCCGTTACAAGGGTCTCCGACTGGGCGGGGAGACGGCGGTTGCGTCACGTGGCGACGCGCAGCAATATCGCGTCGAGGGCAAGTTCGGCACCAGCTTCGCCGATGATCGCGGTCATGTGGTGATTGGCGGCGAGTTCGTCGACAACAAGGGCATTGGGCGACGGATTGATCGCGCGAACACCGGTCGCTGGTCGACCAACGGCAATACCGCGCTGACTCCGAATGTCGGGTATTCCACCAGGCTTGTCGGGGGCTACATCAACTCGGGCGTGCTAAGAGGCCTAGGGTTCAACCCGGACGGCAGCCTGCGTACGCCCAATCTTGGGCAGGTGATCGGCAGCAGCATGATCGGGGGCGAGGCGCCGTCGAACGACGACATCGGCGTGCTGATGGTGCCGCAACGACGCTATGCGGCGATGGCGAAAGCGTTCTATGATTTGACCGACACCCTGAAGCTGAGCGCTGATCTGCGCTATTCCCGCTACTACAACCGCTATGCGTGGTTCGGTAGCCACAGCGACAATCTTACCATCCGCAACGACAACGCGTTCCTGCGCCAAGAGATCAAGGATCGCCTAGCTGCGGCGCGGCAGACCAGTTTCCTGTTGTCACGTTTCAACGGTGATCTGTCCTTTGCCAATCTCGATGTCGACCGGCGCAACATCCAGGGCTCGGTCGCGCTCGACGGCAGCTTTGCCGGCAATCGCTGGCGTTACAGTGCATTCTACAGCCATGGCGAATTCCGCAACGACCTGCGTGCGCCTGGCTTCCTGATTACCCGCAACTTCGCCAACGCCGTTGACTCAGTTATCAGTCCAGCAACAAATCAGCCAATTTGCCGCGTCGCACTGACCGATCCAAGCAGCACCTGCGTCCCGATCAACTTGTTCGGAGCCGGCGCGCCAAGCCAGGCAGCGATCAACTATGTGACCGGAACGCCCCGGTCCAATGTGCTCGACAAGCTGGACACGTACGGCATGTCGTTGCGCGGCGAGCCATTCGATTTGCCCGCCGGTCCGGTATCGATCGCGATCGGCGTAGAAGGGCGCAACGTGTCGACGCGGGCGAAGATCGGCGAGCTCGACGCGGCTGCCGCGTTCAGCACCTTCTACTTCACTGGTTTCTCGGGGAAGACCAACGTCAAGGAAGCGTTTGGCGAGATCGTTGTCCCATTGATCCACGACACGCCGCTGTTGCGCAAGCTTGAGCTGAACGGTGCCGTACGGGCCTCCGACTACAGCCTGAGTGGAACGATCTGGTCATGGAAGCTGGGTGCGACCAACGAGTTTCTGCCGGGCGTGATTGGACGGGTCGCGCGGTCGCGCGACATTCGCGCCGCCAATCTGAGCGAGCTGTTCACGTCGCGGACCGTGTCCTATGTCGGCATCGTCGATCCTCGCAATCCGGCCGCAGGTACGACCAGCACGCTGGTCTATGGCGGAGGCAGTGCGGCCCTCCAGCCCGAACGAGCCGACACATGGACGGCCGGGTTCACTACCGCGCCCGCACGCGGGCTGACCGCGTCGATCGATTACTTCAACATCTCGATCCGCGACGTTATCACCACGCTTGGTGCGCAGAACATCGTCAATCGCTGTGCGGCTGGGAACGCCGCCCTGTGCGACTTCATCGATCGTAATACCGCCGGGACGATCCAGAGCATCACGTCGGCACAGTTAAATTTGTCGCGGATGAAGACGGACGGCATCGACGGTGAGGTGGGCTACACCTTACCTGTCAATGCCGGGATGAACGGGCGGATCAACATGCGTCTGGTCGGAACATGGGTAAACAGCTTCTCCGTCGACGACGGCGTCACCAGGGTCGAATATGTCGGCACCCAGGGCTATGCCCTGACCGAAGGAACGCCCCGCTTCCGCGTCAATGCCACAGTCGGCTATGCCAGCGACTCCTTCAGCGGTCTTGTGCGGGCACGCTTCATCTCGTCAGGCTATTGGGATCGTACACGCACGACGCTGACCAACAACCGCATTCCGGCCTATACCTATCTGGACCTGCAGCTCAGCCAGAAGGTGCCAATGGGCGACGGGCGCAACTTCGAGCTATACGGCAGCGTGTCGAACCTTTTCGACAAGGACCCACCGCTATATTCTACATTTACGCCCTATTACGACGTAATTGGACGCTACATGTCGGTCGGCGCGCGGGTGGCTTTTTGACTGGTGGGACTGCGCCGCTGACGGTGCCGGTAGCGACCGCCACTCGCACGTTTCGGTGGCGGATGCTGGCACTCTGCCTGCCGCTCGTCGCGGCCATCCATGGGCCATGTGCCGTTGCGCAGTCGGCTGCGGCGGCGATGACGGGGCTAGTGACCCCGGAGGCCATTGCCAGCCTGACTGATGTCCGCGATGCGGAGATTTCGCCCGATGGCCGGCAGGTCCTGTACGTTACCCAGCCGGGCATCGGGCAGCGTGCCGGTCGGGCCACCATCTGGATCACTGCCGCGGACGGCAGCGTCCCGCCACGTAGGGTGACGGTTAGCGCCGGCATCGACGATACGCCGCAATGGTCGCCCGACGGCCGCAGCATCGCGTTTCTTTCGAACCGCACCAACCCCAGCGCGCATGGAGTCGCCGGGTTCGATCTGCGGCCGGCAACAGGCGATCCCGATCAGCCCGAGTCTGCCGGGGCGCCGCGCCAATTGTGGCTGATCTCGGCCACGGGCGGGGAGGCGCAGCCGCTGACCGCCGTTGGACGCGACATCCGCAGCTTCCGCTGGTCGCCCGACGGCCGCAGCATCGCCTTTCTCGCGCCCGATCCGCTCGACGCCAGTGAGCGCACCGACCGTGCGGCTAAGCGCGACGCGGTGGAGGCCGATGTGACAGGGGACCTGTCCCGCATCTGGATCCTGAATCTGGCGTCGCATGCGCTACGCCGGATCGCGGTTGTGGGCCGGGAAGTCAGTGAGCTCAGCTGGTCGCCGGATGGCGGTTCCCTCGCGCTGAGGATCGCCGCCTCCGCCGAACTGAACGACTTCTATTACCGGTCCGAATTGGTGGTGATGGATGTCGCCAGCGGCAGGATCGCGCGCTCAATTTTCAAGGGGGTGTACAGCACTGGCGCTTGGTCACCCAATGGCCGGCACATCGCCTTTACAGCACCCGAAGCTGACAGGATTGGTACGCGCGGCTATATCGCGGACGTATCCACGGGTGCATTGCGGCGGCTGGGCGCGACACTGGACGGTACGCTGAAGCGGCTCGACTGGTCCGTGCGCAACGCCACCGTTATCGCACGGGTGGTCGTGCACAGCCGCACCGTGCTGATGCAGGTCGATGTCGCAACGGGACGGTTCCGACCCCTGGTCGACTTGGGCGGGCAGATCCGTGATTTCTCGATCGCCAACGACGGCACCATCGCGATGAGCGGCAGCCAGCCGGATCGCGCGGCCGACGCGTGGGTGTTTCGCCGCGGCCGGCTGCGCCCGGTATCAGACGCCAATCCGCAGATGCGCGGTTGGCACATGGGCAAGGTCGAGGAGGTGCGCTGGACCAGCAGGCGCGACGGTAAGCCGATCTACGGTGTCCTGGTGACGCCATTCGGCTTCAAACCTGGGCTCCCGACGAAAACCGTCGTGCAGCCGCATGGCGGCCCGGCGGACGTGTGGGAGGGCGGGTGGCTGGGCAGCTGGACAAGCTGGGCGCAGATTTTGGCGGCGCGCGGGTATGTCGTGTTGCTGCCCAATCCGCGCGGCTCGGCGGGGCAGGGCACTGCGTTCGCCCGCGGCGTAAATCAGGGTTGGGGCGACAGCGACTATCAGGACATCGTTGACGGCGTTGACATGCTGGTGGCCCATAGCATTACCGAACCGTCCCGGGTGGGCATCGGCGGATGGAGCTATGGCGGCTTTTTGTCGGCCTGGGCAATCACGCATGACACGCGCTTCAGGACGGCGATCGTCGGCGCGGGGCCGACCGACCTGCTGAGCCTTTCACTGGCGACCGACACGCCCGACTGGTTCAGCGGCTATTATGGCTCGTTGCCGGGGAGCTTGGCCAGGCTCGACGCGGGATCGCCGCTCCGCCGGGTCTATCATGCGAGCGGCCCGGTGCTGGTGTTGCACGGACAGGAGGATCGCCGTGTGCCCCTGCCACAGGGGATCGCATTCTACCGTGGACTTCGCCTGCAAGGGAAACAGGCGAGCATGGTGACCTACCCGCGCGAACCGCATTGGATCTACGAACCCGAACATCAGCTAGATGTGCAACGGCGCGTGCTCGCCTGGTTCGACGGCCACCTGTGAGTGGGACAAGCAAAAGGTGACAATCATGGCACATCCTGTCTTCCAACCTAACCGTCGTGACATGCTGGCGGCCGTTCCTGCGCTGGTCGCCGCAGGTCCGTCTTTGGCGGCAACGAGGGGCGCCGATATCCTCGACATGAGCGCTGTGGCGATGGCGGCGGCGATCAGGAAGAAAGACCTGTCGGCGCGCGAGTTGATGACCGCACATCTGGCGCGGGTCGATGCGCTGAACCCACACTTCACTGCGCTGGTCTCCCGTATCGATCACGCTGACGCGTTGCGTCAGGCGGATGCGGCGGACCAGGACGCCGCTGCCGGCCGCTTCCACGGGGTGCTGCACGGCTTTCCCCATGCTGTGAAGGACACGGCCCCGACGCGCGGGATACCAAGCACCCAAGGATCGCCGCTATTGACGGCTAACATTCCAGGCTCCGATTCTCTGGTCGTTGGGCGGATGAGGAACGCCGGGGCAATCTTCGTCAGCAAGAGCAACGTGCCAGAATTCGCACTGGGGTCGCATTCCTACAACCGGGTGTTCGGAACGACCCGCAACGCTTACGACCCCCGCAAATCAGCGGGGGGCAGTACCGGTGGTGGTGCAGTCGCGCTGGCGCTCAGGATGGTGCCTCTTGCCGATGGCAGCGACTTCGGCGGATCGCTGCGCAATCCGGCCGGGTGGAACAACGTTTTCGGCTTCCGCCCGTCATGGGGACGGGTGCCATCGATCCCGAACAGCGACCTGTTCTGGCAGGATTTCGCAACCTCTGGCCCGATGGGGCGCAGCGTCGCCGATGTTGCACTGCTGATGTCGGTTCAGGCCGGACCCGATACACGGGCACCATTCGCGCCGAAGGATGATCCGGCGTTATTTGCCAGCCCGCTGGACCGCGATTGGAAAGGCAAGCGGATCGGTTGGCTTGGCGATCTCGGCGGTGCGCTACCGACCGAAGCAGGCGTGATGAAGACCTGCGAAACCGCGCTATCCGCGTTCCGGGCAATTGGGATGACCGTCGACGAAGCATATGTGTCAGAGAGCGCCGACGCCATGTGGCGTACCGCGGTCTTGCTGCGGCAATGGTCGGTTGGAGCGGACCTGCAAAGCTTTTACGACAACCCGGCGATGCGGGCGCAATTGAAGCCAGAAGCGATCTGGGAGGTCGAGGGCGGCATGAAGCTGACCGGCCCGCAATTGGTCAAGGCGTCGGAAGGCCGGACACGCATCTACGAAGCTTTTCGCAAGGCGTTCGAGACATACGACTTCCTTGCTCTCCCCACCGCGCAGGTGTTTCCCTTCGATGCCGAGCAGCATTGGCCACGAGAAATTGCGGGCAGGGCGATGGACAGCTATCATCGCTGGATGGAGGTCACGCTGCCGCCGACCATGGCGGGTCTGCCCACGCTTGCCGTGCCGGCGGGCTTTGGCGGGCGCGACGGCCTGCCTATCGGTATTCAGTTGATCGGCCCCCGGCTGGCCGACCTCGCCGTGCTCCAGCTCGGCCATGCCTATGAACGGGCATCGCCGTGGATTGCCCGTACGCGCCCGATGGCGCTTCGCTGACAAGAGGAGTTTCCATTGATGACGATCCTGTTGATCGGGTGCGGCCGGATGGGTGGCGCCTTGGCACGGCGGTGGAGCAACGGCGAACGCGTCTTGGCCTTCGACCCCGATGGCTCCTTGCCAGATGGGGTGGAGCGGGTCGCCGACCTGGATGATGTCGGCGGGGAGAGTGACTTGGTCATCGTGCTGGCAGTAAAACCTCAGACGTTTTCCGCCACCTCGCCGGCACTGCGCCGGCTTGCGGATAACAACCCTTTGTTCCTGTCGATCATGGCCGGGGTGCCTCTTTCAGCGTTGGCAGAGACATTCGACGGAAGCGGGCGGATGGTAAGAGCCATGCCAAATACGCCGGCCGCGATTGGTCGGGGGATCAGCGGGCTGGTCGCGGGCCGGACGGTGTCGGGCGCCGATCGCGGTCGGGCCGAGGCGCTGCTGGCTGCGGTCGGCGAGGTCGTCTGGTTGGCTACCGAAGCGGACATCGACTTGGTCACCGCCATATCGGGGAGCGGCCCCGCCTATGTCTTCCGCATGACCGAAGCATTGGCGGCGGCGGGTGTCCAACTAGGCCTTGCAGAAGCCGTAGCGACCCAACTGGCCAGCGCGACGCTGACCGGCGCTGCGGCGCTGGTCGAAGCGGAGGGCCGCGACTTAGCTGATCTGCGTCGACAGGTAACCAGTCCCGGTGGTACGACCGCGGCGGGTCTGGCGCAGATGGACGGCGATGAGGGCATCGACGACTTGATGGCAAGAGTGGCGCAGGCCGCCGCCCGCCGCTCCATCGAGCTCGCCGACCAGGACGTGAACCGCGTCAACGATCCGGATTGAACCGACGCAGCCAAGGGGTGACGCCGGGCTCGGCAAGCCGCTCCGCAATCGTCCGATATACCGCATCCCGCTCGTCCTGACCGAACTTGAAGCGGCCCGTGATCTTTGTGACCGACGCGCGGAACCCGATGATTGCCCTGGCCATGCCGTCATAGCGGTGCGCGATCTCGGCGCGGGTCCATGGTACCTGTCGGTCACGCTCCATCGTCCCGATCAGCATGTCCAGCGCTTCGTCGGTCAGCGCGGCATCCACGGTCACTTCTGCCGTGATCCGCAGATTGGCGTAAATCCAGGTCGGCGCCCAGTCGCGTAGCCCGGCCTCTTCGGGCGAGACATAAGTCGACGGGCCGCTGAACAACAGCAGCGCCCGGCCCTGCGTGCGCAACCGATCATACAGTGGATTAACCCGTCCGAGATGTCCGATCAGCGACAGCAGCCGTCCGGCCCCGTCATATTCGCCGACCAGCGGCAGTTGCGCGGCTTCCGGCGTGGCGTCGCCGACAGAACACACCCAGGCCAGCGGATGTTGCGCGATCAGCGTCCGTATGTCGTCGGTTGTGAAGTCCGCGAAAGGATCGCTCATGATGGGGCTGCCTCCGAGGAACATGGTGCGCTTTCTGCGTCGGCGCTCGTACCATCAACTTTGACTTGCGCGCTGGACCGTTCAAGGGCCAATTTAGATGGGACGTGTAGGGCCAATGGCTTTGCTCGAACGCTTCCGCCCAGCCGCATAGAGGCCGTTTGAACCATGTTGCGACCGCTCCACGTCACGTTAGCGGGCCGAATTTCCTCTGAAAAGGATGCTCCTCTTTACGGCCAAGTGATCCGCGCCATTGTCCGGGACATTAGAAGCGGGCGGTTGGCGGCCGGTATGTATCTGCCCAGTAGCAGGCAACTCGCGGCCCAGCTTTGCGTCAACCGCAAAACGGTGGTCGTCGCCTATGAGGAGTTGATCGCGCAAGGGTGGCTCACTTCGGCCGGGACGCGCGGTACGATCGTCTCTCCCGCTTTTCCGGCACACCCAAGCAGAGTTCATACCACGGAACCGCTTTCCGCTGACATCCCGACTAGCGGTGAGGTGCAGCCTTATTATCGCATCCTGCCCCCGCCCGCGCGCGCCATCGCGCTGCCGGGTGGTGAGGGGCTGAAGCTGGACGAGGGCGCGCCCGATGGCCGGCTATTTCCGGCCGAAACGCTAGCCCGCGCGTATCGCAAAGCGATCATCGGAGCCGCTGCCGAGAACCGTCTCCAGTACCGTGATCCGCTCGGATCTATGCGGCTGCGCTGCGCGATCGCAGAGATGCTGCGTAACCAGCGCGCATTGTCGATCACCCCGGAGGAGGTATGCATCACACGCGGCAGCCAGAACGCGCTGTTCCTGACAACGCAGATCCTGCTGAAGCCTGGCGACACCGTTCTGGTCGAGGCGCTGACCCATGAGCCGGCGATGGCGGCGTTCCGCGCGGCGGGAGCACACGTCGTCGCAGTGCCGCTGGATGGCGGAGGGATCGATGTGGACGGTGTGGAGAGGGCATGTCGCAAGCACAACGTGCGCGCGGTATTCCTGACGCCGCACCATCAATTCCCCACCACCGTCGCGCTTCGCCCGGAGCGACGCCTGCGCATGCTGGATCTCGCGCGCCAGTTCGGCTTCGCGCTGTTGGAGGACGATTACGACCACGAATTTCACTTCGCGTCACAGCCGCTGCTGCCCATGGCGGCCTATAGCCCGGAGCATGTGATCTACCTGGGGTCGTTGTCCAAGCTGCTGCTACCAACCTTACGGATCGGTTACATCGTCGGGCCACGTGCGATTATGCCGGCGCTGGCTCATGCGATTTCCGTTACCGACGGCATGGGTAACCGGTTGACCGAGGACGCGACCGCCGATCTGATCGTCAGCGGCGAATTGCAGCGTCATGCCTACAAGGTGCGGAAAATCTATGCCGAGCGTCGCCGCGCGTTCGCTGAGAAGTTGCGCGCCCGCTTCGATGATGCGGTCGCATTCGACCTGCCCGACGGCGGGCTCGCCTTTTGGTTGCGTTTTCCGGGCATCGACCTCGACGCGGCAGAAGCCCGGGCACGAGAGGCGGGGGTACGGCTGGCGTCGTCGCGATCGTTTATGGCAAGCGAGGACGCGCCGCGCGGCTTGCGCGTTGGGTTCGCTAGCCTGAACTCGACGGAGGCCCAGTCTGCGATCGATGCGCTCCACCGGGCGACGCACGCATAGCCTTCCTCTACAGTTAATATGAATGAGTGGCAGAAATTGGGGAGCCGAAAATAGGCGGGGAATGGCCGGGTATGTGAAGGAAATCAGGCACCGGGAGGTGTATGATTTCCTCCAAGGCAGGAAGCCGCGTGCCGCGGGCGCTGTTCTATGGGGAAAGCGGTTTTCGGGTGGTTGGCCTGGCACCGGGATGACCACCGCGATCAACTCCGACGACCCGCGGTGCGATAATCGGGAAGAGCTTCAAGCGTGAATCTGGGCCGGGAACATCGGTTGAAGCGGGTGTCGGCGCGACTGGCGATGTCGCCGACGCGAGCGGCCTGGATGCCGGAAGCGGGGTAACCGCGTGGCAGAGCCGGATCGG
>NZ_JBWKVV010000020.1:0-13387 GCF_059421875.1 Sphingomonas sp. GW821-FHT02B09
AAGACGACCGTGCTCCTGGCATACGAACTCACCGCTGAAATGACTTGCGTCACCAACCGCTATTAGACGACGGTCTGCATCCCAATCGGGACACCCGACGACCTCCGGACGGAGTAGAAGGCCGTAAGCGTATATCTGGGTCCGTTCTATGTAGCGCCCCCAGTTAGGCCCGTAGTCGGTCAGTTCCCACCCGAACACCGCCGAATAGAAGGTTCTGGCTGATCCGAGATCGCTCGCGGGAAGCTCGATGAATTGATGCGGGCCATGAAGGGGTCGGTTCCGGCTGAGGGCGAAATCACACCTTAAGCTGAATGCCCGCGCCGGGGGTTAACCAAAGGTCGGCGAACAGGAAGGCCGCTACGCTTGGCGGAAAGCCTCGACAGCATCTGCAACTCGCCAGCTATACCAAGCGTCACCGTTAACCAGGTGCAGCATGTCACCTTTGCCGGCGAGCAGCATCGGCCGTTCCCAAATGAAGTGCTCGGCGAACGACGGGTGCGGGTGCTCCGGCGAAACACGTTTGGCGAGCGGCAACCGCCACGAGGCAAGCATGGTCGTATCTTCACCCTGTCCGTCGCCCTGCAACGCGATCAGGGCCAGCCTCGTCGCGTTGTCACCGTAGCCCCCCGCGAGCAGCATATGGCGGCCATCCGTGGCGATCGCATTCGCCCCGGTCAGTGCGTTGCGCCACCACCGAACAGGCTGACCAGGACATAGGTGAAGCAGCGGAAACTCGGTGTAGGGGCACACCCAGGCACCATCATCAGCTACCGTCATCGCATAAACGTCAGCGAGGAACCCGGCAGCTTGCGGCACTGGTCCGACCGACAGAAGCGCGCCATTAGCAGCGAAGCAGGCCGCAACGACCGCCGTTCGATTCATGGCGTCGGGGAAACGGTCCATGTTGCCGAAAATGCCTTCGTCGAACCATCCCACCCAGGCACGGTCGTTGGCATCAATGTCCAGGTATTCGATGGCATCACCGAGGCGGAAGCGGCTCAGTAACGTACCGTCGGGTGCGAACAGGCGCGCATTGGGCTCGTCGCGTGCATTCGTGGCGGCGATCAGCCACCGGCCATCGGGAAAGCCAGCGAGCTTAAGCCACGGGCTTTCGAGCGGCATCATCGGTCCGTCGTGGAGCGCAGTGCCGTCGAACCGCCACACGCGGCCGGTGCCACGCGCCGCTAGCGACTGCGGCCTTTCGGGGGAGTCAGCCGCCAGCGGTTCGGTTTCCTGTCGGCGCACCCGCGCCCAAGCGCCTGCGAGATCGACATCGGTGCCAAGCAGCCCAAGCGATCTGTCAGGCAGCACTGCCATCGTTACTAGCTGCCAGCCCGCAGGCAAGGGCGGAAGTTGCACGGTGGAGTGAGGCAGTTCTATCGCTTTCACGTCGTGAAGATTGAGCGTGTTGCGGAGCGGCAGCAAGAGGATTGTAGGAACATCATTGTGCTGCCACTTCAATAACGCGAACAGAATCCGCCTTGGCCCGTCCTACGATCGCGGCGACGGTGTTCTTGCTGAGGCCAAGATCGCGCGCGATCCAGCGATAGCTGCGGCCTTCGGCGACGAGCGCCAGCACCTTGGGGGCGAGCCGATCGGACTTGGGCCGGTCGCCGGTCTGCCGCCCGAGCTTGCGGCCCCGCGCCCGTGCCGCAGCAAGGCCTGAGCGCACCCGCTCGCTGAGCATGTCGCGCTCGAATTGCGCGATGCCGGCGAGCATAGTCGCCATCATCCGCCCGTGCGGCGTGTCGACCTCGAAGGTCATGCCGCTCATCGCGACGACCGACACCCGCCAGCCCGACAGCCGGTTCAGCGTATCGAGCAGGTCCTGGGTTGAGCGTCCCCAGCGGCTGAGTTCGGTGACGAGGATCGCATCGATGTGCCGCGCCTGCGCCAGCTTCATCACCTCGGCGCGCGCCGAGCGGTTGGCCTTCATGCCCGAGGCGGTTTCGCGGAAAGTCTCGACCACCTCATAGCCACCGCGCTCGGCGAAACCGGCAAGGTCGCGCAACTGCCGCTCGCACGACTGATCGGCGGTCGAGACACGGGCGTAGATGGCGGCGCGTTGTCCCAATTGAACCTTCCTGAAACCGGCCCCGAAAACCCTTGATCTGCGTAGGCTCAGTGTTGTCCAAAACAGACTTCTGTTCAACCGGGACACTTGGGCCATGCCGCGCCGCCATATCCTGAGCGCACGGCAGCGGTCGGCGCTGCTCGACCTGCCGAGCGACGAGGCGTCGCTGCTGCGGCACTACATCCTGGCAGATGACGACCTGATCCATATCGACCGGCGACGCCGGCCGGAAAACCGGATCGGCTTCGCGCTGCAACTGTGCGCGCTGCGCCATCCCGGCCGGATGCTGGCACCGGGCGAGGTCATCCCGCTGCCGGTGTCCGTCTTCCTCGGCGCCCAGCTCGGCATCACTGGCGACACGCTCGTTCGCTATGCCGTTCGCCGCCAGACCCGCCAGCAGCACATGGAGGTATTGCGGCGGACTTATGGCTACAGGTCGTTCCCCGGTCAGGGAGCACCGGCACGGGCATTTCGCGACTGGCTGTTCGCCGAAGCCGAGCAGGCACGCTCCAACGACGATCTTGCCCGGCGCTTCATCGTCCGCTGCCGCGACACCATGACCATCCTGCCGGCGATCACCACCATCGAGAGGCTGTGCGCCGACGCGCTGGTCGCGGCCGAGCGGAATATAGAGAAGCGGATCGCTACGCGCCTCGATCGTGTTGCCTGCACCCGGCTCGACCGGCTGACGACCGAGATGCTGCCAGGGGCGATCAGCCGTTTCATCTGGTTGCGCCGGATCGAGCCGGGCAGCAATTCCGCTGCGGCGAACCGGCTGCTCGACCGGTTGGAGTTCCTGCGCGCGATGAACCTCGATGCGGGTCTGCTCGCCGGCGTCCCGCCGCACCGCGTCGCCCGATTGCGTCGGCAGGGTGAGCGTTATTTCGCCGATGGCCTGCGCGACCTGAACGCCGATCGGCGTCGCGCCATCCTCGCGGTCTGCGTCATCGAATGGGCTGCCGCGACCGCCGACGCGGTGATCGAGACGCATGACCGCATCGTCGGCCGGACCTGGCGCGAGGCGAAGCAGGTCCACGATGCCCGCGCCGCGGAAACCAGAGGCGCGGTCACCGCGACATTGGACGGGTTCGCCGCGCTCGGCCGATCGCTGCTCGACGCGCATAGTGATGACGCGTCGCTGGAGGATGCGATTGCGCGCGCGGCGGGATGGGACCGGCTAGACCGCCTCGTGGCGACGGCTCGGACACTGACCGACAGGCTGGGCGACGATCCACTGGCGCATGTCGACCAAGGCTATCACCGCTTCCGCCGCTATGCCCCGCGTATGCTGCGCTGCCTCGACCTTGCAGCCGCACCGGTTGCCCGACCCCTGCTCGACGCGGTGACCGCCATCGCCGCCAAGGGCGAACTGCCGGCCACCGACGACTTCCTGCGCCCGCATTCCAAGTGGCGTCGCCAGTTACGGGCAAAGGGTGAGGACGATGCTCGCCTCCGTGAGGTCGCATTGATGTTCCACCTGCGCGACGCGCTGCGCTGCGGCGACATATGGCTCGACCGCTCGCATCGCTATGGCGACCTGCGGGACGTCCTCGTGCCGATGGCGGTCGCGCGAACCATGAAGCTGGCGGTCCCGTCCGATCCGCATGTCTGGCTGGCCGATCGCAAGGCGCGGCTCGCCGATGGCCTCGCCCGGCTCGGTCGCGCCGCACATAACAGGACGATCCCGCACGGCAGCATCGAGGACGGCACGCTGCGCATCGACCGTCTCACCGCCGATGCACCGGACGGAATCGAGGAATTGCTGCTCGACCTGTACCGTCGCCTGCCGCCCGTCCGGATCACCGACCTGCTGCTCGAAGTCGATGCGGCACTCGGCTTCACCGATGCCTTCACCCATCTACGCACCGGCGTGCCATGCGGCGACCGGATCGGCCTGCTCAACGTCCTGCTCGCCGAAGGGTTGAACCTCGGCCTGCGCAAGATGGCCGAGGCGTGCAACACCCACGATTACTGGCAGCTCTCCCGCCTCGCGCGCTGGCATGTCGAGAGCGAGGCTATCGATCAGGCGCTGGCTGCCGTGGTCGCCGCGCAAGGCGCACTGCCGATGGCGCGGGTCTGGGGCATGGGCACCACCGCGTCTGCCGATGGCCAATTTTATCCTGCCGCGCGACAGGGCGAGGCGATGAACACGGTCAACGCCCGCTACGGCAACGATCCCGGCATCAAGGCCTACACCCACGTCAACGACCGCTTCGCGCCGTTCGCGTCGCAGCCCATCCCCGCGACCGTCAGCGAGGCGCCCTATCTGCTCGACGGGCTGACGATGAACGAGGCCGGGCGGCGGATCGAGGAGCAATATGCCGACACCGGCGGGTTCACTGACCATCTGTTCGGGATCAGTGCCATGCTCGGTTACCGCCTCGTGCTGCGCATCCGAGACCTGCCGTCCAAGCGGCTGTATGTGTTCGATCCCGCCGCCACACCGGGCGAACTGCGTCCACTGGTGGGCGGGAAGGCGCGTGAGGCGCTGATTGTCTCCAACTGGCCCGACCTGTTCCCCTGCGCCGCCACCATGAGCGCCGGCCAGGTCGCCCCAAGCCGCATCCTGCGCAAGCTCGCCGCCTATCCGCGCCAGAACGACCTGGCCGCCGCGTTGCGCGAGGTCGGCCGGATCGAGCGCACGCTGTTCATCATCGAATGGATTCTCGATACCGGCATGCAGCGCCGCGCCCAGGTCGGCCTGAACAAAGGCGAGGCGCACCATGCGCTCAAGAACGCGCTGCGCATCGGCCGCCAAGGCGAGATCCGCGATCGTACCACAGAAGGCCAGCACTACCGGATCGCAGGCCTCAACCTGCTGACCGCCATTATCGTGTATTGGAACACCCTGCACCTCGGCCATGCCGTCGATGCCCGACGCCGCGAAGGCCTCGATACGCCCGACCACCTGCTCACCCACGTCTCCCCGCTAGGATGGGCGCATATCCTTCTTACCGGCGAATACCTCTGGCCGAAAGACGCCGACGCTTAGGGTGTCATTCCGCCCTCAGCCGGAACCGCCCCCTAATAGACCTCCGCGAACCGCATCGTGCCGTAACCGTGCCGATCGAGGAGCGTCATGGCGCATAGGAAGCCGAGCAATGCGTCCGTCACATGCCGGGTAGAGAAGCAGCTGCGCAGCATCGCCTGCGGGCACCGGCCGTTACGTGCGGCGAACACCCATGTCCGGATCGCGGAGAGGGTGAACACATAATCATCGGGTATGTCCGTCACCCGCCGGTCGAGATAGTCGTAGAGCGTCGCCATCGTGGGTCAGACCATGGCAGCAGGCGTGAACGGGCAACCATCCACTCCGTCCGCTACGATCTTCGGGATGTGAGGCACGATGTCGCCGCATAGCCGGCGGACGCTCGACAAGGCCCAGGCGAGTGCACCGGGCAGGCCGTGGGGGATGTCCGGCGTGGCGGTGCCGGGTAGCGTCGGCATGCGACTGCCGAGGAGGCGGATGACAGCGCGCTCATCCCCGCTCAAGCAACGCGAGCAGCAGCACTCGGCGACGAGGCGCCGGCCGAGCACGGCTTCGGTAAGTTGGAAGACGCTTTCCAGCGCGACAATTCCGGGGGCCGGCAGGCGCAGACTCTGACCGAGCGCAACGAGGCGGGACAGGCCCGTGCCTTCACTGTCGTGATCGCGCATCGCGCAATAATGCCGGAGCAGGCGGACGACGGCGCATTCGCCATCGGTAACAGGTGCAATAAAGCGTTTCATGAAGGCCATGGCAATTTCCTCAATAGAGGTTCTTTTTCGCGTCGCGCTGCAGCGTCAAATCGATCAGCTTGGCGGGTACCAGCAGTTTGAACTGGTCGCGCGCGATCTGGCCCAGCGTTGGAAATGTACCCTTGGGGAGACGCTTGTCAGGATTCCACAGGTCGGATCGGCGCAGCGCCTTCGAGCAATGGAAATAGACCTCGCGTGTCTCGATCACGACTACCGATCGCGGCAGCTTCCCACCGTGGCGGAAGCATTCCATGATCTCGGGATCAGCTGTGATCGAGGCAACGCCGTTCACCCTCAGCATGTCTTCCACGCCCGGCAGGAAGATTAACAGCCCGACCGCTGGATGGTGAACGATGTTGGTCAGCGTATCGAGCCGGTTGTTGCTGGGTCGGTCCGGGAAGGCGAGATGCAGGTCGTCCAGCGCATGAACGAAGCCGGGCTCACCGCCACGTGGCGATACGTCCGCGAGGCCGTTTGGCTGCGAGGAGCCGATGCAGAAGAAAGGCGACAGCTCAATGTACCGGCGGCTGTGGCGCTCGAGATGCGGGAAGCTCTTGTCACGAACGGCTCTCGCCGGTTCCGTGTAGACGCCGCGTAGATCGTTCTCGTCGGTGAGATGACCATTGGGATCGTTCATCGCCGCGCGGCGGTCAGATTGAGCCAGAGGAAGCTTGCCGCGGCGCCAGCCATTGCCAGTCCGGTCCACAGCACCGGTCCGAACACCCATCCTCGTGCAACAATCGCGCCGACCAATGCAGTCGCTAGCAGCGCCCAACCGATGAGACGCCAGCGACGCGCGTCGAGGACGGGCAGACCTCGGCCGAATCGGGGCTCGTGGTGACGATCGCTGGCGAGACCGAACAATAGGAACGCGGCCAGTGCCAGTAGGGTGGCGAGAACAGTCATTCCGCCGCGACCCCTTCGGGTAAGAGGGCCTTGTTGGTTGGCGTGCGGATCGCGCGCGGCTTGCGGACGCGGGGCTGGTGACGAGCCACGCGGCGCGCCATCCAGGCTAAGCCAGTCGCCAGCACCAGCAACACCGCATCGACCATCGCCATCGGCCAGTCCGATGCTGCGATCCATTGCGCTAGGCCTGGGCGCAGGACTAGCAGGTCACATGCGGTCACCGTAAGCAGCCCCATCGCAGTCACGCCGAGTAGCGCCGCCCAGCTCTGTTTCGGTCGCAGGACCAACGCCGCAAACGCGGCGATGCACCAGGCGGCAAACAGCATCGTGATCTCCCGCTCCGCCCGGTCGGGGGTGGCGAGCGGCAGCAGCCGGTTGGCGAGGAAGAACGCCGCACACCCGAGCGGGAAGCCGGCGACGACCGCGATGTTCAGCCGCTCTACAATTCGGAAACCTAGTGGCGGACGGAGCGGATCAGGCAGCTTCTCGCGCCGCTTCACTGTCCACAGCACCAGGCCGCTGGCGACCATTACCGTGCCGCCCAGCCCGCATAGGAAGTACAGCCACCTCATTGTTAGATCGCCGAAGCGGCCGGCGTGCAGGCCGATCATCGCGCCGTATGTGGTAACCGCGCCGTTCGGCGGGGGCGATCGCCAAAGCAGGCGGCCGGTGACACCGTCATAGGCGATGCGCGTGCCATAGGTGGACAGGCTCGCCCGGCTGGCACGGGTCATGGTGATGCGCGCCCCGGCGTCGCCGGGCTCGACGACCTCGATGAAGCCGATCGGGCCGCCGAGCTGTTGCTCGCCGTTACGGACGAGCGTTTCCAGGTCCACCAGCGGCGCGGGGCGACCGGCGCGGACGACCTCACCGGCGGTGGGGAACAGCGCGGTGAACAGCTTCGTGCTGTCGGCATAATTGGCGATCGTGGCCCAGGGCATCAGCATCGTCGCCAGCGTGACAAGGCCGGTATAGGTGATCATCAGGTGGAACGGCAGGCCGAGCACGGCGGTGGCGTTGTGCCCGTCGAGCCACGACCGTTGGCCCTTGTCCCGGCGCAGCGTGAAGAAGTCCTTGAAGATCTTCTTGTGCGTGACGATGCCGGTCAGGATCGCGACCAGCATCATCATCGCCGCCACCCCGATCAGCCAGCGTGCCCAGATCACCGGCATGTAATGCAGGTCGAAATGGAACCGGTAGAAGAAGTCGCCGCCTCGCGTCTCGCGCGCGACAGGCACACCCGTGGCGTCGATCAGCGCGGAGGTATCCCGTCGGCGTCCGCGACGTCGTCCCTTGGGAGCATCGGGATCGGGTTGAGGCACCCAGAACACGTACGTTCCCGGCCCATCGACGGTTGGCACCGTGATGAACCACGTCTTCGCGTCAGGCGCCTTGCGGGCGAGAAAGCGTTGGGCGGCTTTCATCGCCAGGACAGGCTGCTCCACGCGCGGCGCTTCCGGTCGCATCCAGCGGTTCAGTGGTTCACGCCAATAGGCTGCCGTACCCGCGACGAAGATGATGAAGAGCACCCAGCCGAGCAGCAGACCCGACCAAGTGTGGAGCGTCGATTGCGATTGGCGAAAGCCCTTCTTCACAACCGGCCCCCGCTGGAAATCGACATCCAGGTGATGCCAGCCGCGATGAAGCCAGCGAGCGAAAGCGTCCAGACGGCGCGCCATCCCGAGATGGCGGCGTAGGCCCACATGACTGCACCGGCACACAGGGCGAAGGCGATCAGCGTCGCCGTGATCGTGGCTGCCGTGATGGGCAAGGGCAGCAACCTAGCAAGCGCCATCGCCCACAGGCTGGCAACGGCATAGCCGAGCGGTATGGCGGCAACGAGACGAAGCGTCGCATCCACTCGCCGCCACCACGTTACCGCCAGTCGCTTGTCGGCCTTTGTCCCCGCCGTCATCACGCCGTTCTCCGCCTTCAGAAGCTTACGCGGATCGTGCCCACCACCCGACGCGGCTCGCCGTAGAAGCCCCCAGGGCCGCCGAAGGCGAAGCGGACGTTCCGGTAATAGGTCCGGTCGAGAAGGTTGGTAGCGTTGACGCTGAGGATCGCTCGCTCGGTGAGCTTCAACCGCGCCAGTGCATCGACGGTAGCGTAGCTGCCTTGGCTCACCGTCCCGGGTACGAGTACCGGCGTGCCATTGGTGTTGAAGCGACCCGAAGGTACGTTGCCGCGATCGAAGATGCGCGACTGTGCCGTGACACCGCCACCAATCGTCAGACGGTCGCCGAACAGCCGATAGGTAGTGTAGACGCGACCGACGTGCAGAGGGAAAAACGGGTTCACCCGAACTCCGAGCCGGTCTTCTGTCCGTGCGTAGGTGTAGCTGCCATTGAGGCTCCAGCCGTGAAGCGGCTCACCCGCGAGTTCCAGTTCGCCGCCCCATGTCTTTACGCCGGACACCGAGATGGACGGCGTGAGATTGCCCGGTAGCGACATCGGTATGCCGTTCGGGTCCGTGAGCGTGAGATTGTCCTGCTTGATGTGGAAGCCGGCTGCGGACACGGTGAAGGCATCGCCGAATGGTGTCGCCTTTACGCCCGCTTCGTAGTTGGCACCGGTCGTCGGCGGCAGGATGTCGTTGTTCACGTCGCGCGCGGACACCGGGCTGAAGACGCTTGCATAGCTCGCGTACAGCGAAACGGCGGGAACGACATCGACCACGATGCCGCCGTAGGGTGCCCAGCGATTTTCGCGCTGAACGTCTGTGGGCCGTGTCGGCAGAAGGACGCCGGCGGCGTTAAAGTCGTCGCGGTCGGCGCGGTAATCGGTGTAGCGTGCCCCGGCGATGATCTTGAGCCAATCAGTCGGGTTCAACCTGACCACGCCGTAGGCACCTAGCTGGCGCAAGTCCTGAGAGAAAAGCAGAGCGTCTGTGCGGACGATCGAGGGCGATGCGAAGGTCGGCAGCCAGGGATCGATGTCGTAATTGCCGGCCGTGGGGAAGCCTGGCGGCAGTGCTCTTGGGTCCGGATTGAAGCCCGTTCGGCCCGCTGAGAAGTCCCGCTCGAAGTAGTTGAGGCCGCCGACGACCTCGTGCTCGCGACCGAACAGCCTGAACTTGCCAGCGACATACCCGTCGAGTGCGTCTTCGTTCTGATCGACTTCGCCATAGAAGCTGAACGGGTCGCCAAGGCCGGTGCCGTCGCGGCGCGGAAAGCCGCCCGGAATGTTGAAGAGACGGCTGTCGTTGTCGCTGCGGCGCCCGTTGTAGGTGACGCGAACGAGCCAGTTCTTGCCGATGTCCTGCTCCGCTGCCGCGAAGACGGTGGTCACCTCGCGAAGCCAGCGGTTGTAGGCGGCGGCACCCGTGAACGAGCGTGGAAAGTTTGTCTTCGTGCCGTCGTTGTAGAGAAGGGGGATGGTGCCCCAGCCGGCACCCTGCTGATCCGTCCGCAGGTAGTCCGCACCGACACGCAGGCGGGTGTGCGGGGTCACGTCCCATTCAAGGGTGCCGTAGACCACCGGGATCTTGTCGTGCTGAAGGTCGATGTAGGACTCGCGATCGGTATAGGCGGCGACCACGCGCGCCCGGACGGACCCGTCCCTGGTCACGGGTCCTCCGACATCGGCTTCGAAACGGTAGCTCGAGAAACTGCCGCCCTGCATGTAGTAGTAGCCGCGGAACTCGGACGGTGCTCGCTTGCGGATGAGGTTGACCGTCGCGGATGGATCACCGACGCCGGTGACGAGGCCGGCTGCGCCACGGATCACTTCCACCCTGTCGTACAGCGCGAGGTCGCCGACCGCCGAATTCTCATAGCCGCTGACTTGGTAGATGGTCGGTACGCCGTCGAACTGGAAGTTACGTACCGCGAAACCACGGATGTTGTAGTTGGTACGCGCCGCGTCGGTAGAGGTGATCGTCACGCCCGGCGTTTGCGCCAGCACCTCGGTGATGGAGGTGAGGTTGAAGTCCTCGATCCGCTGACGATCGACCACCGTCACTGATTGCGGCGTTTCCTTGAGCGTCAGCGGCAGCTTGGTCGATGTGGTGGGTCGCTTATCCTTTTCACCGGTGACGACGATATCCTGATCCTGAGGATCATCAGATGCCTCTCCGCCAACCGCCGCATCGGCAGGTACAATATGATGGGATACTGCCGCCTCAGCCATCAATGGTGTGGAAAGAGTGAGCGCGAGCGTCCACAGGCTAGTACCAGCCAGCACGATGATCCCCTGTATTATTGATAGGGACTCGCATTAGCGATCAAGGCACGGGTCGTAAACCGGGATAGATGAAAAAACCGTCATGGCGGTTGTCGCGGTCGTTCGATCGCTCGCCAATTTTCACTTCTTAGGGGTAGCCCGGCACCTGACGGCAGCAATCCATACGGTGTCACAACCGTCCGGTTGTGACACCAACCCCCTGCCCTAGCCTTTTGTAGATATCAGCGCTGGTTGGCACGCGGATGTCAGCGCTACACGGCACGATCAGGCCATCCGGCTACAAACTCCCGGTCCCCGTCGATCACCAATGCTTCGCCATCTCGCAACAGCCGGTGCGGGATGCCGTTCCGCTTGTAGAAGCTGGCTTCCTCGGCGGCCTGTTCACGGCCTGGATGATCGGAATTGTAGTGAACCACGATAGCCGTGGGGATGATCTGCAATCCCTTCCATAGCAGGCCGTCATCATATCCACTCAACGTTTCGTGGGATGCTGCCGATGGGGTTAGCCCCCGAAGATCGGACGATGTGATGACCGCAGCTGCACTGAAGCCGGCGTAGACGATACGACGTTGAGCCAGCAACGTGGGAAGGATCATATCCAGTCCGCTTTGCCGCATTGCCTTTCGCAGAATGAACGCATTGCCCCCGTTCACCCAAAGCATGTCGAATGCCCGCAGGTCACTGGCAAGCCGATCACCGGACGAAAAATAGGACCGAAGATCGAGTTCCTCTACCGAGAACCCGAACTTTGACATCGCGTTCGTTTGGCTGACACGAAATTGCTCCCGAGCTTCCGGAGCGTTGTCGAGTGCGTTGAGAACGAGGGCGCATCGCGCGTTGGGTCCCGCCATCGCGACCAGAGGAGCCGGATCATTGCCAAGCAGGAATGACGAAAGGTATAGTTTCATCGGATATCCCCGAGGAACCTTGCCAAGGTGGCAGGCCGATCGAAGGTGAAACGACGGCCTTCGAAAGCGGACAATTTCGCCATGTCCCTCGCGCGATGACGTCGACGATAGAGAAGAACGAAACGCAGGAATGTGCCGTCGAAACGCTCCGGGCATCCTGCGGCGAACTCGCCTTCCCGTTCTCGTCCGAGGTTGGCGATGGTTCGGCGGATAACCCGCCAGAAACATAGCCAAGTCGGAAAATCGAGGTGGATGATCGTGTCGGCACGGCTAACCCTTTCATCAAGCGTGCTTCCATAGTTACCGTCCATGATCCAGCGGGGCTGGTCAGCAAGGGACCGAACCTTCTCGCGCCAAACCTTCTTTTCGGAAGGCACCCAGCCGGGATGCCAGTAATGATAATCGAGATGTACGAGAGGCAGCCCGGTCTTAGCCGCCAGCATTTTGGAAGCGGTTGATTTTCCAGCACCAGGACAACCGATAATGAGGACACGCTCCATGGTCAGTCCTCAGGCCCTACGACTGCCCTCTCGGGCAAGCGTCCGATACACGGTCGGCCGCGAGATCGAGAACAGCTCGGCGAGATCGCTGATCGAGTAGTCGTCGGTGTCGTACATACGGCGAAGCTCCTTCTGCTGCCGATCGGACAGTTTGGGCTTTTTACCGCGCAGCTTCCCCTTGGCCCGCGCGACGGCCATACCCTCGCGGGTCCGCATCCGTATCAAGTCTGCCTCGAACTCGGCGAAGGTGGCGAGGATGTTGAAGAACAGCTTGCCCATCGGGTCGCTAGGGTCGTGGACGCTCGCGCCGAGCTGGAGCTTGACCCCACGGGCGGCGAGACCGTCCCCAATCGCGCGCGCATCCGGCACTGACCGTGCGAGCCTATCGAGTTTCGGGACCACCAGCGTGTCGCCATTGCGTACCGCTGCCAGCGCCTGATCGAGGCCGGGCCGATCCCGGTTCGTGCCGGTGAACCCCTTGTCAGTGTAGATGCGATCGGCCGCCACCCCGAGCTTGAGCAGCGCGTCATGCTGGGCGGCGAGGTCCTGTTTGTCGGTCGAGCAGCGGGCATAGCCGATCAGCGTGTGCGTCATGGGCCAGAGTGTAACGTATAAGGCCCCATCACCGCAAAACATATGGTACTATCTATGTGAGACTCGGCATCCGGCCGATTTCCGTAGGTCAGGCAACCGACCGGCGCGGGTCCGCTGAACGATCCTCTGGCGGCCAGCATAAAAATGTCCGTCAACTCTGGACCCGCGATGGCGATTCGGACAAGAATGCAAAACGGTGGGAAAACGGACAGATCGGGACCGGTCGTGGCGCTGATCGGCTATGCGCGGGTATCGACCGCCGACCAGAAGCTGGCGCTCCAGCATGACGCGCTGGTCCGTGCCGGTTGCGAGCGCACGTTCGACGATCAGGCGTCAGGGGCCAGGGCTGACCGGCCGGGGCTCGCCGAAACGCTCGCCTATCTACGGACCGGCGACACGCTGGTCGTGTGGAAGCTCGACCGGCTCGGCCGCTCGATGCGTCATCTGATCGCGCAGGTCGGCGATCTGGCGGCGCGCGGGAT
>NZ_JBWKVV010000021.1:0-9788 GCF_059421875.1 Sphingomonas sp. GW821-FHT02B09
GACGCTCAGCGGCCTTACACCCTACGAATACATCGCCAAGATCTGGACGTCAGAGCCAGATCGGTTCATCGTCGACCCGATCCACCAGATGCCAGGACTGAACACCTAGTTACTCTCCCGACCTTGCCAGCCCGGCTGCTCCTGCCGTCGCTATCTGCGTTCGGCGTTGCGCCGGCCACACCATCAAGTCAGTAGCGCCCTTTATACCGCCTTACGCTGACGCAGGATTTCGTGGAAGTAGGCGATCGTACGCGCGAGACCTTCACGCAAGGGGATGGTAGGTGTCCAGTCGAGTATGGACTGGGCTAATGAGATATCGGGCTGACGCTGGCGCGGATCGTCGGCGGGAAGTGGCAGATGGATGATTCGCGATGCGGAACCGGTCATCTCGACCGTCAAGGCAGCGAGTTGGCCGATGGTGAACTCTTCCGGATTACCGAGATTGACGGGGCCGGTCACGGCGTCCCGGTTCATCAGCCGGCAAAACCCCTCGATCACGTCATCGACAAAGCAGAAGGATCGCGTCTGCGAACCGTCACCATATAGGGTGATTTCTTCTCCCCTCAACGCCTGGACGATGAAGTTCGACACCACGCGCCCATCGTTGGGGTGCATTCGGGGTCCATAGGTGTTGAAGATGCGCACTACCCGGATGTCCACGCCGTACTGTCGATGATAGTCGAAGAACAGCGTCTCCGCAGCGCGCTTGCCCTCGTCATAGCAGGAGCGGAGCCCAAGGGGATTGACGTGTCCCCAGTAGCTCTCAGGCTGGGGGTGGACGAGCGGGTCGCCATAGACCTCGCTGGTTGAGGCTTGGAAGATCCGCGCCTTGGTTCGCCTCGCGAGGCCCAACATGTTGATCGACCCAATGACGCACGTCTTAAGCGTCCGAACCGGATCGAACTGATAATGGACCGGCGAGGCCGGGCAGGCGAGATTGAAGATGCGGTCGACTTCGATCACCAGCGGCTGGGTAATGTCATGCCGCACCGTCTTGAAGCGCGGATTGCCAAGCAGGTGTTCGATGTTGGACCGCCGCCCGGTATAATAGTTGTCGAGGCACAGTACGTCGTGCCCGGCTGCTAGCAGACGCTCGCACAGATGCGAACCGAGAAATCCGGCACCACCGGTCACCAGCACCCGCTGGCGGAATAGCTCGTCGGCAGCTGTCATCAGAGTCTCGCCTCTCAATTTATTGCATTGCTTGCAGTTTTGCTGCCGACGCAGGGGTTTTCAGCGGTGGATGTACAGAGTTGGTCAGTTCCAGGATATTCCCATTCGGACGCATAGAGGGCAGCGCACAGTTCGAACGAATCGCCCACGCCTCGGAGATGCCGCTCGAAGGGGGTGGTCGATCGAAATCGCCCAGCCCAGAGCTTCCTTAGTAGTGCGTTGACTGGCTGATCGATGTGGGCCTGCGCGATAAACTGGGGTATGCCGGCCCTGCCAGCTCGCGCAAAGGTGCCGATTCCTCCGTGGTGGAAAATCTGCTGCGTGCGCGGCAGCTAGTGTGCGAGGTCTACGAAGGGAACGAGCAGGATGTTTTTCCGTTCATCCAGTCGCTCGGTCGCAAGGTGACCCGAAAGGAAGATCACGGGATGCACAGTGCTACGACGGGTTAGATGCGCCGCCTAGATTATCGGTTAGACTTAACCACGCCAGTCCCAAGACGTGCCCCCACAATTTGGGGGCGTTCCGGTCCATGGGCGTTATCGCGACGAACCGCGTCGGTTCGGACGATTCGCGCTCGACCACTGCGCCGCGTCGACATATCAGGATGCAGGCGGGAACGGGAGTTCTTCGATGCGTACGATCATGATGCTGGCCGGAACCTTTCTGATGCCGATCCAACAGGCCCAGCCGGCGCTATCTGCGGCTAAGGCCGCAACGTCCTCCGTATCAGGAGACTGGCAGGGAACCCTGTCACCGGCGCCCGGCCAGTCTATTCCCATTATCTTACATGTCACCGGCGCCCCCGGTCATCTAGCGGCAACGCTCGACAGCCCTTCACAGGGCGCGACGGGCCTACCGATCGAGTCAGTCGTTCAGAAGGGCGACGCAGTACAATTTGAGCTGGCGGCGCCCAAAGCCGGCTACGCCGCTACGCTCTCGCCGGACGGCAGAACGCTTTCCGGTCACTGGTCGCAGGGCGGCGCCTCGATTGCGTTGACCATGACGCGGACGGCGCCTGCGGGCCGGGCACCCTCCGTGGCACCGCAGCCCCCCCGGGCGCCCTTTCCCTACCGCAGCCAGGAAGTGGCCTTCGACAACGTGGCCGGTCGTGCCCACCTTGCCGGCACGTTGACCCTTCCGGTTGGGTCGAAGCCGCACCCCGCGGTCCTGTTGATCTCCGGTTCCGGTCTGCAGGATCGAAACGAGACGGTGTTCGGCCACCAGCCCTTTCTTGTCTGGGCCGACGCCCTAACCCGACGGGGCGTTGCCGTGCTGCGCGTCGATGATCGCCAAACCGGCGGGTCGACCGGGGAGGTCCATACTGCGACCACGGCCGACTTCGCCGGCGACGCGGAATCAGCAGTCGCCTTCCTCCGCTCGCGCCTCGACATCGATCAACGCAGGATCGGGTTGATGGGCCACAGCGAGGGAGCCAGCATAGCTGCCATGGTCGCCGCCAGTGACCCCGCTATCGCCTTTGTGGTCATGCTGGCAGGTCTGGGCGAATCCGGCCAAGACCTAATGCTGCAGCAGAAACGAACGATAGAGACTTTGCGCGGACTGTCCCCAGCGATGGTGGACCAGTCAGCGGGCAACATGCGGCAACTCTACGACGCAGTGAAAGATGCGCCGGATCAGGCGACGGCGGATGCGTCGCTTGAAGCGGCTTGGCAGACCGTGGCGGCGCAAGGCGGAGAATCTGGCGGGAGCATGCCCGCAGAGCTCCGCCTCATCGCCTCTCCATGGATGCGGTGGTTCTTACGCTACGACCCCCGTTCGACACTTGCACAACTCCGTTGCCCCGTTCTTGCAATCGGCGGCGCAAAAGACGTTCAGGTCGCGACCGATGCGAACCTTGCGGGCATCGCCCGCGCGTTGCGCGCCAACCGCGACGTCACGGTCGTCAATCTTCCGGGGCTGAATCACCTGTTCCAGACCGCATATACGGGGGATCCGGCCGAGTACGGACAGTTGAAGGAGACCGTTGCTCCTGCGGCGCTGCGAACGGTAGGGGATTGGATCATCAATCGGACGGGCCGTGGTTAGTCCGCCGATACGGGCCGCGACCGCGACATGACCCCGGCCAGCCATGTCCGGGAGCCGGATCCCGATCTAGGCGACGTGGTCGTCGTTTCAGGTTGCGACCAAGCCTATTTTCCCTTGGCAAAAGGGTTGTTCTCCTCCGTGCTCCCCTGGGCACGCTCGGTGGGCCTACGCTTGGCGTTCGTTGACGTCGGGTGCGATCAGGAATCTATCGCGTGGCTTCTGGCCGTCGGGATCGACGTGAGGAAATTGGACCCCGGACTCCTTGGGCATCTTCGGGGCAAGGCGTCTGGTGGTCACCATGCGCAGATATGCAGGCCGTTTTTGCCGGAAATATTTCCCGATGCTCCGATCATCGCCTGGATGGATGCGGACATGTGGGTTCAGGATCTGAGCGGCTTTCATGCCATACTAAACGCCTCCGCCCGCCTGCGCGACGGGATCTTGGTAAGTCCGGAACAGCATTTCACCTATTCGCGCGTCATGAATAGCGAAGCTCGCCGGGGGGAGATCGCGGAACTGGCTGAACCAATCTTCGGACTAGCGGTGGCATCGGAGATGCAGAACCACCCCGTCTACAATACGGGCTTCTTTATCGCGTCCCGGTCGAATCCATTTTGGCGCGAGTGGTCCAAAACAATACTAGATATTTATGTCGATCGCGTGGCCCAGATCCCTTATCGTGCCCTACATTTCGCCGAGCAATGCGCCTTTAACTATGTCGGCATCAGGACCAATGCCGCCTTCCATCACATCGATCCCGTGTACAATTACCTTTGTCTCTGGAACCCGCCGTTCAGGGATGAAGCGGGAACGGTGCGCTTGTCGGCAACGCCGGCGTCGCCGGTCGGCATCCTGCACCTCGCGGGTGGTTGGCGCCTCTTTGGACGGCGCTACTTGCGCGCGAAGCTCCTGTACGGGAACGGCGAGAACCTATCCCCCCGGGAGATAGACGCGTTGCGAGACTTTTCGGCGGCCAGCCATCGGTATGGCCGGACCTAACGCGCCGCCCTGCGCCACGGGCGCGACCGGAGGGCATGTCGCGGCGGCGAGCGTGCGGGTAATGGTTCCCCCATCTGCGTGCCATCGGGATCGCGGCTAGGATGAGCCGCGTGATCCTGTTCGCCGACTATTTTGGCAGGAAACCGGAATGGCTCGCGTTGTTCTTCAGGAGCTGCGCGGCGAGTCCATCTGTGGCCTGGATCATGCACACCGACATGAAGGATGTCGGCCCCGTACCGACCAACGTGATGATCGTCACAATGAGTCGTGAACGGTACTGCAAGTTCGTTTCCGAAAAACTGATGATCACATTTTCTCCTTCCTCCATGTACAATATTTGCAACATAAGACCGGCAATGGGCGAGTTGTATGCGGATCTCATCACCTCGGCGACTCACTTTGGGTGGTGTGACGTCGATGTCGTATTTGGCGATATTGGTTCGTACCTCACCGGCGAGATACTTCGGCGTGACGTAATTTCCTTCAGTGGCAGCATCTGCTCGGGCCACCTGACCCTGTTGAGGAACACGCGCCAATACCGGTCTATGTACCGCTCAATACCGAATTGGCAAAAGTTGATGAGTTCTCCTATGATCGTCGACTGGGAAGAAAGCGTTGACGAATCGTGGCTGAGCGTCCTGTGTAGCCCCAAGGACCTTTGGCGTCGCCAGTATTCGGCCCGCACTTTCCCCGACGCCAACCACATTGACCACTACCGCCAAAACAATCACTTTGAGGAACAGTGGACAACACCGTTCATGCCGATGCGATGGCGGGACGGGCAAGCCCTGCATCCCGAGGTGTGGTATTGGGACGAGGGGACCCTGTCAAACTGCAGCGATGGAGAGCATTCCTTTCCATACCTCCATCTCATGAACTTCAGGTCGCCACGCTACGTCCGGGAAAGCTTGTACGGGCATTGCGCGACGTGGGACGATGCGCACGAGCTTTTGCATCCAAGCGCGCTGACCTCGGAAGTGGTTCGGATCAGCAGGCTTGGCATCTGCGGAATCTCACGGTGGCAGCGCGAAGAAGAGTTGGAGCAGTTCCGGCGATGGCGTGCGTCGAGCGCCACCCTGTGCGCCCTCAATCCGGCAGAGATGATCGACGCATCAACTGCCTTGGGAGTGCAATGGACAGATGGTAATCGCTATGCCGACTTGGCCGGTGTGCTAGCCCCCGAGGCAAGAAGGCGTCTCGCTGCCTACCTAGCGTCGCAGCGGGCTCCGCCTCGCTGACTGGCGAGCGAACAAGATGCGGCCGTGGCGGTCGATGCATTGCCGTGGTCCCCGGCCGAGCCGTTAGCCGAGTCCTACCACCCCTTCAATAGCGTCGAGCGCCCTCTGGGAAGGGGATGGTGCCTCGGCGTCCGACCAGTCCTGCCAGAGACAAGTTCGATCGCTCCAGCGTTCCAACGACCGCCGCAAGGCGGATTCGATCACATCGGTCGAGATGGCATCGGGATCGCACACCTCTGCAAGCCCGCGCTGCTGGAGTAACTCCGCATTGTACACCTGATCCAGTCCGAACGGGACCACAACCATGGGCCGTCCCGACCGGGCGGCCGTGGCCAGCGATCCCGAGCCCCCGTGGTGAACGACCACCTTCGCCAAGGGCATCGCCGACGTGTGCGACACATAGCGCTCCACGCGGGTGCGGGGCCCGATTGCTTGTGCAATGGTGCCCGAACCATGGTTTGAGACGAAGAGTAGTCGCATGCCCAGCGCCACGCTGGCCTTCTGCATGCTGTCGAAGAGCGCTTCGACGCGGTGGTCGACGAACGAGCCGAACGAAACAAGAATGAATGGCTCCTGCGTCATCCACTCCGCGAGGTCGTCTTGCACGGGCGCGTCGACCTTGAGGATGGGATAGCCGACCTCTTTGGGCATCGACAGCAGCAGGTCCGGACTGCTGGTGAGACAGCGGGGATACAAGCCGAGCATCAGGTCACCGGCGAAGCGGCCCATCTGGGGAAAGGAGCGGCGTATGAGACCGTAGGTGCTGCGTAGGGCGGTTAGACGCGCCCTCCATTCCCGGGCATAGGGGTCGAACGTTGCACCACCCCAATTCCGCAACAGAACTGCGGGACTGAGGCAACAGCTGACAAGGGGCAGCTGAAGATATTCGGCAACTAGGTGCGCGACAGTTACCAACGGCGTGGAAACGATCACGTCGGCGTTATCGGCGAGCGAAGCAAGCCGCCTGAACATTTCCTCTAAGTTCCACAGGCTTGATTCGGCCATGAAGCGGGCAAACCCGGTTTCTGGTCGAACTATTTCCCTGCGGATTTGCCTGCTGTCTAGGTATGAATCGTCGCCGAACGCCTCGAAGCATAACCCGCACGTCGCGACAAGTTCGCGGTAGCTGGTACTCGTGGCGACCAGAATTTCGTGTCCCTTATCGCGGGCTGCCATTGCGATGGCTAGAAGGGGCCGGATGTCGCCGAGCGTCCCCGACGTCGCGATCAGCAGCTTGGACATGCCGAACCTTGTGCCATGGCTGACGGGATTGACAATAGGCGGAGGCGGACGGTAGCTCTACGATATATACAAGATCACCTCAATTCGGTGGAGGCTGGTGCGTGGCTTTGCGTGATCGAATTCTAGCTGCGACCGCGGAGCGCGGCAACATCGAGCTTTCGCAGGTGGGTGACGACACTACTATCGAAGCCCTCGGAATAGACTCGCTGACGTTCATGGATTTGGTGATGTCTCTGGAGGACCAAGAAAACGTCAACCTCTCAGATGTGGATATCGATCAACTTCTCTCAGCGGTACGCTTGGGTGAGCTCGCCTCAGTGTTCGAGGGCGCGGTGAGACGGGCTAGTACGGGACGCGCATGACGATCATGTCCTATGCGTGGTGCTAGTGGACTGATTCCAACGTTTGGTCCCGCGTCTACCTGCGGCGATGATCTTGTTCGGATTCGCGCGCCAGATGAAAGGTCGAGGCTGCTGGTTATGCTCCTTGATGAAACGGTTGATGGCAGCCTGCAGGTCAACGACGGAGTGGAAGACGCCGTTTTTTCAAGCGGCATGTTGCGTCCGATCACCGAGCCATCGAGGACGTTCAGGGCGGCGAACAGCGTCGTGGTGCCGTTGCGTTTATAGTCGCGGGTCATGGTCGCGCCCCGGCCGCGCTTGAGCGGCAGGCCCGGTTGCGTGCTGTCGAGCGCCTGGATCTGGCTCTTCTCGTCCACCGACAGCACGATGGCATGGCAGGCGGCGAGACGTACAGGCCGACCACATCGTAAAGCTTTTCGGCAAATGCCTTGTCGTTGGACAGCTTGAAGCTGCGCCAGCGGTGCGGCGCCAGGCCATGGTCGTGCCAGATATTCACCACCAGGAGGCCGCAATACCGACCGCCTTTGCCATGGCACGTACCGTCCAGTGCGTCGCCGTACGGTCAGGCGGCTCCAGCGTCAGCGCAACGACCTTGTCGACCAGCGTGGTCTTGAGCGGTGTGATCCCCGGCGGTCGCGTCTTGTCGCGCAGCAGGCGATCGACGCCTTCGGCCATGAAGCGCTCCTGCCAGCGCCACACGCAGGTCTTCGACTTGCCCGTCGCCGCCATGGTAGCGACCGTGCCCAGGCCATCGTCGCTCAGCAGGACGATCCGCGCCCGTCAGACATGCTTCTGCAGCGAGCCTCGCGCCGCCACGATCCCCTCAAGCCATGACCTGTCGGAGGCCGTGACGCTGACCTCGATCCCGCTGCGCATCCTGCACCGAGAACTACAACGACAACCACCCGCACTCAGGGCTCAAAGTGCGTTCACCACGCGAGCATCGCGCACTGATTTTTGCAACCGCTTGAATCTGTGCGGGAAAACGGGGCCAGATCATGGACGAACGCGGGGCATCATTAGTGCCGCGAGTTGGAGCACTTCACAGCCCTTACGTGCATAACAATCTCCATTGCGTTAGATGCGAGTTTGATGCAGCCTCCGTCTGGGACGCACATTGAATAGGTGGTAGAATGCCTACTTCTTTCTCGAGCGTAAGTCAGGCTGACGTCAATCCGACGATCTCCGAAAATCCGACGATCTCCGAACGTTTTCGCAGCGTATTCAACCTTGATGAAGACACAATGTACTCTTTGGCTCATTCCAAAAGATTTCTGGAGCGCTGGACTGTCGACGAGTCGTTTAGGGAAGGTATACTCGATGAAACACTAACACTAGCAGAGGCACAAAACCTCTGTGGATGCAAGATCGACGTACAAAGCTTGTTACCTGTTTTTCATCCCGACTATACAGTTTATCGAAGATCAACAAATTTACTGGATTGGCCGCTGGCGTTCCTGTGGGATACACATCTAGCAAGTGCTCTTGCCGTTCGAGATCAGATAGCGCCAGCAGCCGGGACTAACGGCTTGAATCCTGCCTTTGATGCTTGGAGAGGCCGCAACATCAATCGGGCCGCTTTGCAATTAGATGTCGCTGCAATCGGAATAACGCATCCTCCGATAGCATTTGAGTTGTCGTCCGGATGCTCGGTAGGGTGTTGGTTTTGCGGCATATCGGCGGAGAAGTTCAAGGGTCACGCTAGCCTAGCTGGCGAGGGCGCGTCTGAATGGCGCAAGACCGTTGAGGCGGTTAAGGATATTGTCGGGAATGGCATACAATGTGGATTTTGTTACTGGGCAACCGATCCGCTCGACAATCCAGAGTATCCAGAGTTTATCCGGATATTTGAAGAGGTGACTGGCGTTATCCCTCAAACCACCACAGCAATACCGCTCCGCAATGTTTCTTTGACAAAGGAGGTTCTTCGCATATGGAACGAGAAGAAGTCGACTCCGAATAGATTTTCCGTTTTAACCAAGCGGCAGTTATTAGAGATTCATAACTTGTTTACTCCGGAGGAGTTGTACGGAGTTGAACTTGTTCTCCAGACGGGTAAAGAGCTGGCCGTCACAAAGTTCGCTGCTGGAAGAAACCTGGAAAAGGTACGCAGCAAAAAAGAGGACTCGCTTGACGGCACAATCGCGTGCGTGACGGGATTCCTAGTGAACATCGTTGAGCGAACCGTTAAGCTTATTAGTCCGACTATGCCATCAGAAAAGTGGCCAAACGGCTATATAATCTACGAAACTCACAATTATACCAATGCCAGCGACCTTGGATCCAAGTTGAGACAAATTGTAAATAATAATATGGCCCAAGGCATGATCGGCAATAAACAACTCCGCCTTACAGATGGAGCTAGGTATGATCGAACGGCGAGCAAAAGAGGTGTTCTATTCAGAAAAATAGAGGTAGCTAACGATTTTATTGAGGTTGTGGGTGATCTTATTGCTCAAGGGCAAAGCACACCAGTACAGGTAGTAGAGCACTGTATGGAGCATGGAATACCTGTTATAACTGCGGTAGCAGAGTTGGAAAAAATATGGCAGGAAGGTATCGTTGTTCAGGGTGTCTAGGTATTTAGTCCCGGCATCTGGTGGATCGCATCGATGATGAAGCGCTCCAAGTCCGAGGTCCACATTTTGACCATGTATTCGTAGGGTGTAAGGCCGCTGAGCGTCTTGAGCCGGCGGGCGAAGTTGTAGGCGGCCATGAAGTCGGCGAG
>NZ_JBWKVV010000022.1:0-5000 GCF_059421875.1 Sphingomonas sp. GW821-FHT02B09
ATAGAACAGCGCCCGCGGCACGCGGCTTCCTGCCTTGGAGGAAATCATACACCTCCCGGTGCCTGATTTCCTTCACAGAAGCGGTCATTCACGCGCTCCTTCTCTACTCCCAACTTCGGACGCATGTTCATGTTTGATACGGCTAGTTTCAAAGGCCGGCGTTCACCGAAGAAGGTCGCGTTTTGAAGTAAGCGGCTCAACTGCCGTGACCGCTAGATATTGCGAACAGCCCCCCCCACGCCCAGGGCATAAAGGGTAAGCACGGCGAAGGAATCGATACCCATCCGCCAAATTTGACGCTTGGATCGGAAAATTAGGCCTGCGACGTAAACGCAGGTCAGCAACACTCCAAGGCCCGCAAGGTAGATGTCGCTTGCCTGAGCATCAGGTAACACCGCCTTGCCGGAGATGACGACGGCAAGGAGGAAAAGGACTGGAAGAAAGGCGTTTCCACCGCAGATGTCGCTGACGGCAAGCTGATAGTCCTTCATACGCACCGAGGTGATGCCTGTCGAAAGCTCGGGCAGCGACGTGGCGGCCGCAAGTACCGTTGCCCCGAAGAGGACCCCGCTGAGGCCGATGTGATCGGCTATGGCATCGCCGCTTCGCTCCAGGAGTACGCCGGCTGCCAAGGTCGCGAGCGCCGCAGCGCCGAAGACCAATGCGACGTGAATCGTACTCTCGCCGCGCTGTCCGGAGGCGTCATCCTTCTTTGCCTGCGAGTGGCCCTTGGGTTCTTTTTGCCCGTCGGGAGCGGTGCCGCTCGTATCTTGCCAAGGCAGCCCCTTGCTGGCTTTGCTGGAAAGCCACACACCAACGACCCACAAGACGCCGATCAACACCGCTCCGGGAGTCAGGCGGGCCGCGATGAGCGTGCCCGGCAACTGCGTTGCCATGATCGACACGATCAAGACCACCACGACCAGCACCGCCTCCACGACCAGCGTAAGGCTGGCGGCGCGGTAAGTCAGCGGCACCTTCTCCTTCATGGCGATGTCCATCGCCACGAGCACGACCGTCTGGATGGCGATGCCGCCCAGGATATTGCCGACCGCCACCCCTAAATTGCCTGCCAGCGCCGCACTGACGGTGATCGCAACCTCGGGCAGGTTGGTGGCTATTGCGAGTACGATGATACCGCCGAGCGCCTTGCCCAGGTGAAGTCGCGAGGACAGGATGTCCGTCGTATCAGCTAGCTTCACGCCCGCGACCCAGATCACACCCGCGCAGGCGGCAAAGATCGCGAGCAAAACCGGCAGGCCGAGTCCATCGAACATGCGGAACTTTCAGTTTGGGGGTGAGCGACGGGCGATCCATTCCAGCGCTTCAGGCGACCGCGCGTTCCACAATCAGCCACGCTCCAGTATCGTGAGTTCATCGGCCGTCGTAAGCAGCGCTATTCCTCGTCGTTGAGCGGGCGGGTGCGCCAACTAGCGTGCAGCGTCGGCACTGCACTGAACAACGCCATCATGTAAAAAGCGAGCGCGGTAAGTTCCTGTTGAGCAACAAGGGTCGACCACACCTGCATCGCGAGGAGGCCAACCGTAAGCCATATTCCTGCGAACGCAGCCACTGCCACTGTTGCAAATCCAACTAGAAAAGAGTCACGCCGCTGCTGCCGCTCGAACTCGTCCGCGCGCTCGCTGAAGCGACGCAGTGGGCCCCAGTTTGGCATGAGCATGGCGACGAAAAAGCCCACCATGATCAATGAATAGCCAATCCAGTAGCTGCGGCCTGGGTGCAAAACGCACCAGAGTAACCCAGCACTGGCAACTAACAGAGCCAGCAGCGGTGGCCAACGCAGGTGGCGCTTGCGCTGTGTTCCCGCTGCCATGGCGGGCACACCCGTCCACATCACCGAGCGATCTAGCCATGTGAGAAGACGATGCTCCCGGTTGCTCATCGCTCCACTCCTATCCGCCGCAGGCTACTTGCGATCGCTTCGAACGGGGTGAGCGAGAAGATCAGCTCGACAGGCACGTTGAACACCCCTGCGACCTTAAGGGCGAGCTCAAGGCTAGGCTTGTAATCGCCACGCTCAAGATACCCGATCGTCTGGGGGTTGACGTCCACAGCCTCCGCGAGCTGCCGACGCGACAACCCACGCTCGGCGCGGAAAACCGCAATTCTGTTATGCAAAGCTTCAAATACCCGACTCGCTACGATACGTTGTGTATGCACAACATTTTGACGAGAAAGCAATTGGCTATTGTCGTTTGCGCCGGAAAGTTTTGAGCACGAGCCAACGTCCTCGATCAGGGCCACGAGTAACGACATGAAGATAGCTGTCTCGGGGTGATAGGACCATCAGCGGCCGCTCCGTGTCGGTAAACGCATTCCTGGGTCGGCGAATTGCTCATCTGAGATCTGGTGTCGGTAGCGGCTCATTGCTGACGGGGCGTGGCTCATGTGCGCAACAAGATCCGCGCGAGATCATTAGTTGCTGATGAGCAAAGCTGTTGATTTCGAATATCCGACTTTCGCTGGCCTTCCCGTTGGACGGCTCGACGATCTGGCACCGGGGCAGGTTGCGGTTTTCGGCGCGAGTGAGGCCACACCCTATGACGCTGCTGTCGCCAGCCATTCGGCACAAGCACCGGGCGCGATCCGAGCCGCGTCGAAGGCCTTGGCTGGTCAACTCAAGCAGCACGACTTCGATACAGGACGAACCTTGCTATCCGAAGAGCGCCCCATCAAATGGGTCGGCAGAGATCTGGGCGATGTCAAAACGCGTGTCCGCGATGCCTTCGGCAACCGCAGCAGGATCACGGCAGCGACAGCCGGCATCCTCGCAGCAGGCGCGTTCCCCCTTGTCTTGGGTGGAGACGATTCCGTGCCCATTCCCGTCCTCGCCGGGTTTGATGGACATGGTCCGGTCACGATCGTGCAGGTCGATGCCCATGTCGACTGGGCCGACGAAATCCGCGGGGAGAACATGGGATATGGCTCGCCGATGCGTCGGGCCGCTGAGTTGCCGTGGGTCGAAGGTATGCTGCAAATCGGTATTCGGGGCCTTGGCAGCGGCGAAGTGTGGCAGCATGACGATGCTCGCGACTGGGGCAGCAAGCTTATCACCAGTCGGCAGTGGCATCGGGATGGAGCCGATGCCGCTCTGGATCGTCTTCCCCTTGGCGGCCGCTTCGTCCTCTCGATCGATTGCGACGGTCTAGACCCGGCCGTATTCCCTGCCGTAGCGATGCCGACTACGGGAGGCCTCGACTATGAGGATATGCTTGCTCTGTTCGACGGTCTCATGGCGCGGGGCACGATAGTCGGAGCAGTCATTGCGGAATATGTTCCCGACCGAGATGATGCCGCACGTTCGTCCGCCCTACTCGCTGCACGGTTGGGACTTACACTCATGGCGGTGATGCGCCGCTAGCGCGGGCGGCGTCGACGATCAGATCGGAGGCCAGAGCCTGCAATCCACTTGGCGTCCAAAAGTGGTCGAATGACCCATGTGTGGACGGCCCTCCGTTGGCAAGCTCGAACAGTTGCTTCGCGTTGCTGGTTGGTGCGGCCATGTGTCCGACCTGTTGGTGCGGCTCATAGCGCCGCTGGCCGTAATGCCATTCGCGCGTCTCGGGTCCCGATCACTTCCGCGCACTCGAGGTGCTTGGGTCATTGTGGGTTTTCCCGATCCGGCGGTTCAACCGGCTTGTTGCATTAGCTCCTGATCGCCCTTTCCAACCTCGTCAGGCGCGGTCGCCCGCGCCGTATCTATTACGCGGCCTGCGGCTCGCGATAGCGTTCGCCGCTGGACATCATCGCCCAGATCATGCGTGCGTTCTTGTTGGCGAGCGCAACCGCGGCGACCTTGGCCTTGCGGCGGGCAAGCAGCTGAACAAGCCACGGCCGCTTGGCACCGTTACGTTCGGCAAAGCGCACGACCGCCATGGCGCCGACGATCAGCATCTGGCGCAGGTACTGATGCCCGGCCTTAGTGATGCCGCCGAGCCGCTCCTTGCCGCCGCTGGAGTTCTGCCGCGGCACCAAGCCGATCCACGCGGCGAGGTTGCGGCCTGAGCGGAAGATCGCTGGATCGGGAACGGTGGCGACGATGGCGCTGGCGAGCAGCGGCCCCACGCCGGGTATCTCCATCAGCCGACGGCCAAGCTCGGTCTCGCGTGCGCTCGCCAGGATGCGGCGGTCGTTCTCCAGGATCTGCTCCTTCACGATGCGCAGCTGAACCGCCAGCATCTCCAGGCAGAACCGCGCATCGGTCGGCACCCGCTCGTCAGTCGGGTCGGCGATGACGTCGAGGAGCTGCTCGATGCCGTTCCTGCCGATCGGCGCAGCGATCCCGAACTCGGCCAGGTGCGCCCGCATCGCGTTCGACAACTGCGTCCGTTGGCGATTCAGAATCAGGCGAACACGATGCAGCATCATCGCGCTCTGCTGCTCGGGCGACTTGATGCCGACGAAGCGCATCGTCGGGCGGGTCACCGCCTCGCAGATCGCCTCCGCATCGGCCGCGTCGTTCTTGCCCCGCTTGACGTACGGCTTCACGTACTGCGCCGGCATCAGCTTCACGTCATGCCCGAGCAAAACCAGCTCGCGTGCCCAGTAGTGCGAGGTCGCACACGCCTCGATACCGACCAGACATGGCGGTAGCTTGGCGAAGAACTTCAGCATGCGCCCACGGGTCAGCCGCTGGCGGATCACCGCCACGCCCTCCGCATCGACGCCATGCACCTGGAACACGTTCTTCGCGAGATCTAGACCTATCGTGGTGACGCTGCCCATCGCAGTTCTCCTTCCGGCTCTACGCAGATCATTCTGCAGGCGGGTTGGAGAGCCGTCCACGTCATCATTTCCGGTCGTTCACGCACACATTTCCGCTGCCCGAAACCTGCCGCTTGTTCATACAAGAGGATTGACCGCTTGAGCGAGCCGAGCCGGTCAGCCAGAAATGGCTTATGTTGTGAAGGAAATCAGGCACCGGGAGGTGTATGATTTCCTCCAAGGCAGGAAGCCGCGTGCCGCGGGCGCTGTTCTAT
>NZ_JBWKVV010000023.1:0-3384 GCF_059421875.1 Sphingomonas sp. GW821-FHT02B09
GGTGGAGACGCATATCCGACAATCTGGCTGAGATTATAATCATCCGCACCAAGAGGGTGTCCGTAAAGGGCGCCTGGTAGAACCACGCTGCACTGCTCTGCCGAGTTTCGTGTCGCCGCCCGATGGGCGTCGATCCAGTGTTGTCGTTGGTGGTGTGGACTCTCAAGCGTGAGGTAAGGGCAATTCGTGGATGCCTTGGCATGTACAGGCGATGAAGGACGTGGCACGCTGCGATAAGCGTCGGTGAGCCGTGAGCAGGCATTGACCCGACGATTTCCGAATGGGGAAACCCACCTATCCGATTAACTTCGACCGTGACGGCAACGTCGCGAGCGGAGTTAGTCGGGAACAGGTATCACTTAGCTGAATAAAATAGGCTTCGTGAAGCGAACCCGGTGAACTGAAACATCTCAGTAGCTGGAGGAAAAGACATCAACCGAGATTCCGTTAGTAGTGGCGAGCGAACGCGGACCAGGCCAGTGCCGTTTATTCAACTAGCAGAAGCTTCTGGAAAGTAGCGCCATAGCGGGTGACAGCCCCGTATGCGAAAGTGATGTAAACGGACTCGAGTAGGGCGGAACACGTGTAATTCTGTCTGAACATAGGGGGACCACCCTCTAAGCCTAAATACTCGTACATGACCGATAGCGAACTAGTACCGTGAGGGAAAGGTGAAAAGCACCCCGATGAGGGGAGTGAAACAGTACCTGAAACGGATTGCCTACAAGCAGTTGGAGGGTCCTTGAGGCCTGACAGCGTACCTCTTGCATAATGGGTCTGTGACTTAATGTTTCAAGCAAGCTTAAGCCGTTAGGTGTAGGCGCAGCGAAAGCGAGTCTGAATAGGGCGACTGAGTTTGAAGTATTAGACCCGAAACCCGGCGATCTAGGCATGACCAGGATGAAGGTGCAGTAACATGCACTGGAGGTCCGAACCGATTAACGTTGAAAAGTTACCGGATGAGTTGTGTTTAGGGGTGAAAGGCCAATCAAGCCGGGAAATAGCTGGTTCTCCGCGAAAACTATTGAGGTAGTGCCTCGGATGGACACCCTAGGGGGTAGAGCACTGGATGGATGCGGGGGTCGCGAGATCTACCAACTCTAACCAAACTCCGAATACCTAGGAGTGATATCCGGGAGACAGACGGCGGGTGCTAAGGTCCGTCGTCAAAAGGGAAACAGCCCTGACCTACAGCTAAGGTCCCCAAGTTATCACTAAGTGGGAAAGCATGTGGAAATCCCAAAACAACCAGGAGGTTGGCTTAGAAGCAGCCATCCTTTAAAGAAAGCGTAACAGCTCACTGGTCTAAACAAGGGTTTCTGCGGCGAAGATGTAACGGGGCTCAAGTGATACACCGAAGCTTAGGGTGTGGATTTATCCACGCGGTAGCGGAGCGTTCCGTAAGCCTGTGAAGCGATCTGGTAATGGGTCGTGGAGGTATCGGAAGTGCGAATGCAGACATGAGTAGCGATAAAGAGGGTGAGATGCCCTCTCGCCGAAAGACCAAGGGTTCCTGCGCAAGGCTAATCCGCGCAGGGTGAGCCGGCCCCTAAGACGAGCCCGAAGGGGGTAGTCGATGGGAACCACGTTAATATTCGTGGGCCTGGTGGTGTGTGACGGATGGTGTGTGTTGTTCGGCCTTAACGGATTGGCCGGGCTTCGAAACTGTCCCAGGAAATAGCCCCACCGTATAGACCGTACCCGAAACCGACACAGGTGGTCAGGTAGAGTATACCAAGGCGCTTGAGAGAAGTGTCCTGAAGGAACTCGGCAAATTGCCTCCGTACCTTCGGAAGAAGGAGGCCCAACATAGGCGCAAGCTCTTGTTGGGGGCACAGGCCAGGGGGTAGCGACTGTTTAGCAAAAACACAGGGCTCTGCTAAGTCGGCTTCAAGACGACGTATAGGGCCTGACGCCTGCCCGGTGCCTGAAGGTTAAGTGGAGGGGTGCAAGCTCTGAAATGAAGCCCAGGTAAACGGCGGCCGTAACTATAACGGTCCTAAGGTAGCGAAATTCCTTGTCGGGTAAGTTCCGACCTGCACGAATGGCGTAACGACTTCCCCACTGTCTCCAGGACATGCTCAGCGAAATTGAATTCTCCGTGAAGATGCGGAGTACCCGCGGTTAGACGGAAAGACCCCGTGCACCTTTACTGCAGCTTCAGAGTGGCATTAGGAAAGAACTGTGTAGCATAGGTGGGAGGCTTTGAAGCGTTGGCGCCAGCTGACGTGGAGCCATAGGTGAAATACCACCCTGTTGTTTTCTGATGTCTAACCTCGTTCCGTAAGCCGGAACAGGGACCCTCTGTGGCGGGTAGTTTGACTGGGGCGGTCGCCTCCTAAAGAGTAACGGAGGCGCGCGATGGTGGGCTCAGGCCGGTTGGAAACCGGCTGTTAGAGTGCAATGGCATAAGCCCGCCTGACTGCGAGACTGACAAGTCGAGCAGAGACGAAAGTCGGTCATAGTGATCCGGTGGTCCCTCGTGGAAGGGCCATCGCTCAACGGATAAAAGGTACGCCGGGGATAACAGGCTGATAACCCCCAAGAGCTCATATCGACGGGGTTGTTTGGCACCTCGATGTCGACTCATCACATCCTGGGGCTGGAGCAGGTCCCAAGGGTTTGGCTGTTCGCCAATTAAAGTGGTACGTGAGTTGGGTTCAGAACGTCGCGAGACAGTTTGGTCCCTATCTGCCGTGGGCGTCGAAATTTGAGAGGAGTTGACCCTAGTACGAGAGGACCGGGTTGAACGTACCTCTGGTGTACCTGTCGTCGTGCCAACGGCGCAGCAGGGTAGCTATGTACGGACGGGATAACCGCTGAAAGCATCTAAGCGGGAAGCCTCCCTCAAGATAAGATTTCATAGGACGGTCGGAGACCACGACCTTGATAGATCGGATGTGGAAGTGCGGTAACGCATGGAGCTAACCGATACTAATTGTCCTATTCGCGCTTGAACAAGATTTCATCAAAGTATTACTTTGATGAAGCTTTGAGAGTCTCACACCATCAATGACAATCCTGGGTCACCAGCGAAACGTCAGCGACGGCGTGGATGATACAAGTCGAACGCCAGAACATACCTTCACAAAGGTGCATCGATTTTGAAAACCCGTCACAATGCAAATTGCGACGGGTTACCCCCGAGCCCGCTTCGCATCCGCCCGCTTCATTGCCTGGTGGCTATAGCGTCGGTGTCCCACCCGATCCCATCCCGAACTCGGCCGTGAAACCCGACTGCGCCAATGGTACTATCGCTCAAGCGATGGAAGAGTAGGTCGTCGCCAGGCATTGCAGCCGGCGGATACGAAGCAACACGCTCGGGGCAAAGAACCCATACACAATTCATCATCCGGTGACGGATGCCAACACCCCCGCCCAAAC
>NZ_JBWKVV010000024.1:0-2588 GCF_059421875.1 Sphingomonas sp. GW821-FHT02B09
TGGCGTGCGCCGTTGTGGCGCGAGAAAGGAGTGCGTCTGATGACGTGATGCTTGTTGGCAATGGCATCTGCCTACTGAGCTTACCGGTGCCCTCGGGCTGAAACTCCGAAAGGGGAACGGGACCATAGCATGCTCAGAAAAGGTCTGAAGCGGACAGTCGCATGTGAAGCGGACGATCAAGGCAAGACGATTATGGTGAACGCTACACTGCGTGAAGCCCAATCTTTCGCGGCCTAAACCCTTGGCGGCGAGGAAAGCGACTGAGACCTCGCACCGACACGTTGAGTTCGACGTACCAGCTCGAGCTCGAGATAGCGATCATGCCCGTACCATCGGCAGGATCGGCCAACCTTGTCGGCGTGACCTCCTTCGGAGGATTAGAGATGAAAAGGCCACCTAAGATCGTTGAGTTATCTCCTTTCCCGCGTAACTACGGGATCGCCTGTAGCTGGCTCGTTCGAGAGCCTGTATGGCGACGGAGCCGCAATATTACTCAAATGCTCGGGGTAATGCCCGAGACAGCTTCCGCTTCGGTGGTAGACGGTCGGACGTATAAGAGTGGGGTGACCTGCTTGAAAGCGAAACCGGGCGGGGGAAGTGCGGCAGCTTCAATCCAGTCAAAATCCTCGGTGGGGGTACGCTGATGCGACCGAGTACCACCTTGGCGAGACTGGAGTCTCTTGGAACGATTGCCTCGACCGGCAAACGAACGAATGGTCTGTTTCGGTTGCTTCTATCCCGCTCGCTGTGGGACGAAGCGTTGGCACGGATCCAACAAAACCGCGGCGCAGAGACGCCCGGTATCGACCGCGTCACCGTGACCGATCTCGATTCATCGCAGATCGACATGGTGATCGGCCAACTTGCGACGGGGGCATATCGCCCCAAGCCGGTCAGGCGGGTCTACATCCCGAAGGCTAACGGCAAAACGCGGCCGCTCGGCATCCCAACTGCACTAGACCGACTGGTTCAGGAAGTGGTGAGGATGATCCTCAATGAGATCTATGAACCGGTCTTCTCCGATCGTTCTCATGGATTTCGGCGAGGCCGGTCGTGTCACACGGCACTCGATCACGTTCGTAAGACGTGGAAGGGGGTCAAGTGGCTGGTCGAAGTCGATGTTGAGGGATACTTCGACAACATCTCACACGAGGTGCTGGTGAAACTGCTGGAACAGCGGTTTGATGATCGGCGCTTTATCGCGCTGATTGGTTCGATGTTGAAGGCTGGGTATCTTGAGGAGCAGCGTTTCAACGAAACATACAGTGGAACGCCGCAAGGGGGCATCGTTTCGCCTCTGCTCGCCAACATCTACCTGCATGAGCTGGATAATTTCGTTGCCAGTCTCGTGTCGAGTTTCGACAAGGGTGACGCACGTCGGAAACACCCCGACTATCGTCATCTAGCACGCCGTATCGAATATGCCCGTAAGCGCGTAGGGCAACTACGTGCCAGGGGCAGGATTGACGAAATCGAACCATGGACGGTTCGGATCAAGGAAACCGGAACGGCGATGCGCAAGCTGCCGGCAACGGACCCATTCGACCCGTCTTTTCGGCGTCTTCGCTACGTTCGCTATGCCGACGATTTCCTGATGGGAGTCATAGGCAGTCGGGCCGAGGCCTTGGAGGTGATGAGGAAGGTTGAGGTTTTCCTCGCCGACCATCTGAAACTTCGGGTCTCGGCCAGCAAGAGCGGGATACGTGAGGCACGAAATGGGGCACGCTTCCTCGGCTACGATGTGCGTAGCCGAACCTCGTCGGATCATCTGGTCAAACAGAGGATGGGCAAGGTGGTCGCGCTAAAAAGGACGTTGACGGATCAAATCCAGTTACTCGTTCCGCGTGATAAGGTTCAGGCATTTAGCCAGCGGCACGGCTATGGTCAGTATGACCTGGGACGGGCATTACATCGCCCGGGCCTGCTCCACATGGACGATGCCGAGATCGTCAGAGCCTACAACGCCGAACTTCGCGGCTTCGCTAATTATTATGCTTTGGCGGTGGATGCGAAGTGTGCACTAAACAAGCTTGAACACCTTTGGCGGGGCAGTCTGTTTAAGACCCTCGCCAATAAGCACCGCTGCTCACTCGTTCGGGCACTTCGGCGGTTGCGAGAGGGACCGGGCCGTTATTCAGTGCGCGTCGGCGTCGGACAGGATGCGAAGAAGGTCGCGGTGTGGCGACTGGCGGACCTCGATACCCGGCTAAGCTCTTGGAGCAAGGTTGATGTCGTGGCCCGGACGGAGGCGCTGCGGTTCAGCAGGACAAACCTGACGGACCGTATGCTCGCCAAGGTCTGCTCTGCTTGCGGAGATACCGGTGGCCCATTTCACCTTCACCATCGGAACCATGTGCGGAATTTGGGGCAACAACCGGTACTCATGAGGCTGTTAGCCGAACGGGCGCGGGCTGTGCGGGTGCTTTGCATCCCATGCCATCAGGCTCTGCATCGGGGGACGTTGGGAGATACACGTCTCAAGGGACATGATGTGGAGAGCCGGATGCAGTGAAAGCTGCACGTCCGGTTCGGAGGGGGGGAGTGGGGTGTCCTCTCGTAGGCGCCACCCTCCCTACCCAACATTACGA
>NZ_JBWKVV010000025.1:0-2486 GCF_059421875.1 Sphingomonas sp. GW821-FHT02B09
GCGATCTGAGCCGCGCCAGCACGTCACCGATTGAGTCGGCGCCGAACCCTTTTATTGTCGATGCCGGTAGGGAATCGGCGGGTTTGATCTCGGCGCCTGGCGCTCGTGCTCTGCGGCCGATCACGACGATATCGGGAGCGGGCGCAGCCTTTGGGTTGTCCTGAGCCGTTGCGATAGGACAGAACAGCATCTGCGCGGTCGCATAAGCGATCAAATAAGCTGGTAGCAGTGAAGGCGAGACACACCGGAGCCACTTTGAAACAAGCAGGCGTTTGGAATGGATTTCCACCGTAGCTACACAGTTTATGGGTTAAGGCTATAAGGATCAAGCTAAATGCCGGCAGCGAAAAACGTTACAATCCCATTGCTCGTCAGCGACTCTTACCCAATATCGCAATACGACAAGAATGTTTCGCATTCTCAATAATTTGTCTCTTGTCTGAACCACTTATATGACATGCCAATGAAAGTCGCCAAGTAAAATATCTTTTCCTATGGGGGCTTCACCCTCGGTTTGGATGACCTTATTCGATGACGGTCGAGCGAATCTGCTTCGACACAGATGGGAGGGGTTCATGAAGAAGTTTCTGCTCATAGCGGCCGCGCTGGTTGGCAGCGCCGGCTTTGCAGGTGTGGCCCAAGCTCAGATTTCGATCACGCGTGTCCAGGACGCCAGTGGCAATTTCGAGACCACGACGGGTAAGTCAGCTACGTCAAAGACTTTTACCAGCCCGCCGGTCACTGTCATCGCGGACGAGTACTTCGTCGGCGGCCGCAACCGCATCTACCGCCTCGGTGGTCAGCAGATTTTCCCAAGCACGACCACGCAGAGCCTTTGCACGTCGAGCTATCGTACCTGCCGTTCGGGTGAAACCGTCACGGGTGTGCGCCTGACGATCAACCTGGGCCAGCTCGGCGCAGGGCGCGAGTTCTTCATTCAAGATACTGGCGTGTACTCGCCCTATCCTACGTACAGCACCTCGATCGTTATCAACTAATGCAATGTGGGCAGTCGCTTGACTGCCCACATTCTCATCGGCGTTGGCCAATCCGTGGACTTATTAGAGACTGATAAAGTTTCGTAGGATCGGGTGCGGCGATCTTTGCGGAGAACTTGGCGATCACCGCGAGCGAGCCTTCCATAAGTGCAGCGCCGGCTGCATTTCCTGAATTCCGTTCGAATGCAGCAGACTCAGCCAAGCCCTCGGTCATATCGTGAGGGGTGAAATCGTCGTAAGACATCCTGCCCAAATTGCCCGATATCGCAAGCAAATCGTCCGTATTAACTCCCAGATTCATGCCCAAGTTATGAAGCACAACCTCGGTTTGTCCCGGAGTCAAACTCTTAAAGTTGTATTGTCCGCTTGGAAGGCCTTGTGAGGCGCTAATCGCGTCGGCGTCACTCGCAATTTGCTTCTTCAGCTCGTCCCGCGACATATTGGGGAAATTGTTAAAATAGTCACTCCCGAACTGGGGCGCTGCCGGTCGAGCATTCATCGACTTGGCTTTGTCGGAGATGCTGGCTGTGTCGAGCGACACATTAGCGGTGGTCGCCTTATCCAAAGCGGCATTGAACGACGCCGAGGCCGACGCGGCACGCCGAAGCGGCGCAACGGTGTCTGTCAAATTCGATCGCGAAGTAATGCCGCTTAACATTGGCCGTCTCCCATGGCTGCGGTCCACCTGAATACGGTTAGGTCCTACATCACCGAGGTTAACGAATTTGAGTCAGCGGGTACGCTGCGCCAGCAGCTTCTCACCGTCGGGCCTGATCTCACCCTTCGGCCCGACGAAGCGGTAGAGCGTCTGGCGGGTGATGCCGAGTTCGGCGCACAGCTCGGCGACCTTGGTTTCAGGTTTGCCCATCGCCGCTTGGGCGACGCGCAGCTTTGCCGGCGTCATCTTGAACGGGCGGCCGCCATTCCGCCCGCGGACACGCGCCGCGGCGAGGCCCGCCTTGGTCCGCTCGACGATCAGCTCGCGCTCGAGCTCGGCGAGGCCTGCGAAGATCGCAAAAACGAGTCGGCCGTTCGCAGTGGTGGTGTCGATCGATGCACCCTCGCCGGCGAGCACCTTCAACCCGATGCCACGCTTCGTCAGGTCGCCGACCAGATTGACGAGGTGGCGCAGATCGCGCCCCAACCGGTCGAGCTTCCACACCACCAGCGTATCGCCGGGCCGCAGCGCCTTGATACACGCCTCCAGTCCTGGCCGGTCGTCGCGCTTGCCCGATGCGGCATCGCTATAGAGGTGATGCTCCAGATCCACCCCGGCCTTCGCAAGTGCATCGCGCTGAAGGTCGATGACCTGACTGCCGTCTGTAAATATCAGCGCAAATTGACACTGCTTTGTCAGCGATAAATGGCACGTCTTAGAGGCGGCGAACCACGATCGCTTTGCCAACCGCTATGCTAGGGTCAGGACCCATTGATGTGAGCATCGCGATCTGATTCAGGCTCTGCGAGGAGACAGTGGATGAGCGAGCT
>NZ_JBWKVV010000026.1:0-2312 GCF_059421875.1 Sphingomonas sp. GW821-FHT02B09
GCACGAAGCCGCTGCGCGGCATTGGCATTTGTCGGTGAGGTAGCGCGTCAGCGCTGAGGTTTGGCCCTGCGGCAGCGGAGGCAGACGATGGGGTTCCTTCAACATGAGGAACCCTGTCATGACGACGTTACCGACCGAAGCGCCTGTCACCCCGCTGCGTCAGCGGATGCTCGACGACATGGCGATGCGCTCGATGCGGGCTCGGACGCAGCACGATTATGTCCGCCACGTTCGCGCCTTCGCGGCGTTCCTAGGCCGCTCGCCCGATACGGCGACGGCAGAGGATGTGCGGCGCTTCCAGGTCCACCAGCGCGAGCACGGCATCAGCGAGTCCGTCGTCGGCGCCACGGTGTCGGCACTGCGGTTCCTGTTCGGGGTGACGCTCGACCGGCCCGACCTGTCGCGCAAGCTGGTGCTGGCGCCGCGGCCCAGGAAGTTGCCCGATGTGCTGAGCGTCGATGAGGTCGCGCGGCTCCTCGATGCGGCACCGGGCATCAAGTATCGCGCCGCGCTGGGCGTCGCATACGGCGCCGGGCTGCGCGTGTCGGAGGTCGCGCACCTCAAGGCCGACGACATCGACAGCAGGCGGATGCTGATCCGCATCGAGGAGGGCAAGGGGCGCAAGGACCGCAACGCCATGCTCTCGCCGCAGCTGCTCGAGCTGCTGCGGCTGTGGTGGCGGGAAGGCAAGCGGCGCAGCGTCCTGCTGCCGCACGGCTGGCTGTTTCCCGGGCGCAGCTACACCGACCCGGTCTCGACCCGGCAGCTCCACCGTGCGGTCCACGAAGCTGCCGAGGCGGCCGGCATCCGCAAGCGGGTCAGCCCGCACACGCTGCGCCACAGCTTCGCCACCCACCTGCTCGAGCAGGACGTCGACATCCGCGTCATCCAGGTGCTGCTCGGGCACAGCAAGCTGGAGACCACCGCGCTCTACACCAAGGTCGCCACCCGCACGATCCGCGCCGTCACCGGTCCGCTCGACCAGTTGATGGCGCTGATGGAAGGCAGGACGCCCGCCGGGTGACGCTACGTGCGCGCCTCGCTCGAGGTCGCCGACATCTTCCGCGCCGCCGGCCCTGCGTACCGGATTGCCCGTGCCGGGCACCTGAGCCTCGACCAGCTCAAGGTCATGTCGGCTATAGAGACCTGCCGCACTGCGGTCATGGGCGGGCACGTCGAGGCCTGCACCAACTGCGGGCACTGGCGGGTCGCCTACAACAGCTGCCGCAACCGGCACTGCCCGCGATGCCAAGGTGCGGCCGCGCGCACCTGGCTCGCCGAGCGCGAGGCCGACCTGCTGCCGGTCGGCTACTTCCACGTCGTGTTCACGCTGCCCGCCGAGGTCGCCGACGTCGCGTTCCAGAACAAGTCGGCGGTCTACGGCCTGCTGTTCCAGGCGGTGTCCGAGACGATGACGACCATCGCCGCCGACCCTAAGCACCTCGGCGCCCGCATCGGCATCACCGCGGTGCTGCATACGTGGGGGTCGGCGATGACCCACCATCCGCACATCCACATGATCGTGCCCGGTGGCGGGCTGTCGCCCGACGGCAGCCGCTGGGTGTCGTCACGGCCGGCGTTCCTGCTGCCGGTGCGTGTGCTCGGCAAGCTGTTCCGTCGCCTGTTCCTGACCCGGCTGATGGCGTTGCACGAGGCCGGGCGCCTCGCCTTCCATGGCAGCCTCGACCACCTTCCCGACCGGCGCGCTTTCCTGCGCCACCTGGCGCCGGTCCGGAAGAAGCGCTGGGTCGTCTACGCGAAACCGCCGTTTGCCGGTCCCGAGACGGTGCTGGCCTACCTGTCGCGTTACACTCACCGCGTTGCGATCTCGAACAGCCGGCTCCTGCGGTTCGATGACACCGGCGTCACCCTCCGATGGAAGGATTACCGTCGCGCTGGCGCCGACCGGCAGCAGGTCATGACGCTGGCCGCCGACGAGTTCATCCGCCGCTTCCTGCTCCACGTCCTGCCAAAGGGCTTCCACCGCATCCGCCACTACGGCCTGCTCGCCGGCGCCACCCGCAAGGCGCATCTCGAACGCGCCCGCGAACTGCTCGGCGTCGCCCCGCCCGTTACCGCTGCCGAGCCGGTCGAACCCGATGACGCCCGCCCGCCATGCCCGTGCTGCGGCGGGCGCATGCTCGTCATCGAAACCTTCGAACGCTGGCGCCAGCCCCGCGCACCGCCGCAGGGCATCACCCCAGCCGGGACCACGACGCCATGATCCGGCATGGCCCGATCCGGCTCTGCCACGCGGTTACCCCGCTTCCGGCATCCAGGCCGCTCGCGTCGGCGACATCGCCAGTCGCGCC
>NZ_JBWKVV010000027.1:0-2265 GCF_059421875.1 Sphingomonas sp. GW821-FHT02B09
ATGTATTCGTAGGGTGTAAGGCCGCTGAGCGTCTTGAGCCGGCGGGCGAAGTTGTAGGCGGCCATGAAGTCGGCGAGGTGTGTGTGCAGCTGGTCATGGCTGTCGTAGTGGAAGCGTTTGACGGTCGCCTCCTTGATCGTCCGGTTCATCCGCTCGACCTGGCCGTTGGTCCACGGGTGGTTCGGCTTCGTCAGACGGTGCTCGATGTCGTTCGCCTCGCAGATCATGTCGAAGCGCATCTGGCGCGACCAGGCGGTGTTGCGGTTGCGGGGCTTCTCGGTGAACTGGATGCCGTAGCACATTGGGAAGCGCCGGTTCGGGAGCCGCTATGGCCCTGTTGAAGACAAGGCCGCGTAGCGGCCGCAGGCTTCAATAGGGCAAGCCATGGCCGGTCAGCAGGTATCTAAAGTGAGGTTGTCGAAACAACACTTTGGAGGCCGACCGACCATGGCCAAGCTCATCCCTACGCCTACCGGCGCCGTGCTGGTAGCCATCGACATGTCCAAGAACCGGCAGGAGGTACTCATCGAGCGACCGGAAGGCGGCCGGCGTCGGCGGATGACCGTCATGGCGACCAGACAGGACTATGACGGCTTTGCCGAGCAACTCGCTGCCATCGGTCGCCCCATTATCGTCGGATTCGAGGCGACGGGCAATTACCATCGCACGCTGGCGCACCGGCTGCTGACGGCGGGGTTCGAGTTGCGTCTCATCTCATCGGTCGCACTCGCCTAGACGCGCGAGGCGCTGCACAACGGCTGGGACAAGAATGACCCCAAGGACGCGCAGGTCATCTTGCACATGCTGCGGATCGGGGCGACGCAGCGCTACGTCGACCCGCTCGCCGCGGGCATCAATGACCTGCAGGAGCTCTCGAAGACACACGAGACGATCTCCAGGATGAAGACGCAGACCTGGCATCGGATCCTGACCCATTACCTGCCGCTGTATTTCCCCGAGGTCGCCCGCTTCGCAGGCAACAGCCGGTCCGACTGGTTCCTGGCGCTCATCGAGCGGTTTCCGACACCGGCCACCATCACGGCGCTGGACCGCGATGCATTCTCGGCTGCAGCATGGCCGCTCATAGGCCGCAAGGTCTCCAAGGCACGGCTCATCAACGACATCTACGAGACGGCGTCCGCCTCGACAGCACTGCCGGTGCCGAAAGACTCAGCCGCCATCACTATGTTCCGCATGGTCATCGCGCAGGGCCGCAGCCTCATCCAGCAGCGCGACGAGATCGAGCGGCTGGCCCATGCGCGGCTCGCCGATGACGTCGACTACCAGCTGCTGCGCAACATTCCGGGCATCGGTCCGATCAACGCGCTGACCATCCTGGCCGAGGCCGGTGATCTGCGGCGCTTCAACCATCATCGACAGTTCCTGAAGTTCTGCGGTCTCGATCTCGCAACGTGTCAGTCAGGCACGTTCCGTGGCCGCACAAAGCTGTCCAAGTACGGCAATGCGCGCCTGCGCCGGACCTTCTGGATGGCTGCCCAGGTCGCCGCGCGTCAGCGCGACAACAGCTTCCGCGATAAGCTCGGACGATATGTAGCCGGGCACGCGGACGATGCCGACCGTCGCCGCAAGGCGATGACGGCGCTCACCGCCAAGATGGCGCGCGTGGCTCACCCCGTCGTCAAGACGGGGACAGAGTACCGGCCGTTCCTCGAACGGTCGGATGCCAGGTGGAAGGACCCCTCTCTGCAAGTGCCGTGAGGGCGCTCGTCGAGCGACCCTGTAGATAATGTTCGGGCCTTCCACCTGGGTGCGTATCTCGTTTTAAGGACGGTGAGGACCACGGCCGCCCCGGCGCCGATGGATCCTGTGTTTGCTATGGCAGGGAGCGATCCCGTTGACGGTGGGAGCCATCTGGCTCAGATTGCATGCCGCGCCGATGGTTGTCGGCGCATGGATATCTGCTGGCCGAAACCCGCCGCTGCTTCCCGACATAGGACGTTATCGGTCAGGATGGTGTGGATGCGGTACGGCACGGCTTTCAGCAGGTGTTCCAGGAATTCCCACGCTGTCCGTCTGTCGGCTTTGTCGACCAGCTGCGTGACCGCGAACTGGCTGGCGCGGTCGATGCTGACGAACAGGTAGAGCTTGCCTTCGGCAGTCTGTACCTCGGCGATATCGATGTGGAAGAAGCCGATCGGGTAGCGCTTGAAGCGCTGACGCTTCGGCCTGTCGCCCTCGACATCCGGCAACCGTGAGATGCCGTGCCGCTGCAGGCAACGATGCAGCGCTGACCGGGTCAGGTGC
>NZ_JBWKVV010000028.1:0-2140 GCF_059421875.1 Sphingomonas sp. GW821-FHT02B09
AAGCTGGTAGCAGTGAAGGCGAGACACACCGGAGCCACTTTGAAACAAGCAGGCGTTTGGAATGGATTTCCACCGTATCTGATCAGTTTATGCATCTAAGACCATAAGAACCAAGCCACTTGCCAGCAGAGAAAATTTTCCGATTCCATTGCTCGTCAGTGGACCTTACCTAATATGACGACGTGACAGGAACGTTTCGCCCTCACAATGAAGGATCTCCTGTTTGTAACGTCTATATGACACGCCGGTGAAAGTGACCAAGCAAAATATCTCTTCCGACGGGGACTTCAATCTCGGTTCGAATGACCTTATTCGATGGCGGTCGGGCGAATCTGCTTCGGCACAGACGGGAGGGTTTAATGAAGAAGTTTCTGCTCATCGCAGCCGCGCTGGTTGGTAGCGCTGGCTTTGCAGGTGCGGCTCAGGCACAGATTTCGATCACGACTGTAAGGGATGCGAGCGGGCTCAGTGAACCGACATCCGGTAAATCCACCACCACCAACACCTACACCAGCCCGCCCGTCACGGTAATAGCAGACGAGTATTTCGTCGGAGGCCGTAACCGCATCTACCGCCTCGGCGGCCAGCAGATTTTTCCGAACACGACAACGCAGAGCCTCTGCACGTCGAGCTATCGCACCTGCCGTTCGGGTGAAACCGTCACGGGTGTCCGCCTGACGATCAACCTGGGCCAGCTCGGCGCCGGGCGTGAATTCTTCATTCAGGATACCGGCGTGTACTCGCCCTATCCGACCTACAGCACGTCCATTGTGATCAAGTGAGCTAATGCGGGCAGCCGTAAGGCTGCCCGCATTCCCTCATCGGCTCTCGCTGCGCAGAGCCGTAAGGGATTGATAGAGCTTTGTCGGATCGGGGGCCGCGACCTTCGCAGAGAACTTGGTGATTACTGCGAGAGAAGCTTTGAGCATAGAAGCACCAGCTCCATTACCTCGAGCTTGCTCAAAATCGGCAGCCTCCGCCAAACCGTCCGTCATGTCGTGTGGCGTGAAGTCGTCGACTGACATTCGGCCGAGATTGCCGCTGATGCCAAGCAGATCATCGCTCTTCACCCCTAGATTTTGGCCCAAGTTGTTGATCACGACTTGCGCTTGGCCCGGTGTAAGGCTTTTAAAGTCGTATTGACCACTTGGGAGACCTTGAGAGGCGCTAATCGCGTCGGCATCTTTCGCAATTTGCTTCTTCAACTCATCCCGCGTCATATTGGGCCAATTATTGAAATAGTCACTGCCAAACTGAGGTGCTGCCGGTCGGGCGCTCATCGATTTGGCTTTGTCGGAGATGCTGGCCGTGTCGAAAGACACATTAGCGGTGGTCGCCTGATCCAGAGCCGCGTTGAACGACGCTGACGAGGGACGCCGAAGCGGCGCGACGGTATCTATCAAATTCGATCGCGAAGTGATGGCGCTTAACATTAGCCGTCTCCCATGGCTGCGGTTCGCCTGAATGCGGTCAGAGTCTACGTTACTGAGGTTAACGAATTTGAGTCAGCGGGCGCGCTGCGCCAGCAGCTTCTCACCGTCGGGCCTGATCTCACCCTTGGGCGTGACGTGACGGTAGAGCGTCTGGCGGGAGATGCCGTCACCTCCATAGCCCATCCATCGAACCGATCGTCTTAGGGTGTCATTTCGCCCTCAGCCGGAACTGACCCAGGACGCAAGCGGACGCTTCGAGCCGGCATCTGGGAAATCAACCACCACCAACACTTACACCAGCCCGCCCGTCACAGTCACCGCAGTCGAGTATTTCGTCGGAGGCCGTAACCGCATCTACCGCCTCGGCGGCCAGCAGATTTTTCCGAACACGACCACGACGAGCCTCTGCACGTCGAGCTATCGCACCTGCCGTTCGGGTGAAACCGTCACGGGTGTCCGCCTGACGATCAACCTGGGCCAGCTCGGCGCCGGGCGTGAATTCTTCATTCAGGATACCGGCGTGTACTCGCCCTATCCGACCTACAGTACGTCCATTGTGATCAAGTGAGCTAATGCGGGCAGCCGTAAGGCTGCCCGCATTCCCTCATCGGCTCTCGCTGCGCAGAGCCGTAGGGTCAGGACTCATTGGTCACAGCCAGAAGATGACAGTGGCCGCGAGGGCAACAGCCGAGAAGAAGACCGTTGGA
>NZ_JBWKVV010000029.1:0-1619 GCF_059421875.1 Sphingomonas sp. GW821-FHT02B09
TCGCTTGTGATTGAGGTCTGAACGTTCACCGGCCAAAGATAGCGAAGGGGGGCGGACTTTTCGGCTTTTGCGCTCTGGTGGGTCGGAATGGGCTACTGCGTGACCATATCCGGCGTCGCGGTGGCCGATATGGCCGTGCGGATCAGGCCTGCACCGCCCGGATCATCTCCGGCACGCCGATAAGGGTGATGGCCCGCCTGAGATTGTATGCGAGCGCGGTCAGGCTGAACTCGGCTCGGACTTTGTCCAGCCCGCGCATCAGGAACGCGCCCTGGTTCATCGACTGTTTGATCGTGCCGAACGGATGTTCGACGGTGGAACGTCGGATGACAAGAATGTCCGGCCGCCTGGCAAGGCGCTCCGCCATGCGCTCGATGATCTCTTCCTTCTCCCAGCGGTTGACGCGCCGCCAGCGTCCCGTGGTGCACAGCGTCTTCATCTGGCAGCCGGCGCAGGCGGCGGGGCTGGAATACTGGATCGTGACATGCCCGCGCGTGATCGAGCTGTGGCGGGTGTCGAGCATCTGCCCGCCGGGACAGTGATAGGCATCGGCTGCCGGATCGTAACGGAACCGCTCCTTCGGGAAGAGGCCGTTGCTGACATTGATGCCCCGATGCGGGCGCGGAATGTACGGCGTGATGCCGGCCGCCTCACACGCCTCGATGTCCTCGCCCTTGTGGTAGCCCATGTCCGCGACCGCATCGATCCGCTCGACGCCGAGCACCTCCATCGCCACGCCGGCCGTGGGTGCGAGCAGGCCCATGTCGTTGCAGGCGTTGGTGACGTGCTGCTCGACGATCAGGCTATGCTTCGCATCGACCGCCACCTGCGCGTTGTAGCCGATGGTCACCTTGCCATGGGCGACCATCGCGCGTGCATCGGGATCGGTGAGCGAGATCTGCCCTTCGCCACTTTCCTCAAGCTGATCAAGCAGCGCCGAACTAGCCTGGCGCTGTTCGCGCAGTCTGGCGATCTTGGTCGCCAGCGCGTCGGCACGGCCGGTGCCGGCACCATCCTCGCCGCGGTCGATCTGATCCAGCTCGGCCAGGTAGCGCTCCAGTCGAGCGTCGGCCGAGGCAAGATAGGTCGCCAGTCGCTCGCGGCTGAAGTTGCGCGCCCGGCTGTTCACCGCCTTCAGCCACGTCCCGTCCACCGCCAGCAACTCTCGCCCGAACAGGTCGAGCTTGCGGCACAGCAGGACGAAGGCGCGGAACACCGCCTTGAACGCGGCACGGTTATCGCGCCGGAAGTCGGCGATGGTCCGAAAGTCCGGCCGCACCCCGCGCAGCAGCCAGATCAACTCGAGATTGCGGCCTGCCTCCGCCGCCAGGCGCCGGCTCGACCGCACCCGGTTGAGATAACCGTACAGGTACAGCTTGAGCATGTCGGCCGGATCATAACCGGGACGCCCCGTCGTCTTCGGCTGCGTCCGCTGGAAACCCGCGTTACCCAGATCGAGGTCATCGACGAAGGCGTCGATGAACCGCACCGGGTTGTCCGCAGCGACATAGTCCTCAACCGATGCCGGCAACAGCAGCGCCTGTTCCCGGGCATGACCTTCGATGTATGCCATGGCCGCAGGCTACACCGACCCGGTACGCCGTGGAATCCATAACGCC
>NZ_JBWKVV010000030.1:0-1536 GCF_059421875.1 Sphingomonas sp. GW821-FHT02B09
TGGGTGATTGTGTTGAAAAAGACGGGCTTGCAGTGGTGTTGGTGGTCTGATTCACTTGCCGCGAGGTGAGCGGAGACGGGCTGATGATGGGCGAGCGGACGGTAGCGCAGGAGGCGCTGTTCTACAGCTTCAGCCTGGAGCGGCATGTGCCGGCGGATCATCTGCTGCGCTCAATCGACCGGTTCGTGGACCTGTCAGGCATCCGCGAGGAGCTGAAGCCCTTCTACAGTGACACGGGCCGCCCCTCGATCGATCCAGAGCTGATGATCCGGATGCTCATCATCGGCTATTGCATGGGCATCCGGTCCGAGCGGCGGCTGTGCGATGAGGTGCATCTGAACCTGGCCTATCGCTGGTTCTGCCGGCTGGGGCTGGACGGCGACGTGCCGGACCATTCGACCTTCTCGAAGAACCGGCACGGGCGCTTCCGCGACAGCGACCTGTTGCGCCGTTTGTTCGAGACGACGGTCGCACGCTGCATGGCCGAGGGGCTGGTGGGCGGCGAAGGGTTTGCAGTCGACGCCAGCTTGATCCGTGCCGATGCCAATCGCCAGACCGGCGGGCCGGGTAGCGACGGCTTGTCCCCGAACGCCGACAGCCGTGCGGTGCGCGAGTATCTGGCCGTTCTCGACGATGCCGCGTTCGGCGCAGCGACACCGGTGGTGCCCAAGTATCTGGCACCGGCCGATCCGGCATCGCGGTGGACCAGCGCGCATCGCGGGCCGGCCTTCTACGCCTACTCGACCAACTACCTCATAGACCTCGACCATGCCGTCATCATGGACGTGGAAGCGAGCACCGCCGTGCGCCAGGCCGAGGTGACCGCATGCAAGCGCATGATCGCGCGGGTGCAGGACCGCTTCGGCGTCTGGCCCGAGCGGCTGGCCGCCGACACCGCTTACGGCTCGGCGGAGATGCTAGCCTGGCTGGTCCACGAGCGTGACATCCAGCCGCACATTCCGGTGTTCGACAAGTCCGCCCGCCGCGACGGCACCTTCGAACGTGATGCCTTCACCTACGACCATGACGACGACAGCTACATCTGTCCTGGTGGCAAGCGCCTGCGCCCCAGGAACCGCAACTTCGCGACCGCCCGGGGCGATGTCGGTCAGGACGGCTTCATCCGCTATCGCGCGACACAGCAGGATTGCGGCGGCTGCGCCCTGCGGGAACGCTGCACGCCCAACATGCCGGCGCGCAAGGTCACCCGTTCGATCCACGAAGGGGCTCGCGACCTTGCCCGCGATATCGCCACCACCGACGCCTACGTCACCTCCCGCCGCCAGCGAAAGAAGGTCGAGATGCTGTTCGCGCACCTCAAACGCATTCTGAAGCTCGATCGATTACGCCTGCGGGGTCCAAACGGTGCCAGGGACGAGTTCCATATGGCAGCCGCCGCCCAGAACCTCCGCAAGATGGCCAAGCTCATCCCGATGCCGACGCAGCCGCTACCTGCCTGAGCCGGTCAGCCCTGTTCAGCGAAAACCCTCGGCCGCTTGCACCCCGCCAACATCCGACTTCTTCAACACAATCGGG
>NZ_JBWKVV010000031.1:0-1411 GCF_059421875.1 Sphingomonas sp. GW821-FHT02B09
GTTTTCGGACATGGGGTAATCGCGGAGCCGAGTCACCGGAGGCATTCATAGTGATGCCGGGTGGCTGTTCCCCGATAAGATGAGAATACGGGCTCACGACAGGTAGCCGGGCCCAAACATCTGATGGAGAACAGCCATGGACGAATATATCGGCCTCGACGTCTCGATGAAAGAGACCGCGGTTTCCATTCGACGCGACGGCAAGCGGGTCTGGCGCGGCAAATGTGTTTCGGACCCGCAGGCACTTGCGGCGCTGATCCGCAAGCATGCTCCGGACGCCAAGCGGGTCGTGTTCGAGACCGGGCCGCTGTCGGTGTGGTTCTTTCATGCACTGACGGCGGAAGGTCTGCCCGCGATCTGCATCGATGCCCGTCATGCCAAGGCCGCACTCGACATGGCGCCGAACAAGACCGACGCGAACGACGCCGATGGTCTGGCACAACTGGCCGAGGTCGGCTTCTACCGCGAGGTTCGTGTGAAGGGGTATGACAGCATGCTGTCGCGCACGCTCATTGCCTCGCGCACCCGGCTGGTCAGGATCGGAACGGAGCTTTCCAACCAGATCCGGGGCATGATGAAGACGTTCGGCCTTCTCGTGCCATCGACCAAGGGCGGCCGCTTCGATGAGCAGGTCCGTCGCCTGCTCGCCGATAATGAGGCGCTGTCGCGTATTATCCTGCCCGTGCTCGATGCCTGGCGCAGCGTCCGCCTGCGTGCGGCCGAACTGGGTCGACAGATCCTCGCCGGTGCCCGGCAGAGCACCGATTGCCAGCTCCTGATGTCGATACCGGGCGTGGGGGCGATCACGGCGAGCTCATACGTCGCGGCAATCGGGGACACGGCGAACTTCAAAAAGTCGCGATCTGTAGGCGCATGGTTCGGGCTCACCACCCGGCGCTACCAGTCCGGCGAGGTCGACTATGACGGCCATATTTCCCGGCGCGGCGATGCACACATGCGGGGGCTCCTCTACGAGGCCGCCACGGTCCTGCTGACCCGCACCCGCGGCGACAGCGATCTGCGAGCCTGGGGCTTGGCGCTGAGGGAGAAGCTCGGCTTCAAACGCGCCGCTATTGCGGTGGCCCGCAAGCTCGCCGTCATCATGCATGCGATGCTGAAGTCGGGCGAACTGTTCAACAAGGCCGCCGCTGCCTGATCCTGTTCGACCGGTTGCGCCTGCCATGAAGGCACAATGAGACGTCCCTGCCAGGACGTGGAGCGAACCATTCCGTGCAGACCGTTGCACCGTCAGGCTCTGCCCGTCGCGTGCGTTTCGGACATTGGAAGGCTCACCCCTGCGAAGCCCCATCATGCGGCGACTTGTCTCGACCGCGAAGACGACCGTGCTCCTGGCATACGAACTCACCGCTGAAATGACTTGCGTCACCAACCGCTATTAGACGACGGTCTG
>NZ_JBWKVV010000032.1:0-1152 GCF_059421875.1 Sphingomonas sp. GW821-FHT02B09
CTAGTGGACTGATTCCAACGTTTGGTGCCCGCGTCTGACTGCGGCGATGATCTCATTCGGATTGGCGCGCCAGACGAAGGGTCGGGGCTGTTGATTATGCTCCTTGATGAAGCGGTTGATGGCCGCCTGAAGGTCGACGACGGAGTGGAAGACGCCATTTTTCAGTCGACGACGGGTCAGTTTGGCGAAGAACCCCTCGACCGCATTCAGCCACGAACATGACGTCGGCACGAAGTGGAACGTCCAGCGCGGGTGGCGATCCAGCCAGGCCCGAACCTTGGGCTGCTTGTGGGTCGCGTAGTTATCCAGGATGACGTGGACGGCCTTGTCGGGCGGCAGCTCGGCCTCGACGGCGTTCAGGAAGCGAATGAACTCCTGGTGGCGGTGACGCTGCATGTTGCGTCCGATCACCGAGCCATCAAGGACGTTCAGGGCGGCGAACAGCGTCGTGGTGCCGTTGCGCTTGTAGTCGTGGGTCATGGTCGCGCCCCGGCCGCGCTTGAGCGGCAGACCCGGCTGCGTGCGGTCGAGCGCCTGGATCTGGCTCTTCTCATCCACGGACAGCACGATGGCATGGGCAGGCGGCGAGACGTACAGGCCGACCACATCGTGCAGCTTTTCGGCGAATGCCCGGTCGTTGGACAGCTTGAAGCTGCGCCAGCGGTGCGGCACCAGGCCATGGTCGTGCCAGATCCTGACCACCGAGGAGGCCGCGATGCCGACCGCCTTTGCCATGGCGCGCACCGTCCAGTGCGTCGCCTCGTGGTCAGGCGGCTCCAGCGTCAACGCCACGACCTTGTCGACCAGCGTGGTCTTGAGGGGTGCGATCCCCGGCGGTCGCGTCTTGTCGCGCAGCAGGCCATCGACGCCCTCGGTCATGAACCGCTCCTGCCAGCGCCACACGCACGTCTTCGACTTGCCCGTCGCCGCCATGATCGCGACCGTGCCCAGACCATCGTCGCTCAGCAGGACGATCCGCGCCCGCCACACATGCTTCTGCGGTGAACCACGCGCCGCCACCAGCCCCTCGAGCCGTGTCCTGTCCGAAGCCGTGACGGCTATGCTGATCCCGCTGCGCATTCCCGGTCCATCGCATGCTGCGACAATAACAGGAATCCTAAACGGATGCTTCCGTCTCGATCAATCCACTAG
>NZ_JBWKVV010000034.1:0-905 GCF_059421875.1 Sphingomonas sp. GW821-FHT02B09
CGATTCCCTACCGGCATCGACAATAAAAGGGTTCGGCGCCGACTCAATCGGTGACGTGCTGGCGCGGCTCAGATCGCGTTTCGGCGATGAAGATTTTTCGATTCTCGTGAATGGGCGTCGCGTGGGGGGACTTGATGCGATTGAAGCGCTGCCTCCCGAAGCGCTTGCCAAGATTGACGTGCTGCCGGCCAGCGCGGCTGGACAATTCGGGTTGGCCGAGGGCGCGAAGATACTTAACCTGCGCCTATTGGCGAAGTTCGATACGCTGGCGCTGGAAGGGCTGACTACTACGACCACGGAAGGTGGCGGGGGAACCTGGTCGGCGACCACGCGGTATGCGCATATCAGGGATGACGACCGCTCAAATTTTGCGCTTACCTATCGTCTCGCCGGAGAGCTGCTCCGATCAGATCGGGACGGCGGCAAGGACGAGCCGGCGGCAGATGGGTTCGGGGCCGATCGCGACCTGACATTGGTGCCGCGCTCCGAGGCGCTTACCGCGACCCTTGGGCAGAGCGGAGTGCTGGGGCAGACAAGCGTTGACCTTTCTGCCGAGGGCGGGATCACTAGGAATGTCTTTAATATCGGCGGATCAGCGCCACCGACAGCCGGAGCGGGATACTACCGTCAGGAACGGCGGAATACGACGCAATATCTGCGGATGGGTGCTGCGTTCAATGGCACGCTCGGCAGATACTCCTGGACGCTGTCCGGCAATGTCGCAGGCTCTCGATCAGCAATCGAAAACGGCGGCATCGATAATGCAGCGAAGCCCGATGCCGATCTTCACACCGCTACCCACAATGTCGGGCTGTCAGGAGATATCAGCGGCAATATTGCAACCCTTCCTGCCGGCGTGATAAATCTTGCCCTCGGCTTTGGCGCTACGAAGAGTTGGACGCAGA
>NZ_JBWKVV010000035.1:0-862 GCF_059421875.1 Sphingomonas sp. GW821-FHT02B09
GGCGGGAGTCCTCTTTTGCAGCAGTCCACCGCATCGACTGACACCGTGAGAGCAAACGGATCATGGCGGCGCTTTGCATTCTCCGCATCATATTCAGCGGCGCGTATCGAGCGCCCGACACTGAGCTTTTCATCTCCCTCCGCGTCGGTCGAGAGGTTGCTGCCACAGCTGTTCGTGCGAACTCCCGATGGTGTGCTCACCTCATATGACAGCCGGCCGTTCTCCGGTGTCAGCGAGGTTTCAAGGACAGTTTCTTGGAATTTGCACACCTTCGGGATGATCCGCGCCCGATCAACGGCGGCAGGTTCGAACGATGCGGGAGGGCTCAACTGGGACATCGGGATAAATCACGCCGTTGTCCTCGACGATCGCATTCGGCTGACAGGTGACAGCCCGATCGTAGACGTCATCAGCAATCCTTTGAACCTGTCGGCCGCCACCCCGTCTCGTCACCGCATCGTCCTGCAAGGAACGGTAAGTGGCCGGCAATTCGGCGCGAACGCCGTAGGAACTTGGAAGAGTGGGTACAGAGGCGGTCAAGGCGGAGACGGTAACCGAGCGTCCCGCATCTCCGCGCTGGCGCTGTTCAACGCGGATTTTTTCTATGACTTCGGGCGCAGCGATGAGGCTTCGAACCCCAGTCGCTTTCGCCTGAAAGTCTCTGTCGACAATCTATTCAACGCACGGCCCCGCTTCGAAGGTATCGGGGGTACCGGCAGCAGGGCCTACGGCATCCTAAGCGACCCTTTGGGGCAAGTAATCGCCCTCTCGATGCGCAAGGTCTTCTAGTGGACTGATTCCAACGTTTGGTGCCCGCGTCTGACTGCGGCGATGATCTCATTCGGATTGGCGCGCCAGACGA
>NZ_JBWKVV010000036.1:0-843 GCF_059421875.1 Sphingomonas sp. GW821-FHT02B09
TGCTAGGGTCAGGACCCATTGATGTGAGCATCGCGATCTGATTCAGGCTCTGCGAGGAGACAGTGGATGAGCGAGCTGTACTGGCTGACGGATGAGCAGATGGCGCGCCTACAGCCGTACTTCCCCAAGAGCCATGGCAAGCCGCGGGTCGATGACCGCCGGGTGCTGAGTGGCATCGTCTTCGTCAATCGCAACGGACTGCGCTGGTGCGATGCGCCGAAGGACTATGGCCCGCACAAGACGCTGTACAACCGGTGGAAGCGCTGGGGTGAAAGGGGCGTTTTCCTCCGCATGATGGAGGGTCTCGCGGCAGCGGAGGCCGTGCCAAAGACGGTCATGATCGACGCGACCTACCTGAAGGCACACCGCACGGCATCGAGCCTGCGGGTTAAAAAGGGGATCTCGGCCGCCTGATCGGCCGCACGAAAGGCGGCATGAACACCAAGTTGCATGCCGTCAGCGATGCGGACGGGCGGCCCTTGAGCTTCTTCATGACCGCCGGGCAGGTCAGCGACTACACCGGCGCGGCAGCTCTGCTCGACGATCTGCCAAAGGCCCAATGGCTGCTTGGTGATCGCGGTTATGATGCCGACTGGTTCAGGGATGCCCTGGAAGCCAAAGGCATCCAGCCCTGCATCCCAGGTCGGAGCTCGCGCAACGAGCCGGTCAGATACGACAAACGCCGCTACCGACGTCGCAGCCGCATCGAGATCATGTTCGGCCGCCTGAAGGACTGGCGTCGCGTCGCCACCCGCTATGACCGATGTCCAACGGTCTTCTTCTCGGCTGTTGCCCTCGCGGCCACTGTCATCTTCTGGCTGTGACCAATGAGTCCTGACCCTA
>NZ_JBWKVV010000037.1:0-589 GCF_059421875.1 Sphingomonas sp. GW821-FHT02B09
GTCTTAAAGGCAATTCTGGAGTTGAGCTCCAGGCTTTCACCTCTAACTTACAAAGCCGCCTACGTGCGCTTTACGCCCAGTAATTCCGAACAACGCTAGCTCCCTCCGTATTACCGCGGCTGCTGGCACGGAGTTAGCCGGAGCTTATTCTCCCGGTACTGTCATTATCATCCCGGGTAAAAGAGCTTTACAACCCTAAGGCCTTCATCACTCACGCGGCATTGCTGGATCAGGCTTTCGCCCATTGTCCAATATTCCCCACTGCTGCCTCCCGTAGGAGTCTGGGCCGTGTCTCAGTCCCAGTGTGGCTGATCATCCTCTCAGACCAGCTAAGGATCGTCGCCTTGGTGCGCTCTTACCACACCAACTAGCTAATCCTACGCGGGCTCATCCTCTGGCGATAAATCTTTGGACTTACGTCATCATCCGGTATTAGCAGTCGTTTCCAACTGTTATTCCGAACCAAAGGGCAGATTCCCACGCGTTACGCACCCGTGCGCCACTAGATCCGAAGATCTCGTTCGACTTGCATGTGTTAGGCATGCCGCCAGCGTTCGTTCTGAGCCATGATCAAACTCTCAAGTTTATG
>NZ_JBWKVV010000038.1:0-565 GCF_059421875.1 Sphingomonas sp. GW821-FHT02B09
TGGCTTTCCACCCTGAAGTTCGAACATCCCGCACAGAAGCTGGCGCTGCAAAGCTACATCAACCGGCTCGAGCAGGCCGAGGCACGCAAGGCGGAGGTCGAAGCGCAGATCGCCGAGCTGGTTCCGAGTTGGACGCTCGCGCCCGTGGTACACGCGTTGCAGGTGTTCAAGGGAATCGGCCTCGTCATCGCTGTGACGCTCGCCGCGGAGATCGGCGACTTCACTCGCTTCGGCAGTCCACGCAAGCTGATGGCTTACCTCGGTCTCGTACCGGGCGAATACTCCAGCGGCAGCAAGATCCGGCCGGGCGGGATCACCAAGGCCGGGAATTCAATCGCACGGGTCATGCTGGTCGAGGCGGCTTGGGCCTATCGCTGGCCACCGAAGGTAGGCGCGCTGCTACTGCGCAAACGGGAGAACTACGATCAGGCGCTGAAGGACGTAGCCTGGAAAGCGCAGCTTCGGCTCAACAAGCGCTTCCGCCGGCTGGAGGGATGCGGAAAGCGCAGCAACGTCGCCGCGACTGCGGTCGCTCGCGAACTGGTAGGATTCATCTGGGCCACGG